>CAMCHJ010000035.1 GCA_945874665.1 Chitinophaga pinensis | reverse complement strand
TGGTTTGGTAGTTCAGTTGGTTAGAATACATGCCTGTCACGCATGGGGTCGCGGGTTCGAGTCCCGTCCGGACCGCAAAAGCCCTCTCAGAAGCAATTTTGAGAGGGCTTTTCGGTTCTTTACCTTTTTATTTGAATCCGATGCTTTCCCTTTCTAATGATGTGGATAGCTTTTGGCGGTCGGTTTGGGGAGATTACCTATCTTAGCTGCCCAAATCTGAAGGTATGATATTCTTAGAATTTGAGAAACCCATTCAGGAGTTGTACGAAGAACTCGACAAACTGAAGGAAATACAAGAAAAAGGCAAGGCCGACGTAACCAAGTCTATTTCGGAATTGGAGCAGCGCATAGAAAAGGAGCGCAAGGAATTGTACTCCAACCTTACCGGCTGGCAAAAGGTACAGGTATCGCGTCACATGGAGCGCCCATACACCTTGTATTACATAGAGCAGATGTGCAGCGATTTTGTGGAGATCCACGGCGACCGCTGTTTTGGTGATGACAAGGCCATTGTAGGTGGTTTTGCGAGCTTAGAGGGCCGTACTGTAATGTTTATTGGTCACCAAAAAGGCATCAACACCAAAATGCGCCAATACCGCAACTTCGGCATGGCCAATCCCGAAGGCTACCGCAAAGCCCTTCGTTTGATGAAGATGGCCGAGAAATTCGGCAAGCCAATTGTTACTTTTATTGATACACCGGGCGCATTTCCAGGTATAGAAGCTGAAGAACGGGGTCAGGCTGAGGCCATTGCCCGCAACATCAAAGAGATGTTTATGCTTAAAGTACCCGTGATTTGTGTAATCGTTGGTGAAGGTGCCTCAGGTGGTGCCATTGGTATTGGCGTGGGCGACCGCGTATTTATGCTCGAAAACACCTGGTATTCGGTGATTTCGCCGGAGTCGTGCAGCTCTATTTTATGGAGAAGCTGGGATTACAAAGAAGTAGCTGCCGATGCACTCAAACTGACAGCCGAAGAAATGTTGAAAAACAAACTCATCGACGGCATTATTCCAGAGCCCATAGGTGGCGCACACAACCATCCTGAAATCATGGCGCAAACCCTCAAACAGCAATTGATCAGCTCTTTGGCGGAATTGGATGCCATGCCTGCCGACAAACGCATAGAAACGCGCATCGAAAAGTTTTGTGCGATGGGTGAGTTTCATGAGGCGTAAGCTTCGAACAGCCATTTAATCAACTGAAAAACGATCAAAGACCCTTCGCGGGTCTTTTTTCATTTTCGAGAACGGGTAAAAAAGCCGAAGTGAACGGCTTCAGGCAGTAAAATAGCATGTTGAGTGCCATTTACCAAAGCAATATACTTGGCTGGTGATGGGGGCTTGGGCCGACTCTTTTTTGCAAGACAACAGCAGCAGAAAGCAACAGAAAAGACTAAAACACTTCATTGGTTGCGTTGAAGTTACGATATTCACTCAATTTTTCAAGACATGACCGAGCAGGAAGCTTTCGCGCGCATACAAGCATTAACCCATCAATTAAACGAACACAATCACCGCTATTACGTGCTCGACGAGCCGAGTATTAGCGACCAAGATTTTGACCTATTGATGCAAGAACTGCAGCTGCTAGAATCGGCTTGGCCGCGTTTTTTATCACCTCAGTCGCCGAGCCAGCGTGTTGGAGGTCAAGTGCTCTCCAAATTTGAAAATGCACCACACCGCTTCCCCATGCTTTCTTTGGGCAATACTTACTCGCGTGAGGAGCTAGCAGCTTTCGACGAACGTGTACAAAAAGGTCTCGGCAAGCCTGCTTTATACGTGGGCGAGCTCAAATTCGACGGCGTAGCTATCTCTTTAACCTACGAAAAAGGCAAATTAGTACGAGCCATCACCCGCGGCGACGGCCAAAAAGGCGATGTGGTAACAGCCAACGTAAAAACCATCCGCTCCATTCCTTTACAGTTGCGTGGCAGCGGTTATCCTGATTTTTTTGAGATGCGCGGCGAGGTGTTTATCCAGCGCAACGATTTCGAAAAGCTCAACGAGCTGCGTTTGGCGGCGGGCGAAGAGCCCTATGCCAATCCCCGCAACTTCGCCTCAGGCTCGCTCAAACTGCTAAACCCTGCTGAGGTGGGTCGTCGCAAGCTCGACTGCTTTTTGTATTACCTCAACAGTGACGAAAAACGTTTTGCCTCCCACCATCAAAGCATGGAAGCCGCCAAAAGCTGGGGTTTTAGAGTGTGTGAGCAGGCCACGGCACCTACCAATTTGGATGGTTTAATGGCCTTTATTGACTATTGGGAGCAGCACCGCAGTGAGCTGCGTTTCGACATCGACGGCATCGTGATTAAGGTAGATGATTTTAATGAGCGCGATGAGCTTGGCTATACGGCTAAATCGCCGCGTTGGGCCATTGCCTACAAGTACAAGCCGATGACGGCTAGCACCATCCTCGAAACGGTGAGCTACCAAGTGGGCCGCACCGGCGCGGTAACACCCGTGGCCAATCTCAAGCCTGTTTTACTTGCTGGAACGGTGGTAAAACGCGCTTCGTTGTTTAATGAGGCCGAAATCGAACGGCTCGATTTGCATGTGGGCGACCAGGTTTTTGTGGAGAAAGGCGGTGAGATTATCCCTAAAGTAATGGGGGTTGACGTGGCCAAACGACCGGTTGGTGCTGAAAAAGTGCAGTTCATCAAACTTTGCCCAGATTGCGGCAGCACGCTCGAGAAAATCGAAGCCATCCACTACTGCCTCAACGACAGTATTTGTCCCCCGCAGCAGCTCGGCCGCCTCGAGCATTTTGTAGCCCGCAAAGCCATGGACCTAAACAGCATCGGCAAAGAAACCATTGTGCAGCTCTTTGAAGCTGGTTTGGTGCGGCAGGTCAGCGATTTTTACGAATTAAACTACGATGATCTGTTGGGTCTCGAGCGCATGGGCGACAAATCGGTGCGCAATCTATTGGAGGGCCTTGAGGCCTCGAAACAAATTTCGTATGAGCGGGTGCTTTTCGGGATTGGCATTCGGCTGGTGGGCGAAACCGTGGCCAAAACCTTGGCAAAACACTTCCCAACGGTAGAAATACTTGCGGCAGCCAGTCAGGAAGAACTCGTAGCCATCAACGAAATAGGAGAAAAAATTGCCCACAATGTAGTGGCCTGGTTTGCACAAGAGCAAAATAAACTGGTTATTGCCAACCTAAAGCGGCATGGCTTGCAACTTGAACGCAATACCGACGAGGATGTGGTGGTTTCGGACAAGCTGCAAGGACTTAGCTTTGTGATTTCAGGTGTTTTTGAACGTCATGAGCGCGATGAACTCAAGCAATTGATAGAACAAAACGGCGGAAAAGTGCTTTCAGGTGTAAGTGGCAAAACCGATTACTTGCTGGCTGGCGACGGCATGGGTCCTAGCAAGCTGCAAAAAGCCCAAGATTTGGGTGTTAAAATTTTAACTGAAAACGAGTTTGAAGAGCTGCTTTGATGAATTTACCTCTTTTTATACGTCGCATTTTGTTTGCCCGCAGTTACCAGCGGAGACTCGCACAATTGCAGCCGAATGGACTGCCAACGACGGCCCATTGGCTGGT
>CAMCHJ010000034.1 GCA_945874665.1 Chitinophaga pinensis | reverse complement strand
GTTGATGTAGAACACCAGACTGAATGTTGTTTTTGACGACATAAGGCGCAATTGTGTTTAATTGTGCCCCCCATTTTGATTACAAAACTACGTTTACCCCTCGGCTAAATCAAGCTTATCTTGTTGATTTTCAGTCCTATTATGTTCGTATTTGTTCGTACACCGTTGACCCCTTTTTGATTTTTGAAAAGGGGTCACCAGAAGGAAACCCAATTGGCGTACAAACGCGAACATTTTCGGAAAGTAAAGAACAAAAAAAAGTGTGTAAATCAACGACTTACACACTTTTCGTACAGTTGCGAACTGTACTCAGCGGAGAGAGAGGGATTCGAACCCCCGGACCTGTAACAGTCAACGGTTTTCAAGACCGCCGCATTCGACCGCTCTGCCATCTCTCCGAGGGCAAAGGTAAGTAAAATGGCATTTTAACCAGCCTTCGTGAGATAAAAAAACACGACTTTCTATTAGGCGCTGATTATCAAATGAGTGACTATCTAAAAACAGCATTTTACATACCCTCGACTTAAAAGGCTATTGCAAACCCAAGTTGCCAGCACATTTTAATTTGCTACAGCAAAAGCACCTGCCTCCTGCTGCACTTAAATTTTGAATTACTGCTGAGAATGCTTAGATTCAAATTCTAAATTTTTTGTATGAAAAAGTTCTTACTACTTGGATTGGCATTGGTAAGCCTACAGAGTCATGCGCAACTTGGCGCAGGCGGGCCAGATGCCTACGGTTACACCTGGAAGGATTCGAACGAACCTGGTGGACCGACCTTTGCATGGTTCAACATCACCACCATCGGCACACAAGTTACTGGCTTAAGTGACGACAACGTGGTTGGGCCTTTTGGCTTTGTGAGCGGATTTAAATACTACTGGTACAATCCTGAGCAAGTATGGATTGGCTCTAACGGTTATTTATCCTTTAACGGGGCTAACATCGCCTCTCCTTTTCCTATCATACCGAGCACAGTAGCACCGCAAGATTTTATAGCGCCGTTGCTGTCTGACTTAAACTTCTCAGGTGCAGGCAACCCAGCAACATGCTATTATTACAGTGCGGGAGATACCATCTGTGTCAGCTGGATCAATGTGCCTTTTTGGGTAAATGCCAATCCCGCCTATACCGGAACAAATAGTTTCCAAGTTATTTTGAACAGGGCCGACAGCTCCATCACCTTCAACTACCTTGCGCAGAGCGGCTTAACCCAGTCGAACGACATTACCGTAGGCATTGAAAACATTACAGGGCAACTTGGTTTGCAACACAGTAAAAACATTTATCCAGTAGCCAATTATTCGATCAAATACTCTTATCCCCAAACAGTTACTTATCAAGCCATTGATGGCGGCGTTTATTGGAATATGAGTGAAGGCAACGGTGCGGTGTTTACCAAAACCAACAATCCTACAACCTTAAATACCAACATCAAGAATTTTGGCAACCAGCCTCTCGGTGCCATCAACATCAACAGTACGGTAAGTCGCACTGGCACCACTCCTGTGACCAACAGCAATTCGATTGGCAGTCTACCGCCAGGGGCTGACACGGCCATTACTTTTGCAAACAGTTTAAATGCCGTTACGCCTGGCATTTTTGACATGAGCACAACTGTATCGGGCATTGCTGGCGACTTAGTAGCCGCTAACAATACCCTAAGAACCAAAATCATAGCGGTCGACACCACTGCCTTGAGTATTAACCTTGATTACTCAGATGGCACGCCAGATGGTGCGGGCTTGAGCTGGTCGGGTGGCTCTGGCGGCATTGGCTATTACATAAAACCTCCCTACTACCCATGTAAAATAGATGCCTATCGCATGTTCATCACTTCCGATGCCACTATGTCGGGTTGTATTCTTAAGATCTTTGACGACAACGGACCAAACGGCGGGCCGGGCACTAGGCTCGATTCAACATTTGCTACCTCCGGCACTTTTGCGCTAAACAGCTTTAGCAATGTGGCCTTATCTACCCCCGTTACGGTATCGTCAGGTGGCTTTTATATATTGTGGGAAATGCCCGCTGGCTCTTCCATTACCTTAGCCAGGGATTTGACATTACCCATTTCGTTCCGTGCCTATGAAGTATTAGGTGGCAGCTGGGCCGGCTACAGAGCACGTTCTACGGAAGACTTCCTGCTGGGCGTTCAAAGCAGTGTGGTTTTGGTAGAAGACATTGCTGCTTCACAACTGCTGGCTCCAGCTCCCAATGTCATCCTTACAACGGCAACCGCACCCATCCTCAAGATTAGAAATGAGGGCGTGTTGATTAACCAAGCCATTAGCCTCAGATATAGGTTCGGTAACAATCCTATTGTAACCGAAAATCTTTTTGCTAACATCTTAGGTCCTGGCGACTCGCTTACCTACACCTTTAATACGCCAATCACTGCCCCAACCACCACCAGTGCCAATTTTTGTATTTGGGTTGAAATGAATGGTGATATTATTCCCGGCAACGACACCATTTGCATCCCCATTACGGTTCAAGTGAACAATACGAGTGTGGCTACATTAAATGCCTTTAATGCAAGCATTTATCCAAATCCTGTTAAAGAAGTAATGACGTTAGATTTAGGCGACGCTGGTTCAGATGTTCGCGTTTTAATTACCGATAGCAGAGGTCGTGTAATCAAAGAAATTAGGCACCAAAAGGATGGCGGAACAACCAAACTGCCATTGAATGTGGAGGGCTTAAGTCCTGGCGTGTACCACCTCCAGCTCTCCGATGGTAAAGCACAACAGCAATTGCGCTTTGTAAAGCTGTAAAACTGCTAAAATGCAAAAGGCCTGTCACGTTTATGACAGGCCTTTTTTTTTGGTGCCCAGGACTGGACTCGAACCAGCACAGGAATACTCCCACTACCCCCTCAAAGTAGCGTGTCTACCAATTTCACCACCTGGGCCTTTATGGAGAGTGCAAAGATAAGAGCATTATCATTTGTAGCAAGCAACGCGTTCTTTTTTTATTCCAGCGCGTCAGAAGCTGATTCACTGCGCTCTTCCACCGCTTCTCTTTGTCTTGCTGCAATGAGCAAAGATCGGTTGATATAAATGGCGGCATTCAATTCAAAGCCTACCAAAATGATCAAGGAGTTTAGATTCATCCACACCATCACCACAATTAAAGTGCCGATAGAGCCATAGAGCTTGTTGTAGGTTCCAAAGTGATTAATGTAATAAGAGAAGGCTGTGGAGGTGATGATAAACAACAGGGTTGCCACAATAGACCCTATAGAAAAGAATTTCCATCGCTTATTTACTGCTGGTCCGAAATAATAGAGCAAGCTTACGCCTATGTAAATGAGTACCAAAATGATGAGCCACTCCATTACGCGAAATAAAATAGCGATGTAACTGGCCTTAATGAGGCCATACATCACCAAAACATCGATAACCAAGCTGCCTCCCAAAATAAGCACCACGGCCACCACCAAAACAGCTACTTCCAACAAGGTAAGTAGCAAGGCCATGCCCCGCTGGTACAAAAAACTCCGTGATTCAAAAATATCGTACGACTTGTTGAACGACTCCATGAGGGTATTGAGTCCATTTGTAGAAAAGAACAAAGCCAACAAGATACCGAACGAAAGCAAGCCCGATTGCTGCTTGCTTACGATGTCGGAGATTGTTGTTTTTACTGCATCAAACGCATTGTCTGGCATCACTTCGCTAAAAAACTGCAAAATAACCTCGTCTAGATCGGCAATTGGGATATACGGAATGAGGGTAAACAAAAACAGCGTCCCCGGAAAAAGGGCTAAAAAGAAGCTAAAAGTAATGGCTGAGGCCCGCATCGTTAAATCTGGCTTGGTGATTTCTCTGAAAAAGAAAACCAACACATCGTAAAGCGGTACTTGGTATTGCTTGCCTAGCTTAATGCGTTTGAGCATTAAAACAAGCATCTGAATAGGCCTCCACGTATAAAAGATTTCGAGCCACTTGTTCATACAAAGTGTTTTTGAAGCGCGGATAAAAAGTCGGCCGGCGCCTTGCAAGGCTTGTTGGTTAGTTTATTTACAAACACCAAAGTGGTAAATCCTTCATTTAAAAGCACTTTTTGCTCGTTGAACACCTCGTATTTAAACTTGATGCGGACCGTTGGCGGTTCTAAAACCGTTGTTTTGATTTGCAGCAATTCGTCGTAGCGCGCAGGTTGCAAGTACTTCGCTTGTAAATCCAACACTGGCATCAAAATACCTTGCTCCTCAAAGGCCTTGTACGAAAACCCGAGTGCCCGCATGGCCTCTACCCTGCCAATTTCATACAAGCGTGCATAGTTACCGTAATACATGTATTGCATTTGATCGGTATCGGCATAACAAACACGGTATGTAGTGAGCTGGCTGTACATTTAACGGAGGATATTCCTTTGGTTGAGCGCTTTTTGGTATTTCTGAGCGTTGCGCTGGTGATCGCGGTAGTCTTTGGCGAAGCTGTGTAGGCCTGAGAAATCTTCCCGTGCACAAAAGTACAGATAATCGTTGGGACTGCTGTTTAAAACTGCGTCGATGGTAGGAATGGACGGTGTACAAATAGGCGCCGGAGGCAACCCATCGGCATAATAGGTGTTGTAAGGCGAAGGGTGATTGAGCATGGCGCCGCGTACCCGTTTGATGCTAAAATCGCCGATGGCAAAACGCACTGTTGGATCGGCCTGCAGCTTCATGCCGATGGCCAACCGGTTTAAATATACCCGTGCGATGGTTCCTTTTTCCTGAAGCTGATTGGTTTCTTCTTCCACAATCGACGCCAATGTCATCACTTGAGTAGGTTCTAGTCCCAATCTTCTTGCTTTTTCCTTGCGCTCGGCGGTCCAAAAGGCCGCATTTTCTTTGAGCATCTTTTCCATAAACTCCAAGGCGCTGGTGTTCCAATAAAATTCATAGGTATTGGGGATGATCATGGCCAGCGAGTTTTCTTGGTTGAAGCCGTGCTTGCGCATGAGCTTGTCGTCGGTAAAAAGCTGCACTAAACGCGTGGAATCGGCTTCTAACCGCCTGGCCACGGCACCAAAGAGGTCGTATTTGTCTCGAAATTTATTGATGACGAGTCGTACGGGCTCTTGTTTACCCGAAGCCAACATCTTTACCAAATCAAAATTGTTCATGCCCTGCTCAATTTTATAGCGGCCGGGCAGCACCCGTTCGGGATAGCCCGCTTTTTGCGCTACCCATTCAAAAGAAGGCACATCCTTTAAAATATTGCCTTGCTGAAGCAGAAAGAGCACATCGCGATATTCACTGCCGGTGGGGATTTCGAGGTAGCTGAGTTCCCCAGGCAAACCAGTGCTTACATTGGTGCGGTAAGTGCGCTGGTAAAGGTTGTAGCCGAGTAGGAGTCCAGAAAAAACAACGACCCCCAGCAGTGCATAAAGCATGCGTTTTACTTTGGAGGTGTTCGGTTTGGCAGCTGTGGCGCGCCGTGGTTTTGGTTTGGCCATAAATCAAGAAAGCGATTGAAGTATTTGTTGTGCCTGCAAATGTCCGGGATATTTTTTCAA
>CAMCHJ010000033.1 GCA_945874665.1 Chitinophaga pinensis | reverse complement strand
CATTAATTTAAGTTGCGATACCACATCACCATCGGAACTGGGAAAGAGCCATCATCCGTGATGATTCCAGAAAAACCAAACTGTATGGCTTTGCCTTCTGATTGGTGCCAGCGAATGCCTGGAATTAACAAAGCAAAACCTGGTCTGGTTTGTAGATAGGAATCTCTGCGCGTCTGATAAGACCCTACACCTGTTACTGGATCAATAACAAACTCTTGATATGTATAAGTAACAAGCTCAGAAGGTGCTGGAGGCATAATAAAGGAATCAAACACCAAACTTAAGCGTGAAGAAAGCTTTACCATACCAGCAACACTTACCAAGGCACGACCAGTTGTTACGCCATCATTCCAAATGGCACCATAACCTGCCGAAAAAGCGATGTTACGTTGTCTGTCGCCAAGTGAAACCGTAGCAAAAGGCAAGGCGCCACCCCAATCAGGCGAAATCCAAGACCCGGTGCCCACCAAACCTCCGATGGCAAACTGCGCTTCTTCGTTCAGCTTCCAGCTTTTTTTAATCGTTCCGATGAGCGGTGTTCCGAGCCAAGAAGTCATGAGACCTACTCCCAAATCATCTGCCAAAGCAAACTGAAAATCTGGTCCAAATAAATTCCACTGCACATAATGTTCACCTTTTTTGATAGGCAAGCCGTTGGTGGTGATAAAATAACGGGTAGAAAATCTGTCCTCACCTGTATACTCACCCGCTACACTCCGTCTTTCACCAGATAGCGGCTCCAAGCGTTTGATCACATGCTGCGGAATGTAGATTTCGCGGCCATCTTCCGTGCGCAACAAAATCTCTCGGGCATCATTTTGAAGTAACTTTCCAATTAAAATATTACCGTCAGTTTTAACAACCCGGTACATACTATCGTCAGGTGATGTGTAATACGATTGGGCCTGGCTCCACATAGCTGTTGAGCAGATAAAAAGGAGTGTGAATAGTAGTTTTATCATGACGGAGAATTTAACTAAACATCGACAAGATAACTGGTTTTTTTGATTCTAAAAAAAATGTACCTGGTATTAAAAAATAAAATAGCCTAACAGCCAAGTAATTACATCTCATTTATGCTTACTTATAGACTTCAATTCCACAGCATAAATTTGTAAAATCTAACAGAAAGTATGTTAAGATGGCTGTGGCATAGGCGTAGCGCTAACTACTTTTTTGAACTATCAACCCGCCAGTCGGCCTCTATCCTGTCCATCCACATGGCCGCATCCGCCTTTTTGGCGCCGCCAAAGCTGTAATCGCCCGCCACAGCCTGCAACGGCCGCAGCGCCCCCTCGCCTGCGCTGTCCCAAGTCAACAGCGTTAACTCCAAAGCCTCTAACGACGCAGGAAAGCCGAGCATTTCGGGCGACAACCGCAGCGAGAGTTTGGTGCTGCTGAGCAATTGTAGGTCGGGTGCCCCAGCTACCGTTGTCAAGCGGCCATCGGCTTGCCATTGCTGCAGCCCAATTTGCCAACCATTGCCGGTAACCACATGGGTAAAGCCATTTTTTTGAGTGCTTTGATAACGTAACGGGGGATAAAAACGGGTACCTGCCGCCGCATTGAGATTCAAAAACACAAAAAATTGCAGGTGATCGAAGCCCAAAGGCGGGTTCCACTGGGTAGAAAAGGGCGTGTGCAAGTCTATTTCTAAGGTAACCGCGCTGCCTTGCGCCAAGACGGTTAAGCCTGCCAAATCGAGCGAGCGCAAATCACCAAAAGCCTTGGGGTACCGGTAACTGCCAGTTGGACCCAAATCATCACCGCGCGGATCGGTGACGGTAAACAGCTTTTTCCTCGGCAAAGCCGTTTCAAAGGCCATCCTATCAGCAAAAACTACTTTGTTTTGATAATACCCTACCCACTGCAACTGGTGCTGACCTTGGGGCACAGCAGCGGTTTGCACATGCCCTTCGAACTTGCCAGCCGCCCACTGCAAATCCACAGGCAAGGCCGCCAAACCAGCTACCCAACCCACCAAACTGTCGATGCCCTCGTAGGTGCCGCTAAACTGCCAAACTGCCTCGGTAATGGGCGCTTGGGGAAACTGCGTGAGTTGGATGTTGGCTGCAGTTGCTTGGGAAACCGTAGTTGCCGCTTGCGGCTGTACCTCAAAAACCACCATGGCGCGTGCACCAAGCTGTAAATAACTGAGCGCGGCTGCCTCCATGGCGCCTGTAGTTACGGCACCTTGTTTAAAAAGCACATTTACACGGCCATGCTCGGTGCCTAAGGCAACAGGACCACAACTGATGGCCACATCCTTGGTGTTGAAAGCCACGTATTTGCGCTGGTCTTGGTAGTGAAGCTCGTAAAGGAGCAGGCCCGACTGCAAACTGTCGTCTGCGAGCACCCGCAGCTCGCCCCTGCTAAAGGCTGGATGGGATTTGCGGAGCTGGATGAGCTTTTTGGTGAATAAAAAGTCGGCTGAAAGCGTATCAAGTTGACCAAAAATGTTCGGGCGCGTTTCTGTAAAACCCTGTTCGGTGCCGTAGTACAGCACAGGAATACCTGGAATGGTGAGTATGAAGGCCAAAGCCTGCTGTGTGGCAGCAGCTGAGGTCATGCTTCGGAACCGCGGCATGTCGTGGTTGTCGATAAAATGCAACTTTTGCCAAGGCTGCGGAAAAAACACTTGCTCCTGCTCTAATCGGTACCGCAGCTCCGAAGTGGGCGCCCCGCCGCCAAACACCCGCTGCAAACTGTGCTGCATCGGAAAATTGAGGATGCCATCCATTTCAGGGGTCTCAGAGGTGCCTAAATAGCGGGCCGCCTCTTGTTCACCTGTATTTTCAAAGGGCTGCGAATGTGCCCAGGTCTCGCCAAAAGTGTAAAAATGAGGCCGATGCTGCTGCCGAGCAAAGGGGTACAGGCCCGGTTGCGTAACGCTGCTGTCATGCAAAAAACGGTTCCAAAACGAATGCTCCACATACATTGGCGTATCGAAACGCATGCCGTCAAGCTGCACGGCCTCCATCCAAAACCGAAACGAGGCCTTGAGGCTGTCGAGCACACGAGGATTGGAGGTATTGAGGTCGTCTAAGTCGCTCATTTGCCCGCGAAGCTTCTCCACCGAATCCTGGTAATTAACAATGTTGGGGGTAAAATGGTAAATGGCTGCCTGGCGGTGGGCCGCTTGGTTGGGGTCGTTGAGCTGAAAGGGTTCTTGCTCGGGCGCACCAATGCGTTTGTAATTCAGCCAAGGAGCCTCGGCTTGCCAAGGACCCGTGTACTGAAAATAATTGCCTGTATGGTTGGTTACCACATCTTGAATGAGCCTCAGACCGGCACTTTTGAGCTGGGTGGATAAGGCTTGGTAGTCATGCAGGCTCCCCAAATGCGGGTCGGTTTTGGCAAAATGACTCGCCCAATAGCCGTGGTAGCCGGTTAAACTGCTGTCGGGCGACCACACCTGGTTTTTTACAGGCGGCGTCAGCCACAAACTGGTGACCCCCAGTGCCTTTAAATACGCGATGTTTTGTGCCATCCCGGCAAAATCTCCCCCGTGAAAAGTATTGGCGCGATGGGGATCGTAGGCTTTGTCGCCTAAATCGTTGTTGGTGGTATCGCCATCAGCAAAACGGTCGGTGAGCGCAAAATACATGATTTCGTCCGACCAGCTGTCGAGCGGATGCACCTCCGCCACTTCTGGCTTGGCGCAGGCTACGGCGAGCAGCAGCAGGGCTATGGCATAAATACCTTTCATTGGCCGAGCATAAATAACAAGGGTAAGTGGAGGCGCTCACGCCAACTCACTTCGTTGTGGGCTGCTTGCTCAAATGAAAGTGACCGGTAATTAGCAGGGAAAGCAGTTTTGCTGTTCCAAGCCGCATCAAACGCCTGCTGGTGGATGGCGTAAAAGCTATCGAGGGTTAAATCGCCATGGTCCATGTACAAACGTTTGTGCTGTAAAACCGGCATTTGCTTGAGCAACCAACTGCGGTATGGCGCTGAAAAAGCCAGCTCATTGCGCTTTAAGCTCAACGGCCAGTGGGTGCTCAAACACATGGCACCGCCAAATTGGGTCGGCAGCTTGGCCAGGAGATAGGAAGAAATGAGTCCCCCCATGCTGGCGCCAATTAAAAAACGATCCTCTGCCGCCTGGGAAATCGGATAGTTGGCCGTTAAAAATGGCATCAACACTTGATCGATCCAAGCAGCATAAGCATCACTTTGTGGCGCAGCCGTGCGCTCAGCTTTTAGGATGGCGAAGGCCGCTGTGTCTAAACCAACGATGGCTGGACTGGGCAGATATTCGTTAAAGCGGTTGGGTGTGTTCCAGATGCCCACCACCACACAAGGCTTGATTTGTTGACTGTAGAGCAGGCGCCGTACCGCCACATGCAGCTCCCAGCTTTGGCCCCCGTAGGCCGTACTTGGATCAAAAATGTTTTGTCCATCTTGCGCCAGTAGGAGCGCCATAGGCCCCGATGCCATTGCATTTTTTGGCAGCCACACATCCACCCAGCGCGCTGGCAAGCTTTCAAAAGCTGGAAAATGGTGGCGCATGAGGGTGTCGCCGTTGAAAATGGGAATGCGCTCGGTGCGTATCGGCACTGGCTGCTGTTGTGCCAGCACATCGGTAGCACAACACAATAAGGCGATTAAGATAAAAAGCTGTTTCATAGGGCCCATAGCACTGCTCAATGTATTCAAAAAATCCTTATCCACAAAAACCGAATGTACAGGTTAGGTTTTTTTCAAGACAGCATGCGGCCTTGTTCTTTGTCTTAAGGCTGTAGAAAGCATTCCATGAGATCTCACAGCCCCTGTTGCTGTAGCACTTTGCTGTGCATTGACTGTCGGGGCAACTTAAAAACAACTCGTCCCCATAAAATACCGCACCGGCATTGAGGTGTTGGTGAAAGCTAGCTCCTGCAAAATTGTTGAATCAATGTACTTTGCTCTGGATACATTTGCGTCAATTCATCCGCGTTGGCCAGTTCAAAATCATTAAAATCAAAGCCTGGCGACACCGTACAACCCACCAAGGAATAGGCTCCGAGTGTTTTTGAAGCGAACCAGGCACCCGCTGGCACAATGGCTTGAAATTGCTCTCCCACATCTATCCGGTTGCCCAGTTTAATTAATTCATAGGTCCCATTGGGGTGTAGCACGTGAATAGCTACTGCGGCTCCTTCATAAAAATGCCAGCACTCATCCGATAATATTTTATGAAAGGCCGAAAATGACGCTTCGACCAGTAAAAAATAAATTGCGGTAGAACAGTGTCTGTGGCCTAAAAATGGGGACGGCAAAGTGGATTGGTCTAAAAGCACATCAGATCTGTACGTTTCTTTGTAGTAGCCTCCTTCGGGGTGCGGTACCAATTGATAAAAATCAATTAGCCGCTTTTCTGTCTCATTCATAACCTTAATCGCAAACTTTATTCAAAAATACCAAGTTCAGCTGCTCTTGAACACTTAAATAGAACTCTTTTTTAAGACATGACCAGGTTCCGGCCTTCGCCCCTGTTGTTTAGCAACCTCCTCTATGCATACGCCATAAAGCCCTACCCTGTAGCAAGCATTTTGCCGCTCAGCTTGTAAGGCCATGCTGGATTTAACATACCAGGCCTGTCTTTTTTATAAGTTCTAATTTCATGCTCTTTATCATTTATGATTAGAATGTATCAAGGTCAATTGGACGCATTACACCAAACCACTTCACCACTTTTTCGCCAATGCCTGGCGCGTTTATGTGAATGATGTAGGCAC
>CAMCHJ010000032.1 GCA_945874665.1 Chitinophaga pinensis | reverse complement strand
CTGCTGCAAGTAAGTCTCTGGGAAGAAGTGAAAGACAAGCTCAGCAAACCAGCCATGGCGCTTTCGGTAGGTCAGCAGCAGCGCCTGTGTATTGCCCGCGCTTTGGCTGTGGAACCGAGTATTTTGCTGATGGATGAACCCACCTCATCCCTTGACCCACTGAGCACCGCGAAGCTCGAGGAACTGATGAAACAGCTTAAAAGCGAGATTACCATCATTCTCGTGACCCACAACATGCAGCAGGCCAAGCGCACTAGCGACAAAACTGCCTTCATGTTCAAAGGCAACATCATTGAGTACGGAAAAACAGCCAGTTTTTTCAGCAATCCGAGCAATCAAAGCACACAAACATACCTCAGCGGCCAATAATTGAGCTTTTGGGCTGCTGCTAACGCTGCAATACCAAGCGACCGCTGCTGTGCTTTTTGCCCTGCAGAAGCTGGTAATGGTACAAGCCATTGGCCCACTGGCTACAATCGATTTGCTGCCGCTCACCCTGCTCCAACGCTATATTTTGCTTAAAAATGCTGCGCCCTTGCGCGTCATACACCAAGAGTTGAGCTGCCGTGAGTTCGGCAGCCGCTTCTAACCAAAAGTGGTTTTGGGCAGGATTTGGGTAAATTTTGAGTGCCCCAAGTTCATTTTCAGCTACGGAGGTAGGGAAACGCGCTTGACAAAGGGTGTCGTTGCTCGTTTGCACATCCAGCCCTAACCCTCGTGGGTAGGCACAAAATACAATCGCGCCTGTTTCGACCCAGGTCCACGACTGCGGAAAGGTATAATGAATCGTATCGCCGGCAGGAATGAGCTGCGCTACAGGGGTGATGCTCAGTTCCACTCCATTCACCCGGTAAGCCATGGTGTAGCTCGAGATATCAAGACTTCCATAATTGCGGATGGCCACTTTCACAGGGTAAAAAACGCCCGGCAACACGTCTGCCAAAGCCGGCTGCAACAAGGCTACTACACCGAGGTCTATGCTGCCTGAAGGCGTAAACAAGGCGGTATCAAGGTACGCACAGCCATTTTTGTACTGCTGCAGTATCACTAAATCAGGCGAAGCCGGCATTTGTCGTTGGTGTAAAATACCATTGCCGAGCAATTGTCCGCTGGCATTTCGCCACTGGATGCTGTCGGCTGGGTTGCGCACCAGCACACGGGCAGCAGGCAAGGCCATTTGGCTGCCTGTGGTAAAAGTTGTTGTGGACTTGCGGCCTGGGAAAACGCGGATGTTGTTGTCTTCAACTGGCGTAGCCTGTGTGAACTGCTCTATACGAAAATCGTTAGCATTAAGGCCTTGGAGAAAAACAACAGCCGTTTGCCCAGCATTCAATAACAGCGGTGCGGCAAAAGAAAGCGTCGTAAAGCCTGCCGGTACATTGCCCCTTGCGCTGCCCAATAGCCGCATGCGTTGGCGATTAACGCTGCCCGCAGTGGGTTCTTCGCCCAGCAAATAGGCGTCAATACCTGTAAATCGGGTGATTTGCAGCTCGAGACCGCTGATCTCTAGTTTGCGTTTGGCCTCCAGCTTAAACCAAACGCCACGGGCCGAATCAATACCCGCCAAACCGATGTTAAAAGCAGAAGTAGCGGCAAGGCCGGCATCAAAGGCATGCTGACTGCGTTGTGGCGCACTCACATCGGCTAAGGTGGTTTGCAAAAAACCGTCGATATAACTTTCTAAGGGACTACTCAACAGCGTATCGCTTTGGGTAACAATGCGCCATTGCACCCTATCGCCTTGGTTTTGGGCAGGGATGGTGGCTGCGTACACATTATTAGGCTGCAGGGTCATGGGCAACGCTTGCTCAACACCTCCATTCACAACATAGCGTAGTTGAATGCTTTGCAGACTGCTCACATTAGCCACACGGGTGCTCACCGTGTGAGGTAGCACGCTGCAATTACTGGCAGGAGAAAGCGTGGTTTGGTATACAAAGGCACCCGCCGTTTCTTTGATTTCAAAGGCATCCACAGCCACACCTTCCAAGGCAGAATTAACACTGCTGGTATCAAAATCGTTGAAAAACTGAAAGCGGAATTTGACAGCGGCTTGTCCGGCTAAAAAACTTAAATCGTGCCGAGCTGGCTGCCAGCCTTGACTGCTGCCCGACCAAAACGCGCCGGGGCGATTCAAACCTGCAGGCGTTGGCCTGTTGTACCAGTTTTCGCCCGAAAACAAACTCCCGAGCGGCTGCCAATTGTTTCCACCGTCAGTACTGTATTGCAGTTGCGCCGCCATACGGTCGCCCATAAAATACTGGATGGCAAAAGCCAGTTGTGGTTTGATCAAATTGCTAAAATCGAAACAAGGACTTTCTAGCGCGCTTCTTTCAGAAGCATTGGGAATGCCCGTTGGGGCAGTAACCCAAGCTGCTTGCCCAACAAAAGCGCTGTTGAGTTGCACCGCAGCTGGTTGGGTGCGTTGCCAACTGCTGTTTTGACCAGTGCGACTCCAATTACCATTGTTTTCGAAGCTTTCGAAGTATGGGAAGCTATTTACAGTACCATTTCGCTGAAGCTGAAAAGACAAAGTATCGTTCGCAAAATCAACATCACCAGGATTGGCAGCAAAAAATTTTGCGAGTATTTCGCTGCTGTTTTGAAATGGCACTTGAAAATGCACTGTATCTACATCAAAAGGAGCTAAAACTCGACTTATTTGGCGAAACAAGGGTGCATTCTGGCCAAATTGAAGGCCAACACGAGGTGTTAGTACGGTAGTGCCACCGTTTCGCACATGAAAAACAGCATTTAAATTTCCTGTTAAAGCGCAAACATCCCACTGATAACGCACACTATCGAGTACCAATTCATCACCAAGAACCTCCGCAAATTGTAGGTTATCGATGGCCCAGTCAGATCGCGGCCCATTGCCCCTGATGCCCACAAATCGCAAGGCATCTGCGGTGTTTTGTAAAAATTCGCGTCGCGTATTCCAAGGTGCATCAGCACTGATCTGCTGCTGTCCTACTACAAAAGCACCCAATGGAAGCCATTGGCCTGCCACACGCTGTTCCACACCAAAACTGCCCAAATCTGCCCCGTAGCCATGCAGCCTGTAGCTCAGCTGTGGCGACGCTAAACCGCTTAAATCTATACAATCCAGTAAAAAATAAGCGGTATCATTGGGCTGACCAGTACTGGCATCAAAGTACAAATATTGCCCCATCGCTTGTCCAGCCGCATCTCTCGATGGACCTGTAAATGCCGTTGGGGTCGGTCCTCGTTGCACCCTCCAAGCAGCTGTCTGGCGACTTACATTTTTCCAGCCCTTTTGGGTTTGCATGGCCCCAGGCCATAGCTGCTCAAAATTTTCTGTAAACGGATATTGCCGCAGCTGCAACTGATTTAAATCAATCCTAAGCGTATCGTTTTCGGCACGTAAATCAAGTGCAGTGCTAGCGCGGATTTCGAGCGCCTGGCTGGCCGCATTTGTGAAAGTCAAACTGTCAGAAAACTGCAACTCGACCGATTGTCCTCCAGCCAAAGCCACCGCAAAAGCTTGATTAAAAACGGGCAGTCCATTTAACAAAACCGCCAAATGCACCGCATTTACGCTATCTAATCCCAGGTTGCGCACCGAAACCCGCAGTGGCTCTTTCGCATTGTAGCGGCATACAGTAGCAGCTGGTTGAGCAACGCTAAGCACTTGTACATCATTTACAACAGGGTCAAACTCATACACCCCGGGGTCAGTTGCCAAATTGCGAAAAACACCACTGATATCCGACAATGCCCAAGGCACGTAAAATCCTATATTATTAAGCATGGGATTGGCCAGACGCGTATTTTGAAGGTTCGTAAACCAAGGACTTGCCTGTCTCGAAAGTGCATCCCAACCCGTAAACTGCTGCCAATTAGCAAGTTGATTAAAGGAAGTAGCTGGCTGTAGAATGCCAAAGTTGGCTTGACTCACAGCCGCTGGTCCATAGGCATTATAGTTAAGCAGCACCCCTGCCATGGGTGCTTGCTCCACCATAACAGCTCTAAAACTTGCTGGCAAAACGGCGCCGCTCCCTTGGTCGAAGGCAAAAACATTATTAAACACGCCCACCGAATCGGAAGCCGCCGTGATTCCATTCAAGAAAAATAACGCTTGCTGTGGCGCAGTGCTGTTACCGCGTATTTGAAGGCGAATGCTATTGTGAACCAGAAGCAATAACTCGTTTACTGAGCTATCGCCTTCTACCCAAAAAATACGGCTTTGGAGCTGCGCGCTGTTGCTAAGTGTATCAGTAAAACCATACACTTCATTATTAAAAACGCGGTTTTCGAGTCCTACGTTGGCAATCGCTTTGTGGATATGGAGCGCGGTTGGCGGAATAGCTCCTAAAAATCTATTGTTGTAAAGCTGAAGACCCTCCACTCCCTCCAGCGCCACGCCCGCAAATGAGGCAGTTGCCCCATTCGCATTGCTGATGCTATTGTGACTGAAATCAAGCTGCAGTTGTTGTTGTGCCATAAACGCTGGTCCTTTATACTTTTCCCAGCGATTTCCCCGCACTACAGTACCTTTAGCCACGGTAGCAGGCGAAAGTGTAACCGCCGTTCCAAAACCCTCGAAATGCGAAGAATCGATGCGCAAACTGTCGGCTTGACCCACCCAAATCGCCTGATTCAACGCGCGCCGATCGGCAGAAAAATCTGTAAAGCGACAATGGGCGATTCGGTGGTTGCTGCCGCCATTGATGCGCACCAAGGGGCCAGGATTAATCATGCTCAGCTGCCGCTCCCAGTGCAAGTGTTGGATGGCCCAAGTGCCCCCATTGATCACAAAACTTTCGGGCTGGAGTGCATTTGTAGGGCGACTAAAAATAGTTATAGCGTTGGTGGTGATGCGTACGCGGTGCTGAGCGCCTGGCAAAGCAGAGAGCACGTACCTGCCTGCGTATTGTCCTGCTGCCAGCTGCAAGGTTACTGGTCCCTGTACCCCTGCGCATTGAAGTGCCTCAAGGGCGGCTTCTAAGCTGGGATAGTTGGCATTTGCACTGCCTACCGTGTACGTTCCAGCGGCAAGTGGCTGGCATTGTGCCATGCTCGATACCGGCTGCAGCCAAGGCAAAAACAGAAAAAGGAATCGTAAAACATATAATTTCTGTTGCAAAACAGACTTCAAACGCACATTTGTCATTTGTAAATTTTAAGGAGCAAAAAGCCAGGGCTTTCACCCATCCAAAATTACCAAATTCACAGCAGTTAGAAACGAAAAAAGCCACCCATGGCAGCTCTTTTCGAATTTTAATGCAAGGTTAACGCGCTTTCTGCGGACAAATAAGCTCAGCCCTAAACGATACTGTAACAATTTCGCACCACCGAGGCCTACTTTAAGATGTCGCACACCATCGTTACTTGCAACTCCAATTGTTTCATTCGAAAAAAATCAAGCCCATAAGATTTAGCCATTGGAAAAAATCAATGGCCATCAAAAAGTGAATTGTTTAAACTGAAATTATGATTAAAAAACGAGCAAAACTTTGTTCCTAACGGCTTTCTACCGAACCGTAGGGGCATTTTTGGAACGCGACATCGGTTGTTTTAACGGCCGCTAAAACAGTACTTACTTCGCTTTTTTTATTTCCGAGATGTAGCGCCAATTGAAAAACAACAAACCGTAACTCTCACTGGGCATTTTGTTTACATGCTTGTGATGCATGCGGTGTGCATGCCGAAGCGCTTGAATGTAGGTGATTTCAGGTGTTTTAGCACTGAAAGTCCTGCGGTGTACCAGTACATCGTGCAAGTAAAAGTACACGCCTCCGTAAACCGAGGTGCCTAGACCAATCCAAAAACGATAATCGAAATCTGCCAAACTCCCAGCAATCAATAACCAAATGCCCGTACCGCCAAAAAGCACCGCAAACAAGTCGTTGAGCTCAAATTTGCCCTTAGGTCGGTGGTGACTTTCGTGGATAAACCACAACGGACCATGCATGAGGTATTTGTGGATGAGGGTTGCGATAACCTCAATGCCGAAAAAACCGAGTAGGAACCACAGGATGTTTATCATGACAACTCGCTTGCTACCGAAAGAAGTTCTTTAAAGTCCTTGAGCAGTTTCACGTTCTGAGGGATGTGTAGCGAACTGTCCGAAAGCAAAAGGCTTCCCGAAGTAAGTACGGTTGTGTTGGGGAAATCCGAAGCTATGTCATCCAAATATTTCTGCGCAGGTACATTGACCATCGGAGAAGTGAGGATGGTTAACATTACATCGGGTTTGTAAACCTTGTGAACCACTTTTAAATCAATGTAAGGCACATTGGTACCTATATAAATCACGTGGTGGCCCCTCGCTCGGATTACATAATGCGCAAAAAGCAGTCCCAGTTCATGAAACTCGCCTTCTGGTAAGAACAACATGTATTTTTTACTCCAGCCATCTGTTCTTATGATTTGACCATCGATGGCCACAATGAGCTTTTGTCGTATGATGTTGGTGATAAAATGCTCGTGCGCAGGATTGATACTTCCTGTTTGCCACATGATGCCAATGTTTCTGAAGAACGGAAAAATCACATGCATCATGGTCTTTTCGATACCCATCTGCAAAAAAGCTGTGGTCAATAGCCGCTCAAAAACACGCTCATCCAACTCTAGCATGGCTAGGGTAAGCGCCTGCATTTGGTTGTCAAAATCCGATTTTTCTCCGCTAACCACCAATACTTTGTCGCGCAATTCGACATCCGACAAAACGGCAATCTCTGAAATTTTAAAGCCATTACGATTCAGCAAAGCTACATTGAGCAATTTTCGTAAATCCTTTTCGTCGTAATAACGGATGTTTGTTTCGGTTCGTTTTGGCGCCACCATCGCGTAGCGCTGCTCCCAGATACGTAAAGTATGTGCCTTCACACCAGTGAGGGCTTCGATTTCTTTGATAGAAAAGTAATTCACGTCTAGAAAAAAATTGAAAGGTTCAAGGGCGCCATCGAATGACCACGACGCTTTACTGAAACACTTGATATTGCCATTTGTTTGGCTATTCACTTGCAAATTAACCGCAAAAGTTTTCGCAAAACGACTAAACTGCAAGGTTTAAGGTGCATGCCGGTAAAAAGCGCCTCTTTGCACGGCATAAACCAGATAACTATACCACTACCATGGTGGCCGTGGCTTTGGCAATCAAAGTGGTTTCACCCCCATTAATCACGTAGATATCGCTTTCACAGTAGTGCAAGCGGCTTCCAGCCTTTATAACCCTACCCACTGCGCGTAAACGTTCACCTTGACCAGGATAGTGGTACATCACTTGCAAATTTGATG
>CAMCHJ010000031.1 GCA_945874665.1 Chitinophaga pinensis | reverse complement strand
ATATAAATAATTGTAATATGATGGCTCTTTTTTTCAATATAAAGTCAAAATATAACCTTTGTGCGTCAAACATTAAACAAAACGCATTAAAAAAAATTAACATAAATTAAGTCTTTTTTTTCGCTGGCTTACCAAAATCGGCCTAACGCACTCAACTACGCTTGCGATTTACCAACCAAATACCAATCAAAATGGCCAACATTCCCAAAAGGTGAGGCCATCCGAGTAACTCGCCATCCAAAAAACCCCAGAACAAGGCCACTATCGGCATGAGGTAAGTAGTAGTAGAAGCGAAAATGGGACCGCTCATTTGAATAAGCTTGTTGAAGGCCACCAAACTAGCTGCCGAGCCCACCAAACCCAAAATACTGAGGTAACCAACCGCCTCTAAAGCACCGGGCAAAGCCAGGCGATCTATAAAATCGGTGCTAAATAGAATAAACACTGCCGGAATACCCGCCAAAACCAAAGGCACTGCAGCGGTAACCACGGGTTTTACATCCCTCATAAAGCGACTGACCGTATTTACACTCGTGCCATACATCAAGGTTGCGAGAACCACAAGGAGTCCCCAAGCCCAATTGGGATCAAACAAACCATTACCCCGCAATAAAATAAGCACCATAGCGCCCAGCAAACCAATGATTACTCCCCAAAGCTTGCTGCGGTTAAAGGGCATGTGAAACAACCAAACGCCGAGCAACAATGTAAATAAAGGAGTAAGCGCATTTAGAGCCCCCGCCGTGGAACTGGTGATGCGGGTTTGTGCGGCTGCAAACAAAAAAGCAGGAATCCCGTTTCCCACCAATCCTACCACGGCAAAGTAGCGGAGCTTTTTGCGAATGGCGGGACCGAAATTGGCAATCACCACAGGACTCAAAGCCATTGCGGCTATCACCAGGCGGAAAGCGCCCACTTGCACAGAACTAAAAACCTCCAGACCCCGCTTCATTAATATAAACGAGCTCCCCCAAATGAGGGAGAGTGCCAATAAAATGAATAGGGGTAAAAAACGGTGGGGCTGCTGGCTCATTTCCTTTTAAAGATGCAAAGATGCAAAAATGGATGTCAGCACTTTGAAAAAAAACAAGACCCAACACCCCGCTTATTCACGTGCCTTGGCGCTTTTGAGGCGATGGGGTGGTTCGTAAATAAAACGTACAAAACTGCTTAGTCCTTCATTAGGGTTGCCGAATAGCATGCTCGGTACATTTTACCAAGAAGCAATTTTAAAAGTATGTTGAAAATACACTTTGCGTGAAACACATTCAGTTTCATCGCCTTTAAGATGCACTGTTAAACTACATCGCTACATATTTAAACAAAACGTTCATAAATGCCCAAGTCCATATTACAAACTGTTGCTTGAAATAGCGCTAGCTAAATGGCCCCGTTTCGCAAATGGCAACGCATGTATGAGCAACTTTGGTGTAAGAAAGTTGCAAAACTATTTCGCCGACGCTTAAAAATTTGACTGATGCGTTTCATCTCATTTATCAAAAACACAAAAGCGCGGGTAATCAACAGCATCAGTCAAGGGTAAGCTGCGTCAAAAAAGCGGGTGAATGCTTGCTTTTTCATGAAGTCAAGGCCATCAATTGCTTATCTTTGCACCAAATTTTAATGATGAGTAAGTCCGTTCGCGTTCGTTTTGCCCCTAGTCCTACCGGCCCCCTCCACCCCGGCGGCGTGCGCACTGCCCTTTTTAACTATTTGCTTGCCCGTCAGTTGGGTGGCACCTTTATATTACGTATTGAAGACACGGATCAAACGCGCTTTGTGCCGGGTGCCGAGCAGTTTATCATTGAGTCGCTGGCCTGGTGCGGCATCGAATTCGACGAAGGCGTGCACATGGGCGGTCCCCATGGCCCCTACCGCCAAAGCGAACGCAAAGCCATGTACCGCCAGTATGCCGATATGCTCATCGAAAAAGGCCATGCTTATTATGCCTTTGACACCGAGGTGGAGCTGGAGGAGATGCGTGAACGCCTTAAAAAGGCCAATGTAGCCTCGCCACAATACAACAGCATTACCCGCGTAAACATGAAAAACTCGTTGAGCCTGCCGGCCGATGAGGTACAGCGCCGCTTAGATGCCGGCGATGAATTTGTGATCCGTTTTAAAATGCCCCGCAACGAAGAAGTGCGGGTAAAAGACATGATTCGCGGTTGGGTGGTGGTGAATACCTCGCAGCTCGACGATAAAGTGCTTTTTAAAAGCGACGGTATGCCTACCTACCACTTGGCCAATGTGGTGGACGATTATTTGATGGAAATAAGTCACGTCATCCGCGGCGAAGAGTGGCTGCCCAGCACCCCCCTGCACGTATTGCTGTACCAAGCCTTTGGTTGGGAAGCAGCCATGCCTGAGTTTGCGCACCTGCCTTTGTTGCTCAAACCCGATGGCGATGGCAAGCTGAGCAAGCGCGATGGCGACCGGTTGGGACTGCCGTTTTATGCCATCAACTGGACCAACCCTGATACGGGCGAAACCACGTTGGGCTACCGCGAAACGGGTTATTTCCCAGAGGCCTACATTAACTTTTTATCGTTGTTGGGCTGGAACCCTGGCGACAACCGCGAAATATTTAGTTTAGAAGAATTGGTGCAAGCCTTCAGCTTGGAGCGTGTAAACAAACATGGTGCGCGATACGACTTTGGCAAGCTCAACTGGTTTAACCAGCAGTACTTGCGGTCGAAACCGCATGCCGAACTGGCTGAAATGGTGGCTCCGCAGGTGGCAGCTGCGGGACATGCCATTGACATGACGTTTATCACCGAAGTATGTCGTTTGATGAACGAACGCATGACCTTAGTAAGCGATTTTTACAAAATCAGCACCTATTTCTTTGTAGCGCCTAGCACCTTTGAGGCAGAAGTAGCCGCTAAACGTTGGAAAGATGCTGTGCCGGGCTTTGCGGCTGCATTAAAAACCGCATTCGAAGGCCTAAGCACTTGGGATGCCGCTAGCACCGAAGCCTGTTTTAACGAAACCGCCACAGCTATGGAACTCAAGCCAGGTCAACTGATGCAGGCATATCGATTGGCTGTAAGCGGACAAGGCGCAGGTCCTGCCATTTTTGAACTGACCGCCTTGTTAGGACAAAAAGAGATTGCCGCACGTTTACAAACCGCTTTGAACACACTTGGACATGGCTAAAAAAGATAAAAACAAACCGCAACTCGATCCCCGTTTAGCAGGTTTTAACATCACCGTGAATGCATTTGGTGAGATCAAAAGCACGATGGACATCCGCCGAATCAACGAGTTTTTAGACGAAACCGTGGCTGACAAAAAATTGGTAGACCGCGACGACCACGTAAACCACAAGCTCAAGGATGAGTTTGATGCGGGCAAAGACAGCAACAACGAAAACGACAAATAAAATGGCTTACGACAACCTATTATACAGCATAGAAGACGGCATTGCCATCATCACCATCAACCGTCCTGACAAACTCAACGCCCTCAACCGCGCCACTTTGGCTGATATTGAAGCGGCAGTGGAAGCTGCCCAAGGCAATCCCAGCGTAAGTGGCATTTTACTCACAGGTTCGGGCGAGAAGGCTTTTGCGGCGGGTGCCGACATCAGCGAGTTTGCCGAGTTCAGTCCAGAAGAGGGCATGGAATTATCCGCTACGGGTCACGACATCTTCAACGAAATTGAAAACTCCGAAAAGCCTGTGGTTGCGGCTGTAAACGGCTTTGCCTTAGGAGGTGGGTGCGAGTTGGCCATGGCCTGTCACATGCGCATTGCTTCGGCCAATGCCCGTTTTGGGCAGCCGGAGGTGAATCTCGGCCTTATTCCTGGTTATGCAGGCACCCAGCGTTTGGTGCAATTGGTAGGCAAAGGCAAGGCCATTGAGCTGCTGCTCACCGGCGACGCCATCAAAGCCGACGAAGCCCATCGTTTGGGTTTGGTAAACCATGTGGTAGAAACAGTGGCTGAGTTGAAGCCCAAAGCCATGGAGCTATTGAAGAAAATTGCAGGGAAAGGCCCTATTGCTGTGGCAAATTGCATTGCTTTGGTAAACGATTTTTACGACATGGAAGAAAATGGATTCGAAAACGAAGTGGAGACCTTTGGTGCGCTGTTTCAAACCCCTGAATTTAAAGAAGGCACGCAGGCCTTTTTGGAGAAGCGGGCGCCGCAGTTTAGGAAATAGGATCACGGAGATTTATGATTTCCGATATGTGATTTATGATTTCTGATTTAGATGAGCAATTTCGACTTCGCTTTTTGAACTTTGAACCACGGAGATTTATGATTTCCGATATGTGATTTATGATTTCTGATTTGGATGAGCAATTTCGACTTTCGCTTTTTGAACTTTGAACCACGAAGATTTATGATTTCAGATTTGAGATCTCTGATTTATGATTCGAATTAGGAATTTCGCTTTTTGAACTTTTGAACTTTAAACTTTGAACGCATATAGCATGAATTACCGCATCGAAAAAGACACCATGGGCGAGGTACAAGTGCCTGCCGACAAATATTGGGGCGCGCAAACGGAGCGCTCGCGCAACAACTTCAAAATTGGCCCAGAGGCAAGCATGCCCAAAGAAATCATCCGTGCTTTTGCCTATTTAAAGAAGGCAGCTGCGCATGCTAACCACGATTTGGGCGTATTAACAGCCGAAAAGCGCGACCTCATCAGCGGTGCGTGTGACGAAATTTTGGCGGGCAAGCTCGATGGCGAGTTTCCGTTGGTGATTTGGCAAACCGGTTCCGGTACGCAAAGTAATATGAATTGCAACGAGGTGATTGCCTACCGTGCGCATGTGATGGCTGGCGGCTCGCTCACAGATGAAAAAAAGGTGTTGCACCCAAACGACGATGTAAACAAATCGCAGAGTTCTAACGACACCTTTCCTACAGCCATGCACATTGCGGCCTACCAGCAAATTACGGAAGTGACTTTGCCAGGTATCCAAAAATTGCGCGACACCTTGGCTAAAAAGGCTGTTGATTTTAAAGACATCGTAAAAACTGGTCGCACCCACTTTATGGACGCCACGCCATTAACGCTTGGTCAAGAGTTTGGCGGCTATGTACAACAGCTCGACAACGGTATGCGCGCCTTACGCAACGCCTTAGAAATGGTGCGTGAGTTGGCCTTAGGCGGCACAGCAGTTGGCACCGGCTTAAATGCCCCGAAAGGGTACGATGTGCTGGTAGCGCAAAAGATTGCTGAGTTCACTGGCTTACCTTTTGTAACTGCCCCCAATAAATTTGAAGCGCTCGCTGCCCATGATGCTATGGTAGAATTGAGCGGCGCGCTGAAACGTGTGGCTGTTTCGTTGATGAAAATTGCCAACGACATCCGCATGTTGAGCAGCGGTCCCCGTTCGGGCATCGGTGAACTGGTGATACCCGACAACGAGCCTGGCTCATCGATCATGCCAGGCAAAGTGAACCCCACCCAACCCGAGGCCATGACCATGGTAGTAGCGCAAGTGATTGGCAACGACGTAGCCGTATCGATTGGCGGCAGCAACGGTCACTTCGAACTCAATGTATTTAAGCCCGTAATTGCGGCCAACGTTTTGCAAAGTGCCCGTTTAATTGGCGATGCTTGTGTATCGTTCAACGACAAATGTGCCGTAGGCATTGAGCCTAATTTACCAATGTTGCAGCGTCACCTCGAGAATTCGCTGATGTTGGTGACCGCTTTGAATCCACACATAGGCTACGAAAATGCAGCCAAAATCGCTAAAACCGCCCACAAAGAAGGCACGACCTTACGTGAAGCTGCCATCAGCTTGGGACTACTCACCAACGAGCAATTTGATGCTTGGGTAGATCCAAAGCAGATGATTTGATTAAAAGAATACGATTTTTAAGCCCTAAATAACAGCCCACCAAACATTTGCTTTGGTGGGCTGTTTTAAAATCAAACCAGTACCCATGGAACAGCACCGCAATAAAATCCAACTTCTGAGAAAAACAGCCGCAAGATTGGCCGACAGCGCGCATTACGCCTGGGGGCACATGGGCAGTTGCAATTGCGGGCATTTGGCGCAAGAAATTACACAATTGAGCAAGGCCGAAATCCACGCTTTCGCCATGCAACGCTATGGCGACTGGAGTACGCAGGTGCGGGAGTATTGCCCTAGCTCGGGCCTGCCAATCGACTGGATCATTGAACAGTTATTGCAGGAAGGCTTCACCACGCGCGAATTGCACGAACTAGAGTGGTTAGAGAACGACCAAGTATTGAAGTACTTGGCCGGTGGCAAACGCTGGCTTGCCCGCAACAAGCGCGACGATGTTGTGGCTTATTTGGATGCTTGGGCTAATATGTTGGAAGCAGAATTAGTAGTAGCTCAGTTACATAGGGACATGCAATCAAAGACACCGTCGTTGAACGTGCCTCTTGCTGTTTAACCCTGGCTAAACGAGCACATCACACAAATACCAAAGCTGTTACCGATCCTTATTCGTTTCAGCATGCCATTATAAGACCGCTATACAAAAGAGCCGCTTACACCCCTTTTTTGCTGGATACCAATCAGCTCTTTTTCCATTTAATGGTGCAACCCACTGCCTTGGTATTGCCGTTCCGCACATAAGTACCTTCAAGGAGGTCTTGCAGTGCTTCCTCCGCATAATGCTGTAATACCTGATCGGGATGTTCGGTATTGTCGTCGATGGCGCCAATATAACGCACCATCAATCCCGCTTCCTCTTTATTTAAAATGTATACATGCGGTGTACGGCTAGCGCCATAATCGCGGGTCACATCTTGCCCTTCATCTACCAAATAAGGAAAAGTATAACCGAATTTTTTGGCTCGCTTTTTCATCTCCTCAAACGAATCTTGCGGCTGCACATCGGGGTCGTTGGGATTGATGGCAATCACCGGGTAACCCAGCGGCTTGTACTTTTTATCGAGGTCAATGATGCGCTGCTCGTAGGCCTGCGACCAAGGGCAATGGTTACACGTAAAAACAACGATGAAGCCTTTGGCCTGCTTGTACTGGCTCAACGATACCTTTTTGTTATCGATGTTTTTGAGCTTAAAATCGCGGGCCTTATCGCCGGTTTTGTACTGTGCCGAAGCACCGAAGCTGAGGAGTAAGGCAACCAAGGCCAGAGAAAACTGTTTCATGGTGTTTGTTTTTTTATTTTTTGGATGTATTGATAAAGTTCTGGCTCGGAGAGTTGGCCTTCGTAAAAAATACGTTTGCCTTTGTAGAGGAAGAGGGTAGCGGGGATAGAGCCGCTCCAACGTGGTTCTACGCGATCGATCCACTGATTGGGGTCACCGCCGTCAAAAAGCACTACGGTGGAGGTGAGTTTCCGCTTTTTGACAAAAGGAACCACCCTTTTTTGGAGTTGCGAGGCAAAATCGAGACTCACCAAAATGACTTTTAAAGGTTTGTCGTGGTGGTTGCGCTGCAGTTTTTCGAAGTGCGGCAGCTCTTGCACGCAAGGCCCACACCAAGTAGCCCAAAAATTTACTACCCGTAATGTATCGTCGTTTTTGGCCAACAGCGTATATAAATCAGCCTGTGTAATGATGGGTATGTTTTGGGCCTGCACCGCCGAAGTACTGAGCAATAGGAGCAAAAGAAAGATGCGCATGCCTAAATAACGCCAAAACACCTCAAAAGTGCAAATGGAAGTGCTTTGAAAGCCTCTTTTAGGTTTTCAGAATGCGCTGATGCCTAAAGTTCGAACTGAATCTTCAACTGCCCATTAATTTTTTCGGTGAGGATATCGACGAGTGCGGGCTCCATATAGGTGTATTCGTCGGCAATTTGAAGCACCTCTACGGGCGGCAACTCAAGACCCGGAAACTGACTGAGCAATTTGATACGCTGCTTGTGTTCCATAATAAGCACTAAATCGGCCCAACGAAGATCGTTTTCGGTGACTTTGCGGTCGCTTTTTGCGCTCAAACCTGCTGAACGGATGCCAAAGCGCGTATCGTTTTTAAAAACCGTTTCAGCCGTGCGACTGCGTTTTTTATTTCTACCGCAAAGCACCAGCACATTGGGGCGTTGCGTGGTTTTTTGGGGGGATTTAGCCTTTGCTATTGGGCCTTTAAGTATTGCAACACTTTCATCAGCTGGCAATACTTGGTTAGATCCTGCCGCGGTCACAACCCCCACTTCTACACCAAAAACTTGCAATACTTGGTTTACTTTGTCGAGCTGCACACTCGGCTTGCCCCTTTCTAATTCACGCAAAAACCGGAGACCCACGCCCGCTTGCAGGGCCAACTGCGGCTGTGTTAAGGCCATTGCAGCGCGTTTAGCTTTTACGAAATCAGCGATTTTCATGTAGGTACCTTTAAGGGTTCAATTTAGCCCAATCATTCCAATAATCCATACGAATGGGTATCACAAAATCCCTGTCTATTTTAACCTGTCTCAATACCAAAAAAGGCCAACTCTTTCGAATCGGCCTTTTTAGTCAGCTTGAAGCCTCTATAGCTAAGAAGCCAAAGCTGTGGTTAGAGATCAAACTTAATGCCCTGCGCTAACGGCAGTTTGTCGGTGTAGTTGATGGTGTTGGTTTGCCGGCGCATATAGGCTTTCCAGCTATCGGAGCCCGATTCACGACCGCCACCAGTTTCTTTTTCACCACCAAAAGCACCACCAATTTCAGCGCCCGAGGTGCCGATGTTCACGTTGGCAATGCCGCAATCGCTGCCCGAAGCGGCCAAAAAAGCCTCCGTTTCCCGCATGTTGAGCGAAAAAATGGCGGATGACAAGCCCTGCGGCACCTTGTTTTGCATGGCAATGGCTTCGTCGAGTTCGTCGTATGCCATGATGTACAAAATGGGGGCAAAGGTTTCAGTTTGCACGATTTTGAATTTCGACTTCACCTCAGCAATACACGGTTTTACGTAACAACCCGATTCGTAATCGGTGTCGGTAAACACGCCGCCTTCCACGAGCATTTTGCCGCCTTCTTCTTTTACAGCCTTGAGTGCCCCGAGGTAGGC
>CAMCHJ010000030.1 GCA_945874665.1 Chitinophaga pinensis | reverse complement strand
TATGAATGTATTTATACGCACACTCGAAAACGACTCTGTTAAACAATTAACATTTATTACCGACCGTGATATCGTACAATATGGCTGGTCGGGCAATAACAGCATTTACTTTTTAAAGGACATTGACGGTGATGAAAATTACTATTTATCCACTATACAACTGAAGGATGGCGCTGTAAGGGAAATGACAAGATTTGAGGGTGTGAGGACTGAAATTATTGATGAACTCGATTTTGAGGAAGATGAGATGCTTTTGTCGATGAATCGCCGCAATCCACAAATCTTTGATGTATATCGCTTACACCTGCCCACTGGCGATTTGAAGTTGGAACTTGAAAATCCAGGTAATTATTCCACCTTTTTAACCGATGACGCAGGTGTTATCAGATTGGTGAGCACTACGGATGGTACCACTAACAACTATTTGTATCGAGCTTCGCCAGCTGATTCTTTTGTGCAGGTGTTGGAGGTTGATTTTAAAAATTCATTTGAGCCTGTTCAATTTGTCGAAGGAAGCAGTCATTTGGTGTATGCACTTTCGAATTTGAACAGGGATAAGAAAGCAGCTGTTTTATATGATTTAAGGGCAGGAAAAGAAATCGAAGTGCTTTTTGAGCACGAAGAGTTTGATGCCGAGTGGTTATTGATGTCTGAAAAGACTAAAAAGCCATTGATGGTGCAATACACTGATTGGAAGAGTAGGTTTCATTTTTTGGATGAGAGGGTGAAGGCAGTACATGCCATTGTGCGCAAGTCTATTCCTGATGATGAAATTACCTTTACTGGAGCTGATGAAGCCGAAAACAACATCATCATCCGCACTTTTTCTGACAAGACCTTGGGTGCTTATTATCTATTTAATACCCAGAAAAAGGAGTTGTCGTTGCTAGCCGAGGTAAGTCCGTGGTTGGATAAAAAGCAAATGGCGACCGTTCAACCGATCAAGTATCAAGCCCGCGATGGCTTGTTGATTCACGGGTATCTCACCATTCCAAATGGCTTAGACCCCAAAAATTTGCCTGTGGTGGTTCTGCCGCATGGCGGTCCTTGGATGCGCGATGTTTGGCGTTTCGACCGCAACGTACAGTTTTTGGCCAACCGAGGGTATGCGGTTTTTCAAATGAATTTTAGGGGCTCCACGGGTTATGGCCGTTCTTTTTGGGAAGCGAGCTTTAAGCAATGGGGCAAAAACATGCAACACGACATTACCGATGGTGTTCAGTATTTGATTAAGCAAGGCATTGCAAATCCCAGCAGAATAGCGATTTATGGCTCGAGTTATGGTGGTTACGCCGTATTGGCGGGATTAGCCTTCACGCCCGACTTATACGCCTGCGGTATTGACTATGTTGGGGTTTCGAATTTGTTTACCCTCATGCAAACCATTCCTCCGTACTGGGAGCCTGGAAGACAAATGTTTTACGAAATGATAGGCCATCCCCAAGCCGACAGCATGCATTATGTGCAGGCATCGCCTATTTTTCATGCTGACAAAATAAAAGTACCGCTGATGGTGGTACAAGGGGCAATGGATCCGCGGGTTAAAAAATCAGAAGCCGACCAAATTGTAGAAGCACTTGCCGTTGGTGGGGTGGAAGTGGATTATATTCTACGCGAGGACGAGGGGCATGGCTTTTACAAGCAAGAAAATCGCATAGCTCTGTATGAGTCGATTGAGATTTTTCTTGCACGTCATCTGGCTCAGTAATTTATCTCAATGGCTTCAGCTTGATAGTCGAATTCGAGATAAGGTACATTTAAGTGCTGCCAAGGATGTTCGGTATTTGTGAAAAACGGGTCGAAATTACTGATGGGAGCAACAAATTGAACTGTCTCCATACCTGAATTACTCGATAGCGTTTTTATTTTCGGCTGGGCATGCAAAGCACCATGGAAATAAACGCGTATTTTTTGATAGCCAACCACATAATCACCTTTTTGGGCGCCAATCACCAGCTGTTTTTCATTAGCACGGTGCGTGATGGTGCGCTCACAATAGGCTTGGTTGAGATGGTCATGACTGGTGCCATCGTCTTCATACCAATTTTGAACCGTGTTTACATTTCCCGCAAAAACATGCAAATCGAGCGTATCAGAGGCTATTTCGTCGATGTGTTGGCCTGGTAAATGCATAGGAATTACCGCGCCGGCTTTTACAAAAACAGGTAAAACTTCTCGCCCGGTTTCAATCATATGCACTTGTGCCCCTCGGTAAAGGCGACCATTATAAAAGTCATACCAATCACCTGCGGGTAAGTATACTTTTTGAATGGGCGCCCATGAATTTACCGCTGCCACAAATATGGAAGGACCGAAAAGGTACTGGTGTCCCCATGCCCGGTCGTAGATGTGTTCATCGAATGGGTAATCAAAGGCTAAACTGCGGGCTACAGGCATACCTGTCAAAGCGCTTTCCTGAAAAGCCGTATACAAGTAAGGCATCAATCGGTAGCGCAGACGAATGAAGTTGCGGCTTATTTCTTCAGCTTCTTCGCCATAAGACCAAGGCTCCGAATCGCGGCTATTAATCATGGTATGCCCTCTAAAAAGGGGAGAAAACGCTCCAATTTGCATCCAACGAGTGAAAAGTTGCGGATTGGCTTCTCCTACAAAACCACCAATATCCACCCCAGTAAAGCTGAGACCCGCTAATCCCATGTTCAGCATCAGCCGTACACCCAATAGCATGTGCTCATCAGAGGCTGAATTATCACCAGTCCAGCTGGCGGCGTACCGCTGGCTACCGCTGAAACCTGCGCGACTAAGGATAAAAGCGCGCTCATTTGGCAACAGTTTCTGAACGCCCTCCGCCGTGGCACGTGCCATTTGCATTCCGTACACATTGTGCGCCTTGCGGTGCGTAGCGCCTTGACCGTCGAAATCGAATTCAATCAAGTCTGGTAACTTTTTACCCCACGTTACTGGCTCATTCATGTCGTTCCAAAAGCCAGTAATTCCCAATTCTACGAGCGACTTAAACTGTTCTCCCCACCAAATCCTGGTTTTTTCAGCTGTGAAGTCAGGGAAATGACAAGTGCCAGGCCAAACATCGCCACTGTAATAGGTTCCATCGGGGTATTTTACAAAAAGATCGGCAGCTTTGGCACTTTCATAGGCATGATAGTCTGCCTCTACCTTTACGCCTGGGTCAATAATAACCACTACCTTAAAGTTCATCTCCTTTAAAGCCTGTACAAATGCCGCTGGATCCGGGAATTCTTTGTCATTCCATGTAAACAGCTTATACTGATCCATGTAGTGGATATCGAGATAAATCACATCACACGGGATTTGTTTTTCACGAAACGTGCGGGCCACATTGAGCACTTCTTTGTCGGGGTAATAGCTGTACCGACATTGTTGATAACCCAAGCTCCATTTGGGTGGAAGCTGAGGGGTGCCCGTGAGCCAAGTATATGCCAAAACGGTTTCGGTTACATCACCCGCTTTGATCAAATAATAATCAAGCTCCCCATCTGGAATTTGGAAATAGCTGAAGCGATTGTTAGAGGCTCCAAAATTGAAAATACTGCGGTAGGTATTGTCCAAAAATACGCCATACACCTTGTTTTGGGTGATGCCCATGTAAAAGGGCGTACTCATGTACAAAGGATCTTCCTCTTCGCCGTAAGCAAAAGCATCGGTGTTCCAGTGCTCGTACCATTTGCCGCGGCGATTGAGGTGACCAGTTTTTTCGCCCAAGCCTATAAAACGTTCGTCGGGTTGGAGTGTCTTGTAATTGTACCACTCGTGACCAATGCGACTGATACCAAAGGCTTCATCGTCGGCATTGACCAAAGTGCCATCGAGGTCGAACAGTTGAAAACGTATCGGCGCGCGACCAATGTGCAGTCGCAGTTTGTCCGTTGAAATTTCCCAGCCTGTTTCATTTTCGGTGAGTGCAAAAGTGGTTTCGACAGGTTGCGCCACCACCGAATAGGAGAACTCTTCCCATAAATGCTGTTTGTCAATGGCGCGTATACGAATGATGTCAGCTCGATATATTTCTACCTTCAGTTTAGTTTGGTCGGTTTCAAATAGTAATATTTGTCCCTTTTGTTCAAAATAAAGGCATTCTCCCAAGGATTGATTAAAATGATCTTGGCGTTTGTTCATAAAATTTGAAAAAATATTGGCAAGCTTGAAGCGCGCCAGCGTTACGTTTAGCTCAACTGAGCCGCTTTTAAAATGTAGTAGCTGTAACCCAAGATGTTCAGGTTTTGCTGTAAAGTCATGCCTTTTCCGCTCATGAGATTTAACATGCTTTTACCCTGCAAAGCCTCAGGCAAATTAAAGTTCACGAGGTCTTTTCGCACATTTACAACCACAAAAACAGCTTCGTCACCGCTGCCGCGTTGGTAGGCAATGATGTCGGGACTTCCAGTTTCGAGGTAGGTGATTTCATCGCCTAAAACGGCTGCTTCCTGACTACGAATGGCTAAAATCTGTTTATATGCATCACGCATGAAGCTGTTGGCATTCCAATCGATATCACTTTTTTCGAAAAGATTCATTTTTTGTGGATGTCCCACTTCTTGGCCGTTATACAAAAGCGGAATGCTTGGCATAAAAGTAGATGCCACAAATGCTGTTAAGCTGCCTTCTCGGGTCTTAAACAAGTTTACTGGCACATCGTCCCATGAAGTTTCGTCGTGATTGGTTACAAAACGCACGATTTTGTTGCCACTAGGTATTTTGGCGGTCTCAGCAGTTGCTAAGGCTGCCAAACCCGTAGTTGGTTCGCTTGCAAATAGCTTTTTCATGTGGTGATACACTTCCCAACCATAGGTAAAGTCGAAGCCTACTTCATGGAATTCAGTACCAGCGGCTTCGGCGAGCATGATGAGCGGTTTAATTTTACGAATATTGGCAATGCTGCTCTCCCAAAAGCTGTTGGGCACCATGTAGGCTACGTCACAACGGTAGCCGTCAATGTCAAATTCTTTAACCCAATACTCCATTACCTTGGCCATTTCGGCGGGAACAGCTGCTTGGTCGTAATTTAGATCGGCTACGTCTGACCAATCGGCTACAGGTGGAATAATTTGACCTGAATCATTTTTGGTGTACCAATCTGGATGTTGGGTTATCCACGTATTGTCCCAAGCGGTGTGATTAGCAACAAAATCAATAATGATGTACAAACCTTTGGCATGACAAGCGTTTACTAATGCTTGAAAATCGGCTTTGGTGCCAAATTCTGGATTTACATCATAGAAGTCTTTTACTGCATATGGAGACCCAAAGGTGCCTTTGCGATTTTGAACCCCAACTGGATGAATAGGCATGAGCCAGAGGGTGTTTACACCGAGCTCTTTGAGCTTATCTAGCTGTGGGATGATGGCTTGGAAAGTGCCTTCAGTTGTGAAATTGCGGACATAAATTTCGTAAAGTACTACTTTATCGGTTTCGGGTGCTGCTAGGGTCACTTTTTCGGGACTTGAATTATCTTTGGATGGACTATTACAACTACTCAGCGCCAAAATCGCGAGCATGGACAGCGTATACAGCTTTTTCATGGAATTGAATTGAAGCTTTAAAACTACATTTCGAAGTTGACTTGCCCAAATAATATGGTGGAGATTTACCTAAAGCTTCAAAAAGACCGCTTTGTGATTATCCAGCAGGCACTACAGCACCAATAAATTACAACCGCGCAAATCGCTGTTGTCAAATCTACCCAAAATTTCAAAGCTATTTTCGAGGGATTTACGCCCCAAATCTTGTGTTTGGATAAAGGCGCAACTGTCGATGTTGGCTAGGTCGATGATATTGATACCGCCAGTTCTTCCATCTTCCAAATATCGAAAAGGGTCGTTGATATCCCGAATCATTATTTTCATCCAAGGAGCAGTTTGGTACATACCCGCGCCCTGGGAATAAGCCTGCGATAACATTTCCGTCATGCCGTATTCGCTATGTATTTGATTCGTTCTTAGGCCCTCTGCTAACAAGGCATGTAGCTCCTCGCGAATCAGCTCTTTGCGCCGGCCTTTCATACCACCTGTCTCCATCACTACATCTTCCTGCTCTAATTGCAACGTCTTTTCTTCTGCCAAATCCAGCAAAGCGAAACTCACACCAAGTAAAAGCACCTTTTTACCAGCCTTCTTGGCCAAAGCGTAATGTTGTTGCAATCGGATGGTGTCGTACAAAAAAAAGCCGCTTTCAATGTGTCCTGATTTCTTCATCAGTTGATCAACCATGTGAATGAGACTTGAGCCTTCGCGTTCTAAATAGGCAGGCAGCAGCGCTAAAATCACCCAGTCGCTGGCTGGTCCGTAGGCCGCTTCAAACAACTCCACACTAACTTGCTCGTATAAAGCTATTTGATGCAAAAAATGCTGACTTCTTTCCATGCCTGTGGTACCACTGCTGCTAAAAACAGCACCAGCTTCAAAGTCCCAGCTTTTTACAGCGTGACTCTTGAAAAAGGAAATAGGCAGGTACGGAATGTCTTCCAGCTGTTTGATTTGCAAAGCTTCCCGTTTCAAAGCCTTCAAGTATGACTTGTAAACCGAGTTATTTTCTGCCTGAAAATGAAACAATTGAAGGGCAAATGCTTCATCAAAGTTGGTTTTTACTGCACGTATTTTTGCAAAGGCTTGATGGAGTTGTTGGGCCATCAAAGCGGCATCATGGGAAAGGGTGTTGACAGACATTTTAGCAAAATTACGAGCTTGAGCGGCAAGCGCGCAACTTTAGATGCAGAAATACGTTGTTTCTTCGGTATTTTTGTAAATATGCGCAGCGTTTTGTTTCTGTTCACGTCTTTGTTGTTAAGCCTGATGGCTTGCCAGCCCATTCGTTTTTTTGACGAAACCCCCTTAATCGAGTTTGTTGCGGTTGAACCAGGTCAAGTGCGCGAAGGACTTGACTCCCTAGTGCTGGTGTTTAGCTTTAAAGATGGGGATGGTGATTTGGGGTTAGAAGAAGGGGATACAACCAACGACATTACCGTGATTGACCGCCGAAATGGTGAACCAAATTTTGGGGATATCGAATACCCTTACCGCTTGCCATTCGTAACGCCTCCAGGCCAGAGCAAGCAAATTTCGGGTGAGGTACGGTTAACCATCCAGAATACTTTTCGCAGACCAGGGTTGGTTCAAGATACTGCTTATTACCACATTCAAATTAGAGACAGGGCCAACCGTTTTAGCAATAAGATTGTAAGTACGCCTGTTGTCATTATTGCTCCTTAAACGATGGTTTTGAATACAAATCGCCGCATCTTACTTTCTTTCGCACTTGTTATCGCCTTGATGCAGCCTACTTTGGCTCAAATAGGAGGCTTGAGCACTTACAATTTCCTTAAACTAACACCCTCAGCTCGGGTAACGGCTTTGGGAGGGGCGGCTTTGGCTACGCACGACAATGATGTAAATCTGGCTTATTTTAATCCTGCCATGCTCAACCAAGAAATGGACCAGCGCATCGGCATGAGCTTTGTGAATTACGTGGCTGACATCAATTATGGCAATGTGAGTTTTGCGCACCACCACAGCGATCGGGTGGGGACTTTTGGAGGTGCAGTTTCGTACATCAATTACGGCAAATTTGATCAAACCGATCCAGCTGGCAATGTAACGGGTACATTTAACGCCAATGAGCTGGCAGTGCAGCTGGGCTGGGGAAAAGAAATCAACCCCATGATGCGCACGGGCGCCAACTTGAAATACATCGGTTCCTTTCTAGAGTCGTACCGCTCGCATGGTATGGCCATCGATATGTCGGCCATGTACATCGACACCGCTAACCGTGTTACGGCTGCTTTTATCATCCGCAATTTTGGAACGCAGTTGAGTACTTACGAGCCCGAGGGAACGCGGTCGGCCTTGCCTTTAGACGTACAGTTAGCTGTTACCAATCGCCTTAAATACGTGCCTTTTCGCTGGGGAGTTGTATTGCACAACCTCCACAATTGGCGTTTGAGGTACAACGATCCTGCTGATGTTTATTACCGCCAACGGGTGCTGTTAAACGACGGAGAGGAGCAGTTAGAACAGGGGAATCCTTATGTGGATGAATTTTTCCGTCATTTAATCATTAATGGTGAACTATTATTTTCTAAAAACTTTCACGTGCGCATCGGTTACAATCACCAGCGGCGGCGTGAACTGTTGATTCCCACACGTTTTGGCGCCAGCGGCTTTTCTTGGGGATTTGGCATTCAGGTAAAACGCTTCCGTTTCGACTATGGTAGTGGTGCGCTTACCCTAGCTGGTACTTCTAATAATTTCAGCATCACTACCAATCTTGGCGATTGGTAATTAAAAAGCCCGAAGCAATGCTCCGGGCTTGGAATCAAAGCCATTTGCTTTTAAGCAAAAGGATAAAGATTGGCATCCAGTAATTTAGCTGCGATGCTTCTGCGGATGTTTCTGAGGTTGTCGGGTGCCACTTTGGTAAAGCGCTTGAGCCCCAGGAGCATCATACGTTGTTCGTCACCTTCAGCAAAGGCATAAATAGCCTCTTTACCAGCTTTATTGCAAATTTCAGCTGCTTTATGCATGTAGTTCACGGTCATTTCGTAGCGTTCTTTGCAAGCCTCTTCTCCCATTTTGATTGCAAGTTTTTCGGTTTTGAGGATGGCTGATTCGAGTGCATAGACCTGTATGGTCATGTCGGCAACGTTCATCAACACTTCTTGCTCATCCGCTAATTTGGTCTGAAACTTCTGAACAGCGGCTCCAGCAACCATTAGCATCGCTTTTTTGAGATTGCCAAGCACTTTCTTCTCTTGGGCAAGGTAACTCATATCTTCTTCCGCACCAAAATCAGGAATGTCCATAAGTTCTTGTGCTACTTTCATGGCTGGTCCAATCAAATTGAGTTCGCCTTTCATGGCTTTACGCAGTAGCATGTCTACAATGAGCATGCGGTTGATTTCATTAGTGCCTTCGTAAATCCTGCTGATACGCGCATCGCGGTAGGCAGCTTCCATGGGTGCATCGGCAGAATAACCCATGCCACCGTAAATTTGTACACCTTCGTCGGCTATGAAGGCCATCGTTTCTGAAGCCAGTACCTTGATAATGGCACATTCTACAGCATACTCTTCGATGCCTTTGAGCTTGGCTTCAGCTTCGGATTTGCCGGCAGCAAGCAAGCGGCTTTGGTTGTCTTCAATATCTTGTCCTGCTCGATACAAGGCAGCATCGGCTACATAAGCCTGGGTAGCCATTTCGGCTAATTTCTGTTGTATCGCGCCAAAGGAACCGATGGAATTGCCGAAGTGCTTACGTTCGTTAGCGTATTGCACTGCAAAACCGATTACTTTGAAGGCGGCACCTACAACAGCCGCACCTAATTTAATGCGACCGGCGTTGAGCACATTAACGGCAATTTTAAAGCCACCATCACGCTCACCGAGCATATTTTCTACAGGTACTTTTACCTTGTCGTAAAAAACTTGACGGGTGGAAGATGATTTGAGACCGAGTTTGTGCTCTTCTTCGTTGAGTGTTAAACCAGTTACTTCGTTCTTGTGAAATACAAATCCAGTGATGTTTTTGTCGTTTTCGATGCGCGCAAATACGATGAACACATCGGCAAAACCAGCGTTGGAAATCCAGATTTTTTGGCCTGTGATTTCGTAATGTTTGCCATCTGCCGTTAAAACAGCCTTTGTTTTGCCTGAATTGGCATCAGAACCGGCGTCAGGTTCCGTTAGATTGTAGCAGGCAATCCATTCGCCACTAGCCACCTTGGCCAAATATTTTTCACGGATGGCGTCGCTGCCGTAATACTGAATGGGCAATATGCCAATACCAGTATGCGCACCAAAGGCTGTAGCCAAGGAGCCGGTCATGCTACTGATTTCTTCGCAAATGAGCATCGAGGTATTGAATCCCATACCCATGCCGCCATAGTTTTGCGGAACGCTGATGCCTAGCAAGCCCATTTCACCAGCTTTTTTCATCAAACTTTCTACCAAGGCATAATCGCCTTTTTCGAAACGGGGTAGATGCGGGAACACTTCGGTCTTCATAAAGTCCTTGGTGGCCTCAAACATCATAAGCTGTTCTTCACTGAAATCCTCACGGATGAAGATGTCGGCGGCCGCGGTTTCCTTGATCAGGAATTCGCCTCCTCGGAGTTGTTTTTTGGTGGTGGTTTCCATATCGTTTGTCTTTAAAGTTTTTATAATAATTCGTAAATGCCTGCAACGCCTTGTCCACCCCCAACGCAAGCGCTAACCATGCCGTACTTTTGGTTGCGGCGACGCATTTCGTTGAACAGCTGTACCGATAACTTGGCGCCAGAGCAACCCAGTGGGTGGCCCAAGGCAATGGCTCCGCCGTTTACATTGATGCGACTTGGGTCGAGTTGGAGCTCCTGAATAACAGCTAGCGATTGCGCTGCAAAAGCCTCATTGAGTTCAATTTGGTCGATATCGCTTTGTTTTAAGCCTGCTTTTTTGAGGGCGAGGGGAATGGCTGCAACCGGACCAATACCCATATATCGTGGATCAACGCCTTGCGTGGCATAGCTGACCATGCGTGCAATGGGTTTTAAGCCTAGTTCATTCACCAACTTTTCAGACATCACCATTACAAAAGAAGCACCGTCGGAGGTTTGCGACGAATTACCAGCTGTAACCGAACCGCCCGCTGCAAAAACTGGCTTTAGCTTGGCGAGGGCAGGGAGGGAGGTTTCTTTGCGGGGACCTTCATCTGTATCGACCACATAACTGCGGCTGCGTTTTTTCATGTTTTCATCCACATACACCTCTTCCACAGTAATCGGCACGATTTCGTCTTTGAACTTGCCAGCAGCAATGGCGGCCAGTGCTTTTTCGTGCGATTGGAGTGAAAACGCATCCTGTGCTTCGCGACTGATGCCGTATTTACCTGCCACTTGCTCAGCCGTAAGTCCCATACTGGTGTAATAATCGCCATGAGTAGCAGCAATTTTGTAGTTCAAAGCTGTTTTCCAGCCCATCACTGGCACCAAGCTCATCGATTCGGTACCACCAGCAATGATACAGTCGGCCATCCCCGCGTGAATACGGGTGGAGGCAATGGCAATAGCTTCTAACCCTGAGCCGCAATAACGGTTAATGACCATGCCTGGCACGTTCACAGGTAACGAAAGGAGTGAAATGATGCGGCCCATCTGCATACCTTGCTCTGCCTCGGGCACGGCGTTGCCTACAATGAGGTCATCAACCCGCGCGGGATCGAGGTTCGGGATGCTGCCAACCAAGTGTTTGATAACGTCGGCGGCCAAGTCATCTGGCCGGGTAAATCTAAATCCGCCTTTGCCAGCCTTGCCAACAGCGGTGCGATAGCCTGCTACGATATATGCGTTCATGTTTATGCTTTTAGTTACGGAGAGGACGTCCAGTTTTTAATACCGATTGAATGCGTTCTAGGGTCTTTTTCTCACCTAGCAACGAAAGGAAAGCCTCGCGCTCGAGGTCTAGGAGGTATTGCTCACTAACTTCTTGTGGGGAAGTGAGGTCGCCTCCACAAATAACGTAGGCTAGTTTTTGGGCGATTTTTTGGTCGTGTTCGCTGATGTATTTGCCCATTACCATACCGTTAATACCGGCAAGGAAGAGGGCCATGCCACCGCGTCCCTGTACTTTTACATTGTTACGCTGCTGCGGCATGGTATAACCAGCTTCGGCCAGGTCAAGGGCCAGTCGCTTGGCGTCGGTAAGATGATTGCGCTCGTTTACAGAGATGCGATCGCCCCTCCGTAAATAGCCCATATCCATTGCCTCATAGGCAGATGTGGCTACTTTGGCAGTGGCAATGTTCATGAAAGCTTGCTGCAAAGGATTGTATTCTACATCGCCTTGTTGCACGGCATCGGCTACGCGCAGCGCCATTTCTTTGGTGCCTCCACCGCCGGGAATGACGCCTACGCCTACTTCTACCAAACCAATGTAGGTTTCGGCAGCCGCTTGAATGGCATCGGCGTGCAACGAAAGCTCACAACCACCACCTAATGTAAGGCCTTTGGGTGCCACCACAACAGGAATACTTGAATAACGGGCACGCATGGTGAATTTTTGGAAGGCGCGGATGGCGAAGTCGAGCTCGTCGTACTCCTGCTCCACTGCCAGCATAAACACCATGCCCAGGTTGGCACCTGCCGAGAAGGTGGCCGAATCGTTGGCAACCACCAGTGCGCGGTAATTTTGTTCGGCAAGGTCTACGGCTTTGTTAAAGCCAGCAATGACTTCGCTGCCAATGCTGTTCATTTTGGTGTGGAACTCGATGTTGAGCACGCCATCGCCAATGTCGAAAATAGAGGTGCCGCTGTTTTTCCATACCACATTGGTACCGCGGAGTACGTCGAGGGCAATGATTTTTTCGGCGCCTGGAATGGCTTTGTAGCTGGCAGAAGCTTTGTCGTAAAACAGCTTCTGTCCGTTTTCGACCTTGTAGAACGTGGTGTGGCCAGTAGCCAACATATCGGTTACCCAGCTAGCAGGTGCTTGACCGTATAGGGTCATCAAATTTGCCATGTCTTTTACGCCTACGGCATCCCAGGTGGCAAAAGGGCCCATCTCCCAACCAAAACCAGCCATCATGGCGTCGTCGATGCGGTAGATCTCGTCTGCAATTTCAGGAATGCGGTGTGAAACGTATTTAAAGAGGTAGATGAAGTTAAGGCGGTAGAACTCACCGGCTTTGTCAGGCATCTGTACCAGCATTTTGAGGCGCTTGCGGAGGTTGTCTTCCGCTTTGATGGGGTCGAGGAGCGGGAATTTGACTTTTTCTTGCGGACCATATTCCATGGTTTGCAGATTGAGCGATAGGATTTCCTTTTTGCCAGCTTCGTGTTTTGTGTTTTTGTAAAAA
>CAMCHJ010000029.1 GCA_945874665.1 Chitinophaga pinensis | reverse complement strand
AAAAGACAAGGTGCAGACGACTATCATCGAAGGGCGGATTACTGAATTGGGATCGTTTGAACCAGTGAAGGTGGCGGGTTTGAAGTTGGGCCTATATGAAACAGGCAGTGCTGGGTACTTTAGCAGTTATAGCACAAAAATTGCGGAGTTCACCACCAATGATAATGGCGAGTTCTATTTTGAAGCACGCCTCAATAAAAATCCTGAGTCGTATTTTGTTGAGTTGTTAGAACGACCAAGTAATTACATCCTTAAAGATAATATAAGGCAGCTGTCATCTTCTGTTTTGAATTTAATACAGTTTAATTTAAACAGAGAGGCATGGCTCAGGGTGATCTTGAATAATGAAGGAGGGGATCAGTTTGATTATTTTGTTTTATCTGTGAATGGTGTAAGGTACACGCATACTGGAGGAGGTAGGCCATCTCTAATTGAGCGTGTTCCCTCATATGATTCTTGCCATCTGATTTTCGCGGATCACAGGACTACTCCAGAAATCAATACCTTATATAAACCAGTTGTCATGCCCAATGATACACTCGACTTTCAAATTGATTTAAGGCCTCAGTAAGGCCAAAAAAACAGCCCCATGGGGGTGGGGCTGCGCACAACAATGGATCCATGTTTCAATTCAAATCCATTTATCATGTTTTACAAATTTACACAATTGGCAGTTATATGCAGCATGGTGCTGTGTATGTGCCTCGGGACAAGCGCTCAGACACCGCTTGCGCAACAACACATTAATCGTTACAGTTTGTTGCAACCATTTGTGCCGGAAGGCATTTTAATTGATCGAAGTCCATTGAGTTTGCTTCGCAACCGCGATGGCCTTGATCCAGATAAATTCAGTTTAAGTCAACTTGATACTGCTGATTTTTCTCTGTTCCGTGATTATTACCGTTTATTTTATCATGCAAGCTATCAAACACATCGCTTTCCATTAGCGCCTGATACATTGGCTGACATAGCGGAAAGGCACGCCTATGGTTCGACCTACTCTTTAGCTCCCTTGCAAAGAGTTAAGGAGCAGGAGCTGATTTTGGCAGCCATGCGTTTTCAGTATCGCGAGATTGCAGAAAATGCCTTAGATTGTTTTTATGTGTATTACGACCAGCCGATCGATAAGTTTAAATTGGGTATCGGTAATATTGTTGTAAATGATACAGTTTGGCTTGATTCGACGGGAACTAATTATACCATTATCAACACTACGCAAAGCTTAAATTCTCAACAGGCATTGGCTAATTGGTCGGTATTACGCGATTTTTTCATGATTACCACCGATGAAAAAACTGCATTTATATATCCCGGTCAACCGCTCAAAATAAAGTTTCCAAATGACTTATTTTTTGGAAACCTAACGGGCGTAACCATGCAAATCGATTTTGCAGACGGCTTAGGTTTTCGTAATGCCTCACCCGGTAGTAGCTTCATGGTGAATTATATAAGTGGTGGTTCCAAATCTATTAAAGCACGTCTTTTAAATGCTGATGGCGGAATCATGACCATACAAAATGCCATTGCTGTAGTTAACGTAGGGGTTATGCGGATTGGCCCACCCAGTCAGATCTTATCAAGCGATAATTCCGGTTGTCAGATTCTTGTTGATCAAACAGCGGGAATAGGTGCTGCTTTTATCAAATACAGTCCCTTGAATAATAATCGGCTGCTAAAACCAATTGTATTAGTTGAAGGCATTGAAACTGAGGCTTACATCAAAGGCAGTAATATACTCGTACCTGGTAACAGTTTGGGTTTTGGTAATTTATCGTGGAAAGAAATTAGCTCTGGCGAATTTGGACCTGGGATGGAGCATTTAGCCAACTTGACTGATTTTGTTGATTCCCTGGTTCAGCTGGGCTACGACTTTGTTTTTGTTGATTTTTTGACAAATCGAGCATCAATTCAGTCCAACGCCAGGGCGCTGGCCAGCATACTTGCACAATTAAATCAGCAGTTAGATGCAAATGGCTCCATAGAACAAATAGAGATGATTGGAGCTAGTATGGGCGGTTTAATAGCCAGAGTAGCACTTCGCGAGTTGGAGCTGGCTGATTGCTGCCATAATGTTAAGTTATTCACTACATTTTCAACCCCACACCTCGGTGCTAACATTCCCCTTGCTTTTCAACAAAGCATGAAAGATATGATTGCTAGAAGTAATTTTTCTGGTAATTTAAATGAGCTCGAGATGCAATACAACAGCATTTTAAATTCTCCAGCGGCACGGCAAATGCTCATTTACCATGCTGAGCCAACGGCAACTATCGATAGATTTCAGTTTGATCAATATTTACAACAAATTGGGCACCCTGTGGAAACAAGAAAAATGGCAGTCACCAATGGAAGTCTTGTGGGAGATGTGCAACGTACCTTTTCATCGATTCACGCACCATTTTTAACGGCAGGAGCACAGCTTTTTCTATTTTCCATTGAATCTTGGGTACCTACCGCTTTCCCAATTCCTTTCAATCAAAGGTCTTACCGAAATGCAGGAACAAGCGGCATGTACTTAATGCGATCAGAGGGATTTGTGCTGCCCCATTCACCAAATACACCAATCAACCAGTTGTATTATAAAGGTGGTAAGGCAGTCAATTCTAATTTTATTGATGTTATTGGAGCGCATTTGAAATACTCAGTCGCTGCTTATAGGTTTTTTATTCAAACTAAAGCCTTCACATTGGCAGCTATTGCAAATCCACCTTTAGCACCAGCAATTATTTCGGTGGGAGCAATCAAATTAGGTTTATTGTCAGTAAATACAACGATTTTCCTTCAGAATGGCTTTAACGCCAATATATTTGATAATCAAGTAGGGCAGGTTGCTCATTATACAAATTTCACAAGCCTTGGCGTTGATTACGCACCTGGTGATTATTCTGGTTCAATAAATGATTTCGAAAGTGGTTTTATTACGAAGCGCAGCTTCATGCACAATCATACTTTTGTACCGACAACAAGTTCTATAGATAATCAGTTGGACCTTTTTTCTAACGTACTCACTGTCCAGACGATTCCAGAGGATGTTTACCAGCATTTTGAAGGGGTGATTAGTGGTTTTGGCGGACCTGACGTAATTTCAAAAAATACAAAGCATGTCTTTATTCACGATTATTTGACTCAACAAGTAATAATAAATCAAAGGACTTCGAAAAGCTCTGCTGTTCTACAGAGTTATATGTTATCTGGACAGCTGAATGTAGGAACACCTTCATTTTCAACAGTCGGAAATAGAGTATTGAATTCAGATGTTGAAGTTTACCCTTGGGATATTGGTAATGCCTCAATATTGACCATAAATAGCTTAGGTAGCCTAAATTATGGACAAACTGGTTCTGGCATCCCTTGGAATGTTACCACGCGCCCCAACTCGCATTTTATCACCAAAACCACAACTTATGATTGTGATTCGGTACACGTAAATGTGCAGGGTGGTGGTACGTTCGAATTAGGTGAAATTACACCAGGTAACCGCATGACGGCCGAAGTGTACTTCCGGAAAGCATCAACCCTTACGTTACACCCTGGTGCTACCTTACGAATCAATAATTTTAGTACACTGATTTTAGAAGAAGGTTCTAGTCTGATTGTTCATCCAGGTGCAAATATTGTTTTAGAGGGCGATTCTGCCGTACTTGAAATCAAAGGTAATGTGGTACTGCTAGATCAAGCTGTTTTTGGTTTTACTGGTGGTGGTTTTGTAAGGATTAACCAAGGCAGTGCAAATGATCAAACGGGTAGTTGGACCATGGGACAAAACAGCCGTGTGCAGCTTTTGGGTCAAAATAGAAATGACTTACTGGCTGAGGTAATTGGCGAATGGCTCATTCACTCGGCGCATGGAAATGTGAAAATGGTAAATGGCCGGGTATTTATGCGTCAAAATGCGCGTATGAACCTCAGTGTTGGCGTAGAGCTCTATCAAATGCATCTAACAGGTGATCTCAATGCCCGTCACGGAGGCCTGGTATTGCATGGTCAGCCAAATGTGTCTATCAATAGGATGGAAGTAGAGAATGCCACGGTTGGTATAACTGCCTATTTGTTAACATTCCAAAATGCGCTCACAATCAATGAATCTGTATTTAACCGCAACTTAACAGGTTTAGAGACCCATGGAAGAGCCGTCAGCTTACTAAATTCAACAGGCAGCTTTAATGGCACCTTTTGGCGCGCGTATGATATTGAAGGCGTTAGCCGGGTACGTGATTGTCGCATTACTCAAAATTTCAAGGGCATCGACGTGATGGGGCAGCATGGTGCGCGCCTTGACATTATTAGCTCGGTAATTGACAGTAATAACACAGCTGTTTTTAGTTTTGGCAATATGCAATTGAAGGCATACTGTTCTTCCTTTAGCTCCAATGTTACTGGCTTTTACAGTGGTAATACACATGTTTTAATTGGAGGAAAGGCACAAAATAGATTCCGCAATAACGATGTTGCCATTTATTTGGAAGAGGTAGATAACCTCTATATCTACAAAGGCAATAACGACTTTACTGGAAGCAATTGGTATATCACCGGTATGTTTTCTGGTATTGCCAACAACTATCTGCAGGTGTTGCCAAATGTAACAGGTTACTTTTTAAATATTAAAGAGAATAAAATGCCCCTGGTTTCGCAAGCGCTGCCCATAGATTTGTTAGATTACAATGGCAATCCGGTATTACCGCACGACTGGACCTTTGTAACAGCCTATCCAGCGGCATGTGTTAGAACCAATACTGCAGCGTTTGATGCGCATTTAATCAGTACGTTGGTGTCTACACTGTCAGTGGTTTCCAATGGGCAAATAATGCCTGTGTCAGATGCTCTTTCTGACGCACTCAGTTTGGTCAGCGCAGACGAAGTAGTGATTAGTCCCAGTGATCTGGTTGCGCTGAGCAGGTTTGACAATATCTTCAGCTCTTTGCGTGGTCAAAATCCAGTTTCTTATAACGCTGCTGAACGCGTTGTTCTTGAAATTGGTCTAGAGCGTATGTTAGAGGCCTTGAGCAATTCCTATCGATTTAATCTATTGCAGGCCGCCCGTGCTGATAAATTCTTCCCATTAGCCAATGAATTGAATTGGGTAGTTAATGAGCTAAATTATCGCATTTCGAATGCGAACTTATTTGGGCAAAATCAGTTAGAAGTGATGATGAAATTAGCGCATGCCTATCGTACAGGAGAGTACTACGACAAGGCGATGGTTACTTTGAGTCAAATTTTGGCCTTAGCTGCTCCTAATTCTGATTTGCGCATTCAAGCGGAATATTGGCTTTGCGTTTGTGAGGCAGAAGCAGAACTCATTGGAGGTGAAATTACGTCTCTTGAATTTGAGCAAAGAAGAGCGCCTTGTTTGTTGTTGATTCCAGAGATGCGCCGTCCTGGCCGGACTTGGAACCCCTTTGAAATTCAGCAGGAGTTACAAGATGCACCTGAGGTAGTGTTGTATCCAAATCCTGCTCTTGGAGCTGTGCAATTGAAGCAAACGGCTGATAATGGCCCTGCTCGTGTTACAGTAATCAATATGGATGGCAAGATGTTGAAGTCTTTGGACTGGCCCAGTGCCTATGACGAGTTAATTTTGGATCGAGATGCCCTGCCAGCTGGCATATATGTGGTAAAAGTTGAATTCGAAAACTCAAAAGTGAGTCGGGTCCGTTGGACCATCCTCTAAAAAAGAAGGGCCGTCTAAACTGATTAGACGGCCCTTTATCTATGTATTCAATTTCAGAGGCGGAAAACCTCTTTGATTACGTCTTGATGGGTATTTCCAAAATTAGCTAAGCACCAGGTAAGCAGGAGCGTTTTTTCGCCTGGACTTATCCATCTTAAACCTTTTTTAAGTTCTTTTCTAAATAGCTCTTTATCAAAGCTCACTTTGGTTAAAACTTGTTGAACAAAACCTAACATCTGTTTCATGATCAAACAATTTGACAACTTGACGAAATTAAGCAAAAGGGATTATAAAAACATCAGATATCTGAAGTTTTTAAAACTTATCAACATAGCACTTCTTAATGCACACTTAATGGAAGATATGAGGTACAACTGCTTGTTTCGTATTACTTTTGCGATTAATCAATAAAATGATGAAAAGACTACTTCTAATGATGGTGACTGTATTGCTGGCTTACGGCACTCAGGCACAAACGTATCCATTGGTTTCGATTGATTCGATCCAGTACATTCACCCTGATAGCCTCTTGCTAGGCAAAACGCTGTCTACAAAACTTGGTGATACCGTGCGGGTTCGCGGTTTGGTAATTTACAACCCACGGTTCCACGCTTTGAGCGCAAACTTCAAAGGCTCGTATTTGGTAGATACAGCAGGTTTAGCGAACAATAATTGGAGGGGTTTGCTTGTTCGACTCCCTCGAATGGCGGATTCGTCAGTTACAAACTTCTTTAACAACTTCCAGCCAGGTAACATTGTAGAGTGTACTGGAAGGGTAAGTGAATTCCAAGATGCCAGTGCCATTTCAGGCGAGACACAATTAGATTTAATTGCAGTGGCTACACAAGTTGTTGGTTTTGGTACACCGCCAGCTCCTAAGCCTGTACAAATCAATAGTTTTATGCAGTTTGATCCAAACGACCCAGCTGTTCCGCAAAAAATTCAATTTTTGACAGGTGAACAGTACGAGGGCATGTATGTAGAAATACCCAATGTATTTGTAACAGGTGTGAGTACTTTTGGTGGTGGTAGAGTTAGTTGGTTGGTGCGTGATGCCTCAGGTTCAGAAATGAACGTTCGTGACGTTTCACAGTTTTTCCGTCCGCCATTTATTTCGTCAACAGCTTCAACGCCCCCGAATCCTTTTGCAAATGTATTTGTACAGCAAGGTAAGGCCTTTGCTTACATACGAGGTGTAATCACAGAGACTAATTTTGGTACTTTATATCCTCGATATGAAATTGTGCCCTTGGTAGAAACTGACCTAGGTCCGGTAACTGCAGCTCCACCGTTCACAAATGCTGTTGTATTAAACCCAAGCATCCCATCTACCGGTACAAATGTGACTGTAGGTGCGCGTATTGAGGATTTGGATGGTTCTGTAAGTTCTGCCAAGTTGTTTTATGCTGTAGGAATTTCAAATACAGTTTATGATTCTGTATCGATGACGATTGCTGCGGTGGATTCTTTTGTGGGCACCATTCCTGGTTCAGCTTTGAATCAAAATGGCGCCTATGTGAAATATTTTATCAAGGCTACAGACAATGACAATAACGTTTCAATTACACCTGATACAACTTTCACATTTTCTGTTTTTAGAGTAATTAATGGTGGCATTAATTCGGTAGAACAAGTACAGGAGACTCCATATCCAAGTGGGCGCTCTATTTATGACGGCGCTATTCTTGATAATTTAGATATCAGAGGCCGCATCATGTCGACCTTGTCTACAACTGATTACAGCCGCATTGCTTTCCAGGATGGAAGAACAGCCTGGTCGGGCATAATGCTTCGTCCTGATAATTTTGGAACAACCGACATTGATGTTCGTCAGCGAGGGGATAGCATTCAAATTACAAGAGCTTTAGTAGTGGAGGACTTCGGCATTACCACTTTGGAAGTACTGGCTTACAACTTCATAAGTGCTGGAGCCCCATATACTGGCGTAAATGTGCCAATTGATTCAATTATTGCTCGGAAATATAGCTTTACTGAAGGCTATGAGTCTATGCTGCTCGAATTTATCGATGCGTTTGTGGTTAATCAAAACCCCGATGCACCTAGTAATTTTGGTGAGTTTGCCATTTATCCAGACTCAACAGTAACTGCTGGCTTGCGTGTGAGGGGCGGTGTGGCTTTGTCGAGCCCAGATCTGGGTCAGAACTTTAATATCGACTCATTGGTTGCCGGTCAGAAGTTTGATTTCATCCGCGGCATTTTGACATTCAATTTTGGTAACTGGAAAATTCAGCCAAGAAACAGAAGTGACATCGATGGATTTACGACTGGTGGTTCCAATGTATCCGTTGCTGAAAAATTGACAAATGCCAAAGTCAGCAAACTGTATCCGAATCCAAATAATGGCAGATTTTCAGTTGAATTGCGCTTAGAGCGTGCCGAAAACATTGAACTGAGTATTTATGATTTGAATGGACGTTTAGTGTTTAGCGAAAAAGTAGCCGCTAATGCAGGTATCGAACTCATTAGTATAGACCAGCAACAACTTCCTGCTGGTATGTACATGCTGCGCTTAACGGGTGTCAACAGTCTGCAAAACAGCAGATTTATTATTCGCTAAATAAAGTTGAAAAATATTTTTGAACGAAGGCTACCTTTTGGTGGCCTTCGTTGTTTATTTAGCAGAAGGAACTAATCGGCAGTTGAAATGAGTTGAGTGGATTAGTTGTGACAATTTTACGACAGCTTGGCAGGGGAAATTGACAATAAATGCGTTAATTTAGCCATTGTATAAACGAGCTGTCACAAGGGAAACATTGACAAGAAAGGAACATGATGGACGCTAAATTTTCACCCAAAGTAAAGGATGTGATTTCTTACAGCAAGGAAGAAGCCATTCGTTTGGGGCATGATTACATTGATCCCTGCCATTTGCTATTGGGATTAATTAGGGAAGGAGATGGACAGGCCATCAAAACACTCAAAAGCTTGGGTGTTGATTTGACTCGTTTGAAAAAGTCGATTGAGGATGCTATTAAAGGGACAGCAACCTCCAATGTGGTGAATGCTGAAAACATTCCATTGACTAAGCAGGCAGAAAAAATCCTAAAAATTACTTTTTTAGAGGCTAAAATATTTAAAAGTGAGTTGATTGGTACAGTTCACTTACTCTTATCCATCCTCCGAGAAGAAGATAGTTTGGCTACTCGCATTCTCGAGAAGTTCGACATCACGTACGAGGTGGTTAAAGAAGAGATGGATGCTATGATTGAAGGCAGAGACAAAGTAGAGCCGCCAAAAGCATCTTACGAAGACACTTTCTCTGACGATGATAAAAAATCGTTTGAGCAACCAAGGAAGTCGGGTGCTACAAAAAGTCGTACGCCGGTACTTGATAATTTTGGGCGCGATTTGTCGCAGCTAGCTGACGAAGGCAAACTCGACCCAATCATCGGAAGAGATTCCGAAATTGAGCGTGTATCTCAGATCTTGAGTCGCCGCAAAAAGAACAATCCCATTCTCATTGGCGAGCCTGGTGTAGGTAAAACCGCGATTGCAGAGGGGTTGGCCTTGCGCATCCACCAAAAGAAGGTATCACGTGTACTGTTCAACAAGCGCATTGTAACCCTTGATTTATCATCATTGGTTGCGGGTACCAAATACCGTGGCCAGTTCGAAGAGCGTATGAAAGCCGTAATGGGCGAGTTGGAGAAGAGTCCAGACGTGATTCTCTTCATCGATGAAATCCACACCCTCGTGGGTGCCGGTGGTGCTAGTGGCTCTTTAGATGCTAGCAATATGTTTAAACCAGCCTTGGCCAGGGGAGAAGTACAGTGCATTGGCGCTACAACCCTCAACGAATATCGTCAGTATATTGAAAAGGACGGGGCCTTAGATCGTCGTTTCCAAAAAGTAATAGTTGAACCACCATCCAGTGCTGAAACCATTCAGATATTGAACAATATCAAGGGCAAGTATGAAGATCATCACAATGTGATTTATACAAACGAGGCCATCGAAGCCTGCGTAAAATTAACTGAACGCTACATAAGCGATCGTTTTTTACCAGATAAAGCCATTGATGCCTTAGATGAGGCTGGTGCTCGGGTGCACATTACCAATATAAATGTGCCGCAAATCATTTTGGATTTGGAAGCTCAGATCGAAGAGATCAAGGAGCATAAAAACAAAGTGGTAAAAAGTCAGAAATATGAAGAGGCAGCCCGTTTGCGTGACACTGAAAAGCGTTTGTTGGAGGAGTTAGATAAAGCCAAAAGCGAATGGGAGGCAGCGTCAAAGTTGAAGCGTTATAGCGTAAACGATCAGCATATCGCAGAAGTAGTGGCCATGATGTCGGGTGTGCCCGTAACACGCATTGCCCAAGCAGAAAGTGAGCGCCTCACCAATATGGGAGTTGCCTTGAAGGGCAAAGTCATTGGACAAGATAAAGCCGTTGAAGCCATTAGCAAAGCCATTCAGCGTACCCGTGCTGGCTTAAAAGATCCGAAAAAGCCAATTGGATCATTCATTTTCCTTGGACCAACAGGCGTGGGGAAAACTGAGTTAGCAAAAGAATTAGCACGTTTCTTGTTTGATTCAGAGGATGCTTTGATTCGGGTGGACATGAGTGAATACATGGAGAAATTCAGTGTTTCGCGTTTAGTTGGAGCGCCTCCAGGCTATGTGGGCTATGAAGAAGGCGGGCAGCTCACCGAAAAAGTGCGTCGCAAGCCGTATTCTGTAGTGTTGCTCGACGAGATCGAAAAAGCGCATCCAGATATCTTTAATTTACTATTGCAGGTGTTAGATGATGGTCAATTAACAGATGGCTTGGGCCGTAAGGTAGATTTCAAGAACACCATCATCATTCTTACTTCTAACATTGGTTCTCGTCAGTTAAAGGATTTTGGAACGGGAGTGGGCTTCACCACACCGACTAAGTCTAAGACGCAAGACGAGGAGTCGCGTTCAGTGATTCAAAATGCCTTGAAGAAGACCTTTTCGCCAGAGTTCTTAAACCGCATCGATGATGTGATTGTGTTCAATTCTTTGCAGAAAGAAGACATCTTCAAAATCATAGACATTGCCATTAAAGATGTGTTCAAGCGCATTGAAGACCTCGGCTACAAACTCGAAATCACTGAAAAAGCGAAAGACTACATTGCTGAAAAAGGCTTTGACCCGCAATTTGGTGCTCGACCTTTGAAGCGCGCCATTCAAAAATATGTGGAAGACACGGTTGCAGAAAAAATCATCAGTGGTGCCGTTAAGGAAGGTGAAAAACTGTTGATAGACCTGAATTCTGAAAACGAAATTGCGGTTAGCACAGTAAAAAAAGCGAAGAAGCTCAAAGATGCCCCTTCAGAAGAAGAAGGCGCTTAATAAAGAAAGCTGGCGAAAGCCGGCTTTTTTTATGCCCATTTACTGCCTTTTTTCTACAATGGTCTATTTCATGTGCGCCAGAGTGTAATATGAGGCTAGGCTTCCGTATTTTAGCATCATGAACAGCATACTCTTCGACGACCAACATTCAGAGCATTTACTGCCGTTTACATATACGCGACCTGTAGCTACTTTTTTGGTTGGTATTTGGACCATCCGCGAAAAATGGGAAGCCGTGCTCGGGCGTTCGGCGAGCTTCAAGCCCTATCGTGCCTACCTGGCTAAAAAATTTAGGGAAGTTTTGGTTGCTGATAACCATTATATCAACGGGGCGTTGCTGCCAGATGCCGATTTGGTAAAAGCCATAACGGATTTAGGCATGCAGCAGATGTTAGTTAAAGACGATCGCGTGCTGGCTTTGCGTGCTGCCACCGGGATAGAGAAATTCGATATTATTGAATTACAAGGCCTTGGATTTCAGTCCATAGCCTATACAGCGAACCTACGCATTGTACAATATCCAGAAGATATTTTTAAGATGAACGGGGCAGAGATTAAAGCTGATTTTGAAATGATTACCCGCGGGCGAGTTTCAGCAGGCTGTGATGATACCAACCGCCTCATTTCGAAGGAGCAGATTTTTATTGAAGCCGGTGCCAAGTTGTGCTGTGCTACCATTAATGCGACTGCGGGACCAGTTTATATTGCTGCCGACGCCGAAATTATGGAAGGCGCTACCATCAAAGGACCGTTTTTTTTAGGCGCACACAGTACCATCAAAATGGGAGCTAAGATTTACGGCGATACAAGCATTGGTCCACATTGCAAAGTGGGTGGCGAAGTAAGTAATTCGGTGATCCTTGGGTTCTCTAACAAAGGGCACGACGGCTTTATGGGCAATTCGGTCATTGGTGAATGGTGTAATTGGGGAGCAGACACCAACAACTCCAACCTGAAGAACAATTATGAGATTGTTAAGTTGTGGGATCAAGTCACAGGTCGGTTTAGACCAACAGGACTACAATTTGCCGGTCTCATGATGGCTGATCATGCCAAAACGGGCATCAACACTATGTTTAATACAGGCACTGTAGTTGGTGTAGGTGCCAATATTTTTGGGGCGGGTTTTCCGCGTAATTTTTTACCATCCTTTGCTTGGGGTGGTTCACAGGGTATTGAAACCTTCCGATTTAATAAGTTTGTGCAAACCGCCGAGAAGGTGATGGAGAGAAGGGGCATTGCCTTGGATGAGGTAGAAATGGCCATTCTGCAGGCGGTTTATGAGGAAACTGCTGTACAGCGCACTTGGGAAAAGTAATCATCGATAAAAATTAGATATGAAACGTACACGTATTGTGGCAGGTAACTGGAAAATGAACAAAGATTATGAAGCCGGGCTTTCACTCGCTTCCGAAATTTTTCCGATGATTGAAAGTGAGGTTCAGCATGATTTGCTTACCATTTTGTTTCCGCCGTTTGTGCATATTCATGCACTAGCGAGTTTGAGTGCTGGCAAAAAAGCCTTTGCAATTGGAGCACAGGACTGTAGTGCCAATGTTTCAGGGGCCTTCACAGGCGAGTTGGCGGCGAGTATGATCAAGAGCGCTGGGGCCGACTATGTATTGGTTGGGCACAGTGAGCGCCGGCAGTACCATGGTGAAACCGATACGTTGTGTTATGAAAAGATAAAAAGAGCCTTAGAGGCTGGCTTGAGACCAATTTATTGTATTGGTGAACTCAAGGAGCAACGGGTGGCTGGTATTTTTGAAGAAGTAATCGTTGCGCAATTAGAGGGGGCATTAGCTAAGCTTACTGCTACTGAAATGGCGCAGTTAGTATTGGCTTATGAGCCTGTTTGGGCCATTGGCACCGGCTTAACTGCAAGTCCAGAGCAAGCGCAAGAAGTGCATGCACTTATTCGCAGCTGGCTTGCAAAGCAATTTGATATCGAAACCGCACAAATGACTTCGATTTTGTACGGCGGATCGGTAAATGCAGCCAATGCAAAAGAGCTTTTTGGCATGCCTGATATAGATGGCGGATTGGTTGGCGGGGCTTCGTTGAAGTCGCGTGATTTCACCGAGATAGCCAAAGCCAATCATTAAGCAATGCAGTACTACCGATTTGATATACGGCTGGAGGAGGATTTTAAAGAAATTTTGCTTGCCGAATTAGGAGAACTCGCCTTCGAAGCTTTTGACGATTCAGAGGCACGTTTGCTCACTGCTTGGGTGCAAAAAGCGTTACACGATGAAGCAGCTTTGGCTGAAATTTTGGAACGTTACGAGGGCCACATCATCGAAGTAAAAGGTCCTGTAGAAGAAGAAGAGCGCAACTGGAACGAAGTATGGGAATCGCAATACGAGCCAGTGGTGATTGACGATTTTGTCCATATTCGAGCGCCCTTTCATACAAAGCAGGATGGCTTTCGTTTTGAGCTCGAGATTGAACCCAAAATGTCGTTTGGTACTGGCCATCATGGCACCACCGCTGGCATGGTGCGCATGATGCAACAAGTTGATATGCAAGGAAAGCGCGTGCTCGATATGGGTAGCGGTACTGGTGTATTAGGCATCGTAGCCATGAAATTAGGAGCTAAGGAGCTTCATGCCATCGATATAGAAGCTTGGGCAGTGGAAAATGCCATTGAAAATGCTGGTCGCAATGAGGT
>CAMCHJ010000028.1 GCA_945874665.1 Chitinophaga pinensis | reverse complement strand
GTGCGTATAAATACATTCATACGCGACTCATACGGTGCCAGATAAGAAAGGTGCTTTCCATCTGGAGATAGCATATAATAAGCCTTATCCGGGTTCTTAAAAAAGTCAGCCACAGGTATCAAAGCACTCGTGCACGACTTCTGGCCGCACGATGCGAGCAGCATTACAAACAGTGTGAAAAGGAATAAACGTTTCATTAACTTGAGCACCTCAAATTAACATCTAAAATGTCAGAATGGGTTAACAAAAAATCATAAAAGACTTTAAAATTAGTGTCGAAACGCATGGTCAATTGTTTAGATTTATGGATATTGGAAGTTATTACGCAGCCTAATCAATTATGGAAAAGAAAAAGTTATCGTTTTGGCAAATATGGAACATGAGTTTCGGCTTTTTGGGTATACAATTTGGTTTTGCCCTTCAAAATGCCAACGTAAGTCGCATTTTTGAAACATTGGGAGCAGATAAAGACCAGCTGCCTATTTTGTGGCTTGCAGCACCTGTAACTGGCCTTCTGGTGCAGCCTGTAATTGGCTACTTGAGCGACCATACTTGGCACCCACGCTGGGGACGACGTAGGCCTTTCTTTTTATTAGGGGCGGTTCTAGCATCAATAGCCCTTGTTTTTATGCCTAATTCTGCTGCTTTGTGGATGGCAGCTGGCATGCTTTGGATCATGGATGCCTCCATCAATGTAAGCATGGAGCCATTTAGGGCTTTTGTGGGAGACATGTTGCCTGCTTCTCAACGTACCAAGGGATTTGCCATGCAGACCTTTTTTATAGGGATTGGTGCAGTGGTAGCTTCTGGCCTTCCATGGGTGTTTTCAAATGTATTTAACGTTTCTAGTACGGCTGCCCCTGGCGTGATACCCGATTCGGTAAAATGGAGCTTTTATTTGGGCGCATTCGCTTTTTTGAGTGCTGTAGTATGGACCGTTGTCAAAACCAAAGAGTACCCACCCGAAGATTTGGAGGCCTTTAAAAGAGAAAACGCCTCTATAGGCATGTGGCAGGGATTTTCGGAGGCTTTTACCGGCATCTTTAAAATGCCCAAAACAATGGTGCAGCTGTCTTTTGTGCAGTTTTTTAGCTGGTTTGCTCTTTTTGCCATGTGGATTTATACTACTTCAGCAGTTACAAGTCATATTTATGGCACTTCTGACACCACTAGCCAAGCTTACAACGAAGGAGCCGATTGGGTGGGTATCTGTTTTGCCATGTACAATGGCATTGCTGCATTAGCTGCTCTCGGCTTGCCATGGTTGAGTAATAAAATAACTCGGAAAGGAACGCACCTATTCGCTTTAAGCTGTGGCGCAGCAGGACTATTCTCTATTTATTTTGTCACAGACCCTATGATGTTGCTTGTGTCTATGGTCGGTGTCGGTATTGCTTGGGCAAGTATACTTTCAATCCCTTATGCCATGCTTTCAGGTGCCTTGCCATCCAACAAAATGGGGTATTACATGGGTGTTTTCAATTTTTTCATTGTCATTCCTCAGATTGTTGCAGCAGGTATTTTGGGATTTATCCTTAAAAATTTCTTTGGTAATGACGCCATCATGGCGTTGATTATTGGTGGAGTTAGCATGCTTGTTGCTGGCTTATTGAGTCTCTTGGTTGATGACAAAGACGACATTCTTGTTTGACCTAGGCCTGATGCGCAAAAAACAATTTCATCCTCAGTTCTATCAAAAAAATTCATTACGAATTTGCTCCTTTTCCAAGGCTGAGAGAAATAATAATGCACCGTTTTTTATTTCGAATCACGTCCACTGGAGGTTAAAAGCATGTTTATATGATTCATGCGCTCCACTTGAAGGAATATCTTATTGAATTTTAATTTAAAACAGGACGAAATTAAATTTAAAACCGCATCCACCTCTTTAAGCCTGCTACACTGCGCCTTATACTACCAGCTTTCCTAATGCATTAAAGATAATTGTCGCATAAAACCGCATTCCTTTATACCTTAGAGCAACTTTTTTATTATGATAGCTCAAATCCACTGGAACGTTAACCCTGAGATCTTTCCCGACCTTTTACCCGTGCGTTGGTACGGCGTATTGTTTATGCTCGGCTTTGTATTTGGCTATTACCTACTTGAAAAGATATTTAAAGCCGAAAAGAAAGATTTGCAGCTCCTCGACAGCTTGTCGATTTACGTAGGCATTGGCACCATTTTAGGCGCCCGTTTAGGCCATTGTTTATTTTATGAACCTGCTTATTACTTGGCCAATCCCCTCGAAATTTTAAAAATCTGGGAAGGTGGGCTCGCTAGTCATGGCGCGGTAATCGGTATTTTACTCGCGAATTATCTCTATGGTCGAAAATTCAAGGAGACTGGCTTTTTTTGGGTCACAGATCGCTTGGTAATCGTTGTGGCACTAGCCGCCACACTTATCCGTTTGGGTAATTTAATGAACTCCGAAATAGTGGGTGCTCCAACAAACCTACCATGGGGCTTTGTTTTTGAACGTTTAGGGGAAGATTTTGCGAGACACCCAAGTCAATTGTACGAAGCCCTTTTCTACCTCATTTCCTTCGGTATACTGTTTTTTATGTATTGGAAACAGCAAGCTGGTGCTTACGCAGGCCGACTTTTTGGCACTTTCTTGATTTTAATTTTCGGATTCCGCTTTGTCATTGAGTTTATCAAAGATGTGCAGGTAGAATTCGAAAAGAGCATGCAACTCAATATGGGACAGCTTTTAAGCCTACCTTTAATTGCATTGGGAGTTTATTTGATTTGGCGAAGCAGAAAATCATAGCTTCCACGCAGCAATAAAGGCTTCGCTCTTGCGCAGGTCATCATGTAAATAACGATCGCCATCCAAATGAGGAACCACCTGCCTGTAATTGGCTTTTGCAGCCTCAATTGCGGCGGAACTCTTAGTTGTTCTAAAATCTAATGCCTGGCAAGCATTCATCCATTCAATGGCTAAGATGCGTTGTACATTATCGAGCAAGCGATGGAGCTTGGTAGCAGCATTGGCTCCCATACTCACATGATCTTCTTGACCGTTCGACGAAGTAATGCTATCGATGCTCGCAGGCACAGCCAATTGTTTGTTCTGCGATGCAATGGAGGCCGCGGTGTACTGCGGAATCATAAAGCCCGAATTTAAGCCGGAATTAGCCGTTAAGAAGGGCGGCAAGTCCCGTACACCCGAAATCAATTGAAAAATACGGCGCTCACTGATAGCGCCTATTTCTGACATGGCAATAGCCAATTGATCTAAACCCATGGCCAGCGGCTGGCCATGAAAATTACCACCACTGATGATTAGATCAAGCTCTGGGAAAATATTCGGATTGTCGCTCACTGCGTTTATTTCACGCGAAAACACCGAAGCTACAAAGTCCCACACATCGCGTGTAGCACCATGCACCTGCGGAATGCAACGAAAAGAATATGGATCTTGAACGGCAGTTTTGGGCAACGCTTGTAAAGCACTCCCTGCTAAATGCGCAGATACATTATCTGCTACTTTCATTTGTCCTGGATGCGGCCTTACGGCTTGAATAGCTGGGTGAAAAGGCTCCAAACGACCATCAAAAGCATCTAAGGATGCCGCTGCTATGAAGTCGGCTTTATCCAATAAATCGGACGATTGGAGCAACGCATGCACCCCATAAGCACTCATAAACTGTGTTCCGTTGAGCAGGGCCAACCCTTCTTTGGCTTGCAGCTGCAGCGATTTCCATCCCAATGTATCAAAAAGCTCGGAAGTAGCTCGCTTTTTACCTGCGTAAAGCACCTCACCTTCGCCAATCAAAGGCAGACTCAAATGCGCCAAGGGAGCCAAATCGCCCGAAGCACCCAACGAACCCTGTTGGTATACCACCGGCAAAACGTCGGCATTGTAAAAATCTACCAAGCGCTGCACGGTTTCAAGCGCCACACCTGAATGTCCAAAAGCCAACGACTGTACCTTCAGCACCAACATCAAACGCACAATTTCAGCTGGCACTTCTTCTCCCATACCACAAGCATGCGAGCGAATAAGGTTATGCTGCAACGTATTGAGCTCACTTTTGGAGATACCAATGTTGCACAAGGAACCAAAACCAGTATTGATACCATAAAACAGCTCATCACTGCCTGCCAATTTATCTTCGAGGTACTTTTTACCTTTTTGGATACGTAAAATGGCTTCTGGCGCTAACTCGATTTGATGGCCAGCATGCATAAGTGGCTTGAGGGCCTGCAGCGAAAGCTGTTGGTTGATGGTGAACATAGCTAATCTTTGAGCAAATCAAGCAGGGCAGTGCGTTCTAATCGCATTTGCTCGCCTGTTTGGATGTTTTTTAAGCTGATGGATTGTTGCTTTACCTCGTCTTCTCCCAAAATGGCGAGATAAGGGATGTGCTTGCCCTCGGCATAGGCAAAGGCCTTTTTCATTTTGCCACCTTCGGCATACCATTCGGCGGCAATACCAACAGCCCGTAGGGCGTTTAGCAACTCGATGGCATAAGGAAATTCAGTATCGGAGAAGGTGAATAACAGCACTTTACTCGACTGAACAACGGTAACAGGAAACAGCATGAGTTGTTCCATTACATCTAAGATGCGCTCGGCACCGAAAGATACACCAACACCAGTAAGTCCATCAACGCCAAAAATACCGGTGAGGTTATCATAACGTCCACCTCCGCCAATGCTGCCCATAGCTGCTTCGTGGGTTACCACTTCCATGATGGTGCCGGTATAATAATCGAGACCTCTTGCCAAAGTCAAATCGAAGGCTATATGCTGTTCACTTACCCCTAATAGTGCTAGATAACCGAAAAGTTGCCTCATTTCTTCGAGACCCAAGGCAACACCAGCGTCTGCAGCATGCAACTGCAACCCTTGAAGCAAGGCATCGCGTTCTTTGAGCTGCAGTAATGCCAGTGCTTCGGCAAGTGGCTTCGGCTCTGCGCCGAGCGCCAATAACTCCTGCTCCACTGCTTCAACACCAATTTTATCAAGTTTATCAAGCGTAACTACAAAGCTGCCTACTTGCTCGGCTAAACCAATAAAACTGGCCAAACCGGCGAAAAACTTACGGTTATTGATGCGTACCGTGAAATCTTTGAAACCGAGCTTTTGAAAAACAGTGACGTAGATGGCTATCAATTCAGCTTCATTGTATAAAGAACCTGAGCCAATAACATCTACATCGCACTGGTAAAACTCGCGGTATCGGCCTTTTTGGGGACGATCGGCACGCCAAACTGGCTGTATCTGGTAACGCTTAAAGGGTAAATTAAGCTGGCCACGGTTCATCGCCACATAACGCGCTAAAGGCACCGTTAAATCGTATCGCAATGCCTTTTCTGAAATGAGTGAGGTAAGTGAGCGTGATTGGGTAGCGCTGGCTTCCTCAAGCTGCTCTGCCTGAATGTCTTTGAAATAATCCCCAGAATTCAGGATTTTGAATATCAACCGGTCACCCTCCTCCCCGTACTTACCAGTGAGTGTTTGCAGGTTTTCCATGGCCGGCGTTTCAAGCGGCTGGTAGCCATACAGCCGAAACACCGACTCAATGATGCCGAAAATGTATTTACGTTTGGCCATGAGGTCAGGACCGAAGTCGCGGGTGCCCCTGGCTAGGCTTGGTTTTATAGTTGCCATCCGGTAAGTTTTTCCGGATAAAATTACACGGTACTGATCTTTATCTTCTTCTGAATCTCTTCCACATAGCCTTTAAAGCGTCGATCGGTTTCCATAAGGTCCTCAACGGTTTGGCAGCTGTGTATCACGGTCGAGTGATCTCGTCCTCCAAAATACTCACCAATAGTTTTTAAGCTATTCTTAGTCAGTCTTTTAGCAAAATACATCGAAATTTGACGGGCTTGTACCACCTCCCGCTTGCGGGTTTTGGCTTTTAACAAATCTACGTTCAGGTCAAAAAACTCACAAACCAACGACTGTATGGATTCGATAGAAATTTCGAGACTAACGTTTTTCACAAAATTCCGCATCACCATTTTGGCTAAATCCAGATCAGGAAGCTTTTTGCTCAAAGTAGTGTATGCCAATAACGATGTTAAGGCTCCTTCAAGCTCCCGGATGCTAGAGCTGATGTTGTGGGCAATAAACTCTACTACCTCACGCGGAAGGTCGATGCCATCAGCATACATTTTCATTTCGAGAATAGCTACACGTGTCTCAAAATCAGGCATTTGCAAATCTGTGCTCAAGCCCCACTTGAAGCGCGACAACAAACGCTCTTCCATGCCTTTGATATCTTTGGGTGCACGATCACTCGTTAAAATGAGCTGCTTTCCTGTTTGATGCAGGTGATTGAAGATGTGAAAAAATACGTCCTGCGTCTTTTCTTTGTTTGCAAGGTTATGTACGTCATCCAAAATGAGCACATCCATCAACTGATAAAAGTTCACAAAATCGTTAGCCGAATTGTTTTTCAACGAATCGATAAACTGCTGAGTAAATTTTTCGGCGGTAACGTATAAGACTGTTTTGTTGGGGAAATTGGCTTTGATTTGGTTGCCGATGGCTTGAACCAAATGACTTTTTCCCAAACCTACATTGCCGTAAATCATGAGGGGATTAAAAGAAGTGCCCCCTGGCTTTGCCGCCACAGCCATACCTGCACTGCGCGCCAATCGATTACAATCCCCCTCTACGTAGTTATCAAAGGTGTAACGTGGATTTAATTGCGAATCGACATTGATTTTTTTGAGGCCCGGGATGATAAAAGGATTTTTAATAGAAGCACCGATGTTCACCGCTACTGCCAAATCTGGGTTTTTGTTTCTGGCTTGCGAACCTGGTACATTAATGGTGTAAGGCGCCTTGTCGTTGCCTTGGTTGTCCATCACAATGCTGTATTCGAGCCTGCCCTCACTGCCGAGCTCGCGCTTCACCGTTTTGTGCAATAAATTCACATAATGCTCCTCGAGCCACTCGTAAAAGAACTGACTTGGTACCTGAATGGTCATCACGTTTTCACGCAGTCGTACCGGTTTGATTGGCTCAAACCAAGTTTTAAAACTTTGCGGGTTCACGTTGTCTTTTATGATTGACAAACAGTTGCTCCAAATCGTTTCCATCGTACGCTCCATAAGCTAGTCCTCTTGTTTTTAAGTTCCCCATTTCCTGGTGGGGAGGTCGAAGATGGTATAAAAATAATTGTATAAAAAATGAAGTTAAGTGAAATTGGCGTTTTGGTTGTCCATAGGCTTGAATAGCACAAATTAACGACTATTTGGTATGTGGATTTTTTTTTAAAACTTTTTCAATTCAGACTTGCATTTTGTTAACATTTCACAATTAATTATATATCAAGTGGTTACAAAAACTTTAACTATTTGATAATGATTTATTAACAGCAAAACGTTGATAACCAAAAGCATAAGCAATTACTACGGAATGCAGGCCTATTTGTTGCCTTTAGGTACTAACTTTCCTTCACATCTAGTATGGATGAAGTCCAAGCCATTCGCCCTTTTTGTCGGTCACAAACCAAATCAATCCTACCCAAAATTAAACCGCTGTGCCCCACTTGTGCAACGAGTGTTTTTCCACCATTTGGATTTAAAACAAGCTCAGGTGTTGATAAAAAAGTGTGGGTGTGACCGCCTAGGATAAGGTCGATGCCTGCCACCGTTTCAGCCAACCGATAGTCGCTCGGCCGCCCATCTTGGTAGCGGTAGCCCAAATGCGACAAACATATCACCACTTGACACTTTTCTTGCTGCTTGAGGATGTTCGTTGTACGGACCGCCGCGTGGTAAGGATCCTCATAAATGGTTTGACCAAACAGCGCAGCGGGAATCAATCCTTCGGGATCAATCCCCAAGCCAAACACCCCAATCCGAATGCCTCCCCGCTCAAAAACCCGGTAGGCCTCAATTTTTCCAGCTAAGGCCGTATCCGCGAAATCATAATTCGCCACCAAAAATGGAAAACGAACATGCTGTAGTTGTTTATCGAAATTTTCAATGCCTTCGTCAAAATCATGATTGCCCATCGTGGCGGCATCATAGCCCATCAATTGCATGGCTCGCATCTCTAAGGCGCCTTTAAAGACATTGAAGTAAGGCGTGCCCTGGAACACATCTCCTGCATCAAAAAGCAACACATGCTCCTGCTCTTTACGAATGCTTTCAATCAGCTTGCGCCTTGCTGCCACCCCACCTTTACCGGCATTAGGACCATCAGGATAAGGATCAATGCGGCTGTGTGTGTCGTTGGTGTGTAAAATGGTGATTACTGTACGATTGCCAGCTTGCAACACCAAAGGCAGGAAGCCGCTTGAGACCACCCCTGCCAAAACTGCTACCTGCTTTACAAAGGATCTTCTACCGTTTGTATATTCTGCCATCTTTTTGAACTTGAATAATCCCCTTTTGCTGGTACATTTCTTTAAGGCCAATCGTAGCCACCTCCAAAAGCAACTGACTTCCCAATTGATGCGCTGTTGCTTCACTTAAAAAACCACAGCCATCTCCCCCATTGGCCACATAATCGGGCATGATTACGGCATAAGTTTGGGCAGGCAACATTGGCAGACCATTAATGAACACCTCCACCGCTTTGCCATTTTCAATACCAAATCGCACACCAGCGATCGGTGTACCACCTTTGGCTGCCCAATGATCTAAAAACGTTTGTAGCAACGCACCCTCCATGCGTACCAATTGCAACATATTGGCAAAAGGAAGCATCTCCATCACATGTCCACGCCGAATGGTATCAGCTGGCAAAGCCGCACGAATGCCACCGTAATTCAGCATGGCTAGGTCACCGGCACCAAACTCTTTTCGGCCCGCCTGCAAAACCAAATCGGCCAACAAATTGCCCAATTCAGATTCTGGTAGTTGCTTTTGCAGCATTTGGGCGCTCACAGCTACCACTTCCTGCACCTGACTTTTAAGTTCCGCACGATAGGGCGCAATGAGGCTGAGCATGGCGGAATCGGCGCCCAGACTGTCGGCCTGCATGGCGTATTGGTGCGTACTGTAGCCAACCGGCTGAAGCACCGTGCCGCAACCAAAAAGCACGCACAAGCCCCCGCACAAAAGCAGGCGGTTAAGCATGCTGCAGCTGTTGGATTTCGTTGCGCAAACTTTGAATGGCCTGATCACAAGCCGCAAGTGGCTGTTGCTGCAAAGCTTGAAACAAATTGCGGCTAAAATGAATGGCAGGTTCGTTTGGGGGCGTTATAGCCGCAGCCTGATGAATGATACCAAGCACCTCGTCGCGGGCTGCTACTACCGCCTGCCATGCATGCGCTTGTACATAGACCTGCTGTGCCAAATTATGCTCCATTTCCATCCGAATTTGCGCTAACATGGCGAGCTGTAGTCCAGCAGCCGTGCTTTCACCCACTGCCATGCGGTTTACCAAGCCTTCAGGACGAATGCGTTCAACCAACAGCACCAAACGCTCCGCAGCCTGCAATTGGTAAGGCACTAAATGTTTTTTTACTTCCAATTGATGCAGCAGCAGCTGCGTTTGCTTGCGCGAAGTCCAATAAGTTCGAATCAGCGTGCTCGCTGTGAATGCAAAAATACCTATCACCAAGAGCCACAACAGCCCATACACTACCAATTCAGCTATAATCTGTTCCATCTTCCAAAAATAAGGAATCGCCCAACCAAGTCGATGATTTTAACGTAAAATGAACTGAATGCCTTATTTTTACATTTTGTAAGCTGTGCCCATGGAAACTACTACAGATCAACTCATCGACATTACCCCAGCCGCTTTGGCTGAATTGCAGCGTTTAAGCATGACTTTTGACGCAGGACTGATGATTCGTATTGGCGTAAAAGGGGGTGGTTGCTCGGGACTAACGTACATTCTTGATCAAACAGCCGCTGAAGAAAACGACTACTTGCTTGCCTTTGACGGCCTGCAAGTAGCTGTAAATAAAGGCCAAGCCCTGTATCTACAAGGCGTGAGGCTTGATTTTGGAACAGGATTAGATAACCGTGGCTTCATTTTCGAAAATCCCAATGCCAGCAGCACATGCGGTTGCGGCACTTCTTTTGCCATTTAGTCTAAATAGTACCATAAAAAAGCCTGTATGACAAAAATACAGGCTTTTTTTATGGTACCACGAAGCTTAAGAGCGACTCCGGTAAGGCTTGCGATCGCGGCGACCGTGTTCGCTGCTGTGCTGCGGCACATTGCTTACACCGTGGCGCGGCGGACGGCCGTCTCTGCCACCACGGGCATAACCACCGCCACCAGCATTGCCAGTGGTTTGCTCCACCCTTATGCGGCGCCCATGAAACTGCGCACCGTCAAAGGTTTCGGATATTTTTTTATCTAAACCAGGCTCCACTTCCAAATAACTACGGGTTTCACCAATGTCAACCCGACCCAAATCAGCCTTACTCAAACCTGAATTGTCGAGAATAAATTGTAAGAAGCTGGCCTTGTAAAAACCATCCTTGATGCCCAAATTGATAAATAACTTAGTGTAATTGCTGCTGTTGCCGCCACCGTAAGCAGGACGATCCTCTCCGCCACCAGCACTATCCATGCCACGCACCTTGCCACCTTTGTCCTGAATGTTCAAATTGGTAGCATTGCGGTAGTACTTCAAAAAGCGCTCAAACTCTAACGAAGCGATTTTTTTAACTAAATCTTCCTTCGAAATTTCGCTGAATTTTTCTTCGATCATCGGCAAAAAGCGCTCATAATCCACAGCATTTACCTCTGCACTGGCAATTTTATCGAGGAAGTGGATGAATTGCTTCTCTGTTACATCATGGCCATTCGGAATGTCGGCACGCTCGATAGGCGCTTTGATCATTTTTTCGATTTGGCGGATGCGGCTCATTTCGCGACTCGTTACCAGCGACATACAAATGCCCGACTTACCAGCACGGGCTGTACGACCAGCACGGTGGGTGTACACCTCCGGATCATCTGGCAAGGTGTAATTAATAACGTGAGTAATACCCGTTACATCGATACCACGCGCTGCTACGTCGGTAGCGATGAGCAGCTGTAAGGTCTTTTCGCGGAAACGCCCCATCACTTTGTCGCGCTGCTGCTGCGATAAGTCGCCGTGCAAAGCTTCAATATCATAGCCTTCTCGCAACAAACGCTCGGTAGTATCCTGTGCCTCGGCCTTGGTACGGGTAAAAATAATGCCATACATGCCTGGGTTGTAATCTACCAACCGCTTCAACGCTTCAAATTTACTCGAAGCATTGAGCTGGAAATACTGATGCGAAATGTTCGCAGCCGATGCATTGCGCTGTCCCACTGAAATTTCAGCAGGATTAGTCATGTAATTGCTTGCAATCTGACGTACGCCTTGTGGCATGGTGGCAGAAAACAACCAAGTAGCCTCACGGGCGGTAGTGTTCTGTAAAATATAATCCAAATCGTCACGGAAGCCCATATTGAGCATTTCGTCGGCCTCATCCAATACCACATACTTCACAGTACTTAGTTGAATGGCCTTGCGGTCGATCAAGTCGATCAAACGACCTGGCGTAGCGGCCACAATTTGTGGTCCGCCTTTAAGTTCGCGAATCTGCTGCTGGATGCTGCTACCACCATAAACGGCCGTAACGTTAAATCCACGCACATTTTTACTGAAGGTTTTTAAGTCAGCCGTGATTTGCAAACAGAGTTCGCGGGTAGGACTTAAAACCAAAACTTGTACTTCTCTTTTACTCTCATCGATCAAGTGAACAGCGGGCAAGCCAAATGCCGCAGTTTTACCTGTACCGGTTTGTGCTAGTCCTACAAAATCCTTTGTGCCGCTCAACAATACCGGAATGGCCTGCTCTTGAATGGGTGTGGGTTGTGTAAATCCTAACTCGTTGATGGCCGACAATAATTCTGGCCGTAATCCTAAACTCTCAAATGATGACATGTAATACTAATACTCAGGAGATTAAATCCTCCATGAAACCGCAAAGATACACTTAATTTATGGGATAGCCTTCATTTACGCAAGCCTTAACTGCTTTATATAAGAAGAAGTCCCATTATTAGCTACTTTTGCTCCGTGAAACCGATTATTATTGCCATCGACGGCTATTCGTCTTGCGGAAAAAGCACCTTGGCTAAAGCCTTAGCTGCCCGTTTTGGTTTTGCTTATGTTGATTCTGGCGCCATGTACAGGGCAGTAGCTTTGTATTTTATGGAGCAGCAAATTGCTTTGGAGGATGATGTTGCCATAGCCAAGGCGCTAGAAAACATTCACATCCATTTTGAATACAATCCCGACCAGCAACGCAACGAAACCTACCTTAACAATCGCATGGTAGAAGACGACATTCGGTCGAAACCGGTTTCCGACTTAGTGAGCCCTGTGGCTACCATCAAGGCCGTGCGCACTGCGATGGTGAATTTGCAAAGAAAGGCAGCCGTTAATAAAGCTATTGTGATGGATGGTCGTGACATTGGCACCCACGTATTTCCCACGGCTGACCTAAAGCTCTTCATGACCGCCGACCCAAAAGTGAGGGCCACCCGCCGATTTGCAGAACTCCAAGCCAAAGGCGAAAACTGGAGCATGGAAGAAGTGATTGAAAACTTGCGGGAGCGCGATCACATAGACAGCACCCGGGAAGAGAACCCCTTACGGCAAGCCACAGATGCACACGTACTCGATAACAGTGACCTTACGGAGCAAGAGCAACTTGATAAAGTAAGCATTTGGGTAAACGGCCTGCTTAACGCCAAAATCTAAATAAATCTACCGAAACATACGCGTCTAAACCGCGTACACGCTTCAAGCCAAACAACTCGCCTAACCTATCCGTACCAAAACTCACAGGACCAATGCGCGCCGACAAACCCACTTGCGGGTAACGATACTCTAACAAACTCATCGGTAAACCAATTTCAGCCCAAAAGGTCTGTAACCGGGGCGCCACCATCAACTGGTTAATACGACCTAATTTGTACTGCCCAAATAGCGGCACGCGCTGCATCAAACTGGCGTTCACATAAAAAAAAGGAACCACTTGGTAGTCGAATTGCACACTCAATGCGGTAGGCGCTCCCACCGTATATGTGTTACTGGGCGCTAACAGGCCAAAGCTATCCACCCTGTTTTTAAAAGTGGCATCAAAGGGCTCTTCCGAGAAATTGAACAACTGCTCACGCAAACCAATTGGAATGCCTTGCCCTACCATCAAAAAATCGAATGCATTCACACGCATCAGGCCCAAATCAAGTAAGGATATACCCAGCTTCCAAAAATGTGCTGGCGGTGCTGTTAATTTGCGATTACGCGGAGATAAGAAGTTAAAGCAGTTTATACTTGTAGATGTTTTTTGAGCATTACTGGGGCTTTCGTCAACATCTACATAAGTAAATCCAAAATCAAGAGCCAGGCCCCCTCCCGATAAGATGCCATTAGCGCCCACTGAACGCCCATAGGTGCCTCCCAAATTAGAAATCAAGAAGGTATCTGATGCACTGCCAACGGTATAATCAAATTGTTCAAAATCTAAATGCGCGCTTTGATGCACATTCATCACTTTAGCAGTTACCCCCACAGAGGCTCCGCGCGTACGCCTTTGTAAAAAGCGATACGACCAAGTGAGATTGGTTTCGGTAAAACCCAATAAATTAAAGCGCAAACCCGGTGAACTGATTTGTTGATCCAATAAACTATCAAATCGTAAACCTTCATAGAGCTGTGTAGCCATAGCTGGAGCCATATTGCTCAACTCCAAAAAAGCCCTCCCCCCCAC
>CAMCHJ010000027.1 GCA_945874665.1 Chitinophaga pinensis | reverse complement strand
CCAGCGGTACGCTTTGCCTGCCTGGCGTTGACTGTCATCGAACGTTCGAGCTGCTAACTCCAGACACAACCACAGGCAGTATGAGGTTAGAAAATTATAGATTATGGGTAGGGGACTTGCCAAGTACAATATCACCAAATCACAAATTGGAACGTCGTTTATCATGAGACTTGCACAAACAACAAAAAAGCCCCGCTTGGATTAGTACCAGCGGGGCTTTTGTTTTAGTGACGTGACTTACATCGAAAATTCAGCGGTATCACTCATTTCGTGTGGGCGTAAGCTGAGTACAGGAATAGGTGCTCGGTTAATCATTTGTTGGGCAAATTCGCCCATGATCAGGCTGCGTATCGAAGGTTCCTGTTCCGTCATGATGCATATTAAACCTGCATTCACAGCTTTGGCATACACAATTGTGGCCTCCGTGATGTTATTGCCAAATGATTCATTGATGGTGTGCTGAATGCCACGGCTTCTGAGATAATCGGCTACTTGCTTGGTGATGATGTGCACATGGTGTGTGCTTTCAGCGTCCTCTTCTACCGAAACACCAAAAACATGCACGTGAGCGGAAAAACGCTCTGCCATCTCTGCCGTTAAACGCACCTTCTGACGGGTGTAAAAGCTGGTATCTACGGGCATGACAATGGTTGTATACGGATTTATAGAAAGGTTGTCGTTTTTCGGCACGGTGATCACAGGACAAGGTGCAGTTGCACAAAGCCTGAACGAATTGGTGCCAATTAGGAACTCTTCAAAACCCGCCTGTCCGTGTGCCCCAACTACAATAAACGCTGCATTGATTTCTGCCGCGGTAGTAGCAATGGTTTTGTGCACACCGCCATAATCGATGCGGTATTCGACTTGCACACCTCTTTGTGTGAGCTCATCAACGCGCTTTTTAAGCCGCGTTTCAATTGATTGGTAGATGGCGTTTTCACGGGAATCGCTGTGTAACGCCAGGTCTGCCAAATTGAATCCGGAAAAATGTGTCTCAATAACGTGCATGAGTACAATACCCGTTCGGTACATATTGGCCAACATGATCGCATGATCAAGTGTGTGCTCGCTACTCGAAGAAAAATCGAGGGGTACTAAAATGGGTGAATTGGATGTACTCATGGCTATTGGGTTTAGGGTTGCATTTTATCTACAATGTCCTGACTGATGCCTGTGTAAGAAAATCCTCCGTCGTGAAAAAGGTTCTGCATTGTCACCATACGGGTGAGGTCAGAGAACATCACTACGCAATAATCGGCACATGAATCGGCGCTCGCATTGCCTAATGGCGACATTTTATCGGCATAATCGAAAAAGGAGTCAAAGCCTTTTACGCCTGAACCAGCAGTAGTGCGGGTAGGGCTTTGTGAAATGGTGTTGACACGTATTTTTTTCGCTTTTCCGAGGTGGTAACCAAAGCTGCGTGCGATGCTTTCGAGCAACGCTTTGGCATCGGCCATGTCGTTATAATCAGGAAAAACGCGCTGTGCAGCAATGTATGACAGGGCTAAAATCGATGCGCCTTCACTCAGCGTATTGGTTTCAAGTGCAGCTTTCATTACGCGGTGAAATGAAATTGCTGAAATATCGAGGCCTTTGTGAAAAAAGTCATAGTCCATGTCCGTATAATGACGGCCCTTACGCACATTCAATGACATGCCAATGGAATGCAGTACAAAGTCGATTTTACCTCCAAGTAATTCCTCGGACTTGGTGAAAAGGGCTTTGAGATCATCGTAGCTGGTGGCGTCAGCGCCAATCACTTCGGTGTTACATGCTTTTGCAAGTTCATTAATTTGGCCCATGCGCAAAGCAATGGGGGCATTTGTTAGGGTAAAGGTGGCACCTGCAGCGAAAGCTTTTTCAGCTACATGCCAGGCAATTGAGTTAGGGTCGAGGGCGCCAAAGATGATGCCGCGCTTCCCTTGAAGTAAATTATGAGACATAACTAAGGGTTTTATTCAAAAATACTGAAATATCACGTATGCAAGAGCTCTTTTGCTTGGCGTAAGGCAGTTTCTCCTGCGCCATCTCCTGCAATCATTTGTGCAATCGCACGTTCACGGCCCTCATTATCAAGCACATCAACGCTCGATACAGTGCGGCCGTCCTGGTTTTTTTTGCTAATAAAAAGATGCATATCTCCCTTGGCAGCTATTTGTGGCAGGTGTGTAATGAGAATTACTTGGTGTTTATCGGCCAAGGCACGCAACACCTTGCCTACTTGCAAAGCTGTTTCGCCTGAGATGCCAGTATCGATTTCATCGAAGACGATGGATGGAAGGCGAACTTGACCATGCAATAAGCTCTTTAAACACAACATGATGCGCGATAACTCACCCCCGCTGGCTACTTTTTGGAGCTCCATGGCAGGACTGCCTTGGTTAGCAGTGAATAAAAACCGGATGTTATTGAGTCCTTGCCGGCCGCCAATCAATTGCTCATGCACCTCCAACTCGATGGTGAATTGCGCATGAACCAAGCCAACCGCTGGCAATAAAGCCCGCATTTGCGCATGTATAGCGGGTAAGGCTTGTTGGCGTTGGTCGGAGATTTGTTTTCCAGTTTTAAGTAACCATTTCTCGATTTCCTGAATGTCGTTTTCGAGTTGAGAGCTTTCACTGCCTGATTTTTCGAGCTGTTCGATGGAGGCGGACAAGGTCTCCCAACGTTCTAGAAGGTCTTCAAGCGTATTAACACGGTGTTTATTGAGCAGCCGGTTCAATAAATCAACACGCTGGCTGATTTGAGATACCAAGGCGGGATCTGCTTCAAAGCTGCTCACCAATCGCTGGGTGTCGCGGGAGAGCTCGGTTAATTCAATCTGACTGCTATGGATACCTTCGTACAAGCGCCCAAGTTCGGGGTGGAGTGCTTTAAAAGGACTCATTTGTGCGCTTAATTGCTGTAGTTGTAGAACCACCGCATTTTCGGCTTCTTGTAATTGAAAGGAAATAGATTCGAGTGTTTGACGGATTTGCAAGGCATTTTCTTGCATTTCGAGCTGCTGCTCCAAAGCGCCAAGTTCATCCGTTTGTTTAAGTCCAGCTTGTTCCAGTTCATCGCACAAAAAGCGTTCTAAATCGAGTTGCTGTAACCTGCTTGCCTCCGATTGGCGCAAGGCGGCCAAACGGTTCTTTTGCTGTTGCCAATGCTTGTATTTTTCACGGAAAAGAGGGGCAATCTCTCGTAAACCACTCATTTCGTCGATAAAGTCGAGTTGAAAACGTGAAGTATGTAGTTCATGACTTTCATGCTGGCCACTGATGTCCATCAACCATTCGCTCAGGGCTTTGAGTTGCTGTATGCCGGCTGGACTGTCATTGATGAAGGCGCGTGATTTGCCTGTTGGCATTATTTCTCTGCGAACGAGTAAGGGCAGGGTGCAGTCAAAACCTTCATCTGCCAACCAAAGGAGCAATTCTGGTGAATCAATGTCATACTCTCCTTCTACTATGCACTTTTGATCCGCTTCAAACAAGGTGCTATGGTCGGTACGTTCACCAAGTAAAAGTCCCATGGCGCCAAGTACAATCGATTTGCCCGCACCGGTTTCACCTGTAATGACAGTGAGCCCTTTGTTGAAGCGTATTTCGTGCTCCCGGATGATGCCATAATTGCGAATGTAGAGTCGGGTAATCATGCTTATTGCTGCAAATCAACGGGTGTGAAATGAAAGAAAAATGACTAAGGGGAATTTATTTTTTGGTATTGCAAAATGTTGGGCGGATCTATCTCCGAAAGCATCGTGAGCACGTTTGATTTTTCGGCTGGCGTGGCTTTCGAAAATACCCCAATAATTTCCGTCAGTTTGCCATTCAAATATACTTGTTGCAACATGGAACCAGGCTTGCTTTTATGCACATTGTGCATTTTTGTTAGGGCAATGGTTATTTGTCTGCGGGCTTCAATCATGTTTTCGCTGCGGTGCATGATGTCGAGTCCAAGCCGATGGTAAAAGTATAAGCTCTCTCTGAAGGGTTTGAAGGCACTGTTGAGCAGGTTTTCGTTGAGCCAGTAGCGGTTGCGCAGGTTTTGATTTTGACGCCAACCTGGTTCAATGGCATTTTGTGCATTTACCACCACTTGTTGCGCCCGCTGGTGAAATTCAGTGCCGCCGAGTAAGGAAAAACTATCGTAATCGAGTCCAATGATGGTAAAGGCATAAAAAGCGAGTAAGCTACTTAAGTTATTCAAAAAGGAATTGTCATTGAATTCGAGCGGCTGAAATTCGACATACTCAAAAACCCAATCAGGATCGGTATGGTTGAGCATTACGGCATTGTAGCCCGAATTGTAAACGGGCCTGGTGCTTTGAATTTGTACGGTGGCCTTAAACTGATTGGCGCTAATGCGCTCCTCTAGTAAGATGGTGATGTTGCAAACGATGCGCTCCTGCTGCTGGAAGATGTCTTCGGTCCATTTACGAGTGTTTAAAAACTCCATAATGGAGGTCTGCATGGCTTGGTACAGTTGCTGATCTGCGCCACCAATCTTACTAAAATTCACATTTACAGTGGCCTGCAATTCCTGCGCTTTCACAGCTGATACCCAAAGCAGGAGGGCTGTAAGCAAGCTCAATACATATTTCATAGTCGATTTATCAGGTATTGAACGATTTGATGGGCAATTTCGTGCTTGCTAGCTAACGGGAGTTTGATTTGTTCGTTTTTACTGATGATGGTTACCGAATTGGTATCGTATCCAAAACCAGCGCCCGCCTCTTGCAAGGAGTTGAGTATGATTAAATCGGCATTTTTACGCGCAAGCTTGTTTTGCGCATTGGCCACTTCATTGTTTGTTTCAAGGGCAAAGCCTACTACAAATTGGCCTGGCTGCTTACGTCTCCCGGCCTCAGCAAGAATATCTAACGTAGGCACAAGTGCCAAAGCGAGTGCTTGGCCGTCTTTTTTGATTTTTTGATTTACAGTTTCGGCAGGCTTAAAATCCGCAACGGCCGCTGAAAAAATGGCCAGTTCTGCTTTCGCAAATACCGCCATGGTAGCATTGTACATTTCTTCGGCCGATTCAACGAGTTGTCGGTTTACGCCTTCTGGACAAGCCAAGGCAGTAGGACCGCTGATGAGGGTGACCGAGGCGCCTAGTTGCGCCAACTCAGCAGCTAAAGCATAGCCCATTTTTCCTGTAGATCGGTTACCTATAAATCGCACTGGATCGATGGCTTCATAAGTTGGTCCTGCTGTGAGTAATACTTTCTTCCCTCGTAAAGGCCATTTAGACATGAAAAAAGCCTCTATTTGTGCTTGAATATCCTCAGGTTCGGCCATGCGGCCTTCGCCATTCAAACCACTTGCTAACGGTCCAGTTCCAGGTTTGATCAAATGATGTCCAAAATCCATCAGTTTTTTGATGTTTTGCTGAGTGGTGGGATGCTGGTACATGTCCAAATCCATGGCCGGCGCAAACATGACTTCGCAGCGGGCAGATAAATACACGGCCATGAGCAGGTTATCACACATGCCGTTGGCCATTTTAGCTAAACTGTTTGCTGTGGCTGGCGCAATCACCATCAAATCGGCCCAAACCCCCATTTCCACATGGTTTACCCATTCACCCTGCTCGTTTTTGAGGTATTCGCTATAAACAGGATGATTTGACAGTGTTGATAGGGTGAGGGGGGTAACAAAATCGAGGGCTGAGCGCGTGGCAATAACCCGCACTTCAGCCCCCGATTTCACCAGCGAACGCACTAGGAACGCTGTTTTATAGGCAGCAATGCTTCCGGTTATCCCAAGAATAATCTTTTTGCCGGTGAGCATAGCTTTAATTTTACTTCAATAATTTCTCTTTCGCTGGCACGCGGAAGTAGGTATTGCCTTCGTTATATTCTTCGATGGCTTGCAAAGTAGGTTTCGGCATGCGCTCGTAATGCTTCGAGATTTCGATTTGCTCCCGGTTTTCGAACACTTCTTCCAAATTGTCGCTTGTAGGCGCAAATTCAGCCAGCTTGCCATTAAGCTCTTCTTTGATTTTGGCAGAAATCTGGTTACTGCGCTTGGCAATGATGGCTACTGTTTCGTAGATGTTGCCTGTAACGGCGTCCATGGCACGCAAGTTGCGGGTTTCGGTAGTGTTAGACATATTTGCTAGTTTTTAGCTATTGATTGTGAAATTTTTACTTTTTCTTGATCCTCCGCAGTCAATTGCTGCAAAGCTTTTTTCGACTTTTCGACCATACCATCACCCTCTTTCAGATAACGGCTGTCGGGAAAATCTTCTTTTAATTCTAAGAATGCCTTGATACAAGCCTCGTAGCGTTCTACTTGTTTATCGCGGATGCTGTTCTCGGCCAATAAATAGTATGATTTACCAATCAGGTATACGAGTTGTTCTCGTTCGTTGATATCTGGGTACTCCGAAATGGTTCTGCGTAGCATGGTAGCACTGGCCCTGTAATCTTCCATTTGATAAAAAAGCATGGCGCTTTCATAAGATTTACGCTCCAATTTTGCTCGTAGAAAATCCATCATGCGATTTGATTCTATGATGCGCGGACTGTTCGGGTATTTGTTAATATAGATCTGAAAGGCTTCTAAAGCCTTTAAAGTGCTTGTTTGGTCAAGTGCAAAACGCGGTGATTCTAAATACAAGCAGTATGCATACATAAAATCCATTTCCTCTGCCTTACCACTGGTTGGGAAATTGGTCGTGTAATTCTTAAAATGGAAGCTGGCCACCAAATAGTCTTTCATGTGGTAGTCGCAATAAGCATAAAAATAATACACCTCTTCCGCTCTTTCGGAACCGCGATAAGCCGAAATCAACTCCTCTAGCAGCGGCTGTGCCTTGTAGTAGGTGCCCTCATAATAGAATTTTTTGGCCATCTCAAACTTGTAGTTTAAGTCGGGGCTTTTTAAAATCTTGTTATACGGGTCGCAGGACTGTGTTAACCACATTCCTAGCAGGCCAATAAACAGCAAAAAAAGGCGTGACCGCTGGTTTTTGAGCATAGCCTGCAAAGATAAGGATTTCATTAGAGATATTAACCTAATTGAGCAGAGAATAGTGTATTGCGAGTGCTATTTGATTTTATTTTTTGTCGTCTCCATAACTACTTTAACTTTGCTTTTTCTCACTATTAAAATCAATTATTGTGGATTTACTAGACAAACTCAAACAACGTCGCGGGCCCTTGGGGCAGCATGCCAAAGCCGCAGAAGGCTATTATATGTTTCCCAAGTTAGAAGGGGATATTGCGAGTAAAATGCAGTTCCGTGGCAAAGAACGTTTGGTTTGGAGTTTAAACAACTATTTAGGTTTAGCCAACCATCCTGAAGTTCGCAAGGCAGATGCAGATGCGGCTGCCGCCTTTGGCATGGCGTATCCGATGGGGGCGCGCATGATGTCGGGCAATTCTAATTACCATGAGCAGTTAGAGCAAGAGTTGGCTGCCTTTGTGGGCAAGCCGGCAGCCATGTTGTTAAATTTTGGTTATCAAGGTATTTTATCGGCGATTGATGCCTTGGTTGACCGGCATGATGTGATTGTGTACGATGCCGAGTCGCATGCCTGTATTGTTGACGGCGTGCGCTTGCATCAAGGAAAGCGCTTCATGTATAAGCACAATGACATGGAGAGTTTGGAGACGCAACTCAAGCGTGCAACCCGGTTGATTGAAGAAAACGGCCATAAAGGCGCTATTTTAGTAATCACCGAAGGTGTTTTTGGCATGTCGGGCGTACAGGGCGACCTCAAAGGTACCGTGGCGCTGAAGCAGAAATACCAGTTTCGTTTGTTGGTTGACGATGCCCATGGCTTTGGAACCATGGGTGCTACTGGGGCTGGTACCTTGGAAGCCCAAGGTGTGACGGAAGGTGTAGATATTTATTTTAGCACTTTTGCGAAGTCTATGGCCAGCATCGGCGCCTTTTTTGCTACCGACAGCGATACTGCTGAATTTTTACGCTACAACACACGCTCTCAAATTTTTGCAAAGACCTTGCCGATGCCGTTGGTTATTGGTGCTCTCAAACGCTTACAATTACTACGTGAAGAGCCAGCCTTGCGCAACCAGCTTTGGAGTGTGGTGAATGCACTTCAAGATGGCCTGAAAGCGCGTGGTTTTAACCTCGGCAAAACCATGTCGCCGGTAACGCCGGTGCTTTTAAGTGGCTCCTTAGGCGAAGCCACGGCTTTGGTGGTTGATTTACGCGAGCGGTACAATATTTTTTGCTCCGTGGTAGTGTACCCTGTAGTACCCAAGGATGTAATCATGCTGCGGTTGATTCCTACGGCAGCGCACAGCTTAGAGGACGTGCATTACACCCTGGATGCCTTTTCAAATGTGGCGGAAAAACTGCGTTCTGGCAGCTATCAAAACGAAGGTGTAGTGGCCATGGGATAAAATAAATTTCAAATAAAGTTTTTGCATTTCATTGAAATTAATATTTTTGACTCAAATAAACCTAAATTAACGCATTATGAAAGAGTTTGAAGCAATCAAAAGCATGCTCACGTCTTTAGAAAAAGACTTTGAAAAATTTTATGACAAAGGTAACAGCGCTGCTGGTACCCGTGTTCGCAAAGGACTCCAGGACTTGAAAAACAAGTGTCAGGAAATCCGTTTGGACGTTCAAGGCCGCAAAAACGGTTAATCCATCCCCTTCATTTATAGCCCTGCTGGTTTCAGTAGGGCTTTTTTTGTGCATAATGGGTGCACTAATAATTGTAAACCCACTCGCATTTGGCCATTTGAACGCCTATCTTTGTGTGAAATTTTTGTAGTTTGAGTTATACCGATCAGTTTGAACAAAAGGATGAAAAACGCATGTCGTTTTTCGATCATTTAGAAGAGCTACGCAAACACCTCATTCGTTCGGCCATCGCGGTGGTCGTTTTGGCCTTGGCTGCTTTTTCATTTAAAGGGTTTATTTTCGACGATGTAATTCTCGCACCAAAAAACTTAGACTTTTTAACCTACCGTTTTTTTTGCAAGCTAGGTGAAACCTATCCGTTTTTAGGAGGCTTGTGCATCGAAAATATCGGTTTTACGGTAGCGAACATCGACATGACAGGGCAGTTCATGCAGCATTTGAGTGTTTCGCTGTATGCTGGTTTAATCATGGCTTTCCCGTATTTGGCCTTTGAGTTATGGCTTTTTATTAAGCCTGCGCTGCATGTTAAAGAGCGCAGAGCAGCTAGCGGCATGGTTTTTTACATTAGCATCTTGTTTTTTATGGGCGTGCTTTTTGGTTATTATGCTTTGGCGCCCGTTAGCATTTTGTTTTTGGGATCATACCAAGTAAGTACCGAAGTAGCGAACCAAATTACCCTGCGGTCATACATTGGCACTTTAAGCACCATGGTGTTGGCGGCGGGTTTAATTTTTGAACTGCCGATGCTTGCCTATTTTTTAGCCCGAGTAAACCTGGTGAATGCTGCCTTCCTAACCAAAAACAGAAGGTTAGCCATTGTAGTAAATATGATTGTTGCAGCTGTTATCACCCCAAGTGATGTAGGTAGCATGATTTTAATGTCGATTCCTTTGTTTATTCTGTACGAGATTAGCATTCTGGTGGTGAAGCGTGTGGAACGAAAACGCGCGGCCGCCGAATTAAACGATTGATATGAAGTACCAAACCCAAAAAGTGAGCATCGGCAGTGACCATGCTGGCTACGAATTGAAGGCAAAACTCGAAACACTGTTTGTTGCAGCTGGTTTGCAAGTGCACGATCACGGACCGCACACTGCCGATTCGGTTGATTATCCTGACCACGCCCATCCTGTGGCAACACAAGTGGCAGAAGAAGGCATATTAGGTGTGCTCATTTGTGGTAGTGGTAACGGTGTTTGCATGACAGCCAACAAACATACTGGCATTCGAGCCGCACTTTGTTGGAATAAAGAGCTGGCCATGCTTGCTCGACAGCACAACGACGCAAACATTTTATGCATACCCGCTCGGTTTGTTTCAGAAGCGGTGGCGCTCGAAATGGTAGATGCCTTTCTCACCACTGCCTTTGAAGGAGGCCGCCATGCCATCCGTGTAAATAAAATTTTATGCTAAAAAAAATACTTGTCCTCGCCCTCTGTGGGCTCATGCCTCTGGGTGTTTGGGCGCAGTTACAAAGCGAATTGCCGGTACAAAAGCTGAGAATAGACTCGATGCTTTTGGATATGAGCAGACTTACCTCTCGCGATTTTGCAGGCAGGGGAACAGGCCACGAAGGGTACACCCGTGCAGCTGAAATGGTTGCTGGCAAACTGGCGGAATTAGGCTTTGAATCCTTCGAAGACTCAGGTCGTGATCCTGACCAAAATCCTTTCTTTTTGTCAGTGCCTTACAAGGGTGAACGCTTGATGGATGTGAGCTTGAAACTGGGTAATAAGAATTACAGCATGGGGAAAGATTTTTACCCTGGCAGCAGTCTACCAAAATCTGAAGTGTCCATTGAATCATTGGTTTTTGTTGGCTTTGGACAAGATTCCCCGCATTATTCAGATTTTAAAGCGGATGACATCAAGGGCAAATGGGTGATTGCCATGCCGGGCAAAATCGATAGCACTGGTAAATGGCAGGTTTCTGAAATAAGACAGCAGTACCGCAGTTTGAGCCAAAAAGGGGCCGCTGGGGTGATCCTTGTGAGTGCCAATTATAACAAAGAAGTAGGTAGTGTATTAGAGCGTTTCAAAAGTGAACGTATTTCATTGGTGGAGACTGTGGATGAAAGTGGTGAAATAGTACGGGCACCTACGCCGCTTTTGGTGATGTCTCCAAAAGCAGCCAAAAGGATTTTCAAACAAATGCATTTGAAATCCAAAATGGAGCGTAAAAAGCGCATCAAGGCCATGGCCGGCGCTGTTGTGGTAGCAAAAATCAGTGGCGGCTTGAAAATCAAGCAAGACATACGTTTTTTTAACGCCCCTAATGTAATGGGTTATATCCGTGGCGAGGAAAAGCCGGAGGAATATGTGCTTTTAAGTGCACACCTCGATCACCTCGGTGATCATGATGGCGTAATTTATTACGGTGCCGACGATAATGGCTCGGGATCAGCAGCCCTGCTCTCGATTGCGAGAGAAATTAGTCGCTGGGGGCAAGAAGGCATTCGTCCCCGCCGCAGCATTGCTATTGTTTGGTTTTCGGGTGAAGAAAACGGCTTACTGGGTAGCAAATGGCTGGCCAATCACGCTCCGATGGCTTCCGACATGATTACTACCAACATCAATGTAGACATGATTGGCCGCACGGATAGCCGCCATAAACCTGGGCAAAAGTACATTTATGTCATTGGTGCTGATCGCATCAGCCAAGAGCTGCATGACGTAGGTGAAAGTGTAAATGAGCAGTGCTGTCGTTTGGAGTTGGATTATACCTACAACGACCCAAAAGACCCGAATCGATATTATTTCCGTTCCGACCATTATAATTTTGCCAAGTTGGGTATACCGAGTGTATTTTTCTTTAGTGGGGTACATGAAGATTATCACCGCCCCACAGACACCATGGACAAGATTGATTTCGATCGTATGCTGTATCTTACCGAGTATATTTTGTACAACACCTGGGAGCTGGCTAACCGATCACAGCGTTTAAAAGTAAAATAAGATGCAGGCTGCAGCTACTTTTCTCGAAAAAACCACGGATAAGCCCTTTGATTTAGAGCACCGTCGCAAAATCACCTTCAATATGTCGAAGTACGATTTGTCGGTTGCTACAGGAAAGGCTCGGTACGCTGATTTGGAGCTGGCTCGAGAGCGCGCCAATCATTTAAAATGGAAGTCGCTGGAGCAGCTAGAGCAGTATTTATTACAGTTTGAAACCAATTTTATAGCCAATGGCGGCAAAGTACTTTGGGCAAACGATGCTGAGGAGGCCTTAAAGGAAGTGCTGCAAATTATTAAACGGGCAGGTGCTCGCTCTGTGGTAAAATCAAAAAGCATGGTTACCGAGGAGATTCACCTCAATCCCGCCCTAGAAAAAAATGGTGTTGAAGTAGTGGAGACTGATTTGGGGGAGTTCATTCAGCAGCTCGACGAAGAACCACCTTATCACATCGTAACGCCAGCGATGCACAAATCGAAGGAAGACATTGCCGATTTGTTTCATCGTAAATTAAACACAGAGCCAAATTTATCCCCGGAAGCGCTCACAGGTATTGCCCGTAAATTGTTGCGCGAGAAGTATGTAAAGGCCGACGTGGGCATTACAGGAGGTAACTTTATCATTGCCGACACCGGCAGTATTGCCATCACCGAAAACGAAGGCAATGCCCGGTTAAGCATGACCTTTCCCAAGGTACACATTGCCATCGTGGGCATAGAAAAGGTGATTCCATCGATTAATGATTTGGATTTGTTTTGGCCGCTGCTGGCGAGTCATGGCACAGGCCAGCACATGACGGTGTACAACAGCATTTTGAGCGGGCCCCGCCAAGCTGGCGAAACCGATGGGCCGCAAGAAATGTATGTGATTTTACTTGATAACAACCGCACGACTATTTTGGCCGATACCGAACAGCGGCAGTCGTTGTATTGCATCCGGTGCGGCGCCTGCCTCAATGCTTGTCCGGTTTATAAGAACATCGGCGGACACAGCTACGGTACCACTTACAGCGGCCCTATTGGCTCGGTCATCACGCCGCATCTCCAAGGAATGGCCGATTTTAAGCACCTCAGCCAAGCCTCGTCGCTTTGTGGCAATTGCACAGCGGTTTGTCCAGTTAAAATCGACCTCCACGAGCTCCTGCTTGTTAACCGACGCCAAGCCGTTACCGAGGCTTTGCAACCAGCTGCCGAGCTTCGGATGTGGAAATATTGGAAAAAGGGCATGATGAGCCGCAGATTGATGGACATTGTAGGTGGTGGTCCCAAGAATTTTTTACTCAAGTATCTATTCAAAAACGGTTGGGGTCCCCGCCGTGAGCTGCCATTAATAGCAGTGAAATCCTTTAACAAGCAGTGGCGCGAACGCCATTCAAAGAAATAAGTCTAAATTTTATGCAGTTCGACCGTACAAATTACAGCGATGAGCAATTACGCTCCATGTATGCTGCCTTGATGTTGCCGCGCCTTATTGAAGAAAAAATGCTGATTCTGTTGCGCCAGGGAAAGGTGAGCAAGTGGTTTTCGGGCATCGGCCAAGAGGCCATTTCGGTGGGAGCTACCTTGGCTTTACACAGCGATGAATATGTAATGCCTTTGCACCGCAATTTGGGGGTGTTTACCACGCGCAACATGCCCCTTAACACCCTATTTGCCCAATTGCAAGGCAAGGCTTCGGGCTTCAGCAAAGGCCGTGAGCGGTCATTTCATTTTGGAAGCAAGGCGCACCACATTGTGGGCATGATTTCGCATTTAGGTCCCCAAATGGCCATCGCCGATGGCATAGCGTTGGCGCACAAGCTCGCTGGTGAGGCCAAAATTTCAGTCGCTTTTAGCGGGGATGGGGGCAGCAGCGAGGGTGACTTTCATGAAGCGTTAAACGTAGCAGCGGTTTGGGAACTGCCGGTGATTTTTATCATCGAGAACAATGGGTATGGCTTAAGTACCCCTTCGCACGATCAGTTTCGTTGCAAGCAGTTTATCGACAAAGGCATTGGTTACGGTATGGAAGCGGTGCAGGTAGACGGCAACAATTTGTTAGAAGTGCACCGTACAGTATCAGACTTGGCACAATCGATGCGGTCGAATCCACGGCCGGTGCTGCTCGAATGTATGACTTTCCGCATGCGTGGGCACGAAGAGGCCTCTGGGGTAAAATATGTACCAAAAGAGCTCCTTGAAACCTGGGCAGAAAAAGACCCGGTGAAAAATTTTGAGGATTTTTTACAGCAGCAAGGTGTTTTGAGCGACGAGCAAAAGCAAGAAATCCGCCAGCGGCACCAACAAGCCATTGATGTGGCCTTGCAGGAGGTTTTTGCGGAACCTGAAATTGTTGCGGATTTGCAAACGGAATTATCGAGTGTTTACGCGCCCTATCAGCAACAGTTGGTGGTGGAGGATGTGACAACTGGTGTTGAAAAGCGCTTGGTGGATGCCATCAGCGAGGGTTTGTTCCAGGCCATGGAAAAGCACCCTAATTTAGTGCTCATGGGCCAAGACATTGCCGAATATGGCGGTGTTTTTAAAATTACGCAGGGTTTTATAGAGGCGTTTGGTAAAGACAGGGTGCGGAATACCCCTTTGTGCGAATCGGCCATTGTGGGGGCGGCTCTCGGGCTATCCATCAAAGGCTACAAAGCCATGATGGAGATGCAGTTTGCCGATTTTGTGACGGTAGGCTTTAACCAAATTGTAAATAATCTGGCCAAAATTCAATACCGCTGGGGCCAAAATGCCGACGTGGTCATTCGCATGCCTACGGGCGCTGGGGTGGGGGCAGGCCCTTTTCATTCGCAATCGAATGAGGCATGGTTTTTTCATACGCCAGGACTAAAAATCGTTTATCCCTCCAACCCCTACGACGCTAAAGGCTTGCTATTGGCGGCCTTTGAAGACCCAAATCCTTATTTGTTTTTTGAGCACAAGGCCATGTACCGCAGCGTGAGTGGTTTGGTGCCGGAAGCTTATTATACGGTCGAAGTTGGCAAGGCTTGCGTGGTGCAAGAGGGCAGCGATGCCACCATTGTAACCTATGGCATGGGTGTACATTGGGCTTTAGAGGCGGCCAAAGAGCTTGCTGAAGCATCGATTGAGGTAATTGATTTAAGAACTTTACTGCCTTGGGATGAGGCCACGGTACTCGCTTCGGTGCGTAAAACTGGCCGTGTAATGGTGGTGCATGAGGACTGTTTAACCGGCGGAATTGGCGCCGAAATCGCTGCTGTGATAGCCGAAAAGGCCTTTCAGTCGCTCGATGCTCCTGTGATGAGGCATGGCTCGTTAGACAGTCCAGTGCCCTTTGCCATCCCCCTCGAACAGCAGTTTCTCGGAGTCGATCGTTTTAAAATACAATTAAATCAGCTCCTCAAGTTTTAATGTTGCGAATGAATATCTTAAATTAGCGGATTAACATATACGGCGGAGATGACGAAACGTTTAAGTTTATTAGTATTGAGTGT
>CAMCHJ010000026.1 GCA_945874665.1 Chitinophaga pinensis | reverse complement strand
GTGCCTACATCATTCACATAAACGCGCCAGGCATTGGCGAAAAAGTGGTGAAGTGGTTTGGTGTAATGCGTCCAATTGACCTTGATACATTCTAATCATAAATGATAAAGAGCATGAAATTAGAACTTATAAAAAAGACAGGCCTGGTAATGATGGCACTAGTAACGGTTGTTACTAGTGCTTACGCAGGCAATCCAGACCGTAGGGGTCAAGCTGGTGGTACAGAATTGCTTATGGTACCTTGGGCACGCAGTGCAGGTTGGTTGGGTGTGAATACATCTATGGTTCGCGGTTTAGAGGCGGAACGTATGAATGTAGCAGGCTTGGCTTTCACAAAAGGCACTGAATTGAATTTCTCTCGTACCACGTGGTTAAGTGGAACTGATATTTTCATTAATGCTTTTGGTATTGCACAGCGGATCAATGAATCGAGTTCACTGGCCTTTACAGTGATGTCGATTGACATGGGTGCCATCGACATTACAACAACTGAAAATCCTGATGGTGGTTTAGGAACCTACAAGCCTTCGTTCTCGAACATTGGCATTTCTTACGCCAAGTCATTTTCTGATCGTATCCATGGTGGTGCTACAGTGCGCATCATCTCTCAGAGTATTTCTGACGTGAGCGCACAGGGCGTTGCCTTTGATGCGGGTATTCAGTATGTTACTGGGCCGAAGGATGCCGTTAAATTTGGTATTTCACTGCGTAACGTAGGTACTCCGATGTCATTTGGTGGTGATGGTTTATCATCGCGCGGCACCATGCAAGGCAACACTGTTGCTTTGACTTTGAGCCAGCGTTCACAGCAGTTCGAATTACCTTCGTTGATGAACATTGGTGCTTCGTATGACTTTTATCCTATGGGTGTAGATGACTACCGTTTAACCGCGGCTGGTAACTTCACTTCCCATTCTTTTACCAATGACCAGTATGGTGTTGGTTTAGAATTTAGCTGGAAGAATATTTTCGCAATACGATCTGGCTATCAGTATGAAGCAAACATTACTGGCGGCGAGTTCGTAAGTCAGAATGTTTACACAGGTTTCAACGTAGGTTTTTCAATCGATGCGCCGTTTAACAAGAGCAATTTTGGTTTAGACTACGCTTATCGTGCAACAAATCCTTTTGGAGGCACACATTTATTAGGAATACGTTATTCACTCTAAAATTTTCGTATTTTTGTAAGGAAACGCTCCCCTCCGGGTGGGGCGTTTCCTTTTTTATTTAAAGCAAGCACAATGAGTCAAGTATCGTATTTTACCAAAGAGGGTTTGGAAAAACTCAAGGCAGAGCTTAACGATCTGAAAGGTCGTGGTCGTTCTGAAATGGCCAAAGCCATTCAAGAGGCGCGCGACAAAGGTGATTTGTCGGAGAATGCCGAATATGATGCCGCCAAAGATGCGCAGGGTTTGTTGGAGCTCAACATTGGTAAGCTCGAGCAGCTCATGTCGACCGCGCGGGTGATCGACGAAACGCAACTAGATTTGTCGAAGGTACAGGCCTTAACCACTGTCAAAATTAAAAACGTAGCTAATGGTGCCGTGATGTCGTATATGCTGGTTTCTGAAAAGGAGGCTGATTTAAAAAGCGGACGGATTTCTGTGAGCTCACCCATTGGTAGCGGCTTGTTGGGCAAAAAAGTGGGTGAAACAGCTGAAATCACCATCCCATCGGGTAAAATAAAATTTGAGATTTTAGACATCAGCATATAGCATGGCCACGATTTTTACCCGTATCATCACTGGTGAGATACCTTGCCATAAAGTAGCAGAGGACGATCGTTATCTTGCCTTTTTAGACATTCAACCGCTGGTGGAGGGCCATGTATTGGTGATTCCTAAGGTGGAAGTGAATTATATTTTTGACATGGAGGACGAGCTACTGGCGGGTCTCATGCTTTTTGCAAAGGGCTTAGCCCCTGCTATTCAAAAGGCTGTTCCGTGCAAGCGCTTAGGGGTAACGGTCATTGGCCTAGAAGTACCGCATGCGCATGTGCATCTCATTCCTATCAACGAGGTAGGCGATATGAATTTTAGTAAGCGTAAGCTCAATCCTTCGAGCGACGATTTGGCAGAGATCGCTGCTGCAATCAGGGCTTTCCTATAAGTTTTTCGGGATTTTCCTTCAAAAAAGCTTTCCACCCACCCTTCGCGGTGGGTATTTTTTTGCTGCCTGTTTGAAAGTGGTGGCAAACGGCTGCGGCCAGTGCATCGGTGGCGTCGAGTTTTTCGGTAGACACTTCGGCTTTGAGGAGGGTATCGAGCATGGCAGCTACTTGTTCTTTGGAGGCATTGCCATTGCCTGTTATAGCCTGTTTGATTTTTTTAGGTGCATACTCGGTGATGGGAATTTGCCTCGAAATGGCAGCTGCAATGGCCACCCCCTGAGCCCTGCCTAATTTGAGCATACTTTGCACGTTTTTACCGAAGAAAGGAGCCTCAATGGCTAATTCATCGGGATGGTGTTTGTCGATGAGGCGCAGTAGTTCTGTATAAATGTAACTCAACTTAAGTGCATGGTCGGCCGTTTTGGTCATTGACAGCACGCCCACATCGAGTAGCTCCAAGAAATTACCTTCCGTGCGAATCACGCCAAAGCCCATGATATTGGTGCCTGGGTCAATACCTAGGATGATTTTTTCGGATGATTTTAAAGCTGATTTCAACAATCTATTTTTAATCTTTGAGCTGTGAAGGGTAAAGATACATACCGAGGGCGTTTTTTCTGGCTTTTGAAGTGGGTTGTTGGCCTCCTTTTCTGCTGGTACCTGTATCGTGGGCTCCAGGCAGAGGGTATGGCATGGCCGGCAGAAGGACTGGCGGCAGTTTTTGGTGGCTTGCATGGACTTATTGCTTTGTTGGTATTGGTGCTTTTTCCTGTGCAGTTGGTGCTGGAATTGGTTAAGTGGCGTTTGCTTTTAAAGGAGCATGTGCCATTTTGGTGGGGTATTCGTAGTATTTGTACGGGAATGATGGCGGGTTTGGTGAGCTTAAACGGGCTTGGGGATTTTGCGGGAAGAATCATGTATTTACCTGCAGATAAGCGCGTACAAGGCACTTGGGCAGGCATAGGAGGCGGTCTAATTAGCTTTTTAGCTGTGATGCTGGTTGCCTTACCTATTTTTCCCTACTTATTAGAAATAAAGGGCGTGCTGATGACAGGCAGGCTCCTTTTGGTTTTGAAGGTAATGTCTTGGACATTGGTACTAGGACTGCTCTTGGTATACACCAGCGCACGTCATTTGCCACTTGTATTTAGTCGGGTTAGGTTGCTTAAAGCTTGGAAGGAGCATTTTGAAGCACTTAGCATTTATACCAAGACTGAAATGCTGGTAATCTTAGCCATATCTGTGCTTCGTTTTTTGCTTGCCAATCTGCAACTTGTTTTGTTGTGGCAGGTATTTGGATTGAATGTTAGTCTTTTGGAAGGCTTTTTTTGGAGTATAGGCTTGTTTGGTCTTTTGACCTTAGTGCCCACCATTTTAATTACGGACCTGGGTGTGCGTGGGGGAATGGCCTTGTGGCTGTTGAGCGGTTTGGCCCCCCATAGTTGGCAGTTGTTGCTTCCTGGTTACTTGCTTTGGTGTCTAAATGTTATTTTTCCTGCTGTATTTGGCTGGTTTAGTATGTGGTTTTTAAAGCAAAAGACTGCTCAACCGAATGGGTTGTAACGCCGCTGGTTTGTTGATGCACTACAAACTGGAGGGTATGCAGCCTCTCGGCTTTACATTTGGACTATAGGCTGTTCTATTTGAACCTAGAATGCCACTTAAGAGCGCAATTACATGAAAAAAGGGTGCGGATTTTTATGGATATACTAACTTGCAGACTTGAAATGCACAGCGGGATTGTGAATATAAAATCCCGTTGCTCATCAAGCCGCATCAACGATTTTTTAATGATGCGGTTAAACTACTCTGATCATGCCTGAAGCAAGCGTAAGTCAAGTTTTTTGGAAGCGGTTTCGACATAACAAGCCGGCTGTACTGGGCGGATTGTTTTTGCTGCTTGCCACTTTGCTGGCGCTATTTGCGTATGTATTGGCACCTGATGGGAGTAGTAATGCCAACCAGCAGGAGCTGCGTTTGATAGCGCTTTCACCGGGCACCAGGGTGCAAGTGGTGGTATTTGAATTGAATAAGCCGACAGCAACGCCTTTTTTTAAACGTCTCCTTAGCGGGGATGCCCAGCCTGCTGCTTTTTTTCCGGTGCAGCGTTTTCGATTGACCACGGATTCAATCTATTTTCAGGCCTATACACGGGTTGTTGATGCGCATGCGGATTGGGAGGTACTGCCTCTGCAAACTGCTGAAGGACGCTATGGTGTAGAAAGCCGTCGGTATTGGTTGGGTACTGATGTGATGGGGCGCGATTTATTAAGTAGACTCCTGCTTGGCTTGCGGGTTTCGCTGGCGGTGGGTTTTATTGCCGTCCTCATCAGCATTGCGATAGGTGCCAGTTTAGGTGCCATTGCCGGCTACTACCGTGGCTGGGTGGATCAGTTTATTGGCTGGCTTATCAACGTCATATGGTCCATTCCATCGTTGTTGTTGGTGATTGCCTTTTCGTTGGCTTTAGGGAAGGGCATGTGGCAGGTATTTTTAGCAGTTGGCCTAACCATGTGGGTGGATGTTGCTAGGATAGTGCGAGGTCGGGTGCTGTCGCTGCGCGAACAAGAATTTGTAACGGCCGCCAGAGCCATGGGATTCAGCGATCTCCGTATTATTTTCCGGCATTTGATGCCGAATGTGGTGGGACCGATTGTGATTATGGCCGCGAGTAATTTTGCCACGGCTATTTTGGTGGAGTCGGGACTGAGTTTTTTGGGTCTCGGCTTACAGCCTCCAGCTGCAAGTTTGGGCATGATGATCAAGGAACATTATCCTTACATCATTATGGATGCAGCCTATTTGGCCTTGGTGCCTGGCTTGGTGATTTTACTGCTGGTATTGGCTTTTAACTTGTTGGGTAACGGACTCAGCGATGCTTTTGACAGTAAGGTGAAAATGATGTAAATTTGTGTTTTTACAGATAGATGGGAAGCAGCCTGCTTGATATGGAGCTTCAGCAGCACAGACTTGCCGAATTGCAGCAGCAACTCGATCTTAAAAACGTGCAATTGGATGCGGTTTTACAACTTACCCAAGCCATTAATTACAATTTCTCGAATGCTGCCCTTTTTGAAATTTACGGTTATTTGCTTTCTTCAGAACTCCGCGTTGATCGGTTTTTAATGTATTTAGAAGAAGGCGACTGGTGTAAGTATGCAAGTAAAGGAGTGAGTGCTGAGGGATTTGCAGCCCGGCCTGATTATTTTGCTAGTTGTGAGCAAATTAAATGGCTCGACACGCAGGCGCAGTTACATTTTCCGGGTTTTGAAGTGCTTATTCCTGTGGTGTACAAGCAGCAGCCTTTGGCATATGTACTCATTGGGGGCTTCGATTGGCCGCAAGAAACGCAAAAGGAGCTCTTTCAATACATACAAGCGGTTTCGAATATTTTGGCTGTATCTAATGAAAACCGAAAGCTTTTCCAGCAACAGATTCAGCAGCAAAAAATACAGCAGGAGTTGTCGTTGGCGGCCCAAATGCAGGGCTTACTTATTCCTGACAAACTCCCCCATGATGCACAATTAGAAATGTCGGCAGTGTATTTGCCGCACCGTGATGTGGGTGGTGATTATTATGATGTAGTAAAGTTTGACAGCGGTGAGTTGGTGTTTTGCGTTGCGGATGTGTCGGGAAAAGGGATACCTGCGGCCTTGCTGATGTCGAATTTCCAGGCCGTTTTGAGAGCGCTGATTCATTTTCATCCCAACTTGCGAAAATTGGTGGCGGAATTGAATAAGTCGGTGCTCAATATTACCAAAGGGGATAAATTCATCACGCTATTTATTGGTAAACTAGATCCACGCAACGGGCTGCTGAAATACATCAATGCAGGCCATGTGCCACCTTTTTTACTGCGTGCTGGCGAAGTAACAGAACTGAAAGAGGGCACAACCATTCTTGGCATGTTTGATGAGCTGCCGTTTTTACATGTAGGGAAGGTACAGCTGGAGCCTGGCGATGTGCTGTTTACTTACACTGATGGCGTTACCGAAGTGAGCGATTACCGGGGTAGGGCTTTTGATATGAAACAATTGGGCGGCCTGTTGGCGCCTCAAAAAGAGGAGTCGCTGCACTCGGCTAACAAACGTTTTTTGGAGGCATTGATCAAGTTTAAGGGCGACCGCAACTTTGCCGACGATCTCACTGTACTTAGTCTACGCTACCAAGGCTAGGTAGCTTTTCGGGCAGGTCGGACTGGCTATGATACACGTCGATAGCTGTAATCATGGCCAAAAAACTCCAATACAGCAAGGCTGTTTTATCGATGTCGAGGTAATCGTTGAGCACACCGTGTGTGAGGTAGGTCACCAAGCCCAGCATCGCGATCAGCAATGTGTTTTTAATGTAAGGATCTTGCAGGCGGTAGTACAGCGACATGGCGCGTTGTAGCGAAAAGCCGATGATCAGCATAAACAGCACGAAGCCCGGGATGCCCATTTCTACGAGTGGATTGAGGTATTCGCTGTGTATGCCGCCTACATCGGCCGCATTGGTGCTGATGATGGTTTTTTCGTTTGGCTTCTGGAAGGGGGCGTACTGAAACATGTAAGTGCCCGGTCCCCAGCCTAGCCAAGGCCTCTCTTCAAGCATGCGCCAGCCGCTGGCCCAGCGGTTGAGTCGCTCGAGGTTAGAGGCGTCGGTACGTACGTTTGAAATAGACTGTACGTGCTGACCAAGGTCGTCGGCAGAGTCGGTTTTGTTTTCCATCAGCGCCATGGTGATTTGGGTTTGGAAGCTGAAGAAGAGGAGGGCAAGGCTGCCAAGAGTGGCGATGAGTGTCCAAAAACGCAGTCTGAGCCGCAGCCATACATAAAAACCAAGTGCTGCAACTACGCCCAACCAAGCCGCACGGGTGTAGCTAAGGATGATGCCCGTTGTGAATATAACCAACAACACCAGCATCAAAAAGCTCATAAGTGGTCGGTTGGTAAACACCCTCAGGTTGAACATATACACTACAATCATGGGGAAGAAAAAGGCAATCATAGCGCCGTAGATGCCATGATTCAACACAAAGGGTTCGCTTGCCCAATAGGAAGCCTGTTTGGTAAAGCCGTAGGTGCTGTGGTTGAAAATACTCCAGAGGATGATAAAAATGAGGGGCACGAGGTAGAGCCACAGCCACAATTGGATGTTTTCCTTCTTTTTAAAGAGCTGCAGCGCAATGAAATAAAAGCAAGTGATAAACCAGAGATTGGAGAGGAAAAATTTGAAAGATGTGAGTGGCATACTGCTTGAGATGGTGGTAAATGCCATCCAAAGCAAGTAAAAGGCAATGGTTAAGCTCACAGGATGATACAAGGCACGGGTGTCGTATCGGCGCTCAATGAGTAATTTGAGGTAAAAAATCAACATCATACCTAGCAATAGCGGTTCGGTAGGCAGTGTAAAGCTGATGCCGAGTTGCTCTACATCTACCAATAAGCTGAGTGGCGTAACGAAAGTGATAAAGAGCAGGGATTTGTCGATCGAAAAAGTAACAAAAAACACAAACCACAAGGCGGCTGGTACCAGCATAAACCAATATTGTTCGTGCCATACCAGCATGGCATTGGCGAGCACAAAAAGGATGCTGATTACATAGAACCAGGTTTTACGTAAAGAACCAGTGGCCTGTGACATGCTTATTTTTGGCGGGCGAGCAGGAATTTGTAGTTTTCAACTGCAATCAATACGAGCAAACTCATCAGTAAAGCGCCAAAAGTGCTTAGAAGCACAATGATAGAGCGCAAGGGATAGGTTTTTTTCTCGGCTACCTTGGCTGAGTTAACAACAAATTTAACGGGGAGCACTTCGTCCACATCCACCTTGGCGCGATCAAATCGCTGGCGAAGTTTTACGAGCTCTTCATTTTCTTGCTCGAGTTGCTCTTTTACGCTCGAATAGGCGCCGCCAAACTTGCCTAGGAGGTCAAGTTGCTGCTGCAAGCGACCGCTGCTGGCTTCATAACCGGCTAAACGCGCTTCGTTGTTTACAATGCCTGTATCGCTTTCAGAGATTTTTTTATCGCGCAACACCTTCAGTTTGGCACGCGATTCGGCCGCGCCAGAGGTTGCCTGCACGTATACATCGGTGATGTGGTCGATCTGTACTTCGTAGTCGAAAATACCCAGGGCCCTAAAAAAGTTGAGCGAGTCGTTGAGCTTGTTTACAAACTCTCGCTTAGCCTGATATTGCGTTTCTACAATGTTAAGAGCTTTGGAAGCTTGTTCGCGCTGGATTTTGTTTTTGGTTTCGTCGAGCAAGGCGGCAATATCGTTGGCAATGCCGGCGGCAATTTCCGGATCTGTGTCGAGCACTTCAATTTCGACTGAGGAGTATTCGGTGCGTCGGAAGCGGATGTTGTCGCTAAATTTTCGAGCCAGCTGGGTGTTTTTGAATTTGGCGTTGGGCTTGATGTCGTAATGGTTCATCAAGTCGTATTTTTCGATGATGAACGATTGTATGTCATCGGAATATAGAATCTGGATGAGTTGCTCCGCTTCTTCTTCTTCACCAAAGGCGAGCGGATCACTGCGGTCGTACGCATTTTCGTTGAGGAGGGCCTTAGAAATGGAGTTGGTGGTGGCTGGGTAAAACACCACAGTGGATTTGAAGCGCGGTTTGATGAAAGTAGGTCCGGTGAAAATAATCGACACAATTCCTGCAAGGAGGGTGACAATCAACAGTGGCTTGCGCCATTTGTAGAGGAATTCAACGACGGATAAAGAATCGAAACTGTAGTTTTTTGCGCTAGGTTGCTCACTCATGTTGTGAAATTTGTCCAAAAATAAGGTAATATGCTCAAAATTGCCTCGCGAATTGTGCTTTTAAACGCTGGTAGATGGGCTGGCCGAAAAACAAAAGGAGCAGAAGGAGGCCAAGGGCGCTGCTGAGAAGCAGGGACTGCCCGTTTTTTTCGAAATCCAACCAAGCAAATAGGGATAAGGTAAGGACTAAAAACAGCCCAATTCTAAGCATAAAACGTTTGTCGATTTGCCATTTAAAACGATGATAGCAGCTTAAGAATTGTCCTGCCAAAATAAATAGCTGCGTGAGACCCGTGGCCATAGCCGCCCCCACCGCCCCTTTTACAGGAATAAGCCAAATGTTAAGTAGTAAATTGATTCCTAATCCCCCTAAAGCCAAAAAATTCATACGTTTCATGCTACCGGCGGCAGTGAGGAGGGTGCCGAAAACGTAGTTCATACTTAAAGGAATAAAACTAAGCATGAGCCAGCCAAAAACTTCAGATTGGGCTGGACTGTTATATGTATACAGGGTTTGTAGCACAAAGTCGGTGTGCAGCAGCAGTACCAGAGCCGCCAAAAAGCCGATTCCACCGAGTAAAAGTGCTGAGGTACGCACAAAAGCGGGTGCCAATTCGTTTTTGGCCATAAGACTCGAAAACTGCGGTAGCAGCACCCCGCTCATGAGTATCGGAACCATGGCCATGGCATCGAGTAGTCGATAGGAAGCTGCATAAATGCCAGCCTCGTAAGCGCCGTTAGTTAACATGGCCTCTAGCATTACCGCGTCAATTTTGGTGTAAAGGCCCATCAAAACACCCAGTGTTGCAAAGGGCATGGTTTGTTGTAGCAGGCGCCATTGCGCTTGGCGCTCAAATTTTAGTCGGATGGGTGTTTTTTGGCTGACGATTAAGAATAAAACCAAGCTTGTGAGCATGTAAGCAGTCAACTGCACCAGAATAAAATCGCTAAGCAGGTGGCCGCTGCCGTAGCTGTAACCTAGCACCAACGGCAGCGCTCCTGCGCTCATAAGTAATTTATCGAGTACGCCGAGTAGGCCGTCGAGTTTAAACAAGTGCAGTCCTGATAAATTCGAACGCAGGTAGCCGTTTAAAAAATTGATGCCTTGGTTGAAGCAAATGAGCAGCAGCCAAAGCAGGGTGGTTTGGGTGTAACCAAGCAGCAGACTGGCACCTAAGGTAAGACCCAAATAACTCCCAAAAAGCAGCAGCTTCATGCCTAATAATTGTGGGAGGTCGCTCAGGCCAATTTCACGATCAATGGCTATTCGACGCGCATTGTAGTTCGAAATACCTACGTCTAGCAACGCGCTGAGCAGCAACGAAAAGTTGAGCACTGCATAATAACTACCGTAGGCTTCGGGTCCAGCTAAATTTTGCACCTGCCGATCGATGGCAAAGATCCAAAAGGGCTTTACGGTAAGATTGACCAGCAGGACAAAGCCGATGTTATGTAAAAACTTTAGTCGCATGTTACGGACCCCGTAAATATAGAATGAAAAGCAACGATTTATTCTCAAATTTGCGGCATGCTGGAGGCAGAACGTATTTTATTTTTCTTTTCGTGGCTGGCAGGTCATTGGATCAATGCTTTCAAGCGGCCGCTGAAGCGGGTCCCGAAGCGGATTTTGGTTATTCGGCTCGACGAATTAGGGGATATGGTGACAACCTTGCCTGTTTTTGAGGCTTTTAAGAGCAATTACCCGGAAGCAGAAATTACGGTACTGTGCAAGCCGCTAATGGCGAAATTGATTGAAGGTCATCCGCAAATTGATGTGATTGCCACCAACTGGGAGCAGCTCAAGGGCAAATACAACTACATAGCTGACTTGCGCGGCAATTGGAAAAGCATACGTTTTGCTTTGGGGCACGGTGCACATCGGGTTGATCGGGGAACGCATCGTTTTTTAAATCGCTTGTTTAAGCGCGCCCAAGGGCATGAAGTGGAGCTGAATTTGCGCATTATAGCGCCTTTGTTACGGCAGCCAGCAGTGGGATTGAAACCGCGTTTATATCCTGCGAGGCGCAACCAGCAACAGGCTGATTTATTTTTACAGCGGCTTTTGATTGAGAATTTTGTTGTTTTTCATACCGGTGCCCGCAAATTATTGCGCCGATGGTCGCTTCAAAAATGGGCGGAGCTGGCGGTGTTTTTATACCAGCGCCACGAGTTGCAAATTGTGTTTGCGGGTGGTGACGAGGACGAGGCGGACATCCGTAAAATCCAGTCGAAATTGCCATTTGATACGTATAGTTTTGCAGGACAAGGCAGTTTACTCGATTATGCCGCGCTGGTAGGTAAGGCCAAGTTTATGGTGGGCAACGAAAGTGGCCCCATGCACATAGCTGCGGCCATGGATGTGCCGGTGCTGGCCTTGTTTGGTCCAGGCCAACCTGAAATTTTTGCTCCATTTGGCGCGGGCAATAAATTTTTACACGTGCGCTTGGCCTGTCACCCTTGTGATCAAATCCATTGCGTGCACCCCGATAACCCCTGCATCAACCGCATTGAGGTGCAGGATGTGTTGAGAGAGGTAAAATCTTTTTTGGCATAGCGCTAGGGCCGCAAGTAGGGATGTTGTAAACTTAATTTTGCAGCCTCCTGGTTTCTGTTATTTTTGAAGTACCAAACCAATCTGGCTATGAAATATTTCCGTGCTTTTTTACTGGCCCTGCTGCTTGTAGTAGGTGCAGGCTATTCCCAAGTGGTGAAAGCGCAAGGTGCTGTTATCGATGTGCTCGGCTCGGGCCTCAACGATGCTGATAAGCTCATGAATGCCTACCTCCAGCCGTTTGGCGAGTCTTTTGCCTTAGGATTGGGGCAAAACTGGAACAATACGGCTAATACCTTGAAATTATTGCGATTTAATGTACAGGCGGGGTTTTCGGTAGTTCTAATGCCCGATGAAAAGCGAACGTTTGATCCTCAAGCCTTGGGCATGGAAAATTTACGCCCTCTGAGCAATACAGCTCCCACGGTGTTAAGTCCCTTCAACCGTGGTCCCGGGTATGAACTGTCGGTTGCAAATCCCGAGAATCCTTCCGAACGCATAGTCATTGACACCTTGGATGGGTTAACACGGGGATTAGGAGTGAGCTTTAACGCCGTGCCATTTTTGCAATTAAATATTGGATTAGTTAAAGGCACCGAATTAAGCGTACGGTTTGTGCCTACCATCGATTTGAGTTCCTTCAGTAAAGGAAGTGGGTCGGTAGGCATGTGGGGTGTTGGCTTAAAACATGAAATCAAACAGTGGATACCAGGGGTTAAAAATTTACCCTTTAGTTTGAGTGGCTATTTTAATTATTCGAGACTAACCTTTGATTTGGGAGTGAATTTAAAAAGTCCCGAATCCAAGCAGTACAAACCATTTGATTCCCAGTCTACCCAACCACAAGTAGTAGGTTTTGATTACACCAATCAGGGCACTTTTAATTTCGCGAATCAGTCGATTTTGATGGATGCCAGCTCCATGGGTTTTGGCATCATTGCCTCAAAAAAAGTGCTCGCCGTCACGCCGTTTATCAGCTTTGGCATTCAGAAGGCGAGCTTTTCACTGCGAACTGCTGGTCAATACGCGGTGTTAACAGGTTTGCGTATCAATGGCTCGTCAGATCCGCTGCCTGGTGCTGCCCGCGAGCAATACACGGTTTTTACGGATCCCATCAACATTGAGCCAGCAGCCATCAACGATTTTCGTTACAGCGTTGGATGTAGGCTGAAGGTGCTGATTTTTGGCATTCATGCCGAATATTTTGGTATTGGTGCATATACCGGCGGCAACGTAGGGGTATCGCTAGGATTTTAGACACAGCCTAGCCTTCTTTCAAGCCCAGTATCGTCAGGGACTTTTATGGCTTTTGATTGTCCCAGCTCACCTTCTTATTGTTTCCCAAGCTGTCTACAAAACCAAGTACTAGCGCCCAATTCATGCGTAAAAAGTGACTTAAAAAGCGCAGCGGTTTAATGCTGATGCCTAGCCTTCGCAAGGGAATATCGGCCAGGGCCAACAAAAAGCAGGCGGTCATACTGTAAAAGGCTACCGACATTAAATAACTTTCGGTGCTTCCCCAGGCGGCGGCAACGTAAGCCAAGGCCATGAGAAAGGGGGTGAGCCAGCGCAAGGCTTTGTGGCTCCAAAAAACATATCCCAGCTTGGTGAAGGGGTTCAGTAAATCGCTAAAATGCCTGAGATTTTGGAAATTGCCTTTACCGATGCGGCGTTTGCGGCGAAATTGTACTTGGCCATCGGCCGAAACGCTGAGGGTGGTAAGGGCGTCGGCTTGAAACACGGTATCAAAGCCTTGGCGGGAGATATCGGCAAAGGTGTAAAAGTCATCGACGATAAACCCTGGCGGCACTGGCCGAAAAAGCTGACTGCGCAAGGCGTATGCTGCACCAAAGCCACCAATCACCACGCCCCATTGTCCTTCGCCTGCCTTAATTTCCATTTCACGCAGGGTGTAGCTGGCTTCTTGTCGCGCTACCTCGCTGCCCTCGATGGTGCGGATGCGGGCATTGGCCTGCACGCCACCCACCCGCGAATCTACGAAGGGATGCAGCAATTCGGGTAGTGTTTTATCGTCGAAAAGCGCGTCGGCATCGGTAACAACGAGTATTTCGGCTTGGGTGCGGGTTGCCAACACATTGATGATGGCAGGTTTTCCTGAACGCGCTTCGAAGCGTTCAAAATGCAGTTGCGGATATGTAGAAAGGAGTCTTTGGAGGATGGCGTCGGTACCATCGTTGCTGGCATCGGAGCCTACCCACACTTCTATTTTATGTTTGGGGAAATTGGTTTTGAAGAGGGAGGTGATTTTGGCTTCGATCATGTCGGCCTCGTTGTAGGCTGCGAGCAAAATGGCTACGGTAGGAAATTCCTCGACCTCGTTCCAGCTTTTAGTTTTTTGCGATAAGCGTTTCATATGCGCAGGAAAGAGCACATAGGTGTGAAAAACCAAGGCAGAGGCCATTAAGAACAAAAGTGCCGATACCAAAATCATGTATGAAGTGCTGTATAAAAAGCGGTTAATTGTTGCGTTAATACCGACAGGTTGAACTCACTTTCGATCAGCTGACGGCCTTGCTGGCCCAAATTAAAGGCAAAATCTTCATCTTTTTGCAAGCGGTGCAAGGCTTTTGCAAAACTAGCAGCATCATCGGCCAGCAGGAGGTGCTTTTGATCAACCACAGGCAAGCCTTCTGCCCCCAAGGTGGTGCTGATGATGGGTAAGCCGAGGGCCATGGCTTCGAGTAATTTGATGCGGATGCCGCTACCGGAGCGCATAGGGACGATAAAAATGGGGTGTTGCTGTCTAAATGTGGTGGCATCGGAGACCTCGCCTTGCATAAAAAGTTGGTTTTTGGCCAATTCAAGCAATTTGTCGGGGAAGTTCTTACCCGCAAAAGTAACGCTGGTGCCAGGGAACTCGCTTTGGATTTTTGGCCAAATGGTTTGTACAAACCAGCGCACGGCTTCTTGGTTGGGTTGCCAATCCATGCTGCCTAAAAATCCCAAGCGATCAGTGCGCAACTGCGTTCGCTGCAAAGTCGGGTAGCTGCCCAGCTCGAGGCCGGTAGGAAGGCTAATCACCGGTTTGCTTGTATGCTGGCGAATAAATTGGGCATCGATTTCGGAAATGGCTGCGATGCCATCCACCTCTTGCCATAGCTTGCTTTCAAAGGATTGAAGCCGGCGGGCTTGCAGTTTCAGATACCAGGCCTTGATGGGATTTTTACTTCCCGCGGCCAAACGCTGCCATATGAGATATTCTACATTGTGGGCACGCAGCACAATAGGGGCCTTGCTGAACTTCCGGATCAATGGCAAATACATACCCACAAAAGGAGCTTCTAGCTGGATGATATCGAATGTTTCGTGCTCCAGCAGCTTTTGCAAGTCGGCGGCGACCGGAACTTGGAAGAAGCGGCTGATGTGGAAAGAACTACCTGCTATCAAGTTGAAAAGCGCTTTATGGGGCGCTAAATCGGTGTTGAGGGGGTGTAAGCTGAGTTGCAGGCGTTGTCGCATTTCTTCGGGCACCGCTTCGGGTGCGATGTAATTGCGGCTTGGATTGAGGGCAAATAGCCGTACTTGCACGTTGGCGGCTGCTAATCCGCTGGCCAGACTGTTTACCGCAATGGCGCCGCCATCTTTGAGCGGAAATGGGGCTTTGTTGTATACGATTAAGACGCGCATCAGCTCGTTCTAGTGTTTAAACGCAGCAGACGCTTAAACCAGCGGAGGTATGAGCCACTGTCGAATAAGCGGGAATCGTTGTTGGCCTTTATGGTGAGGAAGAGGCCGATGGGCAGGAGCACCAGGCTCGAAATCCACATAGCGAGGTGTACGTTTACGAGGCTGTCGCGGGCCAGTTTTTCGCTCGTCATGCTGATGACGTGGTAAATGAGGAAAAGCACTATGCAAAACAGCATTGGGAGGCCCAAGCCACCGCGCCGAATGATGGCTCCTAGTGGCGCACCAATCAAAAACAACACAAAACAGGCAAAGGATAGGGCAAATTTGCGGTGCAGCTCGAGGTAGTGACGGTTGAGCATGGTGCGGCGACCGTCGAGTTCGCGGGCGCGCATGCTGGTGTAGCCTTTGATGCCTTGCACATTGTTGATAGCGTCGCGGAGTACTTCTTGACGGTCGTTGTCGGGTACCTGTTCAAGTACGGGCTTACTGGCAAATTCGCCAAGCGGTACGGGGGTGATGGCGGTAAAACTGCTATCGTTTTTAAATTGATAAAAATTACGCACGATGCTTACCAACTCCGTATTTCGGCTCCTGTAATCAGTTTCCAGGGAGTCGATGGCATGGTCAAGTTGCGAGATGTTGAGCATTGAATAATAGTCCTTAAACAGCTCCTCATCCGAGCGCTTGAGGGTAAAGGCGGTGAGGTCGAAATGAATTTCTTGTTCGTCAAAGGAGGTGCGCATGTGCGGCCGGCGGTAATAATTGCCGTCTTTGGCAGGCATTTCTTCGTACGAATAACCGTTGTAGAGCTTGAGGGTGAGGTAGCGCTCGTCGGCCGATTGTTTCATTTGTCCCGACTTGGCCAATATCACCATGGTATTGCCGCGCCCTGCGGTATGGTCGTAAATAAGGATGTCTTGCAGCTCCTGGTTGTCGTCGCTTTTGCTGCCTACCCGGATGGCGTAATTCTCTAAATCGGTGTAAAAAAGGCCTTCTTTGATAGATAAAGCTGGTTTTTTTTGCTGGATGTCGTACAACAACGAGCCAAACTTGAGTCGCGATACAGGCAACAGCGTATTGCTGAAGTAAAAAGCCCCAATCGATACCAGCACGATGAAAAGGGTAAGGGGACGGGTAAAACGCCAGAGACTAACGCCGGCGCTTTTGATGGCGGTGAGCTCGTAAAATTCGCCCAAGTTACCGAAGGTCATGATCGATGAAAGCAAAATGGCCAGCGGTAAAGCCAGGGGTACAAAGCTGGCGGAGGCGTAAAAAAGCACTTCGGCGATGATGTACCATTCTAAGCCTTTGCCCACCAAGTCGTCGATATACACCCACAAAAACTGCATCACCAATACAAAAAGCACGATGAGGAAGGTCATGGCAAACGGACCAAGGAAAGCTCGTAATAAAAGTCGCGAGAAAATTTTCACGCCGGAAGTGTATTTAGGCGCCGAGACGGTTTCTGAGTTGGTTTACGCTGGCATCCCAGAGCATTTGGTTCTCTTCTTGCTCGCTGGCGTCGCAAAAATCGGTGATGGTGAGCGAAAGTTCACCGGTTAGCTCATCTTGGCGTACACGAAACTCAAAAAACTCTTCTTCATCTCCATCGTTCCAGCGAAAGCGGGTGTGGCTATTCAGGCGATTTTCTAGCACTTTGGCTTGGCGTGAACTGCCTTCCCAAATAAAGTCGAAATTATCGTTTTGAATGTTCACCTGATCGGCAAACCATGCCTCCAAATCTGAAGGGTTAGAAATGTAGCGGTACAACAACTTGGGTGAGCAATTGAACAGGTATTCTAATTTGTGCTTAACGCGATTTTCCATCTTTCTCTCCTTTCCGTTAACTATAACGGCACAGTTACAAGTATAAGGTATTGTGCGCAGCAAAAGAAGCAAAAATTATTCGGGGAGGGCAAATTATTTACACTTTTAACAATATCCCGCTATATTTGCAACCCGAAATGGCGAGGTAGCTCAGTTGGTTAGAGCGCAGGATTCATAACCCTGAGGTCACGAGTTCAATTCTCGTCCTCGCTACACAGAAGGATGGCTTAGGTCGTCCTTTTTTTTTGCCTGATTTTTTTGGGGTGGTGTATGAGAGGTGGGGTAAAGCTGTTGG
>CAMCHJ010000025.1 GCA_945874665.1 Chitinophaga pinensis | reverse complement strand
TATAATTACCACGACCAGGCTTAAAGTTTGCTATCAAGCAACCTTTGTCGTTTTTGATGTAAGGACCGCCCCAAGGATAGGGAGAACTTGCATGGCCTCCACGAGCTGCATATTCCCACTCAAATTCTGTTGGCAAACGGAAATCACCTTGCTTCGACAAGCCTTTAGAAATGCGATAAGAATTGAATAACTGCGTTCTCCAGTGACAAAAGGCTGTTGCTTGCGCCCAACTTACACCCACCGCAGGATAGTCATCGTAAGCAGGGTGAGAGAAGTAGTTTTGTGCTTGCGGTTCGTTATATGAAAAAGTGAAATCGCGTGCCCATACCAAAGTATCGGGATATACATTCACTGTCTCTGTCCGAATAAATTCAGTTCTCGGGCGGTCTGGGTCGCGGTTGTCAGCGGCAGCACGCAAGTCAAAGTACTTGTATACAAAGTTAAGCTTACGTACATCGACTTCGAATCTTCCAAAGATCTGTTCGTTTTCTGGAAAATAGAGTTCTTCTAATTCATCCAAAACCTCAGGGTTAGACCAATCTAACTCTAGCTTCCAGTCGATGAACTCTTTGCCGTAATCATCCTCAGTCACATTACCTAAGATGGTATGTGCTAATGAATCACGCACCCAATGAACGAACTGACGGTATTCGTTATTTGAGATTTCGGCATCATCCATGTAAAAGGCTTTGATCGAAACTGTTTTCGCTTGCTGGTTAGCATTGAAAAACACATCTTGATCACCTTGACCAATGGTGAAGGTACCCTGATTCACGAATACCGTACCATACGGTTCCTGTTGTGACCAGTTCGGACGATCTGGTACGCCCACTAATTCGCCATTAAATCCACCTCCACAGCTTGCCATAGCAGCTGTCATTGCAGTAAGAGCGACGTAAAATGAAATCCTTTTCATGTTGGCCTTTTTTATTAAAAGCGCTTAAAATTATAAAATCCAATTGATTACAATAACTTTCTTTTCGAAATTTATTGATTTAACACCAATAGGGGAAGGTAAAGATATATCTAATTGTGAATATTAAAAGGAACCTTTTCAAAAAATATTGTGCAGGTCTTATAAAAAACGTGGTGAACGAATAATAACCTGTGGTCTTTCTGGGAACTTTATATTGAAATCGTACCCGATAAATATTTCATGCGAACCATTATTCAACCTGGCCAAACCGCCCAAGTTATAGTCATATGAATAACCGACCCGCACTCTCGGTGTTACGTTCGCACCCACCATAAAGATAGCGGCATCTCCAGTAGAATAGCCTCCACCAAACCAGAACTTATCCTTGAAAGTAGCTAAGACATTAAAATCTGCTTGGAAAACAGAAGCGTTTGTTTTTAACAAGGTGGATGGCGTGATTTTAAATGATTCGCCCACAGGTATGTGGTAACCACCGGATAAAAAGAAATTACGTTCTACCGTTAACACGGAACCTGTATTGTTGTACTCAACCTGCGGGTTGTTGAGTCGGTTGCTCGACAAATTGATGTACATATCATCATCTGTATAATGTAGGCCAAAGCCAAAATCAAAAGCCAAAGCACTTGCTTGTGTATTGATTAACAAGGGATCATTGGGATTATCAGCAATAATTTTGGTGCCATCGAAAATAGACTGAAAACCACCCCCGTACAATCCTATACCTAAGGTACCATTCGCCAAAGCAGTTTGGTAGGCGTACGAAAGTCTAAAGGTTGTGGTTGAATTGAAAAACTCTTCGTCGGAAGTAATGATCAATCCTAAACCTCCACGCAATGCCTTGATGGGCATGTGCATACTAAAATTAGTAGTCCGTGGGCTCGTGGCATCTCCCTCAATATTTACCCACTGGTAACGGGATATTAAAAAGGTACTGATTGCTCCTCTGGATCCGGCAACACCTGGGTTAAAGTAGTGATCATTAAACATATAATGATTCCACTTTGGCTCCTGTTGTGCAAAAACAAGATTGGCTGACAGCATACAAAGTAAGGCAAGTAAAAGCTTTCTCATCCAGTTTTCCCGTTTCTATAGCGTTTTGAAGCAACTAAATAACGGAATGTTCACAAGATAAGCAAGCTTTACTTGTTTACTTTTTTTATATAGGCCTCTATGGCCATGGTCATCGAAGGGGATTCAGGGGTCGGAGCGGGCACATCTAAACGTAAATCGTGCTCCAAAATAGCCGCATGGGTTTGACTTCCAAAGCCTGCAATGCGCGTATTGTCCTGTGTAAAATCTGGGAAATTTTCGAAAAGCGACTTGATACCGCTAGGACTAAAAAAAGCTAGCATATCATACTTAATATCTGCCAAGTCGCTCAAATCACTCGAAACCGTCCGAAACATGATGCCTTGTTTAATGTCTATGCCGATTTTTGAGGCTTCTGCAACAAAGCCTCCCTTCATTACATCGGAACAGGGCATTAAAAACTTCTCTGCTTTGTGCTTAATCATATATGGCAGAAGATCTTCCATCTTGCCATCACCAAAGAATATCTTGCGCTTACGCATTTGGATGTATTTCTGCACATAAACCCCTATATTTTCTGAGATGCAGAAATATTTAGTATCGATGGGCATTTCTACACGCGTTTCTTCGCACATGCGAAAGAAATGATCTATGGCGTTGCGGCTATTAAACAAAATAGCGGTGTAGTCTGCGATGTTTATTTTGTCCTTTCGGAAATCACGCGCAGGCACTCCCTCTACTTTGATAAATGGCCTGAAATCAATTTTAATATTGTATTTCTTGGCAAGCTCAAAATAAGGCGATTTGTCGCTTTCGGGACGAGGTTGCGAAACCAAGATGGTTTTAACTTTCAAACTAGGGCTCTCTGTATTAGACATGCAGCAGAAATTTGGCAATTACAGCTGTAGGGATTAATTCAACGGCGCAAAAATACAAAATAAAGTGGAAGACATGTGCAACCATTACGTTTGTTACTTGTCGAATAGCAAAGACATACCTCCAAATTATACTTAAACCTATAACCACCAAAGCACTATACAGTGATATTTTTGATATTTGTTCAGGAGCATAATAAACGAAAGCCAATAAAAGTAGAAGCGCGGGAGCTAAAAGACGGTTAATTAGAAAAACTTGGCTCAAATAATTACTCACTAATTCACGCATTCCAAAGAGTGTACCTATTACCTTATAAAAGACGTACTTAAAAAAGTAAATTGCTGTAACCCCAACCAAAATACCAGGCAATAAGACCGCAGTGCGCCATCCCGACAAATACACCTCCCTGTTTTGAATAAACTGCATGAGTAGCATGGCGAGCAGCACATTAAAAATCAATAAATAAAGAACGGAGCCCGCAGTGCGATTGGCTGTCTGCTCTCTAGCGAACTGCAAAGCCAAACGATGGTTAAAAAGCGCTGCTAGCATGCTCTTAAAATATTGCTGATTTTTATAGATGAGCATCGACAGGCCCAGCCATGCAGCCATGAGCAGCACAAAATAAGCGTTTTGGGTCGAAGGCCTTTGGCTGGCACTATATAAAATACGTGAATCAGTGCGGGCCTTAAATAACGACCAGTCGGATGCGCTGAGTTGGGTAGGGTTATAAACCCGCATGATTCCTTCACTAAATTGGCTTTCCCAAATATTTGGCGACAGCATTTCTAGTGGATATAGGTCTTGTTCGGAATAGGCAATGGGTGCGGAAGTACTATCTTGACTGATTGCGGTGATAGGAACTGACCCTAAAAAACAAAGCAAAGCGCATAAAATCAGTCGATTCATGTTGCAAAGTTAGCAGTCGTTTTTCATAGTAAGTAACGATATCCCAAATGAACTTTTGTATTTTGAAAACTAAGTGGGGCACCGCGCTCACTTCCGAGGGCATAAGCCACCGAAAACACGCCTGCATTGGTTTGAAAGGTAATGCCGGCCCCTAATCCATACGGCGTGTCGCTGTAATTTTGCCCGATAGCATCATTGCGCAGCCAGCCACCATTGCCAAAGAGGTACAGCCAAGAGTTCGCGTCGAGCAAAAAACGCTGTTCAAGGTTAAAAATGAGGTAGCTGCTGGCCAAAACCGACTCTTCATCGAAACCCTTGAGTGTTCTGAAACCCCCAAAACGAAACAACTCATTAAAATACAACTGCTCGCTGAGCAAGGCCCGGCCGTGCCACTGCAGCACGCTTTGCCAGCGTACCAACCACGGTACCAAAACTTGGCCTTCGGTATGCAACTGAAATTGATCGTAAGTTTGGCTACCAGCAAATTTACCGTCAGTGCCCTGGGCATTGGCGGCACGGCGCCCTGCCCCGGCGCCAAAAATGGCACTGAAACCGCGGTAGGGATTAAAGGCCCGGTCGAGCCGCTGCACGCTGTACTCGAGTCCGTATACATTACCATCCACCCGTGCTTGGCTGATACCGCTGGCCAAAGGACTGCCCAGCAAGCGGTACGAACGCTGCTGGTAGAAGCCTTTGAGGTAGTTGCCGGGACTAAAAGTGTACTCCAAACCGGCATTCGACTGCACCTCGAGGAAGGAGCTGTCGCGGCGGAAGATCCGAAAATCGAGGTCGATGCCCACTGGAGTATTGAACAAAAACGGCCAACGGAGGCGCGAACGTAGGTCTTGCGTACCAGGCTGTAAACTTCGCCAGTTAAAAGTAAGCAGCTCGCCCCTGCTAAAGGCGCTCCAGAGCAGCAGGTTGATATCGCCAGTGAGCAGTAGCCGGCCATCAGCCGCGCCAGGAAAAAGTCCTAGCATGCCATCAAAGCTATTCACGCGGCGCTTATCGGCGTATACCACCACGCTCGCTTTGTTGTTGTAGAAAAAAAGCTGCGGGTTTTGGGTAATGCTGGCGTAAGGCAAAGCATTGATGTTGCGAGCCATACGCTGGATGTCTTTTTCGCTATAAACCTGTCCTTCGCGTATTTGTAGATAGCGGGCCAGCACTTTGGGACGTAACTTGAGGCTGCCGCCGATGCGCAGGCTGTCGTAAAAAACTTGTTTGCCTTTGTTAAAGCGTAATTGGGCGCTGAGACTGTCGTTTTGAATGCTCAAACCATCGTATTGTAGGCTCGCAAATGGATAGCCGTCGTTTTCGGCCAGTGCCAACAGCTTTTTACTGAGTACATCGAGGCGACGCATGTTGAGGTAGCCTTGTGCGGGTGGGCGGCGTTTGTAGCCGGCGAGCGCCAAATATTCGAGGGGAACGCTGCTGAGGTCGAGTTGCGCCCAGCGGAAACGGGGTCCGAGATGCAAACAAGCTTCCACGCCTTGCGGTTGCCAGCGCAGGGTATCGTAGCCCGCAGCTAAAAAGCCATTTTCTCGGCGTTCCTGCAGCCAACTTTGGAGGGCACGAACAGCACTGGCGCTGTCGGTAAACAGCTCGGTATGCCGCATTTCGTGCTCCCCACAGTCACGGAGCTTGAGCTCAAACGCCTGCGATTTTGCCGTTAAAACGAGCAAAACAACCAAAATTCCGCTTAAAATGGCACCGCGCTTCAAAAACATATGCAAATAAACGGGCTTTTGGCCATAGCATTTCAAGCTCATTGATAAAAGCTGGCTTATTCTTCCTGGTCGAAGCGGAACATGCTGCTCAACAGGTCTTTGAACGTGGTTTGGGTTTCGAGTTGTTGTTTACTGAGCAGGGAGTATTCAGAAAGGGCATGCAGCACAAATTCTTTGAGCAACAGGCCGTTTTCCTCCACGAGGGCAGGCTGGTAGCGGTTAATGAGGTCATCGAGGCCCGGCACCTGTGCCAACTGCGACGCATATTCACCCCCTTTTGCATCATTGAGGAGGTCGAGCGTATTGCCTTCGCCGAACCAATTCAGAATGGCTTGGTAGGGCTGCTCACCGGCTTTCTTTTTGAGCTTTTCGGGATCGGGAAAGAGGTGCGGAAAGAGGCTGCGAATGGCTTTTTTGACGAGGGAGCGGGCCACGAGGGCCGGTCCCTCCTGCTCGCCTTCGTACACCAGCTCCACTTTACCGGTGATGGCAGGCATGATGGCGAACAGATCACTGATGCGGGCGGTGGTATGGGGCTCGTTGTTGAGGATGGCACGGCGTTCGGCGGCGCTTACCAATTGTTCGAAGGCGGCAATGGTGAGTCGTGCGGAAACACCGCTTTTTTGGTCTACAAACTCGCTGGAGCGGGCTTCCACGGCCACCTGTTCGATGAGGTCCTCGAGTAGGGGTGCTACCTGTACGCGGTCGCGCTGGGCGGACTTAAGACGGGCCTCCTGCTGGGTAATTTTTTTGCCAATGTCGATGCTACGCGGGTAATGGGTAAGGATTTGGCTTTCGATGCGGTCTTTGAGCGGGGTAACAATGCTCCCGCGGTTTGTGTAATCTTCAGGATTAGCAGTAAATACAAAGGCCAGATCAAGCGGCAAGCGGAGTTTGAAGCCGCGGATCTGGATGTCGCCTTCCTGCAAAATGTTAAACAGCGCCACTTGAATGCGGGCTTGCAAATCGGGCAGCTCGTTAATTACAAAGATGCCTCGGTGGGCACGCGGAATGAGACCGAAATGAATCACGCGTTCATCGGCATACGACAAACGCAGGTTAGCGGCTTTGATGGGGTCGGTATCGCCGATGAGGTCGGCCACGGTTACATCCGGCGTTGCGAGCTTTTCGGTGTAGCGCTCAGAGCGGTGTATCCAACGAATGGGCGTGCGATCACCCTGCTCCTCTATCCTGTCGATGCCAAAGCGAGTGATGGGCTTGAGTGGATCGTCGAACAGCTCAGCACCATCGATAACGGGAATATACTCGTCGAGCAACTCAATCATTTGGCGCGCCAAACGCGTTTTGGCCTGGCCACGCAACCCTAGCAACAACACATTGTGCCGCGCTAAAATGGCTCTTTCGAGCTCTGGAATCACCGATTCTTCATACCCGTGAATGCCTTCAAAAGGCGAAATACCTGCTTTTAGCTTCACAATGAGGTTGTCGCGCAGTTCTTCTTTGATGGTTTTGGCCTTGTATCCTTGTCCGCGGAGCTGTCCGAGGGTCTTTATCTTTTCAAAATTCATGTGCTCAATTTCTAGATAAACAGCCAGCGATGCCTGCTTGTTCATAAATAATTTTATAAATGTAAGCAGAGGCCACTTATCTTGGTGGATGGCATTTACGGTTTACAGGGCAGCGGCGGGTTCGGGCAAGACTTTCACCTTGGTAAAAGAGTATTTACGCTTGGCGCTGGGCGCCCGCGAGCTCGATGGTTTTAAGCACATTTTAGCCATCACCTTCACCAACAAAGCAGCTGGGGAGATGAAAAACCGCGTTTTGCAAGCTTTAGCAGAGTTTTCGGGCCGTACCGAAGGCACGCGTTTTGCCACCATGGCGGAGCTGTTGCAAAATGAACTGAACTTGAGTGCTGAGGAACTCCGTGACCGTTCGCAACAAGTACTCACGGCCATGCTGCACCGCTATCAGCAGGTAAGTATTGGCACCATTGATAGTTTTGTGGCGCGTTTGGCGCGACAATTTGCCAGGGAGCTGTTGCTAGACCAGCAATTCGAAATCATCCTCGACCAAGAGCAGTTGTTAAACCAGTCGGTGAACCGGCTGCTTGCCCGCTTGGGCGAAGACCCCCTCATTACCGAATTGCTCGTAGGTTTTGCACAGGAGCAAACCGAGGAAGATAAAAGCTGGGACATCAGCCGGAAGCTTTTGGAATATGCCAAGCTGCTGCTCCGCGATCAAATGCGGGAAGTTTTACCCCTGCTGCGCGAGCTAGAGCCCTTGGCTTTTAAGGAGGAGCGTGCGCGTTTGAAGGAGGTGAAAATTGTATTGATAACCCCCATCCAGCAAAAAGCGCAAAGTATACTTGACCGACTAGCTGCCCTCGACATTACTGCTGCAGATTTAGCGGGAGCTGAAAAAAGCGGACTATATGTGCAATTTAAACGCCTGGCCGATGGAGATCTAGAACTCAAAAAAGGCATCACGGGCGCCATTGAAAAGAATGTTTGGTCTGGCGGAAAAGCCTCCAAAACCACCAAAGCCTTACTGGCTGCGGAGGCCGACTGGCTGCTTGAAACCTCCAAATCGCTCCTCGACCTGCACGAAGTTGCGCAGCAGCGGGTGGCGTTGATCGATGCCATCCTCGACAAACAATACGCCATGGCTACCCTGGCACTTTTGCAGCGCGAATACGAAGCCTGGATGGAGGAAAATCAAGCCGCTCCGCTCAACAGTCTGTATTTCCGCATTGCCGACATCTTGGCCGACACCCATACGCCTTTTATATATGAGCGTTTAGGCAATCGCTACCGGCATTTTTTAATCGACGAATTCCAGGATACCAGTGTGCTGCAGTGGCAAAACATGCTGCCGCTGGTGGAGAATGGTTTGAGTGCCGACTACGACAGTCTGCTCGTTGGCGACGCCAAACAAAGCATTTACCGCTGGCGCAGTGGCGAAGCAGCCCAGTTTGTGCAGATGCCGCTGCCTCATGGCGGTGGAGGTCACTCGGCGGTATTGGAGGATGCGTACCGGCCAGAGACCTTGAAGTACAATTACAGGTCGCACAAGGCCGTGATTGACTTCAACAACAGCTATTTTGAGTGGATAAGCGCTGCAACACCCGGTGCTTTGCAGGATTTTTACGTGGAACTGGCGCAATTAGGCGGTAAACCTGGCGGCTTGGTGCAGGTAGAGCTGTTGCCTGGCACAGGGTCGGCCGACGAAAGACGTACCGAACGCCTGGCCCACATTACCGCTTTGGTGCAAGAACTCACCGTCCAAAAAGTGCCTTTTGGCGAGATGGCGGTGCTTGTGCGCAGCAATAAATTAGGCAGTGCCGTGGCCATAGCTTTGTTAGAAGCCGGTTTTCCCGTGATTTCGAGCGACAGTTTGCTGTTGAGCCAGCAGCCTGCTATTCGCCTCGTGATGGGCATGTTGCAATGGCTTTTAGATGATAGCGACCGGGTTAATGCGCAAGCTTGTTTGCAAGTATTGCAGCAGCTTAGTGGCGCCAAATTTGGACCTACAGTCCAACTCGAAACGGCAGTGGAGCAATTGTACGGGCCCCTCCCTGCCGAGCGCTGGCGGATGTTGCCGCTCACTGAATTGGTAGAGCAGGTGCTCAGTTATTTTAAGTTGCTTAAGTATAGCAATCCTTTTGTATTGCGCCTGCTCGATTTAATGGCCGATAAAAGCGAAAAATACAGGAGTTTGGCCGAGTTGCTGCAGTGGTGGCTCGGCAAAGGACAAGAAACCTCTTTGCACATGCCGGAGCAGGGCGATGCGATCCGGGTATTGACCTATCACAAGTCGAAAGGTCTTGAATTTGGCGTGGTGATTGTGGCCGATGCCGACCATTGGAAAAACTCACTGAACCAAAACGAAAGTTGGATCAGCACCGAGCTTTCGCCGATTGGCACGGCTTTGGTGGCCACCGATAAACTAAAGGCCGCGGGGGAGCCCTTTGCAAGTTTGCATGCAGAAGAAACCGAAATGACCCACATCGATTATGTAAACATGCTCTATGTGGCCTTTACTCGGGCGGTAGGCGGCCTGTACATATTAGGAAGCGAACAAAATAGCAAGGCCAGTAAGTATAGTTTTAGCAAAAACTGGGGCTTGTACCTCAACAGCATCGGACGCCATGCTGAGGAAGTGTTTTTAGAAGGAACCCTACCCGTTTTTGATCAGCCAAAAGCAAGTCAAAATTTGGTGTTGGAGCGGCATCACTGGACCGACTGGCGGGAGCGGATTTCGTTGCAAAACCACTTTGAGGGGGGTAAAGACAGTGGTTTGGCTTTGAGTTTGGGCCGCATGACCCACGAATTATTGTCGGCATTGCCGCACAAAGACGCACTCGAAGCGGCAGTAACCGGCTTGGTTGACGCGGGCCAACTCTCCGCTGCTGACGTCGATTTGCTGTTACCTGCTGTGCGGGAGCTGCTGCAGCGGCCTAGTATTGCACGGTGGTTTGAGCCAGGACTAGACGTGCGCAATGAAATCAGCATTTTGAGCACTGATGGCCAGCAATACCGTCCCGACCGCCTTGTGCTACAAAACCAAAAAGCCCATGTACTGGAATTTAAAACCGGCGCCGAACGACCTGAGCATGTGCAACAACTGCGCAACTACCTCCAATTGCTTGAAAAAATGGGTTTTGAAACCAGCGGGGAATTGGTGTACATTGACCTCGAGTTAAGCAATTGACGTCACCAAAACAAAGCATCCCAATAATTGGCAGGTTTGAACAGCTGATAGCTGCCTGCCAAATTTCTAATCCAAAATAAACTAAAAGCAGCACCACTTCGTTAAAAGGTCATGTTATTCACTTGGTTATTCACGCTCTTTTTCGGACCATTCCTAAGTACTGGAGTCCAGCACGAACTCGTTATCCATGTTACCAACATCGAAAATGCCAGCGGCAAGCCTCTTTTGGTAGGTGTTTACACGAAAACAGATGCCTTTCCTGGCTTTAATAAGAGCACTTACAACAAAAAAGTAATTACAAAATCGGCTGAAGTAACCATTACATTCAAGCTTCCTCCAGGTGAATATGCTGTTGCTTTGATGCAAGACATGAACGAAAACGGCCGCATCGATAAAAACTGGTTAGGTTATCCTACCGAGCCCTTTGGCTTTTCAAAGAATTTTAAGCCGGTGATGGGACCCCCTACGTTTAAAGACTGCAGCGTTGATCTTCGCAAAGGAAACCAACGAATCGACATCAAATTGTTGTAGCAGTTTGTCGATTTTCAAACCAAATCGAGACAGGCGTGCAAAAATAAATCTCATCGGTTCCTCCCGCGCCTTTCAAAACATGCCATCGGTCTGCCGCGTGTTCCTTTAAACAATTTATTTATATTTGCCACGGGCATGATGTCGCCCTGGAACCGCCGCCGCAAAGCGACTGATGACGTCTACTTAAACGCTTTCGAACAAAGTGAGACGGTATCTTATGCTTCCAAAAACCAAAACTTCTCCCCTGCTTTTGCTTCAAAAAACCGCTCTTTGGCGACAAATAGGCCGTTGGTTGCTGCTATTACTCTTGGTAGGCGGTTTAGCAGGCAGTGCGTCGGCGCTTTTTTTAAGCAGTTTGGCGGCGGCCACTGCCACCCGTACGCTGTATCCTTGGCTCATTTATATGTTACCGTTGGGTGGACTGCTGCTGGGTTGGGGTTACTGGCGCTACGGACAAGCTGTGGAGGCCGGTACAACTTTGCTCATTGCCGAATATCACCAAGGCGGGCGGCCAATACCGCTGCGCATGGCTCCCATGGTTTTGCTCGGCACCCTGCTCACCCATTTGCTCGGGGGCTCGGCGGGCAGAGAGGGCACGGCGGTGCAGATGGGCGGTGCTCTGGCCGACCAACTGACCCAACCTTTTAAACTTAGCGATAAAGAACGCCGCATTTTGCTGCTATGTGGTATTGCAGCAGGCTTTGCTTCGGTTTTTGGCACACCGTGGGCAGGTGGCGTATTTGCCATTGAGGTAATGCGGCATAAGCACTGGCCGCGTATAGCTGTGCTACCAGTTTTTGCTGCTGCTTGGCTGACTCATGTGGTTTGCTTGGCATGGGGTGTGGGCCATGCGCAGTATATCATTGGGCCCTTGCCACCGCTCCATTTTACCACTTTGGCTTGGCTTTCCTTGGCCAGTGTTGCTTTTGGCGCGGCTGCTTGGCTTTTTGTGCAGCTGGGACATTGGCAAACCAAGCTATATCAAAAATGGGTGCCCAATGCGCTGCTGCGACCTGCTTTGGGTGGGGCATTGCTAGCAGCGATGTTCTTTTTTACCCAAAACGATCGGTATCTAGGCTTGGGATTACCGGTGATTGCGCAATCGTTTGAGGGTGGCGTTTTGTCATACGACTTCCTGCTCAAAATACTCTTTACCACCTTTACTTTGGCCGTAGGTTTTAAGGGAGGCGAAGTAACGCCCCTGTTTTTTGTGGGGGCCACTTTAGGCGCGGCATTGGCTGTTGTGCTGCCGGTTAGTCCTGCTTTTTTGGCGGGAATGGGATTTGTGGCGGTTTTTGCAGGCGCAACTAAATGTCCGCTGACTTGTATACTGTTGGGGATGGAGCTCTTTGGCTGGTTCACAGCCCCGTATTTTGTGCTCAGCTGCGGCCTGGCCTATCTGCTTTCTGGAAAAAAAAGCATTTACAGAAAATGAGGTGGCAAAGATTGTCATGCATGTAATGCCCCCACAACCAAGCAAATGTGTATAGGGCAGCTACCTTGTAAAAAACTGACATGCAGCTTGTACACACGCTATCCTGTGTGTACAAGCCCGCAAGTTTCAAGCGTTTTGGCGAAACCCACTCAGGCCTCCAATAAAAAGCCCCGCAGCTCGAAAACTGCGGGGCTTTTGCATTTTAAGGAGTGAGGTGCTTAGTGCTTCACTACCAAGCGGCGCACTGCGCTAAACTGGGTGTTGCTGAGGCGTACAAAGTACACGCCTTCTGGCAAGTTAGCTAATTCAATTTCGGCAATACCTTCGCTGGTTTGGGTCAACATTTCAATGGCCACCCGCTTGCCAATCATGTTTACCACTTCGAGCTGCAAATTGCCAGCAGTAGGCAAAGCATAGCTGAGGTAAGCACGGTTTTTAGCTGGGTTTGGGTACAGTTTCATGGCTTCCAATGGATTGTTGTTCTCCACCGATGTCATCACCCCACGTGTGAGGGTTAGGTTGAAGGCAGAAGCCAATTTGGTATCTGTGCTACCAGTACGACTTGCACGAACGGTCCATTTTAACGTAGCAGGCACGCCTCTCGGAATACCATTAGCATCCAATAAAGCAGCAATGGCTGCAAAATTGACTGTTAAAGTGGTATCAGCACCGCTGTTGTTCGACGGAATGGTTACCAATGGGGCGCTGAAATCGCCAGTTGGCAAATCGGCCATCCACTGATAGGTGAAGGTTGCAGCACCACCTGTGTAGGTAGCCCTGTTCCAACGAATATCGATGCTGGTTGAACCGGCGCCTTCGATTGTAAGACTGGCATTGTTCGCTGGGAACAACAAGTTGAAATTCCGGATGCTGTCGCTGCCCGCCGCACCGGTTACGATGTCGGCAATGTAACGTGGAATCAACTGGTAGCCTACGGTGTGTGGTGCTGAGTTGTCGAACTGACTGCCCAAACCAATCATATCAAAAGCACCAACTGGAGCCGGTGTTCCAAATACGTCTACGCCAGAAGGGATACGCAAATCGAAGCTATCAACACCATTGGTAACTCGTACTGTGCGCCCTGAGCCCGTAGTACCTGCAATTGGCCACTGGGTTGGGTCGATTACGGTTACGTTGTTGATGCGAATCAGGCGCGACTCAGTGTTTTCGGTCATAGCTGTTACCACTTGAACCGCTGGCAAGGTATTGCCTGCCGTTAGGAAAGTGATGCTATCAACATTGATTTGTGACAAACCATTGAAGTGACCCACTGTGCCAGCTACACGAATTGAATCGCCTTCGGTAACGTTGTAACCAATATTGCCAGCGGCACGGAATACACCGATACCAGCATTTGAAGTTGGATCGAAGATGGTGAACTCTAAGCCAGCAGGACGCTTATTAAAGCCCAATACCACACCTGTGGTACGCACACGCACACCATTCGAGTCGGCAATACCAATTGTATTTGCCCCACGAATTTGGCCGATGGTTAGATTTACATAAGAAGGCGGTACTGGATTTTGAACACGTACGCTGGAGCTGTTTATAGCACCAATTTGAATGCCTGCTGTAGCCGAAATGATAGTAAAGGTCAAAGTATCGGTACGACCCACTGGTACGTTCGGGAACAACAACAAAGCATATCCTGTAAGCGCACCATTAGCAGGTACATTTAAGGTGATGGTGTCGTTAACTGCGGCTGGGTTGGTTTGATAGGTACCGCCGTAAGTAGCACCTGGAGTGCTCGTGATGCGCACTTTTACTTGAGCCGCAGTAGTCACTGGGTTCAAAATATTCATGGCCATGGCAAAAGAGCCAGTTTGGTTGTTCACCAAGGTATCCGTTCTGCCAAAGTTGATGGTTGGAGTGGTTACGGCAACAGGAATGATGTCGGCAGTGCTGCGTGGGAAGAGTTGATAACCTGTCGTGAATGGGTTAGAGCTATCAAACTGTCCGCCAAGACCGATGGCATCAAAAGGACCTGTTGGCGCTGGTGTACCTGGGATGTTGGTTTGAGCGATGATACGCATCGTGAAAGTTGCTGTACCGTTGCTTACTGTGATGTTGGCTGAACCCGTGGTTGGCCATGTACCGCCCGTGATGTTGAGGTTATTGACACGGATAAACTCGTTTTCTGTTGCCTCTGATAAGTCAGTAACTACCGTTGGTTGCCGCAAGGTGCGGTTGGTTGCTACGCGCTCCAAGGTATCTAAATTTAACTGCGCTAGGCCGTTAAATTGTTCTATGATGCCCGTTGCAACTACTGAGTCGCCTTCTGCCAGGTTAGCCAAGCCAAAGTTTGTACCTGCCTTGCGGAACATGATACCACCGGTACCGTCGATCATAACAAACTGCACACCTATTGGCGTTGAAGAACTGCTGTATTGGTTAACACCATAAACTGTACCTGCTACTTTCACGCGGACGTTCAAGGAATCGAGTACCCCGTTTGCGTTTACGCCTCTGATAGCAGAAATAGGCCTAATCGTCAGTACTGGAATGGCTGGCGAACATGTGCCAAATAAAACTGCTGGTAAAGTAGCGTTTGCGCCACCCGGTGTGAATTCACGATCAAAACCACCAAAACCATTAGAAACACCACACGCTGCAGGCACGGTTTCTTCATTGCTAAAAGAAGGACCTCTAAGGAATTTGTAGCGCACGGCTATTCCTTCTTGTAATTGGAAACTACGCTGGTAGATGTTGTTGCCAACGGGTGTCATGGTATCTGAGGTAGCGCTGAAATTATTGAAAGAACCTGCAATATGCACAGCGCCTACAATGGTTTGACCAGTCATATCAACACGGAAGGTTACCGCACGCTGTGCTGCACAGTTAGAACATGAAGAAAAGCAAACCAATGGTAAAGTAGGATTACTTGGTGCAATTATGTACGTGCGATTACCACCAGTGGCACAAGCGGCTGGAACTGATTCGGCCTGCGCCCAAGAATTGCCATTGATATATTTAAACTGAATGGTGTCGCCTACGTTGAAGGTATCGCTGAATAGCCAAACATTGGTGTCAGTTAGACTGCGCGTCATCGACGTAGCCGCAGGATTCCATCCTTGGAAATTACCAGCGATGCGTACACCGTTTGCATCAACAGTTTGGTATTGCATGTTTACTCGGAAGGTAACAATGCTCGTTGTTGGGGCAGGAGCACCTGTAACAACGTTCATGTTCAAATCATCAATGGCATAAAGACCATCTGCGCCAGGACTGTCTGTATCTCTCCAACGAATCCACAATGTGGTTCCCGCTGCCCAACTAACTGTAGCTGTACCTGTAATCGCTGCGCGATTGGCAGGCAAATTGCCATCTACAGCAGCAGCTGCCGTGGATGCAATTAATATTTCATTTAACTTCAAAGAAGTAACGGAGTCCCAAGTAGCAGTAGCGTCAAAAACACCAGTTGCGTTCAGTGAGTATTCAAAATAAACCTCTTCGTTAATGGCTGTCGAAGAAGCTGAGCGCCATTGCTCATGGAAAGCACTGATTGAAAACGAAGTGATTGCAGCACCCGTACTATTGACGAAAGAGGCACCGAAGGCTGCATGGGTTGAGCCTGAAGAAAGTACTCCAATGGCTCTTTCAGTTGCCGCCGTTGTTCCAACATTGTAAACGGCTCCGCTGTTAGCTGACCCATCGGTCACTATTGGCGTAAGTGCTCCGCCAGCTGTGCCTGTACCTCCAGTACGTGCCCCCAGCCATCCAGTTGGATAAGTCGTGCCAGTAGCACCCATTCCGTCGAAATTTTGGCTGTAAGTTAAATTACCCGTCGTAAAGGTGTGGGCTTGACCATTGACCATACTCATGCTGCTGATGAGCATTGCTGCCGATAGCATCATGAATTGCGTAAATCTTTGTAGCATAATATTTTAATAAATTAATTTTGGTTGCAAATTTAGCTGTTAAAAAAGCACCGCAAGTTACGTCAATATTAAGACCTGAACAAATCAAACACAGCCTGTAGCCGTTTTGGCCGATGGGTCAAAGCAATCACTAATAGAATGCTGCCCGGTGCCTTTGCCAAAGGCTTCTTTAGGCTTATAAAGGCTGTATTTAAGAACTAAATGCAAGTGATCACGCACAACAACTGAGCTTTAGCGCACCATCAAATACAGTCAAAACGCTGGTCATTGTACAGAAAAAGGTAGCAAGAATTTTATCCACATTTTGGAAAAGCGCTTAGCCTTACCCTAGCCAAATGTAAACACCTGGTTAAGACAAACGCAAAACGCTCGAAATTCAGCAGCTTTGTTTAGTTTTGTGGCTTATGCGCAATCGTATTCTATTTCTGTGCCTCTGGCCCCTGCTCGCGCTTACGCAGCAGTCGTGTGATACCCGCATCAAAGGAGAGCTTATACCCAATCAAGCTCCGAAAACCCAAACAGTTGTAGATACCATCATCCGCAGTGGCGACGATCGTTTTACAAGTACTGTGGTACTCAACTGGTGGGGCAGCGACCCCGATGGGTATGTGGTGGGCTATGAGTTTACTTTCGATGACAACCCTGGTCCTGCCACAGTATGGATTGCCACCGACAAAACAGACAGTACGTTTTTATTGACAGTACCATCAGGACAAGACACCTTTGACTTCCGCTTTACTGTGCGTGCCATCGACAACGAAGGCTTGAGAGACCCCAATCCTGCGTCTGTACGATACCCCGTTAAAAACTCTAGGCCCGATGTAAATTTTGTGTACGCACCCGCTGGCGGCAATCCCCTAGCGGGCGGTTTCCCGTTGATTTCCTACCCGGTTTTGCATTATGAATGGCTGGGTACAGACCCTGATGGCTTGCAAACCCTCGAAGGATACGAATTGGTGTTTAACGACACCTTAAACGCCGCTAATATTTACTCACTTTCAGCCACTTTTACGGAGATGATTTTGAAAGCGGAAAACCTTACTGGGACAGGCAGTCCATGTATTGTGTACCCTGGCCAGAACGAAAATCCGCTCACTACCCGCATGCAGGGGCTCGTTTTTGAAGATTCAAATTATGTGTACGTACGCTCGGTAGACCAGTCGGGTGCCCGCAGCGATTGGAAGCAAAGTCGTCCTACCTACGTAAAGCGCCCCAGCAGCTCGTTTTTGTTAATCAACGCCTACGGTACCGACCCCAATCCCGACCTCAACGCGATCACCATTGCCGCTCTTTACCAAACAGAGCTTAACAACATTGGCATTAACACCTACGATCAAGTACGCATTTTCCAACGCCAAGGCAGTCAATTTGTTAACCTCAGCGCCAATAACCGCACCCAATCACTTGTTTTTGACTTGTTTGATCAAATTTTATGGGTGGGGCCTGATTTCGACATCTCCATTGTATTTGCCCAAAATACCCTTGGCCGTTTCCTCAATGGAGGTGGTAAAGTAATGCTCAGCTTGGCCTCTTCGCTAGGCTCCCCGGTTGTAAGTAATTTTTATGAGTTCTCTCCTATCGACAGTCTGCAATCAGCCCCAGCAGGATTTGAGTTTTTGTTAGGCGACACTTCCACTGTTAACCCCGTTACGGCTGGCTATCCTACCTTAAAATACCGCGGCTTCACCTCTTCGGTTCGTCCCATTAAGTTTGTAACCGGCGTGCAGCCGCTTTACCGTGCCAACATTTTACGTCGCGGCGGCACCAGTCCTTTCCCACCCTTCCCGCTCTACAACGGCAACAATGTGATCATGGGCATCAGCAACAACACAAGCAACAACAGTAAATTTGTGATCACCACTTTAGAGCTCCACCGTTTGAACAACAACAATAACTTAGGTGCTTTACTCGATCGTGTTTTAAAGACCGAATTCGGTATACAATGATTAAAATTGCACTTTTTGCCAGCGGTTCGGGCAGCAACGTAGAAAACATCTACAACTATTTTAAAGGCCATCAGCAAGTAAAAGTGGCCATGGTGGTGTGCAACAAACCCGATGCTTACGTTACTACCCGTGCCCGCAATTTACGGATTCCGCTTACCTTGGTGAGCAAGCGCTCGCTGCAAGACACCGGCAGTCTGTTATACATACTCCAACAAGAAGGTATAGATTTTATAGCACTTGCGGGCTATTTATGGCTAGTGCCAGCTGAAATTACAGCTGCTTATGCTGGTAAAATCATCAACATCCACCCTGCTTTATTGCCGAAACATGGTGGCAAGGGCATGTTTGGCGATAAAGTACATGCAGCGGTATTGGCAGCTGGTGAGCAAGAGAGCGGTATTACCATTCACCATGTAAATGAGCATTACGACGAAGGTGCGGTAGTAGCTCAGTTTCGCTGTGCGGCCTACCCCATCGATACCATCGAAAGTTTGGGTAAACGAGTGCATGCCCTCGAGTATGAACACTATCCCCAGGTAATTGAGGCCTTGGTGGCCCAACTCAAGTAATTACAGGCAAACTGCGCCCAGTTTATTTTACCAAAGTGAGCTTCCTTGGCTTGGTTCTGCCCCCGTACATCACGTGCAAAATCAACAATTCACTTGAACGCAGCTCTAAATTAGCGGCATAGCTGAATCCCTTTTCTACATCCAACCAATCGCCTTGCACCCAGCGCGTGCCAGCGGCTTGCATGCCTTGCAATACCACCATGTTATGGAGGGGCTTTTTGTAGCGCGGGTCGGCCTTTGGGCAAGTGGTACAAACTGTACTCTTATTCAATTTTGAGCTCGGAGGAATGGCCACAATTCGTGCCCTCAGGCCTGATTTGGGTAAATCGAATTTTAAATGCGCCACCACCCCCTCGCTGGTGCTGCCGTGCATGGCCCAGGTACCCTGAGGCACTTTTGCTTGTGCTGCCGCCAAAACAGGCAACAGCAGGAACAGCCAAAAGGCAAAATTTTTCATTTTTTAGATTTAGTGGTGCGGGCAAGCTCCGACAATTGCACTTCCGTGTTGCCTTCGGTTAAAAAATCAGCAAACCCCATCAAATGCGGGTGCAAAAGACTGAATAAGCTGGCAGTTGCACGGGCATCTCCAATGGCGCGGTGGCGTTGATCAACCACTATTCCGAGCGATGTGCACAGTCTCCCAAGGGAATAAGAGGCTTGTCCTGGCAAAAACTTCCGGCTGTTTTTCAGCGTGCAAATTTTCTCCAATTCCAAGGTATAACCCACCTCTTTGAGCTCATGGCGCAGGAAAGAATAATCGAAATTAACGTCGTGCGCTACAAAAATACAATCGCGTAATTGTGCAATCACATCCACGGCCACATCCTGAAAAAGCGGTGCTTCAGCCACCATTTCCTCCGAAATGCCTGTGAGTTCGATCACAAATGGGGGAATGGCCACATCGGGGCGGAGCAAACTGTGCCATTCTGACACCACTTCCTTGCCGTTGTGCCGAATAATGGCCAGATCGATGATGCGGTTACCGGGGAACTTGCTACCGGTGGTTTCTATGTCTACAATTGCAAACAATGGGCTGCTTTTGGTTCAAAAATAAGCGTAATGCGCCAATTATAGGTCTTTTGAAAGAAACTTAATTTAAGCATCATACAAAAACAGCTTCCAATTCGTACATTGGGAACATGTTTGAAAAAACGCAAAAAACGCATTGGTGGTTGTTGCTGGTCCTGTTGATGGGCTTCGCAGCTTGTCGCGACCAATCCTATTTGCGCATCGATGGCTCAAGCACTGTATTTCCGATAACAGAGGCCGTTACCGAACTGTATTACAAGCAAAACGAACCCATGCGGGTAGTTATTGGTGTGTCGGGCACCAGCGGCGGCATGCAAAAATTGCTGCGCGGCGAAATAGATATTTGCAATGCCTCGCGGCCGTTGAGCGTTTCAGAAGCCGCTGCCTTTGCTGCTCAAAAAATAGATTTGGTTGAAGTCCCTGTGGCCTACGATGGCATTGTGATTGCCGTTAACAAAGAAAACACTTGGGCCAACGACATCAAAGTAAGCGAACTGCAATTGCTGTGGCGCACCGAAAGTCAGGGAAAGCAGCTCAAATGGAGCGACTTACGTCCCAGCTGGCCGGCTGAACCTGTGAGTTTATTTGGTCCTGGCGCCAGTAGCGGTACCTACGACTTTTTTACATCCGCCATTCTAGGCAAGGCTGGTGCGGGCCGGGGTGACTACGCGGCAAGCGAAAGCGACAATATTTTAATCAATGGCATCAAAGGCAATAAAGGTGCTTTAGGCTATTTTGGATACACCTATTTCAGGGAAAACACCGATCAATTTAAGGTGCTTTCAGTGATGAACGACCTGCAGTTAGAGGCTAAGGCCGTTTACCCGTCTCTTCAAAACATCCAAAGTCAGTATTACCAGCCACTTACTCGCAAACAATATTTATACATCCGTAAATCAGCTTTAAACAGACCAGAAGTGGCTGCCTTTTTGCTTTTTTACTTGGAGCAACTGCCAGCTTTGCAGCCTGTTTTACAATTTGTACCGTTGCTTCCTAGCGAAAGTCAGGGTGCACAAAACAACCTACTTAACCTCCTCAAACAGCATGAAGCAAGAAAAGCTCATTGAAGGATTGTTAAAGCTCAGTGGCTGGCTCAGTTTGGCCATCACCCTCAGCGTTATGGGTGTTTTGCTGTACAATGCTGCTGCTTTTTTTGCTATGGTGCCCCTATGGGAGTTTATCACTGGCACTTCCTGGATACCTTTTGCCGAGCGTAAAGCCTTTGGCATGTGGCCTCTTTTAAGCGGCACGCTGCTTACCGCCGGCATCGCCTTATCGCTGGCCATGCCCCTTGGCATTCTTATTGCGATTTACTTAAGCGAATACGCAAGCGAAGGCTGGCGGCGGATCGCACGCCCTGCACTTGACCTGCTAGCTGCCATACCCACAGTTGTATATGGATTTTTAGCACTGGTGTTCATTACTCCCATGTTGCAGTGGTTTTTTCCCAGCATAGCGACCTATAACGCCCTTTCGCCCGGCTTGGTAATGGCCTTTATGGTTTTACCTATCATTACCAGCATAAGCGAAGACGCCATGCGGGCAGTTCCTAAAATACACAAAGAAGCAGCCCTTGCCCTCGGCGCCACCCGCTGGCAGATTGTGCGCAAAGTGGTTGTGCCGGCAGCCTTCAATGGCATTAGCGCAGCGGTGATTTTAGCTTTTTCTCGGGCTTTAGGCGAAACCATGATCGTAAGCATCGCCGCCGGGCAGCAAGCCAGTTTTACCTTCAACCCTGCGGTCGCTATTCAAACAGCCAGCAGTTATATCATTCAAATGAGTTTGGGCGACGTGGCGCAGTCCTCCATAGAATACAGCACCATTTTCGCGATTGGCTTGAGTCTATTTTTCCTCACTTACCTGCTCAACAACCTCAGCTTTTGGTTCCGCGATCGCTTTCGAAGCAGCAAAATAATCAGTGCAGCATGACCCCCATCACCAACATATTCACCCTCATTGAACAGCTTGAAAGCTGGGTTGAAAGGCAGCGGAAGGGTAGTTTTGCGGTGTATGGCCTCATTTTTACCCTTTTGGTGGTGGCCAGCGTGTTAACTTTATTTTTATACGTGAGTTTTGCTGGCTATCCGCGACTCGATCGCGAATTTTTTACTGGCTATGCTTCTCGCGTGCCTGAGCAAGCTGGTATTCTGCCTGCCTTTTTAGGCACCCTTTGGGTATTGTTTTTAGTAGCTGTGATCAGCTTTCCATTGGGCGTAGCAGCGGGTATTCATCTCGAAAAATACGTCCAAAACGACCGCCTTTCGCGCTTTTTGGAAGTAAACATCATGAATTTAGCCGGTATTCCAAGCGTGGTGTATGGCTTGTTGGGATTGCAGTTTTTTGTGCGCAGCATGGGCTTGGGTGAAAGTATCTTGGCGGCATCCCTTACCCTCAGCTTGATGGTACTGCCTTTGGTGATAATCTCCACCCGCGAGGCTTTACGCATGGTGCCCCAAATGCACATCGATGCCGCCTACGCCATGGGAGCCAGCAAATGGCAAACCATCTGGCTGCAAGCCTTGCCACAAGCCCTTCCAGGCATTGTTTCGGGCACTTTACTGGCCGTGAGTAGGGCCATCGGCGAGGCAGCTCCTTTGCTGGTGATTGGCGCGTTGGCTTTTGTGCCCTTCGCTCCCATTTCTATTTTCGATTATTTCACAGTGCTACCAGTGCAAATTTTCTTTTGGCTGAGTAAGCCTCAAAATAGTTTTTTGGTAAATGCCTCTGCCGCTATTTTAGTACTCTTGAGCATTACACTCTTCCTAAACCTGCTGGCCGTGGGCATCCGCGAGCGCTGGCATAAACGCTTAAAAAGCTAATGGTTAAAATCGAAAGTCGCAATTTAAACTTCTGGTACGGTGATAACCAAGTGCTCAATGGCATCTCCCTAGAAATAGAAAAAAACACCGTTACCGCCCTTATTGGGCCTTCGGGCTGTGGCAAATCTACCTACCTACGCTTGTTTAACCGCATGAACGAGCTCATTCCCGAGAGTCGACACCGCGGCGAAGTCCTCATCGACGGTAAGAACATCTACCAAGCCGATTTGGATGTGTATGAATTGCGTAAAAAAGTGGGCATGGTGTTCCAGAAACCTAACCCCTTTCCAAAAAGCATTTACGAAAATGTGGCGTTTGGACTCAAAATAAAGGGCGTCAGCCACCAAGGTTTCATCAAAGAAAAGGTGGAGAGAAGTCTGCAACAAGTAAGTCTCTGGGAAGAAGTAAAAGACAAGCTCAGCAAACCAG
>CAMCHJ010000024.1 GCA_945874665.1 Chitinophaga pinensis | reverse complement strand
GGTAATCTGACTGGCTTGATCTATTAAGCTTTGGATTATCTTAGGATGGCAATGACCTTGATTAACAGCAGAGTAAGCCGACAAAAAATCAAAGTACACCTTTCCTTCAGCATCCCAAACCTCTGCGCCTAAGCCTTTCGAAAGCACCACGGGTAGCGGGTGATAGTTGTAGGCACCGAAGTCGTGCTCCAAAGCCATGGCTTCTTGCGAGTGGATGTGGGGGTTGAAAGTGTAAGTGCTACTTGTGATGGACATAAATTAAAAACTTAGATTGTTTATTGGTGAATTCGTTTGCTTCCTTTATCTTTGCATTCTCGTTTTGTAGAGGTGAGCACACGCTCTGCAAAAATAAGCTAAAAGAGCAAAAAAGATGTCTAAAGTTTGTATACTTACAGGTAAGAAGGTGATGGTTGGAAACAACGTATCGCATTCGAATATCAAAACAAAGCGTAGGTTCTATCCGAACCTCCAAACTAAGCGCTTTTACATCCCTGAAACAGGGGAGTGGGTAACTTTAAAGTTATCTACCAGTGCGATTAAGACCATTAACAAAAATGGCATCACACCGACGATCAATAAGTTTTTGAAAAAAGGAAAAATCTGATAAATCATGGCAAAGAAGGGTAACCGAGTACAGGTAATTCTCGAGTGCACAGAGCACAAAACGAGTGGAATGCCCGGCACTTCCAGATACATTACCACCAAGAATAAGAAAAATACGACTGAGCGTATGGAGTTGAAGAAGTTCAATTCTATCCTGAAGCGTGTAACCGTTCACAAAGAAATTAAGTAACCATGGCAAAGAAAGTAGTGGCTACCCTGAAGCGTCAGGCTGCAGAAACCGATAAAGTAGTAAAAGTGATTCGTTCTAAAAGATCTGAAAAGACTGGTGCGTACACTTTCAAAGAAGAATTCATCACTGCCGACCGCGTGAAGGATTTCTTCAGCAAGTAAACCTAATCGATGGGGGTAACAGGTGATTCATTTTACCTTTCGCTCTCAATCGCTCATTGTGAGTAGCAAGTAATAAACAGGGCCGTATCTGAATGACACGGCCCTGTTTGCATTTAAGCAAGAAATATGGGATTTTTTGATTTTTTCAGCAGTCGCAAAAACCGCGATGCCCTGGTGAAGGGCATGGAACGCACGCGTGAGGGTGTGTTTTCTAAGATTGCTCGTCTCATTACAGGAAAGGCGCGGGTAGATGACGACATGCTCGACGAGCTCGAGGAGTTGCTCATCAGTTCGGATGTGGGCGTAGACACCACCATCAAAATCATTGAAAACATCCAACAGCGCGTGGCACGCGAAAAGGGACTGGCATCTGACCAGTTGCAATTGGTTTTGCGTGAGGAAATAGCCGCTTTGATGGCGGTGCACGATAACGGATTGAAAGGATTAGAGCTTCCAGCCGACCAAAAGCCATATGTGATCATGGTAGTTGGGGTAAATGGTGTTGGCAAAACCACCACCATTGGCAAGTTAGCTTGGCAATTTAAGCAGCAGGGCAAACAAGTGGTACTTGGTGCTTCCGATACCTTTAGAGCGGCCGCGGTAGATCAACTCAAAATTTGGGGAGAACGTGTAGGCGTAAAGGTAATTGCGCAAAACATGGGTTCTGATCCAGCTTCTGTGGCTTTTGATACCCTGAAATCTGCTGTAGCCAGTGGTGCCGATGTGGTGATTATCGACACTGCCGGACGTTTGCATAACAAAGTGGGCCTCATGAACGAGCTCAGCAAAATTAAAAATGTGATGCAGAAAGTGGTGGCCAATGCCCCACACGAAGTGCTTTTGGTACTTGATGCTTCCACCGGACAAAATGCCGTGGAGCAAGCACGACAGTTTACCGCTGCAACTGAGGTAAACGCTCTGGCGCTCACCAAGTTAGATGGTACCGCCAAAGGTGGTGTTGTGATTGGCATCAGCGATCAGTTTCAAATACCTGTGAAATACATTGGTGTTGGGGAACAAATGGAAGATTTGCAGCCTTTTGACAGGGTTGCCTTTGTAGAGGCCTTGTTTGCCAACGAATAGCATGAAGACAAAAAATACAGCCAGACCAAAAGTCAACATCATAACTTTGGGGTGCTCCAAAAATTTGGTTGACTCCGAAAATTTGATCACCCAGCTACGGGCTAATCAGTTCGATGTAACACATGAGTCGACCAAGGACGATGCCCAAGTGGTCATTGTAAATACCTGTGGCTTCATAGAAAATGCCAAGCAAGAGTCGATCGACACTATTTTTCGCTACATCGATGCCAAACAGGCGGGCTTAGTCGATAAATTGTATGTTACAGGCTGCTTAAGTCACCGCTACAAAGATGAATTAGAGGCAGAAATGCCCGAAGTGGATGCGTTTTTTGGTACCATGGAGTTGCCGCGCATGTTAAAAACGCTGAATGCCGACTACAAGCATGAGCTATTGGGCGAGCGCATCATCACAACCCCTTCGCATACCGCCTTTATGAAAATTGCAGAGGGTTGCAATCGACCGTGCTCTTTTTGCGCCATTCCTTTGATGCGCGGCAAGCATGTTTCAAAGTCGTTAGAGGATTTAGAGCGCGAAGCCAGTAATCTGGTAAAAAGTGGCGTGAAGGAACTGGTGCTCATAGCCCAGGATTTGACCTATTATGGCCTCGATTTGTATGGAAAGCGCAATTTGGCTGATCTGTTGAAGCGGCTTTCGGATATCAACGATTTAGCTTGGATCCGCTTGCAATACGCTTATCCATCACAATTCCCTGAAGATATATTGCCAGTGATGCGGGAACGGAGCAACATTTGCAACTACCTAGATATTCCTTTACAGCATGCCTCAGACAATATGCTTAAGAGCATGCGCAGGGGTATTTCGGCTGCCAGAACGCAGGATTTGATAGATAAAATCAGAACCGAAGTCCCTAATATCCATTTGCGTACCACCATGATCAGTGGTTATCCAGGCGAAAGTGAAGCAGATCAGCAAGCCATGCTTGATTTTGTAGCCAAGAATAGATTTGAACGCTTAGGGGTGTTTGCTTATTCCCACGAAGAAAATACTGCCGCTTTTAATTTGGTGGATGATGTGCCTCAAGAGCTCAAGGAAGCACGTGTGGAAGAAATCATGGCTTTGCAGCAAGACATTTCCCATGACTTAAACCAATCAAAAGTGGGGCAGGAGCTAAACGTATTGTTTGATCGCAAGGAGGGACAGTATTTTGTGGGAAGGACCGAATTTGATTCACCAGAAGTGGATAACGAAGTATTGGTGGATGCTAGCAAGCATTTTGTACGCATTGGTGACTTTGCTAAAGTTAGTATCGACAGTGCGGAGGAGTTTGACTTATACGCCACACCCATTTTATGAATACCTCCAGCCTAAGTTTCAAAGAAACCGCCGCATTCAGTGCCCTTGCCAATCAATATGTTGAGCATCCTGAGGTTTTCGATGAGCTTTTGGCGCACGCTCCTACAGAAGCAGGTATTTGGGAGGCGATGGCTGAGCGGACCAATTTTCCAGCTGAAAATCGCGAAGTACTGGTAGCGAGCATTCGTCAACAGTATGCTTCCATGCCAGATCAGCAGCTAAAAACTGCGCAAATCGACCTTTTGCTGGATGCCAATACATTCACAGTCACCACCGCGCACCAGCCCAATCTGTTCGGCGGTCCTGCTTATTTCATCTACAAAATAGCGGGTGCGGTGGCGCTCGCCAACCGACTCAATGCCCAAGGCAAAGGGCATTTTGTGCCTGTTTATTGGATGGGGGCAGAAGATCACGACTTTGACGAGTTAAATCATGCCTACGTTTTTGGCCAAAAGTTAACTTGGGAAACCGCTCAAACCGGTGCTGTAGGCCGCATGAAGCTCGCCGATTTGCAGCCTGTGGTTGCGAAGCTGAAGGCCATTTTAGGGGATTCACCGCACGCCATAACCCTTTTCGAGCTCATTCAACGCTGCTATCAACCACAATATAGCCTGGCTCAGGCCACGAGGAGCCTGGTAGATGCCTTGTTTGGCGCCTATGGACTTGTGGTTGTTAATGGTGACGATGAGGCCCTGAAGGCGCTCTTTGTGCCCGTGATGCGGGATGAGCTTCAAAACGGTACGTCACACGATTTGGTATTGAAAAATGCTGCCCTTTTGGAAGCGAAAGGCTTCAAAGCTCAAATTTATCCCCGAGAAATCAATTTATTCTGGTTAGAAGCGGGTGTACGTGAGCGCATTGTACGCCTAGGTGATGGCTATGGGTTAGCAAAGGGTCAGAGGTTGTGGTCGGCAGCTGAAATGATGACTGCGCTGCAAGAGCAACCCGCATGTTTTAGTCCTAATGTGGTACTGCGACCGGTGTACCAAGAGCTCGTATTACCCAATGTAGCCTTCATCTGTGGCGGGGCAGAAGTTGCCTATTGGATGTTGCTTACAAAAGTATTCAAAAGAGCTCAAGTTTCTTTTCCGGTAGTTTTGCTGCGCGCTTCGGCCATGGTTATCGAAAAAAGCAGTCAATCGAAGCTCGAAAAATTAGCCCTGCAGCTGCACGATTTGTTTGGCGACACAGAAGACATCATCAAAGCTTTTATGGACAAGCAGGAAGCAGGTGCGTTTTCTCTCGAGGCCATCACGTCGCAGTTTAACGCACTCTACGAGCAAGCAGCTTCGGAAGTGCATCGGGTAGACCCCTCCTTAAAAGCTACTGTTTTAGCAGAAGGAAAAAAAACGGAAGGGGTATTGAAGGGCTTAGAAGCGCGGGTGCGGAAGGCTCAAAAGCAAAAGCACGAAACTGAATTGAATCAGATTCGTGCTTTAAAGTCGAAACTCTTTCCCGATAACCACTTGCAGGAGCGCCAGGATAATTTTATGAATTTTTATCTAACGCACGGAGATGCGTTTATTGCGCATTGCGTTTCTGAAATGGATCCGCTGCGAAAAGCATTTCTAATCTTTAGCTAAAGCGCTTATTTCGCTGTTGACGTCAGGTCCATAGCAAGACTTACATCAGCAACTTTTGCTATTTTATCTTCCACAATCTTAGGAATGCCGATGTTGTAATCTGCCAAAGTGATTTGGAAATCTGCTATTAAAATGATTTTGCCGTCTTTAACTTCTAGTGTACCTTTTTCATTGACTTGTTTTTTCACACCATGGAGGTCCATTTCGCCACTCACAACCACAGGGTATTTGCCATTTTTGCCAAAATTTATTTTATCCACTTGCATCAGCTTTCCCTTTAAAACTGCTTTAGGGTATTTGTGAGACTCCAAGTAGTTTTCATTAAAATGTTCCTGCATTAAGGCTTTTTTGAACACAAAACTTTTGATAGCGATTTGAAACACAATTTCACCGGTTGCGGCATCAAAAACGCAAGCAGATTGATTATTCACCGCTTTGATATCGTCTTTTACAGGTCCTTCAGCTACAAAATTTACAGTACCTGTGCGGGTCATGTATTTTGTTTGTGCAGTGGCCAATTGTACAAATCCTAGTACAAGCGCCAATAGAATCATTTTTTTCATATAAATAATTTAGTTAATAAGTTCACATCTATTCAAAACCACGTCTAGCAATTTTCCCGTACAAACACCTTTGATGGTAAGCAAATCGCCTTGTTTGATCGATTCCGCACCACTAGCACTTTCAAATTCGCACATCACACCAAAAATCACATCGTCGGTTTCGAAAATGACCGACGGCAATCCTTTTTCATTGCTTTTTACTTCCCTGATGATGCCAGTAACTTCGATGACTTTATTCAAGTACATTTCATTTGCGTTGGCTTCATCCATTTCAAAGGCACTGAACAGTTCATTCGCAGGAATAGTCATTTCGGCCTCCATGCCGCTGATCTTCTCCACAGGTTTGAACCAAAGGTAGCTGCCTGCAGCAGCGCCTAAAAGACCCATTACTACCACCAGCAACAGTACTTTTTTGAGTTTTGCGTTTTTCATATTGGTTTATTGAATCAGTCCTTGGTTGGCCCAAGCTTTAATTTTACTTACGTTGCAATCGCTCAAACGGTTTCCCGGGGGCATGGCAGCAACACCGGCACTGTGACTCACCACAGCTTGTAGTTTTCCGGTATTGGCTTGTGCGGCCACTTGACTGTAATTGCTGAGGAGAATGCCGCCACCTGGACTAACGCCGCTGTGACAGCCAATACAATTACTGCTGATAATGGGCGCAATATCTACAGTATAGGTCATGTTAGTTGTATCGCATTCCCCCTGATTTTCTAAACAGCTGTTGTTTTGTGCGCCTTGTTCAATCCATTTCCGCACAAGCGCTATTTTTGCAGCGTCTAAGCGGGGACTAGGTGGTACGGGCATGCGCTTATCCTCCCGTGTTTCGATCAAAACTTCGTACAGCTCACTTCCGTTGGCATTACCTGGCTTAACGTCGCCAGTTTGCATAACGGATGCATAGCTCGTAAGTTGAATACCTTCGGCCCTGGTTTGAGCGTCGTGACAGCCACTCATAGCGCAGTTGCTGATGAGGAGGGGCAAGATGTCATTTACAAAATAGGCTGTATCGGGATTACAAGGAAGTCCAGTTGAAATGGGGTTGGTGGCTGGATCGTAACCAGCTGGATACAAAGGATCATGTTTACAGCCTGCGCTGGTGAGCATAATGCCAATGGCTGCGTAAAGCAATGTGTTTTTCATGGTATTTAATGAATCAAAGTTGGATTTTTTATATGGTAATTCCCAATGGAATTTAATTGAAAGCTCGATTTTATTCCATGAAGATGTATAATGCTGGAACAATGCTGAGAACGCAAGCCTCTAAACAACGTTGAATGCCAAGTGGTAATTACTGAAAGGGGTAAAAAAAAACCGCCCGAAGGCGGTTGATCTTATTTTTTCTTGCCAGCGGCCCTGGCTTGTTGTTGCTGTTGGGCTGCTTTGCTCATGGATTCTAAGCGCTCTTGAAACTTCGACCGCTTCACAGGCTTTTTCTTGTTTTCCTGCATTTTGCGGTGGATGGCTTCCTCGTCGATAACAAAACGACGCACCGCCCACTGCTGGGCAAAGGTGATCATGTTTGCCAAAAAGTAATAGTAACTCAAAGCCGAAGAATAACTGTTCAATACCGGTAAAAACACCAATGGCATGATATAGCCGATGTACTTCATTTGGCCAGTTGCACCCGTAATTTGGTTGTTCATTCTGGTGTAAATGATGGTCGATACCGTCATCAACAAAGTGAACAAACTAACGTGGGCACCATAAAAAGGAATGGTAAATGGAAGGTCAAGGATTGAGTCGTAGCTAGACAAGTCATCCGCCCATAAAAAAGGCTGTTGGCGCAATTCAATAGAAGAAGGGAAGAAGTTGAAGAGCGCAATCAGGATGGGGAATTGCAATAAAAGGGGAAAACAGCCCCCTAAAGGATTCACACCGGCTTTCTGAAAGAGCTTCATTTGCTCGGCTTGTATTTTTTGCGGCTCTTTTTCATACTTGGCCTTGAGCTCGTCAATTTCTGGCTTCAATACCTTCATTTTGGCTGCCGACAAATACGATTTGTACGTCAAGGGAAACAAAATGACTTTGAAAATAAGCGTGAGGATAAAAATAATCAGGCCGTAATTCAAATTGAAAGAATCGAGCCAATTGAAGGTTTTAATTACAATGAAGCGATTTACCCAGCCAAAAATACCCCAACCCAATGGAACTTGCTTTTCAAGGCCGAGATCGAATGTTTTTAGGGTTTGGAAGTGGTTCGGACCAAAGTAAAAGTCCATGCCATACGTTTCTGAAGCCGTGTGCTTAATCGGCAGCACTAAATCGGTTGCATATTCAGCCACCTGTGTTTCGGACGCCAATGGGCCCCCGTTGATAGTGCCTTCTTCAAACGACTCACGCGCGATGATGCTGGTTACAAAAAACTTTTGCTTGAAAGAAACCCATTTAACTAGGTTTTTGAGGTCTTCTGATTCAGGCTTGGTGATGGTGAGGTAATCAGGACTGTCGTTTACATACTTGTAATAAATGTCCAAAACCTTGCGCTGGTCTTCAATGTCCTTTTCTTGCGAAGGCGTGTTCATGCTCCAATGCAGCTTGGTGTAGCTGATGTTGGAAGCCAGAATCTGTTCCATGCCCACCAAGCTCACTTCGTGTCCAACCAAGTAACTGTTGGCACGGAGGTTATAACTGTGTTGAATGTAACGATTTTCGTCTAGCGACAACCGGAAACTCAATGAGCTGTCGGTTTTGCTAACCACACTAAAATATAAATCTGCCGTTTCAACCGTGCGACCACCGGCCGAGTAGCTGTAGGAGTAACGTGATTGTCCTTTTTCGAACAAAAGCAATGGCTCTTTCGAATAATTGGTGAATTCCTTTAACGCAACTTCTTCTACGGCCCCGCCTTTGGTATTCAGCCGAACACTTAATAATTCGTTTTCTAGGGTGATGTGCTCTTCAATGCCATTTGCAAAGGGGGCGAAAACACCAAAATTAGCAGCTGCTGCTGCCTTCACCAAACTGTCGCCAGCAACCACAGAAGTATCAACTGAAACGGCTGAATCGATGCTTAGTTCGGTTTGCGCACGGGCAGGGACATTTTCATTTACCGGCGGATCCGGTAAAAAAAACATGTTAAACACCACCAAGATGATGCCAATTAAGAAAAGTCCTATGATGGAATTACGATCCATTTATATCAATTTAAGGCTGCAAAACTAATCAAATACCAAGTTTATCGCTTGTTTTTTTAGCAATACTCTTCGATTGTTTTACACGGGTGTAAGGAATGGTATTCATGGCTGCTTTTACGAAGCCAATAAAGAGTGGATGTGGATTCACCACAGTGCTTTTGTATTCAGGATGGAATTGAGAGGCCACAAACCAAGGGTGGTTCTTGAGTTCAATCATTTCTACTAAATTTTTACCTGGGTAAATGCCACTGAAAATCAGATCGCTCTGCTGATACTGCTCGGCATAGGCATTGTTGAATTCGTAGCGGTGGCGGTGCCGTTCTTTTATTTGACTTTGCTCGCCGTAAGCGGCATAGGCTTTGGTGCCTTTTTTGAGTTTACATGGATAAGCACCCAAACGCATGGTGCCGCCTTTGTCGGTTACCTGCTTCTGCTCCAACATTAAATCAATAACAGGATTTGGTGTATTGGGGTCCATTTCAGTGCTATTTGCGCCGGTAAGTCCCAGCACATTGCGGCCAAACTCAATTACAGCACACTGCATGCCCAAACAAATGCCAAAAAACGGAATGTTGTTTTCGCGTACATAACGGATGGCCTCGATTTTGCCTTCCCAGCCCCGCTGGCCAAAACCAGGCGCTACTAAAACGCCGTCTAATTCAGAAAGATGGTCTTTAGCATTGTCGGTTGTAAGTTCCTCAGAGTGTATCCACTTGATGTTGATTTTGCATTGATTGGCAGCGCCAGCATGCAAGAGGGCTTCGTTGATGGACTTATAACTGTCCCTTAGCTCCACATATTTACCCACCAAACCAATAGTTACCTCGGTATTGGGCTTTTTCATATGGGTTAAGAAGGCTTTCCATTCTTCCATTTCCGCATCGCCCTCGGCTGGTAGGCCGAGTTTTCGAAGTGTAATTTTATCAAGACCTTCTTTTTGCATCAAAAGAGGCACTTCATAAATGGTACTGGCATCCTTGGCTTCGATGACCGCCTCGGGACGGACGTTGCAGAAAAGCGCTACTTTTTTACGCAGTTCTTTGTTGAGTGAGTGCTCAGTGCGACAAACCAGTACATCAGGTTGAACCCCCAACTCCAGCAACATTTTAACGGAGTGCTGTGTGGGCTTGGTTTTGAGCTCTCCTGCAGCGCTCAAGTAGGGAATGAGGGTAAGGTGAATAACCAGGCAGTTGTTCTCGCCTAGTTCTAAACGGAGTTGGCGTAGACTTTCGATGTAAGGCAACGACTCAATGTCGCCCACCGTGCCGCCTATTTCAGTAATAATGATGTGGTACTTGCCGCTTTTGCCAAGGATTTGCATCCGACGTTTGATTTCGTCGGTGATGTGCGGAATTACTTGAACCGTTTTGCCTAAGTAATCGCCTTTACGCTCCTTTTCGATAACGGTTTGGTAAATGCGGCCAGTGGTTACATTGTTGGCCTGCGAAGTAGGTACGTTTAAAAAGCGCTCGTAATGCCCCAGGTCGAGGTCTGTTTCTGCGCCGTCATCCGTTACATAACACTCACCGTGTTCATAGGGGTTGAGCGTGCCTGGATCGACGTTGATATACGGATCGAATTTTTGAATGGTAACTGAATAACCACGGGCTTGGAGAAGTTTGGCGAGGGAAGCTGAGATGATTCCTTTACCTAACGACGACGTTACGCCACCCGTAACAAAGATGTATTTTGCTGACATGCCTGAACCTTGTGTACGGGGTATAAAGATACAGATAAGGAACGGGCTTGCCGAAAAATTCTACAAAAACTAAAAGGTTTGTTCTAAATGATTAGGCCTCAGGACTTTTTAGGCTTTCCTCTTGAAAGGGCTCTACGATGAGCATAAAGCGCTCTTGACCAATCACTTCAACCTTTTTGCCTTGATCAATCCAGCCAAAAGTTGCTTTCGCCTCGTAATCCATGCCGTTGATTTCGATTTTACCAATTGGTCGTAACGGCGTGAGGGTCACGGCCATTGTACCCACCAGCTGCGGCTGTTTTTCTGCAATCACATAACCTTCTTGGGTACTTTGCGTACTGGTAAGGATAAGCTTGCGCAAAGGCCCATGCTGCATTATTTTTTCTCCAAAGAGTAAGGACAGCGTTACAACGGTTGCAAAAGGAATCAAAACCACTGCGAGTGCCTCAACAACGCTGGTGCTTGCGGGATTGGTGACTTCAAAATCAAAGCCATCGTTTTGAAGCATGGCGCTCACCAAAGAAAAGAGCAAAAGTGATATGCCTGCAATGCCTGCTACCCCAAAGCCGGGGATTACAAAAAGCTCGACCGCTAACAAAATCAAGCCCACCAAAAACAGTAAAATCTCCCAATTGGCGGCTAATCCCTCCAAATACAAGGGTGCAAAATAAAGAATGGCCGCCAGGATTGAGGCAGCAAGGGGAAAGCCTATGCCCGGACTTTGCAGCTCAAAATAGATACCACCAATGATAATCAGGATGAGCACGCCACTGATGGCTGGATTGATGAGCCAGTTGATGGCGCGGTCGGTGCCAGTGAGTTTTTGTTCAACCAACGTATAAGCTTCTACGCCGGCCAGCGCCAATACTTCTTCAATATTTTCGGCTTCTCCGTTGCAATAGCCATTTTTCATGGCCTCACTGCTTGTGAAGGTGAGCACCTTTCCAGAGTCGATAACGCCAGGAATGTAAACCGATGGATCGACCATGGCTTCCGCTATTTTGGGGTCGCGGCCAGTACTTTGTGCCGTGGCACGCATGGTAGCGCGCATGTAGGACTGGTATTTATCGGGCACCACTTCACCCGTTTGGTTTACCACAGTGGCAGCGCCAATGCTCGCGCTTTTGCGCATGTATATACTGTCGCAGGCAATCGAAATCAGCGCGCCTGCAGAGGCTGCATTGTTGTCGATAAACACCAATACAATGGGTTTTGCATTTAGTAATTTGGTTCGGATGCTATCGGCCATGTCAACCAAGCCGCCGTAGGTGTTCATGTGGATGAGGATGTAATCGGCCCCCATGGCTTCAGCGGCTTCAACCGCCTTCTGGGTATTGCGCCAAGCGGGCGGGCCAATTTCTTGCTTGATGTCGAACTTATAAACGAGCTTCTTTTCCTGGGCTACGCTGAGCAAGGGAAGGAGCGCAATAACGATTAAGGTAATCAGCTTTTTCATGCGTCTGCAAGTTACTCAATGTTAAGCTTGGATGGGATTTCAAAGGCAGGTAGTTGCAGCTTTTCCCAATCAAACAATTCACCAGGGTCGCCGCGCCGCGTAGGGGCATAGGCATCATGACCAACAACCGTGTGTTGATTTTTTTTAAAATCTGGGAGCTCTTTTTCTAGCTGGTCGAGCAGTTGGTTGAGGGCCATGTATTGCGCTTCGGTAAATCCTTTGTCTGTTTCAGCGATGGCGTCATAGTGTTTTACACCCAGCAGAGCCATTTCAGCTGCTGTGCCGATGGCCATCATTTCAATGCCAATCGAACGACTGTTCAGCGCATTGTCGTGGTGAGGCGGATGTGGTAAGCGTCCTTTGCCCGCATGGAAAGCGGTCCTGTTGTGCGGAACCAATTGGTAAATCGTGCCATCACGACCAATCAGGTAATGCGCCGAAAGTTTGTATTTAACAAAAATGTCGAGGATAGCCGGCAGCTCGTACGGAGCTTCGGGTTTTTGCAAGGCATTGCTGATGTAATGGAGCATTACATGCGTAACTGTTCCCGTTCGGGGGGCTGAACAATGCGGTGGCAGCAGCTGCGTTTTAATTTCTTGCGCCTGCAGGGTTAAGGTGGTGAGCCAAAGGGTTAAGAGGATTAATATACGCATTTGTAGTTCTTATATTCAAAAGGTCGCAAGCCCGTTTGCTGCTCCAGCCAGTACATGAAACGACTTTTTAGCGTCCATCGTGCTTGGGTAGGATCGAAACTAAAAGTCCAGTTTTGATTTTGGATGCGTCCCTGCATCACAGAGGGGTGCGTGCCACGAAAATGTTTCAAAATATCGATTTGACTGTAGTCAAAGGCCTTCACTTTCGGTATTTCCTTTTCCATCCATTGATCGGTATGCCACATTTTGTGAAACGACTGCTGCTTGGCTTGTTGTAATTCGGGGTGTTTTACCCAGCCATAGTGGTAAATTGAGGCAGGAATGGCAGCTACGGCAAGTTTTTCGTCCTCCTTGCGAAAACCTTGGGCATCGCGGTACGACTTAATTCGTTTATCATTTCTGATCACTCTAATTTCCTTGCGATACCAGCGGCGACTTGTGCCAATGTAGTCGTAGGAACCATAGAAGTGTGTGTAATCAAACAAAAGCCCATCCACCTCGGCTTTGTCTTGGTAAAATGCCATCGCGTTTTTCACCGTGTCGATGTACTTTTCGTGCAACACTTCATCGGCCTGTAGGTAGAAGGCCCAGTCAGCTTTTGGGTTGATGCGCTCAAAGGCCTTGTCGGTTTCAACGGCTAGCACGCGACCGCCTTCGCGCAGGCCATCGTCCCAAACCGAATGTTCAATCCTTATTTTTGAATCTTGAATGCTTTCGATCAGCGCCAGTGTCTCATCGTCAGATTGCCCCACCAAAACCACCACTTCATCACACAAAGGCAGCATCGAGCGGATGGCTTCCACGGCTGGGTAGTCGAATTTTACCGCATTGCGGATAATGGTGAAGCCGCTAACGAACATCTTTTGCGCGGTTGAGTTGTAGGAGCATTTGGTACTTATCGAATGTGTACTGCGCATTACCAGCGGCAATGAGCCAGCCGGCACGGCCATCTAAAAAGCCAAGCTGCAGCAAATAGCCTTTTAGCCAGCGGAATGCGGCTTTGTAATAAGGAGTAAAAATGCTAGCACTTTTGGCTTGCGCATGCATTGCTTGGGCGGCAGCTTTGGAAAACTTTACATTTTGCAGCGCAAAGTCTGCTTCCTTGTCATAGGTGTAGTGCAAAAGATCGCCTTTTAAATGCTGGTGAACGCTACCGGCCTCCAAAACGATTTTATCATGGGGATTCAAACCGCCCCAGTGGCCCTTTTGCTTCTTAAAAAGTCTGATTTTTTTATCCGGGTACCAGCCACCATGCTTGATCCATTGGCCGCAAAAATTATTCAGGCGGTTCATGCTGTAGGCATCAGCAACACGCGATGCTTTGGCTCTTAAAATGCTTTTTTGCAAGGCAGGCGATAGGCATTCATCCGCATCAAGCGACAAAATCCAATCGTGTTTAGCCAAAGCAATGGCCCTGTTTTTTTGCTGGATGTGGCCTTCGAAGGCGTGATAGCTACATTTGGCGCCCAAACCCTCGGCAATGGCAACGGTGGCATCGCTGCTGCCAGAGTCTAAAACAACCACCTCATCGACCACAGCTAGCAGCGAACTGATGCAACGACCGATTTTTTCGGCTTCGTTGAAACAAATGATGGTGGCGCTAATTTGCATGATTTGAGGCAAATTTCACGAATGACAACATAGAATTCAAACGTCTAGACTATTTTTGTGACATTATGTGGTATAAAAACATCCTCGAAACCATTGGTAACACGCCGATGGTGCAGTTAAATAAGGTAGTAGGAGCAACGCCAGCAACCATTTTGGCAAAGGTAGAGACTTTTAATCCAGGTCATTCCACCAAAGATCGGATGGCGTTAAAAATGATTGAGGATGCTGAAAAAGCTGGTAAGCTCAAGCCAGGATACACCATCATTGAAGGTACTTCAGGAAATACAGGCATGGGTTTGGCCATGGCCTCCATCGTAAAAGGCTACAAATGCATTTTTACCACTACAGATAAACAGTCTAAGGAAAAAGTAGATGCGCTCCGTGCTTTAGGCGCAGAAGTTATTGTTTGTCCTACCAATGTAGATCCCGAAGATCCCCGTTCTTACTATTCTGTATCCTCCCGCTTAGAAAAGGAAACGCCTAACAGTTGGAAGGCCAATCAATACGACAACCTCTCCAACCGCCAGGCACATTACGAAAGCACTGGCCCCGAAATTTGGGAGCAAACCGAAGGCAAAATCACCCATTTGGTGGTGGGAGTGGGCACCGGGGGTACCATTTCAGGCATTTCACGGTATCTAAAAGAGAAAAATCCGAACATACAAATTTGGGGTATCGATACGTATGGCTCTGTTTTCAAAAAATACAAAGAGACAGGCATATTCGATAAAAACGAAATTTACCCCTACATCACAGAAGGTATTGGCGAAGACTTTTTACCCCAAAATGTTGATTTCAGCCTCATCGACCATTTTGAAAAAGTGACAGACAAAGATGCTGCCATCTATACGCGCAGGATTGCCCGTGAAGAGGGTATTTTTTCTGGCAACTCTGCTGGTTCCGCCATTGCAGGTTTGGTACAGATGAAACACCGCTTGAAAGCTGGCGATGTGGTTGTTGTGGTGTTTCACGACCACGGAACGCGTTATTTAGCCAAGATGTTTAACGACGATTGGATGAAAGAACGCGGTTTTATCGTGCCTGACGTAAAGCGCGCCATCGATTGCATTAGCAACCGCCTGCATTTGCCGATGGTGACCGTTGAGGCCGAGCAAACCATCGGCGAGGCCATGCATAAAATGATGCATTTCAACATCAGCCAGATGCCGGTGAAGTTGGGAGATAGCTTTGTAGGCTCCATTACCGACCATGTGCTGTTGAGCCGGCTGGTTGACGAGCCTAACCTGCGTGCTAAAAGCGTGAGCGAAGTAATGCAGGAGCCCTTTGCCTTGGTAGATAAAGACTTGCCGGTTACAAAACTCGCTGGGTTAATGGACAAAAAGAGGGGAGCAGTACTGGTGCAAATCGACTCAGATACCGTTCAAATCATAACCAATCACGACATTATCAAGGCTTTGGCATAGGGGGTTATGGCCGGCAAAAGCTTTATTGATCAATTGGGAAGGGAGGTTGCTCTTGCGAATTTCCCACCCAAGCGCATCGTTTCGTTGGTGCCATCCCAAACAGAGCTGCTTGCTGCCTTAGGCCTTGAAGAAGAAGTGGTAGGCGTCACCAAATTTTGCATTTACCCCAAGCCATGGGCTAAAAGCAAAACAAAAATTGGGGGAACCAAAGATGCTAAAATCGACAGGATTTTGGCTTTAAAACCCGACCTCATCATAGCCAACAAAGAAGAAAATGAAAGAGGCACGCTTGAACTGCTGCAGCAATTTTGTCCAGTTTGGATCAGCGATGTACGCAGTGTCGACGCAGCACTCGACCTGATTCAGCAACTCGGCCAACTCACCAATCGTACCGCAGCAGCAAACAGCCTGCATGCGGCAATACAAGCCTCTTTTTTTACCATGAAGCCGTTGCTGGCCGGTAAACGGGTGCTGTATGCCATTTGGCGTGATCCCTGGATGTTTGCCGGCACGGATACCTTTATTGGAGACGTTTTGCAGCGACTGGGTGCCGTTAACGCGCTTGATGAAACAAAAACCCGCTATCCAGCCTTGTCCGTTGAAGCCATAATCGCCTTGAAACCCGACATGATGCTCCTGAGTTCGGAGCCCTTTCCCTTTAAAAAGAAACACGTGGAGGAGTTGCAACAGCTCGGCATACAAACAGACGCGAAAATCGTGGATGGTACATTTTTCTCCTGGTATGGCAGTCGTTTGTTAGGTACGGTAGCTTACCTAGACGCTACTTTTTAGTTAAATCGCTCAAAAACAAAAGGATTACTCATTTGTAATTAGAAAATGAAAGTAGCACCCTTACTTTTTGCCGTTCTGCTGAGTGTATCAGCACAAGCACAACGTGTCGACAGCATCGCCTTGCCGTACGATTTGCAAATGACCGATGGTTACAAACCACTGCTGCATCAACGCAATGCGAACCGGGTTTTAGGCGGCTGGAGTGTATTGTCCATGGGCACCGGCGCCTTTCAGCTCAGCAGTCCGAATCCCTTTGTAAAAGCCATGGGACTGCAAAACCTCATTTGGGGAGCAGTAGATGGCGGCCTCGCGCTTTACGGCAGCCACCGGTTAACCACAACGACTTGGGGTTATAAAGATTTGCAAAAAGAGCGCGAAAACTTCAGGCGGATACTCCTCATAAATACATTCCTAGACTTGGGCTATCTGGCGTTGGGCTTTAGTCTCGCAAAGGCGGCAAACCCAAAATGGCATGGGCACGGACGAGGGGTTATAATACAAGGTGGATTCCTATTGCTGTTCGATGGCATAAACTATGCACTCACCTTTTGACCATGGTTTTTTACGAAATTCTTTATGTAAAGCACAAATGGAAAGCTTATTTTTGCGCTTTCGAATTTATAACGCTTATAGATTAATCACTACACAATGAACAATTTTGGATTGAAAGCAGAAAAAGCCAGTCTCGATAGCATTGGTTTACAACAAGTTGCAGCAGCGCATTGGAATCTAACGCCTGCCGAATTGGTGGAAGAATGCATCATCAGAGGTGAAGGGCAGTTGACCGACACTGGGGCTTTGGCAGCTGATACTGGCGAGTTTACGGGGCGTTCTCCGAAAGACCGTTTTGTGGTTCAAGACGACATTACAGCAAATACAGTGTGGTGGGGAGATGTAAACATTCCCTTTGCTCCACAAGATTTTGATAACCTTTTTAACCGAGTGGCAGCTTATTTAGCTAACCGCGAGGTATTTGTAAAAGACGCTTACGCATGTGCCGATCCGAAGTACAGATTGAACATCCGCGTTGTGACGGAGTTGGCCTACTCCAACTTATTTTGTCACAATTTGTTTTTGAGACCGAGTGCGGCAGAAATTAAAAACACGGTGGCGCCCGACTGGCACATTGTATGCGTGCCTGGCTTTAAAGCAGATCCTAAAATAGACAATACGCGGCAGCACAATTTTGCCATTCTCAACTTCACCAAAAAAATGATATTGATTGGTGGAACGGGTTATACAGGCGAAATGAAAAAAGGGATTTTTGGTGTATTGAATTACCTCCTGCCACAAGAGCACAAAGTTTTATCGATGCATTGCTCTGCCAACATCGGCGAGGACAACGATACGGCCATTTTCTTCGGCTTGTCGGGCACCGGCAAAACCACTTTATCAGCTGATCCAAACCGTGGTTTGATCGGTGACGACGAACATGGTTGGGGCGACAGCAGCATCTTTAATTTCGAAGGCGGATGTTATGCCAAGTGCATCAATTTAACGGCTGACAAAGAGCCTGAAATTTGGAACGCCATCAAATTCGGCTCCATTGTAGAAAACATTGAGTTTTTTGAAGGCACAACCACTGTAGACTACGACAACTGTCATAAAACAGAAAACACACGCTGTGCATACCCTATCCACCACATCGAAAATGCAGTTGAACCATCGGTGGGTGGCATACCTAAAAACATTTTCTTTTTAACAGCCGATGCCTTTGGTGTATTGCCTCCGATCAGTAAATTAACCACCGAGCAGGCCATGTATCACTTTATTTCGGGTTATACAGCCAAGGTAGCGGGTACAGAAGTAGGCGTAACCGAGCCACAAACTACGTTTTCTGCCTGTTTTGGAAAGGCATTTTTGCCCTTGCATCCTGCCAAGTATGCCGATTTATTAGGTAAGAAGTTAGAAGAAAACAAAGTGAATGTTTGGTTGGTGAATACTGGCTGGACGGGTGGCTCCTATGGTGTTGGTCACCGCATGTCGTTGAAATATACGCGTGCCATGATTACGGCTGCTTTAGAAGGCGATTTGGGCCAGGTGGCGTTCGAAAGCCATCCTGTTTTTGGTGTTAACATGCCAAAAAGCTGTCCAAATGTTCCTGATGAGATTTTAAATCCTAGAAACACCTGGTCTGATAAAGCCGCTTACGATGCCAAGGCCAATCAGTTGGCCGAAGCATTTGTACAAAATTTTGAAAAGTACAAGGCTGGCGCAAGTGCTTCCATTTTATCAGGCGCACCCAAAGTGGCTTAAACATTTAATGTAATGGCATCAAGCAAAAACCGGCTTCGGCCGGTTTTTTGCGTTTTATGACGGTTGAAGCTGGCTGCAGCAACTTGCTAAGAAATTAGGGGGCATTCCAACGGACCGCGTTGTTTCTTTGATTCAACAATTGTAAAAGAGGCTGTTTCATTGAAGAAACAGCCTCTTTAAATCGCCATGGCCAGGGTGTTATTTCTTGTTGCCTGCCAAATCCAGCAAAAAAGCAAAATACCTGGCTGTATCGTGAATGGCATTGAAGCGACCAGATTTTCCGCCATGACCTGCCTCCATGTCCGTAATCAAATAAATTTTATTAGCACTCGTATTGAACGCACGGAGCTTGGCAACCCATTTGGCAGGTTCCCAATATTGAACTTGTGAATCATGCAGGCCTGTGGTCACCATCAAATGCGGGTAAGCCAGCGCTTTCACTTGATCGTAAGGGGAGTAGCTGAGCATATAATCGTAATAGGTTTTGTCTTTAGGATTGCCCCATTCGTCAAACTCACTGGTTGTTAAGGGAATGGTTTCATCGAGCATGGTCGTAATCACATCCACAAAAGGCACGCTGGCCACAACGCCTTTCCAGAGCTCAGGGCGCATGTTGATGATGGCGCCCATTAACAAACCACCGGCACTGCCGCCCATGGCGAACAATTGGTCTTTGGCGGCATACTTTTCAGCTACCAAGCTTTCTCCACAGGCAATAAAATCGGTGAAGGTGTTTTTCTTATGGAGGAGTTTGCCGTCTTCGTACCACTGGCGACCCATTTCTTCGCCGCCGCGTACATGGGCAATGGCATACACAAAGCCTCGGTCGAGCAAACTGATGCGGCTAACACTGAAATACGCATCCGTGGTTACGCCGTAGCTGCCATAACCGTAGAGCAGGGTAGGATTGCCAGTTGGTTTTTTCAGCGACTTCTTGTAAACCAACGAAACTGGCACTTGAGCGCCATCAGGGGCCGTTACAAAATAACGTTCCGATACGTAGTCGCTGGCATTGTAACCGCCCACCACCTCTTGCACCTTGAGGGTTTCGGTTTGTTTGGAGGCCATGTCGAAGCTGAACAAGCTGTTTGGCGTGGTTAAGGAGGTGTAAGCGTACCGAAGCTTGCTGGTGTTGTAGTCGAGGTTAATCTCAGGATTGGCCGAATAAGCAGGGTCGTTGAAGGGAATGTAATAATCTACTTTGCCCGCCCAATCGCGTACACGCAGTTGTGTGAGTCCGGCCGCCCGTTCTTCAAGCACTAAAAAGTCTTTGAAAAACACCACGTCGTTCAGCCGCACATCCGCACGGTGCGCAAGCACGGTTTTCCAGTTGGCAACAGCAGACTTGGCGATAGGGGTTTTCATCAACTGAAAATTCTGAGCGTCTTTGTTGGTTACCAGGTAAAAGTCACTGCCATAATCCTCAGCGCTGTACTCCAAACCACGCACCCGCGGCTGGATGATTTTAAAGGCATCTCCAGGCTTTGACGCGTCCACATAACGCTGCTCTGAGGTTAATGTGCTGCCTGAACTGATGAAAATGTAACGGTCCGACTTGCCTTTGTATACGTAGGTAGCAAAGGTCTCGTCCATTTCAAAATAAACTTCAGCAGCCGTGCTGGCAGCAGGACCGATTTCATACTTCCAAATGCGGTCGGCACGTAGGGTTTGCGGATCTGTAGTGCCGTAAAACACCGTTTTATTGTCGTTTGCCCAGGCTGCAGCGCCATTGGTTGGGTAGATGCCGATGGGTAAAACTTCGCCTGTGGCCAGGTTTTTAAACGACATGCTGTACTGCCGCCTGCCGACGGTGTCTTGGAAAAACATCAGCATTTGGTTGTCAGGACTCACCCGCAAGCCCGTTAAGCTGTAGTAGCCATGGCCTTCGGCGAGTGCATTGGCGTCGAGCATAATTTCCTCCTGGGCATCCAGGTTGCCAGGCTTCCGGCAATGAATGGGGTAGTCTTTGCCACTTTCAACCCGCGAATAATACCAATAGCCATTTAAAAAATAGGGCACATTCGAATCATCCTCTTTGATGCGGCCTTTGATTTCGTTGAACAGCTGGTCTTGCAGCGGCTTGGTATGCGCCATTTGCGCTTCGGCATAGCTGTTTTCGGCTTCTAGGTAGGCGATTACTTCGGGATTTTCTCTTTCATTGAGCCAAAAATAATTGTCGATACGGGTGTCGCCGTGAATGCTCAGTTCCTTCGGTATTTTTTTGGCAATAGGTGCGGGTTGTTCCTGCATTTTTTCAGCTGAATTACAAGCAATTAAGGGGAGGAGTGCGAAAAGGAGTACTTTTTTCATCAGGTTTATTTTAGATAGGTGTTGAGCCATTCAAAGAACACCTTCTGCCAAAGTACGCTGTTTTGCGGCTTTAATACATGGTGATTTTCGTCAGGGAAATATAAAAAACTGCTTTCTATGCCCTTAAGTTGGGCGGCGGTGAAGGCTTCCATGCCTTGCGCAATCGGTACGCGGAAGTCTTTTTCGTTGTGGATCACCAAAATAGGCGTGTCCCAGTTTTTAACAAACACATGCGGCGAAAACTGCTGGTAGCTGGCCGGTTGCGGTTGCGTATAAGGCGAGCCTTTCATTTCAAAGTCGGTGAAAAAAACCTCCTCGGTTTGACCATACATGGCCTCGAGGTTATATACGCCACAGTGTGAAATGAACGTTTTGAAACGCTTGTTGTGGTTGCCTGCCAACCAATACACCGAGTAGCCCCCAAACGAGGCCCCTACAGCACCCAGTTTGTCGGTGTCTACATAGGGTTCTTTCGAAAGTGTATCGATGGCCGAGAGGTAGTCTTGCATGGCCTGACCACCCCAATCGCCGCTGATTTGCTCGTTCCAGGCTTGTCCAAATCCAGGCAAACCCCTGCGGTTGGGCGCCACTACAATGTAGCCCTTGCTGGCCATGAGGTGGAAGTTCCAACGGGTGCTGAAGGCTTGGCTGATCATGCTTTGGGGACCGCCTTGACAATAAAGCAGGGTGGGGTACTTTTTGGTGGAGTCGAAATTTGGGGGATAAATGACCCATGTATGGATGTTTTGGCCGTCTGAAGCCATGATTTGGCGGGAAGTCACTTTCGCCAAAGGCATGTTTTTGTAAATGGCATCGTTGACTTGCGTGAGCGTGGTGCTTTTTTTGCTGTTTAAATCTAGCATAACCAACTCCGCAGGACGTAACATGCTCTGCTGCAGCATCACAATACTGCCGTTTTTGGTATGCGGCACATAGCCGTAGCCGCTGTGGTTGAGTGCTTCGGAGGTGACGGATATGGTGGCTGCACCTTTGAGTTTGAGTTTGGTTTTGATGCCATACGTGCTCGCCGCGGCGCCCAAATCAAAGAAATACTCGTACAGCTGGGTGGTACCGCCCACGTAAGCACCAAAAAACAAACGGTTGCTGTCTTTGCCCCAAAAAAGGCTGTTTGCACTGTTGTCGAAGGTTTCGGTTACGTCTGTTACGCTGCCCGTGGCCACATCCATCACCATCACCCGGTTTTTGTCGGCCTCGTAACCATCACGCTCCATGCTTAACCAAGCAAGCTTTTTGCCATCTGGCGAAAAAACAGGCGTTACATCGTAGCCCAGCATGCCCTGGGTAAGGTTGGTGGTTTCGCCTGTGCTTAAATCGTATTGATACAAATCGGCATTGGTGCTGGTGGCGGCAGCGGTGCCCTGCAGCTTTTTGGAGGTGTAAATGAGCTTTTGGCCGTCGGGCGACCAAGCTATTTCTTCGCTGCCACCGAAGGGCTGCAAAGGACTGTGGTGTTTCTCGCCAGCGAGTAGATCTTTGGCAGTGCCGGTTAACTTACCGTCGTTGTAAGGCTGAATGAAAACATGGCTGTAGGTGCCGTCGTGGTAGCTGTCCCAATGGCGGTACATGAGTCCTGTGAACAACTGCCCGGTAGACTTGCTCAGTTGCGGGTATTTGTCCTGCAGACTTTGATCGAGTTTTACGCGCTTGATGTAGAAGAGGTGCTTGCCGTCGGGACTATACCCATAGCCTGCAATGCCGCCTGCTACATCACTCACTTGGCGCGCGCCAGTACCGTCGGGCTTCATCTCCCAAAGCTGCATGCTGCCCGACACCGAGCTCATATAGCCCAGCCAAGCACCATCAGGCCGCCAGCTGTATTGCGACTCGGAGGCAGGCGTATTGGTTAGTTGCTTGCTTTGTTTGGTTTTGAAGTCGATGATATACAAATCGTTCTGTCCCTTGTTTTCTTCGAGCTTGGTGTAACGTACACTGTAAACAGCCGTTTGGGCATTCGGGTGCACCACTGGCGTGCCAATCATGCCCATTTCCCACAGCTTTTCTTCTGTTAAGGACTGTTGCGCCAATAAGCTGGAGGGCAAAACAGCGCAGCAAAGCAGGCCCAGCAGGCTGATATTCAATTTTTTATTCATAAGACTAGGTTTTTTTAAGATATTTTTGAGTCGCGTGCAACCAGGGCGGCGTGATAGACGTCTTCTAACTGCAGCTCTACAAATTTAATCCGTTGGATCAACATTACGCACTTGTTTACAAATGTTTGCAAAATGATCGCAAAGCCCAGGCGGAATTATATGAGCTGTTTGCAGGCAAAATGTTTGCTGTTTGTATGAGATATGCCTCTGATTACGATACAGCGAGTGACATTTTGCAAGATGGATTTGTTAAAGTTTTTAACGCTTTGTCGAAGTTCGGATTCGTTGGTTCGGTAGAAGGCTGGATCCGCCGCATCATGGTAAACACCGCCATCGACTATTTTAGAAAGGCCTCGAAGTTGCACATGCTGGTAGGCATGGAGGAGGTGGAGGTGGTGGACAGTGATTCAACCCATTTTTTGAGCCAGCTGGCCGCCGACGACATCCTGGCCTTGATTCAAAAACTACCGCCCGGCTACCGAACCGTTTTGAATATGTATGTTTTGGAGGATTATTCGCACAAAGAAATTGCCCAAATGCTCGAAATCAGCGAAGGCACCAGCAAATCTCAACTAGCACGGGCAAAGGCCTTGTTAGCAAGTCAGTTACAAAAAAAAGAACCATCCTATGGAAGCGCAAAATAAAATAGACAAAGTACTTAGGGCTAAGCTCAAGGACTTTGAAATAGCACCGCCGCCCAGGTTATTTGATCAAATCAGCGAGCAAATAAATCCCCCTGCCCAAAAACGGGCCAGCTGGTATTTGCGACCGCAGCTACAATGGGCAGCAGCTTCTTGCGCCATTTTGGCCGTGGCCGCGGCCGTTTGGCTTACCGATATGCGACAGCGCAACGCACCGGCAGTAAGCGCTCAGCGCACGCAGTTGGATACCTTTACCACGGAGCTGCGCGCAAAGCAGTTGCAAGGCTTGGAATTGCTTGCCGAGCAGCTGGTACTGGCGCAAGCACAAAAAAACACCCAGTCCGTGCAACCTCAAGCGCCAGCACCGCGTCTTGTAAATGTTGCAGGCGAAACAACCCCAGCAGCAAGCCCCCGCGAAACCATCGAGCTTATGACACCACGCCAGCTACAGTCGCTCAAAACACGCGCAGCGCAAATACCGGTGATGGCCAGTGCCTCAACCGTTTTTGAAGAAGCGCCGCAGCTGGCCGAAACGCCTGCGGGTGTTATTCCCGCGCTCATCAAATCATACGGCGTATTGAGCAATGCCGATTTGTTTGCGATTGCCAAAGAGAAGTTCGAGGATTTTAAAACCAAGGAACATTATGTGTCTTTTAACCTAGGCGCATTACAAATTGGTCAGACCATCCAGTTAAGCAAACCAGAAAATTCAAATGAAAACTAAATAAAAATCGATCATGAAAAAATTCATTACCACCCTTGGTCTCGTTGGCATGCTGTTTACAGCAGTACATGCCCAAGATACTACGACCACCGAAAATGCCGAAAAGCCGCGCATGGTAATCCGCTATGTGGATGGCAAATGGGACACCACCTATGTAACGGCGCAAAAAAACAAGGTGCAAGTCGAAAGTGATTCGGAGGCCGACGAGGAAGCGGAGGACGAAACGAATGACTTTAACGCAGACTGGAAGGAGCTTAAACAAGAACTGAAGGAGGGCAAGCCGAAGAAGCGTAAAATCGAGAAGCGTTTGTTTTTGGTCGACATTGGCTCGAATGGCTTCATGCAAAACGGCAGCCTGAGTTTAAATGGAAACAACCAGCCGTTGCGCACCGAAAACAGTTTGAACAAGTCGGTAGGCTGGGGTTTTACTTTTGCTCGATCAGAAAACCTGATAGCACAAAAAGTACGTTTGATGTACGGCCTCGGCTTCGAATTTAACAACTACCGCCTGCGCGACAATAGCATTTTAGCCGTGAGCCAAGACACCGTGTCTTTTTTAGCTGCAGCCCCCGGTTTAACCCGCAATACCATGCACATTAGCTGGGTAAACGTGCCCCTGATGTTGCAATTCAGCTCAAACCCTTACCGCAAGAGCAAGTCGTTTAACTTGGCGGTGGGAGCAGAATTTGGTTTGCGCATGGGCAACTTGAGCACCCAGCAGCGGTACGACCTCAGCAACGACAGCTATCAAAAGGTGAGTACCCGGGGCCCGCAAAACACCAATTCGGTCAAAGCCAGTCTGGTTGCCAGAGCCGGCTATGGAAAAACAGATGTTTTTGTGAGGTACGGACTAACAGAGCTGTTCAGACAAAACGTTGTTGGCAATCCCGATGCCATCCCCGTAATGGCTGGCATTAGCTTCAGGTTGTAACCACAACCCAACACTACCCAAGCGGATGTCGAAAGGCATCCGCTTTTTTTATGCCGCAGCTTCTCTAAGCGAGTGGTAATTGTGCTTTGGGGTGGGTAAAGATGGGGTGGATGGGGCAATGGAGGTTTTCAGGGGGCGTTATTGCGGGTTCCAATGACATTGTCGGGTTATTGGAAATAGAGTCTGGCCCATTTTCATCAGGTAAGTATGCCGCCAAGGGTTCTTTAAATAAAAAGGAGGAGGTACACGATGTACAAGGATGACCTCAAAAATACCTGAAAACTCTAATTATAGCGTCCGAAGTAAAGGGAGGACCTCATGATGTTTACACAAGGGCACGCGAAAAAAACAAGGCATTTAGAGTTAAAAACTCTTAAAACTTATTTACATTTGAAAAAAAACGTTATGAAAAAAATTATTTATTTATTCACCATGACTTGTTTAGTTATTGGTTGTGGGTTAAGTGAACAAGAGAAGCGATGGATGGAAGCACAAGATGGCATCTATCACGTAATGGTTCCGAGTACTGACCCTCTTGATGTGGCCTTGAGTAAACGTGGACTACCCACGAAATACAAGCACTTCTTGACATATAAACTATTGATAGACGGCTCGTGTGAAATGATAGAAGCTGCAGATAGTACTGAAATTATTGACACTGGTACTTGGGTGCCGAAGAAAAAAGGAGACATGTTCACGATCGAGTTGCACTGGCTCAAGCGGAGTGAGCCTATGATACTTCGGGAATCGGAATCGGGAGGTCGTTCTGATAGTGGTGCAAGAACTCTCTTTGAATTAGATACAGAGAATTTGGATTATGTCTTTAGAATCGATAATGGTTATATAAGACTCAAGAGAGAGTTTTTAGATAAATACCCAGAATAGGTTCATCCAGTTGGTAAGATTTATCTCGCTTTGTAGTATCCTGGAATAGAAGCGTCTGAGCAACAGGCCGTAGCAGGTTTTTCGTTTTAGAAGTTTTCTAAACTTTAGATATCAGCTCGATTCTGCTCGGGGCTACAAGTATATGTAAATCAGATAGTTATAGGGTATTTTCAGAGATGAAAATACCCTTTTTTTTGTAAGTGTGCAGTAAAGTGTGCAGTTGAGGGG
>CAMCHJ010000023.1 GCA_945874665.1 Chitinophaga pinensis | reverse complement strand
TTTTTGCAGCGGCATTTTGCCCCCTGTAAAGCAGCAAGCCTACCATGTTCAGGTGCGCGGCTTGGTTATCGGGGTCAAGTTGCAGCGCCATTTTGTATAAACGCTCTGCTTCTTTGTCCTCGTTCAGCTGTAAATAAATAAAGCCCAGGTTGGCCATCGCCGGAACATAGTCTGGTTGTTGCTGCAATACCCGCTCTAATCGACGTTTGGCTTCGAGCGGCCGGTTGAGCTGCATCTCTGAAATCGCCAATTTAAGCTGAAAATCGAGTTGATCTGGCATGCCCTCTACCGCCATGCTAAAAAAGCGGTGGGCCTCTCCCATTTGTTGCTTTTGCAATTGCATTTCGCCGATGCGGTAGGCCGACCAACCTTTGGTAGCGGCTGCCTCTTTTGGATGCTGTTTGATGTGACGCAGCATATTGTCAGCATCCCCACGGAGAAATAGCCAATGGGCTTTGGCTTCAAACCAAGCCTGTTTGTTCGGGCCTCCCTCAGCTTTGCGGAGGTAAAAGGCGGCTGAATCTAAATGACTTCTTCTGCCATCAAAGCGCTCGTAATATTGCAGCCAAGCAGTAGCCATGGTAAGTGCTTCGGGGCGCTTTTCGTTGATGCTCGCGATGCCAGTGAAGATGCTGCTTCGCTTTTGTTGCGATTGCTGATCGGGCTTGCGGATCCAATGGTCGGTAATGGTGACATGCGGAATGTCGCTGGTGCCAGATTTGGGCATGTGGCAGCTCACGCAATTGTTTTGGGCACTGAGGCGCTGGCCCATAGGTAAACTGCAGGGGTCGGAGGCGGTATGACATTGCCCGCAAGCATTGTTGTAATGCACCGAAGGCGTGATTTCGATGCTTTTATGGGGATTGTGGCAGCTGATGCAGCTGAGTTGCTCACCCGATTTTTTGAAGCAGTCGGATTGCATCATGCGATCGGGGTGCGACGCCATGGTAAAATTAGACTGATCGCCTTCGTAACGTGGCAAAAACACACTGACTACATCCTCCAGCAACATGCCTGGCTTAAAATCGAAGAACGTTTTGCCTGGTTTGAGTACGGCATTGCCTTGCATGTGACAGCGTTGGCAGATGCTCATTTGCAAGGTTACGGGAAGTCGCTTGGGGTTAACGATGCTGTAATCGGGACCTTTGGCGGTATCTACGATGTTACCTGCTAGTTTTTCTTGCACGTGTAAGGCACCTGGACCGTGACAACGCTCGCAATCGATGCCCTCTTGCACCTTCAAATACTTATGCTCAGCACCTGGCACTTGCGTTGGATAGGCATTGTGACAGGTCATGCACTCGGTTTGGATGGTGCGCGCAAAGCGACTGTTATTGCCACCTTCAAAGCCCGGTGGCAAGTCCCAGCGGCCTTCCTGCGTATAATACGTCATGGGCATCTGGTACACAAAGCCGTTGATGTTCATCAAATGGCTGTTGGTATGTTGACCGCTGCCTACAATGTAGCTGATTTGTGCCACACGTTGGTACACGGTGTCTTTGCCTTCGAGCCTAAACTCGCGCATGTACAAAGCGCTGTCGCTTGTAAAGGCTTGATAGTAAAAGTCCAGTTTTTCGTCATAAATCAATTCATGTCCCGACCAGTCGGCCTTCGACCGGTGCAAATCGGCCAAGCCAAACGAACGGCCCATGCCGGTTTGCAAAAAACTATCATAAATATCAGCGTGACAACTGCGGCAAACTTCCTTACCAACATATTTCACCGAATCGTGTAGGTTCAAAAATTGCGCACCAAAATCCCGATCGGCCTGCGCCTGACCGCCTGAAGGCTGGCATTGCACCACCAACCACCACGATCCCAGCAGCACACCCATCCAGCTGGCCCACCTCCACAAACGTCTGTTTTTTCCTATAAAATCAATCATCTCAGCTTTCTGTCCGAAAAATACCACCTCTATTCAGCATTTCCATTCTTCTAACGTATTTTTACGCCTTGTTTACGCAAATAAATCATGAGCATAGCTACTAAGTATTCGCCCGAAGGTATAGAAACGCAATGGTATCAACGTTGGATGGCAGCCGGTTGTTTCAAATCGCAGCCCGATGAACGGGAAGCCTACACGGTGGTGATTCCCCCACCCAATGTAACCGGCGTACTGCATATGGGCCATATGCTCAACAATACCATTCAGGACGTGCTCATTCGAAAAGCCCGCATGCAAGGCAAAAACGCCTGCTGGGTGCCAGGTACCGACCATGCCTCCATTGCTACTGAGGCCAAAGTAGTGGCCATGTTGCGCGAGCGCGGCATCGATAAAAACGACATTGGTCGCGAGAAATTCCTCGAATACGCCTGGGAATGGAAAGAAAAATACGGTGGCATCATCCTCGAGCAACTCAAAAAGCTCGGTGCATCGCTCGATTGGGACCGTACGGCCTTCACCATGGACCCGCATATGAGTGAGGCGGTAATCGATGTTTTTATAGATCTGTTCGAAAAAGGCTATATCTACCGCGGCATCCGCATGGTAAACTGGGACCCGCAAGGACTCACCGCCTTGGCCGATGACGAAGTGATTTTTAAGGATGTGAACAGCAAAATGTACCACATCCGCTATCAAATTGAAGGCAGCAACGACTACGTAACCATTGCTACAGTGCGGCCAGAGACGATTATGGCCGACAGCGCCATCTGCATACACCCCGACGACGAGCGTTTTACGCATCTCAAAGGCAAACGCGCACTTATTCCGTTAATCAACCGCAGCATCCCCATTATTGAAGATGCGTATGTGAGCATGGATTTTGGTACTGGCTGTTTAAAAGTAACACCGGCGCACGACCCAAATGACTACGAACTTGGGCAGAAGCACAATTTGTCGGTGATTGATATTTTAAACGACAACGGCACACTCAACGAAAAAGCGCAAATTTTAGTAGGTGAAGACCGCTTCATTGCCCGCAAAAAAATAGCCAAGCTGCTCGAAGAAAGTGGGAATTTAGTGAAAGTCGACGATTACAAAAGCAATGTGGGCCACAGCGAGCGCACCAATGCCGTGGTGGAACCCCGCTTGAGTATGCAGTGGTTTGTGAAGATGGACCAAATTACCAAGCCCGCATTGGAATACGTAATGAATGGCGACATCAAACTTGTGCCCGAAAAATTCATCAATACCTACCGGCATTGGATGGAAAACGTACGTGACTGGTGCATTTCAAGGCAGTTGTGGTGGGGACAGCGCATTCCTGCTTGGTATGCTCCCGATGGACAAATTCTAGTGGGGCGCACCGCCGAAGAAGCTGCCGCCAAGTCGCAAGGCAAACATGCCGCTGCCGATTTGCGCCAAGATGAAGACGTACTCGACACCTGGTTTTCGAGTTGGTTGTGGCCGTTAACTGTTTTTGACCCTGAAATCATCCGCAAAACGCCAGCTACGGCCAATGCTGACCTCCAATACTACTACCCTACGGCTGTTTTAGTAACGGCGCCCGAAATTTTATTCTTTTGGGTAGCCCGTATGATCATTGCTGGCAACGAATACATGGGGCAAATTCCCTTTAAGGACGTGTATTTGACCGGAATTGTCCGCGACAAGCAAGGCCGTAAGATGTCGAAATCGTTGGGCAACAGTCCTGACCCACTCGACCTCATTGCCGAATATGGTGCCGACAGCGTGCGTATGGGCATGTTGTTCAGCTCGCCTGCGGGCAACGACTTGCTATTCGACATGAGTCAAATAGAGCAGGGCCGCAACTTCGCCAACAAAATCTGGAACGCCTTCCGTCTTATTAAAGGCTGGGAAATAGTACCTGGTGATGCTCAAAATCCTGCCGTAAAGTGGTTTGGTGAGCGTTTAAAGGCCGCCATCATCGACATAGAAAAAGATTACAGCAGCTATCGTTTGTCGGAGATGATTCGCACCCTCTACAAACTCATCTGGGACGACTTCTGCTCTTGGTACCTCGAAATGATCAAGCCAGCTTACCAACAGCCCATTGACCAGGCCACCTACGATGCCACCATTGGCTATTTTGACCAGCTCATGGGCCTGCTACACCCGCTGATGCCCTTTATTACCGAGGAGCTGTGGCACGAAATTGACGAAAAGCGCGGTATAGATGAGTTTTTGTGCCTAGCTACTTACCCAAGCGCCAGCAGCTACGACGCAAAGTATCTGCAAGCCACCGAAAAGGCACAAGAGCTCATCACCGAAATTCGCAACATCCGCAATCAAAAACAGGTGCCGGTGAAAGATTTGGTAGAATTGTACATCACCTCACAGGACCCTATTTACCTAGAATTCAATGCCATCATATGCAAATTGGCAAATGTTGAAAAAATAAACTTTGTACCACAAAAGCCTAGTGACTTGGTTGCGTTCTTGGTGCGCACCGACGAATGTTTCTTGGATTTGAAACTTGAAATCGACCCCGAGGTAGAGCGCATCAAGCTTAGCAAGGAGTTAGAATACCAGCAAGGCTTTTTAAACTCAGTTATGAAAAAGCTGAGTAATGAAAAGTTTGTGGCAGGTGCACCCGAGCAGGTTTTAGCCAACGAGCGTAAAAAGCAGGCGGATGCTGAGAGTAAGATTACACAATTGAGCGAGGCTATTGAACGCCTCGGTTGATTGGTAATCGTCCGCCACAGCGGATTAATTACCCCACCAATTGCCTAGCAAACACCTCCCAGCTGAATTCTTGCTTTTTGATGGCTACTTCGGCGGACATGGTGGCGAAACGCTCGTTCTCGATGAAATCGAGCAAACAATCGGCTATTTGGATAGGATTGCGGTCGCACACATAGCCAGATTTGCGGTCGGCCACCAACTCTGCGAGTCCTCCCACATTGGTCACCAACATAGGCGTATCAAACTGAAAGCCCACCTGTGTAACACCGCTCTGGGTGGCGTGGTGGTAGGTTTGGGTAACCAACGAAGCCGATGAAAAGAGGTACTTCACCTGCTCGTCGGGAATAAACTGTGTCATCATTACCAGCCGGTCGGCCAAATTATGCTCGCGCACCATGCGGTAATAGCGATCTGGATTTTCGTAGAACTCGCCGGCAATAATGAGCTTCACAGGGTGTCGCTTTAAACGGGCATCTGCAAAGGCTTGCAATAACAAGTCGAGTCCTTTGTAATGCCGGATAAAGCCAAAAAACAGAAAATACGTGAATTTAGGGTCCAGCTTGAGTTCAGCCAAAGCCAGCTCCCTACTTACTTTTTGGCCGTAATTATCATACAGTGGATGCTTCAGCAACTGAGAAGGCCGGGTAAACTGAAAGGCCTTGAGGTCTTCCATCACCGATGCAGACATGGTTGAAACGGCATCCATCTGGTTTAAAAAGAAGCTGGTGAGCGGCTTGGAAAGCGGGAATTTTTCGTGGGGAATGATGTTGTCGGCAATGGCCAATCGCTTGGCTTTGCTACCAAAACGCTTGCTCAAACGGGCTATCTGCCCCAAGCAAGGCGCCATAAAGGGCATCCAATACCTGAAAATCAAATAATCGGGTTGTTGCTTGGCAATGTAACGCGCGGTTCGGTACCAACTCAGCGGATTCACCGAGTTAATCATTACTTTGATGTTTAAATTGGCGGGCGCCTCCTCTTCTGACATTTGACTTTTGCCTGGAAATAAAATGCGAGGATACTGCAAGCTGAAAGTCACAATTTCAACTTCATACCCTAATGCCTGATACTCCGTGGCCAAACGCTCATTAAAAGTCGACATGCCGCCACCTCGCAACGGCCAAGCGGGTCCAACAAGGATGATTTTACTCAAGTCCGGTTCTTTGCTTTATCAAATAGCGGTTTCTATCAGCCGAGCTCCGCGATACCAATTCCGCCAAAAAACCCGTGACAAACAGCTGCACCCCTACAATGACCAAAACCAAGGCTAAAAAGAACAAGGGTTGACTCGTTATGTCGCGGTGCTGCAGGTTATTCGCGATTTTATACAGCTTATCAAAAATCACCACCAACGTAATCACGCCACCCGAGAAAAACGATAAAGACCCGAGCAATCCAAAAAAGTGCATGGGCTTTTTGCCAAAACGCGATACAAAATAAATCGAAAGCAAGTCCAAAAAACCGTTCACAAAGCGCTCCAAACCAAATTTGGTGTGGCCATATTTGCGGGAGCGGTGTTCTACCACCTGCTCTTCAATCTTCTTAAATCCCGCCCAATTGGCAATCACTGGTATATAGCGGTGCATTTCGCCATACACTTCAATGCTCTTCACCACTTCTGCGCGATATACCTTGAGACCGCAATTAAAATCGTGTAAATTGTTTACCCCCGACACCTTCCTCGTTGCCCAGTTAAATAGTTTGGTAGGGATGGTTTTGCTCAACGGATCGTATCGTTTCTTTTTCCAGCCTGAAATCAAGTCTAAGCCCTCCTCGTGCAAGCGCCGGTAGAGCACTGGTAATTCATCCGGACTATCCTGTAAATCGGCATCCATCGTGAACACAGTTTTACCTAAGGCGGCTTCAAAACCTATATTTAAAGCAGCCGATTTGCCATAATTTCGCTGAAAGCGGATGCCTTTTACACAAGCATTGGCTTGATGCAAGGTTTCGATTACCGACCAAGAGCCATCTGTGCTCCCGTCGTCAATCAACAACACTTCGTAGCTAAAGCCTTCTTTGTGCATCACGCGGGCAATCCACTCGCACAATTCAGGCAATGATTCTTCCTCATTTAAGAGGGGGATGACGATGGAAATATCCAGCTTTTGCATTAGGCTTCTTCTTCAAACAATGGGGCTTCCTTTTTTACAAAGGCGGCTACAATTAAAGCCACAAAAGCACTAAAAAGCGAGGAAATCAAAAGTGCGGTAAACGAAGCCCTGAGGTCCTGTTGAAACTGCCGCTCATCCATATTGCCCATGGCCTGCTCAATGGTTTCTTCTGAAGCACCCATGCTTTCCATCATGCCCAGTGTTTTCTCTAAAGTGAGTTCACGAATGGTTTCAGGCAAGGTAGGGTCGATGTAATTATACAATAGGCCGTTAAAAATGACCCCTATAAGGCTCGAAATAATTCCTACCGCTATGCCAATCACTACCCCATTACCATAAGAAAGGGCTTCATTGTTGTTACGACGCTGCTCTTTCATGGCCAACACCATAAAAACTATGAGTAAGGTTAAACTGATGGCTGAATTCCAAAAAGAAATCAGCAAACTAACGTCGATGAGATATAAAACGAGGATATAAGCAACATTTAAACCCCCTAAATACAATCCCCATTTTACCATGGGTTTTTCAAAAATTCCTTGCTGTTCCATTATTATTAGTTTCGGTAATAGATTGAAATCATAAATCCTACAAGTAAACTCCAAAGTAAGCGAAAAACAAAGGTAAATACTGCTAAATAGGATTTGCTAGCATTGCGTATGCTTTCTTCCAGCATTTCGATTTGGCCTGCATTGTAGTTTCTTTCGATGGTTGCCCTGCCCTGCTCCAAGGTGCGTAATTGGTCGTTGATGTGCAACGCCCACAACTTATCAGAAAACGAAATCCACACCAACAAAGCAAGCGAATAAAGCAAAGCACTCACCAAACCTACCGTCAAAGCCACCATAAAACCGTGCGTAACGTTCATGCTGCCTTGGTTGTAGATGTATTTGTAATTACGCATGGCCAAAATCATCACCACCACGGTTACAATGCCCAAAAGCAGCCGAAACTGTCCCATGGGATCGTATTTCATTGAAAACAACAGGAGCGCCGCAAGTAACGAAAAACCGGCGGCATAGGCCCCGTATCGGAACCCAACAGTCACCATGGCGTATCGAAACATTTCTCTCATCAGCTGATAGTTGTAAAAATCAAATTTAAGCGGTTTACTGCATTCGTCAGCCGCTGTTAGGCCTCGGTTGCGTTTATTAACAAGGTGGCAGGAATGCCAGCAGTGCCTTTGTAAAAGAACAACATGGCCAAACACACCGGCAAATTGCGAGCTACATTTCCGCCAGCACTCGCGGTGGCTAACAAGTTGATTTGTGCTTTTTCAGGACTCTTGAAGAAGCAAAACAAAGGCGTAAAGAGCTCTGGAAGGGCAGTTTCCTCTTCAATAGCTTCGGTTTTAGCCACCATTTCTACATAGGTGAGGTCGAGCCAGTCGCGGTTAGCAATTAACTCCTCATATACTTCTAAATCGTCCTGAAACTCGAGCTCATCATCTGTTAAATAGCCCTCAATAAAATCGTCGAGCGTGGCTTTCATTTCCGAATCACGCACTTCCTGCAAATACATCAGCATGTGTAGCATTTCGGTGCCGCGCTCCGACACTTGATCTTCAATGCGCAGCCATTCTGGCGACTCCATCCAATCTTCTTGCCCCTCTTCCTCCTGTTTGCTGAGCCAGGCCACATACAGCAAGTCGAAAAGGTACTCTTTATACATCACCAATGAGGCTGATTTTTGTACGATGGCATCCAGTGCCTTCATGTCGCGCATCAAATCATCGGTTTGTGCCATGAGGTCGGTATACTGACTAAAAGCGGTCTGTATTTCTTGTTCAGAACTTCCACCATGCTGTTTTTGAAGCGCAGTTTCTAAAAAAACGAGCACCTCTTCTGGCTTTTTGCCTTTGACTTGGTCGATATTGGGAATCTGCGCCAGTCTGATGCCCGAAAAAAGGCCAGTGGCAGCGTTCATTAAGTCGTTATGCATGGGGTATAAATTGATGATGGCCGCGAACTACCAATCGGATAGGCGCTTGTAAACTTTGGCCGATGAATGGATTGTTAATGCCCTTGGTGCGGAGGTTGGTCCGCGCTACCTGATAAGTTACGCCACGATCAAATACCACCAATTCGGCCAGAGAACCTGCAGTGATACTTGCCTCGGGTAAACCGAGCAGTTGGGCAGGCCTACTGGTTAGTGCTGGTAATATAGCCGCTAACTGCTCCGCTGAACAAGCGCTGGCCACCACTGAAAATGCTGTTTCTATGCCGGCAATGCCCGGTTTGGCCAAATCAAATTCTAAAAACTTATGTTCTACATCTTCGGGTTGGTGATCTGAACAAATCACATCAATTACCCCTTCGATCACCCCTTGGAGCAGCGCCAGGCGGTCGGTTTCTGTACGCAAAGGTGGCATCACCTTATAGTTGGTATCAAACCCAGGCAATACAGCATGCGTAAGCAGCAAGTGATGGGCACTCACGCCACAACTCACTTGTAAACCCGCTGCTTTGGCTTCTTTTATGAGCTCAACGCTGCGGGCAGTGCTGATTTTTGAAAAATGTAACCTGCCACCCGTATAGTTCAACAGTGCCAAATCGCGTGCTATTTGCATTTCCTCAGCTAAAGCAGGGATGCCTTTGAGGCCCAGTTGGGTGCTCACAATGCCTTCGTGCACCTGCCCCGATTTGCTTAAAAAGGCATCGTTCGGGTAGCTCATCACCAGTGCATTTACGTGCTGCGCATATTGCAAAACCCGCATCTGAGCGCTGGTATCGGCCACGGCTTTATCACCATTCGAAAAACATATTGCTCCAGCGCGGTGCATATCCAGCATTTCAGTAATGTCTTTGCCTTCCAGATTTTCGGTGAGCGCGCCCGCCACCAATACTTGTACAGGTGCCTGAGCGGCTTTGCTCAGCATAGCTTTTACCTCGCCTTTGGTTTGGATGCAGGGATAAGTATCGGGCTGCAGCAAAACCCGCGTGAATCCTCCTCTGAAGGCGGCTTCACAACCACTGGTCATATCTTCTTTGTATTCAAAGCCAGGATCCCGGAAAAAGGCATAGGTATCTGTAAAACCAGCACTTACCCAAAGTTCTTGTCCCGTGATTTCAGTTGCGCCCGGTGCCTTTAAATCGGCACCAATACGTTCTACAATGCCTGCTTTCACTTCAATATCCACTACTTTTAAGTGATGGGGATGGCCTTCCTGAAAGAGCTTGGCAGATTTTATAAGCAAGTGCATCTATCGAACAAATTTAATGATGAGGGTTTCAAGCAGTAAAAATACCAAAACTAGCAGCAATAACCACTTCCAAAGCGCACTATCGCTGGCAGAAATTTGAAACTGTCCGGCTAACTCGGCTTTTGACACCTCAAACCACTCCCAGCCAGCCCGTTCAGCCATGGCGGAGAGGTCGTTTGCCGACCAGCTGCCAAGCTGCGATTCGGCGGCATCACCATTTAAGGCAATGCCCATATTGGGCACTGGCTTGCCGTCTTCATGCACTTGGTAATGTCCAGGCACAAGCTCCCCGCTTTTGAGATCTAACCGCAGACGGTTGCCCTGTTTGCGTACCTCAGGTAAGTAGTTTAACTGTTCGTTTTGTAGTGAGATGAGGCCGTTGAGTACCCCTCCAGCCGCCGACAAACTGAGCTGGGACGCGGCACCGAGTCGGTATGCCAACTGGCTACTGCTGCTACCCAACAATGCGGCACGATATAATGTAGGCACAAACAAAGCATGCTGCTGAAAATCAGTCCATTCAGGTGCCAACGCCGCCAAAAAAAGCAATACATTGCCTTGCCCAACAGCTCGGCGCACGAGCAAAGGTGCACCGTTGGTCATGCGCATAAGCACCCGGTCGTCGGGTTTAGCCTGGTATCCAAAATACTGATTTACAGCTGGCAACGATAATTGTTCGGGCAAGAAACTGAAGGTTTGCTCAAACAACACATCTTTGACCTCCAAGGCCGTGACTTGCTGTTTTTGAACCACTACATCGGTTAAATTGCCAGCCCCAAAAGCCGAAAGCAACTCGTTTAACGGGGTTTGATTTTTATTTGCCGAGGGGATAATGATGACTGAGGCACCTTCATCGACCATCCGCTTGAGGCTGTTAACCAGGCCTGAACCCGGTTGCTCAACACCATCGAGCACTACAGCTTTGTAGGTAGACAAAGTATTGTAATCGAGCCGCGACAAAAGTTGTTTCGACAGGCGTATAAAGTCGTCTTCGGCAAAAAGCGCCGTTACATAAGGCGTTTGTTTAGGCTCATGGAGCAACAAAAGCGGCAAGGCCTCCTGTACTTGCATTTGCATGTACCAGGCGTCATCGTAAGCAAATACACGGTCGTCGAGCGAAAGTACGGCTTTTTGGAGGCCTACAGCATCAGGACTAAAGGCAATGGTATCAATCAACTGACCATTGGCGGGTACATCTACATTCGAAAGGCCCTTTTGTATTTCATTGATGCGTAGCTGCACCCGGATGCCGCTAGCCGCTTGCTCGCCCCCGTTTCGGATGCGATAAACTAATTTGGCTGGGACATTTTTACGTAAGAGCGGCTGTGTAAGCCAGCAGCTGTCAACATACAAATTGGCCACCGAATTGGCATTGAGTTGCAATAAAAAGAGCTGCATACTCGAATCAACTCCCATGGCTTCCAAATCGCTCACAGATTTCTGAAAATCACTCAACAAATAGACTTGTGTGCGCAGACGCTCCGACGTATTCAAAATTAAGGCTCGCTGGCGTTCGTAAATCAAGCTCAGGGGGTGCGAACGGCTACTGAGCTGCACGCCATCCACTGCATCTAAAAAAGCGTCACGCGAGAGCCAGCGTTGGGAAATGGGTAATAATTCTTGGGTAATGAGCTGAAAACGGTCGTCGGGACGGGCTTGTGCCGCAATTGACCTGGCCGCGGCCTTGGCCTGCTCCAGCAACAGACCTTCGGAGCCTTCGAGGCTCATGCTCGGACTGTTGTCTATAAAAACGGCATGATGGCTTAACCCACCGGCAGTGGCCACAGCTTTCTGATTGCCCCATTGTGGTTTTGCGAAGGCCAGCACAACCGCTGCAATGGCCAACATCCTCAAAAACAGCAAAAGCAAGTGTTTCAGCTGGCTTTTACGCCGGCTTTCTTCTTTCACTTCCTTTAAAAACTGCAGGTTACTAAAATAAACGCGCTTCAATGTTCTAAAGCTAAACAGGTGTACCACAAGGGGTACGGCCAGCAGAAGAAGGCCCCATAAGGCAGCAGGATTAGCGAAACTCATTAAATCCAAAAATAAGGCTAATTGCCGAAGCAATTGAAATTTTATGCAGAATTCGACTTAAAGCTCAAAATATGTTATTTTAGGATTCATAAATCTGATTGTATGCGTAAAATCGACCGGCTTTTACTTGAATATGGCGAAAGTCACCGCCATCCCACCAATAAAATTGTACATTGGCTTTGTGTTCCCTTGATCATGTTTAGCTTAATTGGTTTGCTGTGGAACATACCCATAGAGGGTGTTAAGTTTATGCTGGGGCAAGCCCAAAATCCTTGGCTAAACTGGGGGGTGTTCTTCTTGATTTTGGCCTCCTTTTACTATGTAAGGCTGTCATTGACCTTATTTTTAGGCATGTTGCTCCTGAGTGTCGGCATGGCCTATGGCAATTTACAAATACACACTTTAGGCAGCAGTAACCATGTGTACATTTCGATTGGCATCTTTATTTTGGCATGGATCGGGCAGTTTATTGGTCACAACATCGAAGGCAAGAAGCCTTCCTTTTTAAAGGATTTGCAGTTTTTATTGATTGGACCAGCTTGGCTCATGCACTTCGTCTTCAAAAAAATCGGGATACCCTACTGATGCAGCTGCCGCTACCCTCTCTGCTTTCCGGCACATTGCTGTTGGAGTTAAACAAAGCAGGAACTCATTACTAGTTGTTTATTGGCATACCGCGGAACAGCTTCATGATCCGTGGCCAATAACTTAGAACAGGAAACAGAGGTGGCTTAACAGCGTCAGTAAATCGTAGCCACTACTGACTCATTACGATTTGAAAATCCGTCAACGCAAAAATGACTCAGTCTTTCAACAACCAAACGTCAGCACTGATTTCCTGTTTTGCTTTTGCCAAAAAATCCTGAGCTAATCCTGTTGGACTTGGCGATACAACAACCACGCGGTGGAATTTACCTATCAAAACACTTTTGTCATCGGCAATTTGAAACCCTTTTGCCTTCATTTCCGCTTTGTAGTTCTCAGCATTTTGAAACGACAGGAACGCCCCCACCACTACATAAGCACTGCTGCCTTGATTTAAAGCAGCGTTAGCTTGTTTCTCCTTTTTATAACCGGCATGGTTCTCTGATTGATTTTGAGGGAGGCTGCTTTTGGGGTTCATTGGTTGGATCACCCGCGACTTAGATGCTGTAGCGCTGGTAGTCGCTTCTTGCACTTTTTTAACAAGTCGCGGCGGTGCTACCTCCCGGTTTGATTTAGCCTGAACACTTGTTGCTTCTTCTTTCTGCTTAACACTGATTTGTTCTTTTTCAGTAGCTTGCTCATTCATTTTAGAGCTCCGCAGTACTTTAGATTTCAAAAGTAAATTTCCATCCGATTTTACGATTGGAGCGCTTTTCAACAAAGGCTCTTTGCTTAGCGCGACCGTTTCAGTGGCCATAGACTTTTCAAACAGCACGGAATCTGCAGCCTGCTTTATCTCATCTAAAATGTCTTCAATGTTTGAATTAGGCTCGCTTATATATGGTGCCTGGTATAAGGTTTCCCGCTCCGCACCAAAAATGTTCATACCTGCTTCTTGACGTGTAAACATCGGTTTTTCTGTCAAAAAATATTGAAAAGCCAACATGCTCAACAACAAAAAGCCTAAAAATACCGCAGCTGCCTTCAAAATTAAGTTCGACGGCGCCATGGTGGCTTTTTTAGGCGACTGCAAATCGCTTGCTAAAACGGCTCTAACCTTGTGAATGCTGAGCGGAATCAAGCCATAATGCTGATTGGCTGCTGTTAGATGGCCAGGCTCTGGCATAAGCTCATAACACCCTTGTTTCTTATAAAAAAGGCCTAGACCTGCAATTTCAAAGGTCTCGCCCTTTGCACTAGCAGCTATCAAGGTATTGGCCAGGGATTCGCTTGCCAAAAATTCAGTCGATGAAGCCGCCAAATAAGCTGGGCCTCCCAAACAAAAACTCCATCCATAACGTGGCTGAATTATCGTTCTCCCGTCTGAACTCAAGCTGGCAGCTTTGTAGGAAGGCTTAAACACACCTATACCTTTTACAATAAGTTCTTTATTGCAATGTAGGAGTGCCTTTTTTAAAGCCTGTATTTCGTTTATGCTCACTGACACTTAGAATCGGATATTTAAACCGCCCAAAACGTTAAAGCCAAAGGTTGGATAATTATACCAGCGGAAATAGCGGGCAGACGTAACATTATTGATGTTTAAGAAAAACCCGAAAGTCTTATTGTAGTCGTAGCTAACCCCCAGATTGAGATCAAAAACGCCATTCAAACGCTCCAATTGCTGCGTTTGATTGAGGTATGAAACACCGTTGAACATCACTGCCTCAGCCATCAACCGAAGTCTGTTTTGTAAATTGTACACCCCTCCTGCTCTAAAAGCCGCAGTTGGTTGCATGAAGGGCGCTTCTAAATTACTCAGACCATAGCTTTTGAGATCCATTTTGAGATGCGCCTCGTATTTATCGCCAAACTTGCGGATTATTTCGGCACGCAGGTTTAGTACATTGGTATTGCTATCGTAAACGGGAATCAAACGACTGAAATCTGAACTGTCGTTCAAAAAGAACATGGCCTGCTGCAAGCGCTGGTAGCTGCCCATCACATTGTAAGAAGTCAACTCATCGATACTGCCTTTCAAACCGGCATAAAACTGCACCCGGTTGTTGAGGTTGCGGATGTCAAGCTCCTGGCCTACAAACGGATTGATGCGCACAACATCTTGATAGCTTACGCGCTCTGTATTGCCAGTAACACCGCCATAAGCTAGCATGTATACATCCTTCACCATATATGTAAAATCGATGTGCGGGTAAATGCGAAATTCAGATATACCCCCACTCGCTTCCATGGCCAAGTTCAAACCTGCATTGAGTATAAAACTCGGTTTTTGGAGGTTGTAACGGGGCTGGAAATACACCAAGTTCCTCGAATTGTTGAAACCCGATAAAGTAGTGTAATTGGTATGATCGAAGGCAAAATCAAAGGTCACTTTATTCTCATCCAAGCGTACCATTAAACCGCCATCGACGCGCAAATTGTTTTCGCGCTGGTCAAAACGGTCGTTTAAACTGTAAAATGAAAACTTGGCATTAAATGCTACCTGATCGGCCTCCACCTGGTGCGAAGCTATACCCAAGGCACCGCCAAGCCGATTAAACACCTGCCGAATCGAGTCTTTTGGGATGTCTATTGGCTGATGAGCGCCATAAAAATGCCTTACCTGACGGTCGTAATCAAAATTTGAATGGATGTAGACTTTGTTCAAATAACGCTTACCATGCACACCTAAGTGGTTGTCGCTAAAATCAGCATGGTTAAACTTAAAGGTATCTACACGCAAATTGCCTGCAGATGAAAAATGCTTAGCAGTGAGACCATACTCGAATTTTGGGTCACGCTTGCTCGTTAACCTCAAATCGGCCAAAGGCGTGCGGTAATTACCTCCTCCTACGCGCAAATGGCCACCACCAATGGTAGTGGGAGGTTCTGCGAGGGCACGCAAAGGACTTAATGGCGCAAGTTCTACCGCCGTTGGCGCCATGCGATTAATGCCAGTGTAAGTGAGCAGTTTGCGCTCGGTTTGCACGGTAGGCAGTTGCGGCACAGGACTCACCTTCAACGCATCGGCCAAAATGGCCTCGTAAGCACGCACCACGCGGATAGGATCGGTGGTAAAGCCCGACCCATTGCTACGCTCTTGTGCTTCAGCAGTAAAACTGCCTGCCAGCACCAATGCTAGTATTTTGATCAGCTTAGTCATTGTTTGTATCTCCTTCCTTTGGCTTGTTATTTTCTCCACCTGCTTCAGGGTCCTTTATTTCGCCGCTTTCCTTCGGCTCGCCCGCTGGCCCATCACCAAGTCCATTTTCAGGACTTTCGGGTTGCGTGGAATTATTTGGGGTGGTTTTTTGCATACGTTTTTGTACTTGGCGTGCTTGCAGTTCTGACAACCTCGTACGTGCTTGGTCTGAGATGGCATCTACAGGGCGGTTATCTACAATACTCTGCAAAGTAGCAATGGCTTGAAAATCCTCTTCTAACGCCACATAGGTCTCGGCTAAAAGCAAAAATGCCCTACCAATCCACTCATCGTAGTAAGGGATTTTATCAATGAGCTCAAAAATGGTGTTCTGACTTGGTAAGTACTCATTTCTCCGAAACTGTATGTCGGCAATAAAGTACTTGGCCGCAGCACCATACTCGCTTTTGGTTTGCTCGTAAAGACTCGTAAAGGCTACCAAGGCATCTGATAACGCGTCTTCGGCCAACAGTATGCGCGCTAGGAGCAGTTTAGCCTCCCAAACCGCAGTCTCATTGCTGTGCTCATAATTAACCACATTGTTGGCGAAAGTACGCGCCTCACTCAGCTGATTTAATGCAAAATGTGAACGCATTAAACCTTGGTAGGCCTCTAAAATATTCCAACGCGAATCGCTGTTCTGCGCCAGTTTATTGAAGAAAGTGATGGCCATGCCATATTCCTTTCGCTCAAAATAATACTTCGAGAGGCGTGCAAAAGTACGTTCGCTGTAAATGTTACGGTTTTGATCTGCCACAAAAATCAAATCCTGTACCATCAAGTCAAATTGCTTGTTGCGTGCATAGCAATCAGCACGCAAATACCTTGCATTCACTGCAAAAAAACCATCCGGAAATCTATTTAAGTAGCGGGTCAACTCGAGTACGGCTTTGTTACAATCGTTCTGGTTATACACCAACTCCACCGCTTGAAAGGTGATAGAATCCTGCTCGGTTAACGTTACTTGGGCCGATGGCACTGTAGCGGTGTAAGCTAGATACGCGTCAACGTTGTTTAGTTGTATGTAAATGTTTTTGATTCCCGCCAATGCATCACGTGCCTCTTGCGTTTTGGGATGATCGGCAATTACTTCCTTGTATGACGCAATGGCTAACTCATACTGTTCATTGTTGTATAAAATGAGTCCTTTTACTAGTAGAGCTTTCTTTACCAAAAAACTATTCGGACGCTTTACGATAAGACTGTCGAGCTGTTTCAAGGCCTCCTCATACTGATCATTGATAAAATAGGTATTGGCTAATTCTAACAGGGCGTTGTCGAGGTACAACGAACCTGGGTATTTGCGAATCAAACCCTTCAACGAAGCTACTTTTTTGTCTTTGTTGTTAGTCAATCCCTGCAAAATACCTTCTTGGTAATTCGCATAATCGGCTCCAATGAGGTTACGCGTCATCACCATTTGATAAAAACCAATCGCCTGCGGATAAGCACTGATGGCAAAGTGGGCGTCACCCAAACGCAATAACAAATCGCCAAAAATGGATTGAATGAACTGATGCTGCTGTATGGTGGCATCACTTGCTTGTATTTCTTTGCTGGCACTTTCAAAATGGGAAATGGCTAACAAGTAGTCCTGTTGTTTGAAATAGCAATAACCCAAAGCATAGTTCGCAGCAATCATCGAGTTTTCAGGCTCCAAACCATTGGTAACAGGAAAACCGCGCACAAACTTCTGAAACTCTGCCACCGCTGGTTTTAAACTGCCGAGACGATACAGCGACTCCCCCTTCCAAAAATAAGCCATCGCACTGATGTTCTTATCGATCGATTGCGTAAGCGATTTATCGAAAAACCTAACAGCCTCTTGAAAAACACCCTGATTAAAAAGCTCAACCCCTCGGTAAAAAGCCACCTTTTGGTAAGAACGATTGATGTTTAGGTTCCGATTGCTGATTCCTTCAATCACCTCAACCGCTTCTTTAAAGTTTTTGGTAGATAGCAAAATGTTACCCAAATGCTCTCTGGCCTCATCACCATACTTGGAACGCGGATAAGTAGTCACAAAATCTTTTAACCACGTAAGCGACTGCGGATGAATGTTTAATTCATAGCCTAACTTGGCATGGTTGAAAGCAGCCGTCTCCTGAATTTCCAAGTCAAAGTTCAAACGCGAGGCCGCGTAAAAACTGGTTAAAGCCTGCTCCTTTTTATCAAGCCGCAAGTAAGAATCGCCTAAAATAAAAGTGGCGCTTTGGCCCACACTGTCATTGCGCGAAGCAGCTTTTGCTAAACTAGAAACAGCTGTTTTGTAATCCTTGCCGATGTAAGCAGCGTAACCAAGCTGGTAATAATCTTCACTTACCAACTGCCCACCTTGCTCCTGGTATCGCTTTAAATAGGGAATGGCTTTTACAAATTCAGACTTCTTGAAATAGGTTTGCGCAATCAAGTAGTTGATGTTGGCTAACTGCTTTACCTCTTTATTTGCCGAAATGGGCAAGGCATAGACCAAAAGCTCGTCGAACATGCCCAATTCAAATTGCAACTTGGTGATGTAATAAGGTATAATGCGACTGTAGTTGGTCGACTCTTTCAGCAAATCAAAATAAGCTAACGCGGCTAGGCCATTCCCCTCTTCATAGGTAATTACCCCTAAATAGTAGTTGGCTGGGTAATGATACTCGTTTTTAAGTCCGCTGATTTGTTCAAACTCACCCTTGGCTTCTTTAAATTGATCGCGCGTAAAATAACTGTAACCCAAATAATAGTGCGCAGCTGCAGCTTGTTGAATCGGAAGTAAAGCAGCATCGAGGGAGGCCAAAACCGGGATAACTTCTTTGTATTTTTTGGATATGAAATAAAACTGACCCAGGTAAAATTTAGCTTCATTTACTTCTAAAGCCTCCGGAAAGTCTTCTATAAAGGACAATAATTGGAAATCAGCATCCTTTTGACGCAATTGGGCAGCGCTCAAAGCTCGGTAAAAGCGGGCTTCCCTGTAAAGGCGCTGCTCTGATTCTAAGTCAGATGGCGGAAAAACATCGTCTATGATTTTCTCTAATTGACGTTTCGCCGCAACATAACGCTCCTGGTCATAAAGCCTGATGGCTGTTCGCATGCCAGCATCGGGTTGGTTGAAAATTTGAGTCGGCTGCGCAGTGGCAAAAAAGACAGTCAGTAACCAAAAAAGAGTGATCGCCGCTTTGAGTAAGTTGTACATGCTGGAATTTTGTAAACCTGAATTGAGTATCCCTAGTAACGAAAATTACAAGTGATCAGATATAACAAAATTAGGCAACTGAATCCCTAAAGCGCAGTAATGACCGTTGTTTGGGCTTGAGAATTTACTAACAGTGTGGATAACATCAGTCCGTTTTAGGGATCTAATGTGGATATAATGTTAAAAAGACAAAGTCAGGCCAAAGCTTGGAAGAATTGGCAACTGGTTCACACGAGTAAACCGTACGCGGTCGAAATAAAAGATGTTGTCGCGGTTGTAAAAATTACTCACGCTGAAGTTGAAATCTAATTCGGAGCGATCACTTAACGCCAAGGTGTGCTTCACAGACACATCCAAGCGGTGGTAAGTGGGAAGTCGGCCTTGGTTAAAATCAGCATATACGATACCTAAATTGCCGTTCTGAGAAAGGTAATCGGTATTGATGCCACCACCAAAATTCACATCAGGATGAAAACCTTGTGTTTGGGTAAAAGGGAAGCCGCTACCGAAGTTCCAACGGCCACTGAACTCCCAGTTTAGGTTTTTGCCAAACATATACGTGCTTACCAAATTCACATTGTGGCGGCGGTCAAAACTAGGGTTGTAAGTTCTAACGCCATCAAAACGATCCACATAAGTCCATGAATAAGTACCCCAAACATAAAAACGCTTGCGGTCGTACTTCAACCTAAAGTCAAAACCATAAGCCTGCCCCCGTTCAATGATAAAATCCTTCTTCAAAAAATCAGGCTGGTCCTCAAATGCCAAAATATCTTCATAAATTTTATCACGGTTGAGGTTGGTTAACTGATTGAAGTCTTTGATGTAGGTCTCAAAATTAAACTCTAAGAACTTCCCAAAATCTAATTCAACACCGGCAATGGCATGACGAGCTTTTTGCAACTTAGACGTTACAGGAGCCCCGTCGAAGGTGCGTGGGAGATTGTCAGGTCCTGATAAAAATCCGTAAAAAAGGTTTACAATGTCACGATCTGACTGAGCACTGATTAAATTCTGGGAATACAAACCACCTGCAAATTTCAAACGAACTTTTTTGGTAAGGTTATACTTGGCACCCAAGCGCGGCTCGAGCGACATTTCACCTAAAGAAGAGTAATAGTGTGCTCTAAAACCTGGCTCAAAAACCAATTTATCGGTGAGGTATTTGTATTTCACAAAACCCGCTAATTCCGTGGAATTAGCATTTTGACTGAGGATAATGCCACTAGGATTGGTAAACTGAAAATTGGTGCCAAATCCCACTACATCAAATCCAAAAATAACTTCATCCTTGGCCAAAAACTGGGTAATTGTCAAATTGCCATTAAAGCCGGCAATGCCACTCACCCGTGGAGCACCGTCTGCTTCTATTTGCGTGGCCTGATAATCAGAGTAAGCCATGGTGCCGCTGATTAAACTGGTAGAACCACTGGGGATAATTACAAAATTGGCGCCAGCACCTAGGGAATTCCAGCCAATGTCTGCCACCTGACGGAAGTTTACGCGGTCGTTAAAATTAAAACCGAATAAGCTCAATTTACTGCCATTGTCTGCCTTAAAGGTGACTTTGCCATAAATGTCGTTAAAGCTAAACGGCAAACCATTGCTATCCGCATAGCTGTATATAATGGGTGAAGTACGATTGAGGTACGACGATTTTCCAGCTAAAATAAAAGAAGGCGCTGGTTTGTCGGGGTTTTTAGACTTCGACAAGGGGCCTTCTAAAATGATACGTCCTAAAAATGGACTCGCACCCACTTTGCCGCTCAACCGCTTTTGGTTACCATCTCGCGTGGTTACATCCATAACCGCTGAAATACGACCACCGTGGTTTGAATTATAACCACCTGTGTGTACTTCCGCGTTTTTAATAATGTCGGTTTCGAATACAGAAAACAGACCAATGGAGTGAAACGGATTGTACAAAATCATGCCGTCGAGCATTACCTTGTTTTGTACTGGAGAGCCTCCACGAATGTACAACTGACCGCCTTGGTCGCCAGTAAACACTACTCCAGGTAAAATTTGCAAATACTGAGCAATGTCTGCCTCACCTCCAACACTTACAATTTGAGAGATTTGTTTAGCGGTTACGGTTTCAACCGACACTTTTACAGAAGTAAGCTGCTCCTGTTTTTCAGCGCTAACTTCAATGGCATTGAGCTGTATCGAAGACTTATTGATGAATAATTTTTGATTAATGATGCCTCCAGCTTTTACCGAAATGGCTGCTCGTGCTGTATCATAACCTAAATATGTGCTCAACAAGGTGTAATTACCTATGGGTACTCGGGTAATTGAAAAGAAACCGTTTACATCGGTGCTGGCCCCATAGGTTGTGCCTTTTAAATATACGTTGGTAAATAAGATAGGTTCTCCAGTACTTTTGTCGTAAACAAAACCTCGTACGGTACCTGTATTATCTTGGGCTTGAGAAAAGGATGCTGTGAACACAAATAAAACGACAAACAGCAACTTCTCGACTACTTCCTTCATGTAAAAAAATTAGAACTTCGAATTTAGGCTTATCTTCAGCAATACCCAACAAAAAGATTCATTTTTAAACCTAAAAAATCGGACAGCCTTAAAATGTGACAGGTTTTTTACAAAATCGACAAGTCCCCTTTGCCTTCTCGGAGAATTTCGATTTCCTCGCCAGTGCAATCCAACACTGTTGAAGCTTCGTTATCGCCAAATCCACCATCTACCAGCAAATCGATTTGGTCTTCGTAACGCTCATAAATCAGATCAGGATCGGTGGTATATTCAATTACCGCATCATCATCATGAATGGAAGAAGATACGATGGGATTGCCGAGTGCTTCTACAATGGCGCGGGCAATGACGTTATCTGGTACCCGAATACCGATGGTTTTCTTTTTGCTGTGGAAGAGTTTGGGCACTTGGTTATTTGCCTTTAAGATAAAGGTGTAGGGACCAGGCAGTGCCCGTTTCATCAGGCGGAATATGTCATTGCTGATCTGCAAGGTATAATCTGACAAATGGCTTAAATCGTGACAAATGATCGAATAATTGGCCGATTCACTGATTTTTTTGAGCCTGCTGATCTTCTCAATGGCTTTCGAATTGTACATATCAGCCCCAAAGGCGTATACCGTATCGGTTGGATAGATGATCACCCCACCTTTTTTCAAACAATCAACTACTTGGTCTAACTGTTTGGCATTTACATTTTCTTCGTACAATCGAATTCGCATACTCAAAAATACGAAAAGCAGGGCGTTAACCCTGCTTTTCGCTGTATAATCCCAATTATATTAATTGCCCATCACCGATTTAACCAAATCAGCGGCTTCTTTTAATTCTACAGCAGCCATCAATTTGAGTCCAGATGAATCCAAAATGGCCTTGGCTTCTACGGCATTGGTGCCTTGCAAGCGCACAATGATTGGCACCTTAATGTCGCCAATTTGCTTGTAAGCATCCACAATACCATTCGCAACGCGGTCGCAACGTACGATACCACCAAAAATGTTCACCAAAATAGCTTTTACGTTCGGGTCTTTGAGGATGATGTTAAAGGCATTGGCCACACGCTCAGCATTGGCAGTACCACCGACATCCAAAAAGTTAGCCGGGTCACCACCAGCGAGCTTGATGATGTCCATGGTAGCCATGGCCAAACCAGCGCCGTTGACCATGCAACCCACGTTCCCGTCGAGTTTTACATAGTTAAGACTAAACTCAGCAGCTTCCACTTCCGTTGGATCTTCTTCCAAAGTATCGCGCATGGCAGCAATATCGCCATGGCGGTAAAGCGCATTTTCGTCGATGTTTACTTTTGCATCTACGGCAATGATTTTATCATCGGAGGTCTTAAGTACAGGATTAATCTCAAACATATCGGCATCAGTAGCCTCGTATGCCTTTACCAATGCCGTTACAAACTTCACCATTTCTTTAAACGCGGTGCCCGATAATCCCAAGTTGAACGCAATTTTGCGCGCTTGAAAACCTTGCAAACCTACACGTGGGTCTATGGTTTCTTTAAAAATGAGGTGCGGTGTATGCTCTGCTACTTCTTCAATGTCCATACCACCTTCGGTTGAATACATGACGATGGTACGAGCGTTGGCACGATCAAGCAAAACGGACATATAAAATTCCTTGGTTTCGCTTGCACCAGGATAATAAACATCCTGCGCCACTAATATTTTATGCACTTTTTTACCCTCCGCAGTGGTCTGTGGCGTAATGAGTTGCATGCCAATAATATCAGAAGCCTTAGCTTTTACATCGTCTAACGATTTGGCCAATTTTACACCGCCACCTTTACCCCTGCCACCGGCATGGATTTGAGCCTTTACAACCCACCAGCCTGTGCCAGTTTGTTCTTGTAATTTTTTGGCAGCTTCTACGGCCTCATCTGGCGTATGTGCAACGATGCCTTCTTGAATGGCTACGCCATAACGCTTCAGCAACTCTTTACCTTGGTATTCGTGGATGTTCATGCAGTTTTTGAATTAAGCTGGCCAAAAATAGCGCTAAATGCTGTGAAAGACAAGTTTTAGTTACAGCTAATGATTTCTTATGAATGAAAAAAGCCAGCTATAAGCTGGCTTTTACTGTCTTATCCTCCAAAATCATCGAAGCTCACATGCTCTTCCGGAATTCCCCAGTCGTCACACATTTTGATAACGGCTGCGTTCATCATCGGGGGACCGCAGAAATAGAACTCAATTTCTTCTGGGTCGCTGTGTTTCGACAGGTAGTTGTCGATGAAGGCTTGGTGCACAAATCCTAAGAAGCCATCTCCTTCACGATCTTCAACACCGGTAACTACTTTCCAATTGTCTTCCGGCATCGGCTCAGAAAGTACTACGTGAAAACGGAAATTCGGAAACTCCTTTTCAATGGCGCGGAACTCGTCGATGTAAAAAAGCTCACGCTTAGAACGACCACCGTACCAGAAACTCACATTGCGGTCACTACGCAAGGTGTGGAACAGGTGATAAATATGACTTCTCAATGGCGCCATTCCTGCACCACCACCGATGTACACCATTTCGTTTTGGGTTGGACGGATGAAAAACTCACCGTAAGGTCCAGAGATGGTTACTTTGTCGCCAGGCTTTTGTCCGAATACAAACGACGAACATATACCTGGATTCACCTGCATCCAACGGTTGTTGGCGCGGTCCCATGGCGGTGTTGCAATACGAATATTCAACATGATGATGTTACCTTCTGCTGGGTGGTTGGCCATCGAATAAGCCCTGAAAATCGGTTCAGGATTTTTCATCTTGAGGTCCCAAAGGTTAAACTTATCCCAATCCTCTTTGAACTTGTCTTTACCAGCCGGATCGTTCGGATGTGGCGCAATGTCCATCGTTTTAAAATCGATTTCACAAGCCGGAACATCTACTTGAATGTAGCCACCCGATTCAAAATCCAAATGCTCGCCTTCAGGCAAACGCACCACAAACTCTTTGATAAATGTAGCCACGTTGTAGTTCGAAACCACCTCACACTCCCACTTCTTGATACCAAATACCTCTTCAGGCACGTGTACCACCATGTCGTTTTTCACTTTCACCTGACAAGCTAAGCGCCAGTTGTCGGCTTGTTCTTTACGCGACAAATGACCTTTTTCGGTAGGAAGCACGTCACCACCACCGTCAATCACCTGACACTTACACATGGCGCAAGTACCACCGCCACCACAAGCTGAAGGCAAATATAATTTGCGTTCGCTCAGGGTCGTCAACAAAGTGCTGCCTGGTGTGGTAATGATGGGATTGGCTTCGTCGCCGTTTACCACAATTCTTATTTCCCCAGAAGGCACTAATTTTTTCTGAGCAAACATCAGTACAAACACCAATGTGAGGATCACGAATAAAAACGCGCCTACGCTCAAGCCTATAATCGTAAATGTATCGAGAATCAACATACTGCTCAATTAAAGATTAATACCCAAAAAGCTCATGAAAGCAATACCCATCAAACCAGTAATGATAAAGGTAATGCCCAATCCACGCAACGGCTTAGGAACATCCGAATAACGGATTTTCATCCGAATGGCGGCGATGGCCACAATGGCAATCAACCAACCTACGCCTGAACCCAAACCAAATACCGTGGCTTCCGACAAAGTGTAATCGCGTTCTTGCATGAACAACGAACCACCCAAAATCGAACAGTTTACCGCAATCAGAGGCAAAAAGATACCCAATGAACCATAAAGTGCGGGTGAAACCTTTTCAATTACCATCTCTACCAATTGTGTCATGGATGCAATCGTAGCAATAAACATAATGAAGGCTAAGAAAGTTAAATCCACTTCAGCAAAGGAAGGAGAAATCCATGCTAGGCTTCCTTCTTTCAATACTGTATTCAATAACAACCAGTTGATAGGCACCGTAATGCCCAATACGAAAACTACGGCTGCCCCTAAACCAATGGCGGTTTTAACGTTTTTAGAAACGGCCAAGTACGAACACATACCCAAGAAGTACGCGAAAATCATGTTGTCGACAAAAATCGATTTTACGAATATGCTAATTAAATCAGCTGCTAAAAACATCATGCTTAGGCCTCCTCAAATTTTTGGTTGATCGAACGTTGAATCCAAATAATAATGGCAATTACAAACAAGGCACCAGCAGGAATGAGCATCAGGCCGTTGTTTACGTAGCCCATTTCATAAAAGGCATCGGGAATTACTTGAAAGCCGAACAACTTGCCCGAACCAAAGAGCTCACGTGCAAATGCCACCGCCAAAATAATCCAAGCATAACCGGCTGAATTACCGATGGCATCTAAAATGGATGGACCCGGTTTGTTGGCCATGGCAAAGGCTTCTAAACGTCCCATTACAATACAATTGGTGATGATAAGGCCCACAAATACAGATAGCTGCTTACTTACATCGTAAACGTATGCTTGAAGCAACTGGTCAACTAAAATCACAAGAATCGAAATGATTGTTAATTGAACAATGATCCGGATACGTGAAGGGATTAAATTGCGAATTAATGACACCACAAAGTTGGACAACACTACCACCGCCATTACCGAAATGGCCATTACCATGGTTGGCTTCAACTGTGTAGTTACGGCCAAGGCCGAACAAATACCCAATACTTGAATGGTGATCGGATTGTTGTCGCTCAGAGGATCTACGAGTAGCGCTCGGTCCTTTTTTGAAAGAAGCGGCTTCGCTTCTTGTACTTTCGTCTCTACTGCACTCATGACTGAGATTTATTTAGATAAGTTAGATAAAACTGGATGTCTTCCTTGAGCATATTTGACACACCATTAGAAGTAATGGTGCCACCAGAAATGGCATCTACCTGGTGCATTTCACCTTCGGCTTTAGCGCCTTTGGTTACTTGCACGCTCACAAACTCGTTATTCTCATTAAGTATGAGTTTGTTTTGAAACTGCGATTCGAAAGCATCGGTATTGATTTCCGCACCCAAGCCAGGTGTTTCACCTTTATGATCGAATACCGCCTGTTTGATGGTGTTACCATCTTCATCCAAAGCCAAATAGCCCCAAATTGGTCCCCAAAGTCCTACACCCGCCAATTGCAAGATGTAAGTCTTTTTACCATTCTCTTCAAACACATACAATGGATACTGCAACTTATGATTAGCGTCTTTGGATTTAATGCGCTTGTCCATCGCCAAATCGATATCAAAAGCTTTCACACCCTCAACAACATCACCATTTTCATCGATAACCAGAGAAGTAATTAACTGGTCAAATTGCTTGTAATCGTTTTCACCGGTTTTGCCAACTACTGACAAAATGTTTTCCTGCTTTTCCTTTTTACGGTTGGCATCTTGCATGGGTTTGAGCAAGGTGGCTGCACCTGCTAAAAGCACGGCTGCCACTACGGTTATGATCACCGCGAAGGTGAGTACATAATTATTTGAACTACGCACGGACTAATCTCCTCCTTTTTATGTTTGCTTGAACTACAAAATAATCGATCAACGGTGCCATCACGTTACCAAACAAAATGGCTAACATGATGCCTTCAGGGTAAGCAGGATTGAAAACACGAATCATCACCGCCATCAAACCAATCAAAAAGCCATAATACCACTTACCACGTTCGGTTTGAGCCGCAGTAACGGGGTCTGTCGCCATAAATACAGCTCCAAACACCAAGCCTCCCATTAAAAAGTGGTAGTAAAAAGGCACTTGCATGAATTCATTTAAGGCCAAACCGTTAAATACGAGGCCCATAAACGCGGCACCCATCAACACCGACAACATGATTTTCCAGCTGCCAATACCTGTGATAACTAAAAAAGCCGCGCCAATGAGGATGGCGATTTTACTAGTTTCCCCAACCGAGCCCGGTATAAAGCCCAACATCATATCACTAATACTGTAGCCTGGTGAACCAGCAATGGAATTGGCCAAGGCTGTTGCGCCACTGTAGGCATCGGCTTTTTCAGCAATCCATACCGTGTCGCCCGACATAAATGTAGGATAGGCAAAAAACAAAAACACCCGCGCTGTTAAGGCTACATTTAAGATGTTCATGCCCGTACCACCAAACACTTCTTTCGCAAAAATAACAGCGAAAGCTGTAGCTACGGCTACCATCCACAAAGGAATAGCTGGCGGCATTACCAACGGAATGAGCAAGCCCGACACCAAAAAGCCTTCGTTGATGGCGTGGCCTTTTTTGGAGGCGATGAAAAACTCGATGCCCAAACCTACTCCGTAAGAAACCACCACTACTGGCAATACCTTGATGGCGCCGTAGATTAATTTATCGATCAAACCTTCGCCATAACCCAAAAACTCGCCATTGCTGATGAAATGTTGGTGCCCTACGTTGTACATGCCAAAAAGCAAGGCAGGAACCATGGCAATCACCACAAAAAACATGGTGCGCTTTAAGTCAATGCCCGCCTTGATGTGCGTACCACCGTGGGTTACATGATCGGGGGTGAATAAAAAGGTAGAAAAACCATCAAAAACGGTGTGGAACTTTTCGTACTTCCCACCTTTTTCGAATTGCGGTCTAAACTCTAATATTTTGTCCTTCAGAAACTTCATATTCCGATTTTAAATTATTGTTCTTCTTGATACATGAGGTCCAAACCTTCGCGGATGATTTTCTGCACCGGAATTTTGGAAGTACACACAAACTCACAAAGGGCCATGTCTTCTTCGGCGATCTCGTAAATACCGAGTTCTTCCATCTCTTCAATGTCTTTGTAAATAATCGACTTCAGTAAAAAAGTCGGCAAAATATCCATCGGCAGCACCTGCTCGTATTGGCCCGTTACCACAAAAGCGCGCTCTTCACCATGCATATTGGTGTTGGCTTTGTAGCTGCGGTTTTTGAACCAGCCGCTGAGGAAACTTTTGGAGATGTCGGGACGCGGATAGCTCGGCACCAACCAACCCAAGAACTCTAAATCATCGCCTTCGGGTATGGCCGTGATCTGCTGATCGTAAAAGCCTAAGAAACCCTCAGCGCTGGCCTGCGTACCTGTGAGCACATTGCCAGTGATGATGCGCACCTTACCAGCCTTCACATTACCTTCGATTACGCTCGCAAGCTGTGCGCCTACAATGGTTTTATAATACTGTGGTTTTTCGAACTCACTGCCAGTGGCGGCAATCACGCGGGTCATATCGAGTTTACCGGTTAAAAACAAACGACCTATGATCACTACATCGCAAGGATGAATGTGCCATACGCGCTCGCCTTTTTTGATGGCATCGAGGTGGTGAATTTGCACACCCACGTTGCCAGCAGGGTGCATGCCTTCGATTTTGTTGATGGTCACGTTTTTGGCTTGGGTAAGCACCTCAGACTTCGACTTGCTGCTGTGCAAGTTGAGGTGGATGTTTACACCCGTCATCTTTTTGATGGCATCGATGCCTGCTTGAAAGGCGGCTGCCTCACCTGCTAAGGCAAAATCGACTGCTGGGGCTAATGGTGCTGTGTCAAAACCAGAAATGAAGATCGATTTTGGTAGCTCATTCGGATTAGCCAGCACGTTATACGGACGCTGACGCAAAAACGCCCAAGCACCTGAAGCCAGTAATTTGGATTTGATGTCGTCGGCCGACAATTGGTTAGGGCTTGCCGCACCAAAGTCGACATACTCAGTTTTGCCGTCAGCCAAAATTACAATGGCCTCCAACACCCTTTTGTCGCCCCGGCGTACTTCCACCACTTCACCGCTAACCGGCGAGGTGATTTGAAGCTCGGGATGAGCTTTGTCGAACATGAGCGGTGTACCTGCCTTCACTTCCGTGCCGACCTCTACTACTACTTTAAATTTGGTGTGCCGAAACTCCTGCGGCTTGATGGCAAAGGTTTTGGGCATTACTGCCGCCACAACCTGTTGTTGTGCCTCGCCAACGAGTTTGATGTCGTAGCCCTTTTTGAGCTTAATGGTTTTGGACATACTGCTTCTTAGCAAATTTTAAAACGCCGTTTTACTCGTAAAAAGAAAGAAAACCTCATCTGATTTTCGAACAGCAAAATTATAAAAATGTTTGAAAAGAAGGGAGATAAAGAAAGAAAATAGAAAGACCTTTTTCAACCCTAAAACCTTTGGCCGAAAAGCGGTTACTTTGCACCTTTATGATTACTGTACAAGGACTCCATTTTGGTTTTGGTGGGCAAGAGCTATACCACGACGTTTCATTTGATATTCACCCCGGCGAGCGCATCGGACTGATTGGCCGCAACGGTACCGGGAAGTCTTCCATCCTCCGGTTGTTACATGGCGATTACCAAGGAGGTTCGGCCATTCAAAAGATGCGAGGCCTCAAAACCGCCTTCTTCAACCAAGATTTATTGTCGTATCAAAGCGACGAAGGCATCCTCTGGGTAGCCTCCCAAGCCTTTGCCGATTTGTTGGCAAAACGCGAGCAATACGAAGCCATTACTTTAGGTTTGGCCGAAAAGCACGACCAAGCAACGCTCGAGTTGCACGCCCACTTGTACGAAGAGCTCGAGCTCGCCGACGCCTTTCACATTGAAGTAAAGGTTGAGAAAACATTGCGCGGCTTAGGCTTCAGCAATGCCGATATGCAAAAACCCTTTTCGCAGTTCAGCGGTGGCTGGCGCATGCGGGTAATGCTTGCTAAGTGTTTGTTGGAGGCACCTGATTTGTTAATGCTCGACGAACCCACCAACCACCTTGACTTACCAGCCATCCAATGGCTCGAAACCTATTTAAAAGGTTACGATGGTTGCGTACTAATTGTATCACACGACCGGCGCTTTTTAAACCAAATTTGCTTGCGCATTATGGAGGTTGAAAATAAGTCGATCCGCAGCTACAAAGGCAATTACGAGAATTTTGAAGAGCAAAAAGCCTTGCGCTTGGAGCTCGAGATGCAGACCTATAAAAATCAGCAGAAGCAACTAGACCAAGAAATGCGCTTTATCGAGCGATTTCGATCAAAGGCCTCCAAAGCCAAAGCTGTGCAGTCGCGCGTTAAACTCATCGAAAAACGCGAATTGGTAACTTTGAGTGAAACCGATAACCGCCGCATCAATATGAATTTGCGGATTGCGAGGCAGCCAGGCAAAATCATTGCCGAGTTAGAAAATGTGAGCAAGGCCTATCCCGGCATTCAAATCCTGCAAAACGCCTCGGCCATGATCGAACGCGGTGATAAAATTGCGTTGATCGGTCCCAACGGCAAAGGCAAGTCCACCCTCCTGCGCATGGTGCATGGCTCGGAAGCCCTGGAAGGTGAGGTTAAACATGGTTACGCGGTGAGCATGTCGTTTTATGCCCAGCACCAATTAGAATCGCTGCGACTCACCAATACCATTTTGGAAGAAGCCCAGCGCCTCTCCCACAACCGCACTGAGCAGGAACTCCGCAACACCCTTGGAGCCTTTCTTTTTAGCAACGAAGAGGTGGAGAAGAAGGTAAAAGTACTTTCGGGCGGCGAGAAAGCCCGAGTAGCCTTGGCCGGCATCATGTTGTCGGAAGCTAACTTTTTGCTGTTCGACGAACCCACCAACCACCTCGACATGGAAGCAGTTGACATGCTTATTGAGTCGCTGCAGCAGTATGAAGGCAGTTTTATTGTGGTATCGCACGACCGTTATTTCCTCGAAGAAGTAGCCAACAAGCTTTGGTACATTCAAGACGGTGAAATAAAGGTTTATCCTGGTGATTACCGCGCTTTTGTGGAGCAGTATGGGGAGGAGTTTTTCTTTCAAAAAGACAGCAGCATCACCGAAACGCCAGCTAAAAAGGCCGAAGCAACAGCCAGCAAAGGCGGTGGCAAGGCTGAGTACGAACGCCAAAAAGAGCTGCGCAAACAGCTCAACAAACTTCAAAACCAATTGCAGCGGCTTGAAGCTGACATTGAAAAATCGGAAAGCCGCAAAGCCGAACTCCAGAAAAAAATTGCACAGGAAGAGATTTTTAACGATTTTGACACGTTACAAGCTTGTCAAATTGAAATCGGGAGTCTGGAAAAAAACCTGAAATCCCTGCACGAACAATGGGAAAAGCTCTACGTCGACATCGAAAAAACAGAAGCCACGGCATGAAAAAATTGACCCTACTGCTCCTTTTTGCATTTGCTTACCCGGTACACGCCCAAGACTATGACAACGTTATTTTTGAGGATGTAACCTATGTCGACAATATCAAAACGGTGCAGATGGTGATTGATGGCAAGCCTTTTTCGAATGCCATCTACAACCTGGATGTGCCAAGTGAGCGGCTTTTACTAAGTTTTGATGATTTAAATGGAGGTTTTGAAAACTATGTGTACACCATTATTCATTGTAACGCCGACTGGACACCCACAAATCTATTCCAAAACCAATATTTAGCCGGTTTTTTCGAGGATCAGTTCTCAGAGCAGCAGCAATCGTTTAACACCCTCACTAAATACACCCATTACGAGGTTTTGTTGCCCAACGAAAACATGCAGATGAA
>CAMCHJ010000022.1 GCA_945874665.1 Chitinophaga pinensis | reverse complement strand
TGTAACCATCGGAGGTGTACATGGTAAAATTGTTGAGACCGACGAAACAACGGTCATCATAGAGGTTGAAGGCCAAAACCGTTTGAAAATCGAACGTTCAGCCATCTCAGCTGAGAATACTGCAGTGGCTTACCCTGCTGAAAAGAAATAATTAAGCATGGCTTTCTGGTCAATATCGAGCGGAAAGAACATCATAGCAGCCAGGAATAAAAACGGCATAGCCTTTTTGATTTCTTGGCTGTTTGCTTTTGTGCTGTGGCTGCTGACTTCTTTAAATGCGGAGCGCGTCATGGAGATTGAAATACGTTTTGCCTTTGACAATGTACCGCATCAAGTACGATTGAAGGAGCCATTGCCAACATTAAAGGTGAACGTTGCGGGTGAAGGCTTGGAGCTTTTTCGCTTTTTGAGGCGTAGTAAACACGAGGTGGTGAAAGTAGATTACGACGCCATCCGTGACGGCCGTTGGACACCAAAACGTAGCGAAATAAGCAAGGCATTGGGGCTAAATGAAAAAGTAAGATTAAATGCCTTCGAGCCTGATTTCGTTAGCATAGACAGCAAGCGCCTTTACTTTAAAAAACTGCCAATTGTTGTCAACAATCAAATCACATACGGTGAAGGTTTCGATAGTATATCTCCTGCCCTCTTGTCTAAAGATTCGGTAATCTTGTATGCAAACCAACCGATTCCAAGTCATTTCAAGCACATTCTTACCGAAGAGCTAAAGCTTTACAAAGTAAATAAGCCTTTTAGTAAAACCCTGAAACTCAAACTGCCTAAACTCCAAGAAGCCAAGTTGTCGTTTAACCAAATCGATTATCGGCTTGAAGTCGATAAAATCATCTCTAATGAAATTGAAATCAGTATTGATAAAATTGGCTTCCCTTCAAATGTCATCCTCATTCCATCGACCATAAAGGTGCGGTATTTAGTAGCTGCGCGAGACTTTCAAGACGTACAAATAACTGATTTCAAGGCAAGTGTAAACTGGTCAGCGGCAGATAATCAGTCGTTTTTAATTCCAGAACTTCGAGTACTTAACAGTTTAGTATTAGACACCGAAATTTTCCCTAAAACGATTGATTATCTTCAGCCATGATTAAGGTAGGGATAACGGGTAATATGGGCAGCGGCAAAACCACAATTTGCAGGATTTTTGCAACCTTGGGTGTTCCAATTTACGATGCTGACAGCCGAGCAAAGGCGTTGATGCTTGAACCCCGACTTAAAAACCAGGTGATTGCACTTTTCGGCACAGATGCTTATGATCTTCAAGGGCAGTTAAATACAGCTTACATAAGCCAACAAGCTTTTTCGGATGCCTCACTGCTTACCCAACTAAACGCTTTGGTACATCCCGCGGTTGCTGAAGATGCCATGGTTTGGCATGAAGCACAAAGCGGTCCTTATACTTTGCGTGAAGCAGCGCTGTTAATAGAATCAGAAAGCTATAAGCAGCTCGATTGCATAATCCTGGTAACGGCACCTGAAAAAATTCGTATCCAAAGGGTACAAATGAGAAATCAGTGGTCTTTAGAGGAAATTAAGGCGCGTATGGCGAAACAAATGCCTGAAGACGCTAAGCGCAGCTATGCACAGTTTATCATCACCAACGATGGCCAACAGTCGCTTATTGAACAAGTGATGGCCATTCATGCCGAGCTGCTCAAATTCTCGGTAAATCCATCCTGATTTTATAAGCAGCGGGAAAGCAGTTGACAAACTTTCCTTTTTTATTAAATGCCCATCCTAGATGATACCCTTGCCATTGGATTAAAAAGTAACCTGTAGGAATAACTACAGGACTAAAATCCTTGCGGGCCAAGTACCACCTCGCCTGTGTTAAGTCGAAGCTGTGTTTATCAAAATCAGTCAAGACATCCGTACTCAAGGCCAGAGCATGCGCAGGTACAAATCCATTTTGTGGATGCATATAACCTACTTCCCCGGCTGGATATATTACTTTTAGCTGATTGGAGAGCTTCAGCACATAGGCCCATTGCTTGGGCAGCGCTGCAAATTGTTGCCCCGCCATCGCAAAAAGCTTCAGAGGTGCTTGCGGATGTACAACGGGATTTTCGGCGTAAACAACAGCCACCGATTCACTTTGCAAGACATGCCCTGATACTTCTGGCTTTTTAAACACGGTTACAAAAAAACCTTCGCCGCTGGCGTAACCTGGTATGGCCCTAAAAGCGCTGGATTTAGGCATGTCTTCGAACAAATCAGCCGCATCTAAAAATCCCCATTCGGCCGGAAATGTCAATGCTACCGGCTCTAGGCCATACGATTGCAGTTGATGCCATATGGCCTCATTTTCGAGCCTCCCAAAGGTACATGTGCTGTATATCAGGTGTCCGCCAGGCTCCAGAGCCGGCAAAACATCCTCTAGGATTGTATTTTGCATTAGCGCACATTGGGTTGGAAGATCAGGGTGCCAATTATGAATAGCGTCAGGATCTCGTCTAAACAAGCCCTCACCGCTGCAAGGCGCATCCACCAATACCAAGTCAAACGTACATCCTGAGGCCGCTAAGGCAGCAGCTTCGCCTGACACAATGCTTATACGGCTGTTTCCCCAACGGATTACATTTTCTTTCAGAATCTCGGCACGCTTTGGAACAAGCTCATTGCAAATTAAAAAACCATCTTCGGCCAGCCTATCCGCTATTAGCAGCGACTTCCCTCCGGGGGCAGCGCACACATCCAAAGCTTTTTTATAGCTGGGCAATTGCGCCAAAACTGCATCAATAACCATCGATGACGATTCTTGCACGTAGTAAGCGCCTCCATGAAAGGCTGGGTCAAGGGTAAACACAGGCCGTTCTTTTAACCAATATGCCAGCTCCGCCCATGGTACTTTGCTGTTTAGGGGCAAGTGCTCAGCCCTGTTTTTAGCGGCATTTAACCGAACACTCACTGATGGTGCGTTTTCAGCAATGGTGCTAAACAATTTGCTGGCTTGATTGGGCAGTTCTTGCTCCACCCGCAACACAAAGGCATTTGGTAAATTCATAGCAAAAAAAAAGCTGCTCCAAAGAGCAGCTCAAATTTAAGCATTCTGTTTATGGCTTTTGAACTTCAACTGGCGGCTTGGTAGCATCGTCCTTCTTTTTCTTCATAGCCAAGGCTTTTTCATTTTGCTTGGTCTGCACATAAAGCTGCTGCAAAGAGTTCATAGCATCAATATCTGCAGGATTAAGTTCATGGGCCTTTTCCAAGAAAGGTTGTGCCTTCTCAAAGGACGCTTTCACTTTCACCATGGCTTCCTCATACTTCTTAGGTTGGTTGAAAGGAATTTTATTCGCTTCCTTCAGCATTTCTACTGTCTTATTAAAGTACAGAGCACCCAAGTTGTAATAAGGCTCAAAATAATCAGGCTTCTTCTCTATGGCTTTGCTGTAATTTAATGCTGCAAGCTCTTCGTTCTTCTGCCGATCGTGAGCATATCCTAAGGCATAATACAAGGTTGCGTTTTCTGGATCTAACTTGATGGCTTCATTTAGATTGGTAACAATTTCAGCTTGACGGTTTTGAATCATGTAGATGTTCAACTCATCAATTACCAGGCCCACTTCATTTGGAAAAGCTTTCCTACCAGCAGCCAGGTACTCAATGGCTCTTGCAGTATCCTTCTCTTCTTTCATGATTTGTGCCAATGTTTGATAAATGGCGGCTGTTTTAAAATCAATCGCAAGTAAGTTGTTGAAATACTTCACTGCCCTGGCATTGTCATTCAGTTTTTCTGACGCCAGTGCAGCGTTGAATATTAAATTCGTATCGCCTGGGGTGAGTACCAACAACCGCTCGAAATCTGCTAAGGCATTCACAAAATCTTTCTTTGAATAACGTTCCACACCTCTGTTGTAGATGTTATTAAAGGCTGAACCAATTTTACGCCTAGAGTCATCACTAAAGTCGTTTTTTAAATCCAGCACCAAGCTTTTGGAATAACTCTCTAAAGCAGTTACCAATGGGTCGCTAGCTAAACTCGAGAATTGGTCGCTACCGAATATACTCAAGTATATTTCACCCCTGTAGTACCACGTTTTGGCCGATTCACTCGTTTTTGGATTGAGAATGGCTTCATCAATGGCAGCTTGCGCTTTGTCGAGCTCACCATGACGGTTGTACAAAATGGCACTTTGTACCTTTTGGTTCTGAGCGAAAAGACTTGCTGTGCTCATGACCAATACAAGACTTAACAGGATCTTTTTCATGATCTATTGTTTAATTGTTATCGTTAGTTGCTTCTGGCTCCTCTGTTTCTCCTTCTACCTCTTCGTCTCTTTTGACTTTGGTAATTGAAGCAATAGAGTCTCCATCTTTCATTTTAATCAATCGTACTCCCTGAGTTGCACGTCCCATTACCCGTAAATCAGCAACACCTAATCTGATGGTCACGCCTTTTTGGTTGATGATCATCAAATCGTCTTCATCTGTTACATCCAAAATCCCCACCAAACGGCCAGTTTTTTCAGTCACATTTAAAGTGCGTACGCCTTTACCTCCACGGTTGGTTATGCGATATTCATCCAGTTCCGAACGTTTACCATAACCTGTTTCAGAAACAACAAGGATGGTGGTTTCGGGACTGTCAACACATACCATGCCAACAACTTCATCTACTTCGTTATCTAAGGTAATGCCTCGAACGCCAGTGGAAGAACGGCCCATTTGACGCACTTTTTCTTCATTGAAGCGGATGGCGCGGCCTGATTTAATGGCTAAGAGTATCTCAGAGGTACCCGTTGTCAATCTGGCTTCGAGCAATTGGTCGCCTTCGTTGATGTTGATGGCATTGATGCCATTTACGCGCGGACGGCTGTAAGCTTCGAGAGAAGTCTTTTTAATTACCCCTTGCTTCGTGCAGAAGATGATATTGGTGCTGTTCAAATACTCCATATCTGTGAGCGTTTTCACCGCGATATAAGCTCGAATTTTATCATCAGGTGGAATACTGATCATGTTTTGTACAGCCCTTCCTTTGGTGTTTTTACCACCTTCTGGGATTTCATATACCTTCAACCAGAAACAACGTCCCTGTTCAGTAAAGAACAACATGTAGTTGTGTGTGGAGGCTACAAAAATATGTTCGATAAAGTCTTCTTCACGAGTTGCACCACCTTGAGCGCCACGTCCACCGCGGTTTTGCACCTTGTAATCGGTGAGCACCGTGCGTTTCATATAGCCCAAATGTGAAATAGTGATCACCACTTCTTCATCGGCAATCATATCCTCCATGCGGAAATCGCCGGCAGCGTATTCAATGGTTGACCGACGGTCATCGCCATAACGCTCACGGATTTCGGCAAGTTCATCTTTGATAATCTGCATCCGCAAACTCTCATCAGCTAAGATGGCTTGCAAACGCGTAATGAAGGCCATAATTTCTTCGTATTCCTTCTTGATCTTATCGCGCTCCATGCCCGTGAGGCGCTGTAAACGTAATTCAAGAATGGCTTTGGACTGTATTTCGCTCAATCCAAAACGCTCAATGAGACCAGTTTTGGCATCATCAGGATTGGCAGAATTGCGAATCAACGAAATTACTTCATCTAAATGATCAAGCGCAATGAGGTAACCCTGAAGAACATGTGCCTTTTTCTCGGCTTCTCTTAACTCGTACTCAGTTCGTTTAATGACTACCTCGTGACGGTGATCAACAAAATGCACCATGAGGTCCTTGAGGTTCAGAGCAACAGGACGGCCCTTTACCAAGGCGATGTTGTTAACCGAGAAACTGCTTTGCAAATTGGTGAACTTGTAAAGGTGGTTCAATACCACGCTTGCCATGGCATCACGTTTGATTTCGTAAACGATTCGCATGCCATCGCGGTCCGACTCATCACGAATGTCGCTGATGCCTTCAATTTTCTTGTCGTTAACCAATTCTGCTGTTTTTTGCAGCATATCGGCCTTGTTGGTCAAGAACGGGATTTCGGTAACAACGATGCGTTCGCGACCGTTATCGAGTACTTCAATATTAGTTTTGGCACGTATTACAACGCGTCCACGACCTGTTAATAGGGCTTCTCTAACACCTTCGTAACCATAAATGATACCACCGGTTGGAAAGTCTGGCGCTTTAACAAACTGAATCAATTCCTCACACGTAATGTCACGATTGTCGATGTATGCCAAAATGCCATCAATCACTTCTCGCAAATTGTGCGGGGCCATGTTGGTGGCCATACCTACGGCAATACCTGATGAGCCATTCACCAAGAGATTGGGGAATTTACTAGGCAGTACTGTTGGCTCTTCTAATGAGTCGTCAAAATTTAATTGGAAGGCAACGGTTTCTTTGTCAATGTCATTCAACAGCTCCTCCGCCATGCGGGTTAAGCGCGCTTCGGTATAACGCATCGCAGCAGGACTATCACCGTCAACCGAACCAAAGTTACCTTGGCCATCCACCAATGGATAGCGCATGCTCCAATCTTGCGCCATACGCACCATGGTATCATAAACGGAACTGTCACCATGCGGGTGAAACTTGCCGAGTACCTCACCCACAATCCTGGCTGATTTTTTGTACGCCTTGTTGTAGTTTACCCCTAGCTCGTTCATACCATGTAAAACACGACGGTGAACGGGCTTTAAACCATCGCGTACGTCGGGCAGGGCCCTTGAAACAATCACCGACATCGAATAATCGATGTAGGCCGACTTCATTTCATCCTCAATATTAATGGGTATGATCTTCTCTCCTTCTGCCATGCTAGAACTAATTATTAGGTCTGAATTTAACCGCCCGAAAATACGAAAAACGCCTTAAAAAGAAGGTGTAGATAAGCAGGTAATGAGCAGATAAATGATGAAAATTTAGCCAAACTACTCAATACGCTGAAAAACAACCAGATACGCTTTTAACAATCTTTCAACAATGGCATCTTAATAATCCACACCTGCTTGCATTGTGGTTCACAGTTGTATTTTTGCGCTAGAACAAGATTATAATCACATTTACGTTTAAGACCATTATCTAGATAAAGCATGTCGTTACTACTCCAAATTACAGAAAACGCTGCCGCTACCGTTGCGATGGCTCCCACCGAAGAAAAGATGAACATCTTTGAAATGGTTTTGAAAGGAGGTTTTTTTATGATTCCTCTTGTCATCCTCTCCTTTATGGCAGTCTATATTTTTATAGAACGCTACATCACCATTAAAAAAGCGCGGAAAGAAGACGCCAATTTTATGAGTCTCATTAAAGATTTTGTAGCAAGCGGTAACATTCACTCTGCTCAAGATTTGTGTAATAAAACAGATCATCCATTGGCCAGGATGATGGCAAAAGGCGTGATGCGCATTGGTCGGCCACTTAAAGACATTGAAACCGCCGTTGAAAACGTAGGTAAGATTGAAGTAGGTAAGCTCGAAAAAAATATGGGTACTTTGGCTACCATATCCGGGGCAGCACCGATGATTGGCTTTTTGGGTACAGTAACAGGCATGATCAAGGCCTTTTATAACATGTCAAAAGCAGGCAACAACATCGATCCGGGCGTTTTATCAGGCGGTATTTACGAGGCCATGTTAACTACAGCTGCAGGTTTAATCGTTGGCATCATCGCCTACATCGGTTATAATCTTTTGGTATCCATGATCGATAAAGTGGTTTATACCCTAGAGGCGCGTTCAGTAGAATTTTTAGACCTGCTTCAAGAACCATCCAAGAAATGAATCTAAAAACCCGCAATAAGCGTAACGTTGATTTCAACATGTCGTCGATGACCGACATCGTGTTTTTGTTGCTGATTTTTTTCATGTTGACATCCACATTGGTCTCGCCAAATGCGCTCAAACTCCTCTTACCCAAAAGCTCAGGTCGTACTTTGGCTACGCAGTCGGTGTCAGTAAGCATTGATAAAGACCTAAACTTTTACTTCAATCAAGACATGATAAACATCTCTGAATTAGAAGGTAAGTTAATAAATGTAGCCACAGAAGATGATGCAACTGTGGTGTTAAATGCTGAGAAGTCTGTGCCCATTGAAGAAGTTGTGAAAGTAATGGGCATTGCGAATAAGCTAAAAATCAAGATGATTTTGGCCACTGATCCTGAATAAGATGAATACGGAAGACAAAAATAACTACAAAGGCATAGCAGGCACCGTGATATTTCATGGTCTCTTGCTCGTATTGTTTTTGTTTTTTGGTTTCAAAACACCTCTTCCACTTCCTGCGGAACAGGGCATCGCCATTAATTTTGGCACTTCCGACGATGGTATGGGTGACGTACAGCCCGACCAAGCTGCCGACAGTCAAGATCAAAACGATGAACCAGCTGCGTCGACTTCCTCCTCTAGCTCCAGCAGTGAAAAAAATGTAGCTACCCAAGAAACAGAAGAAGCGCCAGCCCTGAGACCTGTAACCAAGCCTTCGCAGCGCCCAAAGCCAGTTACCGAGTCAACCAAGCCCGTTGAAACGCCAGTGGAAGATCCAAAACCTAAAGTAAATCCCAGAGCCCTCTACCCAGGCGGCGGAGCTGGGTCCACAGGCGGGAGTCAGGGTGAAACGGGCAAACCCGGCGACCAAGGAAAAGTAAATGGTAGCAAAGACACCAACAGACAGGGCGATGGCAGTACGGGTGGATTGACTGGCTCGCCTGATTTTAGTATGGCTGGCCGAACTTTAACGCAGAAGCCTACCATCAGCGATCAAAGCCAAACCGAGGGTAAAATTATCGTTACCGTTGTGGTTAACAGTCGTGGCGAGGTGCTCTCTGCGAAAGCTGGAGCTCGCGGAACAACTCTAAGCAACTCAAGTATCCAAAGAAAGTGCGAAGATGCAGCGCTTAGAGCGCGTTTTTCACCCTCCGATCGCGAGGAACAAACAGGTACCATCACCTTCATTTTCAAATTGCAATGAGTCAATCGGCTTACCAAGCTACGCTGGACTTTTTGTTCAGCCAGTTGCCTATGTTCCAACGGGTAGGTGTAGTGGCTTATAAAAAGGACTTGAGCAATACCAAGGCGCTTTGTAAGTTCCTCGGCCATCCCGAAAAAGGGCTCAAGTGCATCCACATTGCAGGTACCAACGGAAAAGGTTCAACGGCACATATGCTGGCGGCGGTTTTACAAGCGGCTGGCTTCAAAACAGGCTTGTACACCTCTCCTCACCTGCGCGATTTCCGGGAGCGCATTCGCATCAACGGTGAAATGATCAGTGAGCAAGAGGTGGTATCATTTACCGATCAAGTAAAGCCGCTCGTTGAAAGCATACAGCCTTCATTTTTTGAACTGACGGTAGGTATGGCCTTCGACCATTTTATGCGGCATAAAGTAGCTATTGCGGTGATAGAAACTGGTTTGGGCGGCAGGCTTGATTCTACCAATGTGATTACACCCCTGCTCTCGGTTATTACCAACATCGGCTTCGATCACATGGACATGCTTGGCAATACCTTGCCCCTCATTGCGGTCGAAAAAGCCGGTATCATCAAGTCCGATGTACCCATCATTGTAGGAGAAAAGCAAGAAGAGGTTTACGCCGTATTCGAAAAAACCGCCAATGAAAAGCGTGCTTTGCTCAAATATGCCGATCAAATTTTTGAAGCAAGACTCGAGCAAGCGTCACACTCTTCCCAAACATTTAGCGTTTGGAAAAACAATCGTTGTGTGCACGAGGCCCTGCAGTTAGATTTGGCTGGCCATTATCAGCAAAAAAACCTGCAAACGGTACTCGCTAGCATCGACCAACTCGTTAACATGGGTTGGGCCATTGAAACGAAGGCCATACATGCTGGACTAGCGAATTGCTGCCAATTGACTGGTTTTGCAGGTAGATGGACTGTGCTTCAAGAAAAACCGTTGACCATTGCAGATACCGCCCATAATTTACCTGGCATTGAGCTCCTACTCAAGCAGCTGAACCAACTTAAGTACGAGCAACTGCACTTTGTAATCAGCATGGTTAAAGACAAAGACATTGATAAAATACTATCTATTTTGCCCAAAAACGCAATTTATTATTTTTCGAAAGCAGGTATACCCAGGGGACTAGACGCTGCTATTTTAGCACAGCAGGCAGCGCCGTATCAACTGAAAGGTGCCGTTTACAACTCAGTAGCGTTGGCTTTTGAAGCCGCTAAAACAGCCGCCGAAGAAAATGACTTGATTTTCATTGGTGGCAGTACCTTTACGGTGGCAGAAATAATTTAATGGCACAAATCAGTATTTATACAGACGGGGCAGCCCGCGGAAATCCAGGTCGAGGCGGTTACGGAGCCGTTTTACTTTCTGGTCATCACCGCAAGGAGTTAGCTGCGGGCTACAAACTCACAACCAACAACCGCATGGAGCTTCTGGCAGTAATTATCGCCTTAGAAACCCTCAAGCCTGGCAAACACGAGATCAAAATATACTCCGATTCCAAGTACGTGGTTGACGCCATCAACAAAAAATGGATACAAGGATGGGTGCGTAAAAACTGGAAGGACGTTAAAAACATTGACCTTTGGCAGCGATTGATCCCCTCGTTGCAAGCCTATAAGCCCGAGTTTATTTGGGTAAAGGGTCATGCCGACAATCCGCTGAACAATCGATGCGACGAGCTTGCAACATCGGCCGCCGATGGCACTGATTTGTTGACCGATGTGGTTTACGAAGGAATACACAAACTAAAGCAGTAAGCACTTTTTTGCGGATTTCAGACGCCGTGTGTCAAGTTAGAGCAGCATATGGATTTTTGTACCAGATACAGCATTAATAGTCAATACATTAACTACCCTATTTTACAGCATAAGCAAGTATTTAAAAGCTGTGCGTTTTTATATTTGGATATTTAAGTAGTTTATTCTATATTTGAAGATTATAATCAACCACCCTAGCTGAGGTCAACTAATGGAGGATAATGAGACAAACAACCGTCGTAAACCTATTAAACTAAAGCCTCATAAACTTACTTTGGTTACGCAGATTAGATTGATTCCAAACAAGGTTTATGACAAACAAGTGACAAAAGAGGAACAGAACCTCATGACCTTTGTGAGGTCAAAAAAAGAGCGATTGGATAAGTTAACGGTACTTGCATTTACTCACAAACACTTCTATTTAGGTGATTTAGGTAAATTGGTTGTCGAAAAGCAGGAATTAGCAGAGAAGCTCCAAAACACACGTGTAAACAGGGCATTAGGCATCGAAGAGCTATTTTACTTAGCTACATGCAACCGTGTTGAATTTGTACTGAACACCCCGAGAGGCTTTACCACTACCCAAGCGCAAGAACTACTAGAGACTTTTTATCCAAACTTCTCTCCCACCCAAATTTCCAATTTGCTTCAATTTGCCAAGATTTATCGTGGTAAAGAAGCCGTGAGGCATATTTTTCAAGTATCGTGTTCCATGGATTCCATGGTAATTGGAGAGCGAGAGATCTCAAGACAATTACGCCAAGCCTATGAAGACGCCCGTGAGTTAGGTGCGACAGGTGATTTTTTACGTTTGCTCATGAAGCAAGCCGTACGTACTTCGAAGGAAGTGTATACAGAAACTCGAATTGCTGCCAAACCCATTTCGGTAGCTTCATTAGCAGTACGTAAACTCATTGACTATAACCTTGCTCCAGATGCTGGCATTGTGCTTATAGGTGCAGGTGAAACCAATACTTTGGTAGCCAAATACCTAAAAAAAGCAGGTTACAACAATTTCACCATTTACAACCGTACCCTAGAAAAGGCACAACTGCTCGCCAATTATTTGGGCGGCGTGGCGCTTCCACTGACGGCCTTAAACAGACACGATCGTCAAGTATCAGTGGTGATTAGCTGCACTTCCTCCAATGAACCATTGGTTACCAATGAAATTTGGAACCAGTTTCACATCGAGAGCAGTTTTCCTGCCGTGGTGATAGACCTCGCTGTACCAAATGATGTTGCAGTTTCGGTACGTGAGCGTGCAGATATCGAATACATCAGTATTGAAACTTTAAAGCACGAAGTGGAAAAGAACTTGGAATTTAGAGAAACTGAGCTAGACAAAGCGGCCGAACTGATTGAAAAGCGCATCGAGGATTTTGCAGAAATGAACCGCATCAGAAGCGTGGAATTAGCACTCAGTAATTTTCCAACGCAGGTAAAAGAAATCAAGAAAAAAGCTTTTGATGAAGTATTTTCCAAAGACCTAAGTACAGTTGATGCACAAACCCGCGTACTCATCGAAAAAATGATGGGGTACATGGAGAAAAAGTGTATTTCCGTACCCATAGTTTTGGCCAAACAAATTTTACTTGATAATACCGTACAAGAGGGCGAAACATACATGGCGGTTGAAAAATCCCGACAAACTGGCAAAGTAGCTTAATGCAGGCCCATGCCATCATAACTATTGGTTCACGAGGCAGTGATTTGGCCTTGTGGCAGGCCAACTATGTGCAGAACGAGCTCAAGAGGCATGGTTTTGAAAGTAAAATCGAAATCATCGTAACCAAGGGTGATCGCATACAAGACTTAAGTTTTGATAAAATTGAAGGCAAAGGCTTTTTCACCAAAGAAATTGAAGATGCCTTGCTCGAAAAGCGGATAGATTTAGCAGTGCACTCGCTGAAAGACTTGCCCACTACATCGCCAGCCGGCTTACAAATTGCAGCTTTAAGTTACCGAGAAGATCCACGCGACCTGCTTATCATTCGCAAAGATGCCTGCGACCCTGCAACAGGATTAGGTGTTAAGAAAGGTGGACGTATTGGCACCTCTTCGGCTAGACGAAAAGTACAAATAGCTTTGCTGCAGGCCGACCTCGAAATCACTGATTTGCGTGGTAACGTGCCTACTCGTATACAAAAATGTCGCTCAGGCGCCTATGATGCCATAATAATTGCAGCTGCAGGCGTATCACGCTTACAGCTCGACATGTCAGATTTTATAACCGTTGCACTCGAACCAGATCGTTTTGTGCCGGCACCAGCGCAAGGGGTGCTTGGACTGCAAATTAGAACCGAAGACCTCTTTATGGAAGGTGCCCTTTCGGCCATACACAACACAGCAGTTGCCGAAGTGGTAGCTGTAGAGCGTCAAACACTTAATTTGTTTGAAGGAGGTTGTCACATGCCCGTAGGCGTGTACTGCACCAAAGCAAATGGGATTTTCACTGTTATGGCGGCCAAATCAGACAATGACCATCAGTTGCCCATCAAAATAGAACTAAATAGCGAAACGAGCGCAGGTTTACCCGAGCGATTATTAGCGCTTTGCAACAAGCCACGACAAGGAAAAATATTTATCTCGCGCAACGAATCTACTTGGCCTATGCTCGGCAAACAGTTGCGCGACCATGGCTATGAAACGCTGTTTGAAGCACTTATTGAGACAAAAACCATTCAATCGAATGCGTTACAAGCTACCGATTGGCTCTTCTTTGTGAGCAGAAATACGGTTGTGCACTTTTTAAAGCAGCACAAACCCTTAAGCGGAACCAAAATTGCCGCTGTTGGTGAAGGAACTGCCCAAGCCTTACATGCGGCAGGATTACAAGTAGATTTTACTGGACTGCATACAGACATTACCGCAGTTGCTGCTGATTTTGCATTACAGTTTGCAGGCAGCAGTGTGCTCTTTCCGGTAGGCAATCGAAGCAGGAATACCGTTCAAAATGCACTTCAAAACCACTGCCTCCTCACGGAGATGCAGGTTTATGAAACCGTATTACTTCATAAAAGCATTGAAAACGGTTGTTCAGCGCTTGTTTTTAGCAGTCCTTCAAGTGCAGAGGCATTTTTAACGCACAACCGCATACATTCTGAACAACTTGTTGTGGCCATGGGCGAAGCCACCGCTGAATTCTTGAGCAAACAAGGGCTACACAATGTTGTTATTCCTTCGGGTTACAGACAAGACCAAATTGCAACGGCCATTTTTAGCCATTTGTAATAGCTCAACACTCCTTCTACACATCATTTATCCTACATGGTAAGCACTACACAATCGGAAAATCTATACAAAGAGGCTCGTAACTACTTCCCCGGTGGAGTAAACTCGCCTGTGCGAGCCTTTCGTTCGGTGGGTGGCACGCCTCTTTTTATTACCAAAGGCGATGGTGCTTATGTTTGGGATGCGGATGGGAATAAGTATTTAGACTTTTGTGCGTCATGGGGTCCTTTGATCTTGGGCCACAACAACGCCCTAGTGCGCGAAACCGTAATTGAAACCATTCAAAACGGCACTTCTTTTGGCGCCCCTACCATTCAAGAAAACGAACTGGCCCAGCTGATTATCAACAATCACCGCTTCATCGAAAAACTGCGCTTTGTGAGTTCTGGAACAGAGGCCGTCATGTCTGCCATTCGGTTGGCACGGGGTTATACTAAAAGAGATAAATACATCAAATTTGAAGGCTGTTACCATGGACACGCCGACCACTTGTTAGTAAAAGCAGGATCGGGCTTGGTTACTTTTGGTGAAAGCACCTCAGCTGGTGTTCCAAAGAGTTTTGTAGACGAAACCATCGTGCTGCCTTTGTACAATGAGCAAGCTGTTTTGGAAGCATTTTCGATGTTTAAGGATCAAATTGCAGGCATTATCATCGAACCTGTGCCAGCGAATAACGGACTGCTCCTGCAAACCCGGAAGTTCTTAAAATTTCTCAGAGCACAGTGCGATGCCAATGGCGCTTTGCTCATTTTTGACGAAGTAATTAGTGGGTTTAGAGTTGGATTTGAAGGCGCCGCAGGCCTGTATCGGGTAAAACCCGATATCCTCACATTTGGCAAAATCATTGGTGGAGGTTTGCCAGTGGGTGCCTATGGTGCTTCAGCCACGATCATGTCAACCGTTTCGCCTGAAGGACCCGTTTATCAAGCAGGTACGCTTTCAGGTAATCCAGTCGCCATGTCGGCAGGTAAAGCACAACTCTCGCAATTAATGGCACCGGGTTTTTACAGGAACTTGAGTAAAAAAACAGCGCATTTTGTCCGTTCTCTTCGCAAGCACATTGCAATGAGGCAATATCCGGTTCGGGTATTCCAAATAGGATCGGTATTTTGGATTTCATTTAGTGACTTGGAACACGTGCGGGCGGCAGCACAAATTGATGCAGCGAGCATGTTATACTTTAAATCTTTCTTCCACCATTTGATCAATAATGGCATCTATTTTGGCCCATCAGGTTATGAAGTAGGCTTCGTGTCGTCAGTTCACACTTTGGAAGAGCTTGATTTTGCCGCGGGCATCATCTGCGATGCTTTGGATGTGGCCTTCCATAAATAACAGACTCCATAAAATTAAAACTCTTCTGCCCGTTTAATGGTTAAATTTGAGTGATTATGACATTTAAACCGCGGGTAACTTTTTGGTTTGTAATCGGCTATATTTTTTTAGCCTTCGGTTGGTGGACCTTTGCGCACATCGATGATAATGGCCGAATTCAAGGTTTACGAAAGGAACTTTTAGAAATGAAGCGTGTACAGGCGCAACGCGATCTATATGCCAATTTACTTGAAGCCAAATTTAACAGTGGTTCTGGCACCAATTATACTTTGTATTTCAATGGCAGAGCATTTGAAACAGACACTGTATTAATCAATACATTTTTTGAAGTGAACTATCCAGAAATGCAGCTCGATATTTTCGAAAAAGGCCTTTCTGTGATCATTAACCCAGATGTGATAGCCGCTATCGATCAAAAAGAAACCAAGCGCACCATGATGTTTATTGGTGAAGGATTGGTATTTGTGAGTTTATTAATTTGGGGATTCATGACCATTTTTAGGGGCTATAAAGAGAAAGATGAGCTCAACTTGATGCAAGGTAATTTTGTAATGTCTGTTACCCATGAACTCAAAACCCCACTTGCCAGCACCAAATTAATGCTTCAAACGCTGCTTAAGCGCAAACTCGAGGAAAGTCAAGTTCAAAAGCTAGTAGGAAACAGTTTAGAGGAGATCAACAGGCTGGATGCGCTCATTGAGAAAATACTACTGGCTTCTCGCTTTGAAAATCCGCATAAACATATTCAACACCGCAACATCAATTTGTCTGAATTATGTAAAGATTCTGTAGAGCGTTTGAGTCAAAGCACCCTACTCGAGGGTCGTTTACTTAGCTCCATCGAAGACAATGTAAACATTCAAGGCGACGTAGCATTGCTCATTTCTGTATTGACCAACCTCATTGAAAACGCCGGAAAATACGCGCCAGGTGATCGTCCTGTGCGTGTTGTTCTTCGACAACAGCACCAGCAAGCCATTTTGCAGGTGATTGATGAAGGCCCGGGGATTTCGGACCTGGACAAAAAAAACGTCTTCAAAAAGTTTTACCGCATTGGCAACGAGGAAACCAGGACAGCCAAAGGAACTGGACTTGGTCTGTTTATTGTCAAAAATATCATTTCTGACATGGGTGGCAACATACAAGTGAAGGATAACCTACCCAATGGTGCTATATTTGAAATAATCATGCCAGCCTTAGAATATGAGTTACAGGATACTTTTAGTTGAAGACGAAGAACATCTCAGAGACACGATTAAGCTGAACCTTGAATTAGAGGGTTACAGTGTTGTGGCTGTAGCCGATGGCTTAGATGCACTAAACACCATTCGTGAATCGAGGTTTAATTTGGTGATTTTAGACATCATGATTCCGAATATCAATGGTTTAGATGTTTGCGAACGCATACGCCTCGAAAACCGGGATACACCTGTTCTCATTGTGTCGGCTAAAAACACCTCCGAGGACAGGGTGAAAGGCTTAAAAATAGGTGCCAACGACTACCTCACCAAGCCCTTTAACTTAGAAGAGTTGCTATTGAGGGTGAGTATTTTGATTAAAACTGGTCTTAAAGGCACTGAAAGCGAGAAAGATTTATACAAATACCGGTTTGGGGACAATGAAATAGATTTTAGCACCTTCACGGTCACCACTTCAAAAGGCTCTTTTCAAATTACCAAACGCGAAACCATGTTGCTCAAGCTGTTGGTCGAAAAAAAGAACCAAGTTGTGTCACGTGAGCAAATCCTCGAAAAAGTGTGGGGATACGACGTTTTTCCGAGTACACGTACCATCGACAATTTCATTTTGTCATTTAGAAAATATTTTGAAGCCGATCCCAAAAACCCTATCCACTTTCATTCTGTTAGAAGTGTAGGTTATAAGTTTACTGACGCAAATTGATACAATCAAAAACTGGCATCCTGCTTGTTAATTTAGGCACGCCCGACTCCCCCGCTACTTCTGATGTTCGCAAGTACCTCAAAGAATTCTTGTTAGACCCACGGGTCATCGACATTCCTGCCATACCCCGCAACCTCCTGGTTCGTGGTATCATTGCTCCCTTCAGAGCACCTAAATCTGCAAAAAGCTATAAGGCCATATGGTCAGAAAAAGGCTCTCCTTTGATGTACTATTCGCAGCGTGCCGCGGATTTATTGCAAGAAGCCCTTGGAGACGCCTATATTGTAAAGTTGGCCATGCGTTACGGGCAACCGTCACTGCCATCTGTCTTAGCAACTTTTGAAAAGTCTGGTATTCAGCGATTGCGCGTAATACCGATGTTTCCGCAATATGCCTCGGCTACCACAGGATCGGTGCACCAACGGGTCATGGAAATTGTATCGCATTGGCAGACCATTCCGGACATAGAATTTGTAAATTCCTATCCCGACCACCCTCTTTTAATTGAAACCTTTGCTGATAATGGAAGGGCTCAAATGCCTGATAATTATGAACATATAATTTTCAGTTTTCATGGACTCCCACAGCGGCAATTGATCAAGGCCGATCAGCAAAATCATTGTCAAAAGCAAGATAAATGCTGTGAAAACTACGGCCCTCACAATCAATTTTGCTACGGGGCGCAGTGCCAATTAACAGCACGCAGCATTGCCGAAAAGTTGAATATTCCACGTGACAAGTATACCGTTTGCTACCAGTCGCGCCTAGGCAAAACCCCCTGGATTCAGCCGTACACCTCTGTTATATTAGAAGAGTTAGCCCACAAAGGCATCAAAAATGTGCTTGTGTTTTCACCTGCTTTTGTTGCCGACTGTTTAGAAACTATTTTTGAAATTGGTACGGAATACCAAGAAGAATACGAAGAGATGGGTGGTGAAAAGGTGCAGCTGGTACCGAGTTTGAATGAAAATCCTAAGTGGATTGCGACCTTAGCCGACTTGGCTACTTCCCCATTGCGTTAATTAGTTGCGTTTACCTAAATAGGCCATCAATGCCTCCACGGCCCTGGCCCGGTGGCTGATTTTATTTTTATCAGCCACTGTCATTTGCGCAAAGCTTAACTTTTCACCGGTAGGCACAAACAAGGGATCATAACCAAATCCTGCGCTTCCACGAGGTTCAGTGGCAATTGCACCAGCTACTTTCCCTTCAAAAAAAAGGTGCTTTCCATCTTCAATCAAGCAAAAAACAGTTCGAAACTGTGCTTGGCGATTGGTTTCGCCTTGCAAAGACGTTAGCAACTTTTCCATGTTTTTGATATCCGACTTAGGTGCGCCGGCATAACGAGCCGAATATACGCCCGGCGCTCCGTTTAAAACCGCAACCTCCAAACCCGTATCGTCTGCAAAACAGTCTTGCCCAAACTTCTGATACAAAAACGATGCTTTGATTGCTGCATTTTCGTCTAAAGTAGTACCCGTTTCTGGAATGTCATCCGTGATGCCTAGATCGTGTAGTCCTTTGACCTGATAGCCCAAAGGCGCAAGCACTGCATTGATTTCATCAATTTTGTATTTGTTTGCTGAAGCAAAAAGCAGGGTTTTCATTTAAAAAAGCCTTTCATTGACAGCCAGAGTTTCTTTTTAGCTTCTACATCTTGCTCTAAGCCAGCAAGCGACTTGGCAATAATTACTGTAATGGCTTTGCTTCTCACTTGGTGATCAGGCTCAAAATCTGAAACAGCCCCAAAGCTCAAAACTATTTTTGCAGAAGCAAAAGTACTGAGCTCCCTTGCCGTAAATTTCTGATAGATATATACCACGGATGCAGGCTCAACGGCAACTGCAGCCAAAATTTTGTTAAGGAAACTTATTTCAGCAGCAGTAGGCTTTTCTTGTGCTAACACCACTACTTTGCCTGCGTGATCTACAAGTTCAGTTAGTTCTAATGCTTCTTTAACATGGCTTGTCACTTCTTCAGGCTTTGCAACCACGTCCTTATTTGGTTTTGACTGCTCTTGCCCTACTTCAACACTGGAATTTAGAACAACTTCGGTTGGTTTTTCTGGTTGTTGCGTACCAAAAGCAGTTGCAGTTACTGTATCCATGCCTTCAGCAGGCAAAACAAATGACACATCATCAATGAAGCTAGCCACAAAGGTCGAGTTTGTTGATAAGGCTCGTAACTCAGCTTGTAAATTTTGGGGATCAGTTAACATCTTGTCCCAAAAATAACGGGTTAAAACCGTATTTTTGGATTTCATCTGAAACGATATCCATGTTATCAAACATCAAGATCAACCGAATCAGTCAATCAAACATCAGCAATGTAGATTTTGACAACATTCCCTTCGGAAAAGTTTTTTCCGATCATATGTTCATTGCCGATTACCGAGATGATAAATGGTGTGATCCACGCATTGTGCCTTACGAACCCATCGCCATGAGTCCCGCCATTTCCGCCCTCCACTACGGCCAATCGATTTTTGAAGGCATGAAAGCTTATCGCGATCCAGCGGGTAAACCCCTTTTATTTCGCCCTGAAGCCAATCACAAACGCATGAATAAGTCGGCAGATCGCCTTTGCATGCCGCAGATTACAGAAGACCTATTTATGAATGGTTTGCTTGAACTGCTTAAAGTAGATGAGCAATGGATTCCTAACAAAGATGGTTATGCCTTATACATCCGCCCATTTATGTTTGCCATCGACGAATATGTGGGCATTCGTCCTTCTGAGTCCTACCGCTTCATCATCTTCACTTGTCCTGTAGGCTCCTATTACACTGCTCCGCTCAATGTGAAAGTCAGTGAGGACTACGTACGTGCTTTTCCACGTGGCACCGGCTTTGCGAAAGTGGCTGGCAATTATGCCGCTGGTATGTTGCCACTAAAAACCGCACGTCAAGAAGGCTTCGATCAATTGGTGTGGCTGGATGGCAAGGAAATGAAGTATGTAGAGGAATCAGGCACAATGAACCTCTTTTTCCAAATTGGCGACACCTTGGTTACCCCCATTGCCGACGGCACCATTTTGGAAGGCATCACGCGCGATAGCGTCCTTAAATTAGCTAAAGACCTTGGGATAAAGCTTGAAGTTCGGAAATTGAGTATTGAGGAGGTTTCTGAGGCCTATAAAGAGGGCAAACTCAAGGATGCCTTTGGCACAGGCACCGCAGCAACCATTGCACCGATCCAAACCATCACCTATAAAGGCATTAGGATGACGTTGCCTCCGTTAGAAGACAGGGGCATTTCTCAAAAGCTACACCAGGCGCTTGACGCCATACGCACAGGAAAAACCACCGACGCACACGGCTGGATACTTCGGTTGAATGATAAATTAAGTTAACGCGATCAATTTAAGACTGTTTATTCAGCTCTTTTCAGATATTTAAACAAAATTAATTCCCATGAAAAAACTGTTCTTGTTGTTGGCCATCGGGTTATGCGCTCAGGTGGTGACTGCACAAAACAAAATTGAATTCGAGAAATACGAATTAAAAAACGGCATGCGTGTAATTCTGCATGAAGACAAAAGCACACCGATTGTGGCCGTCACCATTTCTTACCATGTAGGTAGCAAAAATGAGCATCCTGATCGCACGGGATTTGCACACTTTTTTGAACACTTACTGTTCGAAGGCACTGAAAATATTGCTCGGGGCGAATACATGAAACTCGTGAAAGTAAATGGTGGTGTGTTAAATGCCAATACCAATTTTGAGCGCACGTTTTATTTCGAAATCCTACCAGCCAATCAATTAGAAATGGGTTTGTGGATGGAAAGTGAGCGGTTGGTTCATGCTAAAATTGAAAACATCGGTATTGAAACCCAACGGGAGGTTGTGAAAGAAGAACGTCGTCAACGTTACGACAATACCCCTTACGGTGGTTTACTCGACGAAACCATGAAGCGTACGTTCAAGGTTCACCCATATGGTCGCAGCATCATTGGCTCCATGGATCACTTAAATTCAGCTAAGCGCGAGGAGTTTTACGATTTCTACCGCACCTTTTATGTGCCGGAAAATGCCATTCTCAGCATTGCAGGCGACATTAACAAAAATGAAACCAAAGCTTGGATTGAGAAGTACTTCGGCTCTATTCCTAGAGGCGGCAAAGCCATTCCGCGCCCAACGGTTAAAGAACCGGTACAAATGGCCGAAGTGCGCGACACCGTGTACGACAACATTCAGTTGCCGGCAGTAATTCATAGCTATAAAATTCCTGCTATTGGCAGTGCTGATTATTACGCGCTTGGAATGTTAACCAATTTGTTGTCGCAAGGCCAAAGCAGTCGTTTCCAAAAGAGCATTGTTGATGAGCAACAAAAAGGCCTTTTTGTAGGAGCCTTTCCTTTTGCTTTAGAAGATGCTGGCGCTGCTATCATGTTCGGTATCGTAAACATGGGTGTGAGTCCACAAGCTTTAGAAAACGCCATGATTGCGGAATATGAAAAGGTCAAAACCGATTTAATTTCTGAAGCGGAGTTCCAAAAACTGCTCAATCAAGTAGAAAATGACTTTGTAGACGAAAACGCAAGCGTGCAAGGAATCGCTGAAAACCTCTCTGATTATTGGATGTTCCAGGGCGATCCGAATTTGATCAATACCGAAATTGAGCGCTTCCGTAAAGTTACCCGTGAAGACATCCAACGCGTTGCTCAAAAGTATTTGATCGACACCAATCGTGTTGCTATCTATTACCTTCCTAAATCAGCCCAATAATTACAGCCATGAAAAGAATACTCTTATTTATACTCGCCTTGGGCTTTGGCTTACAAGCCAGTGCCCAACTAGACAGAAGTCAGCGCCCCAAACCCGGTCCTGCCTCTGAAATACGCCTAGCCGACCCCGCCACCTTCACCCTTGCCAATGGCTTAAAGGTATTTGTAGTTCAAAACAACAAATTACCCCGCTTGAGCGTATCGCTTGTATTGGATGTAGATCCAGTGATGCAAGGTGATGCTGTTGGTTATGTGGATATAGTAGGTGAACTCATCCGCACCGGAACAAAATCGAAGTCTAAGGCCGAGATTGATGCCATCATCGACCAAATCGGTGCATCCGTGAGTACTTCAGCAACCGGTTTGTATGCTGCTTCTTTATCGAAGCACAAAACCAAGTTATTTGACATTTTAAGTGAATTGGTACTCGAAACGGAATTTCGTCAAGATGAATTGGACCGCATCAAAAAACAGTTCACCTCCAATCTCCAAACTGAAAAAGACGATGCCAACGCGATCGCTGGTAAAGTAGGTAACGCTTTGGTTTTCGGTAAAAACCATCCTTATGGACAAATTACAACGGAAAAAACAATTGAAAAAGCCAGTTTAGACCTTTGCCGCAAGCATTTCGACACTTACTTCAAGCCAAACGTAGGCTACCTAGCCCTCGTAGGCGACATTACCGTTAATGAGGCTCGTACCTTGGTGGAGAAGGCCTTTGGAAGCTGGAAAAGCGCTGAGGTGCCTCGTCATCAATATGCCATGCCAGAACCCCCAGCCCAAACACGCGTAATTGTAGTAGATCGGCCAGTAGCTGTTCAAACCGTGATAAATATTTCACATCCCGTTGACTTGAAGCCCGGTTCTGACGATGCCATCAAGGCAAGTGTGATGAATACCATCCTTGGCGGCGGTGATGCACGTTTATTCAACAACCTCAGAGAAACCTACGGCTTTACCTACGGCGCATACTCGAGTTTGACAAAGAACAATTTAGTTGGCGAGTTTAACGCCAACGCGCAAGTGCGCAGTGCCGTTACCGACAGCTCCATAATGATGTTTTTATATGAACTGAACAGAATCCGCGACACCATGGCCAATGTGTCGGAGGTCGATGGTATTTTGAAGTATCTAAACGGAACATTTGCAATAGGGCTTCAAAATCCACAAACCATCGCCACTTTTGCTATCGAAATTGAGCGGTACAAACTATCAAAAGACTACTACCGCAATTACTTGAAGAATTTGGCAGCCATTACCCCAGCTGATGTACAAAGAACTGCTCAAAAGTATGTTTTGCCAGCCAACTCTTATATTATTTGCGTAGGCAATAAGGCTGCCATTGCAGCAGGACTTGAAAAATACGCAGCCTCGGGCAAAGTTGAGTTTTATGACATGTTCGGCAATGAGGTTAAAGAAGCCGCAGCCCCGCTTCCAGCTGGTTTAACAGCAGAAAAAGTCATTGAAAACTATATAACGGCTGTTGGCGGTCGCAAAAACTGGGACAAGGTAAAAAATATTGATATGACCATGGGTGCAACTGTTCAAAACATGACTTTGAGCATGCAAATGAAGAAAATGCAGCCTGGGATGTTGATTAACCACATCACTTTGAATGGTGCGATGACCATGCAAAAAATTGTTTTTGATGGTACAAAAGGCAAAGCTTCCGGCATGCAAGGAAGTGAAAACTTGGAAGGCGAAAAACTTGAAGAGATCAAAGAGAGCGCTGCCATGTTGCCCGAAGCCAATTATTTGGATGGTAAAACGACGTTAACGCTTGTTGGTATCGAAAAGCTCAACGAACAGCCTGCTTATGTACTTTCTGTAGTGAGTCCGTCAGGCAAAAAAGTAACAGAATATTACGATGTTGCTACTGGGCTAAAGGTCCGTGAAGTTACCACTGTTGATGGTCCACAAGGTGAAGCTTCTCAAATTTCAGATTTGAGCGACTACCGGAGCATTAAGCCTGGCATTCTCGTTCCGCACACCACTACTTTAGACATGGGTGCGCAATTGATTAAGTTGGAGATGAAGTCAGTTACTGTAAATGGTAAAATGAAAAAGACAGACTTCGCTGTTGAGTAGTCGTCATCAGAACCATAAAAAAAGCCCGTCATTTGATGACGGGCTTTTTTATGCATTTGGATTTGTAAATAGCATTTTAAGCTCAGTAGCCTCATCGGGCTTCATCCTACCCCCTAGTATTAACCTCAGTTGGCGCCTTCTAAGTGCACCGTCGTATAAACGCACTTCCTCTTCAGATTCCGGCTTTAGTTCAGGCACATTAATTGGATTGCCAAGCTGATCAACGGCTACAAATGTGAAATAAGCCTCATTGCACTTGTATTTTTGTCCAGCAGGTATATTCTCTCCCCAAACAACAATGTGCACTTCCATAGAAGAATTGAAGGCCCTGGTTACTTTTGAAGACAAGGTAACAACATCACCCAATTTGATTCCTTTGCTGAAGCTTACATTATCAACGCTCGCTGTAACCACAATGCGATTGCTGTGCTTTTGTGCTGCAATGGCCGCGCAAATGTCCATCCAATGCAGGAGTTTGCCTCCCATTAAATTGTGTAAAGTATTGGTATCATTCGGCAGCACCAATTCGTTCATGATGGTGAGCGAATCAGTAGGGACTTTGAAATTTTTACGCATGGATGCTTTGATTTTGACCACAAAGCTACACATTTTAAGCTCAGCGGCTTATAATTAGCTTCTGTCGGTTATAAAACCCGCGTTTGTCATTTACTTCAACCAAGTACATTCCTGATGGCAAATCGCCCACAGCGATTGGCCCACTGAGCTCCACACCTTGAAGCACTACCCTTCCAGTCATGTCTTTAATACACCATTGCACCACTTCACACTCACAATTGATATGCACATAGTCGCTGGTTGGATTTGGATATACCTGTGTTTGCAAGCGGGTAATTTTGGGCAAAGCTGTTGGATAAACCAATGGCCCACCCAAAACAGGCCGGATCATCCAGCTGCCGGTAATCAAGGATGGGTTCCACTGACCTTGGGTATTGAACCACTTTACATTTTGAGGATCGTTGTTGCGGTCTAGACCGATATTTAGGAGCCGCGGGGTGAGTTGCTGCCAACCTACATAAAAGGAATCGCGAACCACCACGGGTGTATCTAAAGCGAAGTACATAAACTGACCTAAACTATCTGCATAGCGCGGACGTAATAATTCCTGCTGCGCTAATTGTGATTCGCTCCCTGTAAACTGATTTTCGCCGATAAAGGACCATACTTTCAGGTTAAATAGCTCCAACGCAGCATTTTCGGCTGCTTGTGTAAAGTACATCCACATACCACGAAGCGTATCAGGTGTTGGAACGTAAAATTTGTACGCAATGCTTCCGCCAATAATATTTAAACCGTAGCCTGTTTCAGCTGTACCATCATCGTAAGCAAAATGATTCCAAAAACGCTGAAAACGACGAACGGTATCGTTACTGGCCAGGAAATCGGGGTTGTTTTGTAGCAGATACGTGGTTTGTAAAGTTAAACTGTCAGAAGGCGCGTTTCCGATCGGGAAGTTCGCATAGGAGAAGTTGACATCTGAAAGACTCGGAAAAGGTGAAATGCTTTGAAACGCAGCATCAACAAGGACGTCGTTGGTTAAGAAGTTTCTCGTGGTAAATTTATAAGCAACGTTTCTCCCTTCACTTAAATTACGGGCAATTACGGCGTGCGTTGTTGCTTTATAGCGGGAAGAATCAGCTTTAAATTGCTTAAAGGGCATTTCTTGATACAAATTCAGTAAGGAAGTTGGGCGCGATTTGAACCCCACATCTGTAATCAATGTATCAGTACTGGTCCTGTTTCTAGCCATACGCACATAATCGAGGTGCCACACATCTACATTACCAGTTAAGTTGCCATGTGATGTAAATCGAAAACGAAAGCCCTGGTGAAAAAACAGGCTATCCTTAACACCAACAAACGTTTGCTTAAACGATCGATTAGTGGTCCCTGTTACCGCCCAAACCGGATACCAAATGCCATCGTTACCAAAAAAATCTAATGTCAAAGAATCGGTGGCTTCTGGCGGATCGCACAAGCCAGCTGGTTGCCAAAAAAAGCTGAGATAAATAGAGTCCGCAGCATCATCCCCGTTTAAATTGAGCGCTTGTGAAGTTAAACGATCAGCAACACCAGAGGCTGTTGGGGAAAAGATGTCATAAGCTACTCCAAACTGATTTAGCCCGTCAAAAGTTGCCACGCCTAAGGTGGGTGGACTGGCGGCCATATCCGTATTGATAAACACAAATCGATCCGTCCATCTGCTTTTAGCTGGTGATACCTGGCTGTTGGAAAAATCATCTACAAAAGGCAGGTTCAGGGTATCGAGTTGGTTGGCTATTCTAAAAGCTGCATTTTGATGCGCCTGAAGTGGATTGGAGCGCAACGGCGTGATTATTTCTTGTGCCTGTGTGCATTCAAATGAAAGTAAACAAATAACTAGAAGCGGCCAAAAGATGTGTTTCATGCTTTACTTTTATTCTACCCAAATGTCAACATACGACATGGTATTGATGGGCTCTTCGTCGTTCACCTCAGGGAATTGCCGAACCACTAACGCTTTTGAACTATCAGTTATTGCTGCCCCGTAATTGACTGCACCAAGATAAAGTGCCGTTTCGCTTAGATATAAGGTGGCCTCTTCCACTGTCAATCCTACTAAATTAGGCACATTTACTAAGGAGTCTGCGTTGTAGATACCTACTACAAGATCGATGATGCTACCCCTTGCCACTTGCTTGCCGGGATATACCTTGCTTCCGCCCATGGTCATTTCGAGCACCACATTATTGGCAATATCCGGCCGCAGAACCAAGGCACCCACACCCAGTCCGAGGTTTTTTAGATCGATGGTGGCTTTACGCAGACTTAAATCAATAAGATTGGGGAGTTTTACCTTTGGTGTATTGGATGATGTGATCGATATGTAAATGGTACGACCTTCCTTTACCTTACTCCCCGGTTTGGGATCTTGACCATACACCAGCATGGGGCGTTTACCCTGCAAATAAGTAGAGTCAATGACCATGAATTTCAGGTCATTAACTTCAAGTATCTCTTGCAATTGATCAATGTGTAAGTCTGTTAAATTCGGCACCTCAATTTCTTGTCCGTGCTTAGTGTAAAACTTCATGTATTGCACCAAACCAATGAGCAACACCAGGGTAATTCCTGAAATAATACCCAACTGAACAAAGAAGGCCTTTGACTTTATAAACTTAATGAAGCTCATGTGTAGGATTTTTGAGTGCGACCATACGCCAATATCTTGTCAATAAATTCATAAGGCTTGTACCCATTTATGGCGCATTGATGGAAAATACAAGTAGCTGGCGTCATGCCAGGAAGAGAATTGATTTCAATGATGTAAACTTCAATCCTATTCAAATCGTAAATTTTAACAAACGCGTCTATGCGACAATAGCCTTCTACGTTTAAAATGCGTGCAGCTCGCTCCAATTCTTTCTTCACAAAAGCACTTACCCGCTCACTATCAGCCTTGTTATCTGTGTACCGCGCTGGGGTAATGTTCAAACCTTCGCCAGCCAAAAACTTTTCTTCAAGCGATAAAACCTCGCCTTCAGCCAGACTTTCTGAAGGCTCAAACATCTCGTATACCACTTCGCCCCGCTCATTACGATGCGTAAGTAAGCCACCAGTAACCTCCAAGAAAAATTTCGCATCGCCTTTTTCAATAAACGACTCTACCAAAAAAACAGGTTTTTGCGGAAACTCTTCCTTGAGTTTTAGTTTCAACACTGCAGCTGGTGCAGGCATCAATGCTTCGTGTTGGCGGTATATGAGCGCAGCATAGGCTAAAAGCTCTTCCCTGTTTTTCAACTTTTTAACGGCCGATGAACAACCATCATCCACAGGTTTTGCTATGATTGGGAAAGTGAATTTTTCAATGATGTGATTTACCAAAGCGGCGTGACTCGAAAAATCACCTTCACGCACCAGCATGTGGCGAGCAACCAGCATACCCTGCTGCGCTAATAACTCATTGGTTTCAAATTTATTGATGGTGATGGCACTTGAGCTAGGCTCAGAGCCATTGTAAGTGAGACCTACTTTTTGAAGTTCGATTTGCAGGGTACCGTCTTCGCCCGGCCGTCCATGTAGGGCAATAAATACTTCATCTACCCTGTTTGCCAAGTCCTTAAAAGTCAAACGCTGTGGCTTCAAAAGTGCATTAAATGCAAACAAATCAGTGATGTCTTTACACTGCTGCTGAATAGTTGCAATGAGCGGATGTACTTTAAAATCTGCAATTTTCGAGGCAATATCATCGGCATTGTCTTTCAAATGCAGGTTGATGGGGATGGCAAACAGTTCAAAATGGTCTGCGTTTCCAGTTAAAAACACACTGATCGGGTCATAATCGACCGATGAGCTCAGTTTTTCGAAGATATTCCTGCCCGATTCTACCGAAATATGCCGCTCGCTAGAGTAACCACCCATAATAACCGCCACTTTTCGCTTGTGAGCAGCTGCTTGTTGCTCTTGCTTGAGTGCCACATCGAGTTGTTCCAGTAAATGGCCTATTTCCATGCCTTTTTTGGCTCGCTGACGTAGAGATGTACGAATGATATAGGTCAAAAACTGACTTGGATTCAATCCTATTTCGGCCGCTTGATGGAAGAAAAAGGAAGATGGCATCATGCCCGAAGTAGTATTTGGATCATTCAGAAGCACCTGTCCATTTTTGGTAAAAAAACCATCTATGCGGGCATAAACGTCAAAGCCGAAGCTGTGAAAAAGCTTTTCGGTTGCCGTACGGATGCGCTGTATGTCTGGCTCCGGCAAATCAATAGGCGTTACCTTACGTGACAAACCCGGCAAATATTTCGAACGGTAATCAAAAAGCTCTTTGCCCTTTACAATGCCTGTGGGCGGTAAGGCAACCGCACTGCCATCTTCTTGCTGAATAACGATGCAAGAAAATTCGTCACCTTCAATAAAAGCCTCGAATAACAACGTATGCTCGGCATCGAGTGCTTCCAGGGTAACCGATTGGTGTTTTTCGGTTAACTGTCGGTTCAATACCAACAAAAGTGCTTCAGGATGGTAAATGACTTCGCCAGCAGGCAGGCGAGCAGGTAAGCCTATGTTCGATCGGATATCGGAAAACTCCCTCACAAAGCGAATGCGCTCTTCTTCGGTTAAGGCCAACCAGAAGTCTGCTTTGATAACCCTCCTAAACAAGGACTTGTCGACTGCTTGTTGGAAGTCCTCAAAATTATCTTGTGATATAATTGAAATGCCAATGGAACTGCCTTGGTTAGCAGCCTTGACCACAAATGGCAATCCTATTTGCTGCTGCAAAAAAGAGAAATAAGCCTTTTGTTCCACCAAGTTAAATGCCAGCCAAGCATTTCTTTCTAAGACATTAAAGCGTGGCACCTCCATATTGGTGGCACTCATCAACTGTTTTTGAGCCGCTTTGTCCATACCAAAAGCTGACGCCCAAATACCTGAACCAGAATAAGGAATGCCATGCCATTCTAAAAGGCCTTGCAAGCGGCCATCTTCCCCATTTTTTCCATGCAACGCCAAAAAAGCAAAATCAATGTGCGCGTTTAGCGCCTCCGGTTTTATGGGCTGCCCTAACTCCCTCAACATGTCTAACTGCGCCTCGGTATCTAAATCACCTAAATGCTCAGCATACACTTGAAAGTGATTGGGAGAAGGCATCAATGCACTTACAGGAGGATAAAAATCGCGAATAGAGCCTTTGTAAAGGTATTGCCAATCTAAAATCACAAAATTGCCAAAGCTATCTACAAAAATAGGCACAGCTGTAAACAAGGCCTTATTAAGGTTGTCGTATACTGTGCGGCCTCCCGCAAATGAGACTTCCCTTTCACGAGAATTGCCTCCAAAAAAAATGCCTACACGCATAAGCAAATATAGTGTTTGGTTTGCAGGCTTAAATGCCTGTTAAATGTATTGTGTAAAAAGAAAGCCACCGAGGTGGCTTCGTTATCAATCGAGGTGTAAAGAAGCTTTGCGCAACAGCAGCACTTCTTCGCTTTCTACATGATCGGGATCAGGAACGCAGCAATCTACCGGACAAACAGCTGCACATTGTGGTTCTTCGTGAAAACCAACACACTCGGTACACTTATCTGGAACAATGTAGTAAATATCGTCAGAAACGGGTGTATTGCGTTCGTCTGCGTCTACAGAAACCCCTTTGCTCGTTTTAAAGCTTCCTTTTACACCTGTACCATCGGCATACGACCAATCGACCCCGCCTTCATAAATAGCATTATTTGGGCATTCTGGCTCGCAAGCGCCACAGTTTATACACTCGTCTGTAATTATTATCGCCATAGTGAAAAATGCTTCAGTAATTTTGTGTCACAAAAATACAATTCTAACGCTTACGCAACCAAAATTTTACGATTTGCAATCACAAATACAAGCATTAAAGCAATTTTCTAGACTGCTTAGTTCCAAAAGTCAACTTACGCCCTTCAAAGAAACGGCTGCTTTAGCCATACAACAAAACCCTTGGTTTACTGAAGAGAGTATCGCAGCTGCCTTAAAAGCTTGGGAACACGCCCTGCAGCCTATCTCCATCGAAAAATGGCTGGGTAACTATCAACGCACCAAGACACCTAAACGGATTGGGTTGATTTTGGCTGGCAACATTCCTTTCGTAGGATTGCATGATTTGTTGTGTGTACTGGTTAGCGGTCACATGGCGGTTATAAAAACGGCCTCAGACGATACCCCATTGATGCGCTGGGTGATTTCATTACTTGTTGAGGCACATCCCGCATGGGGAGAGCAAGTTGAGTTCACTGAAAAAATGACAGGTATTGATGCCATCATCGCTACGGGAAGCAATAACAGCAGCCGCTACTTCGAATACTATTTTAAAAACATCCCCCATATCATCCGCAAAAACCGTAACTCGGTTGCAGTTTTAACAGGAAATGAAACTGAAGCCGATTTAGTGGCGCTGGGACAAGATGTATTCGAGTATTTTGGACTGGGCTGTAGGAATGTTAGCAAGGTTTATCTGGCAGCGGGGTTCGACCCAACCAGCTTACTCGCCGCGTGGGAGCCCTATCGTGCGAACTTGCTGCAGCACAACCGTTACTTCAATAATTTCGAGTACCATTTGGCGCTGCTCATGGTAAATAGGGTGAAACATTTCACGAATAACGCACTCATTTTGTTAGAATCGGAGCACATGGCCTCACCTGTGAGCATGTTGCACTATCAGTTTTATGCCAATACAGCAGTTTTGGAAAAAGAAATTGCTGGCCAAATGGATCAAATCCAATGCGTATTATCTGCCAATGGGCAATTTATGGGCAGCCTTCCATTTGGACAAAGTCAGCAACCCGAATTATGGGAGTATGCTGATGGTGTGGATAGTTTAGCTTTTTTAACCCAGAAAGTTTAAGCTGGTTGCAGCTCAAAAATCTGTTTAAGTTGCTCCACTATATAATCTACTTCTTCCAGGGTGTTTTGCTTTCCAAACGAAAAACGCACATTGTGACGGCTAGCATCGACCTTGATGCCTCCTAGCACATGACTACCCACATTGCTGCCCGAAGAACAAGCACTGCCACCTGAGGCACAAATGCCAGCAATATCCAAGTTAAAAAGCAACATTTCTCCCTTTGGATGTGCAGGAAAAGAGACGTTGAGTACCGTATACAGGCTATTACCATTGTAGTCGCCGTTAAATGAAACACCCGGAATGTGTGCTTGCAACTTTTCAATCATGTACGATCGGATGCTACTGATGTGTGCCTTTTTGACTTCGAGGTCACGATAGGCAATTTCAAGCGCCTTAGCCAAGCCAACGATGCCATAAATATTTTCGGTGCCTCCGCGCATGTTCCGTTCTTGCGCTCCGCCTTGCAGGAGCGGCTTGATACCTAATCCTCCACGGATGTAAATAAAACCTACGCCTTTAGGCCCATTAAACTTATGCGCAGCGCCGTTAATGAAATCAACAGGCACTTCCTGTAAATTCAGCTCGAAATAGCCCGTAGTTTGCACAGTATCGGAATGGAAAAAGGCCCCGTATTTTTTGCAAAGCTTGGCTACCACTTCCAAATCGATCATGGTGCCGATTTCGTTGTTGCCGTGCATGAGCGTTACCAAAGTTGATCCGCCCGTTTGTAATAAAGTTTCGAGCTCGTCAAGACTAATGTGACCCTTTTCATCTACTTTCAAATAGCTTACTTTGGCCAAACCATCTGCCTCAATTCGATCGAGCGTATGGGTTACCGCATGGTGCTCGATGCAAGTACTGATGAGGTGCTTAACGCCAAGATCGGTTACGCTGCAACGAATGGCCATGTTATCGGCCTCTGTACCTCCTGAAGTAAAAAAAATCTCAGCGGGAGAGCAGTGAAGCAAATTTGCAACTGTTTTACGTGCTTTTTCAATCTCAGTTCTAGCCATCCTGCCTAAGCCATGCGTCGATGATGGATTGCCATACACTTCCTTCATTACAGGAACCATGGCTTCCAGTACTTCCTCGCTCAAGGGCGTAGTGGCAGCATTGTCGAAGTAGAGTTTTTTCATTTCAAAAGCGCTTTAATTTCTGTAATTATTTGATTAGCCAAGGCAGTTGCCTTTTCAGCAGTGCCACTTTCAGCATAAATGCGAATGATGGGCTCCGTATTTGATTTGCGTAAATGCACCCATTCTTTGTCAAAATCGATGC
>CAMCHJ010000021.1 GCA_945874665.1 Chitinophaga pinensis | reverse complement strand
CGAGAGCTTCAATAATCCTATTGTTTGGATTGCTGGTGGCGTTGACAAAGGCAACGACTACGAAGCCCTTAAGGATTTGGTTAAAGAGCGGGTGAAGGCCATTGTATGTTTGGGCACCGACAACCGCCGCATCCATGAAGAATTCGGTTCCCTTGTGCCGGTCATTATCAACACCACCAACATGGAAGAATGTGTGCGTATGTCGCACCACCTCGCGGTAAAAGGCGACATCGTGCTGCTGTCGCCGGCTTGTGCCAGTTTCGACTTATTCGACAACTATGAGGACCGTGGTCGCCAGTTCAAAAAATACGTAAAAGCACTTTAAGAAGATGTTCGAAAACTTGGGCACATTAAAACTTCGCGGCGACCGCACCATATGGCTGATAGTAGGCATTTTGACCTTGCTCAGCATGATGGTGGTATATTCGGCTACCGGCACCCTCGCCTACAAGGCGCGTGGGGGCAATACGGAGTATTTTTTGCTCAAGCACGGTGCTTTGGCTCTTTTTGGATTGTATGTGATGTATTTGGCGCACCGTGTTCCGCATCGCTACTTTAGTCGCATGGCCCAAATAGGCTTGTGGTTGTCGATCCCCTTGCTCATTTACACCCTGGTAAAAGGCACCAGCTTAAATGAGGCCAGCCGATGGATTACCATCCCCATCATCAACCAAACCTTTCAGAGTTCTGATTTGGCCAAATTGACCCTCATCATGTACCTGGCGCGCATTTTAGCGAAACGCCAGGACGATATCAAAAACTTTAGGCAGGCCTTTTTACCCGCCATAGTACCCGTAGGCATTGTGTGTATGCTCATTGCGCCGGCAAACCTCTCTACCGCCATGCTGGTATTTTTTACCAGTTTGATGGTGATGTTCATTGGTCGCATCAGTCTGCGTCAAATTGCGCTCATGCTCGTTGTAGGCGGTCTCGTACTCAGCAGCTTTGTATTTGTGAGCTACCAGGCTGGTTGGTTTCGCGCTAAGACTTGGGTAAGCAGGGTCGAAAACTTCATCGCACCAGCCGGCGAACAGCCAGAGGTGTTTCAAACGCAGCAGGCCAAAATCGCCATTGCAACAGGAGGACTGGTAGGCAAGGGTCCTGGCAACAGCACCCAACGCAATTTTTTACCACACCCTTACAGCGACTTCATATACGCTACCGTGATCGAAGAATACGGTTTAATCGGCGGTGGCTTTGTGATGCTGCTGTACCTCGGCTTGCTGTATCGCGTTACCCGCATCGTGATCAAAGCTCCGCAGGCCTTTGGTGCTTTATTAGCGATGGGTTTGGCGCTCAGCTTGGTGATCCAGGCGGTAGTGAACATGGCGGTGGCCGTGAACTTATTCCCGGTAACCGGACAAACACTCCCCTTGCTCAGCATGGGTGGTACTTCCATCATCTTTACCAGTTTGGCTTTCGGCATCATCCTCAGCGTTAGCCGCGAAATAGAATCAGAAGAAAACGAAACCAATCCTACTCAAACCGCAGATTTGCATGTCGCAGCCTAAGCGTCCATATCGTTTTATCATCAGTGGTGGTGGCACCGGGGGGCATATTTTCCCTGCCATCAGCATTGCCAATGCCTTGCAGGCGGCTGCTCCGGGTTGTGAGCTCCTTTTTGTGGGTGCTTTGGGGCGGATGGAGATGGAGCGGGTGCCGTTGGCTGGTTACAAAATCGAAGGCTTGTGGATCAGCGGCATCCAGCGCAGGCTCAGTGCCCAAAATTTGCTGTTCCCAGTGAAAGTAGGCAGCAGCTTATGGCAGTCGCAGCGCATCATACGCCAATTCAAACCCGATGCCGTGGTAGGTGTAGGGGGATATGCCAGCGGTCCTTTGTTGTTTATGGCCCAACTCCTCGGTATTCCTAGCTTCATCCAAGAACAAAACGCGTATGCGGGTCTTACCAACAAGCTTCTTGCTAACCGTGTAAAGCGGGTGTATGTGGCATACCCCGATATGGAGCGTTATTTTAAGGCTGATAAAATTCAGCTGACTGGCAATCCGATCCGAGATCAAATCAAAAACACAACTGCTAACCGCAGTGAGGCTTTGTCTTTTTTTGGTTTAGACCCAAACAAGCCTGTTTTGCTCGTGCTCGGAGGCAGTTTAGGTGCCCGTACCCTCAACCGTTCCTTGGTGGCGGGCATGTCGTTACTAGCCCAAAATAACGTGCAGCTCATTTGGCAAACCGGCGCTGGTTTTGCCAAAGAAGCCCGCGAACGCATTGCGCCTTTTACAAAAGACGGCTTTTACACAAGTGACTTTATCAACCGCATGGATTTGGCCTTCAGTGCCGCCGATATCATCGTATCGCGCGCTGGTGCTGGTACCATCAGCGAATTGGCCGTAGTAGGCAAGCCGGTAATTTTGGTACCATCGCCCCATGTGGCGGAGGATCACCAAACCAAAAACGCCCTTGCCTTGAGCAATCAAGATGCGGCCATTTTAGTGCGTGATGAAGCGGCTGAACAAGTGCTCATCAACGCTGTAGTTGAGTTGTTAGGCGACCCAGCGCGTCAAGCACGCATGCGGGCCCAAATCGCCACCTTTGCCCGTGCACATGCCGCCGAGGAAATTGCCGAAGACATTCTTGCTTATTTGGTTGAACAAAAAAGGGAGGGTCAGCGATGATTGCAGCACGTTTTGACCGTTTTTACTTCGTTGGCATCGGCGGCATCGGCATGAGTGCCATTGCCAGGCTGCTGCTGCAGCGTGGTTTTGCGGTGGCGGGCTACGACAAAACCCCTAGCGACATTACCGACGCCCTCACGGCTGAAGGTGCGCAAATCAGCTTTATCGACAGCATCGATACCATTCCCGCTACCCAACGCGATGTGCAGCGTACCCTCGTAGTGAGCACCCCAGCTGTCCCTGCGCAGCAACAAATCCCAGCCTATTTCCTAGCTCAAGGCTATGAAATGGTGAAGCGTGCCAAAGCCCTCGGTATGCTTACCGCTGATGGCATTACGTTGGCGGTGGCGGGTACACACGGCAAAACTACTACCACCACCCTCATCGCGCATTTGATGGAAGTGGCGCAGTATAAATTTACGGCTTTGCTAGGCGGACTCAGCACCAATTATGGCAGCAATTTGCTCAGCAGCGGTACCGATTATTTTGTGACCGAAGCCGATGAATTCGACCGTTCCTTTTTGCAACTACAACCCGCCTATGCGGCCATCACCAGCATGGATGCCGATCACCTCGATATTTATGGTGATGCCGCAAGTATGCATCAAGCTTATGCAGCGTTTGCAGCTTTGGTAACCCGCAAACTTGTGTATCAAGTAAACGCACCGCTGCCTTTGCCAGCAGGTATTGCCACCCAGGCTTATGGTCCGGGCGCTACCATCCAAGCAGCCAACATCCGCATCCAAAACGGCCGGTTTGTGTTTGACTACCAGGGCAACCAAACCATCAACGACATCATTTGTGGCATGCCTGGTTTGCATAACATCGAAAATGCCCTCGCCGCCATTACCCTGGTACTCGAAATAGGCCTCAAACCCGAAACCATCCGCCAAGGCATGGCCAGTTTTAAAGGGGTAAAACGCCGCTTTGAACTTGTTTACGAAGGCGCCAGCAAGGTGTTTATCGACGATTATGCACACCATCCCACCGAGATTGAAGCTCTTTTGAATTCTGTAAGGGTGCTGTATCCCGGCAAAAAGCTGCTTGGTATCTTCCAACCGCATTTGTTTAGCCGCACCCGCGACTTTATGGCTGGATTTGCAAGCAGTTTGTCGCAACTCGACAGCTGTTTGTTGCTCGATATTTATCCCGCCCGCGAATTGCCTATCGAAGGCATCAGCAGCGCGGTATTGCTTGGCCAGATGACTTGCGAAAAACAGTTGGTGGCTAAAAGCGACTTGTTGGCCGCCGTGGCTGGGCAAACATTCGATGTGCTGCTAACGATTGGAGCCGGCGATATCGACCGATGGGTGCAACCATTGGCTGAACAATTACAAAAACAGGAGGTAATGGCATGAAAATGTTTAAAAAGATAGCCATCATCCTCGGCAATGTGATGCTTTTGGCCACCATTTTTGTTGCCTTTGGCTTCATCAAAGCCGAAAAGAAGCGCGATAAGGTGCAGGAACTTGATTTGCGAGTTGACCACAGCGAAGGCAGCTACTTCATCGATAAGGTGCAAGTGGCCGAACAACTTCGCCGCTCTGGCTGGGGTAATTTAGTGGGCATGGCCCTCGATAGTCTCGACCTGCTCGCTATTGAAAAAGCCATCTACCGCAATCCTTTTGTAGATGAGGCGTCAGTCTTTATGGATGTGCAGGGGCGCCTAAGCATCGAAGTAAGTCAGCGCGAGCCCGTGCTCCGCGTTGTAAACCGCCACATGGAAAGCTATTATGTGGATGCCAACGGTCGCACCATGCCTATTAGTGCCACTTATGCTGCTGCAGTGATGGTAGCAACTGGCAACATCAACGACCGGCCTGCTCCTGGCGACAGTCTGAGCAGCGATCGCCTCCGTGCTGTTTTTGCTCTCAATGAATACCTCCGCGAGCACGAGTTGTTGTCGGCCTTGTTTGTGCAGATTTATGTGAATGGTGAGGGCGAGTTCGAACTCATTCCCCGTGTGGGCAACCACAGCGTGTTGATTGGGGATGGGGCTGATATGGACGAAAAAATGGAAAAACTACTGGCGCTCTACAAAAGTGCGCTCGATAAAGAAGGCTGGGCAGAATACCGGCAAGTGAATTTGAAATTTAAGGATCAGGTGATATGCAAAAGGTAACATCCAAACAGGAAATTAAGTCAGAGATCTTAGTTGGTCTCGACATCGGTACAACTAAAATTTGTGCGATTGTAGGTGCTAAAAACGAATACGGCAAAATGGAAGTGCTCGGTATGGGCAAGGCCGAATCGCTGGGCGTAAGCAGGGGCGTGGTGAGTAACATCGAAAAAACGGTGGATGCCATCCGCAAGGCCATCAAGGAAGCAGAAGATGAGTCTGGCATCGACATCCGCATTGTAAATGTGGGCATCGCAGGTCAGCACATCCAAAGCCACCAGCACCGCAATATGATGACTCGCCAGAGCACCGAGGACGAAATTTCGCAGGCTGACATCGATAAATTGGTAGACATGATGCACCGCATCCCACAACAACCGGGTTATGAGGTCATCCATGTGTTGCCGCAGGAGTTTATTGTAGACAATGAAGTGGGCATAAAAGACCCTATAGGCATGAGTGGCATCCGGCTTGAAGCCAATTTCCACATCATTACCGGTCATGTTACAGCGGCCAAGAACATCTATAAATGTGTGCGCAAGGCGGGTTTGGAGGTGTCAGGACTCACCCTGGAGCCTTTGGCCTCATCAGAAGCCGTTTTGAGCGATGAAGAAAAAGAAGCAGGTGTGGTATTGGTCGACATCGGCGGCGGCACTACCGACATCGCCATTTTCCAAGATGGTATCATTCGGCACACAGCGGTGATTCCTTTTGGTGGCAACATTGTTACGGAAGATATTAAAGAAGGCTGTACGGTATTGCGCCAGCAGGCCGAATTGCTCAAAATACGTTTTGGATCTGCTTTGGCAAGCGAAACGCAGGACAATGAAATTGTATCGATTCCTGGTCTCCGCGGACGCGAGCCTAAAGAAATCAGCGTACGCAACCTTGCCAGCATCATTCAGGCGCGCATCGAAGAAATTATTGAGCTGGTACATTACGAAATCAAAGCCTCTGGTTTTGAGAAGAAGTTGATTGCTGGCATAGTACTAACCGGCGGCGGTGCCCAGCTGCGTAATCTCCGGCCATTGGTAGAGTACCTTACGGGTATGGATGTACGCATTGGTACCCCGAATGAGCATTTGGCGAAGGGCGATGAGGACATCAAGAGTCCTATGTATGCCACCAGCGTAGGCCTTGTGCTCATGGGCTTAAACGAACAAAGCAGACGTGCGGCAAGCACCGAAAAGAACAGTAAAACTGGCAAAGATGGTCGGCCTGCAGAATCCACAAAAGTAGCCGGTACAGGTTTCCTTGAGCGCATCCTCAAAAAAAGCAAAGAGTGGATGGAAGATGGGGATCTCAAGGATTTTAATTGATTAGCGATTAGCGATTTATAAAAAAAAGAAAAAATATACAACGTCATGGATATGAAGAACTTACTTAACAACAACAACCTGGTGTTCGATATGCCGAACGCACGACCTAACATCATCAAAGTTATTGGTGTTGGCGGGGCTGGCGGCAATGCCGTTAACCACATGTTTGAATTGGGCATCAAGGATGTAGACTTTTTGGTGACCAACACCGATTACCAGGCCTTAGAAAAGAGCCGCATTCCGTTGCGCTTGCAGCTCGGACCATCACTCACCGAAGGTCGCGGTGCGGGCAACCAACCTGAAGTTGGACGCAATGCCGCCATCGAAACCATCGACGAGGTGAAGCAGCTTATTGGCAACCACACCAAAATGGTGTTTGTAACAGCTGGCATGGGCGGTGGTACGGGTACAGGTGCCGCGCCTATCATTGCGCAGGCTTGCCGCGAAATGGGCATTCTCACAGTGGGTATTGTTACTTTGCCTTTTGCTTTTGAAGGCAAAAAGCGCTTAGAGCAGGCCAACCGTGGTTTAGACGAAATGCGTCAGCATTGCGACACCACATTGGTGATTAGCAACGACAAAGTGCGGCAGATTTACGGCAATTTGGCTTTTGATAAGGCTTTTGCCCGTGCTGACGATGTTTTGGCCACGGCTGCCAAAGGCATTGCCGAAATTATTACGGTAGAGGGCTATGTAAACGTGGATTACGCCGACGTAAAAACGGTACTTGAAGCCAGCGGTAAAGCTGTAATGGGTTCAGCTACTGCTGAAGGCGAAGGCCGCGCCATGAAGGCAGTGGAGCTCGCGCTCAGCTCGCCTTTGCTCAACGACAATGACATTACTGGTGCGCGAAGCATTTTGTTGAACATCAGCAGCGGTACCAATCAAATTACCCTCGATGAAATTGGGGAAATAAACGACTACGTGCAGGAGATGGCCGGCAGCGATACCGACATCATTTGGGGTAATTGCAACGATGAAACCTTGGGCGAAAGCATCCGTGTAACCGTTATTGCTACCGGTTTTGAAGGTGGCGCGTCGCGTGATAAAATTACCCATCCCCTCGGCAATACCCAAGTAATGGCTGCCGCTAAAGTTCAGCCGGAAGCTGCTCCTTATGTCGCTCCTGTGGTAGAAGACCGCGCGGGTAAAACGGTGTTGATCCATAATTTTGACAATGATGTAACTGTAAATTCTGCGCCACAGCAGCCAGTTGCACAAGAGCCAGCCGCCACACCGCAGCCAGTGGTTCAGCCCGCTTGGATGCAGCAGTCGGCGCAAATGGCACCGCCACAGCCATCCAACCAAGTGCAAACCAATGAGCCAGCGAACCAGCCCAAAATGGTACGTTCGCTGTACGAGGAAAGCGAAGATCCAAACCATGTAAATACACGCGAGGTAGCCGAAGACCAAGGTTTTCACCAGCCACCGATGGATGATATGCTGGCCAAGTCGATGCAGCGGATTCAGGCGCTTAAAGGACTCAATTCGCTTAAGCGCGTGGATGCGGATAGCCTCGAGAGTTTAGAGCGCGAGCCGGCATATATGCGCCGCAATGTGGACCTTGAGCAGGTGCAGCACAGCTCCGAGCCCGTGGCGAGTCGCTACACTTTGAGCAATAACGAGGGCTCGGCACGACCAGAAATCCGTCCGAATAACTCGTTTTTGCACGACAATGTAGATTAAGTGCCGGGTGGCCTCGTGCTGCCTGCGTAATAATATTCCATGACGGTCCCGGCCGCTGGCGCGTAAGCGTTGGTGAGCCGGGATTTTTGCTGCTTGCCGGTCCCTGCGCGCTGCAATAGCAGCAGTTGAATGGCGGTCTGTTATCGCTCTCGCCGCACAAATTTACGATGGTCGTATGCCATACCTAACAACAACATCCCGCTAGGTAACCACAAACTAGCAAATGACCAGCTAGAGAACAGCAATCCGCCTACAATTCCCCCCGTAAAAAAGCAGCTGATAATGAGTACACGCAATTGAATAATGGGCCGTAGGCGTGCATGTTCTTCGGTTTTTTTGTAGAAAAACCACTGCGACATTTCGATGCCGAGGTCGGTAAACAGGCCAGTTAAGTGGGTGGTGCGTACCACCGCTTTCGAAATTTTGGTCACCATCGCGTTTTGTAGTCCCATGGCAAACAGCAGCAACATCGCAATGCTGTCGGGTTGCCACGATTGCAGCTGTGCGCCGGCCAAAGCCACACTTCCCAGCAAAAAAAACTCAAGTAAAACTGGCAGTAGGTAGCTGTTGAAGTGGCGATAACGATGCGATAACTCAATGAGGGTGTTCGATACAAAAGCGCCTCCAAAAAAGGCAAAGATGAACACGAAAAAGATCAGCGCATCGTCCCACTGTTGGTCGCGCACATCGCCCATAAAAAAGGCAAAATGACCTGTAACATTGGTGGTGAGGCGGCCGATTGCAACAAATCCCACCACATTTACGGCCCCAGCTACAAACGAAAGCAGACTAGCAATGCGTAAATTTTGGGTGTGGGTACGGGTTCCGTGGTGTGTAAACATGCGTTAAATGTAATGTTCGACATTTTTATTGGCTTCGCAGCCAGTAACAGGCGAAGGCAGGGCGTGTTTAGTTTAGCAGCAGCCGTTGTTGCCATTGCGCCCCCGTGCTGCTGTTGGTTAGGCGGATAAAATGGTGACCTGCCTGTAGTGGCGGCAACTGCAGCTCGGTTCCGCTGGACTCGCTGGGTGCGTAATGTTTTGTGCTGCCAAGGCCTTGTTGCTTTGTTTGGTAGAGGGTGCTTTCTGCCAAATGGTTAGCGTATTAATCACCAGAACAAGGTGGGCGTTTTAAAGCAAGGCCGTGTGTATTGTGGATAAGGGCAGCAGCGTACAATAAACAAGACAGCCAACGCCATTTTGTGCATTTTAAAACGTTGAAATGTGCATTCCACTTGGTTTTGAATGGTTACTTTTGTAAGATATGCTGTTTACAAGACTTTCGTTTTACGCGTTCCTAGGCATCACACTAGGTCTCAGTTTGGTCAGCACCCTCGCGGGTACCGTCGAAAAAGAGCCTGTTTACATGGGTGCCACACCCAGCATGTTTTTTGCTGAAAGACTTCCTGCTCCAAAAAAGCTACCTTTTGTGCCCAATGCCTGGGTAGATTCGGTGTATGAAACCATGAGTGATACCGCTCGCCTTGGGCAGTTGTTTATGGTGGCGGCTTTCTCCACCACCGACAAGCCCGATGTTAAGCTGCTCCAGCTCATTGAGCAGTACCAGCTCGGAGGTCTCATTTTTATGAAAGGCAGTCCTGTGCGCCAAGCTCAGCTCACCAATATCTACCAAGCCGCTGCCAAGGTGCCGCTGATGGTGGCCATGGATGCCGAATGGGGCTTGATCATGCGCCTCGACAGCACCGTGAAATACCCGTATCAGATGACCCTAGGAGCCATTGAAGACAATCAACTTATCTACGAAATGGGCAAACAAATTGCCCAACAATGCCGGCGCTTGGGGGTACACATCAGCTTTTCACCTGTGGTAGATGTGAACAACAACCCGAATAATCCGGTCATCGGCTTCCGTGCCTTTGGAGAAAATAAGCAAGATGTAGCTCATAAAGGGGTGGCTTACATGAAGGGTTTGCAAGACCATGGGGTGCTGGCTTGCGCCAAACACTTTCCAGGGCATGGCGACACAGACGTGGATTCGCACTATGGCCTGCCGGTGGTCAAAGCCAGTAAAAGGCAGCTAGATACGCTCGAACTGTTGCCCTTCAAACACCTCATACGTGAAGGGGTAGGTAGTGTAATGGTGGCCCACCTGGCCATTCCAAGTCTTGACGATACCAAAAACCAAGCCTCCACCCTCAGTCCAAAGGTGGTGAGCAAACTGCTCAAAGAAGAGCTCAGTTTCGAAGGCCTGGTGTTTACCGATGCCCTCAATATGAAAGGGGTGGCCGATTTTTACCCTCCTGGCGAAGTAGATGCCCAAGCCTTGCTTGCCGGCAACGACGTGCTGTTATACAGCATGGATGTACCAACAGCGATCAATCGTATTTTTCTGGCTTTAGCCGAAGGCAGATTGAAGTGGCATGATATTGAAAAGCGAGTGAAACGCATTTTGGCGGCTAAATATTGGTTTGGTCTGAACCAGTACCAGCCCGTGGAACTCGAAAACCTGTACAATGACCTTCACCCAACCGCTGCTGGCGCCCTCAACCAACGCATTTTTGAACAGGCCATTACCTTGGTGCGTAATGACCATAAGCTGTTGCCTTTGCGTGGTCGCAGTACCGCTCGCCGCTTGCACCTCGGCATAGGAGAGCCCACGGCCTTGGATTTTTACAATGCCCTTGGCATTTATGGCAGCATGGAACACCGCTATCTGCCGATGAAAGCCGACAGCCTGCTGCTCCAAGCCCTGGCTGCCGAATTGGCCAATTACAATGAGATCATCGTGAGCTGGCACCTGAGCACCCAGCGAGCTGGCCAAAAATTCGGTATCGAACCGGCCATGGTGGCGGCCATCAAGGCACTTCTACAGGATAAAAAGTCGGTGCAAGTGGTCTTTGGTAATGCGTACGCCCTGCCGCAATTCGACTTTGGTACTGCTTTGGTTTGCGGCTTTGAGGAACATCCTTGGGCATATAAAAATGCTGCCCAGCAGTTGTTTGGTGCGATGCCATTCAAAGGCAAATTACCTGTCTCGGTGAGCAAAACCCTCAAAGCCGGTACCGGACTGAGCAGCAGCGCAAGTTGGAACCTGCGCTTGGTTGACCCGTCGCAATACGGCTATGAAAAGACCTCCTGGCAGCGCATCGATAGCATCATGGAGCTGGCCATGCGGCTGGGTGCAACTCCTGGAGCACAAGTCCTTGCGGCGAAAGGGGGTAATATCTTCTTTTACAAACAATACGGTCACACCGATTGGAGCCAACAGCAGTCGGTGAGCCAGGCTACCGTTTACGACTTAGCTTCGCTCACCAAAGTGCTGGCAACCGGCGTTGGACTCATGCAGCGCTACGACCAAAACCAATTACCGATCGACTCCTCGCTCGGTTTTTTTTTACCTGAACTCAAAGGGGCTGAGCTCGGCAACAGGACGCTCCGCCAGCTCATGGCCCACCAAGCTGGTTTGCCGGCCTTTGTGCCTTATTGGAAAAAGACGTTCAAGCAGCAACAGCCGGATCCCTGGTGGTGGGCTGAAAAAGCACCGATCGACAGCAACACTGCTTGGCTTGAAGTGGCCGAAGGGCGCCACATACGCCCCGAAATACGTGATTCGCTTTGGGTTTGGGTAAAAGCTGCGCCGCTTAATCCTGCTGGCCAGTACGTATACAGCGATTTGGGACTGCACCTGCTCTGGCGCCTGCTCGAACGCCACTGGCAGCAGTCGCCCGACCAATGGCTCGAGCAAAATTGGTATGCCCCCACCGGCACCACCAGCCTCGGCTACCAGCCGCGCCAACGCCTGCCGCTGGCACTCATAGCACCCACCGAAAACGATACTGATTTCCGCCGGCAACTGCTGCAAGGACATGTGCACGATCAAACAGCGGCGCTGTTGGGCGGGGTGGCGGGGCATGCGGGACTCTTCAGCAACGCCGCCGACATCCTGCGCGTGCTGCAGCCGTTGCTGGGCACGAGCGACTTCCCGCAACCCGCGCTGAAGCCGTACACTGTAGATCTGTTTAGCAGTCCCCAATTCGTTGGCAACCGCCGCGGCTTGCTGTGGGATCGCCAATCCTACAACGGCCAGCTGCCCAGTCCCGTTGGTCCCTCGCCCTCCAACATCAGCTTCGGCCACAGCGGCTTCACCGGCACGCTGGTTTGGATCGATCCACAAATAGATTTAGTGTACATTTTTCTCTCCAACCGCCTGCACCCCAGCGTAACCCCCAACCGCCTTGCCGAGCTCAATGTGCGCACGCAGGTGTTGGAGGTGTTTTACAAATAAAAGGGAGGGCAAAACCTTTTAGGCCAGCACGTAAAAAAGGTTGATTTCTCGGGCTAATGAGCCGCTTATTCCCGCGCCAAACGTTGCTCCCATGCCCAGCTCGTGGCCATCATGGCATCTAAATCGAATTGAAGCTCCCAGCCGAGTACCTCGCGGGCTTTGCGGTTGTTGGCATACACGGCCACTACATCGCCAGCACGTCGGTCGCCCACCTGGTAGTTGAGCTTGAGGCCGGTTACCTTTTCGAACGAGGCAATCATTTCTAAAACCGTTTGGCCAAGACCGCTGCCGAGGTTAAACACCTCAAAAGCCGCTTGCGCTGCGCCACGTTGCAGGTACTGGATGGCGTTTACATGCGCCCGGGCAATGTCGCATACATGGATGTAGTCGCGGATGCAGGTGCCGTCGCGGGTAGGGTAGTCGCCGCCAAAAACCGTGAGCTTTTCGCGCTTGCCGATGGCGGTTTGGGTGATGTAAGGCAGCAGATAGCTGGGCACTCCCAAAATGTACTCGCCAATTTCGTTGGTGGGATGGGCGCCAACAGGGTTAAAATAGCGCAGGGCAATTACTTGCACGGGGGCTACTTTTACCAAGTCGCGCAGCATGGCTTCGCCAATTACTTTGGTGCGACCGTAGGGCGATTCGGGCTCTTGCATCGGGCTTTCTTCGGTTACAGGCAGCTGCTCGGGATTGCCATAAACGGTACAACTGGAGGAGAAAACGAGGTGTGGAATCTTAAAATCCTGCACACACTGCATCAAGTTGATTTGGCCGAGGAGGTTGTTGTAGAAATATTTTAGCGGGTTTGTCGACGATTCGCCAACTGATTTAAAGGCCGCAAAGTGAATCACGCCGCTGATATCTGTGTGCGCAGCAAAAAAGGCGCGCAGCGCCGGCATATCGCATAAGTTGATGGGGTGATTGGTGCACGAAATGCCGGTGATGTTTTGCACGCGGTCCATGACCCAGGGCTCGGAACAGGAATTATCATCGATGCTTACCACCTCAAAACCAGCCTGCTGCAGCTCCACAATGGTGTGTGAACCAATGTAACCGCAGCCACCAGTGACCAATATTTTGCTCATTTCATCAAATTGAGGAGGTACTCACCATAACCGCTTTTTACTAAGGGTGTAGCCACGCGCTCAAGTTGCTCATCGTCGATGAAGCCCATGTTCCACGCAATTTCTTCGATGCAACCGATCTTCAGCCCCTGCCGCTCTTCAATTACTTGTACAAACTGACCTGCCTGCATCAACGATGCAAAGGTTCCAGTATCGAGCCAGGCCGTGCCGCGGTCTAGTACGCCTACTTTGAGTTTACCAGCTTCTAAATAATGCTTATTTACGTCGGTGATTTCGTATTCGCCGCGGGGAGAAGGCTTGAGGTCTTTGGCAATTTGCACCACATCGTTGTCGTAGAAATAGAGACCAGGTACGGCGTAATTTGACTTTGGCTTCAAAGGCTTTTCCTCAATGCTCAGCGCACGCATGTTTTCGTCGAATTCCACTACGCCGTAGCGCTCAGGATCGGAAACGTGGTAAGCGAACACCACGGCGCCTTCAGGATCGTTGTTTTCTTGCAGCAACCTGCCCATGCGCGAGCCATAAAAGATATTGTCACCGAGCACCAAAGCTGCTTTATCGTTGCCAATAAAGTCTTCACCCAGCACAAAAGCTTGTGCGAGTCCGTTTGGCACTTCTTGTACCTGATAGCTGAAATTACAGCCCAAAGCACTGCCATCGCCCAACAATTTGCGGAAATTGGGGAGGTCGTGCGGGGTGCTGATGATGAGGATGTCGCGCATGCCCGCCATCATCAAAACCGATAGGGGGTAGTAAATCATGGGCTTGTCGTATACCGGCATAAGCTGCTTGCTCATGGCCAAGGTAAGTGGGTGCAAACGGGTGCCGGACCCGCCGGCGAGGATGATGCCTTTCATGGTGATGGTTTGAGGGCACAAGATATGTTTTTTTGTAGAGATAGCGCTTCGACTATGCTCAGCGACCGGGGCTTCGACGAGGCTCAGCGGCCGGTGCTTCGATCAGGCTCAGCGGCCGGTCTTAATGTCGCCCTTCCAACAATCAGGCGCCCACGGTATGCGCCGAATCAACCTTTCTTGAATAAAACGCTTGGGCTTCTCTAGTAACTCACCAAAGGTGTCATAATTTTCGGTGTAAGAAATACCCACCCCTTGCCGGTAACTCGATTCGCGGTTCACCAACACCCGGTCGTCGAGCTTGTTGAAGGCCTTTAAACGGACACTGCCATCGGGGGTCATTAAATATTCGACCACCACCTCACCCGCAATGGTTTGCGCACCCGGGGTGGCGGTAGCCAAGTTGTTTACGTTGTTGCCCACATTGCCGTCAATAACCACGCGGTTGTTAAACAAGGTGGTGTTGAGGGCCACGCTGATGTCATTGCGCGACGCATCGGCCACATTGCCGAGGTTGGAACTGCGGTAGTTGATGCCAATGTTCACATTATCGAACATCTGCGAAAGCAAGGAGTTGAGTTGGTTGCTGAGTACCTCAGTAAGTGAATTGGCGCCTGTGCTGCCTAACAAACTGGCTGCTGCTACTTGATCGGAAGGGAAAAATTGCCCCGCCACCAACAGCGCTAGAACCTGGTTGTTGAGTTCCTGCTCGTTATTGTTGATGTTTTGGATGCGCGCAACCAACGGATCACTGGCTTCGTTTTCGTTAATTGACGGGAGCTTGATCTCAAAATTGACCGTAGGCTTGAGCAATGAGCCCGTGAGCTTGAGGTAGGTATCTACAGTGAGCTGTGTGCGGGTACGGCCGCTGAGCTGTCCCTCGGTTAACAAAGCCGCAACCGATGCCCGCTGCCGGTACACCGCCACCAGGTTGATGGTGGCGTCGTAAGGGTCGCCCGTCCATTGAATGGTGCTGCCTTCGTTGATGCGAAAACGCTTGCTAGGGATGTTGGCCAAGGTAAAGGTGTAGTCTCCGCTGCTGAACCGGTAGTCGCCCACCATCCGAATTTCACCTTGCCGGTTCAATTCAAATTCAATATCGGCAGTACCTCGCCCGCGAATGATATCGCCCGCCACGCGGTCAAGCAAAATGCTGATTTCGGCTTCAGGCGTTACTTGTAAATCCATTTTGAAGTTTAAGCCAATGGGATTAAACACTTGTACTTCTTCGACTACTTCTTCTTTTGCGTTTTTGTCGATGAAGGTGATGAAGGCGAGGTCCTGCCGGTTGGACTCCGCATCTAAAGGAATGCTAAAATTGGTGCCGCGGTCGGTAGTGCCGCGTACTTGAATGTCGACTAAACTCAACGGTCCCGTAAAACTGGCCGTTCCCGTGAGTTTGCCCGTGCCAAAATAGGCGTCTTGAAAGTTTGGCTCGGTATTTAATACCATCAGTTGCTCGGCTGTAAGTAGCAAATCGAGCGATGTTTTACGGAATTTCTGGTGCGTAATGCGCCCCGTTAATCGCCCCGTGCCGTTGGCGTCGTCGGTAATTTGTGCTTGGTCGAATGATATACTAGTGGGGTCTAATATTACGCGCTTGTTTACATTGAAGTACTGGTTAAGGAAATCAACCCGCAAACGTGCGTTTTCTAAATCGATTTGGCCGCTTAACTCTGGTGCCCTAAAATCGCCTTTGAGGGAGATGTCGGCAGTAGCCCGACCACTAATGTCATCAAAAACAGGCTTCAGTAGGTGCTCAATGGGGTGGATGGGTGAGTGCCGAAGCTGGGCTTGGAGGTCCATTGACTGGTTGCCTTCTAAATTGCCCAAAGTGCCAAATACGTACAGGAGGGTGTCGCCTAAACTCACGAGTTCGGCGTGTATGTCGGCAACTTGACGGTCTACACTGTAGTCTGAACGGATGGTTAAATCGCCCAATGGCTGCCCATCTAGCACGAAACCTTCAATGTCAACCCCACCAAAAACGGCTGCTTTGCGCAGTACTGAGTTGGCCTCCAAGCGCACATTGGCGAACCCTTCAACGCTGAGGTCAGCCGCAGCCAAAAGCGGATTGAGCTGCTCCAAGTCCACATCTGTCATTACGAGTGAAAGGGTATCGGTGCGTTGTGGACTGATTTTTCCCGATAGCAATACCGATTGCCCTGCCTGCCGGAAGCCGATGGTAGGTACCTGCACGGTCCTGTCGATAAATTTAATAATGCCTGCCTGCTCTAAATTCCAGCGGTTGTCGAACAACTTGAGGTACGAGGGGCGGAAGGCGAGTCCAATGGTGTCGGTGGCAAAATCTACATAGCCGTCGAGTTGGAGTTCGTTGGTAGGCCCTTCGCCTAAGGCGCGAAGGTCGAACAGCAGTGTATCACTACTCAAACTGTTTTCAAAAACCAATTGTTGCGCGAGTAAGGTTTGGCCGCTCCAGAGGCTGTCGGCGTAAAAGTCGATAAAAAGACTGTCGTTGTTGGAGTTGCCTAAAGCGTTTACATTGCTGATGCGCGTGCCGCCAGCCCTAAAATTGCTCAGCTGAAAATCGAGGTCGGCGGTGTTGTTGATGGTGTTGAAGTAGGCGTGCCCGCGCATTGCGCCAATGTCGAAACGATCAGGTGCTAAAAAATCGGCAAGCGTTTGGGCCTGGGCGATGTCAAGATTGAGCTCAAAGTTTTGGTCGCCTCCCGGGAGTGGCTTTTGCACCGAGCGCTGCACATAGTGGTGCAGGTAATGGTTCAGGGTGGCCGGTAGCCCTTTGATGCCAAAATCGCCAGTGAGCAGGGCATTGCCTATCGGCGACATAAAATTCAAGCGCCGCTGTTGGTCTTGGTCGATGGCCGAAACCACTTTCATTTCTTCGATTTGGAGGGGACGGCCATTCAAATTGAGTGCCAATTGCCTAAAATTTAGCTCGCCAACAATGCTGTCAATGTCTATGCCTTCAGCACAAATCTCCATAAAACCTTGGATGCTCAAGGTGTCGGTGCTGAGGTGGAGCTTGTGCAAATGCAAGGCGTTTACCTCGGCAACAAAGTTGAAGGAGGGGGGATTAGCGCCTAAATCAGCCAATCCGAAAAAGCTAAAATTGGCATTGCTGTCGAGTGAGGCAAGCTTTCCCGTGAAAGTCTGCCGGTTAAGGTAGCCGTTAATCGACGCATTTTGGTAGCGATAGTTGCGGTAATCAAGCGCTTGGATGTTTCCGTTGAGCTGTGATTCGAAATTTTCCCAGCGGTCCCCCTTGCCTTTGATGCTGGTGTTGAGGGTAACCATACCCAAGGTAGTGTCGCCGGTGAGGGTGCGTAAATCGACTTGTTCGAGGGCTATTTGCCCCGTAAAGGTGCTTTGAGGGCCTTTTAGTTTGATGTTGAGGTCGGATTGTGCGCTGCCCAAATTGGTCCCGAACTTGCCCGTGGCTACAAAGTCTTGCGGGTAGCCAAACACCTCACCGCTGATTTGCAAAAACTCCAAGCCGCTTACTTTTTCGGGGAATTGAAGGATGGGGAAGGCAGTGCTGATTTCGTTTTTGTTGAGGTAAGCGGTTTGCAAACGAATGTCGTAGAGGGCATTTTGGTAGGCAGGTAAGCCTGTGATGTTGATTTGGCCGTTGAGGTAACTGCTGTTGCCGAGCTCGATGAGCAAATCGCGGCTGCGTAAATTGGCCAAACGACCCGTTACGGTACCGCTGGCACGCACCGGTAGCTGAGGGGCGGCCGCTCCCATAAAGTAGCGCATATCGGCAGGGGTGAGCGCCAATCGGCCCAGTTTTAATTGCATCCGCACCCGGTTGTTGAAGTCGCTGAAGTCTTGGTAACTGCCAAAATTTAAAGCCAAGGTCCCAGCCAATGCGCTTTGAGCATTGCTGATTTCGAGCGCGTCGAGCCGCAGTTGGTCGGGTAAACTAACCACTGTAAAGCTCGCTTTATTGATGCTTAAGCCTGTTTTTTCGACAAATTGCAGTTCACTTAAGCGCACCGAAGAGCTGTCTGCCGAAATGTAAATGTCGTTGAGGGCCAACTGCAATGCTTGCAACTCAAAATGCCGTGGATCAAAGCGGTCGGCGGGCTGCTGGCGATTGCCGTTGTGGAAACGGAGCCGACTTTTACCTAAACTGAGTGCGCCGAGGCGAAAGCGAATTGGACTCACAGCTTTTTGGAGCGTATCGGCAGGGTCAGCGCTAAAATAATCGACTAAAAACTTGAAGTTGAAATCTTTCTCGTAGTCCTTGCGCAACAAATGCGCTTCCACGCTGCCCAAATGCACCCGGTTGATGTCTATTTGCTGCCGAAAAATGCGGATGTTGCCAAGTTGCAACTGCAAATCATGCACGAGCAACAAAGTATCGCCGTTGTGGTCCTCAATGTACAATTGCTCAATGCTAAAACTGCGCAAGAGTTTATATTTGAAACCGCTCAGCTCGACCTTCGTTCGCCAAGTGGCGCTCAAATATTGCGCTACCCTTTCGCCAGCAAAATCTTGCACTGAGGCGTTTAAAAGCAGCAAAAGGGCAGCAAATAGCGCCAGTACCAGTCCCGATATCAATCGAAACTGGAACCGTAAAACGTAACTGATGTACCGACCTAGCCTTTTCAAATCTTCGTTAAACAAGAGATTCTGTTGCAAAATAGCGATATTTGGACTGAAACCCGCAATATTTGTCTCCCATGGCCATTATTCTTGCAGTTGAATCGAGTTGCGACGACACTTCCGCCGCCCTAGCTATTAACGGAGAAATCCGTGCCAATCGTGTTGCCACGCAAGAAGTACACGCACGTTACGGCGGGGTAGTACCCGAATTGGCGAGTCGCGCCCACCAAGAAGCCCTCGTGCCCGTGGTGCAAGCCGTGCTCGAAGATGCCGGTATCAGTCTCGCTCAGGTCGATGCTTTTGCGGTAACTGCTGGACCTGGTTTGATGGGGTCGTTGCTGGTAGGGACCAGTTTTATCAAAGGACTCGCGCTCAGTTTACAAAAGCCACTTTTGGCTGTTAACCATATGCAGGCTCATATTTTGGCGCATTTTATCGATGCCCCGCGCCCTGCTTTTCCCTTTTTGTGCCTCACGGTATCGGGCGGACACACCCAACTGGTGCTGCTGCGTGATTATTTTGATTTTGAAATCCTTGGCCAAACCATCGACGATGCGGCAGGGGAGGCTTTTGACAAAAGTGCGAAGTTGTTAGGCTTGCCGTATCCGGGTGGACCGCTGGTGGATAAATACGCCGCCCTTGGCAATCCCAAGGCTTTTGCCTTTCCCATCTCTAAAATGCAGGGCTACGACTTCAGCTTTAGCGGCTTAAAGACCGCCATTTTGTATTTTTTGCAGAAGCAGCAGCAACACGACCTGCAATTTGCCGTTACCCATCGCAACGACCTTTGTGCGTCGATTCAGCATACCATCGTTCAAATTTTGTTGCATAAACTCCAAGCTGCCGCCCTCGATTTGGGCATCACCCGCATCGCCATTGCCGGCGGCGTATCGGCCAACAGCGGTTTGCGCAGCGCCCTGCAGCAGCTGGCCAATGCCCAAAACTGGGAGCTATTTATTCCCGATTTTCAGTATTGCACCGACAATGCCGGCATGATTGCCATCACTGCCCACTTGCAATACGAACGCGGCTTGTTTGCCGATCAATTGCTGGTGCCAGACCCCCGTTTGCCCCTCCAGCCCAAACCTCAAGCATGAAAAAAGTCCTCGCCATCCTCCTGTTTTTTGTGTGCTGCGGCCAAGCCTTTGCCCAAGCACCGGCTAAAATCAACGAGGAAGAAGCCGTGATCACCACCCGCATCCTCTTTGTGCTCGATGCCTCGGGCAGCATGAGCGCGCGCTGGCAGCAATTTTCGCGCTGGGAAGTGGCTACGCGCCTGCTCACAAACATCATGGACAGTCTCGAAAACAAGCCGCGCGTAGAAGTGGCCTTGCGCGTGTACGGTCACCAAACGAGCCGCAACGGTGGCGACTGCAAAGACACCAAACTCGAGGTGCCCTTTGGTCCCGAAAGCGGCCGCCGCATCAAAACACGGCTCCAAAAAATCAAGCCCCTCGGCAACACCCCCATCGCCTACAGTCTAAGTCAGGCCGCCACCGACTTCCCTACCGACCCCCTCAGCCGCAACATCCTCATCCTCATCACCGACGGCCTCGAAAATTGCAACGGAGACCCCTGTCAAGTCTCCTTCCAGCTACAAAAGCAACACATCTTTTTAAAGCCTTTTGTGATAGGGTTGGGGCTAGATGTGGGCATGAAAGACGCCTTTAACTGCGTGGGAACCTATTACGACGCCGAGCAGGAAGCCGCTTTTTCGCAGGCGCTCAACATGGTGGTATCCCAGGCACTCAACTCTACCACGGTACAGGTTGATTTGCTCGATCAGTTTTTGCTTCCTACCGAAACCAATGTGGCCATGACCTTTTACGATGCCGATTTGGGCATGGACCGCTACAACTTTCTGCACACTTTCGACAGCAAAAAACGCTCGGATACACTGCTGCTCGATCCTGCCAACGTGTACGACCTGGTGATCCACACCAATCCCGAAATCGTTAAAAAAGGCATCCGCCTCAACCCAGGCAAGCACAATGTGATCACGCTCAACAGTCCACAAGGCGGTCTCGAGCTCTTTGTTGCCGGCGTATCGGGTTACCGCAACCTCCGCGCTACCATCCGCAACAGCCAAACCGGCGAATTTGTGGGCATTCACGAGTTCAACACCACCCGCCGCTACCTCACCGGTACCTACGATATTGAGGTGCTCACCACGCCACTCATGCGTTTTAGCAAGGTGCAAATTGAACAGGGCAAGGTGAGTCGCATTCAAATTGCTCAACCCGGCTTGGTTAATTTGGTAAGCAATGCCAGCGGTTACGGCGCTATTTTTAGCACGGCAGGCTCCAAGCTCGAAAAGGTGCACGACATCAGCGAAACCAGCACTTCCGAAACCGTAGTGCTGCAGCCCGGCACCTACAAAGCCGTTTACCGCTCCAAAAACAGCTCTCGGGCGGTGTTTAGCATCGAAAAAGAGTTCACGGTGAGCAGCGGTGGCATTGTTACGGTGCGTTTTTAATTTTTGGGGAAGGCATTAAACCCTTTGCCTATCTTGAGGTCAGAAGCTCGTTAGATGTCAGCCGATTCGCCCCTACCCAAGCCGCCCCTTGCGATTGACCGCGAGATTTTGCAGCTGTTTGCCAGCGAGCAAACGCGCGATTCGGCCCTGCGGCTGCTGATGCAGCACTATTCGAAACGGCTGTACTGGCACATCCGCAAAATGGTAATCGACCACGACGAAACCGACGATTTACTTCAGGAAACCTTCATCAAAGCTTGGAAAGGCTTGGCTAATTTTAGGGATGAAGCCGCGCTCTACACCTGGCTTTACCGCATCGCCACCAACAACTGCCTCACCCATCTCCAAAAAAAACGAGTGCGCTTTTTTTTGCCCATCCATAACATTACCCCAGAGCTGCAAGAAAAACTCAGTGCTGCGACTCCCAGCGAAGCCGCGGAAAGCATAGAATTTAAGCTGCAGCAGGCTATTTTGCGGCTTCCCGACAAACAACGTATGGTGTTTAACATGCGCTATTACGACGAAATGCCCTACGAGGAGATGTCGCAGGTGCTGGGTACTTCTGTGGGTGCGCTCAAGGCCTCTTACCACCATGCCGCCAAAAAGGTGGAAGATTTTTTGAAAAACCGTTAAACTTATGTCCAACCTCTTAGTCCTATATCCGTTGTGCAAAATCCACTAAAACATACCTCTAAACAGCTGCCTTACCAGGCACCTTACGGCTATTTTGAGTCTTTGGAAGCCCGTACCTTCGCCAAAATCGCTGCCAAACCTCGCGTCAAGTCGCTTTGGCAGGGCTATTTGGCCTATGCTGGGGTGGCCCTGCTGCTGTTGGTGGCCAGTTACGCTGGCTGGCAGTCGCAACAACCCGCCACCACGCAAGATCTCCAGCAGCAGCTCAGCCAAATCGACCACGAGGCGAAGGCCGATTACCTGCTCAACCACAGCGATCCATACGATCTTTACCAATTGGTAGACCAAGCGGCACCCCTAGCCGACGATTGGTTGCCAGCCCTTGAACCCGATGAGGCCTTACTTTGGCTCGAAGCGGATAACTTTGAAACTTTAATGACTGAATTATGAAGAAGTTCCTACTGCTCTTGCTCTTGTTAGCTCCAGTAACTTTTACCTATGCCCAGCCGGGCGGCAGTGCTGGTCCCCGCCGTGCCGAGATGCAAGCCGCCAAAATTGGCTTTTTTACCCGCTATTTGGCTTTGAGTGAAGAGGAAGCACAGAAATTTTGGCCCGTTTACAACAAATTTGAAGAGGAGCGAGAGCAACATCGCAAGAAGATGATGGGACTGCGGCTCAACAAAGAAACAAGCGAAGAGCTAACTGAAAAAGAAGCGGAAGCCTTGGTAGAGCAGTACTTGCAACTGCGTGAGGAAGAAGTGGAGCTCGAAAAACGCTTTTATGCTGCGGTAAAGAAGGTGCTTCCTGCACCCAAAGTAGCCAAACTGTTTCAAGCCGAACGGCAGTTTCAGCGCGAGATCCTGCGAAGCATGCGCCAGCAGGAACGACCGGGTATGAACCGGCGTTAAGTTGGATAGACAACCAAGTGGTTTTTCAGAATTTGGGTTAACCGCCGCGTAAGATTTTGGTCATTGGCCGGCCTTTGGCGAGCTCGTCCACCAATTTGTCGAGGTAGCGCACCTGCCTTGTGACTGCATTATCGATTTCCTCGATTTTATAGCCGCAAATGCTGCGGGCTTTCTGCAAAAATGCTGATTTAAGCTATTTTTTTAACCATTGCGGTTGATACAGATAACGTAACTTTCGAGTTTGACGGCACTTCACTGCCGTTTTGGCAAAATTTGCTTTTGTCTTCCTATTTGAGGAGCGTAAAACTTTTGACAATATCGCTTTTGCACATGATTTCTTTCGGGCAAGAATGAATTCGACTGTCAAAATACGCATCCTACCCCGTCCTGATAAACACCAGGGCTTGCTCCCTCTGACAGTGAGCAAAGCGATGGCCCCTGAGCCTGCCGAAGGGCGGCTTGATATCTGAAAGGGGAGCGCAGGCGACCGGTCTGTAAAGCGAACGCTTGAGCGGTCTAAAAAAGATGTAACTTTACGCTTCATCAAAACACATCATGAAAATAAATATCCATATCTCCACGCCTGCGGCCGGCAAAGCGCAGGTGTTTTTTACTGCCCCTGGCAGTGATTTAAGCAAACTCGGATTGAATGCGGCTGAAGTAACTTATGTACAGGCGCGCATCGACAAAAAAGCCAGCGTGGTGGCCATCCACCAGCACCCGCAGTTGCGCTGGGTGGTGCAGCTGTCCGACAAAAAATCAGGCACTGCCGCCCTCGAGGCCGCCCGCAAAGCCGGTCACACCCTCTACCAGCAGCTCAAAGCCTTGGAAGTGGCTGAAGTGATCCTCCAAAACGAAGCTCACAAAGATGCTTTTTTGGCTTTTGCAGAAGGCTTGGCTTTGTCGGCCTACCAATTTAACCGCTACAAAACTGGCGAGCGTGCGCCTAAATACAGCCTCCAAAGCATCGGACTGCACAGCACCAACCTCACCGAAGCCGAAGTAACCGAGCTCAGCAACCTACTCAGCGCCGTTTTTGAGGCCCGCGACTTGGTAAACGAGCCCCTGAGCTTCCTCACGGCTGAACAACTGAGCGCCGAATTCCGTCGCCTTGGTGCCGAAGCCGGCTTTAGCGTGGAGGTCTTCAATAAGAAGCAAATCGAAAGCCTTAAAATGGGTGGACTCCTCGCCGTAAATCGTGGTTCGCAGCGTCCGCCTACCTTCAACATCCTCGAATACAAGCCTGCCAACGCCCTCAACAAACAACCGATTGTGCTGGTGGGCAAGGCCGTGGTGTACGATACCGGTGGTTTGAGCTTGAAGCCAACGCCTGGTAGCATGGACAGCATGAAGTGCGATATGGCCGGTGGAGCTGCCATGGGCGCCACGCTCTACGCCATCGCCAAAAACAAATTGCCGATTCACGTGGTGGCGCTGGTGCCGGCTACCGACAACCGTCCCGGTGAAGATGCCTACGTGCCCGGCGACGTCATTACCATGTACAACGGCATGACCGTAGAGGTGCTCAACACCGATGCCGAAGGTCGCCTCATCTTGGCCGACGCCCTCCATTACGCCAAAAAATACAAGCCCGAGCTCGTTATCGACATGGCTACCCTCACTGGTTCGGCCGTTTTGGCCATCGGCAGCGTGGGCAGTGTGATCATGGGCACCGCCGCCGATGAAACTTTCAAAGCCCTGCAAAACAGCGGCGAAGCCACCTATGAGCGCCTGGTGCATTTTCCTTTTTGGGAAGAGTATGGCGATATGATCAAGAGCCACATTGCCGACCTCAAAAACATCGGCGGTCGCGAGGCAGGCAGCATCACTGCTGGCAAATTCCTCGAGCATTTTGTAGATTACCCTTGGATCCACGTGGATATTGCGGGTCCCGCTTTCCTCGACGCCGAAAGCAGCTATCGCAGCAAGCACGGCACGGGTGTAGGGGTGCGCTTGCTGTACAACTTCTTCAAAAATTACAACCATGGAGCATAAGGTTAGACTCGGCATTACCGTAGGCGACCTCAATGGCATTGGCATGGAGGTGATCATCAAAACCCTCATGGAGCCGCGCATTACCAACATTTGCACGCCCATCGTGTACGGCTCGTCGCGCACGGCCTCTTACCACCGCAAGGTGCTGGGGGTGAACGACTGGAGCTTCAACCTCATCAACGAGGCGGAGACTGCCAATCCCAAACGCGCCAATTTGGTAAATGTGTGGCAAGAGGAAGTGAATATTCAGCTTGGGGTGGCCGATCCCGAAGTGGGTAAATACGCCCTTACCTCGCTCGAAGCCGCCGTGGCAGACCTTAAAGCTGGTAAAATCGACGCCCTGCTCACCGCACCTATTAATAAAGACACCATTCAGAGCGAGAGCTTCAAGTTTCCGGGGCATACCGAATACTTGCAGCAGGCCTTTGGCACCGACGATGTGCTCATGTTTTTAGTGAGCGACAAATTGCGGGTGGGGGTGGTTACGGGTCACATTCCTTTGAAAGAAGTGGCCAAGAAGCTGCATACCAAAGACATTCTGAGCAAAATCAAGCACATGCACCGATCGTTGCAGCTCGATTTTGGGGTGAGCAAGCCGCGCATTGCCGTGCTCTCGCTGAACCCACATGCTGGCGACAATGGCTTGCTGGGCGACGAAGAAAAAACCATCATCCAGCCCGCCATAGAACAGGCGGTAGCGGCAGGCATGCAGGTGTACGGTCCTTACGGCGCCGACGGCTTCTTCGGCTCGGCCCTCTTCAGCAAGTTCGATGCGGTGTTGGGCATGTACCACGACCAAGTGCTCACGCCTTTCAAAACCTTGGCTTTCGAAAACGGCGTGAACTTTACAGCGGCCTTGCCCATTGTGCGCACCTCGCCCGACCACGGCACGGGTTACGACATTGCGGGCAAAAACGAGGCGGATCCCGCTTCGTTTCGGCATGCGTTGTACGCGGCGGTAGATATTTTTAAGCAGCGCAGCGAGCAAACCGCTTTAGAAGTAGGCGCCATCAAAGGCGGACAGGTGAAACTAGAGCGCGAACGCAACTAAAAGTAGGTGATTACAGCCTGCAGCAGCACATTTTTCAATATCCTTTTTCAATGTCAGAAAAAGATATTACCTTTGCCGTCCTGAATTGCGGGGCTACCGATGGAGGCATTGAAACTATATAACATCCGGTTCACGGGTTTAAAAAATGGTTTTCATGATTTCGATTACGAAATCAAGGGAGACTTTTTCAAGGCCTTTGAAGGAAGTTTGATTCAAGAAGCTGAATTAAAGGTGGCTTTAACGCTAGAACGTAAGACGAACGGACTAGATCTGCACTTCAAAACCACGGGTTTTTTGACCTTGCCGTGCGACCGCTGCCTACAAGCAGTAAATGTGCCGGTAAGCGATGAATCAGAGCTTCTGGTCAAGTTTTCAGCCAATCCAGCCGAAAGCACCGAAAGCATTTGGTACCTGCCAACAACGGCATGGGAAATCAATGTGGGACAATATTTATATGAAACACTCAACTTGCTGATGCCTTTGCGGGTATCGTGTGAAGTGGGGGAAAGCGGCCACTGTCAAAGCGACTTTGAATCTCTGATGCAGAAGTACGATGGCAGTAACGCAGATAGCGAGGAAAGCAGTGATGTGGATCCTCGATGGGAAAAATTGAAGAATTTAAAGTTAAACTGAAATGCCAAATCCAAAACACCGCCACTCGCGGAGCAGAAGAGACAAGAGAAGAACGCACTACAAGGCAGAAGCCCCTACTGTTGCCACTTGTCCTACTACCGGTCAGCCACACCTGTACCACCGCGCTCATTGGTTTGAGGGCAAGATGTACTACAAAGGCAAGGTAGTAATCGACGCTACGGCTTAATTTGCAATCGATGCGCATAGGCGTCGATATCATGGGGGGCGATTTTGCCCCGGAGGCTGCCGTTGCAGGCGTACACTTGGCTTTGGCAAAACTGCCAGCCGATGTGTCGTTGAGCTTGTTTGGGAATGCCGAAGTGCTGGAAGCAGCCTTTGGACAGCATCCTGAGCTGGGCACGCGCATACAGCTTGTGCCGACCACCCAGGTGATCGACATGGGCGAGCACCCAACCAAAGCTATTCCAAAGCATCCCGACTCCAGCATTGTGGTCGGGTTTCAGCATTTGCGCCATGGCCAAATCCAAGCTTTTGCTGGCGCAGGTAACACTGGCGCCATGCTTGTTGGGGGCATGTACACTGTAAAAACCATTCCCGGCGTAGTGCGTCCTGCCATTGCTTCCTTGGTACCCAAACAATCGGGTGGACTGGGGTTGATTGTGGATGTGGGTGCCAATGCTGATTGCCGTCCCGACAGTCTATACCAATTCGGCATCCTCGGCAACCTCTATGCCAAGCACATTTTAGGCATTGCCGAGCCGCGTGTTGGCCTCATGAACATTGGGGAAGAGGAAGAAAAAGGCAATTTGTTGGCACAAGCAGCCTACAAAATGCTCAAAGGCAACGAGCAATTTAACTTCGTAGGCAATTTAGAAGGTCGCGATTTGTTTAACGACAAAGCCGACGTGATTGTATGCGACGGCTTTACGGGCAATGTGATGATTAAGTTGGCCGAAAGTTTTTACGAGTTAATTGTGCACCGCGGCATCAAAGACGAGTTTTTTGACCGCTTCAACTACGAAAACTACGGTGGAAGTCCGATTTTGGGTCTCAACAAACCCGTGGTCATAGGCCACGGCATCTCCAACGACAAAGCCATTATGAATATGATTATGCATGCCAGCGAATTGGCGCGGCACGATTTAACCGAGAAAATCAGCGAAGCCTTTAATTAGGTTTTCATTCCGAAAAAGCACTAATTTGCAAGCCCGTTGTATGCAAGCGCACAGCGGGCTTTGTACATACTTACCAGCAATGAATAAAACAACTGCAGCCATCACTGGCATATTTGCTTGGGCGCCCGACAATGTGGTCACCAATTTTGATCTTGAAAAGATCATGGATACCAACGACGAGTGGATTACCACCCGTACCGGCATCAAAGAGCGCAGGTGGATGGTAGAGCCCGGCAGCGCTACTTCCGATATTGGCGTAAAGGCAGTAGAGGGCTTGATGGCCAAAACGGGATTGAAGCCAGAAGAAATTGAGCTGTTGATTTGCTGTACAGCCACGCCAGATATGGCTTTTCCTGCCACAGCCAACATCATTACCGATAAAATTGGCGCCACCAATGCGGCGGGTTACGATTTATCGGCCGCTTGTTCCGGATTTTTGTTTGGGGTAACTACTGGTGCCAAATTCATCGAAGCCGGCATGTATAAAAAAGTGGTGATTGTAGGAGCCGATAAAATGACCTCGATTCTCAACGTGGAAGACCGTGCTACTTCCATCATTTTTGGAGATGGCGGCGGCGCAGTGTTGCTTGAGCCGAACCACGAGGGGCTTGGAATGATTGATAGCATCATGCACAGTGATGGCGCTGGCCGGCACTTTTTGCACCAAAAAGCCGGGGGTTCTGCTAATCCTGCCAGCATCGAAACCGTTACCAACAAAGAGCACTTTGTTTACCAAGAAGGCAAAACTGTATTCAAGTTTGCTGTAACCAACATGGCCAATACGGCTGCCGAAATCATGGAGCGCAACAAGCTCACCGCCGATGACGTGGCTTGGTTGGTGCCGCACCAGGCCAACAAACGCATTATTGACGCTACGCGCGAGCGCATGGGTTTGGATGAAGCCAAAACCATGGTCAACATTCAGCGCTATGGCAATACCACCAATGGTACCATCCCGCTTTGTTTGCACGAATGGGAGCCGCAGCTAAAAAAAGGCGACAATATTATTTGGGCAGCCTTTGGTGGCGGCTTCACTTGGGGCGCACTTTATTTAAAATGGGCATACGACCCTAAATAATTGCGGTTATTTTTGCCACCTTATTCCGAACTATTAAATTGCAATCTATATGGCCAGTACCTCTGAATTCAGAAATGGACTCTGCATCAAGTTCAACAACGATATTTATCAAGTTGTTGAGTTTTTACACGTAAAACCAGGCAAAGGCGCTGCTTTTGTGCGGACCAAGTTGCGCAGCATGACCAACGGTCGCGTGCTTGAAAACACTTTCCCTGCCGGTGCCAAAATCGACACGGTACGTGTAGAAACCCGCGAATATCAGTTTTTGTACAAAGACGATATGGGCTATAATTTTATGGATGGGGAGTCTTTTGAGCAGTTTAGCATCGAAGAGCACAAAATCAACGCCCCGCATTTTTTGCAAGAAGGTGCGGTGTGTTTGACCTCGGTGAATGCCGAAGACGACAGTATTTTAGCCTTGGAATTACCCAATTCAGTAGAAATGGAAGTAACTTACACCGAACCGGGTTTGCGTGGTGATACCGCTAGCGGTAATGCGCTGAAGCAGGCCACTGTAGACAACGGTCCGAATGTAAACGTACCCTTATTTGTAAACCAAGGCGATCGTATCCGTATTGATACCCGCACTGGCGATTATATTGAACGCGTAAAGTAAACTTAACCTAAGCAAAATGGACTTAAAAGAAATACAAGACCTCATTCGTTTCGTGTCGAAATCGGGCGTTACCGAAGTAGAACTCGAAAGAGATGGCTTCAAAATCGTAATCAAGGCCGAAAAGCCCACTACCGAATACCATGCTGTAATGCAGCAGCCCATGATGATGCAACAAGCGCCTGCACCCATGGCAGCGGCACCTGCTCCAGCAGCTGCTCCAGCAGCAGCAGCGGCACCAGTAGCTGATGGCGGGGTAGGTATTAAGTCGCCCATGATTGGTACTTTTTACCGTTCTGGTGGTCCAGACAAAGATGCCTTCGTAAAAGTGGGCGACAGGGTGGAAAAAGGTCAGGTGGTATGCATCATCGAAGCCATGAAGCTGTTCAATGAAATTGAATCGGAGGTTTCGGGCACCATTACCAAGGTGATGGTTGAAAATGCATCTCCTGTAGAGTACGATCAGCCGTTGTTTTTGGTTGATCCGTCGTAATTGCCTTTTATTCACCCAAAGCGAACACTGTGTTTAAGAAAATTCTAATTGCCAACAGGGGGGAAATCGCCCTGCGGGTCATTCGCACTTGCCGCGAAATGGGCATCAAAACGGTGGCCGTGTATTCTACCGCCGACCGCGAGAGTTTGCACGTGCGTTTTGCCGACGAAGCCGTGTGTATTGGTCCGCCGAAAAGCGCCGATTCGTACCTCAACATCCCCAATATTTTAGCTGCGGCCGAAATTACCAATGCCGATGCCATCCACCCAGGTTACGGATTTTTGTCGGAGAACGCCAAGTTTTCAGAGATTTGCCGCGAGTACGGTATCAAGTTTATTGGTCCACCGCCCGAGGCCATCAACTCCATGGGCGACAAGGCTACTGCCAAAGAAACCATGAAAAAAGCGGGTGTTCCCGTGGTTCCAGGTTCTGATGGATTGTTGCAGAGTTTAGACGAAGCCAAAAAAGTAGCTGCCGAAATCGGCTATCCCGTAATCATCAAAGCCACAGCAGGTGGTGGTGGCAGGGGCATGCGCGTGATCTGGAAAGAGGAAGACCTCGAAGCCAACATCGACAGCGCCAAGCGTGAGTCGGGTGCCGCTTTTGGCAATGACGGTATGTACATGGAGAAATTCATTGAAGAGCCGCGCCACATCGAAATTCAGATTGTGGGCGATCAATATGGCAAGGCTTGTCACTTGAGCGAGCGCGACTGCTCCATCCAGCGTCGCCACCAAAAGCTTATTGAGGAGTCGCCATCGCCCTTTATGACCGACGAACTGCGTGAGCGCATGGGTGAAGCGGCTGTACGCGGCGCCATGGCGGTGAATTACGAAGGTGCGGGTACCATTGAGTTTTTGGTAGACAAACACCGCAACTTCTACTTCATGGAGATGAATACGCGGATTCAGGTGGAGCACCCCGTGACTGAGGAAGTAATCGATTATGACCTCATCAAAGAGCAAATCAAAGTAGCTGCGGGCATCCCGATTTCGGGTAAAAACTACATCCCTAAGATGCATGCCATTGAGTGCCGCATCAATGCCGAGGACGTGTTCAACGATTTCCGTCCTTCGCCAGGCAAAATCACCACCCTGCACGTGCCGGGCGGTCATGGCGTGCGCGTGGATACCCATATTTACTCAGGTTACACCATCCCGCCTTACTACGACAGCATGATTGCCAAGGTAATTGCCACCGCCCAAACGCGGGAAGAGGCCATTGCCACCATGGAGCGCGCCCTGAGCGAGTTTGTGGTAGAAGGCATCAAGACCACCATTCCTTTCCATATGAAAATGCTGAAAGACGAAAATTTCCGTGCAGGCAATTTCAATACCCAGTATTTGAATAATTGGAGCATGGAAGATTAAGCTGGACAGCTTGATAAAACAGAGCCGGGCATTTGTCCGGCTTTTTTTGTGCCCACACCTGTTGCTTCAGGCAAGGCAGCGACCGCCGGTGAGAAGTAGGTTGTGACAAGCAGCTTGGGCGCTGCTAAGCGGGAGTATCGCAAGCTTTTATGAACCATTTTGCCGAGATGCTGTTACCTTTGCAGTTCAAAATTACCCCATGCAAAACATCATCACTTTATATACCGAGTCAACGCCCAATCCCGACACCATGAAATTTGTGTCTAATCGCTATATTTTACCCGATCAAACGCTCGATTACACCCAAGTAGCGCAAGCCAAGGAGTCGCCGATGGCCGAAAAACTATTCGAATTTCCGTTTGTAGCCAGCGTTTTCATCTCCCAAAACTTTGTAACCATAACCCGCAAGGCGGGTGAAGATTGGGCGGAGATCAATCCCATGCTCAAAGACTTCATTCAAAGCTACCTCGAAGCGGGTTTGCCCATTTACCAGCCAGTAGTTGGGGGTGAAGTGGAGGTAGAAGACGACCGCGAGACGGTGAAGCGCATCAAACAAATTTTGAAAGATTACATCCAGCCGGCGGTAGAGCAAGATGGCGGCGCCATCAGTTACAAGGCGTTCGACGAGGCTTCGGGTCTGGTTACGGTGGAGCTCCGCGGCTCGTGCAGTGGTTGTCCTTCGAGCATGATTACCCTCAAAGCCGGCATCGAAAACCTGTTGAAGCGCATGTTGCCAGAGGTGAAAGAGGTTGTTGCAGCTTAACGACTTTTTAAATTAGGAAAAGGCCTTGCGTGAAAAGCGTAAGGGCTTTTGTTTTTTGGCACTGGCACTTTGTGTTTCGGTTTTAGAAAAATCACCCTCAAGTGGGTATTTTGCTCCTTACGCGCGCAACATACAAAGCCAATCCAATAAATAACAGGTCATTTAAAAAATGCCAGGTCCGGTAGAAGGTTCTGTTACACTTTCTGAATGATGAAACACAACCCCAGGCCACTTACTAAAAAGCCTCAAGGCGCAATTGCTCCTTAAGGCTTGAGGTAAGGTGGTGGTCTCGGCAGGAATCGAACCTGCATCCTAGGCTCCGGAAACCCATATACTATCCGTTGTACTACGAGACCATTTGAGAAGCGCAAAAATACAACATCGCCAGCAGATATCAAATAAGAAGCAAGCGGGTGGTGGGGGTGCTTGTTGCGTAATTCTGTATATTTTGTGAAATATTTTTGCATTAAGACGTGAGCTGCGCCTGCTGTTGCGTGGCTGCTAGGCGTTCAGGGTGAAAATAGAGCAATGCCGTACCGATCTTAACAGATGGCCCATTTAACCACAAACATGAAAAAACTAGTACTCCTCCTCGCGCTCCTTTTGATGAGTGTTGGTGGCTTTGCACAGAGCAGGTATGTGTCAGAAACAACTAAAAGAATTGTATTTACACGCGACGGGGGTAATTGCAAATGTTGCGGTAGCTCGCAAAGCCTCGAATATGATCACATCACGCCCTTTTCGTGCGGGGGCAGCAATGAGGTGTCGAACATTCAGCTGCTTTGCCAAAGATGCAATCGAAGCAAGTCGAACAGTTGTGTGTGCAAAATACACAACAAGCGGGTGGGGACTAATTGTTGCGAAAAGAGTGCCAGCAAAAAGGACATAGCTACAGCTACTCAATGCGGCGGGACTACCAAAAAAGGCGTTAGGTGTAAAAACAGGACTAAAAATTCAAGTGGCCGCTGTCATTTACACGATTAAATTTCAAACCAAAACGAAGAGGTATGAGCAAGGGTGTATTATTTGCAATAGATGTGAAGACAGAAGAAATCATTGTTTCAGAGTCGCCAAAAGGAAGCAATAAAATCAATTTTATAGAGCGCATCGCCCGTAAAGACCAGGAGTTGCTGTACATGGCAGTGGTTACGCTAACGGGCATTACCGTTGCTCCCGATTTCGACATGGCCGTTTTTAAAGCCATGGACAAGGTTTGTCAGTTGATGTACAGCAAGCACAAGGCGGGGTGATTTACGATTTATGATTTCCGAGTGAGATTTATGATTTCAGGCTACGGGAGACGAGTTAAATCGGCAATCACCAATAGGCAATCCGCTCTCTAAAATCGGAAATCAGAAATCGCCAATCATAAATCCCCCGCCCGCTGCGCGTGCTAGGCTTTTTCATTTTCCAGGTGCTTACGAGCGAGCTCGACGCGCCCGGAAAATGAAAAAGCCTGAACTCTCGTTCAGGCTTCTCTTGTAGCGGGTGAGCCACAAATTTCTAACTTCCTCGAAGGATATGAAATGGTGGTTGAGTTGTGGTTGTATATGAATCGTCAAGATTCTTAAACCATGGCATCTTTGAGAAAACACCTGCTTGAAATTTGAAAAACCATGTTTTAAGTTTCCATATTTCGTATACATCAATCCTTATTTTGTGTTCTTCTGTTACTTGCCTTCAAAGCTAAATTTGTCAAAAAAAAGAAAATGAAGAAAACGATTTTAATTACAGGCTCTAGTAGTGGTATTGGCAAGGACACGGCAAAATATTTTCAGTCAAAAGGATGGAATGTTATTGCGACAATGAGGAGTCCAGAAAATGAGAAAGAGCTATCTTCTTTGGCAAATGTACAGGTTGTAAAATTGGATGTATTAGATCTTGATTCAATCGATGCGGCCATAGCAAAAGGAATTCAACACTTTGGAAAAATAGATGTTTTGGTCAACAATGCTGGTTATGGGGCTTATGGGCCTATTGAATCTTTTCCAAGGGAGAAAATCCTTCGTCAGTTTAATACGAATGTAATTGGCTTAATGGATGTCACTCGTGCCATACTCCCACATTTTCGACAAAATAAAAGCGGTATCGTTATTAATATTTCATCAATGGGTGGTAAAATGACTTTCCCATTGGGTTCATTGTATCACGGGACAAAGTTTGCGGTTGAGGGTATTTCCGAATCAATGCGCTATGAAATGGAACAGATAGGTTGTAAAGTTAAAATCATTGAACCTGGATCAATCGCAACAGATTTTGCAGGTCGATCGTTTGACTTCAATCACGATGAAAACCTCAAAGAATATCAACCGATTGTTACAAAAATATTGACGGTTTTCCCAACTATGGTTAAAAGCGCTTCACCAGTAAACATTGTTTCGAAAGTGATTTTTGAGGCAGCTACCGATGGGAAAAGCAAGTTAAGATACATGGCAGGAAAGGATGCCAAGATGTTTAATTTCATGAGTAAGGTTTTTGGCTATAACTTTATTGTTTTCATGAATAAAAAGTTTTTTAAATTGTAAGGCATGAGTCAATTCATTCATTTAAAATCAATTGCTGATCTATCACGTCTTTTAAATGAAAGTGACTTTCATCCTTTGGTAGCAGTTGTAGATTTTAGCAAAACCACGGATCACATCGAAGAGGAAACACGAATTACAACTGATTTTTATTCTGTGATGTTTAAGAATTATTGTAAAAGCGCCCTTACTTATGGTCGAAAAGCGATTGATTTTGATGAGGGGAGTTTGATTTGTATGGCACCAAATCAAGTGATTACCATTGACAATGAAATTGAGCCCCGAGATAATCCAATGGGTTGGGGCTTGTTTTTTCATCCTGATTTGATTCGAAATACTTCACTTAATTCCAAAATGAAGGACTATTCTTTCTTTTCATATGAGATGGCAGAAGCACTTCATTTATCTGAAAAAGAAAAGCAGTTGCTTTACGATTGCATTGTAAAAATTCA
>CAMCHJ010000020.1 GCA_945874665.1 Chitinophaga pinensis | reverse complement strand
GCAGCGTACCCACCAATGGCTTGGTAGCTTATTATGGCTTTAGCGGCAATATTTTAGATGCCAGCGGCAGCAACAACCACCTCACACAGTCGGGCACGGTTACCGCCACCACAGACCGTTTTGGCACCCCCAACAGCGCCTACGAGTTTGGCATGAATGGCCATTTAACCAATGTGGCGCCTAGTTTTACGCTTAACCCAACCCAATCATTTAGTTTTAGCGCTTGGTTGAATAAAACTGGAGGCACGGTAGCCATCATGACTGGCTTGAGTACTGCTGGCAATTTTATCACTTTGCTGCAAAATTCTAACACTATCACATCTTTCGGCACCAATAAACAGCAATCGAATTGGATTTGGGCACAAACGCCCGTGGTGCTCAACACTTGGGAGCATTATGTGTGTGTGTATGCGGCTCCTAATATGACTTTGTATAAAAATGGTGTTCCAGTGGCTACCAATGTGTTTACACACACGGCCGTTACCAGCGCCAATTTGCCACTTTGGATCGGCAGAGGTATCGGTACAGGAAGTAATTTCGTAGGAAAAATAGACGACATCGGTTGGTGGAACCGCGCCCTCGACAGCACCGAAGTACAATTGCTGTTTACGGGTTGTGACGCGGTGATTGCACAGCAACCTACCAATGTGCAAGTGCAGCGCAACCAAAACAGCAGTTTGGTGATCAGCGGTCCCGGCGCCACACCCACCCGCGCCTGGCAAATGAACACGGGCACTGGTTTTACGGCCTTGACCAACGGCACGCGCTTTAGCGGGGTAACCAGCGATACATTGCGCATCAACAACATCGATTTTGACCTCAACCAAGCGAGTTTTCGCTGTGTGGTAGCCGGCAGCAATTGTAGCGACACCTCTGATGTGGTGGTGCTGAGTGTTACTTGTAATGCCATGCTCGAAAACAATCCCATTGCCACTTCTGGACGAATGAACGAACCCGCCACATTTACTGTGAGTAGCTACGACAGCTTGGCGGGCTTCCAGTGGCAGGTTAACAGCGGCAGCGGTTTTGTCAATCTACAAAATGGTATTGGCGTGAGCGGTGCTACCTCGGCCAGCTTGCAGTTCAGCAATTTGAGCTTAACGCAAACAGGCTACAGTTACCGTTGTGTGGTACAGCGCGCGCCTTGCGCCGATACCTCCGTGGCGGCGGTACTTACCGTAATCAATACTACAAGCGTTGGCGAACAGTCGTTGCCGGTCCTCAAAGTGTATCCAAACCCGACCAGCGATGCCTGGACCGTGCAACTGCCCGAAAACAGTGCCGCTTTGAGCTACCAGCTCCTCGATTTGCAAGGCCGCGTGCTGCAAAAAGGCCAATTACAAGCCGGCAACAATGTACTTTCGGCCGATGGCTTGTCTAGCGGGCACTATTTACTCGAAGTCGCCAACCACGCTAAACTGCGCCTGATAAAGCAGTAAGCCATCTCATTTCAAAAGCTTCCGGCGATTATCGATGGCCATATCTACCCAAAATCAGATGCCTCGATAATACCCGGAAGCTTTGTTTTTTACCCCCTATCTTCGCCTTGAATCGCTAACCCAAATCGCGAATCGCAAATCCTAAATCGCCCATCATAAATCCTAAATCGCCCATCATAAATCATAAATCATACATCCCCCATCATAAATCATAAATCCTAAATCCCCCATCATAAATCCTAAATCGCCCATCATAAATCCTAAATCCCCATGACCATAGCAATAGATTTCGACGGCGTCATCCACGCCTACAGCAAAGGCTGGAACGGCGGCGCCATATACGACCCGCCTGTGCCTGGCACCCGCGAAGCCATGCAGGCCTTGCGCGACAAAGGCTACAAAATTTACATTTTCAGCACCCGCAGCAATAAAATGTTCCGCAAGAAGGACGAAATCGACCAAGACGCGGCCATGAAAGCCTATTTGGCAGAGCACGAAATTCCGTACGACAAAATATGGACCTTCGGCAAGCCCATGGCCGATATCTACCTCGACGACCGCGCCATTGGCTTCCGGGGCGATTGGAATGCGGCGCTTACCGACATCAACAACTTTGTGCCTTGGACCAAGGAAGAAAATGAAGGCTGATGGACGCGCTCTTCAAAAAACTCAACTTTAAAGGCCATACGCACAGTTGTGTGTTGCATGCCCCAGCTGAATTTGAAGAGGGAATGGTTTGGTTAGCTGCCAACAGCCAACTGCGCCCAAATCCGGAAGGCCCTGCCCCCCTCGATTTTGCCATGGCCTTCGTGATGACCAAAGCCGCCCTCGATGCCGCTGCTGCTCAACTGGCCGATCATCTGGCCAGCGACGGCATCTTGTGGCTCTGCTACCCCAAAGGCAGCAGCAAGCGCTACCGCTGCGAGTTCAACCGCGATACCGGCTGGGAAGTACTCGGCCAGCTCGGCTTCGAACCCGTGCGCCAAGTGGCTATTGATAACGACTGGAGCTCCCTGCGCTTTCGGCGGGTGCAGCACATCAAAACCTTGACGCGCAGCAAGGAGATGGCGTTGACGAGTGAGGGGAAGGAACGGACGCGGGGGTAAGCATGTCCTCCTCTTCTCTTTCCATTACACCATTAAATGACCCAAGCCACTAACTGAGTCTGTTTAGCCCGTTGCTAGAAGCAAGGAAACAAGGTTTTTCAGTTTGGCATCAAAAAAATTAACCAGCACCAGGTCTGACCAAACTCAATGCTGTACCAAACTTTTAGGCACATATGGCTGTTAGTTAGCTATGTTTGGACTATTCAAGAAAAAATCAAAGCTCGAGCAATTGCAAGAGCAACATGCGAAGTTGCTGAAAGAAGCCTTTGAGCTGAGCAAGAGCAACCGCAAGGCATCAGACTTAAAGACGGCGGAGGCAGCGCAAATTGCCGACCAAATCGCCAGTTTAAGCGCATAAAAAAAGCCAGCATCCTTTTAAATGCTGGCTTTTTTGTTTGCTGTTGTCACTAAAAGTCAATGATAATGCCAATCGTTGGTAAGCGTGTACCCGCTTGGTTGGGGATGCGGTCGCCGAGGTAACGCGTTGGGTCGTTCGGGTCTACAACCGGCTGGCCAGTGGCGGGGTCGATTTGCGCTACAATAAAATCTAAAGCCGTTGACTGTTGGTTGAGTAGGTTTTGTACATCGATGTAAAAATTAAAGGCCCACTTTTCGAAATTCCATTTTTTATCGATGCGGATATCGAGTTGCTGGGTAGGTCCGCCGCGCAAGGTGTTGAGGTTGCCAAAATCAAGAATAGGTCGCTGTTGCACATCCCAAACGGTGCGAGTGAGTGTAAGGGCCTCGTTGAAAGGCGTTACAGGCGCACCGCCTACGTAGCGGTAGCGCACACCCAATTCCCAGTTTTTCTTGAAGATTTTACCGCCAGTAAGGGTAAAGATATTGCGGTTGTCCCAAGCCGAAGGTATAAACTCACCCGTACCATTCTGGAACTCTGAGCGTACCCATGTGTAGGAGAAAATACCGTAAAAGCCTTTGTTGAGCTTTTGCTGAGCGAGATATTCGAGTCCGTACGACCTGCCATTGTTGATGCTCATCACCGGCGCATTGCCTATCACCCCAAAATCGCTTCCTAAATTGGCCAAACTCACGCCTTGGTCGAGCAAGAAGGGATATTGGAAGTAGTTCTTATAAAAGCCTTCCAAGGTGCTGCGGAAGTTCTTTTTCCCAAAATACTCGAAGCCTGCCACGTAATGGTCAACACCAATGTATTTTACACCATTGTCGCGGTTCACCAAACTTCCTGCATTGTCGCGGAATCCCAAAACAGTATAAGCCGGCAACTGGTAGTAGCGTCCTACATTGGCATTAAAGCTAAACTTGGGGGCAAAGTTGTATGACAGCGAAAAGCGCGGTGAAAACTGGTCTAATGGATTTTGCATGCTCTCTGCAAAATTGTTACCATCTACCCGCAAACCTGCGCTGAGCACCAGTATTTCGCCAAACAATCCCTTCGATACTTGCCCAAAAAAGCCATAACGTGTTAAAAAAATCTCATTGCTAAAATTGCGGTTTACGATAGAATCCCCCACCAAGTCGTTGGTATTGTTCTCTACAAAATAACGGGCGCGGTCGATGTTTACCCCATAATTGATTTTCCAGCCGTCGGTGGTTCTGATGTTGTTTTCGTAACGGAAACGATTTTCGCTTTCCTGGCTTTTGAAGTCTTGCAGCTTGATTTGGCTTTCGTCGTTGTCTAGGTACTTGTAGCTCACATTGTTGAGCATATTGCGACTCAACACAAAGGTATGGTAGCCGTTTTTACGGTAGCGCTTGTACACCAAACCGTTGGTATAATTCCACTGGGTATTTACGGGGAGGTTGGCGAGGATGTAGCGCTGCTCTTTTACTTGCTGACTATCGACACCAGGATTAACGGCTGGATCGTAACTCAAATTAAGGCCTGTATTCAACGCAAATTGGTCGATGGCACCCAAGCCTACGAAGTAAATCTCGTTTTGATTGTCGATTTTATACTTCACCTTGCCCTGAAAGCCGTTAAAGGTGGGTAGAAAAGGCAAGCCAATGGCGTTGAACAAAAACTGCAAATAGCTGCGACGGGCCGAAACGATGTAAGATATCTTTTCGTTGATCGGTCCTTCCGCAATCAACCCAATGTCGCTGGCGCCAATGATTCCTCTGAAAGCGGCTTTATCGGTGCGCGGGTCTTTTTGCTTGAACTCAAAAACAGAGCTTAAGGTGTTGCCCCTGTTTGAAGGAAAGGCACCGGAGTAAAAATCTACTTCGCGAATCATGTCCACATTGATGATCCCTACCGGTCCACCCGAGCTCCCCTGCGTAGCAAAGTGATTAATGGTTGGCACCTCCACCCCATCTAAATAAAAGCGGTTTTCGTTGGGTGCGCCACCACGAATGATGATGTCGTTTCGGAAACTGGCGCCACTCGATACCCCCGGTAAACTCTGGATGGCCCGTGAAATATCACGGTTACCGCCAGGGTTCCGCTGAATTTCAGCGGCGCCGATGGTACGCAACGAAACTGGACTCTCCTCGGTGCGGGTAAAGGCCGAGGCCTGCACTTCAACGGCTTGCAAGCTGCGCGCATCTTCTTCCATTTCGATGTTCACAATGGCCGGCCGAGAATTAACCACCTGTATTTCGAACACCGTTTGGGTTTTGAAGCCGAGGTAGCTCACCTGGATGTTATAAAAGCCAGGCTTGAGCTTGCCGATGCTGTATTTACCATCGATGTCGGTGGTTGTGCCTATGGTGGTATTTTGAATCACCACGTTGGCGAAAGGAATACGCTCATTGGAGTTTTTGTTTTTCACGATGCCCTTGATCTCTCCCGTTTGGGCGATGGCAAAGACAGGAAAAAGCAGCAGTAGCAACAGACTACTTACTTGCATAAAGGAGCCACCAAGGGGTGCTCGGCGCGTCATGATGTTCATAATGATATCCGAAAAAGTAACAACTTAGAAATGCCCAAACGTGGTTTTTGGACTGAGAACGGGAGCGGTGTTTATTTTCGGCCGCATGCTCACCACGGTGTGGCAAGTAAGTACCAAAATAAAACAGCTGCAACATGCTTAAAATAGATGGCACAATGTAAAAAAGTACCAGATTCACTTCTGAAATCCAAATTTTAGCAATGTTGTGCAAAATGGCCATACCTACAATCTGATACCAGCGTACATAGGTTTTTACGAATTTAAAAAACCACAGCCAAAAGGGCGGTGGACCATAATCGGGATCCTCGGCAGTACCTGCAAAGCGGTGGTGCTCGTGGTGTTTGGGTAGCATGCGCTTCCAGCTGTTGAGCGCAAATAGTAGCAAACAAAGCGCGCCGATGAATTTATTGACCTTTTTATTGGCCGAAACCGTGCCATGCATGGCGTCGTGGGCTGTTATGAAAAGGCCTGTAAATAAATGGGTTTGCAGCAAAATGAGCACAATCAGCATCGGCTCTAATCCCGTTACCTCATACTGCAAATTAAAAGCCAATAAGCCGAACCACAGCACCAACAGCAAAACAGCAATAAATACGCCTTTACCCGATTCGACCTGCGAACGGATTTGTACATAAGAAAGGGTATTGCTAGCAGGCATATTCAAAGCTACAACATGTACAGAATGACATTGTTCTTAACGCAGTAAAAAATTTCAAATATGTTCTATATCACTTTAGTTTTGAAGTGATGCGTTTGCTATCCGGCTGGGTAATGGGCAAAAAATAATCTACAAATTCCCCTTTTTCATCTACCAAATATTTTTGGAAGTTCCACCAAATGCGGGAGTCTTTCTTGCCATTGTAAGCTTTTTCGGTGAGCCACTTAAAAACTGGGTGCTTATCGCCGCCTTTCGTGGTGCCTTTTTCGAGCATGATAAATTCGACGCCATAGTTGCGTTCACAGAAAGCTCCAATTTCAGAATTGTTGCGTGGCTCTTGCCCTTTAAAATCGTTGGTAGGAATACCTACAATCACCAATTGGTCTTTGTATTGCTCGTGCAGTTTTTGCAGTCCCTCGAGTTGTGGTGTCAAGCCACACTCCGTAGCCGTATTCACCACCAACACTTTTTTCCCCTTAAACGTACTAAAATCCACCTCTTTGCCTTCGAGGGTTTGGGCTTTGAGACTGTAAAAATCGAGCTGACTTGACATATTATTTCCTTGATTAGATGTGCTTTGAGCGCTGCAACTCACCGTTGTAATGAGGAAGAAAAGATAGGATAAAACGCGATACATATTCGAATAACCAATAAGTACATGAAAAGTTCGTCCAAAGCATATTTATTACCGGTTTGATTTGCATTTTTGCTGCATGAAAGCCGTGTTCCGTTTTTTTGGCAAAGTGTTGTTGTGGTGGTTCGGCATCACCATTGGTATTACGTTGGTGTACCGCTTTGTGCCTGTGCCTGGAACGCCTTTGATGCTGCTGAGACTGCTCGAGGAACCAATGCCAGGCCAGCAATATCGCTTGTATAAGGACTGGGTGCCTTTTGAAGAAATTTCACCGAACCTCGCCAAAGCAGTGATTGCCAGTGAAGATCAAAAATTCATGACCCATTGGGGCTTTGACCTCGAGGCACTCGAAAAAGCCTACAAACGCAATCAAAAAGGCAAAAAAAGAAAGCTAGGCGGCAGTACCATCAGCATGCAAACCGCCAAAAACGTGTATTTGTGGCAGGGTAGAAATTTGGTCCGCAAAGGACTAGAAGCCTATTTTACTGTGCTAATTGAAGCGTTGTGGAGCAAAAAAAGGATATTAGAAGTGTATTTAAATGTAATTGAGATGGGGCCTGGCATCTATGGCGCTGAGGCAGCCGCCCAAGCCTGGTTTGGTAAACCCGCCTCAAAACTAAGTAAGAGAGAAGCCGCCCGCATTGCGGCTTGTTTGCCCGATCCGCGGCGCCGCAATCCAGCCCGCCCTTCAGGATATGTAGCCGCGCGTGCTGGCCGCATACAAGGCATCATGTACCGATTACCCAAGGAATTTTATCCCCAGCCTTAACGCACCACCAGCTTACTGTAATAAAGCCTACTGCCGCTGCTTAAACGCAGTTGATACATGCCAGGGCTAACAGTTGCAATAGAGATGCTGTCGCCTGCCTGAACTTCTCCATTCAACACCACCCTCCCTTGCACATCTAAAAGCTGATAAAATGCTATTTTTTCATCTCCCCAAGCCACATATACCCGATCGGTAGCGGGATTGGGATAAACTTGGATGCTAGGCAAGGCCTGCTCCAACTGTGCACTCGCGCTGCTAAATAACCACTGATAAGCCGGTTTAAACTCCCGGCGCCAAAACCATTCGCTGTGCTGGCCATCTGCTTTTACTACCAATTCTACTTCACTAGCTGTAAAGCCGTTCGCTAGCAGGTCGTTTTTGAGCTGCGTTACTTGAGCCACTAAGGAAGCGCTTTCTTGGGCACCTGCTAAAATAAAAAACTTCATGGGGAACTGCTTGCCGATGCTGCTCACCTGACTGTACACTTGGTTGCTGAACCAAAGAGAAGGTGAAAAAACACCTACCTTGCTAAATATCGACTGGTATTGCATGGCCGCATATTGCGATATGAGTCCTCCCATGCTGCTGCCCCAAATGGCAGTCCCCAAGCGGGTACTGTCGGTGCGAAACTGCTGATCGACATAAGGTTTCAGCGTTTGCACGATAAAATCAACATATGCTGCGCCTTGTCCCCCGCCGTATTGCGGATTAACCCACGGACTGTACTCATTGATGCGCTGACTCCCACCGTTGTTGATGCCAATGACGATGGCTCCACGATCGCCTTGCTGAAACAAACTGTTCATGCTTTCATCGATTTCCCATTCGCCTGCAAAAGCGGTCAGGTTGTCGAAGAGGTTTTGGGCGTCGTGCATGTAGATAACGGGGTAGCGTTTGTTGGTGAGACTGTCGTAATCGGGCGGCAAATACGCCCAAATGCGGCGATAACGGTTGAGCTGAGGCATGTAAAAACTGTCGGTAAGCACTTGTACCTGTGCATTGGCAGTGCTTTGACCACCACCGCCACCGCCACCATGCAAATCTTCCCAACTTAAAATACTGATGCGCACAGTATCGGCGCCGCCCACCGCATAGCTCCGATTGGCCCGCGGTCCGCCCGTTGCCGTGCCCTCCACCGTTGCCCAACTGCCGCGGGTAAACTTAAACTGCAGGGTGCTGCTCGGCGTTGGCAAAGTAATGGCCCAACTGCTATCGGGCAAACGGGTTAACTGATGCGCTGCCGAGGCAGGATTCCAGCCATTCATGGTACCCGCCATGTAAATATTAGCGTTGGCAGGTGTATAAGCAGGCACTTGGTTGATGATAAAAGTAACTTGCGCCCACAATGCCAGAGGCGCCATTACCGCTAAAACCAGCACCAAAGCACCTAAAAAAGCTGTTTTTTTCATGATAAAATCCTTCGAGGGCAATTCTTGAGGCCTTTGCGCGTAAAAAGCTATTGAACCGCAACAGACCCTTATCTTTGCCCAAGCATGAAGATACTTGATTGGTACATCATTAAAAAATTCATCGGCAGCTACATCTTTGCTATCGGCATTTTTGTGGCCCTTGCGGTGGTTTTTGACTTAACCGAAAAAATCGATGGCATGCTGAGCAGGAATGCCCCGATGAAGGAGATTTTGCTCGACTACTACCTCAATTTCATTCCCTATTATTCAAACCTTTTTAGTCCGCTTTTCACCTTCATCACCGTTATTTTTTTCACCTCGAAACTGGCCTCCAAAAGTGAGTTTGTGGCGATTTTAAGCAGTGGCGTGGAGTTTAAAAGGATTTTATTGCCGTACATGGTAGCGGCGGGCTTTATTGGACTCACCAATTGGTTTTTAGCCAGCTGGGTGTTGCCGCCAGCAAATAAAACGCGCATCGAATTTGAGAATAAGTACATTCGAGACACCTATTACTACAACAAGCGGAATATCCATTTTCAAATTCGCCCCGGCGAACTCGCCTACCTCGAAACCTATTCCTCGCCCGATAGTGCTGGCTTTAGATTCACCCTCGAAGATTTGCGCACCGGCCGCCTCAGTTCCAAACTCATGTGTGACCGCATCGTATGGCGTAGCGAAACCCAAAAATGGCACATGGAAGGCTGTATGTTACGCAATATGCCCTCCGACCAGGAAGAAAGCATCACCTATTTATCCAACATAGACTCGGCCATGGGTTTTACCCCCCAAGATTTTAGTCGCCCGCTCATAGAAGACGCCGCCCTGCTTAACAACCGCGAACTCGACGAGCTCATTGCGCGGGAAGAGCTCAAGGGCAATGCGGGTATCGAGCCTTATTTGATCGAAAAACACAACCGCATTTCTATTCCTTTTGCGGCCTTTATCCTCACTTTGATGGGCGTTAGTTTGTCGTCGCGGAAGGTGCGTGGCGGCATCGGACTGCAACTCGGCATTGGAGTAGGTCTTTGTTTCATCTACATCATGATGATCCGATTTTCGCTTACATTTGCCATCAAGGGCAATCTGCCGCCAATGTTGGCCTCCTGGACCCCAAACTTTATTTTCGGACTTCTAGCCCTCTACCTCTACCGTGTTGCGCCAAAATAACCAGTCGGCTCTCATTGAGCTGCATTTCGTCGTTTTTATTTGGGGATTTACCGCCATTTTGGGCAAGCTCATTAGTCTCGAAGCCCTCCAACTGGTGTGGTACCGCATGATTTTGGCCTTGGTGGCGGTGTATATTTTTGCACGCTACAGCAAGGCCGTGCTCAGCTTACCGCGCAAAACACAATTACAATTGGCCGGCACGGGACTGATCATCGCCGCGCATTGGGTAACTTTTTACCACGCCATCAAAATCTCGAACGTTTCGGTAACGCTGGCTTGTTTTTCGTCGGGTGCTTTTTTTGCCTCCATTTTCGAGCCGCTGCTTTACAAACGCAAGGTGATTTGGTACGAGTTGTTGTTGGGGGTGGTGGCCATCGTGGGACTGTACCTGATTTTTAGCTTTGAGTCGGCTTACCTGGCCGGCATGCTCACCGCTATTTTTAGCGCCGCCTTATCCGCCCTTTTCGCAGTCATTAACGGCCAATTTGCCCAAAAATACAACGCCTCTGTGGTGTCGGTGTACGAAATGGCGGGCGGGGTCATTGGCCTTTCTATTCTATTGCTCCTTGGCACGGGCTATGCCAGCGGCAGTTATGCCCTGAGCGGCAGCGACCTCACTTACTTGAGCATTTTGGCGATCGTTTGCACAGCCTATCCCTTCATTGCCAGCATCCGCCTCATGCGCAAAATCACGCCGTACACCTTTGTTTTGTCGGTCAACATGGAACCCATCTACGGCATTATTCTCGCCTATTTTATATTTGGGGAGAGCGAAAAAATGACGGGGCAGTTCTACGTGGGCACCGCCGTGATTCTCGGCACCCTCTTTGCCAACGCCATCCTGAAGCACTACTACCGCAAAAAATCCGAAAAAATTGGAACCTTCGCTGCACAGCCTTGAGGTAAAACGCACCGCGCATCTGTACCAATTGGGATCAGCCTCGTCGCAAACGAAGTTTGTATGGTTGGCGCTGCATGGTTACGGCCAAAATCCCGCTTATTGGGTGCAGAAATTTGCACCTCTAGTCGATACACAAACAGTGGTTTTAGCGCCCGAAGGCTTATCGCGCTTCTACCTGCAAGGCAACAGTGGCCGCGTGGGCGCCAGCTGGATGACCAAAGAGCAGCGGCAGCACGAAATACAAGATTACTTAAGCTACTTGGAGCAGGTGGTGGCCAAAATCAAGCACGACATGCCTCAAGCCCGCATCCTCTTGCTCGGATTTTCGCAGGGAGGTGCCACGGCGGCCCGCTATGGGGTGGAGCATCCTTCGAAAATAGCAGCTTTGGTGTTGTGGTCAGCTATCTTTCCAGCTGATTTAAAGGCCGAATTACCCACCAGCAGTGTACCCGTTTGGTTGGCGTATGGCGATGCTGATCCATTTTTATCGGGCGCACAATTGGAAAGCACTTTGCAACGTTATCGCACCATGCATGCTGGCTTGCGGTATTTGCCCTTTTCAGGTGCCCATGAAATAACCGACGAAGCCCTCTTGCAATTAAAATCAGAAGTGCTTGCCAGCTTGTTAGCAATTTAATTAGATTCGTGATATGAAATCCTTTTTGCTTTTCTGCCTGCTTTGCTTGCCGATTTTTGCGACGGCGCAGCAAAAAAGCACCCCAAAAAACGAGATCATCGCGTTTCAAATCAACTCCTTTTACAGTCCCGAAGAACTCGACGCCCTCATCCAAAAGCTCAATAAACGCGGGGTAAAGCTAATTTTTACAGAAACAGGCTATTGCAACGGCCAATTGCGCATCCTCCAAGGCGAAATTATAGGCAATGATGGCAGCCGCATGCAGTTTGAAACCCGCTCGCTGAAACAGCTTACTGTAAAGCTCAGGGCACGCACCCGTGAGTTAGGCGTATTTGGAATCACCATTAAAAACCGCTGGATAAAGTGCCGGCAAGCGGATGATTTGGAGGAAGAAGTGGTCCCTGTCGCGCCAGAAACCCGCCGCATTCACCAAATTTAATACATCTTACTGCGCTTTAGCAGGTAAGGGAGCAGTATTTGGTTGAGCCCTTGGCTGATGTCGGCCTCCACAAAATCGATTTTAAACTGACCGCATTTGAGCAGCAGTTCCTGTTTGAAGGAAGCTGCTTTTTCGCGATAAGCTTGCTGAATTGCTACCGGATTGAGCTTGAGCTCCTCCCCGCTTTCCATGTCAATGAACACATGTGGGCGGTTGTCGTATTCAAAAGCCATTTCGTGCGGCGCATCGAGTACGTGAAATAGCAATACTTCATGTTTGTTGTAGCGCAAGTGCTGCAGGGCAGCAAAAAGGGCGTCGGCATGCGCGCCCGGTTCAAACATATCGCTAAAAATAATGACCAGAGAGCGGTTGTGGGTGGTTTCGGCAATTTCGTGTAAGGCGGTGATGGCGCGCGTGCCACGCTGATTGCGCGCGCTGTTGAGAAGCTTCTCGAGCTCCGATAGCAGCAGTTTGTGGTGCGCGGGATTGCTGCGGGACTTCAAACTTAAGTCAACCTGCTCGCTAAAAGTGGTGAGTCCCACGGCATCGCGCTGGCGTTTGAAGAGCTGCAGCAAGGCGGCGGCGGCATAGACTGAAAAACGCAGCTTGCTGGCGCTGTCCTCGGGGAAATACATCGAACCCGACGTATCGATTACCAATTGACAACGGAGATTGGTTTCCTCCTCGTAGCGCTTCACAAAGTATTTATCGGTGCGGGCGTAGAGTTTCCAGTCGATGTTGCGGGTCGATTCGCCCGTATTGTACATGCGGTGCTCACTAAACTCTACCGAAAAGCCGTGGTATGGACTTTTATGAAGACCAGTAATAAAACCTTCGACCACTTGACTAGCCAAAAATTCGAGGTTATCAAAAGCTGCCAGTTGTTCGAGCGAGAGTTCTTCTGCCATGCTCGAAATTAATGAAAAATCATTTCAATTAACCTATGAAGCAAGAAAAGGCGCATTAAAGGGCTTGAAAATAAGCATGGACTCAAGGTTTATGAAGGAGTGTATAGCGCAGTAAGCTACCACCCTTCCCTGCCAGCAACAAACCACCGAAGCCGATGGGTTTTGCTACATGCATGCCATTTTCATCATTGAAAGGCACCCAAGTATTGCCAGCGTCCCAGCTGACATCGCTGCCCGCGGGACCGGTTGCTATCCATGCGCCTACATTTAGCATAATAACACACTCGCGATAACCTCTTGGTGGGTATTTAGGCGATAACCATTTGTTCTTATTGAGTATGCCTATGTTTCCTGATAACTCCTGCTCCCGCAGGTAATCACCACCAACTACTAACCAACTACTGTCAGCTTGGTTGTGAGCCACCGAAAAGGCACCTTGGCTGGGTAGACCAGCCTGCATTGGTTCATTTACTACTACCTGCCAGCTGCGCCCACGGTTATGACTGAACCAAAACCTACTTACACTGCCACCGCTCACAATTACAACCGTACTGTCGCCAACACACTGCATGGCCGTACCGCTGGCTGCAAAGGCTGCTTCGCCTGGGTAGAGTTTCGGCCGACTGCTATCGGGCATCGCCTCCCAGCTTCGACCGCCATCGCTGGTTTGCAGAAGCAACATTTTACCATCTGGCAGCGGATCACCAAACAGCAGGCCGTCTTGCGCGTTCCAAAACCCAATGGCATCTATAAACGCAGTGGTGTCATTAAGCCAGTGCACCAGCTCCCACCGTTTTCCGCCATCATGGGTGCGGTAAATTTGAGCGGGTTGTCCCGCAATGGCTGCTACTGCCTCTTGCTGATTAAAGGCATGCATGCTTCTAAAGTCTACCGCCGAACCCGCTGGCTGCCGCAATTCCCAACTTTTGCCGCCATCGGCCGTGTGCCCCAGCCAACCACCGCTGCCCCCGAACCACCAATGCAAAGAATCGTTCACCGCTAGGGCTCTAATGTTGGTGGTTACACCCACGGATGTCCTGGTTTGTGCTAACGCCTCACTACATCCAAAAATAAAAATTATAAAATACACGAATCGCATGGAGCCAAATTAGCAAGAATTAGCTCAGCATGCGCAATTACTGTAAAACCTAGCGTTTCGATATCTTATTAAAACTGATGCTGCGCTGTCGGGTGCACTTAAATCTTTCTATTTCATCTGACCGCTTGGCCTCGTGCTTGTTTGACACTTTTTTAGCTCGTTCGCGCCACAGCCGCCAGCTCGAGGGCTTCAATTCGCGTCGCATTAACGCAATCACCTCCTGTTCGCGCAAACCAAACTGCCTAAAAATGGCATCAAATGAGGTGCGGTCCTCCCAGGCCATTTCAATAATGCGGTCTACATCGCGCTCGCTCAGTGCTGCTAACATGTACCTACAACAATCTTTTGCCTCGCGGGTTTGCTCCTTTTTGTAATTTCGCAGCATGTACGCACAACTCTTCCTCAAAAGCGGTCGCGACCGCTCCATTCTCAACCGCCATCCTTGGGTGTTCAGTGGCGCCATCAAAACGCATCCCAAGGCCAGTAATGGAGAAATTGTTGCCGTATGTAACCAGCAAGGTGAACTGTTGGGCCATGGCTTTTATTCGCCCGAGAGCCAGATCAGCTGCCGCATTTTCGACTTCAACAAAAGCAACTTTCCGGCTTTCGATGCTGCTTACTGGCAAGCCAAAGTGGCGAATGCCTTCCAACTCCGCCAGCAAATCATCAACCCCAAAACCACTACTTGTTACCGTTTGCTGCATGCTGAAGGTGATTTTTTGCCCGGTATCATTGCAGATGTGTATGGTGAAACGGTTGTGATGCAAGTGCTTATTAAAGGCATTGAGCACATTTATGCAGACATTGAACAGAGCATACTGGCGTTGGACTTTAAACACATCTACCTCAAGCAAAAAGACAATCCTTCGTTCCAAGAAGGCGTTTCGCTGCTAAAAGGCTGGCGCACCGAACCCGCCGCACAACCCATAGCCGTGCTCGAAAACGGTATTCAATTTTTGGTAGATGTTGAAAATGGCCAAAAGACTGGTTTTTTCATCGACCAACGCGACAACCGAGCCCTCACCCAACAGCACAGCGCTGGTAAAAAAGTGCTCAACGCTTTTAGTTATACAGGAGGCTTTAGTTTGTACGCCTTGGCTGGTGGCGCCACCGAAGTGCATTCAGTCGACATTTCAAAAGATGCCGTGGCCCGTGCAGAGGCCCTTGCTACCCTCAATTTCCCCGAAGCCAAGCACCAGGGCATTGCCGCAGATTGCTTCGATTACATCCGCCAAACCGAAGAAAAGTACGACCTCATTGTACTCGACCCGCCTGCCTTTGCCAAAAGTGCCAAAGCGGTGAACAATGCCGCCCGTGGCTATAAAGAGCTCAACATGGTGGCCATGAAAAAGATTGCGCCCAACGGTTTGCTTTTCACCTACAGCTGCTCGCAGCACATTACGGCTGATTTATTTCGCAAAATTGTATTCGGCGCCGCGGTCGATGCCGGTCGCGAAGTGCGAATTATACGTCTTTTGTCGCAGGCCGACGACCACCCCATCAACATCTACCACCCCGAAGGCGAATATTTGAAGGGATTGTTGCTGCATGTTATTTAAAAAAGCATAGCGGCTTGAGATAAAGAGGCATAAAAACTAAGAACCTCCTGTCCTCTATAAAAAAAGCAAAAGGGCTGCTCACATAACGTGGCAGCCCTTTTAGCTTATTTGAAATTGATGAAATTACTTCTTCAACTTCTTCTTCTCCATTAATTTAGCTGTGTCCAATACGATGGCCGAGGCAATGAAAATGGATGAGTAGGTACCTACGAACAAGCCAATTAACAAGGCAAATGTGAAGCCTTTGATTACTTCACCACCGAATAAGAAGAGTACAAACACCACTAAAATGGTTGTTAAGGCGGTAATGATCGTACGGCTGAAGGTAGTATTCACCGCTCCGTTGATCACCTTTTCATCGTCGCCGCCATGGTGCAGCGAAAAGTCTTCACGCAAACGGTCATATACAACCACGGTATCGTTGATTGAATAACCCACAATGGTTAACAAGGCCGCAATAAAGGCTTGGTCGATTTCCATGCTGAATGGCATGATCGGCCAAATGAGCGAGAAGATGGCCAACACGAACAAAATGTCGTGCAACAAGGCCAACGAGGCACCCAAGGCATAGTTCCACTTGCGGAAACGGATGAGGATGTACACGAAGATGATCACCAACGAGAATATGATCGACATGATGGCCGAGGCTTTGATGTCGTCGGCGATGGTTGGACCAACCTTCTGCGAACTTAAGATACGCTCAGCTTTAAAAGTCTCGAAGTCGATTTTGTTGGTCATGATGGTACTCAAACCCTCGTAAAGCTTCATGGCCACCTCGTTATCTATTTCTTCACCATTTTCAGCGATTTTGTAAGAAGTAGTAATCTTAAACTTGGTATCTGAACCAAATGTTTTTACTTCTGGAGCGCTTCCGAAAGGCTCTGTCAAGGCCGAACGCAGTTCTGTAGATGTTTTGCCATCGGCAAACTCAACCACGTATGAACGACCACCTTTGAAGTCAACACCCAAGTTAAAGCCCTGCGTAAACATACTCACCAAACCAGCTGCAATCACTACACCTGAAATGGCATACCACATTTTGCGGCGACTCAAAAAGTCGATGTTCAAATTGCTGAACACTTTTAAGGTTGAAGGAGTACCGAAAGTCATTGGCTTCTCTTTGTTCACATACCAATCGATGATCAAACGGGTGATGAACAAGGCGCAGAACAAGGAAGTGAGGATACCTACGATTAAGGTGGTGGCAAAACCACGAATCGGACCTGTACCGAATGAGTACAGAATAATACCCGTTAACAAAGTGGTTACGTTGGCATCTATGATCGAAGAATAAGCATTCTTAAAACCATCGATGATACCCAGACGCAAGGCTTTGCCCTTGGCTAATTCTTCTCGGATGCGTTCAAAAATAAGTACGTTCGCATCCACGGCCATACCAATGGTAAGCACGATACCCGCGATGCCCGGCAAGGTTAATACAGCTTGCAACGACGCCAATACGCCAAAAATGAAGAAGATGTTAGCAAACAAGGCCACGTTGGCCACAATACCCGCCTTGGCGTAGTACACAACCATAAACAGCAATACAAGCAACAAACCGCTGATGATTGAAATCAAACCGGCTTGGATGGCCTCAGCACCTAAGCTTGGTCCTACAATGGCTTCTTCTACAATGCGTGCAGGTGCAGGCAATTTACCAGCCTTGAGAATGTTAGCTAAGTCTTTCGCTTCTTCAGGGGTGAAGTTTCCACTAATTGACGACATGCCGCCGCTGATCTCAGACTTTACATTCGGATAAGAATACACATAATCGTCAAGTACGATGGCAATGCTGCGCTCCAAATTGTCGGCTGTTAAACGGCGCCATGTTTTAGCACCCTCAGCGTTCATGGTCATGCTTACTTCCACTTGACCGAAGTTGTCGATAGACTCGCGAGCATCGGTAATCACGTCGCCTTCGAGTGGCGCACGCTCATCGTTGCTGCGGGTTTTGATGGCCACGAGGTCGATGAATTTATTGCCTTCGCCGCGACCTTTTACCGTCCACATTAATTTTAAATTGCGGGGCAGCAGGGCACGTACTTCGTTGCTCGCAAAAATAGCGTTTACCTTAGCGGTGTCACGTACGTTAGCAGTACCTACCACTGGTCCTTCCATGGCGCGGGTAGACCCGTCTTCACCTTGGAAGATAGCAGGACTCAATACATTGAAGAGCGGGTTTTCACGACGCGCTTGGTCCATGCTCAACTCGCCTGTATCTGTTGCTGATGCAGTATCTGCTGCAGCCAATTGCTTCAACAAGTCGTTTTCGGCCGCTTTTTCGGTTGCACCAGGGGCAACTGCGCTGCTGTCTTTGGCCTTAGCACTACCCGTTTTGTTTCCGCTTTCTAACTTCTGTTTGTCGGCTAAAAACTTGTTTACTTCGAAAATGCGCTCTAGCACTTCGCCAGACTCAAAAGTCTCCCAAAACTCCAACTTGGCAGTACCTTGTAAGAGGCGACGTACGCGATCGGGATTGTCAACACCCGGCAATTCGATGATGATACGACCGGTACCCTGCTGACGCTGGATGTTAGGCGAAGTCACACCAAATTTGTCGATACGAGTGCGCAAAATATTGAAAGAGCGATCAATGGCATCTTCCGTCTCGGCACGAACCACTTCCATTACCTGGGCATTGGTGCTGTTGTAATCGATTTTACCTTGGTTTTCGCGGGTAGCGAAAATGGCAGCCAATTTGCCGTTAGGATCTACTTCTGAGTAAGCCTGCTCAAAGAGGGTAACGAAGTCGAGCTGACTATTGCTCTGGCGCTCCGTGGCCAACTCCATGGCACGTACAAAAGAAGCATCCTTGCTGTAGTTGCTGAGGGCTTTTACCACATCACCTACCGATACTTCCATCACTACGTTCATACCGCCTTGCAAGTCGAGACCGAGGTTCAACTGCTGCTCTTTTACCTGCTGGTAAGTGAACGAGCGCACCAAAAGGTTGTACACTTTGGTGTCGGCAATACTGTCGAGGTACGCCTTTTTTGCTACCTGATCGCCATTGGCGAATTTTTCGGCTTTGCTTTCTACGCGGCTAGATACAAAAGTGAAGCTCAATTGGTAAATACATACCAAGGCAAAAGCAATCACTAACGACCGAACCAGTCCTTTACTTTTCATCTTATTAATTTTTGGTTGTTAAATTTTAGGGGGATGGCCAATTCGCACCATGGACCAGGTGTGTTGCAAATGAAGGGCCTTTAAGGTGCCAAAGCGGGCATGATGTGCGTAAAAAGCACCCTGTTGAGCTGAATCACCGCATCAGGCAAAAGCTGACGGGTCGAAAAAGGCCTAAGTACCGACAAACGGTAACCTACGCTGTACAAGGCATCCGGCAAAATCTGTTGCCACTGTAAGCTGCTAGACGAAGCAGGTAAAATTTGTAAATTCTCGAAAAAATGCTGTGGAGCTGGTGCATCAGCATCTTCGGCAGCAGGCACGGCTTGCTCAACCTCCACTTGCACGGGCAACAGCCATTCCGAAGCCGTAGCCGCGGTGCCCAAACTCAGGGCCAATACCAATATCAATAGCTTGCGCAACATCAGAGGGCGAATATAAGGCAAACCCGAAACAATGTATGCGGTTTAATGCGATATTTTATTGTTCATCAACCAAACAAAAGTCTTTTCGCGGGATTTACATTTCCAATCACCAATCGCCCACTACTTCCTTCCCTGCAGATTCGCCATTCCCAAAAAAAATAACGACCTTTGCAGCAAATTTCAGTAGGCAAATGATTTCAGTATCCAATATATCGCTCCGTTTCGGCAAACGTGTTTTGTTTGAAGACGTTAACCTCAAATTTTCGCACGGCAACTGCTATGGCGTTATCGGTGCCAATGGCGCGGGCAAATCCACCTTTCTGAAAATTTTATCCGGTGAAATCGACCCAACCAACGGCCACATCAGCATCACTCCTGGTGAGCGCATGGCGGTACTGAAACAAAATCACTACGAATTCGACGAGTTTACCGTGATGGAAACCGTACTCATGGGCCACAAAGAGCTGTATGAGGTGATGAAAGAAAAAGACGCCATTTACGCCAAGGCCGATTTTACCGATGCCGATGGCTTGCGTGCCGGCGACCTCGAGAGCAAATTTGCCGAAATGAACGGCTGGGATGCCGAAAGTAATGCCGCCACCCTGCTGAGCAACCTGAACATCAGCGAAGATTTGCACTATAAGCTCGTGAAAGAGCTCGATGGCAAGCAAAAAGTACGCGTATTGCTCGCACAGGCACTTTTCGGCAATCCGGATATCCTCCTACTCGACGAACCAACCAACGACCTCGACTTAGCCACCATCGGCTGGCTCGAAAACTTTTTGGCCGATTACCAGAATACGGCCATTGTGGTTTCGCACGACCGTCACTTCCTCGATGCGGTGTGTACGCATGTGGTAGACGTAGATTTCAGTAAGATGAACATCTACACCGGTAACTACTCGTTTTGGTACGAGTCGAGCCAATTGGCCCTCAAGCAGCGCTCCGATCAAAACAAAAAGCTGGAGGACAAGGTCAAGGAACTCCAAGACTTCATCAGTCGCTTTAGCGCCAATGCCTCCAAATCGAAGCAGGCCACCAGTCGTAAAAAGGCACTCGACAAAATCAATTTTGAAGACATCAAGCCTTCGAACAGGAAATACCCGGCCATCATGTTTAACAACCAGAGCCGTGAAGCAGGCGACCAAATTTTGGAAGTCACCAACCTCAAGCTTGAGCGACATGGCGAAGTATTGGCGTCGAACATCAACTTTACGGTTAACCGTGGCGACAAAATTTGCATTCTCGCTAAAAACAGCTTGGCCAGCACTGCCTTTTACGAGGCCTTGGCAGGGGCATTGGTGCCGTCGAAAGGCGACATTAAATGGGGCGTAACCGTGAACAAGGCTTATTTGCCGGGCGATAATACCGAATATTTTGATGGTCAGGCGCACCTCAACTTGGTTGATTGGCTACGTCAATATTCGCCTAACGAAAAAGACGAGCAATTTATCCGCGGCTTTTTAGGTAAAATGTTGTTTTCGGGCGAAGAGGTGCTTAAAAAGTGTAATGTGCTCAGTGGTGGCGAAAAAATGCGCTGCATGTTCAGCCGCATGATGCTGCAACAAGGCAATGTGCTGTTGATGGACGAGCCTACCAATCACCTCGACCTCGAATCGATTACCGCGCTCAACAACGGCTTGCAAGATTTCAAAGGCACCCTCCTGTTCACCACCAGTGACCATACCTTGGCGCAAACCGTGGCCAGTCGCATCATCGAACTCACCCCAGCCGGCGGTATCGACAAATTGATGGAATTCGATGAATACATCAGCAGCGCCGCCATTGATGAGCAGCGCGAGGCTTTGGTGGGAAGTGGGAAGTAATTCACTCTAAACAAAAAAGGGGATCCAATAATTGGATCCCCTTTTTTGTTTAGTCTTGTAAAGCGCTATTTCCCTCCCGACGGCATCACCGAACCCGCTAAGCGGTTATACATTTGGTGCATGCCACCAAAAATAGCTTCATTGTCCTTGATTTCATAGCGCGTTTTGAGCACGCTGGGCGGCAAATAGCCAACCTTGATGCCGCTTTCACCTTCATGCACCAATAATTTCAGCGGTAACTCAAAAGCTATTTCGGGATTGGCCGCCATCAGTTTACTGCCTACAATGGGATTGCCAAAAACAATTACGTAAACAGGCCGTACTTCAACGCCTACATTCAAGGCATTTTCATAGTGGTTAAATTCTGCAAAAATGGTCAAGCCTTGTTGCTGCATTTCCTGCTTCAACATTTCGATGGTCGTGTAATAATCGAATTCTGAGTTAAAAAACTGAACCGCGTTTTGGGCCCGTAATTGGATGGCTGTTGCACTAAAAAACACCAGCAGCAGAAGAAGAACTTTTTTCATAACAAGATTTTGACTGTTAAATTAGCTTTATGCGCGGTTAGAATCAACTTTTGGCGTAAAAAACAAGCTTTGAAGCAACAAAGCTGGCAACAATACCGCCAGGCAGCCAATCACATTGAACCACAAAAAGGGCAGTTCAGTAAACTGGAAAAGGGCCAAAATGAGCAGTTCAGCCCCAATAGCGCTGTAAAAAACAGCCTTTGCGCCTACTTTTTTGAAGAAAAAGGCGACCATAAAAATGCCAAGAATGGTCCCATACACCAAGGATCCTAAAATATTTACGGCCTCAATCAGGGTGCCGAGACGATTGGCAAACATGGCGAATACAATGGCATAAACACCCCAAGCCACGGTACTCCAACGGCTCACCTTGTAGTAGTGTGCATCATCACCATCTTTTTTAATGAGCCGCTTGTACACATCTACCACAGTAGTGCTGGCCAAAGCATTGAGCTCGCTGCTGGTGCTCGACATGCTGGCTGAAAAAATCACCGAAATAATCAACCCAATCAAACCCGCTGGCAAAAAGTCGAACACATAATTGAGGAAGATGTAATTGGTGTCGTTGGTATCGGCTTTAGGATTGCCTTGCGCAATAACCGTTTTGGCTTCGGCGCGTAGCTCATCGAGGGCTACTTGTGCCGCTTGTAGCTTGGCCAAACCTGCGGCATCTTCCTCCCCTGCCTCGAGCAGTTCAAAGGCGGCAGCGCGGCGCTCGGCAACGGCGGTTGAAAAATCGGCTTCCACCCGCGCTAAATCAGCCGAAACAGCACTTTGACGGGTTTCTTCCAGCAAAACACGGTTGAAAAACACGGGCGGCGCCTGGAAAATATAAAATACAAACACCAAAGCCCCCACAAAGAGGATGGCAAACTGCATGGGTATCTTTAAAAGTCCATTAAAAATTAACCCCATGCGGCTCTGGGCAATCGATTGGCCCCCTAAATACCGCTGTACCTGACTTTGGTCGGTACCAAAATACGACAGCATTAAAAAAGTACCACCTATCAATCCACTCCAAATATTATAGCGACTGCTCAGGTCAAAATCAAAATCGATGGCATTCAACTTACCCAATTTACCAGCTAAAGTGAGTGTTTCGCGCATGCCTAAGCCGCTGGGCAGCGCGTTAAAGACGAAGTATCCCGCCAATGCCATCCCAGCTAAAATAATGGCCATTTGTGTTTTTTGAGTGCGCGCAACAGCATTGGTGCCCCCACTTACGGTGTACACAATCACAATTGCACCTATCACCAAATTGGTGTAGTAGATGTTCCAACCCAACAGACTGCTTAAAATCAAAGATGGTGCAAAAATGGTGAAGCCAGCCGCCAAACCCCGCTGCGTTAAAAACAAAAAAGCTGCCAAAGAACGCGTACGCAAATCGAAGCGGTTTTCCAAAAACTCATAGGCCGTGTACACATTGAGGCGGTAGTAGAGCGGCACGGCAAAGGCCGACAAAATGACCATGGCGATGGGCAAACCAAAGTAAAATTGAACAAACTGCATGCCATCGGTGTAGGCCAAGCCGGGTGCCGACAAAAACGTAATGGCACTGGCTTGCGTGGCCATGATGCTGAGGCCCACTGTAAACCAGCTCATGCTGCGGCCGCGCAAATACGACTGCATATCGCGGTCCTGCCGGCTTTTCCACAACCCATATACCACAATGAGCAGCTGCGAAAGGCCTAAAACGGTCCAGTCGAGCCAACTCACGCCCACGCCTCCGAAAACCAGTACAACAAAACCACCAGCAACAACAGCCAGAGCAGCAGCAACCCGTAGGCCTGCCGCCAGCTTTTAATGAACTTTGGCATGCCAACCAACGATTCTTCGTCGGTCGGAGCCCCTGCTTTTGGTGGGAGATCAGGTTCCGCCATGTCCTTATTTTGCTTCAATGAGATTTACAAAGAGCCTGTAGGCCCCGGGCACGCCGGCTGGCAACTGCCTAAACCAACTGAGTCCCGAATAAATGTACACCCCTTTGCCATGGCGGGCATACAGCAGTGCGCCATCGAGGGGCTTTTCACCAGGGTCATTCATGCGCAGCAGCGGCGTGTAGGCGGTGTCCCAGCTCGCAGGAAAGTACAAGCCGCGCTCCTGCACCCAGTTCTCAAAATCACTGTTGTTTATCTTGTAGGGATGGCTGAGCAGCGGATGCGCCGGCTGCAGCATGGTTACTGGGGCGTTTTCTACGGTCACGCGGTCGCGACCTAGCTTCAATGGGAACGGACCTAAAGCGGTTGTTTTGAGGCCCTGACTGGTATTGTACTGGAAAATGAGGGTGCCACCTTGTTCCACGTAAGCCATCAGCACCGGCATTTTGCTTTCGAGGCGGCCTTCTAAATTGGCAATGCGCACGCCCGCCACAATGCTTTCGTAGCGCTTGAGGTTTTCGAGGTGGCATTGGTCTGGCTGAATTTGCTCCACCACATAGCCTAAAGCCTCTAAAGCGGCAGGTACATCATCGCCGGCCCCTGGCAAATAGCCAATGAGCCGTTTTTCACGCCGCATTTCGAGGTTCAACAACTTAGCTTCGGCCAAAGGAGTCATCAGGGAGATGGGTAAATGTGGGTAACTGATGCGCTGCAGACTGCGGTCGTAGCTGTTTTGACCGATTTTAATTGATGCTTTGACCGTACCGCTGCCTGTTGCCTTGCCGGGCTTCACCCAAAACGACACCATTTGCTCGCTACCCGCCGCCAGTGGTTGGAATTTTACCCGTTCGGGCTCAGCATGCCAACCTGCAGGCAACTCTAAAGTCACTTCGGCTACTGCCATGGCGCTCATGGCGCTAACCAATACCCGCATTTCTACGGCTTCACCTGCACTGAGGTAATTGTCTTTTTCGATTTTAAGATAGGCCGGGTGTAAAATTTCTACAGGCCTGTACCGCTCGCTGTCGGCAGGATCGGTCCAGCGGTAGTACGCCGGCACCTCCCCTTGTACCACATGCCAGTTTTTACCTACTTTGATTTGATAACGGACCTTAGTTCTAAAAACAGGTGGGTTTTCGGGATAACCCACCCAACGCACATCTGGCATATCAAAAAAGCCGTTAGCAGGCGCTTGCAGCCAAAAAGGTGTTGATTCGGGGACAGTAATGGGTACCACAAAGCGATTTTTGATCTCCTGCAGCCGGTTAAATGGCAAAACCAAACCTTCCTCAAAGCGCCCAATAGAGGCATAATCAAACGGCTCGGTGGTGGTGGCCAAATCCATGCGCCAAGCCTGCATTTCGAGTGCATCCAGCTTCACCTCCACCGGGTGCCGCACAATGCTTCTGAAGTTCAGCAACATCGAATCGCCAGGTACATAGCTGTATCGGTCTGCCGCCCATTCGTGCCAAATACCAGCGGTGTAGAGCAGCAATTGTTCGAGTTGCGCAAGCTTCAGGGTTTTCCAAGAACCCGCTGGGAGGGCTTCCAAAGACGTGCGCGCATTTAAAAGCGCAGGCAGCATCTTCCATGGTGCCGAAGCATCAAAGGCCTTTTCGGCCTGCTGCAACGCCTTGCTTACAGCAGCACCGCCTGGCAGCCGCTGCCAGTTACAAGTGATGCCTGCAAACAAATCGGTTAAACTGGTTTCGCCAGCCAAGGCTTGCAGGTATTCTATTTCTTGTCCACGCTGCCGGGCGGCACCAAAACCCTGACTTTTGTGCATCGAGCGGCTGGCCGAGGCAATTTCGCCGTAGCCTGTGCCTAGGACCGCATTGTAGCTGCCTACATCTACAGGTAAAAAGCCGGTTTTATCGAAATCTTCGCGACCGTAAAACCACCAGCTGGTATTCCAATATAGACTTTTTGCCTGCCAGGTTTGCAAATACGTCAGCTGCTCTGGAAAGCGCGTTGGGTCAGCAGCGGCTGTAAAAGCCTCCACCGCCAATTGGGCTGAGGCGGTATGGTGCCCGTGCGTAGCCGAAGGCTCCGGTGTAAAACGGGTAATGATTACGTCGGGCTGAAACTTACGGATTACCCACACCACATCGGCCAGCAAAGAGTCGCGGTGCCATTTGGTGAAGGTTTCTTCCGGGTTTTTCGAATAACCAAAGTCGTTGGCCCGCGTAAAAAACTGCTGTGCGCCATCTATACGGCGGGCAGCCAGCAGCTCCTGGGTACGGATGAGACCAAGCCCTTCACGCACTTCTTTGCCAATGAGGTTTTGGCCACCGTCGCCGCGGGTGAGCGACAAATACGCCGTCTCCACCTTTTTTTCGCGCGCCAGCCAAGTCAGCAAGCGGGTATTTTCATCGTCGGGATGCGCCGCCACGTACAATACCTTGCCCAACACTTGCACTTTACGCAATTGCTCCAGCATTTCGCCAGAGCTCATGCTGCTACCAGCACCGAAGCCAGGCTGCGCACACACCCCCACACTGAGCACGAGCATAAACAAAAGAGACGCGCCGAAACGCGTCTCTTTGATCAGACTTTTTAACAACATCCTTTACTTTTTCTTGGCTGGCTTAATTTTGCTCCAGGCCGCTAATTTTTCGTCGATTGCTGGCTTCGTCATGTCGTACCAGCTGCTTGGCGTTTCTGCGCCAGCCTTGTTCGCTGCTTGCGCAGCGGCAATGGCCTCTGGCACCTGACCTAAGGCTTCATGCGCCTTGGCTTTGGCCCAATGTGCCATAAAATGCTTCGGATTTAAAGTGGTAGCGCGGGTGGCATACATCAAAGCATCGTTTGCATTGCCACCGTTGGCAGTTAAATAATTGGCTGCATTGGCCAATGGATACCAGTCGCCTGGCGTATTCTCAAATTGCTTGTTGATACTCGCAAAAGCTTGTGCCTTGCTGTCAACAGTTACCGGGAACTTAATTTTGGTGCGGTCCCACTTCAACACCACATGCGCCTCATCGGCACTTACATGATTGATGTAAAAGCCCAAACGCTCTTTCAATTCCGGCATTTTTTCGGGCGTTACCTCAAAGCGAATAACGTCGAGGTCTTTTTTATAAGTAGTCGAACCCCACTGACCAGCGTTTGTGTTCAGAATTACAGTCCAACTGTTTTCGGCAGGAATGGTAAACAACGCATATTTACCCGCTTTTACGGCTTGTCCTGCTACCATCACATCGGTGCTAAAACTGATTTCGGTAGCCGTATTGGCACCTGTGCGCCAAACTTCTCCATAAGGCACCAAGGTACCGAAGATATCGCGACCGTTTACAGCTGGTGAGCTGTAGGTAACACTCATTTCGGTGAGACCTACGGTGTACATGACACTGGCCTTTGGACTGGGCTGTGGCAAGGCCAATTGAGCCAAAGTGACCATAGAGGCCGAAAAAATTATAAACAGAGTAGATAAAGCTATTTTACGCATAAAACTGGTTTTGAGGTGAATGTTCAAAGTTAACAATAAAAATGCTCATTTGTTATGCCGCACTTGGGCTGATGCCGTTTGCATTTGGCTTTCGAGCTGGGCAACAGCCTCCTCACCCGTCAACCCGCCGCAAGCAATTGGCGACAGCATTTGCCAACGTAAATGGATGCCCACTGGGACTGGCCAAAAGCCATCCTGTACCAGTTTCCAGCTGTTTTGAATGTGAATGGGGATTATTACGGCATCGGGAACGGCCTGCAATAAGGTTTTTATACCACCTGGCTGAAACGCTTTCAGCTGGCCATCGCGCGAACGCGTGCCCTCCGGGAAAATACAAACCGATTCACCCGTGCTTGCCACCCGCTTACCTAAAGCCTCAATGGCCTGCCGCGCCTGCACGGAATCTTTGCGGTTAATGCCAATGGCTCCACCGCACTTATAATTGTAAGAGATGCTGGGAATGCCTTTACTTAACTCCTGCTTGGCGATAAATACTGGTCGGTAGTGCCGCAAAAACCAGATCATCGCAGGTATATCGTTCATGCTTTGGTGATTGGCGGCAAAGATAAGTGGCTTATCGGCGGGAATGCGGGCGGTATCCAGCCTAAAATCAACCCGACCGCCCATTATGTGAATGCAGCGCATGAGGCCCCAATTAAGTCGATACACCATCCCCTGCTGTGCTTTGTACCCAAATACATGGAATGCCAGCCACTGCAGCGGCTGAAAAAGGAGCAATACCAATCCAAAGCTCAACAGGTAAAAAGGAGTTAAAAAGTAGGCGATAATTTTTTTCATAATCATTTCTATTTAGGCCATTCCTCCAAGCTGGCAAGTTAGGACTTAAAAGCGCGATTCCGATCCTCTGGAAGAGCTTTTATCGAAAATATCTTGATTGCGTTTGTAAAAGAATGGCCTAAAAATGCCAGTCACGATTGCTCCATCCATGTAGCCTTTGTCAAAATCGTTTGGTAGTATAGGTGCTGGTTACTGGCACATCAAGGCCGTTCCGGAGTCCGAAAAACTGTTGCCACAGTAGTTGTTACAACTAATACATGGTTTGACGCCTCGTTTTAAAATGCAGCCTGCATGCCTCCAAGAGTATGAATTCAGCAGAAAACGGCCATAGTCTTACGGCCTTTTTCTTTAAAAATCAGCCATTAACAGGTTAGCTTTGAGATGAGCGTTTAAAACCTTAAATTTGAGATTGAAAATACTACTTATCATGAAAAAAATTCTATTGATGGCAAGTTTGCTGGCGTTTGGACAAGCCGTCCAGGCACAGTCGTTGCGCCCGAGCTTTGTACCTGCTCTGAAAAGTGCACAAGAAAATCCAGGTACAGTACCAGAAACTTCGGTTGGTACTGAAAACGCGGTATTGTTCACTGAGAACTTTGGCAGCGGCATAAGCGCTTGGCAAAGTCTTGGTTTTCGTTCGACAAACATTACCAATACACACGATACTACCGGTGTTTGGGAATACCGTGGTACGGCAACTGTTCCAACCCGTGCTACGGGCTCTCGTGGTGCTTTTGGTAGTGCTGCTCCTTTGGCCTCTCCAACCACAGCAAATGGGTTTGTTATATTCGACTCAGACTGGATGGATAACAACGGAAATGCAGGCACCATGGGGTTAGGCGTTTTTCCTTCGCCAAACCGTGGGCTGTTGGTAAGCCCAATCATTAACCTGACTGGCCAACCCTTCGTTAGCTTGGAGTTTTATCAATACTACCGCCGTTTTGCTGGTCCCGCTGCTTCACAGACTGTGCCAGCCACGTATGTATTGTTCTCAACAGATAGCGGTGCTACTTGGAGCGATACTTTGACGGTAAACAACGCCATTGCAGTAAACGGAGCTACAACCAACCCATCGATTGTACGTGTAAACGTATCTAGCTTTATAGGTAATAGCCCGAATGTACGAATCGCCTTTTTATTTAGTGGTCAGTATTATGTGTGGATGTTGGACGATGTTAAACTCACCGAAGTTCCAGATAACGATTTGGCCATCGCTACTACCGTAATGTTGCCAGATACTGCCAATGGTCGTACTTTGGAATATGGCATCTTGCCTATTCAAAACAAAACGCCTTTAACATTCCAAGCGCGTATTAGTAACAACGGTAAAGTGGCTCAGCCAAACGTTCGTTTAAATGTAACAGTTGCGGATACACTCAACAATACTTTCTTCACCGGTGTTTCTGCTCAGGTGGCTTCATTGCCTGCTTTTACAGATACTTTGTTGACCATTACGACCAATTATCCTGCAACGAATTTGTCGTTTATGCGGGTTAACTATGTAACACTATCTGATTCTACCGACATCACGCCTGCGGATAATGCTGCTGTTCGTCAGTTATCAATCACCGACTCTACTTTCAGTCCTGCTGTAGCTGTTCCAGCCAGCCAAGGTATTGTGGGCACTGGCCAGTTTGGAAACCCTCCTGCACAAGACGTAGGTTTGGCTAACTTGTTTGAGCTTGTTAACCAAGATACCGTAACCAGCGTTACTGCACGTTTGAACGTGGGTGGCACTGCTTCAACACAGGTAGGTGGCTTGGTATTGTTTACTATCCGCACACCAGACCCAGCGAACGGCTTGCCAGGTGACGTAACTACAATCCTGGTAGAATCTGACATTTATGTCATAACGCAGGAAGACATTAACAACGGTTTCATCCGTGTTGAATTCCCGGCTGAATTATTTGGTGCGCCACAGAACAGGGTTCTACCTCCTGGTGACTATTGGTTACAGGCCGACTTGTTTTCCAACGCAGGTGCAAACCGCGTTCGTTTCCTTGATGACCTTACCTTCACCCAGCCTTGGTTTGTATCTGTGCTTTACACTACACAGTGGTTCAGCAATGGTAATGCACTCCGCATGAGCTTGAACATGGCTAATGTTGCACCGAGCACCATCAACGTTAATGAGATCAATAAAGACCTCAACCTGAACGTATATCCAAATCCTGCGAAAAACATCCTTAACCTGTCAGTAGCTTCCGATGCGCGTCTTGGCCGTATCAGCTATGAGGTGATTGACATCGCTGGTCGTATCGTTTCATCAGAAGTCGTTGTGATCAACAGCAGCAACGAAGTAATCCCAGTTGATATCTCTTCTTTGCAGAACGGTGTTTATTCGATCGTAGTTAAAACTTCAAAAGGCTACAACACCAACCGCTTTGTAGTTGCCCAATAAGCAATAACCTTTTTTATGATCAAGCCCCGGCATTTATTTGCCGGGGCTTTTTTTTTAGGCTTCCTGCGTTGGAGACGAGGGTGTTTTAAAGTCCCTGCCTCCGAATGGGTTTTGCTGCGTCAATCAGCGATGACCCAGCGCCACTTTGGTGTTAAAGAGCTTGCATTGTTGATTAATCCATCAAAAAATTGTATTTTTACAGTCTTACGCTAAAATTGGGGCTGACCGGAATCGACAGCTCGCGATGATACTGCTGTAAGCATGCCGAGATTTGTGTGGTGCCTCGTAAATCGGAACACTCGAGCCATAACTGGCGAAAACAACTACGCACTCGCTGCGTAATTCTAGGAATTACGTTTGAGTTGTCTCCGTTGGGATGGGTTTCTCAGTCCCGGCACATGGAGGCATAACCCATGAGAAAATAGTCTGCGGTCCGTTGCGTGCCAAGGGCGAAACAACAGTAACTAAGGAATCACTGCGGTAAGCCATCGACCTGGTGTTTCTCGAAAATCAACGGTCGGCTAAGCATGTAGAAAGCTTCAGATCAGCTTGTCTGGACCAGGGTTCGACTCCCTGCAGCTCCACAAAAGGCAGTTCTTCAACGAACTGCCTTTTTGATTTACCCCCTGCTGCTGTTTAAAGGCACATTCGCCTGTCATCCTACAAAAAGAAGCTAAAACCGTTGCTTTTCACGCCAAACAGCCGTTTTTTTGCAGCATGCAAACCATTCGCTTAGGCATTCTCCGCGAGGGCAAAGTTCCGCCCGACCACCGTGTTCCCCTCATCCCCGAACATTGCCAAGAGCTGCTGCAGCAGTATGGACACCTCGAGATTTTGGTGCAACCCTCTGATATCCGTTGCTTTTCGGAGTCTGCTTACCAGCGCGCAGGCTGTATAGTCAGCGAAGATCTGAGCAGTTGCGACATTCTGATGGGGGTAAAAGAAGTGCCAGTGAGTTTATTGGTGCCCAATAAGACTTATTTGTTTTTCTCACACACCATCAAAAAGCAGCCCTACAACCGTAAGTTGCTTCAAGAACTGCTCAAATTGCGGATCAAAATGATCGATTATGAGCTGCTTACTTTCGAAAATGGTAAACGAGCAGTGGCTTTCGGGCATTTTGCCGGCGTGGTGGGCACACATAATGGCCTGATGACTTACGGTCACAGAACTGGCAAATTCCATCTCAAACCCGCGCACTCCTTTCGCGATTATGCCGAAATGCGGGCCACCTACACCAGTCTCAACCTTCCGCCCATGAAAGTGGTGGTTGCAGGTACTGGCCGTGTGGGTGCCGGTGCAGTGGAGATGTTAAGCGTGGCCGGTTTGCGCATGGTGAGTGCACAGGAGTTCCTCAGCGAAGATTTTAATGAAGCTGTATATTGCGAGCTGCGGAGCAAAGACATGTACCGCCACCGCGATAACAGGCCTTGGGACGGCGCTCATTTTCATGCCCATCCCGAGGAATATGTATCGATTTTTGCGCCTTATACCGAGGTGGCCGACCTCATGATCAACACCATTTATTGGGCGCCCAAGGCCCCTGTTTTCTTCAGCAAGGCAGACATGAAGCAGGCGGGTTTCAACATCAAAACCATAGCCGACATTACTTGCGACATCGATGGCAGCATTCCTTCTACCCTGCGTGCCAGCACCATTCCCGACCCGGTGTACGGTTACAACCCACAAACCGAAGCCGAAACTTTGGCCTTTAGTTCTGGCTCCATCGACGTAATGGCCGTTGACAACCTCCCCTGCGAATTACCCGTAGATGCTTCCCGCGAGTTCAGCTACAACCTCGTAAAGCACGTGATGCACTTGCTGCTCTCACCGCAACAGCACCCTCTGATTGAGCGCGCTACCATCACCAACAACGGTGGTTTGACGCCTGCATTTACCTATTTAGGTCCTGGTTATGCCGAGCAAGATTAGCCGAAAGTAAAGACTGTTTTTACGTTATAGAGCATAGAAGGAATGGCGCTGCACTCCTTTATTTGTGGCTCAAAAATTAGTCTACAGGAGCGCGGTTTTGCTCCATTTAACAAGCAGGTTATAGCCCGAAAAAAAACTGAGTATATAAAATATCTGTTTTTCTTAATGCTATAGATACCAAACATTAGGCCGTCAATTCATTTCCATACTTCACATAATTTTAACCTAAAAATAATCGGAAGCACCCTCCCATTCACATAGCATCAGCTAGTTTTGTTTTATTCATGTAGCGTGGCATTCGCAGCGGATTTAACCAACCAACCTTACAAACTGATGTTTGAATTTTTACAATTCCCCAGTATCATCGAGGGCCACAATACAGAGTTGCGCCAAGTAGCTCCAAACCTCATCAATGGGTTGAAGTTACACGAGAAGCGACAGGCTTACGTAATCGGCAATTTGGCCCTGAACCAAGGCGTGGCCCCACACAAAAACATCAATTCAGCCCCGGGTGAATTAGAATACAAATTGCTGTTAAAATCGGCATTGCTGTTAGCTACTCACAAGCTCGGTACAAGCAAATTTACCGTAACCACTGGTTTTCCCGCCTCCACCTACCAGCTCTACCGCGAGCAAGCGGTTGAAATCATTGAAAAAGACCATGTTATTGAGTTTGACCCATCCACTTACTCAAATGCCATTCGCTCCAACATACCCGTAACGGTAAATAAAGTGCATGTGCTGCCCGAAATTCACGGTTGCATCATTGGACTCAGACACGGCCTAACCCAAGCCAAAGGCAATTTTTTTGTGGTATCGCTTGGTTTTGGCACCTGTGAGGCCATTATGAGTACCGAAAACGGTGCTGTACAACGTACCGCCATCTTCACCAACGGTCTGCGCTATGCGGTGAACTTGATGATGAACGAACTTGGTAAAAAACATTACCTCGATTTGCAGAACGAGCACCAGCTCGACCAAGCCTTCCAAAAAGGCTTCCTGTATAGCAATCGCAAACGGGTTGACCTGCGAGAAACCCGTGAACGGGTGCTGCAGCAGTATTACCAAGACGTGATTTCACCAGCTTTGCGGAAGGCTTTTCAGGATGCCGACTTTCAGCAGGCCGACAGGCTTTACCTTGTGGGAGGCGGCGCTTATTACGAGGATTTAGTTGCGCAATTCAACCAAGAGTTCAGAGCTATCGTAGAAGTACTTGTGCCAAGTACACCAGAAGTCATGGCCGCCACGGGCTACTGTATCAACAGCATCCAGCTCAATAATGGCGATGCATCGTCAGCCATGGGCATCGACCTCGGTAATGCGACCACCATTGTGAGTTTTGCTAATGGCAGTGGAAAGCCAATGCTTAACAGCGACCATGCCCAAAAAAGTGAAACACCTGCCGCGCAAAAAGCAGTGCCGCGTACACCAACAGCGAAACCAGCCACTGCGGCAAGCCCAAACCCCTCCTCAGATTTAAACATCACCGCTGTTACGCCGGAGGTAGCCCTTGATAAAAATACCATTACAAGCCCCCCTGCGGCTCCCTCAGTGACTAGCAACGTTCAAAAAGCTTCCCAAGTCTCAAGTAGCGATCGTTTAGGGAAGTTTTTAAAGACGGGGATGTGGTAATAACTTTGAAAATCAATTAATTACAAATAAAAGATAATTAAATAAACTATTTAGAGCATCTGTTATTTTGACCTTCTTGGCCAGTCATATTCGATAAAAAAAAACACAAACGACGCGTTTTTTTTCACATTTAGGCATAACCCTTGTGATTTTAGCAATTCCTTGTATTTTAGCCCGTCAAAGTGAGCCAACAATAAGATAACGTTTTGGTAACTCCAAAAAGTTGTTTAGGCGTCTTGCACAAACTAATTTCGAGCCATTGAACTACCTTCATTTTCAATGAAAAAAAATTTTACTGTCTTTTGTTTGATTTTGGCTGGCTTGGTCGGATTAACAGAGGCTAACGCACAGACAACTTTAGCAGAGTGGGAAATGAATGGCTTAACAGCCTATGGCGCTTCACCTTTAGCTGCTACTACAACTGCCAGTAATGTTACAATCGGTGGCTTGACAAGAGGCGCAGGTTTCACCACAATTAACACCGCAGCGAGTAATGCCTGGGGTGGTAATGGATTAACTGAAGCATCATTTGCAAATGCCGTGGCGGGTAACGACTTCGCAAGTTTTCAAATCACCGCAAATGCTGGTTTCAATGTTTCTTTAACTCAAATTGCGGCATACAATATTCGCAGGTCAGGCTCTGGTCCAACTACTGGCAGATGGCAATACCAAATTGGTGGCGGTTCATTTGTAGATATTGGAGGTGACATCACTTGGGGCGCATTAACGACTTCTACTGGTAATACCCAAGCAGCCATTGATTTATCTGGAATTGGCGCACTTCAAAATGTAGCGGCAGGTACTACAATCACAATAAGATGCGTGCTTTGGGGCGGAAGCGGTTCGAGCGGTACATGGTATATAAACAATATAAGCGGAGAAGATTTAGTAGTTACCGGAACTGTTTCAAGTTCTTCAACCCCTGAACTCATTGTAAGCCCAGCTTCAACAAATTTTGGAAATACCACCATCAATACCCCAACGTCCTCCACAACCTACAGTATTTCGGGCAATAATTTAACGGGAGCCCCAGGCAACATTACAATAACAGCTCCAACCGATTTCCAAGTAAGCACTAACAACACCGACTTTTTTGCTAGTGTAAATGTAGCTTACTCAGCGGCCACATTCTCATCCACCAATTTTTATGTACGTTTTAATCCAGCCACCGGTGGTGCAAAAACAGGCAACCTGAGTTTCTCAGGTGGAGGCGTTACCACACCACCCACCATCAGCGTAAGCGGCACTGCGGTAGTAAATTATTACACCAAAACAGGTACTGCCACAGGTTTACAAAACACAACCAGTTGGACTACCGATGCAGCCGGTGGTGCAGGCACCGAACCGACTAACTTTACGGCAGATGCCCAAATTTTCAACATCACAAACAACGCTACCACCACCATTTCTGGTAACTGGACCGTTTCTGGTAGCGGTTCAAAAATTGTGGTAAGCAGCGGTGATTTTACCATTCCAAGCACTGCTACCGTAACTGGTACCGTAGACGTAAGTGGAGGTGCTGAGCTCACCATTGAAAATACCACTTTGCCAACTTTTGGTACTTTGGCTGCAACAAGTACTGTTCAGTACAACGATGTTGCCATTACCCTTCCTGCAAGCACAACTTATGGTAACCTTACCCTCAGCGGTACTGGCACCAAAACTTTCCCAGGAAACACCACCACCATCACCGGAAACTTCGTAGTAAACAATACCACTATAGATGCACCAGGAGGTTCACCATTTGCCACCATCTTGTTAGCAGGCAACTTAACTTATCAAGGTACAGTTGTAAACCCTATTGACGCCAATAGCATCACCCTACAAACCAATGGTACAGCTGCTGGCACGCAAACTTTTACAGGAAATGGTAACACCATTCGTTACTTCCGCATTCAAGCAACTACTGCCAACACCTTATTGATGAGCACCACTGGTGGTAGCACCAATGTATTAGTAGGCAATGCATCCAGTGGCGGCATAACGCTTCTTGACGGTTCTATTTTAAATTTGAATGGTAACAACCTT
>CAMCHJ010000019.1 GCA_945874665.1 Chitinophaga pinensis | reverse complement strand
AGTCGCAATTGGCAAATTGCCTTTGAGGGGCTTTTTTGTCCTAAAAATTATGCTGTTTTTGCTCACAACAATGTAGATCATTTCGCGGATACTTTCCCTTATTTCTTAGATTTTGATTTATTTGAGCCAGAGGACAGGATCTCATCAGGTCATTTTCGTAACTACAGTTTCTGGAGAATCGACACACGATTGGCTAACCTAGCATGGTATGCAGACCCTAATATGACACAAGACACAAAAGCGCTGTGTCTTGGTAAAAATAGTTTTGTTTGTGCCCTCCAAAGCGTGCCTAATTATGCGCTTAAACTTTTCCGGCACGACCCTGATCGATTTGTTAATCGAAATTCAATTATCTGCGAAGGTGATGGAGTTACATCCGTGCGTGGCATTGGAACCGACTTTGATTCTTTACGCCCGCATATAAAAATCAACAATTATATTCAGCATTGTGCTCAAAAAAATCCAAATTTCCTGAAGCACCCATATGGATTTTAATTTCAATACAACAACAAGCGTAAATGAAATGCCGTTAATCGGTGAGATTTTAACCAAATAAAATAATTAAAGCAATGCAATTAACTTACGAAACTTTCCACTTAATCACTTCCAGCGATGGCATTCTATTAGTCTCAAAAAAAAGTACTGATCACCCATTTATAATTGTCAACAACGATTTGCTTGGCCTTGTAATATTTCATGCAGGAGAAGCAAATTACAGCGCTCGAATAGAGGTAAAAAATGCGGAACTACTGGAGTTCACTTGTATGACCACTTACTATACTGTAGTGCAGGATAGCTCTCATTGGGCTGTGAGTATTCCTTATCAAGGAAAGAAAGTAAATCCAAAGGCTCTGTTTTCATTTTCTGACATCTCCATGCATAAGTCTTTTTCTGAAGATGATTTCCCAAAAGGATTCAATAAATACAAAAATCTTGCAGTGATCACGGGAATTCCTGAATGATGCATGTTTTGGCCTAATTAAAGAATATTTGTTAACTAGGATATTATTAAACTCGAAAAAAAAGCAGCTCTGAAAGAGCCGCTTGAACCCATTCAAATATTTAACAGCTATGAATAAAAAAATCTTAAATCCTTCGTTTGAAGGCATTCTAAAGTTGGTTTACCTTCTATTTTTCTTTTTACTACCCCAAATTTCAGTTGCTCAAAAAAATGAAAGCAAGCATATAGATTTAGATAGAATGATTTGGGAAGAGATAAACAGGTATCGACAAACACTGGGCCGCAAACCTGTTGCCTATTTTGATAGCACCGACCTCCGCCAGGTGAGCTTTAGGATAACCGAATTGAATGCATCACGTTCAAATGATCTGTTCAATCACTCTAGAGGAGAATTTAGATTTAAGGGATATGATACTGAATGTATTGCAGCATTTTGTCAAAAACAGGTGCCGGCTCGTGGCAATCCGCTCTATGATACAGTCTTTACTAATGAAGAGAAACGAGTGATTGCAAACAAGATTGTGCAATTGTGGATCAATTCAAATGATCATAATTATTTGATTGGCAATAAATACGTCAAATATTCAACTATTACCACGATTACGCAACTAGACGGAAATTCAATCCGAGTAGTTGCCTCGTATCATGATATTTGCCCGCAACCAAGCGAATTTCATAACTATTACTAAATGTGCGCACAGACCCGTAAAGGGCCTTTATGGTCAATATCTGACACTAAATCTAATTCTGAGAAGCAGTTGGGGCAACAACATTTATCATTTGAGTTTACAAATTTGATGTTTTGAATGTGATGATGGAGATAACAGTCAAAAGGGCCCCAAACAATAGGATTTTTTGAATCTGTGAAATAAGGTTGGCGTAGTTACCTACACGTTTGGTAAATCAACATCATGAAAAAGATAATCTTTATATGTTTTTATCTAGTAATCAGTGATATGGTGGGGGCTCAAACTTTGAGTGAACTGATTATTGCGGAGATTAACTTTTTTAGAGCTGAGAAGAGCTTGGCTCCGCTTGGGACGAGTGAATGCCTTGATCGAGCCGCGCAGCACCATGCAAATTGGATGGCGGAGGCCAGATCAGGCGGTCACACCGAGTTTCGGCGAATTGGCCAAATCATACCTTTAGCCGAACCAAGTGATCGATTTGCAAAATTTGGATGTAGGGGATTTGGCGAGAATGTTTTGCGGTGGTATCCCGCTGGTGAATCACATGCAAAAACCGCAAAGGGCGTTGTGCAAGCTTGGATAGATTCGCCAGCGCATTATGAGCTTATTTTGTGTCCACAAATAAATGATCAGGTTCAGCTAGGAATTGGTATTTCGCAGTGGGTAGATCGATCAGGTGCAAGCTATTGTCTCACACTCGGCCTGAAATAGGATAGCTGTAGTCCTGTATGTGCAGCAGGCACTTTTGCTAGCTTTTTCAGGGATTCCCATCATTTAGTCTTAAATCCTGAGTAAGAGTCATTGGCCAAAGAAAATGGGGGAGGGTGTTAACTCGGGTTACAATGACATTATCGGGGTTAGCGGAAATAGAGCCTGGTCTATTCTCAGCAGGTAAGTGTAACGCCAAGGGTTCTTTAAATAAAAAGAAAGTGGGTTACGAAGTATAGGGGGGCCTATAATCCTGAAAACTCTAATTAAAAGCGTCAGAAGTATAGGGAGGACGTCAATACTGAATTGAAGAGTCTTATGAATCAAAACAGGTTATGTACTAGATTCCCACTAAACAAACCAGTACCGGTTAATCCACCCATTATAGTGGCATTTTGACTGGCTACTAGGCTGCCATTTGCATAAATTCTAACCACACCTGTACCCTGTGAATTTAATGTGCTTGCTGAAACATAAAACAGAATTGCTATGGGACGTTGAGTGTTTGTAAGTTGAATTGTTTTAGACCAAGAAGATGAAGTAGAATTTATCTCTTCCCTTTGTTGTTGTCCAGTCTCATTTATATATGTAACTGTAAGGGGTGGAATTAGCTGCACTCCATTCAAAATTACTGGTGTGAAAGCACTTGATGATTCAATCTCATACTTTAAAGTTACGTTTCCAGAACCTGAATCCTTTTTACATCCTGTAAATAAGAATACTGCAATTGTTGAAAGTAAAAATAAATGTTTCATAATAAATTATGTCGCGTACGACTTCAGGTTGTTTGGGATAAATGAATTTGAAAATTAAGTGATTGATTGTTATTTTACAACAGGTAATTTTTTCTTCGTTGCAAAATATTTTTCATTTCCATTGACTTGCATATCAATAGGGGCACGGGAGTATGCTTGCCGTTTTGAGGCTTTTTTGTTAGCCTCATAGGCAAGATATTCATCGCAGGCGACGTATCATAGAAAACTTCACGGTTAATAATAGAAACTGACCCACCTCAATGGTTTTAAATTCATTTTTCTTCATCAAACCCTAAGGGGGCAATCAGGAATACTGATTTCAATGTTAATTTTTTTAAAAAAAGTGTGCCTTTTTTGCGAGTTCAGATTTTTATTTTAATTTTATTTCATTGTTAAATAATAAATCAACTTGAAGATGAAAAAGTATGTAATACTGGTGATGATAATTTTTTCTTTAACATCTTGTAAAAAGGAGAAATCAAATTCACAATCGGGGAATTTCAAACTTGTTATTAGTAATGGGCCAACTTTAAATGCAACTTATACAGATGCGCCATTGCCAAGTGCTTCTAACACATTTTCATTTCAATCTACAAATAGAGCCCTTATTTCGGCATACTTTGATGTTCAAAATTATGCGGATTTAGATATTTGGCCTTTTGATAAAATCGGCAAAAACATTGTAATTAATAAGATATACAAATCAACAGGTGATTGGATGGCTTCAGAAGATGATTTTGAATTTGGGTGCGATATAGACGGCGTACGGTTAGATTTTGATTATTCTGAGATAGTTTTTACTAAATACAATGTGCCTGGAGAGATTGTTGCAACTTTTAAAGCCCTTAAAAACAATGCAATTGTTGCAACGGGTGAATTTAATTTTATCAGCAAGTAATTTCTTTGCAGTCTTCTCCCTATTTATAAGACGCTCACTTTTCTTTTTAAGGTTTAATGATTTCAATTTTACCTTTACCTCAGAGTGGGACCAACTTATCTCATTCGATATGGGTTGTTACGATGTAGAAATCTGAGAGTAAGCTCAAATAAACACTCCTTCTTGTACTTCTTGGTAATGTCTCGGGCCTCCACCGCAAAACGATTTTGTTCGTATTCCATTTCTCTATTGTACTAATTGTACATTTTGTCAAACCTACTTTTTAGGCGGGAGTGAACATATTCATGGATTATAGAAGTTTCCTAAACTTTTGATAGTTTTCGATGTTACTCGTGGGCACAAGTTGTGCTAAATCAAATAGTTATAGGGTATTTTCAGCGATGAGAATACCCTTTATTTTTGGAGGTGTGCAGTGAAGTGTGCAGTTGGGAGGGAAATGGGGAGGGTGTTAGCTCGATATCGATGTAGTGCCGTTGGTACGATAGGATTTTAAAAATTCGAGTCCATAGCGTAGAATAAACCTGCGATTTTCAATTTACTATCAAGCAAATGGTCACTTTTATCATTTTGTCACTTTTTTTGAATTTTAACGAATAGCCATAACCCCTAAGTTCATTTTGAATATTCGAAATTACCCAAGCATTAATGTCTTCTTTTATTTCTATTTCAATTTTGTCGTTATTCGCGTAGGTCTTACAAAAGATAAATTCCTTTGTTTTATAAAATTTATCAAATAAACAAAGCCCATAACTTGATAGGATGAGTCTTTTTCGGAGGTTCGTCGATATACAGTTGTTATTTTCATTACGATATGAAAATGCTGCTTTTTGAAGGTGGTTTTTTGGTGCTATGCTCTTTGCTTCAAAGTTTGTCTGGAGAATTCTTTGAACTTCTCCTTTTGTCATACTTTTTATCCTTGCTGTCTCAGGTTGTGCTGCCTGTATATTTGTAGATGGTGTGCTTGAAGGCCTAAAGTTATCATCCATTTTAGGAGCTTCATAGCACCAGCCAAATAAGGATGTAGCCCAAACCGAACCATCTGAAGTGATTAAAAAGGCTGTTGCTTCATTATTGTATGTGCCTAGCATATTGTCATTATGGCCTTTTGAGTTTTTCCATTGTTCTATTGAAACGGCTGCAATGTGATGGGCTACTTCTTTTATTGAATCTGTTTCGAAATACGAGAAATTCATAAGGCAGTTCTCACCTAGCCAATCGCAAGACGCCTTACTGACAAATTTTAATCTGAGGCCTGGGTCAGCCCCAGTGTAGTTTATAGAGCCTTTGGTTTGCGAATGACTCAGGAAGTTTTTAGACATCCATAAATTGTGATTTCGGCAGGTAATCCAATAAATATAATCGAATGATACTTCAGCAAGCCCTTTTGTTTTTCTGTACTTATTTAATAAGAGATGAAATTGAATTGTTGCTTGGTATTCAATGGCTGATTTTGTGTCTTTTTCCGCTTCGCTTAAGAGTTTGTTTAATCCACTCTCACGATACATTTGAGCATTTGATAGGTTTGTGGAAATGAGTATAGTGATGAATAGAATAAATGCACATTGCTTTATGTATTGCATAATTTACTGTTGAGAAGAAGTGGAGATCAATCTAACGCAGGAATTAAATGCCTATTATTTCGTATTGTCGTACCCATATCGGTATGGGATATCTAAAGGTGTTTATTTTATAAATGGATCAAGCCTGATAACCCTAGTAAAAGTGCCCGAAGTATCGGGAGGGCCTCATGTTAGCTTTTGTAAATGGGGATTTTATACTTAAAATATAGACGCTTTTATTTTAATTTTTCAGCACGATTATTAAATTTATTGAAAAAAAGTTTGTTTTTAATTTTTGAAAATTGTAGGTTCACTAAACATAATTTAACCTAAAAAAATGTTATGAAAAAGTTCTTTCTTTTTTGCTCCGTTCTATCTGTTAACGTAGCCTTTGCTCAAACCACCAATTTTACCAATAAAAGGGGGTTTGAAATGTTGCCGAAAGCTGGCGATTTTTCTGTTGCAGTAGACGCTGTGCCCATTTTAGATTTTGCATTAAATGCGGTTAACATCATGAACAACACAGGACAGACCGCTCAATTGCCGAACGGCATTAACGGCTTAAGTGTAAAATATTTTTGGAAAGATGATGTAGCGTTTCGCGGATCATTCGACATTAGTAGGGAGCGCTTCAAGGATAATCGTTATTTTGATAATCCAATAGACGTATCTAACAACGTTGCTACTCCTGGCGAATTAGTTGACATTGAAACATCAGTCTTTAATGAGAGTCTTATAACTCTGGGAATTGAAAAGCGCAGAGGGTATAATCGTTTGCAGGGTTATTATGGCACGGATTTGGTGCTTGGTTCGTTCAGAGAGAGCGGGAGTACAGAATATGGCCAAGCATTTACCAAGGAGGCCTTTGATGCAGGTTACATGGCTTTAGGCGACGAAAGAGAACTGTCTTACAAGGAAAGAGGTTTTGTTTTTGGTCTTCGTACGTTTGTTGGTGTTGAGTACTTTGTTGCTCCGAAAATTTCGTTGGGTGCCGAGTATGGCTTTTTATTCCTGCGTGAATCCTCTCCAAGAGGTGAAGCAGAATTTGAAAGCTGGGATGCAGTGAGTGGTGGCGAACCAAAATCAATTATCGAAATCGAAAAAAGCAATTCTTATAGAGATGGTTTATCAACTTCAGATATAACTGGATTAAATGGTCAAATAAAACTTAACTTTTATTTTTAATTGATTTTCTATTTGAGAAAATAGACATCCTTCAATTGATATAAATTTGAGTCTAGAGTATTTAAGTGTAAAAGGCCATTTTCAAAATGAAAATGGCCTTTTTTATATATAATAGATTTGCTAAATGCGCATTTATTACATTATCTAGGTATTTAGTTGGCAATTTTGAAGCAATTAAAATAAATGGTAGATGTTGTAGTGTGAACTACCCAAAAATCAGCAGCTTGTTATTCGCTAGTGCAGCTATGAAATTGAATGTCTAAAGTACCTACTTCCCTAATTTCAGGTGCCCAAGTGCATTAAGGCACCCCCAACATCTCAAGGCTATACCACATCTATAAAACCTGGCTGGTGCGACACCTTACTTTTCTGTCCTGCTGCGTAATTGTGGTTTAAAAGTATAACTTTGTTAAGTAACGCCTATTACCACCTGATGCTGTTGATCTACACCCCAATGCTGTTGCCTGGAAGTCTTTTTCCGCAACAATTAGCATTAAAACAGCACTATTTAAAGGCATACCTGCTTTGAGCACCAGTTTTATACGATGAAAAGCAAGCATAAACCCTACCTAATTGTTGTCATTGCCGCGCTTGGCTACTTTGTTGACATCTATGACCTCATTTTATTTAATGTGGTAAAAGAAACGAGTTTGGCGGCGATCGGTATCAGTGGAGAGGCGTACAAAAAGTACGAGATTTCATTGTTCAATTGGCAAATGTTTGGAATGCTATTCGGAGGGTTGCTTTGGGGCATTTTAGGCGACAAAAGGGGCAGGATTTCCGTGCTCTTTGGATCAATCCTCCTGTACTCTTTGGCCAACATAGCCAATGGTTTGGTAACCAATATTGAACAATACACCCTTTGTCGATTTATTGCAGGCATTGGGTTGGCAGGTGAATTGGGTGCCGGTATCACCTTGGTTAGCGAAACAATGGCCAAGGAAAAAAGGGGCATTGGCACCATGATCATCGTGTCGTTTGGTGCTTTAGGGGCTGTTTTTGCCGCCTTTATAGGCAATGTTGTGCCTTGGCAAACCGCTTATTTTTTGGGCGGGGGACTCGGTTTAGCGTTATTGCTTTTGAGAGCAGGGGCCTTTGAATCGGGGATGTACAGCCAACTAAAAACCGACAAATCCATTTCGAGAGGCAATTTCTTTCTGCTGTTTAAAACCAAAGAACGCGCCTTTTTGTACCTCCAATCGATTGCCATTGGCGTACCCATTTGGTTCATGATCAGCGTTTTAATCAATTTGTCACCTCGATTTATAACGGTTGCGGGCATCGATACAAAAGTAATGCTTGGAAGCGCGGTCATGTTCACCTACATCGGGTTGAGTGCCGGCGACCTGCTTAGCGGCTTGTTAAGTCAACTTTTGAGAAGTAGAAAAAAAGTCATTTACGGCTATCTGTTTTTTTCGATTGTGCTCTTGCTGTATTACCTAAACACGCCTGTTCAAAGTTTCACTCAATTTAAACTGAGTTGTTTGTTACTCGGCATGGGCACCGGCTATTGGGCCTTGTTTGTTCAAGTAGCAGCCGAAAATTTCGGGACCAACATCCGGAGTACAGTCACCAATACAGTTCCCAATTTTGTAAGGTTTAGCGTAGTACCCATCACGCTTTCTTTTAAATTTTTAAGCGAAAGCATGTCTGTTCAAAATGCCGCATTGCTAGTGGGAAGTGTTTGTATGGGCGTAGCACTGCTCTCGTTATACCTCATGAAAGAGACCTTTAGTAAGGACCTCAATTACCACGAACTGGATTAGGTCGGTCTGAGGTTTTTGTGTTACATAGTGCCCAGCTGAGCTCCGGTTAACAGCTGCTTTGAAAGCTATGAAAAGTCCTACGGATCAAGCTATCGGCACTCAATCACTCCAAGGCTATCCAATCAAGCAGCAAGTCAAAGTCTTCGGCTTGCTTGTTGGCAATTAAAAAGCTCAGTTGCTCGATCGTATCGTAATTGAAATTCGGACGGTTTAATTTTTGTCCTCGAAACTGTGGGTAAAAATCACTGATCGCCAGTTTGATGATTTGCCATTCGCCTGAAGTAGCAAAGGGGTGCACGTAAGACTCAGGTTGTGATTGCGCGGCCTTCAAACGAAATTCATACTGCTTGCCATCCCCTTTTACACGCAAAACAATAAATTCCTGGCCTTGCGCCCGCTTCACTTTTGTGTTCATTTGCACAGAGGCAAATCCTCCGTTGTTTGCCAAGGAAACGTGACCAGAAAACAACCCATGTCCATCCTTGGTAAGCACGATTGAACTTTTGGAAATGCCTCCCATCACGCCATCGTTCACAACGCGCCAGTCTTGGATGTTGGTTTGTGGTGAGAAAGTATAAATCTTGCTCGTACTGGCTGGTGTGGAAAAACTGAGTAGGAGTAACATGCTGAGGTATTTCATGGTTTTAAGGTCATTTTATCCGTTTGGTCGGGTTGCCACGGCGCGGCGGCCGCCGCAATAAAAAGCTGGTGCTATTAAAGCACGTAATATAGTAAACAGGCTGCTTTGGTGATTGATAAGCTGCCATCAATGGTAAAAAGCACCTGGTTAGCCGAACTGGTTCCAGCGCCTTGCCTGATTTTGGCGCCATCTATGGTGAAGAGCACTTTGTTGGATGTATTTGTCCCGTTGCCTTGCCGTATTTTATTGCCGTCTATGGTGTAAATCACTTGGTTGGATGAAGAGGTGCCGTTGCCTTGTCTGATTTTATCGCCATCAATGGTCAGGAGCACTTGGTTCGACGTGCTGGTGCCGTTACCCTGCCTAAATTTAACACCATCAAAGGTATAAAGCACTTTGTTACTAGATGACGTACCAGCGCCTTCGTGTACTTTTTGGCCATCTACCGTGTACAGCACCCGGTTGGAGGTACTGGTGCCATCGCCCTGCCTGATTTTTGTTTGCGCTTGTGCCAGTCCAAATAAAAACAAGGCCAGCGTTGTTAGTATCAAGTTTTTCATGCCTGTGGTTGTGTTTATGTGTTTGGTTTTGATGAGGCAGCAGTGGCGGGTGTGGGACTGCTGAGCCTGCTAATGTAGCAAGGGCTCGTGTAAAACCAATACTATTTGCGCATGTTGGGGTAACCATTTAGGCTGACTAAACTGCCAGAAACGTATCCGATTTTGATCAGACCGGAGTCGTCGTACAAATCTTGGTCTTTCAGGATGCCGTTTTGGTATTCAGGACTGTCGTCTCCAAGTTGAGATACTGCTGACCAGCTGTTTCCGCTGATGGTGAGTTCAGCGCTGAGTTCCAAACCACTGATGTTTTTGCTGCCCGCGTAAACACCGTCGTTGCTGTTGGTGTCTTCTTTTTCGGTGGGTGCCGGGGGACTTACTTCGGCTGGCTGTGCTGCCTGGTTGCTTTTATCAGAAACGGAATTGTCTTCACAACCCCCCAAAATAGCAGCGGCTAAGCACAGCACGCCAAGTGCTTTTATCGGTAGCTTCATTTTGTTTAGTATTTAATCAAGGAGTGAATATAACTAGCCTGCCAGGCATTATTTCAAAATGCTGGTTGAGGATGTGTTTTTGCTCCAAAATGAAAGACATGCGGTCTTTTCGCTAAAAGTAGGGCTTTTTTGATGGCGTGCTGCGCACACGGTGGTCAAGAGCGTCTCAGGCGGTGAACAAGGCGTAGCTGCGGAGCGAAATACGCGACATGTGCTATTACAACGTTCAAACCTTGTTATCTTAGCAGCCGTACGTTGTCAATCTTTAAAAATAAAAGACATGCATAAGCTAATCCTGATGTTCCTGCTCCTGCTTTGCTTCACTGCCGCCGATGCGCAGCGCATGTATGATGGCACTGGTCGTAACATCGGCAGGGTAGATGGCGAACGCTATTACGATGGCAGTGGTCGTAACATCGGCAGGGTCGATGGCGAGCGGATTTATGACGGCTCAGGCAGAAACATTGGCAGGATCGATGGCGAGCGCATTTACGACGGCAACGGGCGCCAAATGGGCCGCGTGGATGGCGATAGGCTCTACAGTGGCACAGGAGCCAATTTAGGGCGGATAGATGGCGACCGGCTGTATGATGGCAACGGCAGGTTTATAGGCAGGGCCGATGGACTCAGGCGCAGGCAGGTGATTGTGTTCTTTTATTTTTATATGTGAGTTGGGATGAAGTGTTTGTTACCTGTTTTTTGGTGCCTATTTACCTGCTTTTGAATCGGCTTCATTAGCTGTGCTTTGAGGGATGTTGGGCGTTTTGCTTTTGAAATAAGGTAATATTTATTGTGCTGATTCGAAAAACAGGCGATTTCCCCCCATCCAAAGGCTTTGATTTTCGGGAATTGCATGAATTGCTTAGCTTGCACACTTAAATACGAGCGCATGCCCCTTTGTTTCCTTCGTCTGTTTGTATGCAACCCCCGTGGGCTTCGCATGATGAAGGTTGCCGTTTGGCTGCTGCTGGTTTTGCTGGGGACTACTGGCTGTAAAAAAGATACCCCTAACACGCTCATCGATCCGCAAAATCCCAACAATCGCCCAGGCTACGGACAGCCGTTTACCGCCATGCCTGCCATCGACGACATTGTGATGTACGAGGTAAACCTGCGGGCTTTTGGTCCTGGCAGCAATTTGCAAGCCGTCATCGCCAAGCTCGATCACATCAAAAGTCTGGGCACCAATGTCATCTGGCTCATGCCCATCTACCCCATTGGCACGGTGAACTCGGTAAACTCGCCCTACTCGGTGCGCGATTACAAAGCCGTGGCCAGCGAATACGGCAGTCTCGCTGACCTCCGCCAGTTTACCGATGCCGCCCACGCCCGCGGCATGGCCGTGATGCTCGACTGGGTGGCCAACCACACCGCCTGGGACCACCCGTGGCTCGACAGCACCAGCTGGTACACCCAAAATGCCAGCGGTACCATCATCCACCCGCCAGGTACCAATTGGTTGGACGTGGCCGACCTCAACTTCAACAACCAAAACATGCGCAAGGCCATGATTGAGGCCATGCACTACTGGATTTATGAGGCCAACATCGACGGCTTTCGGTGCGATTATGCCGACGGCGTGCCTTTCGACTTCTGGCAGCAGGCCATCCAAAGCACCGACACCATGGCTGGACGCAACATCATCTTTTTTGCAGAAGGTAGTCGCAGCAATCATTTCGAAGCGGGTTTCGACCTGAGCTTTGGCTGGGCCTTTTATGGCGCCCTCAAAAATGTGTTCAACGGACAAACCGCTGGTCATTTGGTTACCACCAGCAGCAACGAATACCTCAATACTCCCGCTGGCAAACATTGGGTGCGCTTTACCACCAACCACGACGAGTCGGCCTGGGACGCCACGCCTATTCAGCTGTTTAACGGACAAGCAGGGGCCATGTCGGCCTGGGTCATCACTAATTTTTTGAATGGCGTGCCGCTCCTTTACAGCAGTCAGGAAGTAGCCAGATCCGGCACACTGCCTTTTTTCAGCCGCTCCACCATCAACTGGAACGCCAACCCTGCTTTTTTAGCCGCCAAACAGCGCATGCTGCAGTTTTATGCCAGCTCCAGGGCCGCAAGGCGAGGTGCGCTTACCAGCTTTGCCAATACCAACATAGTGGCCTTTACCAAAACCCACCAGGCTGAAACGGTGGCCGTTTTTGCTAATGTACGCAACAGCCAGCAATCGCTGAGCCTACCCGCCGCCTTGGCCAACAAAACCTGGTGGGATGTGATGGCGCAAGATTCGTTGACCTTGGGCAGCGAGCTGAGCCTAGCGCCGTATCAGTATTATATTTTGCGGTAAGGGATTAGGGGGGGAGGAAGTGCTCCAGTGTTTTTACGTTTCGTAGTAATACGAATAATCAATGCCCTTCATAAACATTTTCTGAATGCTCATTCATACTTGGCAATCTACCACATCGGTTTTATACTTTTTGCCATCGGCAGCCAGCAGCTTCAGTTGGGTAGTGGCACTAACCAACTGATTGTTTTGCTTTTTGAGTTTGGCTTTTAGGTATTCCCAATAGTTTCGGACTTTGGTGTAGTCCGATTCTTCGTTCAGCAGACCTACAATATCCAACACACTAAACCACCACTTAGTATGCTGGCAATTTGACTTGGTGAAAATCTGCTCTTTTTCAAAAGTGCATTTATAAAGCTAAACGTTTTTGTCGGCTACTTAAATCATGAAATTTTGAGGGAGCTTACAGCGCCACGTTTGCTTGCTGGAAAAAAAGAAAATGGCTTATCCGTTCGCTTCGAGCTTGTAAATAGGCAGACTCCTTATATTTATCGAAAAAAAGTCCAAGCTTTTGTGGTAATTGTAAAATATACTATAACTTGTCGGGCAAATCTTAAAATTGTTGCATGAGGTGGACTTTATTATGGATAGCTGGCTGGCTGCTCACAAGCGCTCGTCTTCAGGCGCAGCCAGTTCATACCGAAGTAGGTAAAAACGCTTCCGGTGAATTTACGCTGTTGCGCAATGGCCAGCCTTATTACGTAAAAGGCGCCGGTGGCTCGGTTTATCTCAAAGAAGTGGTGGCATCGGGTGGCAACTCTATCCGCACTTGGGGCGCCGAAAATGCGCTGCAAATTTTGGATGAAGCCCACAAACATGGGCTCACGGTGATGATGGGCCTCTGGCTGCAGCACGAGCGCCATGGCTTCGATTACGACGATTCGGTGGCGGTGCGCCGACAAAAAGATGCCTTCCGCAAGGAGGTGCTGGCACTGAAAGACCATCCCGCCTTATTGGCTTGGGGTGTGGGTAACGAGGTAGACCTCAATTACAGCAATACCAATGTGTGGTACGCGGTAGAAGACATCGCCAAAATGATCAAAGAAATCGACCCGCACCATCCTACTACTACCATTACCGCCGGCCTCGATTCTATTGAGGTGCAGCTGATCAAAGCGCGCTGTCCGAGCCTCGATTTTTACAGCATTAATACTTATGGCGACCTCGATAAACTGCCGAGTCAGATTGAGCGCTTCGGCTGGACGGGCCCGTACATGATTACCGAATGGGGCCCTAACGGCCACTGGGAAGTAAAACGCGCGCCTTGGGGAGCACCCCTCGAGCAAAGCAGCGCACAAAAGGCCGAAAGTTATACCCGCCGCTATCAAGATAAAATTTGGGCGGAGAAGGCGCATTGCATGGGCTCTTACGTGTTTTTATGGGGACAAAAACAAGAAACCACGCCCAGCTGGTACGGCATTTTCACCGAATACAAAGAAAAAACCGAAACCCTCTGGGCCATTAAACAAGCCTGGATGGGCACCCAAGAGCCCGCCCCCGTATCGTTGGGCGGCTTCGAAAAACCCTATTTGATGACCCAAGCGGCCGATGCCATCGAGTTACCCTTGGCTTTGCAAAGCCAGTCGCTGGAGGAGGTGAAATTGAGGTACGAAATTATCCCCGAAAGTCAGGACATTAAATCCGGTGGCGACGTAGAAGGTCGTCCAGCCAGCATTGAGCGCAAAAAGGTGCGCAAATTCAATGGAAAATCCTTGTCGCTCAAAGCTCCTGAAACCGAAGGCGCCTACCGCATTTTTATTTATGCCGATGTGGATGGCTGGGTAGCATACGGCAATGTGCCGGTTTTTGTGCAGCCGCTCCCCGAAGGCCAGCGCCCTCGCAAAATGGTGCAATTTGAAACTTTTAGTCAGCTGCCATGAACAAGTTTTTACGTTTTCTACTGCTGGCATTGGTCCTCATAGGTACGGGCAGGGCGATGGCCCAGCCTTCAGCACCCGCTTTAATGCCGGCCGACAGCACCACCTCAGCGCCTTTGAAACGGCTCAGTCCCCAAGCATCTTTGCTGTGGCGCTTGTTTGTGGATAGCAACAATAACCAACGTCTGGCGTCGACCGATTTTGGTACCTTCCCAAAAATGGAGCCCAGCCGCCTGCGGTCGCTGAATGTGAATGGCTTTTACCGGTTTTTTGGTACTTACCGCAACATGCCTGCGCCGTATGCCTTCTTGCCCACCAGCAATTTGCCTTTGCGTGAGGTGTTTATTGGCGACGATACGCAACTGCCCAATATGCTCATCAACATCAACGGCAAATCGCGCTCAGGAGTGAGTTGGGGGTTAGATTTATTCGCTTTTCAGTTCCTCGACAGGCCAGGTTTGGCGGCCTACAGTCAGCCTACGGCCGATACCGCTCGCCCTGGTCTCGATAATCCCCTCGGCAGCCCGCGCCTCGGTCAAAGTCTTTTACTCAACCTGGGCATCAACCTGCACGCCACGGTGCCTACCGCACTGGGTCCGTTGGCCATTAAATTGGGAGGCATTCACTGGGAAGACATGACCGACCTGACCATGGGTGCCTACACCGCCTATGAGCGCTACATGCTGTTTGATCGCAATCCCTGGGATCCCATTGGCAGCAGTGTGCATCAGCGATACAACCGCTATGTGGATGCAGGCAGGGTAGATCAAGAAGAGCGCTGGGGTAAAAGAGCCTTTACAGGTGCCGTCTTGAGCATGAGCCAGCTGCCAAAAAATCAGAGTGCCAAATTGATGTTTGGTAAAAACGAGCAAAATGGGGGCTTCGACCTGCGGCCGAATGCGGCTTGGGGTGGACAATACCAATGGCTCATGACCACGCACTGGCGACTGAGTGCCCAAACCATGAACCAACGGTCGTACACCGATAGTTTGTTGACCCAACGGTTTGGCTCGCAAATCCATACGGTTAAAATAAGTCGCTTGCAAAAGCAATTTAATTTTGACCTAGAGGCAGGTTATTCCGGTTACCAGTCTACCCAACTTGGTCAGCAAGGCGGCCTCGTGGCCCAATCCAAGGTGCGCTGGCAAATCAACAAAAGCCTGCGACTCTTTGGTCAGGCCTATTACATCGACCCTGGTGCAGTAAACAACGTGGGGGCTTTTGTAAATACCAGCGTGGCCGAGGCGTCAATTTCGAATATCCCGGCAGGACAAGCTGGCAGTGGTGCGCTGCTTTTTCCCAGTGGCTCGTCGCTTTTGGGCTTTGGACAGTTGGCCAACAACCGACAAGGCATCGACCTCAACATCGGCTTTCAACCCGCCAATGTGTATTTTTCGGGAGGATATAGTTTGAGTCGCGAAATCACTACCGGCGCCACCAACATTTCGTTTGGCAGGCCGGTGAACGCACTTACCCGCAGTCGCTTTTACCGATGGGGCTTCCCGCAACATGTAGGTCCCTATGGCCGAACCAATGTTTTATACCGCAGCACTTACGAGCGTTTCGATTTTAGAAATCCCATCAACGAAGCCTTGTATTTTTCTCAGCTCGAGTTGCAGGCCTTGTACCGCATCCGTTTGGGCGAAAAGGTGCTGGTGTTTAACCACCTCCTGCGCGCTGCCTCGGTGCAAACCCAAGCCGCTGTAATTAAAACGGCGCCGCAAGCCATACTGCGCCAATACGCTACCGAAAATGAGCTTTATCTGCAGTGGAACAGCCGCATCAGTTTGGTAATGATGCTCAGCGGCGACATTTCTTTAGGGGGTATTGTGATCCCTCAGAACGTTCTTGGCCGGCCTTTTGAACAGTATGGTGCTGCCCGCGGCATCGGTATCGACATTTGGGCAGCCGATAATGTGTGCGTGTACTTGCGCCACAAATATTTTGCTTTTGAAGACCGCAGTTATGAATTTGACAAATACCGCGGCACTGAATCTACTATTGAATTGAAGTTGTTGTTCTGATGAAAAATTTCCTCCTTCTGCTAAGTTTATTTTCGGCCGTACAAAGCTTCGGTCAGTCGCCACCCCCTAAATTTTCGCTTAATGGCGGGGCACGGGCGGTGTATTTTGCCGACCGGCTACAGCTGGCAGGTGATACGGTGACCTTGCCACGCGAAAATTCGGGCCATGTGCTGGCCGATTTGGGCGTCAACATCCGGCCCAATGCCGCTACCGAGGTGCAAGCCATGGTGCGCATACGTAACGATTATGGCGGCTTTTGGGGCTCAGGCGTTAGTTTCGATATCCGTCAGCTTACCGTGAAGGGCCTCATCCAAAACCGCTTTAAGTACACCGTGGGCGATATGGATTATGCCCTCACACCCTATACCATGTTTCGTGCTGCTCCAGTTTTGGAGCTGTTTAATGGGGTGCAGGCCATGCAAACCATCCAACAAAACATGCCGGGCTACGATGTGTTTATGAATAACAACGGTACCTGGCGTACGCAAGGCGCCGCGCTCGATTTTGGGCTGTTGTTTAAAAAAGGACCTCAAAAAATGTCTAACTCCCTTTTTGCCATGCGTTTGCGCCCAGGTTTTGGCGGTGCTGCCACCGAGCAATGGGCATTTGGTGGTCGCACCGAACTCATTTGGGGCGATTTTCCGTTGCGGGTGGGTGGTACCTTGGTATCGGTTAACGACCTAGGTGGCACCTCGGCCAGCACCGACTTGTACCGCAATACCGTATTGGCTACCGATGGCAGCTTGGGCAACGGATTCCTGCGTTTAAACTGGGAGCTGGGCAACTCACGCAGTCAGTTTGCCGACACAGGTAATACTGTCAAAAGCGACTATTTCTACACCGTTGGCCTCAAAATAGGCAAGCAGTGGCAAGTACGTTATGCGGAAGTGGGCCCCGATTATTTTAATCCCGCCGCCCAAACCACAGCGTACAATCCCGCCGGCATTCCCCGCTCGTTTCGTGCAGTAGGCAACGAACGTGCATTGCGCACTGCCAGTTTGTACGACTTTGCCCGCGAAGCCGGTTTGTACCGTGCGGCTTGGAGTACCACCCTGGGCGACGATCAATCGAACTACCTCTTGCTCGATCCATTTGGAGAAGCCACCCCCAACCGCCGCGGTGTAACCATCGGTTGGCAGCCTGGTGTCTTGGTAAAGGGCTTGTCGCTCAGCACCCGCCTGCAATGGTTCAGCGAAATCCGCGGCAGCGGAACTACCAACCTCACCCAGTTCACAAGAGCTGAGGTAACCGCAGGCTATGCCCTGCGAAAGTTCGATGCCAAGCTGATGTACCGCTACCAAAATGCCTTCCGCCCCAGCGATAATGCCGAGGTGCCTGCCCTCAACGTGCAAATGCCTTGGTTGAGTGCCAATTTGGGGTATCAGCTCAATAAAGACCTGCGTTTTGATGCCGGTTTGATTCAAGTACAAAACCGCGGAACCGGTTTCAATGCGGAGCGCAATGCCCAAAACGAAATTGTGTTCTATAACGAAGTGAAATACGACTATGTTGAAACCCTGCCCGTTTTATCGGTGAGCTACAAGGTATTCGGCAAATCGACCCTCCAAGCCGGAATGCTGCTCAGCAATGTGCGCGAGGCCGGTATTCAAATGAACATCCGTTCTGGATTTTTAGCTTATTTTATTCAATTTTAAGTCATGAGATACCTGGTTTTTGGTTTAACCCTTTTGGTTTTTGGTGGATGTCAACGCGATTTAGAACCCGCAGGCCCACTTTTGTCGGATTTATACGGCAATTTCCGCGTCCTCGAGCCCTTGACAGTTTCGGCCACGCAAGTGAATTTTGAAACTGGCGAACAAGTCCATTTTTCAGCCCGAATGAGCATTTTAATCGATTGGCAAATCGAGATTACTGGCCGTACGTCAGGCGCAGTAAAACGCATCACCGGCAAGTCGCGCAGCATCGAACTCACCAACAGCCGCTGGCTGGGTGAAACCACGCAATTTCCCACTTTTGGCTTAGAAAGCTGCGATGTGATGCTCACCTTCAAAGACCAAACCGATACCCTGCGCAGTACCATCGAAGTAACCGGCAAGCGGGTGCTCGATGCCATTGTACTCGATAATTTTGAAACAGGGATTTCTGGTACCTGGGTGCCCTTTGTACAAACAGGCGCCGAAATGAAGTTTAGGATCGATTCCACCCCGCCTTTGGCCGAAGGCAAGCAGTATTATAAGATGGGTGGCACCGTGAATTGGGACTGGCTCAAGGGCATGCTTACCCTTAATGCCGCTGCCTACAACAGCACAGCTGGTTTTGGATTACCAAACAACGCAGCCTCCGTGTATTTTAACGGTATTTACAGGCAGCGCGCCAACCTCAACAATGGCATCATCCTGCTGCAATTTCGCGAAGATGATAATGGTGATGGTACTTTTAACCAAGCCAATGAAGATATGTGGGCCATTGAAATCCGGCCAGGGGCCATTTGGGAGTTAAAAAGCACCCGTTATGTCGATTTGGTAGCCCTCGAAAATGGTGCTCCTAGCGCGCCCAAAGGCAATGGCGTGCACGAACCTCATAAGTTACTCCGGGTAGATATGTTGTTTTTAGGAAATCCTACGAGCGGATACACCGAGTGTGATATGGATTTATTGGCCTTTTCAATCAATCAACCCGTTCAGCCATGAGAAAAGGACTCCTGGCCATGGCGTTTTTGTTGCTGGTAGGTAGTGCATGGGCACAGTTGCCCGACAGCCTGCGTACCCTTTTCCTCCAAGAGGTGGAAGTGCAAAGTACGCGCAAGGTGGTTTTTGCTGCCAACCAGGGGCTGTACGAAATGGCTAATCCCGATAATGACTACGAGCAAATAGCAGGCTTTTCGTCGCTCGTTATTTTAGATGGCGCAGCAGGAGAGGAGCTCTGGAGTGACAGTAAAAAGGGCTGCATGCGAATCAAACTGAATGGCGATACTACTTATACCATTGGCTGGGACAAGCCCGGTGGGGGCTGCAGCTGGGTGGGCATGGGCGTGGGCTGGGACATGTGGTCGGGTAAAAACCTGGCGCCTTTGCTCGACAGTGCCGCCATCGAACTCAAGGTAAAACTTCCGGCGGGCAGGCCAGTAAAGACCCTGCCCTTGGCTTTTGGTCTCGAAGACTACAGCAACCGCCAAGCCTGGATGGGCATGTCGGCCCGCTGGGTAATCGACGGTCCCATTGGCAACCAATACGCCCACATCCGCTTGCCTTTGCAGGAGTTTAACTGGGCCGAGCAAAACACAGATGCCTCCAACATCAAGCAGCTCATCATTCAGTTTGAAGCAGCCGGAGAAGTGATTTTGCGGCACATCCGCCTTGTGCGCCATGCCGGCACTTCCCGCAAACAAGCGGCAGCAGCAACGGCGGGCAATTTTACGCAAATTCCTTGGCAGGCCGTGGGCAGCGACTCGATGCGCTTGCGCTGGGACAACCAACATTTATGCGTAGAAGCCCTCTTGGCCGATGCCGAAATGCCTCAAAACGGACAAACAGGGGCCAACTTATGGAACGGTGATGCTTTGGAAGTGGCCCTGGCTGCCCAACCCGAATTGTCGAGCCGACCCCGCGGTCGCTTTTTATTCAGCGACATCCATCTGGGCATTGGTTTAGGCGAAAAGGCCGAAGCCATCGATTTCCGCACCCAGCAGTCAGTGCCATTACAACGCGAAATAACAGCCCTGCCTCAGGGTGGCTACCGCGTAACGGCTACCCTCCGCTGGAGCGATTTGGCACGCGAGCCCTGGCGCCTTGCTGGTCGCTACCTGCTCGAAATGGCCCGCGACCAAGGCGATGCCCGTGCACGCCGCGAACAGTTGCGCTGGAACAGTGCCGACCAAGAAGGGTTTCACCAAAGTCCTGCCTTATGGGGCGAATTACTCTTTAAACCCTAAATAGTACCATGAAAAAGCAACGCCTAGCGCTTTTGGCCTTGTTGGCCAGTACACTTTTGTCTGGCTGTGCCATCGAAACGGCCCCGGCGCCGCAAGGACGATCAGGCGATCAGCTCAATTTTAGCGGCCGCATTTGGACGGTCAAAGGGGGCACAGAGCAGTTCGGTCCAGGCCCAAATTACTTCAGCAAAGACCTCCGCTCGGCTTACCTCGACGACCGTGGCTACCTGCACCTCAATATCCGCAAGTTCAACGACAACCGTTGGTATTGCTCTGAGGTGATTTCGAACGATGTGGTAGGCTATGGCCGGTATGTATGGGTGGTGGAGTCGGATATGGTAAATATTCCCGATAACACAGTGCTGGGGTTATTTACCTGGGACAACAACACCCTGGTCAACGAAGCCAACAGCGAAGTGGATATTGAGTTTAGCCGTTGGGGCGTGGCCGGCGATCCCAAAACATTGCACATGTCGGTGCAGCCCGTTTGGTTTGGCCCTTTTAAAGCCGAACGCACCCAAGGCTATCAAATGCCAGCGGCAGCGGCCACCACACACACTACCCATGAGTTTATATGGACCGACAGTCTCATTAGCTGGAAAAGCTGGCTCGGCGACAAAAGCAGCGACCCGCCTTTTGCTACTTGGGAGTTCGATCTAAATAATCCTGCGCGTGTAAAAGAGGAGGGGGGCATCACCAGCAGACCAATCATCATACCGGCGCCGGGGCCTACCACCAACGCCCGCATCAATTTGTGGTTGGTAACCAACCAGGCCACAGGACCGAGCACGGCCAACGACTATGAAATTGTGATTCGCTCGTTTTTGTACGAACCCTTTTAGCCTGTGATGAAGCTGCGTTTACTCCTTTCGCTCTTTTTTTTGCCTTGTGCCTCCCTGGTTTCTGCCCAAAACTTTGAGCAGCGCATCGATTCGGTGATGCGGCTCATGACTTTGGATGAAAAAATAGGTCAAATGAACCAGTTTAACGGCTTTTGGAATGCCACAGGGCCTGTGCCCGCCGAAGGCAACTCCTTAGAGCGCTACGAAATCCTTAGAAAAGGCGGGGTAGGTTCGGTTTTAAATGTACAGGGTGTAAAAGAAGTGCGGGCCTTGCAAAAAATTGCCGTGGAGCAAACCCGCTTGGGTATTCCTTTGATTTTTGGCTGCGATGTCATTCACGGTTACAAAACCCTTACGCCCATTCCTTTGGCGGAGGCGGCGAGCTGGGACCTCCAAGCCATCGAAAAGTCTGCACGCAATGGGGCCACAGAGGCATCGGCGGCGGGTATTAACTGGACTTTCGCGCCGATGGTCGATATTTCGCGTGACCCACGCTGGGGCAGGGTGATGGAAGGTGCCGGCGAAGATCCTTACCTCGGTGCGCGTATTGCTACGGCACGGGTGCGGGGTTTTCAGGGGGATGATTTAAGTGCACCCAATACCATCGCCGCCTGCGCCAAACATTTTGCAGGTTATGGCTATGTGCAAGCGGGTCGCGATTACCACCACACCGATTTTAGCGCTTATACCCTGTACAACAACATTTTGCCGCCCTTTAAAGCCGCGCAAGAGGCTGGGGTGGCCACTTTTATGAATGCCTTTACGGCTTACAATGGCGTTCCTGCGTCGGCCGATTCGTTTTTGATGCGCCAGATTCTTAAAAAGGACTGGGCTTTTAAGGGGATGGTGGTATCGGATTGGGGCTCCATTCAGGAAATGATGGCCCATGGGTATGCGGCTTCTTTGCAGGAGGCTGCGGAGTTGGCGGCCTTGGCGGGTTGCGATATGGACATGGAATCGATGGCCTACGTCCGGCATTTGGCCGATGCTGTGAGGCAAAAGCGGGTGCCAGAAGCGCGTGTTAACGAAGCCGTGCGACGCATCCTGCGACTCAAATTCGCCCTCGGCTTGTTCGATGATCCTTATCGTTATTGCGATGAAGAACGCGAGGCCACCACCATCGGCAGCGCCACTTTACACAAAGATGCGCTTGAAATGGCGAAAAAATCGATGGTTTTGCTCGAAAACAAAGGGATACTGCCCCTACAACTCAACGAAGACGTAGTGTTGCTTGGGGCCTTGGCCAATGACCGCACGGCGCCCCTGGGCAACTGGCGGGTGTCGGCTGATAATGGTACGGCCATTCCCCTCACAACGGGTTTGCAGGCCTATTTCCCCGACCTGCGCTGGGCAGGTGGTCCTGTGGCTTGGAGCGGTATCGAGGCCTTCCACGCCCCTATACAAGTAAATGAAACTGACACTACAGGCTGGGCAGGGGCCATGGCACTGGCATTATCTGCCAAAACGGCCATTGTAGCACTCGGCGAGCATGGCTACCAGTCGGGTGAAGGCCGCAGCCGTGCCTCCATTCACCTACCCGGTTTGCAAGAAGCTTTTTTACGCGCCTTGGTGCAGCAGCATCCAAGGGTGGTACTGGTGCTGTTTGCAGGCAGGCCGCTCATAATTCCCGATGACATCCGCACCAAACTCGGTGCCCTGCTGCTCGCTTGGCAACCTGGCACCCATGCCGGCGATGCGGTGGCAGCCGTGCTCCTGGGCGATCACAATCCTTCGGGGCGCCTGCCGATGACTTTCCCACGGCACGAGGGCCAAATCCCCATGGCTTACAATGATTATACAGGCGGCCGGCCAGGACCTTCGAAAGAGGTGTTTTGGTCGCAGTACAACGACCTGCCCAACAGTCCAGTTTACCCCTTTGGCTACGGCCTAAGCTACAGCACCTTTACTTACAGCGTGCCCAAATTACAACAACTGCCCAACGGCAAAGTAGTTTTAAGCGTCGAAATCACCAATACATCGCAAGTCGCTGGCACCGAAACCGTACAGCTTTACGCCAAGCTACCCGCCAGCAAGCACGGTATAAGTCCGGGCCGCCAATTGCTCGATTTTCAACAGCTACCACTGGCAGCCGGCGCTACCAAAAAGGTGGTTTTTATGCTTACGCCTGGATCGCTTGCACATTTTGATGCCCAAGGACAAAAACATCTTGCTAAAGGAAAAGTAACCGCATGGCTGGTGCCCAATAGCGCGGATGTTGCTAATTCACTTACCTTTGTAATCGATTAATACAAAACCCATGACGCAAGTCCAAATATCCTCCGACCTGCAAGCCGAGCGCAAACGATTAGACAGTTTTTTCCAGTTTGGCATCTCGGTTGATTGTGTGGTTTTTGGTTACGACGGACAAAATCTGCAGGTATTGTTGGTTGAACGGGGCGTAGAGCCTTATGCCGGCTTTGAAGCCATACCTGGTGATTTGGTAACGTTGAATGAAGACATCACCCAGGCCTCTAAACGCGTTTTACACGATTTAACAGGCCTTCCCGACATATACCTCGAACAAATAAACACCTTTGGTGCTGTGCACCGCCACCCCATTGGGCGCGTTGTAACAGTGGTGTATTACGCTTTGCTAGATAAAAACTTGTACAATCCCCACCCATCCTCCTGGGCCAGCGAAGCATATTGGAAAAATTTAGATGCAATCGGGGAGATGGCCTTTGACCACCGCCAAATTTTGGAAGCAGCCATGGCGCACCTGCATCACAAGGTGCAGCACCAGCCCATTGGCTTTGAGCTCTTGCCCGAAGAATTTACCTTGGCACAATTGCAACATTTGTACGAAACCATCCTCAATACCGCTTTCGACAAAGGGAATTTCAGAAAGAAAATGTTGTCGATGAATGTGCTCATTCCCCTCGACAAAACCCAAAAAGAAGTCCGCCACCGTCCCGCACGCTTGTTCAGGTTCGATCCGAAGCGCTACGAACAACTGGTACAAAAGGGCTTTCTTTTCGAGCTTTAAACAAGCTTAGTGGCCGCTCGAAGCAGCCTCCTCCAGCACAATGCCTCTTTTCTGCAATACCAGCCGCATGCGGTAGGCATAAAAGGCGAGGTAGGCAAAGCAAACAACACCCACCCAGTAGGAGCCGCGGATGCCCATCAGTTCGTCGGAGCTCAACCAGCCTTGAAAAACACTTACAAAACCACCACCCATGATCATCATGATCAAGGCGTTCGAAACTTGCGAAGTACGGGTGCCCATACCAGCAATGGCCAAGGTAAAAATGCAGGGCCACAAGGTAGAGCAAAACAAACCTACAGCTATAAAGGAGTAGATGGCCACAGGCCCCTCTGCATACATGCCTACGAGTGTGGCTACAATGCCCAGACTGGCATATAAAAACAACTGCTTCACAGGATTTCCTTTCACCAGCAAATCGGCCACTATCAGCACCAATACTGCGCCTATAAAGGGTATGAACTGCGTTACATCATAGCCGCCGAGCATGTTGATGAGCATAAACAGGCCAAAAGCTACCATTGGCAGCGCCCAACGGAGAAGCGCACGTTGGCTGCCTTTAGCACCCAAGGCACCCGAGGCAGCAGTCCAGCGACCGATCATCAAACTCGCCCAAAACAACGAAATGTAAGGGGCCATTTGATCGAGCTTAATGTCATGGTACATTTTGAGGTACTCTGGCAAATTGCTGGCCGTACTTACTTCGACGCCTACATATAAAAAGATGGCGATCATGCCCATCCACACTTGTGGTGCTTTGAAAATGCTTTCGGTGGGGAGGGTGTTTGAACTTTCATCCAAAATGGCTTCTTCGGGCTTTCCTAAATCCATCCGCCAAAACAGCATGCCAAAAAACACGAAGCAGGCGCCAAGGATGAGGTAAGGGATTTTAACCGCTGCAATATCAAGCGTTGGCGCTGCACCCGTACCGGCTTGTCCGAAAATAGCAAAGCTGAGTAATAACGGTCCTAAGGTGGTGCCGAGGTTGTTGATGCCGCCAGCCATGCTGAGGCGTTGGGAGCCGGTTTCGGGACTGCCTAAGGAAATGGCGAGCGGATTGGCAACCGTTTGTTGCAGACTAAAACCGATGCCCACCACAATCAAACCCATCAACAATAACGGAAAGGAAGCATTGTTGGCTGCCGGGATGAATAACAACGTACCCGCCGCCGATATAAACAATCCTACGGCCAACGATTTACCGTAGCCCCAACTCGCTACCAAATCGCGCCCACGCAGCTTAGAAATGGCGACATAACTCAACGAACCTACGGTATAGGCTACGTAAAATGCAAAGGCAATCATCTGACTTTGCCACTGTAAGAGCTGTAGTTTTTCTTTAAAAACAGGGATAAGGATGTCGTTGCTGGCAGCTACAAAGCCCCAAAAGAAAAACACCGAAACGATAAATAAGAGTGATTTACGCATAAGTTGTGTTTAGGCAAAAAAAAGCCCTCTGCTGTGAGAGGGCTCTAAGATAAGGGAGAATTTTATTGTACGATGAGTCGTAGGCTTTGTGTCGATTTTTGTCCCTGCCACTGCGCCACATACAAGCCCGCTTTGAGGCCCTCAAGCGAAACCGTTTGTGATACTGCCTCGAGTTTGGTTTGCAGCACCAAGCGGCCAGTGAGGTCGTAAAGCTGGATGCTGCCTGCCTCGTCGCTCTCAAAAGTCACGGTGCCTTTGGCAGGATTTGGGAACATGCGCACACTGTTAGGCGCTATTTCTGCCACGTTACTGCTCATGCCACACGGCAAGCAGCTGCCCCAACATACCGCTGGCATGATGGTGTCGCCACTTATAATCAATACGCGGTTCGTGAACTGGGTATTGCCGTTGGTGCATGGCGCTGTAGGGTCATTGGTTTCTTGCCCGCCCCAGTTGTCGTGCGAAAATTTGTACTCTATCGTGTCGCCAAGTGGCATGTTGATGGTGATTTGCCAAATGTCGTCGTTGTTCGCGTCGGTCATCGGGGCGCAGTTGCCACACCAGCTGTTGAAGGTGCCGTTGAGCTCAGGTGTGGTGAAGGTGCCTGTGAACTCGTTCATGTCGACCCTAAAAGTTACATTGGCAGTCGTTGGTGTAGCCGCACATGGCGAGCAAGAGCCCCAGCATACTACGCCCAAGGTGGTGGCGGCACTGGGTACAACCAATACACGGTTGGTAAATTGGGCGTTGCCGTTGGTGCATGACTCAGCTGGATTGTTTGTTTCTTGACCAGCCCAGTTGTCATGCGAAAACTTATACTCAACAGTAGCACCTATAGGCAGCGGAATGGTGATGGTCCAAATGCCGTCGTTGTTTGGGTCACTCATGGGCGCACAATTGCCGCACCAGCCATTGAAGGTGCCATTGAGCTCAGGGGTGGTGAAGGTGCCGGTGTAGGCGTTCATGTCGACCTGGAAAGTCACGTTGGTGGTTTGAGCCTTTGCAAAGTAACCTGCCGTTACCAACACCAGGAGGAGTAGTGCTTTTTTCATGGTTATATTATTGTTTTTTGAATTTATGTGATGAAATCTTGAGCAAATTAATAAGAAATTGTTAATTGTACTATAAGTCTTGTTTTTTTTTCTGAAAGGAGATAGTAAGCGGGCCTTCAGCCAGTGTTTTTTTGACTTTAGGCAAAATTTGTTAGCGTCTCTTTTGCTACAGTCGCATGTACGTTTACAGACCGCGCCGCTCAGCAAGGTGCTTCATACGCACTGGCCTGACTCCTCCGTAGAAGTCGCCGTTTGCTCCAGCAGGCAGCACCAGTACATTCCCTAAAAAGCGTTAATTTTCAATCTTATAGCTGGCTTTTCGGTATCTTGTGAAATCTCAAATGAAATTGTTATGGCCGAAGCGTTTAACTGGAATTATTACGAATACCTGCTACGAAAATATGCCATGCGCCTTATTTTTGGCTTGTTGGTGGTGATTACCTTGGCCACCTCTATCCGCACCATCGGTCCCGAAGAAGAAGGCGTAGTGATCAACCTCGGCAAATACAGTCGTACCCTGCAGCCCGGTCTTAATTTCATCCTGCCTTTTGGGGTTGAGAAGATGCATAAAATTCCGGTGCAGCGCCAACTCAAGCATGAATTTGGCTTCAGAACTACCAATCCAGGCACGCGCACTGAGTATGCGGACGACAGTTATGAAGACGAATCGAGCATGCTCAGTGGCGACTTAAACATGGCTGATGTAGAGTGGGTGGTGCAGTATCGCATCGTGGACTCGTATAAATACCTCTTTAAAGTACGCGATGCTGAGCAAGCGCTCCGCGATATGTCGGAATCAGCCATGCGTAAAACAGTTGGCAACCGCACCGTGAATGAAGTGCTCACCGTAGGCCGCCAAGAGGTAGCTTCAACCGTCGAAGTATTGCTGCAAAAGTTGTGCGATGAGTACGAAAACGGCATCCGTATCGACCAAGTAGTACTGCAAGACGTAAATCCACCGCAACCCGTGCGCGCCAGCTTTAATGCCGTAAACCAAGCCCAACAAGAGCGCGAAACGCTCATCAACAAAGCCGAATCAGAATACAACCGCGTGGTGCCGCGGGCCAAAGGCGAAGCGCAAGAAACGGTGCAGTTGGCCGAAGCCTACGCCCTCACCCGGGTAAATGGCGCACGAGGCGAAGCTGCCCGCTTTAATTCACTCTATACCGAATACATGAAGGCACCAGAAGTTACTAAGAAGCGCATCTACCTCGAAACCATGGAGCGCATCTTGCCCAAAATAGGTAACAAGGTAATTGTAGATGAAAAAGGGAACAACGTTTTGCCTTTGTTGAATTTGGAGCAAATTAAAAAGACTAGCAAATGAGCCGTACCTATTTATACCTACTCATTCCTATAGCCATCGTGCTTATCGTGGCCTTCGGAAGTGTTTTTGTGCTCAGCGAAACCCAACAGGCCATCGTTACGCAGTTTGGTAAGCCTGTAGGCGAGCCACGAACGGCGCCAGGCATCCATTTTAAAATGCCATTCGTGCAAAAAGTGCAGTATTTCGATAAGCGCTTTTTGGCTTGGGATGGAGATCCGAATCAGGTGCCTACGAAGGATAAAAAATTCATCTTCGTAGATACCTACGCCCGCTGGCAGATCACCGACCCGCTGCAGTTTTTCATCCGCCTGCGCGATGAAAGGTCGGCACAGTCGCGCCTCGACGATATCCTCGACGGGGAAACCCGCAATGCCATTGCCTCCAACGAATTACTCGACATTGTACGCTCCACTAACCGCGCCCCCGAAATTTCGGAGAGCTTCATGCAGGAACTCGAAAAACTGGACAGTATCGGCGTTGGTCGCGATAAAATCGAAGCCGCTATTCTTGCCAAAGCCAACCAGCGTTGTGCAGATTTAGGCGTAAGGATCCTGGATTTTCGGTTTAAGCGTGTGAATTATGTGGAAGAAGTGCGCCAACGGGTGTACGACCGCATGATTTCGGAGCGTAACCGCATCGCCGATCAGTTTCGCTCTGAAGGTGAAGGAGAAGCCCGCAAAATTGAAGGCGATAAGGAACGCGATTTGGCCGAAATTCAGTCTACCGCCGTGCGCGATGCCGATATCATCCGCGGTAAAGCCGATGCCGAAGCCACTTCTATCTATGCTTCCGCCTACAACAAATCACCCCAAGCGCGCGCGTTGTACACCTTTATGAAGTCGATGGAAACCCTTGAAAAGTCGCTCGACGCGCAAACCAGCATTGTGCTCACCACCGACAGTGAGTTGTTTAGTTATCTTAAAAAGACATATTAAATTATTTCTGCGCCGGATTTGAGTGAATCCGCTACTTCTGGAACTCAGTTTCAATGTAACTTGTATATTTACTCGATATTTGAAGCAGATGGTCATAGGATTACTTAAAGAACCCGATTTTGAAACACGGGTAGCGCTTACCCCTGAGGTGGTTAAAGCCTTAATCGACAAAGGCGCGAAAGTTTTGGTAGAAACAGAGGCTGGTTTGGCCGCCTCCTTTCGCAACAGCGATTATGAAGCGGCAGGGGCCGAAATCAGTCCCCGCAAAACCGTCCTCACCGCCGAACTACTCATCGGCATACAGCCTTTGGCCACCGACGCTTTCGGAGATTTACAAGCCAACCAATTGCTTTTTGGCATGTATCAGCCCTTGGTAAATGCCGAGCGCATGCAAAAACTCGCTGAAAGAGGCGTGAGCTGCATCAGCATGGATGCCATCCCTCGCATTACCCGCGCCCAGAGCATGGACGTGCTGTCGAGTCAGGCTTCCCTCGCCGGCTACCAAGCCGTGCTGCGGGCCGCCAGCTTGTTGCCTCGTTTGTTTCCGATGATGATGACCGCCGCCGGTACCATTGCCCCTGCTAAAGTATTGGTGATAGGCGCAGGCGTAGCCGGTTTGCAAGCCATCGCTACCGCTAAACGCTTGGGTGCCGTAGTAGAAGCCTTTGATACGCGCCCATCGGTAAAAGAACAAGTGGAGAGCTTAGGCGGCCGATTTGTGGAAGTGGCAGGTGCCGTGGAAGACAAAGGTGCTGGCGGTTATGCCGTAGAACAGAGTGCCGAATACAAGCAAAAACAATCCGAAGAACTCGAAAAGCGCATCGTAGCCGCTGATGTGGTGATCACCACCGCCTTGATTCCTGGCCGAACAGCCCCCGTGCTCATTACCGCCTCTATGGTGGAGCGCATGCGGGCGGGCAGTGTGATCATTGATCTGGCTGCCGCGGCGGGTGGCAACTGCGAGCTTACCCAAAACAATCAAATTTGCACCAAGCACGAGGTAATCATTGTTGGCAACGGTAACTTGCCAGCCGAAAAGCCGCAGGACGCGAGTCGCATGTACGCCAAAAATATGCTCAATTACCTCACGCCTTGCATCAAAGAAGGCCAGTTATCACTCAATTTCGAAGACGAAATCATCAAAGGCAGCGTCATTACCCATGGGGGAGCTGTGGTTTGGGGACCGCTAAATAAACAATAATGGAAAATTTACTTGCACTCATTTCCGAGAACTTGCAACTTATTTATGTGCTGGTACTGGCGGTTTTTGTGGGCGTTGAGGTCATCAGCAAGGTGCCCCAAGTGCTGCACACCCCCCTCATGTCGGGTTCTAACGCCCTCTCCGGCGTGGTGATCATTGGCTCTATTTTGGTGATGGGCAAAACCGATCCCGATAACTATGTGGCCTTAGCCCTGGGTTTTGTTGCGGTGGTTTTGGCCACGCTCAATGTAGTGGGTGGATTCGCGGTTACCGACCGCATGTTAGATATGTTTCGTAAAAAGAAGAAGTAATGCTGATTCAAATCATAGATATAATTTATTTGATAGCCGTGGTGCTGTTTGTGCTGGGTATTAAATACATGGGGCACCCCGACAGTGCGCGCAAAGGCAATTTGTGGGCGGCAGCGGGCATGGCGTTAGCCGTTTTGGCTACTTTTTTCACGCCCGGGCTCAACAACATTGCGCTGAGTGCTGCAGGTATTGCCCTTGGCAGCGTAGTGGGTATGTTGATGTCGAATCGTGTAAAAATGACCGATATGCCGCAAATGGTGTCGTTTTTTAACGGCATGGGCGGTGCGGCAGCAGCATTGATAGCCATTGCTGAGGTATATGGCATTTATCACGGCGCCGATATCGGTATGGCGGTGTTGATGCTGAATCCCAACAGTACCTTTTATTTCTACTTCGCAGCGCTGCTGGTGAGTTTAGTAGTAGGAGGGGTGTCGTTTACTGGTTCCATCATTGCCATGGGTAAATTACAAGGCTTTGTGAGCGGTAAATCGGTACGTTGGCCCATGCAAAAGCTCACCAACAACGGCTTGTTGCTGTTGATTGCTGCCTTATCTGTGCTCTTTTTCTTTATTGGAGAAGGCAACGAAATGTTGATTTACATTATTTTGCTGCTTTCACTGCTGTTTGGAGTGTTGTTTGTGATGCCGATTGGCGGCGCAGATATGCCAGTGGTTATTTCGCTGCTGAACTCGTTTACAGGACTCACCGCGGCCACTACTGGCTTGCTTTTCGACAACAAGGTAATGTTGATGGGTGGCGTACTCGTAGGTTCTGCAGGCTTTTTGCTCACCGTGCTCATGTGTAAGGCCATGAACCGCTCACTCGTTGCCGTTTTGTTGGGGGCTTTCAACAGCGGCTCTGGGGCTGCATCCGACCGCGAAATCGACACTACTTACCGTGAAATAAACCTAAGCGACGCGTCTATCCTACTGGCCTACGCCCGCAAAGTGGTTATTATACCCGGCTATGGTTTGGCCGTGGCACAAGCCCAGCACGTGGTGCATGAGCTTGAAAAGCTGCTCGAATCGAAAGGGGTTGAGGTCAAATATGGTATCCATCCCGTGGCTGGGCGCATGCCTGGTCACATGAACGTGCTGCTGGCTGAGTCGGATGTTTCGTATGAGAAGCTCATTGAGATGGAAAAAATCAACGACGACTTCCCTCAAACCGATGTGGTGGTAGTCATTGGTGCCAACGACGTGGTTAACCCGGCCGCTGAACTCGATCCTGCAAGTCCCATTTACGGCATGCCTATTTTGCAAGCCGACCGCGCGCAAAACATCATCGTCATCAAACGCTCCATGGGCGCTGGTTACGCAGGTATCGAAAACGAACTCTTCTACAATCCCAAAACGCGCATGCTTTTTGGCGATGCTAAAAAGGCTTTAAGTAGCTTGGTGGAGGCCGTAAAGGCGCTCTAAAAGCATTATTGCAATATTTCGTCGATGGCTGCGGCCAGCTGCGCATCCAATGGGGTAACCCCTCCGCGGTCGTGCGTGCTCAACTGCAGCTCTACCTTGTTATATACGTTGCTCCAGTTGGGGTGGTGGTCGAGCTGCTCTGCGAGCAACGCCACCCGACTCATGAAGGCCCAAGCCTCACTGAAATTGGCGAATTCGAGTTTTCTTTTTAAGGCAGCTGTGCTAATTTCCCAATCAGGTAATTGCGGTTGTAATAATTGGAGGGCGTCGAGGGAGAGGAGTTGGCGCTTAGACATATTTGTAGTTTTGGAAATTTTTGTGTCTTGCATGTTTTCTGAAAGCACGGATTAAAAAAAAGGCGATATAGCTGTGAAAAATCCTACTTTTTGTGGATTTTTACAACGCCAAAGCTTTAGGAAGCCGCACGAGGTTCGAAAACACTAAAATTACAACATATATATGTCTCAATTTGCTGAAATACAATACGGCGACAAATCTTACAAACTCCCAGTAATTGTTGGTACCGAGAATGAGGCGGCCATCGATATCTCTAAGTTGCGCGATGAATCAGGTCTCATTACCCTCGATATTGGCTATAAAAACACAGGTGCTACCAAAAGCGCCATCACCTTTATTGATGGCGATGAAGGTATCTTGAGCTACCGAGGGTACTCCATCGAACAGTTGGCTGAGAATTCCACCTTCATGGAGGTGAGTTATCTGTTGATCAACGGTGAATTGCCAACCGCAGCGCAACTCGAAAGCTTCAACTATTCTATATCTCGCCGCACCCTCGTGCATGAGAACATTAAGAAATTTTTGGATGCATACCCTGGCGGCACGCATCCCATGGGCGTGCTCATGTGTACGGTTGCTTCTTTATCGAGCTTCTACCCCAACTCGCTTAATCCAAATCGCTCATCTGAAGAAGTTGATCGCACCATTCATCGCCTCATTGCTAAAATGGGCACCATTGCCGCATGGACGTACAAAAAATCAACTGGGCACCCTTATATGTATCCAAACAATAAGTTGGATTATGTGAGTAACTTCCTCCAAATGATGTTCGGTCACCGTACCGAAGAATATGTGCCAGATCCAGTGGTGGTAGATGCGTTGAATAAATTACTGATCCTGCATGCCGACCACGAGCAAAATTGCTCAACATCAACGGTACGTATCGTAGGCTCGTCACACGCCAATATTTATGCCTCCGTGTCGGCAGGTATTGGGGCTTTGTGGGGACCGCTACACGGTGGTGCCAACCAAGCCGTAATCGAAATGCTCGAGCAAATCAAAGCGGATGGTGGCGATGCCATGAAGTACATCAACAAGGCTAAAGACAAAAACGACCCTTTCCGCCTCATGGGCTTCGGGCACCGGGTGTACAAAAACTTCGACCCACGCGCTAAAATCATAAAAGTTGCTTGCGATCAGGTATTGAACAAATTGGGCATCAACGACCCCATCCTCGATATCGCCAAACAACTCGAAACAGTTGCCTTGAGTGATCCTTATTTCATTGAGCGCAAGTTGTACCCGAACGTCGATTTTTACTCAGGTATCATTTACCGCGCCATCGGCATTCCTACCGATATGTTTACGGTGATGTTTGCCTTGGGACGCCTCCCCGGCTGGATTGCCCAGTGGAAAGAGATGCGTGAAGGTAATGAGCCTATCGGTCGCCCGCGTCAGGTGTACATCGGTCACCCTGCGCGCGAATATGTGCCTATTACAAAGCGTTAAGGCGCAAAAAATTTACAAAATGAGGCTTCGGCCTCATTTTTTTTGCCCAAAAATTTGGTGATGATGTTGGCAGCCCAGGAGCTACGGTTTGCGTAACGGAATAGGGTTTTCTTGCAAAATCGTGGCTGCGCCTTTGTAGAAATGCCAAGCGCCCCAGGCCATCAGCAAATGACTTAAATCGAGGTGATTAAACCAGCGGTGGATGCCGAGCTCCAGTAAGTGCACAGTGGCAGCAAGCGCGGCAACACCTACCGCCAAGAGCAGCTGTCGACTACCCCTGGAGGTGGTTTTGCGGTAAACGTAAAATTCAAGCGACAATACCACTACCAACATCCCATAAGCGGCATGCGCTTCTACAAAAAAGAAGTTTTGGGTGTAGGCTACAATGGCGCAAAGACTAAACAGCTCCACCAGGTTTAAGCGAGCAAACCAGCGGCCGGTATTTTCTGAGAGCAAAGGCTGGGCATGGAAAATGGCAGCGCGCTCGAGCAAAGCCACCGAAAACATCGATATGTACCAGCCGGGCATCTTCCAAACAAAACCCAACTGCACAATAAAACCGTGGCCAATGATGCCGCCATAAGCAGTAGCTAGGCCCATGGTAAAGAAGTAAGCCCTAAATAAATTTTTGAGCTGGCCGGGCGGGGAGCCTTTTAGTTTGATGAAGGCCCACCAACAGACCGCCGTTACCACCAAATCGGTGATTACAGTAATGGGTTCATACTGCACAAAGCCACCAAAATCCCAGAAAGTATCGGGGCGCACTAACATCTATCAAAAATAGCGGATAAAAAGCGGTTTGTGGCAGGGTGCCAACGCTGTGCCTAGCATTTTATGGCCGACTGCTTTCGTATTTCCAGGCAAGCCAGCGGCTGAGAAAACAATCATACACGTGCCAATAGATTTCTACCTCCACCCATTGGATCATCTCTTTGGTTTTGAGCGCCTGCAAGCCGCGTTGAGCAAAATGAATGACGCATCATGTATCATGCAAAAAGACTTATGCAGCTTGAATAATGCATAATGCGTCATTTATAAAGAATCAGAAACCGCCTATTTGCCAGCGAGCATCACTGCTTCAATTTCTTCGGTTTCAATTGGGATGCCAGCCATGAGATTTACCGGGCCGTTTTTGGTGATCAGGATGTCGTTTTCGATGCGGATGCCGAGGCCTTCTTCCGCAATGTAAATGCCGGGCTCGCAAGTAATCACCATGCCTTCGTCGAGTTTGCCGTAACGCGCGCCGATATCATGCACATCAATCCCTAAAAAGTGCCCAGTGCCGTGCGGGAAGTATTTTTTGTAAGCGGGCCAATTCGGATTTTCCTTGGCGATGTCGTCGCGGGTGATGAGACCCAAGCCCAGCAGCTCTTCCTGCATGATCAAAGCAGCCTCGCGGTTGTACTCGTCGAGCGTGCGGCCAGGGACTAGCAGTTTGGTGGCAGCGTAGTTCACACGCAGTACCGCATCGTACACTTCCTTTTGGCGCTTGCTAAAGCGACCATTTACTGGGAAGCAACGGGTCATGTCACCCGAATAATTGGCATAATCGGCTCCAAAATCCAGTAACATCAAATCCCCATCTTTACATTGCTTGTCGTTTTTAACGTAATGCAGCACACAAGCACTCGCGCCACTCGCAATGATGGGCTCAAAAGAGAAGCCATTGGCGCGGTTGCTGAGAAAGTGCTTGAGGAGGGTGCCTTCGATTTCAAATTCCCAAGTGCCCGGCTTGATCGTTTTGAGCACTTCCTGTAAGCCACCCGCCGTGATGTTGATAGCACGCTTGAGTAGGTCCACTTCAATGGCATGTTTCCGCGAGCGGTGCTGTTCCATGATTTTGGCGGCACGCTTATAAGTATGGAGGGGAAACTGCTGCTGCAGCTCACGCGCAAAACGCAGTTCGGCCGTGGCTAAAGGATTACTTGCCCGGTCGTTTTCGTTGGTGTTTAGGTAACAGGCGTCGGTGTACTTTATATAGGTGTTGAGCGTCGAACGAAAATCTTTGTTCCAAAGCACCGTGGTGATGCCCGACATGGCAGCGGCTTCGGCTTGTGTATATTTATGGCCTTCCCAAACAGCAATGTGCTCGTTGGTCTCTAATATAAATAGGACTTCACGGAAACGGGGGTTCGGACAATCGGGGTAGAGCATTAAATAGGTGTCCTCTTGATCGATGCCCGTGAGCCAAAAAAGCTCGCTGTTTTGTCTGAAATAGTAATTGGCATCGGCGTTGCGTGGAAATTGGTCGTTCGACACAAAAAAGGCGATGCTGTTGGTTTGCATATCGGCCGCAAAACGACTGCGGTTATGGATAAAAAGTTTGGGATCGATGGGTTCGTAACGCATGCTTTTGAATTAAGACCACCAAATTAGGAGTTTTCCACGGTTTTTTCGGGTCATTTCCATTTTATCAAACTTATCTTAAAAATAGTAGGAAGGGGATAATATGGCGAATGAAGCATATAATGGCTGTTTTTGACTCAATTAGAGGGTAGCTTATCCACATATAACCTGCTCGATTCCAAAAATTTGGACGTGGCGTTTTGCAATTATTGAGGAATTAAATACCTTTGCAGTCCCTTGAAGATAGGGAGTAGTGTGTTTATTAGAATAGCGTATTAAATTATAGCATGCCAACCATACAGCAACTCGTAAGAAAAGGCCGTGAGCATAAGGCTGATAAGAGCAAATCACCGGCATTGGATGCTTGCCCGCAACGTCGCGGTGTTTGCACCCGGGTGTATACAACTACACCTAAAAAACCAAACTCCGCCATGCGTAAAGTGGCGCGTGTAAGATTGACCAACCAGAAAGAAGTGAATGCTTACATTCCA
>CAMCHJ010000018.1 GCA_945874665.1 Chitinophaga pinensis | reverse complement strand
TAAAATCGAGCTCCAACTCTAACATCGACGCAAAATGAATGAGCTCCTCGCGCAGTTCACGGATTTCTTGGGCAAAACCGCCGCGCATTTGGTTGAGCGCCACTCGGTGGGCATGTTCGTTGTCGGCAGCAATGAGGTCGGCTACGGCTTCGGCCTGACTCAAATCGAACCTGCCGTTTAAAAAGGCCCGGAACGTAAACTCGCCCGGCTCGGCCAAACGCGCGCCCTGCTGCAAACACAGCCGCATCACTTGGTCGAGGATGTAGGTAGAGCCATGCACGCTAAACTCTACCACGTCTTCCATCGTAAAACTTTTGGGGGCTTTGAAACAGATAAGCAAGGCTTCGTCAACCAAGCGGCCCTGCTCGTAAATCATCGCCAATCGCGCTTGGTGCGAGGGCATTTGGAGCACCTTGGTGCGCGGGCACAGCCGCTGGGCTATTTGGATGGCGTTTGGTCCCGAAAGGCGAATGACCCCGAGGGCGCCAATGCCGGCAGGACTCGCCAAGGCTACTATGGTATCGTTTTTATCGAATAACTTCATCTTTTCAACTTCCTTTTGGCATAAATAGCCGTCGCGAGCGGTTTCTCTCCAATTTGCGTCATTTTTTCAACACAATGACGCAAAAACACACCTAATTGTCGCCCAAAAGTATTTAATTTGAACCGCAATAGCGTCATGAATAAATTTGAAGCCATACGAGACTGGGCGGAAGACAAAGATAGTCCAATCATCCTCTTTGTGAATGGACTAGATCCGGAAGTTGTAAAAATTGCCAAAGCCCTCATCCAAGAAGATGTGGCTGATATCATGCTTTTAGGCGATGAGTTAGAGGTGTTTGAGGCCTGCCGCAAGTACCGGCTCAACGAAACCCTGCTTTATGGGGTGGTGAACCCGGTGGACCATACTGAAATAGAGTACTACATTGAGATGTACATGGAGGATACGGGCGAAGAGGACCCAAAAAAAGCCGCTAAAATGGTAAAAAAGCCTGAAGTGCTGGCCGACCTCATGTACCGCGACGAGGTGGTAGACCTGGTGGTGGTAGATCTCGCTACTTGGACGGCGCCGGAGGAGTAACGCCTCCTACCAATCCGCCCCTCTCCTTACTTCCAAACCCATCCCAAAAAGCGCAAAATCGTATTTTACGGGGTCGTTCGGGTCAAATTGCCGCAAGGCTTGGGTGAGTTCAAGTGCCGCTTGCCAATCGCTCTGCGTGCGCTGCAACAAACCCATTTTGATGGCTACCCGCTGCACGTGTAGGTCGAGTGGAACGATTAAATCGGCAGGCTTTAATTGCTGCCACAATCCAAAATCAACCCCCTGCGCATCTTGGCGCACCATCCAGCGCAGGTACATATTGAGGCGTTTGCAGGCCGAGTGACGGGCGGGCGTGGGAATGTGTTTGCGACTGCGTTGTGGCGCCCAATCGGGTATAAAAACTTGCTGATGAAAGTGCAACAAGGCCTGCTCTACGCTCCAATCGACTGCCCCCAACGGTACAAAGGCCTGCTCTAAGCTGTGGTGCTGACGATAATGCCTGCCCAAAAAATCGACCATGTACAGCAAATCTGTATCGTTAAAGGTGCGGTGCACAAAACCCGCCAATCCCCGCAACTCGCGCTCATTGGCACTCAAAACAAAGGCGTGCGGCGCCCCATCCATGCGTTGCATGAGCTCTTGGGCTTTGGAGATGATCGTTTTTCGCTGTCCCCACGCAAATATGGCTGCAAAAAAGCCAGCTATTTCTATGTCCTGCTGCTTACTAAAGCCATGCGGCACCACAATGGGGTCGTCGGCAATAAAATCGCGGCGGTTGTAGGCAGCTGTAAAGCTGTCGAGTTGCGCTTTTATGAGATTTTGGCGAGGCTTCAAGGTCGTCAAAGCTCCGCATTTGGGGGCAAAAAGCAAAGGCATTTTGCAGGATTCCACCTCCTGCAGCAGCACAAAACAAAAAAGCCGCTGGGAGTACCAACGGCTCATGTAATAGCAGAAAGCTACCATGCTTTGTGGGCAAGAGGCGCTGCGTTTAAATCAGCAAAGGACTTAAACCCCAGCCAATGCCTGCTCTAAGTCGGCTAAAATATCTTCAATATCCTCTACGCCTACGCTCAAACGCAGCAAACCGTCTTCTACTCCAGCGGCCAAGCGCTTTTCGCGTGGGATACTGGCGTGGGTCATGCTGGCAGGGTGACCGATGAGCGACTCAACACCGCCCAGCGACTCGGCCAACGAAAAAATGTGCATCGACGAGGCGAGTTTCATGGCAGCGTCGAAGTCGTCGCTGGCCAAAGTAAACGAAATCATGCCGCCAAAATCGCGCATTTGGCGCTTGGCAATGTCGTGACCAGGGTGCTCAGGAAAGCCCGGCCAATTGACCTTGCCTACTTTCGGGTGGTTTTTAAGATAGTGTGCCACAGCCGCCCCATTTTCGCAATGCGCTTTCATGCGCAGGTGCAGGGTTTTTACACCGCGGAGCACTAGAAAGCAGTCTTGCGGACCAGGATTGGCGCCACAACTGTTCAAAATAAAGGCCAAGCGCTCGTGCAAGGCGCTGTCGTTGGTGCAAAGTGCACCCATCACCACATCGCTGTGACCGCCCAAATATTTAGTAGCCGAATGCATCACCAAATCTGCACCCAAGTCGAGGGGGTTTTGCAAATAAGGCGAGGCAAAAGTATTATCCACCGCAAACAGCACCTTGGCCGACTTCGCAATGGCTGCCAGCGCGGCAATGTCCACAATTTTCATGGTGGGATTGGTCGGCGTTTCGGCCCAAATCAACTTGGTTTTATCGTTTAAATAGGCCTTCACGTTCTCTGCATCGTACAAATCAATGTAGTGGAACTTGATGCCATAGGGCTCGTAAATTTTGCTAAACATGCGGTAAGAACCTCCGTAGATGTCGTCGCCGGTAATCACCTCATCGCCTGGCAGCAACAATTTAATCACCGCATCGATGGCGCCCATGCCACTCGCGAAACAAAGTCCGTGCGCCGCATTCTCCAAAGCCGCCAAATTAGCCTCCAACTGCGTGCGGGTAGGGTTTTTACCCCTTGCATAAGCGTAGCCCTTGTGGTTGCCTGGCGAGGCTTGTACGTAGGTAGAAGTTTGATAAATGGGGGTCATGATGGCGCCCGTGGTTGGGTCGGGATGCACCCCTGCATGAATGGCTTTGGTTCCGAATTTCATTGAAATATGCTTTTTCGTTTTCACGAAGGTAGCCATTTTTTCATCGCCAAAGAAGTCCTACCAACCCCAAAGCCGCCTCCTGCAGCCCTCTCCACCACCCTTTTCCAAAATCCCCACAAAAACTTGGCAACTCTCCAATATTCCCTATTTTTGACCTGTAGCAACGCGACCAAATTCCCCCAATCCAAAATCGCTAATCGCCGATCACGAATCGCTATTCACAAATCGGAAATCATAAATCATAAATCCCAAATCATAAATCATAAATCCCCATGATCTCCCGCTCCACCATCGACCGCGTTATGGAGACCGCCCGTGTAGAGGAAGTGGTTGGTGACTTTGTGACCCTCAAAAAACGCGGTGCCAATTACATCGGCCTCTGCCCCTTCCACAACGAAAAGTCGCCTTCCTTCACCGTAACCGCCCACAAAGGCATCTACAAATGCTTTGGCTGCGGTGCCAGCGGCAATGCCGTCGGTTTTTTGATGGAACACGAACACCTCGCCTATCCCGATGCCATCAAGGCCCTGGCCGCCCGCTACAACATCGCGGTAGAGGAGGATGCGCGGGAACTAACCGAGGAACGCAAAGCTGAACTCAGCGAGCGCGACCGCCAATACAACCTTCACAGTTTCGCGCAAAGCTACTTTCACATGCAGCTCACCGAAACTGAAGAGGGCAAAGCCATTGGACTCAGCTACTTTCGCGAACGCGGCATCAGCGAAGAGAGCATCGTGAAGTTTGGACTCGGCTATTCGCCTGAGGCCTACGAAGCCTTCAGCGCCTTTGCCAGCACCAGCGATTTTAAGGAGGCGGAGCTCGAAGCATCTGGACTCAGCATCCGCACCCAACGTGGCAGCTTGATTGACCGATTCCGCGGGCGCGTCATTTTCCCATTTTACAACCTCAGCGGCAAGGTCATCGGCTTCGGCGGACGCACCCTCAAAAACGATAAAAAAGAGGCCAAATACCTCAACTCGCCTGAAACACTGTTGTATAAGAAGAGTGAGACGCTTTACGGCCTCTTTCAAGCCAAAAAAGCCATCCAAAAAAATGAAAATTGCTATTTGGTTGAAGGCTATACCGACGTGATTGGACTGCATCAAGTGGGTATCGAAAACGTGGCGGCCAGCTCGGGCACCTCGCTCACCCAAGAGCAAGCCCGTTTAATACACCGCTTCAGCAAAAAGGTAACGGTGATTTACGATGGCGACTATGCGGGCATCAAGGCTTCCTTGCGGGGCATCAACATTTTGCTCGAAAACGATTTGCAGGTGGCTGTGGTGCCCTTGCCGGAGGGTGAAGATCCCGATTCATACAGCCGCAAGCTAGGTGCCAGCGATTTTAAGTCCTATTTAGATGCCCATACCACCGACTTTGTGCGGTTTAAAGTCGATTTATTGCTCAAAGACGCTGCCGGTGACCCCATCAAGAAGTCGGAAGCCATACACGACCTCGCCGAAACGGTGAGTTTTATCAGCGATCCCATTACGCGGGCCACCTACAGCAGCAGCACGGCCGACATGCTGGGCCTCGCTGAGCAACTGTTTATTCAGGCGGTGAACCAGCACCAGTTTGCGCGACAAAAGCGTGGCAATGCCGCCTACCGCGAGCAGCCCGAGTCGATGCCGCTGTCTGCCCCCATCGCCGCGCCCCAAGCCCCCGTGCTCAACGACGAGCCGCAGGAAGCCGATATCATCCGCATTTTGCTGCAGTATGGCGATAGCGCCCTGAACGAAGAACAAGGCGTGCTGGAGTTTGTGGTGGAGATGTTAGATGAAATTGCGTGGGACGGCGCGGTTTACGAAAAAATGTTCCGAATCTTTGAAAAAGCCTGGAAAGAAGAGCAGCTGTTTCCCGATCGCAATTTGCTTTTTAACCATGACGACAAAGACATGGCGCAAACGGCGCTGCATTTATACGCCGACGAGTACCAGTTGAGTGTTAATTGGGAGGTGAGGCACGAAATTCTCACGCCCACCAAAGAAGTGAAATTACAGGCTGAAGTCACCAGCGCCGTTACCCGACTCAACCTCAAAAAAGTAGTAGGCATGCTGCGTGCTTGCGAAAACAAAATGAAAGTCGCCGATTTAACCGTGGAAGAACAGGAAATACTGCTCACCGAATACATGGGGCTCAAAGAAATTCACAGGTCATTGGCCGATGCCCTCGGCACCAGCATCAGTCACTAAGCCGGCTGTTTGACCCAGCTCAGCACCACCTCTTCCAAAAAGCAAAAGGCTACCTGCAGGTGCTGCTGATACTCGGGCGTTACCAAATCAACCCGCACCACCTGCACCTCGTTGTTGCGATCAGTAAGGCGGATATGCTCCTTAAAAAGCAGCTTTTTACTGCCATACATTTTATAAACAGCTTCTTTTACACTCCAAGCCAACATCAAATCGGCATCCGTTGCTCCTACAATGGCTTGTTCCTGTTCGGTTAAAAAACGGTTTTTGATGCGTTGAACGCGCGGGCTCACCCGCTCCACATCCACCCCAACGGCTTGGTTGGCGGCCATGGCAGCGGCGTAGCCTTGGCAATGACTTATACTTATAAATCGGCTATCGTTTACCAAGTGTGGCTTGCCATAGATATCTTTGTGCACATCCATCTCGCGTGATTTGGCCACTTGCTGCAAGGCAAAACGACTGGCCAGCCATTGCAAACGGATGGCTGGAACCGCAATCTGATGGTACTCGCTCCATAAATGGGGTGCGAGACTCAGCTGATCGATGAACCAGTTGGGAGTTTCATCAACCCGCCAAAGCACAAGCTCTCCTTGCTGATCAAAGGCGGAAGTATGAATAAAAGGCATTTTAGATTTACGTAAACATACGATGAAATTCGAAATTATACCATTACATAAGTTAACAGGCCACAAAAATTGCTTGTACAGCAGTGTTTTAGCCTCTAACCAACAGCACCTCTACACAGCTGGCAGTGATGGTTTGGTGGCGCGCTGGGACTTGCAGGAGCCAAAAGATGCTACCCTCGCCGCCCAATTGAGCCACGGCATTTACTGCATGAAATTTATACCCAACAGTTCAAGTTTACTGGTAGGCAGCATGCAGGGCGGCTTGCACCTGGTTGATTTGTTGCAGCACCAAGAGCTGCACCACTACCAGCGGTCGGAGCACGCTATTTTTGATATGGACTGGCTCGGTGACCAACTTTTTGTAGCCCATGGCGATGGCGTAGTGAGCCAGTGGAATACTGAAAGTCTGCAAAGCTTGCGACTCCAACAAAGCATTACCGTGAGCACCGCCGCCATTCGTTGCCTTTTGGCGCATCCCACCGAACCTCTTTTTGCCAGCGGTTGTAGTGATGGGGCTGTGCGCTTGCACAACCAAAAAGGCGAGCTGCTGCAAACCTTAGCTGCGCACAACAGCTCTGTTTTCAGTTTGCTATGGCTGTCGGGCGGCAAATACCTGCTCAGCGGCTCCCGAGATGCCCATTTAGCTGTGTGGGAAACGGCTTCGGGCAAGCTGCTTGACAAATTCCCAGCGCACCTGTTCACCATCAATCACCTCCTCCATTTGCCAGAAGTAGGCTTGGTAGCCAGCGCTGGCCGCGACAAAACCATCAAATTGTGGGATGATAAAAGTTTAGAGCTGGTGAAAGTGGCCAACTATGATAAATTCCCAGGCATGGCACACAGCCATTCGGTGAATAAATTGAGCTGGCGCCCAGCTCAAAAACAACTCATTTCGATAGGCGACGACCGAAAAGTGATTATTTGGCAAATTGCTGCAACAGCACCTGAAAAATAAAAAGCAGCCTTCAAAAACCAGGTCCAATAGCCGCTCAATAGTCTTACAGCGCAGCCTTTAAAACAGACAGCAATTGCTTTCTTTTAATTTCTAAGCGAAAGTTTTAAATCGTTTGCATGAACCAAAGCGAGGTTCTATTTTACCGGTATGAAACGTGTAGCCTTTGTGCACTTGCAACAAACCATTCAACTCGACCTGCCCTTGGCCGAGCTCAAGGTTTTGCTGGGCGATGAGGAAGGCTTGCTAGCGCAGGTGGGCACCGACCTTATGACCTGCCACTGCTGCGGCCTGCCCCACAACCATGCGGGCGATATCGACATCCACCTCGACAAAGACAACTGCCTTATACTCGCTCAAAAGTGCAATTTTTGTGGCCAAGGCACTTGTTTAGGCTTTGTAGATACGACAGACTTACACGAATGGCAGCACATTCTGCGGCATTTATTGCAACAGCAATTTGGGCTCAACTCCTTGGGCGATGAATAGCGGGTGCCTGCTCGTTAACTGGTATTTCTTATTATTAACCACTGGTATTGCATCAAGCAAGGTGAAAATACCATCTTGCGTGCTATAATCAGTATTACAGCATGAAAAAGATATACTTAATCACCTTACTCACGGCAGTATTTGGCAGTGCAGATGCCCAAAGTCTGCTCCTCATTGAAAACTTCGATTACCCCGCAGGAGCGCAACTTCGCGACCACGGCTGGTTCGCTCACAGCGCTGCAGCAACAAACCCGCAAACAGTAGCCGCCAGCGGCCTCACTCTTGGCAGCACTGTATATTTCGGCAACGGCATTGGCAATGCGGCTTTGGTAAACAATACGGGGTCAGACGAAAACCGTCCTTTTACAGCCAACCGCGACTCTGGCAACGTTTACGCCTCCTTTCTCCTCAAAACAACCGGCCCTGTAACAACCGATGGAAGCGGTATTTTCTTTCATTTTGTTACTTACAGCAATACAACCACTCCCGATTATACGTCGATAAGCAGCGCTTGGCGAGCACGTACTTTTATCACCACTGGTAGCACAGCGGCCAGCTTTCGTTTGGGACTTACCTTCAACTCCGCCACCGTGCCAAGTACCGCAGGCGTTGATGTAACCAACGACTTCGACACAGCCAAAACCTATTTGGTAGTGGTAAAATACAGTTTTGTAAGCGGGGCCGACAACGACCAAGTGAGTTTGTTTGTATTCGACGAGGGAGATACCCTGCGCAACGAACCAGCTACACCTACCCTCGGGCCTTACGGCGGCACGGCAGTGGATGCAACTGTTTTACAAGGCGTTGCTTTACGACAATTCAACGCCGACCAAAAGGTAATGGTGGATGGCCTTTATGTACGCGACCATTGGTTGCTGCAGCCCGCAAATACAAGTGTACAAGACGCTGCCTTTGGCGCTCAGCTTGAAATGTATCCAAACCCTTACACCGGTGGTGCTTTGTATATAAAATCGCACAACGATGCTCCTATGAAGGCCCGTTTGGTTGACCTCACTGGTCGCATCATCCTTGAAACTGAAGTGCAGGATGGCCAAATAAACCTGCCTGCACAAACTGCTGGTTTGTACCTGCTGCGGCTCGAACAAGCCAGTCAAGTAGCCATCAAAAAGCTGGTGATCCGTTAATATCGCTTTAAATCATTCCCTATGAAATGGATGTCTGCCCCCGCGCGACCATTATTGCTCTTAGCCTGTAGCTTGTTGCTGTCGGCCTGCAAAACCCAAGATGTTTTTCCAACACTTACCTTGGCGGTCAGCACCACAAATTTGAACGACGATGGTGGTACCATGCGCGTAATGGCACGCCTCAATGGAGCTGTTTCAGAACCACTTTCGGTACCGATTACCTTTTCGGGGAATGCTGTTTTAGGGCAAAACTTCAGTGTATCTGCTGGCGAAATCACGATCCCTGCAGGTGTTGATTCTGGCTTTATAACCATCACGGCTATCCCGGGCACGGATACCAGTAGTAAACAAATCATCATCGCCTTAGGCGCTATTGCTGATGTATTGCCACAAACACCCAATAGTTTTGTGGTTACTTTGGTCCGCGCCAATGCCGACCGCGATGGCGACGGGGTACCTGACATAGATGACGATTGTCCAGATGACTTTGGTCCTGCCGCCAACAACGGCTGTCCTTGGCTCGGCTTGCTCATTAATGAAGTGTTGTATGACCCAGCGGCCGATACCGCCGGAGATGCCAATGGTGATGGGGTGCGTGATCCTTTGGCTGATGAATTTGTAGAACTCTTTAATTCGAATCCAGCACTCGACATCAGTGGTTTTACTTTATCTGACGCCGCACAAGTGCGCCACACCTTCCCTGCTGGCACCATTGTACCTAGCAATGGTGTAATTGTAGTATTCGGCGGTGGCAATCCTACCGGCAGCTTCGGGGGTGCCATCGTTCAAACCGCCACTGAGGGCCAGCTCAACCTCAACAACGCCGGCGACATACTCACCCTGCGCGACAGTCTGGGCAATGTGGTAGCCGTTTTCGACATCAACGGTTTATCAGGCAATCCCGATGAAGCCTACAGCCGCAACCCCGACATTACCGGCGATTTTGTTCAGCACGCCACCATTCCAGCGGCCAACGGCGCCCTCTTCTCGCCTGGTAGGAAAGTAAACGGCAGCAATTTCTAGGCTCCAAGCATGCTCGGTCCAATTGTTTCGGTTTTATTTATCGCTGTTGTAGCGCGACTGCTGCTGCGTAAATACAATCCACAAGCAGTATTGCTGCTTTCGGGACTTGCCATGCTTTTAGCTGCAGCGGCTTTAAAAATGCCTCTGCCCGATTTACAGCAGCCAACGGGGGTCAGTGGTTTCGACTTCTTCGCCTCCATCAAAGAGTCTTTCAGCAAAACCAACGCTGGCGTAGGCCTCATGATCATGGCCATTGGCGGATTTGTGGCCTATATGGATAAAATTGGCGCGTCAGACATACTCGTGCACCTTTCGATGCGGCCCTTGCAGCTATTCAAAAAGAACCCCTATTTGGCCGCCAGCATGGTCATTCCCATTGCTCAGGTGCTGTTTATAGCTATTCCGTCGGCCGCAGGACTCAGTCTTTTGCTCATGGCCTCGCTATTCCCCATCCTCCTTCGCCTGGGCGTAAGTCGACTTTCGGCCGTTTCAGTCATCACGGCCAGCACCGCCTTCGGCATCGGTCCCGCCTGCGCCACCACCGCCAGCGCCATTGAAATCATGGACATGGACACCGTTTTTTACTTCCTCCACCACCAAATTCCTTTGGTTTGGCCGCTGAGTATAGTCATGATGGTAACTTATTATTTCACCAACCGCTACTACGACCAAAAAAACAGGACCAAAACCGAAGAAGTACCCGCCACGGAGGTAGCCAAACCCAGCGTACCTGCCATTTACGCCCTGCTTCCCATCCTCCCCATCGTACTGCTGTTGGTTTTTTCAGAGATTTTTAGCTTTTTCGAAACGCCCATCTACCTCGATACCACCACCGTGATGTTCATCAGCCTGTTTGTAGCCTTGCTGTTCGAAGCCATCCGTCACCGACAACTCAAAACCCTGCTGGCCTCCTTACAAGTTTTTTGGAACGGCATGGGCGACATCTTCAAATCGGTGGTTACGCTCATCATTACAGCCGATATTTTTGCAAAAGGACTTATCAGCTTGGGTTTTATCGACGGTTTAATCAGCAGCACGAGCTCGCTGGGCTTCAGCATGACGGGCATTGGAATAGCCATGACCATCATGATTTTTTTAGCCGCCATGCTCATGGGCAGCGGCAATGCAGCTTTTTTCGCTTTTGGTCCTTTGGTACCCAAAATCGCCGGCCAGCTCAGCATGGAAACCACCACCCTCCTGCTCCCCATGCAATTAGCGGCTTCCATGGGCCGAACCGTTTCACCTGTTTCGGGCGTACTCATTGCCACGGCTGAAATTGCCAAGGTAAGCAGCATGGACATCGTTAAACGCAACCTCATTCCACTCAGCGCAGCATTATTGGTGATGCTCGTTTATCATTTTATTTAAGATGCTGTACCTCATCAAAAATGCCGACGTATATGCGCCAAGCCATTTGGGTATGCGCGATTTACTTATAGCGCAAGGAAAAATCGTGGCCATCGACAAAAAAATAGACCTGCCTGCCAGTCTGGCTACAACCATTGACGCTGCTGGCAAAAAAGTCACTCCAGGCCTCATCGACCAGCACATCCACATCACAGGGGCTGGTGGTAAAGATGGCTTTTTATCGATGACACCTGAAATAAAGGCACAAGAACTCATTGCTTGTGGCACCACCACGGCGGTAGGTCTGCTCGGCACCGACGGCACCGCTCGCAACATCCGCGCCCTTTACGGCAAGGTTTGCGCACTGCGGCAAGAAGGCTTATCGGCCTATATGTATTCGGGCTATTACGGCAGCGACACCGTTACAATCACCGAAAGCATCCAAAGCGACATGGTTTTTGTTGCGCCAGTGCTTGGTTTCAAAATCGCCATCAGCGACATTCGCTCCTCATACCCTACTGCCATCGAGCTGGTGCGCAAGCTGCGCGAAGTGCGTGTTGGAGGCTTACTGAGCAATAAAAAAGGCATCATGCATGTGCATTTAGGCGATTTGCCAACACAAATGGATGTCCTTTTTGAGCTGGTGCAGCAGTATCAATTCCCCATTGCCCACATCTCGCCTACGCACGTTGGCCGCAGTAAGAGTTTATTCGACCAAGCCATTGCCTTTGCCAAGCTTGGCGGCAGCATCGACATCACTACAGGTGCCTCTAAATACACTGACCCTTACTTATCGGTGCTTTACGCCCTCGACCAAGGTGCGCCCTTAGCCAAAATGACCTTCAGTACCGATGGGCACGCCGGGCTTACCAAAACCGACGCCCAAGGCAACGCCATCGGTTTCAAAAAAGCACCGATCAACGAAAACCTGCTACAAATACAGCAGCTCATCCGTCAAGGCGGCCTACCTGCCGAGCTAGCCCTGCAACTCGTTACAACGGGTCCTGCTGCCAACCTCGGCATCACCAATAAAGGCCACATTGCGGTTGGGGTAGATGCTGATTTGTGTTGGTTCGACCAAGACTGGAACCTCTGCGACGTATTTGCCAACGGTGAACCCGTGATGCGTGAGCAAAAAATACTCCTTCAACCTGCCTTTGACTAAGCCTATGAAAAACCGCTTATTGCTGCTGCTTTTTAGCATCCTTCTTGGCAGCCAAATCAGCCTAGCTCAAAAAAATCCTGTAATCGACAGCTACAGCTTCGGCAATGGCATTCGGATTACCGATAATACAGGTAGTTTAGTGCGCATCTCTGGCTTCATCCAACCCTTTGCCGAAACCAAAATGTTGTTGGGCGCTGAAGAGGAAGACCTCGCCACCCGCTTTCGAATGCGCCGGTTACGCATGCGAGTTGAGGGCAACACCGCCAACGAACGTTTTAGCTACCGTTTTCAAGCCGATTTAAGCGGCACCGGCGAAGAGCTTGAGGGAAATAGTAATTTCTTACTCGATGCGTATGTATCGTACAGCATCACTAACCGCATCAAAGCCAGCTTTGGTCAACGCGCCACCTTTACCGACAACCGAGAGCTATTTATGAACTCCTACAGTTTGCAATTGGTAGAAAGAAGTAGACTGACCTCTGCTTTTGCCACCATCCGCGAGTTTGGTTTGTTTGTAGAAGGCACCTTTAGAACAGCCAATGGCCAATACTTCAAGCCCTACTTTGTGCTTACCAATGGCGATGGCTTGAATGTAATTGGACGCGACCGCGGTGGCTTGAAAGTTGGTGGCCGCATCGACTACTTGCCATTTGGTTTGTTTACCAACCTCGGACAGTTTAATCAAGTAGATGTGGTGCGAGAACTTACCCCAAAACTGGTGATAGGCGCCAATTACAGTCACAACCAAGGCATGAGCAGTCGCCGCGGCCGTGAAAGTGGCGCTATTTTGTACCTCGACAACAACAATGACGAGCTGCTACCCAACTTCAGCAAGTACGGTCTCGATTTCCTGTTCAAATTCCGTGGTTTTTCGATGCTCGGTGAATTTGTGAAAACGGGCGCCACGGTACCCGAAGGCATCACCCAGCGGGTTCGTATTGATGGCAGCACATCTACCAGCTTCGACGTAAACGGCATTGAAGACATGCCCAACTACATCCGCGGCCGCATGATGATCGGTGAGGCTTACAACATTCAATTTGGCTATCTTTTCAAAAACGGCATATCGGTAGATGGGCGTTATACTTACATAAGAGCCGATCAACATTCGTTTTTGAACAATGGTACTTTTTACAACCGACCGAATTATTACACCTTGGGACTGAGTAAATACCTAGCCCGCAACTATGGCGCAAAAATCCAGGGAGATGTTACCTATGTGCGCAACAACGGCGGCATCAACAACAATGCAGGCTTGCCCGTTACTGGCAACGAGCTCATCAGTCGCATGATTGTCACCTTTACCTTTTAAACATGAAACGCTTCACTCGGTTTTTGTGGATTTTGCCAGGTTTGCTGCTGATGAGTCAGTTTAACCCTCAATCATCGCGCATAACCGACACTTTTTTTCCCGAAAAACACGACTTACCGGAGGTAACTCCTGCCTTGAAAAAGCAGAAAGGCTTTACCGATTACGAGGAGCTCAATGTCTTTTTGCAAGATTTGTGCGCAAAATTCCCTAACCAAATCAGCTTGAGCTACATTGGTAGCACTAAAAAAGGACTCGCCATTCCGCTGGTGCAGCTCAAAAGCAATTCACCCGGACCTAAAGTAAGGGTGTGGATGCAAGGCGGCTTGCACGGCGATGAGCCTGCCAGCACCGAAGCCCTGCTGTACCTTTTGCACCAGTTGCTGCACGACCCAACCCTTACCAACCTGCTTCAAAAAATAGATTTAGCAGTCTTGCCGATGGCCAACATCGATGGTTACCTCAAGCAAACGCGCAACAATGCCGAGAACCTCGACCTCAACCGCGATCAAACAAAGCTAATGGCTACCGAAAGCGCCTTGTTCAAAAAAGCCTTCAGTGCTTTCAAGCCGCATGTGGCCCTCGACTTTCACGAATTCAGGCCTTATCGCCGCGATTTTGCCAAAATGAGCACTTTTGGCGTCACCAGTGCCTATGATGTGATGTTTTTATACTCAGGCAACCTCAATGTACCTGCCTATTTGCGTACCTACACCCAAGAGGTGTTTTTAAAGCCCACCCTTGCGCAACTCGACCAGCACAAGCTTACACACCACGATTATGTGAGCACCGATACTTATCAGGGCGAAATCCATTTCAACCAAGGCTCTAACAACGCCCGGTCGAGCGCCACCAATTTTGCCTTGCAAAACATTGTTTCAACCCTTGTAGAAGTTCGGGGCGTTGGTATCGGCCGCACCTCCTTCAAACGCAGAATTTTTACTGGCTACTTGGTAGCCCAAGCCTACCTCAACATCGCGGCCAGTGAAGGCGAGCGGCTGCTTACTGCGCTCGAAAAAGCCGATGCAAGCACAGACAACATCACTGTGAGCTCCAAAAAGCACATCTACGCGGGTAAACTCGACTTTATCGATCTCGAAAAAACCGAACGCATCGCCCTCGACGTTACCCTGCGAGATGCTTGGCAATCGAAGGCCACCCTCAGTCGCAGCAGGCCCGTTGCCTATCTCCTCGAGGCCAGTCAAAGCGTACTCGTTGCCAAAATCGAAGCCTATGGCTTGCAAGTGCAGCGGCTCGACACCCCTCAGGCCTTTAAGGTAGAGCAATATACAGTTCAAAATAACCAGCGAGCGGCTGAAAAATACGAAAAAATGACGCTGCAAGAGGTCACCACTACCCTCAGCACGCTTACCAAAACTTTTGAAGCAGGCAGTTTTTACATCCCCGTAAACCAAGCCGGTAGCCCTATTTTATTTGAATTGTTAGAGCCCGAAGCTCCCAACAGCTTCGTTAGTTTTGGTGTTTTGCCCACAAAAGCTGGTGAAATCCTCCCCATTTATCGATTGACTCCCTAAAAATGTAACGACATGAAAAAAATCGTCCTCCTCATACTCCTCAGTGCTGGTAGTTTAAGCACGCAAGCTCAAGCCCTGCGCATGCAAAACCAGGCGCAATTTGATGCCGATAATGGTTTGCAGTTTTCGCTCAACAATGGTGCTTACAAATTTGGTCTCGGTGGCTTTATCCAGCCTGCTTACCGCTACAGCACGACCGAAAACGCCGATGCCATGCAGTTTTTCAATGCCAAACGGTCGTTTTTCCGACTCAGCGGTCAGGCCGTGCAAGAAAAAGTGAGCTTCCTCATCCAAACAAACTTCAGCGAACAACGTCCCTTGCTCGACGCTTGGGTGGCTTACCATCCCAGCAAAAACACGACCATTACCTTTGGCCAAAAACAGACGTTCGTAAACAACCGCGAGATGTTGTACCGCGAAGACCGCTTTCAGTTCACCGAAAGAGGCCTGTTGAGCGAACAACTAAGCGTTAGCGGCCGTGAATTTGGCCTCTTCTTCGAAAGTCGCTACGGCGAAAACTTCGGCATCGCGCCCATGTTGGCCATCACCTCGGGCGACGGCCGCAACTCGTTTGGTGCTGACTCGCGCGATACAGATTTGGGCGGATTAAAGTACGGCGGTCGACTCGACCTTTACCCCCTCGGCTACTTCAAAGCCGGTAACGAGCTTTACAGTGCCGATTTACAGCGCGAGGAAAGCCTTAAAATGGTCGTTGGATCGGCCTTCAGCATCAACCATGGGGCCAGTCATGCTTTAGGTGAAGGCCATGGCGATTTTTTACTTTACGACAACAAAGGCAAAGTAAGCTTGCCCAATTACCGCCAACTCTACATCGACGCCCTCGCTAAGTACAGAGGTTTTTCGATGTTGGTTGAATTTGGCAATGCGTCAGCAGCTGGACTCGGCGAAAATTATGAAGATGCCAATGCCGTGCTTTTACTGGCCCCGCAGCAAATCAGCAGTCTTTTGCAACTTGGCAACAGCTACAACGCACAGTTGGGCTATGTAACCCCTAAGGGCTACAGTGTTGATTTACGTTACGGCCAAGCCCTGCCAGAGTTTGCCAATTATACCAACAGTTTAATGACCGATACCGACAGTTACACCTTGGGATTGACCCGCTATTTTAAGGGCCACAACCTCAAAGCACAACTGGCTTATACCCTGTTAAACCGCGCCAACGTAAATACGACCGTGGCAGAATGTATGCTTCAAATTGCTTTTTAATCGACCAGTTGTAAGTCCCACACCAACGGCAATAAAAAGTAAACCGCCGCTGCCACAATCAAAATAGAAATCACATTCATCCAAAAGCCGTTTTTTACCATCTCCTCTATTTTGAGATAGCCTGAGCCAAACACTACGGCGTTTGGTGGCGTGGCCACGGGGAGCATAAAGGCGCAGGAAGCAGCTAAGGTGGCGCCCATCACCAAGTAAAAAGGATGAACCTCCATGCTTGCCGCAATCGACACCAGCACCGGTAGGATCATGGCGGTAGTAGCCAGATTGGACGTGATTTCGGTAAGGAAATTCACGCTCGCCACCAGCAACAGCAGCAGTAACCAAAACGGCATCGCATGCAGTGCAGTTAAATGACTTCCGATCCATGCTGCCAAACCGCTATCCTCAAAGCCCGTTGCCAAAGCAATGCCTCCGCCAAACAATACGATAATGCCCCAAGGCAATTGGTGGGTATCCTCCCAATTTACCAAAGGTTTGCCGCGCTCTGCTGGTAGGATAAAAAGCACCAAGGCACCCACAATGGCAATGATGGTATCGTCGATGCCCGGAAATAGCTGTACCAATACAAACGAGCGACTGATCCAGGCCAAGGCCATCAATACAAACACCGTTAAAACGCGCTTTTCGGCCCTCGACATCTTGCCCAATCCGGCCAATTGGCGCTGTACTTCGGCTTTGCCTCCTGGAAAAGTCTGCTGTTCAAACTTAAAAGCCACCTTGGTCAAGTACCACCAACACATGAATAACATGGCGACGCTGATTGGGAAAGCCAATAAAAACCAATCGAGAAAGGTAATTTCTACGCCGTAAGTCTCCTTTATCACCCCTGCCATCACCAAATTAGGCGGCGTGCCAATGAGCGTGGCCATGCCGCCGATTGAAGCTGAATAAGCTATGGCGAGCATGAGCGCTTTCCCGAACTTGAGGTTTTCATTCTCGATGGTGGCAGGATTGTCGCGCAATTGCATCACAATGGCCATGCCCACGGGTAAAAGCATCACTGCAGCGGCTGTATTCGAAATCCACATCGATAAAAACCCTGTAGCCAGCATAAAACCAAGAATGATAAATCGCACATTGGTACCCACCAAGGCAATGATGCTCAACGCAATGCGGCGATGTAATTGCCATTTTTCAATGGCAATGGCCAAAATAAATCCCCCCAAAAACAGAAAAATGTATTGGTGCCCGTAGTTGGCAGTGGTGGCCGATAAGCTCAAGCCGCCGGTTAAGGGGAAAAGTACGATTGGCAGCAAGGCTGTGGCGGCGATTGAAATGGCTTCAGTAATCCACCAAACAGCCATCCAAGCCGCACAGGCAAGCACGGCCGTGGCCTCTGAACTGAGGCCAGGTAGTTCCAAAAAAAACTGAATCCATACAAATAAGAAGGGACCAAGCCACAAGCCGACTGTTTTTTTGGTGAGTTTCATTGAGCTAGAAGGGGTTTTAGAGGGGTGGCTCAGGGAAAAAGCAGGTCTGCAGCATGTCCCAGGGCAGCCACATAATCGTGACTCAAGCCAGGGATGATGGCCAATTGCCACGTAAAAGGCAGGCTTAAAATGCTGGCGTTTTGCGCTGCTTTGTTGTAAAAATACTGAGCCCGGGCCAATCGATGCAATCCTTGTGCGTCGGCTTGTGCATTGCGGCGCAAGCTGGAGGAATTGGGATTATTATCGGAAGTCCCTACCTGAACGGTGATGTTTTTAGTGTACAGTGGAGCCAAATCCAGGCTTTCAAGCGGCGAAGACCGCAATCCATATGGAAAATCGATGTTTTTATCTGTAGCCGTGTACCAACCTGCTGCCGAAACTATGGCCCGTTCACATTTGGCGGCAGGCTTGAACATCAAAAAGCGATGTAAAAACTGCGCGCCACCCGAATGCCCGATCGCCAAATATGTAGCATTGGTATTTTTGGTCTTATTCTTCACAAAAGCGAACAGGGGCTCAACCAACGAAAACGACCAAATGGCCTCTGCGTTTAAGGTAGCTGCAGATGGTTGATCGCCGTCGATATATACATTACCTAGCTGATAGCCATTTACATCAGAGAAACTCGCCTCCGAAAATTCAGGCACCACCACAATAAAATTCATGGCTGTGGCTTTGTTGATGATCGCATTGCGGTATTCCAAAGCGTTGCGCTCGGCTCCATGAAAAATAAAAACAATCGGACTGGTGGCATTTGCATTGGCCGGTACGAAGTAAAAAAGGCGCAGGTTTTTAGCTGCTAATGGCTCATAATCAACAAACACCTCCAACCCGCTGCCCTGCCATTCGGAGCTGGGTACACTGGGTTGCTCCTTTTTACAGGCCAGCAACAATGCCATTGCTAGGAGAAGCAACTTACAGCCACTGCCAATGTTAAGAAGGTTATTCAAATAGGACTTCATTAGAAATTTCGAAAATCGTCTATTTTTCAGCTATATTCGTAATACCAGTACCAATTACAAATGAATACCAATTACGAATTTGCGCTACATCGGATTACGGTTTCCTTTCAGAATCACCAAAAGGACAAGGAAGGAAATAAATATATTTCGTTGTACAAAGCCATCAAACAGTGTATTCAAGAGCAAGAACTGCCTCATAACTGGGTTGTACCATCTACCAGAAGCATAAGTGAAGCTTTACAACTCAGCCGCACCACTGTAATCAAAGCCTACGAACTGCTCTTGCTAGAGAAATTAATCACAGCTAAAGCAGGGTCAGGATATCGCGTTCTTGGCACACCCACTTCCGAACTTAAAGCGAACACCAACGAAAATTTAAGTGCAGCGCATTACCCCAGTGTATCAGAGCGAGGGGCCGCGTTTTTGCAAAATGTGAGCATTCTCAATCGACAAAGCAACCAAACAATAGCCTTCACGCCTGGGTTGCCGCCCATCGATATTTTCCCCATCAACCAATGGAAAAATCTACTCAATACCTACTGGCGCTACATCAAGGCTTCAGACCTTTCTTACGGTGAATCAGCAGGTTCGGCACTTTTAAAAACCCAAATTTGCCATTATTTACACGTAAGTCGAAACATTAAATGCACACCCGAACAGGTCCTTATTGTATCCGGGTCCTTGCAATCGATTTACCTGATTGCCAGCGCGCTCATCAATCAGGGAGATGGGGTGGTACTGGAAGACCCTACCTTCCCCAACGTCCATTCAATCTTTAAAAGCACTTTGGCCAAATTACTGCCGGTGCCTTTAGATGATGCAGGCATTGACATGCAGGCTTTAAATGCCGTTGCACACGAACAACCGAAGCTGATCCATGTTACCCCTTCAGATCATTATCCGCTCGGCATCAAAATGAGCCTGCAACGTCGTCTCGATTTGTTACAATGGGCTTCAAAGCACAGTTGCTACCTCATAGAAAATGACTATGAGCATGAAATTGGCAACCTTAAAAATAGCTTGCCTACTTTGTTTAGTCTCGACAAAGAACAAAGAACCATTTACCTAGGCACTTTTAACCGACTGCTTTATCCGTCGATTAGACTAGGCTACATGATTTTGCCTGCGCACTTAGTGCCCGTAGTAGAGGCACTGCAAGAACATTCGCATCGTTTTGTGCCTCCCTCCTTGCAAATGGTAATGGGGCAATTTATTGAGAGAAACTACCTTTTTCAGCACCTCAAAAACTTGAGTGAAGTTGCTCAAGAACGTGCCCTTTATTTTAAAACCCAATTTGCTGAGCATAATTCGACCATGTTTATACAGGAACAAGCTTTCAATAGCCTGCACCTATTGGCACATTTCAATAAACCAAAAAGCATAGATGAGGAACGGCATTTGGTTGATAAACTAGAAAAAAACGAGATTTCAGTACACCCACTGAGCAAGTGTTACATTAAAACAGCTGCCCAAGTCGGATTTATTATTGGCTATAGCACGGTAAGACCAGTCGTCATTAAACAGAAGACACAGCAGCTCATTTCATTGTTGTAGCTCGGCATACGCCCATTTACAAGGTGAATCCGCTACCTTCAACCTGAGTCCGCCAACTGGTATGCTATAAATAATTTCACTGGTAGTACTTTCGTTCATTTACTTTTTTTTATGTTTATAGTAATTTATACTAAAACCGAAAGAATGAAGAAAATTTACACCCTTGTGTTTTTATGCCTAAGTTATTTTAGTGGCATTGCACAAAACGTGCTGCTTACGGAGCACTTTAATTACCCAGCCGATTCCTTGTTACAAAGCAATGGATGGTTCAGCCATAGCGGCACAACCAATCCGATTCGCGTAACCAATGGCGGATTGAGCTGGACGACTACACCTTACATCGGCAGCGGTGTAGGTAATGCAGCTGCAGTGAATAACACTGGCTCAGACGAAAACAAGCCATTTTCGACTTCTGTTAATTCAGGAAACGTATATTCCTCTTTCCTGATGCGCGTAAATGGGGCCGTAACCACTTCTAATGCGGGTTATTTCTTTCACGTAGGAGAATACACAAACACCACAACTCCTGTATTTACTTCCGTAAGTACAGCCTTTCGCGCAAGAACGTTTGTGGCGCCTGGGCCAACTGCTGCACAATATAAGCTTGGCTTGGAATTCAATTCATCCACAGCAACCAACTTAACGGCCTTAAATCTTGATACTGGCACAACTTATTTGGTTGTAGTGAAGTATCAGATTGTAGCTGGCGCACTCAACGATTCGGTGAGTCTTTTCGTTTTTGCTGACGGTAGCAATATTGCTAACGAACCTGCTACTCCAGCCATTGGACCACTTGCAGCCACTGCTGTCAGCGGCATCTTGGCTCCCGATCTGAGTTTTGTTCAGCTAGCAGTATTACGTCAATACAGCTCGACACAAAACATCACCGTAGATGGTCTCATTGTTAAGACAAACTGGGGCCTACTGCCTCCTCCTGCACAATCAAGCCTCCCTATCACATGGGATAATACAGCAATCAACTACGCGTTTACCGATTTCGGTGGCACCGTTTCTACTTTAGTTCCAGACCCAACCAATGCTTCCAACACCACTTTACGCACTGTAAAAACCACAGGCGCTCAAACTTGGGCAGGCACTACCATCACCCCTGGTTCAGGCCTAACCACTGCCATCCCCTTTGCCGCGGGAGCAACTACCCTGTCGGTAAAGGTAAATGCCCCTGCTGCCAACGTGGTAGTTCGACTTAAAGCTGAAAAAGCTGGAACACCAACTATTTCAGTTGAAACAGAAGCTACTACCACCGCTGCGGGCTGGCAGACCTTGGTATTCAATTTTGCCAACCAAGCCACAGGCACAGCAGCCATCAACTTTGCCAATACCTACGACATGCTCTCCATTTTTTATGGATTTGGCAGCGCAGGCACTGGAGCAACCTTTTATGCTGACTCTGTGTTTTTTGGAGGAAGTACAGGTGGTCCCGCACCAGCCACTGTAAACTTACCCATCACTTGGGATAGCCCAGCGCTTACGTATACCTTTACCGACTTTGGCGGAAATGCCTCTGTGCTTGCGCCATCACCAACCGATTCTACGAACACTACTTTGCGTACCACTAAGACAGTGGGCGCTCAAACTTGGGCTGGCACTACCATCACTCCTACAGGAGGCCTTAACCCCGCCATTCCTTTTGCCAGTGGAGCAACTGCTATTTCAGCTAAAATTTATGCCCCTGCCGCCAACATCATTGTGCGTTTGAAGACAGAAAATGCAGCCAATGGTGGCATTTTTGTCGAAACCGAAGACACAACAACAGCGGCTGGCTGGCAAACCTTAGTATTTAATTTTGCCAACCAAGTCCCTGGAACGCCAGCAATCAACTTCGCCAACACCTATAACATGCTGTCGATCTTCTACGGATTCGGTACAGCAGGTAACGGCGCCATATTTTTTGCCGACTCCATTTTCTTTGGTGGCGCAACAGGCGGTGGCGGCGGTCCAGTACCTACCCCGGTAAACTTGCCAATTACATGGGACAACAGTGCCATCACCTATTCCTTCACTGACTTCGGAGGAAATGTTTCGGCTTTAGCTGGTGCACCAAACGACAGCACAAACATCACCTTGCGTTCTACAAAGACGGCAGGCGCTCAAACTTGGGCAGGTACTACCATCACACCTACTACAGGCATTATTCCTGCCATTCCTTTCGCCACGGGTGCAACCAGAATTTCTGCTAAAGTTTTCGCACCTGCTGCTGGTATCCCTGTACGCATGAAAGCTGAAACAGCTGGTACACCGACTATTTCAGTAGAAACAGAGGCCACTACATTTAGAGCCGGATGGCAGACTTTGTTGTTCGATTTTAGTAACCAAGCAACGGGTACAGCAGCCATAAACCTGGCCAATACCTACAACATGATTTCTGTGTTTTACAACTTCGGCACAGCAGGAAACGGTTCTATATTTTATTTAGACTCAGTTTTTTTCGGAGGAACGGCTAATGCCTGTCCCATCACTACAACCCCAACCGCCACAGGTGGTATCGCTTGTGGTCCGAATGGCGCTGTATTATCAGCCACAGCTGGTGATTCAACTGCCTTTGTGGTTTGGTCTGATTCATCAAACACCATTGTTGGTACAGGAAGTCCTTACACTACTTCGCCTTTGACTGCTAACTACAATTTCAAAGCGCATGATGCTAAGATTTCTTCTGGGAACTTCAGTCCAGGCCCTCCAACCAGCATCACTACCGGTGGTTTTGGCAACTTCTCAAACGGTCAGTATTTCACGGCCATTTCGGCATTCTATTGGGATTCGGTTACTTTCCGTGCCCAAGGCGCAGCTAGTGGTGTGATTCGTGTGTGGGACAGTAACCCAACCAACTTCCCGAATGCCAAGCTTATCCAGAGCAAGAACTTCAGTGTGAGTGGAGCCGGTGATATTCAGGTGCCTGTTGATATGGCATTCTCGCCAGGTAGCTACTACGTTAACATTGGGCTTAATACTGGAAGCGGACTCTTGTGGCGTTCAACCGGCGGTGCCGTTTATCCTTACACCGTTCCTGGTGTGATGAGCATCGACAGTGCTTGGTTAGGCCTTAACAGCCCAGGTAATTTAAACCGCGTTTACTACTTCCTCAATTGGAAAGTAAGCGAAATGTGCTTCGGTACAGGTGTTAACGCCTTGGCCACTTATGCGCCTAGCTCGGTTACTACCTTGCCTTACGCTGAAACTTTCGCCACAGGCCTCGCTTGTGATTGGCAGCGTACGCAGAACACAGGTTCTACCGGCTGGAAAGCGGGTAATGCTGCTACTTTGAGTTCTACTTACTTCATAATTCCTGCCAACGGTAATTTCGTTGCGAGCAATGATGACACTTGTAACTGTAACATGGGCAATGATCGTTTGATCACTCCAGCATTCAACTTCGGCTCATTTGGCGCATTGAATAACTTAGAGATGACTTTCGATTACTTCTTGCCAGGAAACTATGGTTCAAGAGGTACTGTATTAGCCTCTACCGATGGTGGTGTTACTTATAACTTGATAGACTCTCTGCCAAGTACTACCCTCACAGCTTGGGGAACCCGTACCGTTAACTTGAACAGCCTCGCTGGCCAAGCCAACGTACGTTTCGCTTTCCGCCACAATGACGGTGGTCTGTGGGCAGATGGTTTCGCGTTAGACGATGTGAACATCACAACTACCTGTGCTGGAACCGAGGTTACCGTAGAAGTAATTACCGACATCTTCGGTACTGAAACTACTTGGTCATTACGTGATGCTACCACCAATGCCATTTACGCAACTGGTGGTCCTTACCCCGACGTTAACCCTTACAACGTAGCTGCGGCTACCCACGTTGCTGTGGTATGTGTACCTGACAGCGCTAACGTAATCTTCCGCATCAACGACTCGTACGGTGATGGTTTGTTCGATGGCACCAACACTGGTACTTTCGATGTGAGCATCGATTGCGGTGGCACACAAACTACCCTCTTCGACGGTGGCGGCGCCTTCCCTTATGGCGGTGGTGCAGCAAACGTAGTTTCATGGGATTCTTTGAACTTCCAGGTGGTTTGCCCAGCAGCTGCTCCGCGAGTGTCTGTTACCTTCCAGGTCGACATGAGCCGCGAAACAGTATCGCCAAACGGCATTCACATCGCTGGTAATTTCCAAGGCTGGAGCCCAAGCGCTACGCCGATGGTGAGCCAAGGTAACGGCATCTACACTTACACTACCCTGTTAGATCGCGATTCAACTTATCAATACAAGTTTATCAATGGCAACCAGTGGGGCACTGGCTTCGATGAAGCTGTTCCTGCTGCTTGTGCCCAAAACAACAACCGTTTTGTTGTAGTCGACACATCAGCCATTACTACTCCTTTGGTATGTTTCGGTCGTTGCGAAGCCTGTGGTGTAAATGTGTTTGAAGCTGGTAGCCTCGGAAGTGCGATTCGCATGTACCCGAACCCTACCAATGCGGAAACACACATCGCTTACGAGTTCCAAACTCCTAGCGATTTGAATGTAACTGTTTATGATGCACGTGGCAAAATGGTTTCTCAAATCATCGAGAAAGACATTACTACTGGCACCATCAAATTGAACGTTCAACACTGGTCTGAAGGCATTTACCATGTCCGCATGTTCAATGGCTCAGAGCAAATTTCACGTCAACTCGTGGTTACCAAATAATCGGTAATACCTTAATTGAAAAGGGCTGTCTCGCAGGAGACAGCCCTTTTTTTTATTTAAGAGAATGAGGTTTTAGTTGGATGGCTGCATGACTGCTAAAGGAGCGCCAAAAAAATACATCAGCTGTCGTTTACAGCATCAAGCAAACTAAAGCACTTACATATACTGCGCTACCTTCACGACCGCCGCACACGCAGCTCTAAATCAGTCAATACATTCAAAAAATAGTTATACGCTTCATAAGCCGTTTTGAATGGCGAAAACATATTTGACTCCTGCTTTTCCTCAAATTTATGGGTCATGTAAAAAAAGTGATCGCTGGCTTGCAAGCGGCCCCAATCGGCCAATAAATCTGCATTTCCTTTTTCCAAAACCGCTATTTCTAACTCATACAGCCGGTTAATGGCCTCTTGCTGAATTTCATTGCTCGTGAGATACCCTAAATTATAATCAGGGTACGACCAAGTAATCGGGTATGGCACATCGTACTTACCCGTAGGCGCAACCTTTGTTAATAATTCGCTAGGCGTGTAAAACGGATGTCCGTGTGCCAACGCCAACTTAGGAAAGCGCTCTAGCATGCTTAACAGACCGTGACTGCTATCTGGTTGCTTCGAAAGCACCCCGTAATCCATAAATAAATTGATACAATCGGCCTCCTCTTTTAAATCGTCAAGCAAACCCGTAAACATCAGGGCGGTCATCGATTCGGCTGGGGCAGCATGGTAGAAATGGCGGCTAAGTTCGGCGGTTAGACTGCTGTTTTTGGGTATGCAAAGCAATTTATTAGACAATGGGGTTTTATAGATGTGATTTGGACTCCGTTGTTTAAGTAGTTTTTCAGTACTCGGCACCAAAATACCTTGAAAGCCCAACCGAGCAACTTCATTCACCAATTCATTGCTAAAAAGCAGCTCCGTATTGCGAAAAACCGTTGGCCGCTTACCAAACAACTCCGCTATCAATTCCGCATGCATCTCCACCTGACGCGCAAATTCAGTGCGCGAATACTGGCTAGCTAAGGAGTGATAATACGTTTCACCTACCCACTCTACACAACCGGTGGCATTGAGCTCCAAAAAGCTTTCCATGACATCAGGTCGGTGCGCTTCTAATTGCTCTAAAGCCGATCCACTGATCGAAAAGGCGAATCGAAAGTTGCCCTGATTCCGCTCAACCGCTTCGAGCAACATCTCATTGGCAGGCAGATAACAGTCGTCGCACATCAAATCGAGACTAGCGCGATTCATGGCCTCATCAAAATACTGATGATCGCCACCGATACTGGTAAAGTCGTAGTTCTTTATGCGGTATGGCTGATGGACCTGAAAATATAGGCAAATGGCTGGCATGGCTATTCGTTAAGTAGGAATTTACGGTATTCTTTGATCACACGAGTGGCGGCATCGTCCCAAGAAATATGTTGCAAATCACCTTGCATTGCTGCTAATACTTCTTTGTGATAATCATCATCCGCCAACAAATTCACAATGTGGTCGGCGAAGACATCCGTATCCCAATAATCGGCTTGCAGCGCATGCTCCAACATCTCCGCCACACCCGATTGCTTTGAAATAACGCAAGGCACGTTAAATTGCGCTGCCTCCAGGGCCGACAACCCAAAAGGCTCAGACACCGATGGCATAAAGTACACATCAGCTACGGCGAGCAGCTGCTCTACTTTTTCGCGCGACACAAAGCCAGTAAACAAAAAATGCCTGCTGAGCCCTTTAAAGGCTGTCCAGTCAATAATCTCCTTCATCTTTTCGCCTGTACCCGCCACTACAAAACGCACGTTAGGAAAACGGCGAATCACCTTCTCAGCCGTTTCCAGTAAGTGGTATGGCCCTTTTTGATGCGTCAATCGCCCCACAAAGGCTACAATTTTCTCAGGCACATGGTGCTCAGCACGAAAAACTTGTTGTGGGTCAATGCCATTGTGAATGGCCTCTATTTTTTCGGGGAGGATGTTGTAAAGGGATACAATGTTTTGCCTGGTATATTCACTTACAGCGATAATGCGGTCACACATTTGCATGCCAAAACGCTCAATGTGGTACATGGTATTCCGCGCCTCTCTACCCGCACGGTCGGTTTCTAAGGCATGTACATGGATCAATAGGGGCTTACCCGTTTTCTTCTTCAAGCGCACACCTGCCAAATAGGTCATCCAGTCGTGCGCATGTATCAAATCAAATTCTGCATCAGCAAAAGCTTCCACCAAGGCTTCAGCATAGGCACTTACTTTGGCGAGCAGCTGAGTCCCGTATACCTCAGCATCAGAAAATAGCTCTTTGAAGCTGGTTCTGCCCAAGGCCGACTGCGCCTGATACCCTTTTCGAACCGAGTCGCAAGCTGCCGCACTCAACTGGTAATACTCCAACTCAGGCATGGCACCAGTCAAACGGCTGAGCTCTGGATCGGTGATGGTGAGGTCCTCAGAAAGCTCATTTAAACCAAAAATGCGTACGCCTTCTAATGCCATCCGCGGATCAGATTTGGGCAAAACCAACGTCACATCAATAAAATTACGCGTTGCCTTGGCCAGTCCATAACAGGCAATACCCAAGCCACCTGCATGCACTGGCGGGAATTCCCAGCCGAGCATTAAAATGCGCTTTCCGTCAAAATTGTGTTTCACCTGCATTAAATGCAAAATTCGTTGAAAAGATGGTTTCTGCCGTCGATTTGCTTGAAAATAAACATTATAAAATGATTAATCAAAAATAGAACTGGAATCACACGTAATTCAACGGTAAACACAGCTGATTGCAACAAACCATAATTTTTATCCCTTAATCTTCAGCTGACAATGCCTATTTTCGCAGCACTAAAATTGAGCACATGATCCTTACCGACGCCCGCATACTTGAAGAAATTGAAAAAGGCAACATCTTGATCGAACCTTTTCGTCCCGAAAACCTAGGCACCAATTCTTATGATGTGCATTTGGGTAGGTTTTTGGCGGTTTATAAAGACCGTGTTCTGGATGCACGTGCCGACAATGCGATTGAGGAGGTCATTATTCCTGTTGAAGGTTTTGTGCTGCAACCTAATACGCTCTACCTAGGTGTAACGGAAGAATACACCGAAACACATGAGCATGTACCCTTTTTGGAGGGGAAGTCGAGTGTTGGCCGCCTAGGAATCGACATTCATGCCACCGCAGGTAAAGGAGACGTGGGCTTTTGCAATACATGGACGTTGGAGATATCTTGCACACAACCCGTGCGGGTATACGCCGGCATGCCTATTGGTCAGTTGATCTACTTTTCGGTTGAAGGCGATATCATCAACAAATACAACACCAAGAAAAACGCCAAGTACAACGTGCGCACGGTCAAGCCAGTGGCTTCACAAATGTGGCGCAATAAATTCTAAAGCTGCTTTTTGACAACGCCAGAAGCGGCTTGAGCTGTTGGCATGATGATAAGATCGGCAATGTTCACATGTGCTGGCCTGTTTATCATAAACCAAACTGCTTCGGCAATATCAACCGCTTGTAACGGCTCAAAGCCTTTATAAACCTGTGCTGCTCGTTGCTTATCGCCTTTGAACCTGACCTCAGAAAATTCAGTTTCAGCCAACCCTGGCGCAATACTGCTCACTTTGATGCCATAAACATGCAATTCTAAACGCATCACTTTGGTAATGGCATCCACAGCTTGTTTCGAAGCGCAATAAACCGCTCCATTGGCATACACATCTTTGGCAGCCGTTGAGCTCACATTGATGATATGGCCCTTTGCATTGCCAATCATCAAGTTACTCACCGCCTTGGCCATGGTCAACAAGCCTTTTACATTGGTGTCCAACATGGTGTCCCAGTCGCTTTCGTCACCCGTGTGAACCGGTTCATAGCCTTGTGATAAACCAGCATTGTTTACCAGCACATCAATTTGCTGCCATGCTGGTGATAAATGCGCAAAGGCCGCTCGAGCCGCTTCCCGATCCCGCACATCAAAACACAACTCCAACACTTCTACTCCAGCATTTGATCGTAATTGCTGCGCTAAACTCGCTAACCGATCGGCCCTTCTACCTGTTAAAATAAGTCTATAACCAGCAGCAGCAAGTTTAATGGCTATCGCCTCCCCAATGCCTGAGGTAGCGCCCGTAATGAGCGCCAGGGACCCTGATTCCATTATTCGAAATTGAAAGAAATGATGACAGACCGTGATTGCAATCCTAAAATAGACGCTGCAAATTTATGTGTCTCTGGCACCATTAAATTGCGCATCCCTTGCGAGAACTTTAGCTCTGGCGATAGTTTGAAAAAAGGCAAGTACAAATCCACCCCAATACCAAGTTCATAGGCAAAATCATGCCGCATGAGTTTCACGCGCTCTACATCTTCCACCACCCGCTGTTGCGAGGCCATATCGACGCTGTATTTAAAACCACTGATCAAATAAATACGGTAATTGTTGATGCGATCAGACCGCCATTTGATGTTGATCGGCAAATCTACATTGGCTACTTGAATGGCTTTTCGTATATCGTTAGTCGGATTTTCGAACGAATATTGCAGGTTTCGCTGCGAAAACATGAGTGTTGGCGTAAATCGTAAGGTCATGTGCTCGGTCATACGCAAATCACTGATTACGCCCAAATGAAATCCAGGCCCCTGGTTAGGGTAGATGTACCGCAGGGTATCGTTCCGGTAAACCGATGGGGCATCGAGCCGCATTTGCAACGAACTGTAATTTAATCCAACTAAAAAGCCAAAGTGAATGGGCTTTTCGTCGTAATTAGGATTGTTTTTTTGAGCTACGGCCGCTTGGCCGGCAAACAACAACAGCAGGGTAACAATTAACCCTTTTGACCAACGTAAATCGAACATATCCCGAAAGTTAATCTTTTCTCTTGATTTTTCACAAAACCTGCTTGTTCCATGTATCCTAAAAATGCATTTCCCTCGGGAAAAACCTGTACTGAAGCCGGTAGATAGGTATACGCAGCACTGTCTTTCGACACCAAACGACCTACTAAAGGTAAAACAAAACGAAAATAGAAGTTGTACACCTGCTTTACAGGAAAGGTGTTCGGACGTGAAAATTCGAGCACTACCAATTTGGCACCAGGTTTTAAAACGCGTTGAATATCTTTCAACCCTTCCAACAAATGCTCAAAATTACGCACACCAAAGGCCACCGTGGCTGCATCAAATTTGTTCTCCTCAAAAGGCAGGCCCTCTGAATCACCCAACACCAACTGAATGCGGTCTTGCAGCTTGCGCTTTTTTAATTTTTCATGCCCCATGGCCAACATGCCCGCAGAAATATCTACACCTATAACCTGCTTGGGATGAATGCGAAGCGCTTCAATGGCTAAATCCGCTGTGCCCGTAGCCACATCTAATATCAACTGTGGTTTATCGGCCCTTAATAGGTTAATGGCTTTTTTGCGCCAAATGGTGTCAATGCCAAGTGATAAAACACGGTTCAACAAATCATAACGTGGTGAAATGCTATCAAACATCGAAGCTACCTGCTCCTTCTTGCCACCTTCTTGCCCCGGGTAGGGTTTTACCGTTTCTTGCATGCTTAATATTTCTGCAAATATAGACAATAGAAAGGCGCCTTTGTTTGACCAAGGTTAAAGCCTACTTTTACATCATGAATTTGGAATCGGTTTTTGTGAAGAGCAGCGTAATGGTAAGCGATATGCCCAAGGCCACTTTGCCTGAGTATGCGTTTATTGGGCGCTCAAATGTGGGGAAATCGTCGCTGATTAACATGCTCACTGGTCAAAAAAAACTGGCCAAAACATCCGGCAGTCCTGGCAAAACCCAAACTGTTAACCACTTCATCATTCAAAAAAACTGGTACATCGTCGATTTGCCTGGCTACGGTTACGCCAAAGTTTCTAAAAAAGAGCGCGAAAAATGGCAGTTGATGATTCGCAAATACTTCCAAGGCCGGCCCAATTTATTATATACTTTTTTACTGATCGATTGCCGTCATGAGCCGCAAAAAGCAGATATAGAGTTCGCTAATTTTTTAGGAGAATTGCAAGTGCCTTTTGTATTGGTATTCACCAAGGCTGATAAATTGGGCGCCTCTACCGTACAGTCAAACATTGCGGCTTTTAAGCGCGAGATGCTGAAATGGTGGACGGAATTGCCGCCTATTTTTCAAACATCATCGGTAAACCAACAAGGGCGCGATGAGCTGCTCAAGTTTATCAAAGAAAACAACGAGACCTACCGCGCAGAAATCCTCACTGCTTTACAAAACGAATGAAGCGCTGCTGGCCCGATTGGTCTTGCACACGCAACAGGTAGAGGCCAGGCGACAAACTATAAATCGGCAACGCCCCCCTAAAATCACCCCGATCTACGGCGAGTATTCCCTTGAGTAAGGCTTGTCCAGTTAAGCTCAGCACCTCCCAGCGCATCAGCAGTTCGTTGGCCGCACTCACAAAATAATGTAAGTCATCCTCGGCCAAGGTTCCCAGTTTAAACTCCCAAGCTGCACTGAGCTCCTCCGAAACGCTTAGACCAAAGCCGGTATTCACACGCAATTTGAGTATCACCGGCAGATGATCTGAGGCTTCATACAGGGCCGTAATTACATTATTGGGCGCGGAGCCGTTAAAAGGACTGTTTAAATTACCATTGAACCGTTGTCCATCGTTACCAATGGCTTTATAAGTGCCAGGAATGTATCGCACCCGGGCAGAATCGGCACGTACAAACTCATTGATCAGCAGTTGGTCGTAACGATCGTCAAGCCCTCCACCCGACTTGCAGCCATCTCCGTTTATCCTGGGACTTTGCGTATGCACATCAGCAAAAGCCGGATTGTTCCACCAATCACCCAAACGATTTATTGGGTCAAGCAAACGGATATGGATGTTAGGATGGCTGATCATATTGACATAAGCCACTTCACTGCTGGTATTGGTATTAAAGTCGCCCATCACCAATAGGTTTTCACGAAGACTCTTTGCATTAAAAAAATTCATCATGGCTTGCGTTTCTTCGCCACGCTGAACCACATCCGCTGCAGTAGATCCCGCCTTCAGGTGCATAACTGCCACATTTAAAAACACCGTATCCCCTGCCGGCGGTATCTCCCGGTAAAACAACCGGTAATACATAATGTCACGCAAACTGGTTTGGATGGGCTGTTGGCTTGCCATTCCAAACTTTGTTACATCGTAATAGAGTATGCTCAATATATTGGAAGAGGTGGTGTTCATAAAATTGGCACGAGTCCATCTATTCACCCCGCCAAAATTCAAAACATCATTTAAAAAAGTAAGCGTGGTGCCCACATTATTGCCCATTTCTTGCACACCAATAAGATCAGGCTGTATGTGATTAACAATGGTTCGTAAATGACCGTTTTTGGTTTGAAGATTATTGTTAGCAGTGGTGCAAAAGCTTGTATTCGCACCATAGTATAACAGGTTATACGTCATAACCGTTACCGTATCAATACCTTGCGCACGCAATCTCACGAACCCTAAGCAGATGAATAGGACCGTCCAGCCCAGTACACATCGCTTTAAAAATATATTCATTTCTAAAAATACAACTCAAACAGCAAAGGGCATAAAAAAACCCCGCAATTGCGGGGTTAACATAAGCATATCGCTTATTTCTTTTTGTAACGCTGATTGAACTTGTCAACACGACCAGCGGTGTCAACCAATACCTGCTTACCAGTGTAAAAAGGGTGTGACTTATATGAAATATCCAATTTAATCAATGGATACTCTTTGCCATCCTCAAACACAATTGTGTCGCGGGTCTCGGCAGTAGATCTACCTAAAAAAGTGTATTCGTTAGACATGTCTTTGAATACTACAACTCTGTAATTAGTAGGATGGATTCCTTCTTTCATAAGCTTTTTTTTGTGCATGATTTTGGCCATGCTTTTAATCGGACTGCAAATATAGCAAACGGAATACGTAATTCAAAAGGAGCAAATAAAAAAAGGAGGCCAATGACCTCCTTTTTCTTTAAGTGTCAAGAACTTATTTGCTTACAATCATCTTTTTAGTGATGCTGATGCCTTTGAAGGTAACCGTATAGAAATAAACTCCTGCTTCCATGCGTGTAAGATCTAAATCGGTTTGGTGTGTGCCCGCTGTCAAGAAACCTTCATTCCTGTCATAGATGGTACGACCCAGCATGTCTTTAACATGTACGCTCAACTCACCATTTGAAGGCAGAACGTACTCAACAGTGGTGCGATCAGCAAACGGATTTGGATAGTTTTGCTTGAGTTCAAAACCTGCCAAGGATTCCTCTTCAACATTTACCAAGCCGCATGGACCCGGTACTATCTCGAAGCAAAAATCGTCCACTGCAAAACCTTCACCATGGAAGGCATCGTCTGATCCATGACGGAACCTGAATAACACCAAGGTATTGTTAGTGGTGTTAAATATTTGTTTCATGGTCATCCAACTCGAATCCGAAATAGCCGACCAGCCCAAACCTAAACTGTTTGGCGTGCTGTTAAAGTCCCTCAAAGAGAAAACAGAATTGTTGTACCATTCAAAAGCAAAAGTATCCAAGCGGCCAAAGTTTGTAAAGTTCGCGCCACCATCGGTTGAATACTCCAAGGTGCCACCATCTCCTAACAAAGGTGCATTGTTCGGATCGTTGTTCCAGAAATCCGCCATAAACTTAGTCTTAAAGCTAATTCTGTAACATTCACCTGTACTTACCTCGAAAATTGGTGTATAAAGCGCCGAACTATCATAAGCTCCGTACAAACTATCTGCCGTGTACCAAGCATTGGCACCACTGGCTGTTCCATTAATGAACGTCTTATCTGGCGTTCCGAGCCTCCACGAATTACCGCCATTCCTTAAGGTAAATGGATTCCTGGTGAGCCATTCAGGCAGATTACTGTCAAAGTCGTTGCAATAAGGGAAGTTACTTATTACAGGAAAGCCAATGGCTTCTGTACACAGCGTATCATCAAGCGGAAAACCGTCTGGCTGACCATTTGGATTGGCTGTAAATACACAGATGTCGTTAACACCTAGCAATGGATTGAAAGTAGTAGTGAACGCATAGAGCGTATCTTTCATAAATGGCAAGTTCAAAGGCGCATTCACCGTTTGCACTGTAGTTCCGTTTACAACCAGATTTGCTTGAACCGTATTCAAAACGTTCGTTCCGTTGTTCCGAATGCGTGCGATGGCCGTTACAGGTGTGGTCTGACTTGGGAATGGTGGGGTATATGTTACGTCTAACACCTCTGCCCCATTGGCCACGGCGTTGTAGATAATCACATCATCCACGAAATTTCCATTGCGTGAAGTACCCGTGGTTAACAAGGTCCAACGCACCTTGGATTGGAATTCAATTAATAGCGGTCCGCCTGAATCATAAACAGTATCTAAGCGCAAATCGTACTGTACGTATGGATTGTTGGCAGGAGTAGCACTCGTTGGCTGCAGTGTAGCGCCAATTTGACGCCCATTAGCCACCACACGGAATAGACAAATACGATCGCCTGCTGTGTTGCTACCCGCTACTTGTAACAAGCGGAAGCGGATGCGAATGCTGTCTCTATTTGATGTCTCTACAGGGAAAGCCACTTTAGTAAGCCAAGGCTCGTTCCAAGTACTAACCCAAGGATTAGCAGGCACGTTAACGTTAAAAGAGGTACCTGAACCCGCAGCGCCCATAAACAAGGCTTTCGAGCTGGTGTTATTTGAGGAGATTAGATTGTCTCTGATTTCCAAACGCCCATTTACTCCAGAGAATAAGCAGTATTGCAATGGCGTAGTACGTTCAAAATCATCAATGTGTGTCAAGGTGATCGGAATGCGACCTGTGATTTCCACGCTTAATGTATCGTTCGGCCTAACAGGGTCGTTGGTGGCATTCACGAACATTTTTAAGATACTGGTAGCATTAGGGATATTGACAGGAATGGTTAAGGTCACTGTGTCAAATCCATTTGGAGGAATAACCAAATTGATGGTTTGTATCACTGGCGGCAGGGTGTCAAGAATAAACCCAGCCGTAAATGTACTTGAGGCACTGTGCCCGATGTTTCTAATCAAAAACTTAACTTCCCTCGGCCCACTAGGAAAACAGATCGAATTTGGAGGCGAAATGGGCCTAACCATGAGCAAATCAATAGGCGGAATTGTCTTGATACAGCGTAGAATAGTATCATTCGACGTTCGAGCATCACTGCTCAATAAAGAAAATACACGCAAATCGTAATTGGCAGCAGGTTGAGGCGAAATAAAGCCTGGCAAAATGGTTACGATGCGAGTTGCTGCAGGTGGTATGGTATCGTTGTAGATGAAGTTATTCACCAATTGCAATGGCCCATTATTAAAGGTATAGTTAAACGGAACGCTATACAAAGTATCACCGCCGAAATTTCTGATAATGACACGTATGGTATCTATGGCACGTACGCTGTCGGGACAAGCTACAGGACCCACAAATCCTAACAAGCCAATCTCTCTTGGAGGTGGCGGTAAAATTTCCCAATCGTCAATGATTACACCTTCTGAGCCACCTGTTGGGTTGTTCTGAAAATCGAAACGGAAACGAACCCCTCTTCCTGAACGGTAATTAAACGCAGGGGGTAATTCTAAGGTGTGTTGGGTGAATGCGGTAGACTGACCAGTCCACGCAGGCCCCGTAACACCACCAATAGCAGCAGTGGTTGCGTTATACCAATTAATACCTGCGGCATCATTGGCAGTACCCAAAGTTTGCCAGTTGGTGAACAGGCCATCAGCAAACGAAATACGCACACCGCCACCTGCTAACATCCTGCGATTCATTTTGAACCGAAGTGTTGTATTTACAGAGCTATTAAAATTGAATAAAGGGGATAACAAAAATCCTGAAACGTTATTGGGTGGGTTTCCAGCCAATATGGTTGCCCATACATTGGGAGCAGAAGCTGGAGCACCTAATTGTGTGCCACTAGGAGTACCCCGTTGCCAAATAATCGGATTGGTACCTGTAGCCACAGGCAACCAATTATCTACCCCATCAAAATTATCAGAATGCGGCACGCTCACTTGTGGCACGCCATACATTTCAATTTGAATCGTATCGTTCAGTCGATTTTCATCGCCTGGCAGAATAGAGTACACTTTAACCGTAAACCAACGTGCTGGAGCAGCAGGAATAGTATCGAGACGCAGGGAGTTAAAAGTAAATGCATTCGGCTGGATGGCCCCTGTACTTAAAAACGTTGTGTCTCTGTAACTTCCAACCTCCACAACAATGGGAACTATTGTATCCAAAACCGCTAAACCCAGGTTACGAAGTCTAGCAAAAACAACCACTGGGTCTCCAGCAATCACTTGGAAATTATTATTGCTTGGTTGAATAGGCGTGCTTTGAGCGTTGCTGGCGATGGTAGTTACCGTTAAATCGCGCTGCTTTGGTAGTACAATGCTAAAATCATCGATGGCAACGCCGTTTGCTTGTAGACTGGCATTTGAACGGAAAACAAAACGGAAGCGAATGCGGCCGGCACCATTGGCGCCTTGGAAGGCTGGCTCGATCAAACGGCGCTCTGAACGCTCCCAACCATTCGATTGACCATCCCAAGCGCCACCTGAGGCACCTGTTAAGCCATTTATATTGCCTCTATTGTACCATCCTGTCTGATTGGTATCGCCAACATTGGAATTACCAAGTCTATTCCATACCGGTACTGTTGCATTTACTTGAGTGGTGTACTCAATCCAAAACCCGTCACCACTGCCAGGAATACCAGGCGATGTGGAGGCACCTCCATTGTTAATATCTCTCCGCTGCCAAAATGATAGTGTTGCATTTTGGGCCAAAGCAAAATCAAAAACAGGCGTTTCCAAAATAAACCACGCATTGTTCGGGTAATTGGCGTTTAACGGACCCGGAACCCATGCATTTGGGGCCGAACGAGCGCTATTAATGATCGATTTGGCAGGTGTGCCACGTACCCAACCACCAGGAACAGTGGTAGGATTGTTTGGTAAGCCGCTTGCAATAAACGATCTCCAAGCGTCAGACGCATCAAAATTATCGACATACGGGAAGCGAATACCTGCTAAGGCAACAAACTGCCGTACTTGACCGCTATCGGGATCTATTCTAAAATTGGCGCGCGAGGAGGCATCAATGGCCTTTACGTAATAAGCTACAGTATCGCTATCACTCACAGCAGGCACGCTACCAATCCAATTACAAAAAGCACCAGCAACCGTATTCCGTATCATGCCTACTGAATCGAATACACCTCCATTCACACGATAATACAAAAACACAGTGTCAATGCCAGAGCCATCCTCGGCTTTTACACCAATGTTAAAGGGACCAAGCTCAAACAAGGCACCCAAAAATACATCGCACTGAGCTGAGCTGTTTGGCCAAGTAACAGTTGGCTTGCCAGAAGCAATAAAACGCCAGTAGGCTGCGGTATCTGGAATAGCCCTGCGGAAACGGCGAATGGAATTATCAACTGCTTCGATGTAATAATCTACGGTGTCACCATCTAAAGGCGCAAGGGTATCGCGATACAAAATGCCACTGATCAAAGGCATTTTGCGCAACTGCCACGGGCCACTGTTTAAACGATAGTGCAAAATGGCAGAATCTATGCCAGATGCATCCGAAATGTTGGCGGAGATGGCAAATGGACCCGCTGAAAATTGTTGACCCACGATGGGCGTATGGCCTGTTACAGTAGGAAAAATAGAGGCATAATAGGTGATGAAAGTAGCACCTGGCGTAGCCATATTAGGGAAATAACGAATATTTTGACGAGGTGACGAATCTCGTGCACGAATGTAATATTGTACGGTATCTCCATCCACCACCCGACTGGTGTCGAGGTTAAATGACCAATTCAAGGTAGTGCCCTGACGAACCATTTGTGCTGAATCGAGTGCACCACCGTTGATTTTGTAATACAACCAAGCATCTAATACGCCCGTTGAATCGCAACCAAAGCTATCACGAACAGTTGCGGTGATGTTTTGACCGATATTAAACTGAAGTCCCGTTAATGGAGTATGGGTAATGACAGGCGGAATGATTTCTGAAAAAGCACTGGTAACCAACACGCTGTCTAACAACCAGCCATAACCACCCGGCTGGGGATTACCCATTCCATTGTTATTGTTGTCACGCATCCTGAAACGGAGACGTACATCCGCTTTATTACTCGCAAGATTTGTTAAATCAAAACGTTCTGATTTCCACCAAGCTGCTGTAGGTATGGCTAATAAATTAACTGGCGACCAGTCGGCTGGGTAACTGAAATGCGAAAAGCGTCCAGAGGTTCTAAAGTCGTTAGAAGCTCCCAGATACAAGCAATTCTGACCAGTAATAGGCAGCCAAGTAACGCCACCATCTGTTGATATTTGAACAGCAGCGGAGTCAAGAAGCTCAATTTTTGCAATATGCGCAAAATCCAACCATACCTTAAACTGACCCAAAGTCGAAAAAGGATTCGTTGTAAGCGTATTGCCTGTTACGGCATCAAACCTACCGCGTACGGCTTGACCACCTGAGCCAGCAGGAAATTGGTATGCAGCATCAGGAACCCAACCAGGAGTACCTACAGAAGTGGTACTATCAAATGGATTCGTGTTTTGAAAGGAAGTGAAAAACCTTACTGATACACCTGCTGGTAAATTGGTGGGCTGTGCGTAGGCAGT
>CAMCHJ010000017.1 GCA_945874665.1 Chitinophaga pinensis | reverse complement strand
GTGTTGATTTTTTGAAGACTAAAACGCTTTTTCACTCCTTCCAAGAGTGCATCTACATCTATATCGGGGGTGAGCTCTATCTTATTTTTACTGATGAAATACGCTGGATAAGAGGCCCTTAATTCGGTCATTTTTTTACCAGATTGGGCCAAATGCGTCAGAAACAGCGCAATACCAACGAGGGCATCTCTGCCAGCATGTAACCTAGGATAAATGATGCCTCCATTACCTTCGCCACCAATGATCGCATCGATTTCACGCATCTTCTCAACCACATTCACTTCGCCAACTGCACTGGCTTCGTAACGCATGCCATGCGCCTCCGTTACATCCTGTAAAGCACGCGTAGAACTCAGGTTAGAAACAGTGTTGCCTGGAGTATGCTGGAGTACATAATCGGCTACAGCCACCAAGGTATATTCTTCTCCAAACATACTGCCATCCTCATTCACGAGTGCAAGGCGATCTACATCAGGGTCTACTACAATGCCTAAATCGGCTCCCATCTGCTTCACTAAAGCCGAAATTTCAGTTAAATGCTCTGGCAGCGGTTCAGGATTATGGGGAAAATGACCATTTGGTTCGCAATACAACTGGTGTACCTGCATCACACCCAATTCCTTAAGTAATTTTGGGACGGCTATACCGCCTGTAGAATTAACACAATCGATGGCTACCACAAAACCTTTGGCACGAATAGCTTCTACATCTACCAAAGGCAATTCTAAAATTTTAGAGACATGAAAATCAATGGCATCAGTGTTCGAATAACATTGACCTAAAGCATCTACTTCGGCAAAAGTAAAGGCCTCTGCTTCAGCAATTGCAAGTACCTCTGCTCCATCCTGCCCATTAATAAATTCGCCTTTAGCATTAAGCAATTTAAGGGCATTCCATTGTTTTGGATTGTGGGAAGCCGTAAGAATGATGCCACCTGCTGCCTTGTACGTTGGCACCAACATTTCCACAGTAGGTGTTGTTGAAAGCCCTAAATCCTGTACATCAAAGCCCAAACCTTGCAAAGTGCCAATCACCAGTCTGTTTACCATTTCGCCAGAGATACGAGCATCGCGACCCAAAACAATGACCTTGCTATCACTTTTGGTTTGAAGCCAGGTGCCAAAGGCTGCGGTAAATTTTACCACGTCTACTGGACTTAACCCTTCGCCTGGCTTACCGCCTATGGTTCCACGAATTCCGGAAATAGATTTAATCAAGGTCACTTTTGTAGAATTTAAAGTGCAAATATAGGCTTCCCAATTAGCTTCGGAAACACATTGTAGTAATTACGACGATTAGCTTTCTTTTACTACGAGTTTAAAGCCTTTACCATGCACATTCATGATTTCGACCTGCTCATCAGCGGCTAACATTTTACGAAGTTTAGATATAAAAACATCCATGCTACGGCCATTAAAATAGGAATCATTTCCCCAAATACTTATCAAAGCCTCGTCGCGCGGCACAACTTCATTGATGCGTGAGCATAGCAAACGCAGCAACTCCGACTCCTTAGAGGTTAAATCAACACTTACGTTCGCTATTGTAAGCGTTTGGGTGATGGCATTAAATTGGGTATTGCTAAACTGAAATTGGTCTACTTCACTACTCGAATGATCGCTTTTTCGGAAAGTACGGCGCAAAACTGCATGTATCCGAACCATCAACTCATCCATGCTAAAGGGCTTGGTAAGGTAGTCATCTGCTCCAATTTCAAAACCTTTAAGCACGTCTTCTTTCATCGAACGAGCAGTAACAAAAATGATTGGGGTATTTGAATCGGTTTTTCGGATTTCCTTAGCAAGCGTAAAACCATCTTTAACCGGCATCATGATATCAAGAATAAGTAAATCGTACTTTTTCTTCTGATACATGGCCATGGCAACAGCACCATCGGGTGCGAGATCTACTTCGAAACCTTTCGACTTAAGTCGTTCTGACAAGATGAGTCCGAGATTTTCGTCATCTTCAGCCATGAGTACTTGTACGTGTTCATTTTCAAATGCTTCCATATTATGGGTTGGTTTTTTCGTAAGGTAGTTTAATTATAAATGTACTTCCTTTTTGTAGTTCACTCTGCACCTCAATGCTGCCTTTATGCAATTCGACAATGCTCAACACGTAGGAAAGGCCAAGTCCAAAGCCTTTTACATCGTGTACATCACCCGTTGGTACTCGATAAAACTTATCAAAAATCTTTTTGGTTTGTGCGTTGGTCATGCCAATACCATTGTCTTGTACAGCAAAAATAAAATGGGTTTCAGTACTTGAAGTTTCTATAGATACAAATGGAGTTTTACTACAGTATTTCAATGCATTATCAATTAAATTTGTAATCAGATTAAGCATGTGCATTTCATCAACTTCTACTAAACTATTGGCAGCGAAGAGTTTCAAAACAAGTTCTCCATTGCGCTTTTGAATCATTAATTCGCTCTGCTTGGCAACATGGTTGAGTAAATCGTGCATGTTCAACTCCTTTTTTCGAAGCGAAAAGCCAGAACGTTCGAGCAAAGCAATGTTCAAAATACGTTCTACATGTCGCTTTAAACGCATGTTTTCCTCAAAAATGATGTGGTTATATTTAGAAAAAAGCTGATTTTCTTGCTCCCCCCCTATTTCTATGAGCGCTTCACTGGCCAAGTTAATGGTAGCAATAGGCGTTTTGAGCTCATGTGTCATGTTGTTGATGAAGTCGGTTTTAAGCTCGGAAAGCCGTTTCTGCCTCAAAAGCAAGTCCACTAACAAGTAAAAACTCAGCCCAAGCAGTATAATGGCACAAAGAGAAAGTACCATTTGGGCCGAAATAGTACTAAAGAAGAAGGCACGTTGGTTTTGGAAGCGATAAACCAAATAGTGATTAGATGTCAGGTGGTCGCTTGGAAAGAGCTTTGCTAAAAAAACATGCTGAGTACCTGAAGCCTTATTTTCAGCCGCCACTCGTTTAAAAAAAGCATTATCGGCCTTCACCAATTCGTATAAGTAATCGTTGGTGAGTTCGTATTTCTTAAAAATGACTTGGGTAATGGAGTCTAACTGTTCCAAATTTACACGCTGCTCTATAGATTTGGAACGCGTGAGCTGGATTTCGTGCATGAAGGCCATCATAAAGCCCTTGTTTCCTGATAGTTGATTGTCTGCCAAAATCTTATCTATGGCTTGTAAGGTGCTGTCTTCTTGATTTTGGCTGCTTATGAGGGGTTGGTAGCCAAATTTATCGAACTGATTTTCTGGAGGTCTACCAAAACTTTCTTCTAAGTTGCGATCTAAATGGCTGGGGTGTAAACGAGCAGCTGGCTGGCCTGGCTGTATGTTATCGGCCATTAATGTGGCTCTCAAAAAAGCGCCCATGGCCTCCTGACTTTCAAGTCGCTTAGCAATTTCATGCACCGCATTGTTCGCTATGATGTTGAAGTTCTCGCGCTGCAATTTCATGGCGTTGCTGAGCCAATAAAATTGCAGACCGAGCAGCGATAACAATGAAATAGCAATGCTCACTACCAGCAATCGGATGTGATGCGCCTTTACGTTGATGTTAAATATGGCCATGAGTTACAAAAAACCGCATTATTCGGCAATTATGATAGCGACGGCCGGTGGTTAACTATAATTAACAGCTTTAGGCCAGGATGGCTTTGATTTCTTCGATGTTCAACTGCTTGACCAAGGATGGCTCGGCACTCACCAAACTATCGCTTAATGATCTTTTTTTGTGCTGCAAGGCCATTATTTTCTCTTCCACAGAGTTTTTGGTTATAAATCGGTAAGAAATTACTTTCCGTTTTTGTCCAATGCGGTGTGACCGGTCGATGGCTTGCTGCTCCACAGCAGGATTCCACCAAGGATCAAGTAGAATTACATAGTCTGCCGAGGTTAGATTGAGGCCTAAACCACCCGCTTTCAGGCTGATTAGAAACACCTTCATCTCGCTGTTTTTATTGAATTTTTCGACCAAATGCCGGCGATCTTCTCTTGGCGTTTGGCCATCAAGGTAATAATGCTCGATTTCTTCTTGTTCCAGCCGCTTTTTAACTAATCGGAGGTGCTTTACGAATTGAGAGAACACCAATATTTTATGCCCTTCAAACATGGCGTTTTTAAGCATGCGCATGGCCTCTTCAAACTTACCGGATGATGCCTCATAGTCGGTTTCTACCATGGCCGGATGATTGGCCACTTGCCGCAATATGGTGAGCCCTCGCAGCAGCAACATTTGCGATCGCAAAAGACCATTTTTCTGGATGGTATCCAAAATTTCATTCCTAAAACCTGCTTTTAAACGCTCGTAAACCTCCTCCTGTCCAGCCGTCATGTCGCAATAATGTACATGCTCAATACGGTCAGGCAAATCGGTAGCCACTTGCTTTTTGGTTCTTCTTAGGATAAAAGGATTGATAATGGTTCGCAATCGGGCTGCAGCCTGTTCATCTTTTTCCTTTTCAATGGGATTCACATAGTTTTCCCTGAAAAACTTCAGGTTACCAAGCAAACCGGGATTTACAAAGGCCATGATCGACCATAAATCGAGTACTGAGTTTTCAACGGGGGTGCCACTTAATACCAAACGGTGCTGCGCGGGTATCAATCGCACCGATCGGGAGATTTGAGAGCCCGGATTTTTGATGTTTTGTCCCTCATCAATGATGGTGTAATTAAAATTAACCCGTTTGAACATGTCCATATCAATGCGTAGGGTACCGAAGGAAGTGATTACTAAGTCGTAGGACTTAAACCACGTCTCCACCCGATCGCGACTCGTACCCGCATGTATCATGATCGTTAACTCTGGTGCAAATTTTTTGGCCTCAGTGTACCAGTTGTATAAAATAGACGTTGGAGCAATGAGTAACGAAGGTTTATGGGGCGCTCCGTTTGAAGCGGCTCTTTCCTGCTTGTCTTTGAGTAACAAACACAGGGTTTGTACCGTTTTACCCAAGCCCATGTCGTCGCCCAAAATGCCGCCAAAACCATTTTTCCTTAAAAACCAGAGCCAATTGAGTCCTGCATGTTGATAATGCCGTAGTTGAGCTGTGAAACCAGTTGGTAAAGCTACCTCTTCAATCTGCTCGTCATTACTAATGGCACTGATTTGTACCTTGATTTTGGCTTCCGCCCGTGTTTGCAATGCCTTTTGTAGCTCGGAAACCATTTGATAATGGTGTCTGTGGAGCCTTAGTTGATCAACATCACCTTCTACGTGGTCAAAAACACTTTTTAGTTTGCTAAACCAAGTTTCCGGAATGATGGCAAATTTGCCATTGGGCAGCTCAAACTCTCTGATGCCATTTTTGATGTGGTTACGCAGGCGAATAAACGGGATTTCGAAGGTGCCAAAGATGATTTTGGCCTGGATATCAAACCAGTCACCCGACTCAGTGACCGTTAAATCTAGTTGATTGCCTTGTATATACAGGTGATTCGCACTTTCATCCTGCTCAAAAATGAAGCCCGCTTCTTCAAGTTTTGAACGCCATTCCGACAGCCAATCTAACAAACAACCATTGTCATCGGAGGCGGCAGTTAGACCAAACATGGCTCCAGATATCAAATGCAAGCCAAAATGATTGAGCTTGTCGTGCTGGTTGGTTTCCCAAATATGTGAGCGTACCGTTTTGGTGAATTCATAGGTATCTCCATTTTTCTTCAGCTTCACCAATACCTTGTTTCGGTTATTGAAGAGAATGTCTTGGTAATCGTATCTAAACAACAACAAGAGCACAAATTCGCCACTGATTGTTTTGCTTAGCCGAAGCACGGGCTCGGCTTCGGTTTTACTACTTCGTATTTGAAAGCCATCGGCCTTTACTTGGTACCGTTCAACCAGTGAAAAGACGAATTTTTGCAAATAAGTTTCTTCAGATGCTTTAGGCACTTGAATATAGTATTTGTTTAAAAAGGGCAGGATCTTATTTCCTTCCATTTCAGCATCAAACTCGTATAATTGGTCGTTAATGAGCAACCAAGCCGGTTTCATACACAACAACAGGGCGCCTTGCTGCTGAAACTTCAACAGCTTACCTAGGTGCAGCAAGGTGGGATAATAGCGAATGCCGTCTTCATTGCGTTTAAAATGAAAAAGCACAGAAACCTTTCCTTCTTGGTATTGGATGGGTTTCCAAGTAGGATCGTCATCGTCACCCATGATAAAGATGTCCTTATCCCGACAGAGCTCCAAACAACGAGCCATGCGCTTTTCGATGGTAGAACGAACGACCTCATGCATTTGCTCATTGTAAACAGTCTGGAAAAAGTCGACCGGGCGCATCAACTTCTTCCCTGCATGCTTTTTAATAATCGCCTGCTGGTCGCATTCTTCCATGAGCTTGATGAGTTCCACATCGGCTTCATCCAATAAATACTCGAATTCTTTGCTTGTTACCGCGTTGAGCTTTTTATGGGTATAGGTAAAACCGCCCCGCTCATTCAATTGAACAATGTATGGCGCAATCAGCAAGCCTAAATACTCGTGATTGTATAAGGAATAAACCAATTTATGCGACTGCGACTGATCTATTTGCACTGTTTATCCTTTCCAGCATGCTTGCACATGCCTAGGTTCCTGTTTGGTGAACCTCCAAGTTAAAAAAATACTGTAAAATGCGTGTTAAAAAATTATGTTTTTTTTAACGCTTTACAGCAACAACGCCTTCAAACACCTTTTTTGCAGGACCAATAAGCACTATTTGGGTATATCCCGTGCTTTCCCTTCTAAAATTAACAGTAAGTAAACCCCCTGCTGTTTGAATATTAATGCTTCGTATTTCTGTTGTTGGCAAAAGATAGTCGATGAGTAAAGCAGCAGCCGTTACGCCCGTTCCACAAGAAAAAGTCTCGGCTTCAACGCCACGTTCAAAAGTTCGTACATGAATGGAATCATCACCAGTCACCTCTATGAAATTTACATTCGTTCCTCCCGGTGCATAGTTTGCGTGCCAGCGCAATGCATGGCCTGCATCAACAACTGGGAACGTAGATAAGCCATTTACTAACTCCAGATGGTGAGGAGATCCCGTATGGAGGTACCAACCACTAAGTGCTTTTAGTGGCAAACCTGCGTCAATCATATGTAAGTGAACCAATTCGCCTGTAATTTGTGCCTGATGCGGGCCATCAACAGCCAAGAATTCGAAAGCCATTTCGGCCGCCACCAACCCCAAAGCCTGTGCAAACCGAACCGCACACCTGCCACCATTGCCGCACATGCTGCCTTCTTTTCCGTCCGCATTTATGTACACCATTTCAAAGGCATAGTCTGGATGCGCTTGCAATAGAATCACGCCATCAGCACCAATACCGAACCTGCGGTCGCACCACGAAGCAAACAAATCCTGCTCCGAACGATCAACCCACCCGCTTCGGTTATCAATCATCACGAAGTCATTTCCTGTGCCTTGGTATTTATAAAAAATCAAATCCATCTTAGGTTTGTTAGTAGTTTTAAAGCTTTAACTTTTCTTTAACACTATTATGTCATAATGTCACGTTAAAAGGCGGCTTTTGCCCTTAATTTAACAGCGGCACAGAATTAGCACAAAGTTAGTTAGAATTAAAATCAAGTATATGAAAAGGTACATCGGAATTTTTGTCATTGCGCTCTTTGGAGCCATCAGTGGTGCAGCTATCGTAAAATGGGTTAGTCCAAACAACCCAGGTACCTCCACCTCCACTTCACAACCTGTTCAGTTTGCCAATTTCCCTGAGCACATCCTTGAACACCCAAATTTTGTAACCGCCTCGGCAATCTCAACCCCTGCGGTGGTACACATCAAAATCAAAGCCAAACCAACGGCTTCTAACCGTTCAAGCGACCCTTTTAGAGAGTTTTTTGGCCCTGAGTTTTTCGGTCCACAAGGCCCACAAATGGGCTCTGGATCAGGCGTTATTTTAACTGGTGATGGTTACATAGTCACCAACAACCACGTTATTAATGGTGCCGATGAAATTGAGGTGGTGTTAAACGACAAGCGCAGTTTTAATGGTACCATCGTAGGTACTGATCCAAGTACAGATATTGCCCTCATCAAAATCCAAGCGAACAACCTTCCCTATTTAGGCTTTGGCAACAGCGACGAACTTCAAATAGGCGAATGGGTTTTAGCAGTAGGCAATCCTTTTAACCTCACCTCTACCGTCACTGCCGGTATTGTGTCGGCCAAGGGTCGTAACATCAATATTTTAGGCGGCGGCACTAGTATCGAAAGCTTTATACAAACCGACGCAGCTGTGAATCCGGGCAACAGCGGTGGCGCCCTGGTAAATGTAAAAGGCGAACTTGTAGGCATTAACACCGCCATTGCATCCAATACCGGCAGCTATCAGGGATACTCCTTTGCTGTACCTGCCAACATTGTGAGCAAAGTGGTTGAGGACTTAAAAGAATATGGCACCGTGCAGCGCGGTTTCTTGGGTGTCCAAATTCAGGACGTAGATGCTACTTTAGCGAGCAAAGAAGGCTTATCGGTTGCCGCTGGTGCCTACGTGGCAGAGTACCTGCCTAACAGTGCGGCGGAAGCAGCAGGCCTTAAGAAAGGTGATGTAATTGTGCAAATTGAAGGTGTTTCCATCAATTCCACCCCACAATTGATGGAAGTAGTAAGTCGCAAACGACCTGGTGAAAAAGTGGCCGTTGTAGTGGATCGCAAAGGCAAGCGCCTCGACTATTCCGTCACCCTGCGCAATGCTGAAGGCAACACCAGTATTGTAAAAGTTGCACCGAAAACCGAAATCACCTCTGTATTAGGCGCCGAATTCGAAGCACCAACTGCCAAAGAGCTTGAGAGCTTGAATATTGATGGCGGCGTAAAAATCGCCAAACTCAACAAAGGAAAATTGCAGGAAACTGGCGTTCGAGAGGGCTTTATCATCACCAAAGTGGACAAAACCAAGGTTAAAAACAGCAAAGAGCTGATCAAGGCCTTAGAAGGCAGCAGTGGCGGCGTTTTGCTCGAAGGTTATTACCCTAATGGCGCTAAGGCCTATTACGGCTTTGGTATGTAAAATACTGCTAGTCATTTAATTGGGAGGCTGTCTTCAATCGAGACAGCCTCTTTTATTTTTATTCATTTCCAGCATCAACTCAAACTCCCAACGCAGTTGATTGTTCCTTCGCTATGCTATTTCCACATTCCCAAGCTTGGTTTAAAGCCAAAAACTGGCGACCATTCGACTTTCAACTGCAATGTTGGGAAGCGGTGGCGACTGGAAAAAGCGGCTTGCTGAATGCACCAACGGGTTTTGGCAAAACTTACGCCTTGTTTCTGCCTTTGCTAGAGTCGTTGTCGCGGCAACCTGAGCAAGAACGGACACCAGGCCTAAAATTGCTTTGGATTACGCCCTTACGCGCGCTCACCGCCGATTTGGCGCTTGCCATGCAGGATGCAGCGGCAGGATTTGGATTGAGCTTGCGGATAGAAACAAAAACAGGTGACACCGTGGCAGCAGTTCGACAAAAACAGCGGATAGCCCTGCCAGATGTGCTTTTAACGACTCCCGAAAGTCTACACTTGCTGCTCAGCACCCCCGATTGGGAATCAAAACTTAACCACCTATCCTATTTCGTGGTAGATGAATGGCACGAAATGCTCGGAAATAAAAGAGGCGTGATGCTAGAACTGGCTTTGGCGCTGATCAAAACCAAACTTCCTTCGCTGCGTATTTGGGGCATTTCGGCAACCATCGGCAACCTAGAAGAGGCCATGCAAGTGTTGCTTGCAGCGCATTGGAAAACTGGTCTTTTGGTACAAAGCAAACACTCCAAAAGCACAACAATTACCAGTATTATTCCTGATAACTTCGAAAAATACCCTTGGACTGGTCACCTTGGACTCCCAATTGTTCCACAGCTTATACCCTTGATTTATAAGGCTAAAACAACCTTAATCTTCACCAATACAAGAGCTCAAACAGAGCTTTGGTACCAGCGTATTTTAGAAGTGGCTCCGGAATTAGCTGGACAAATTGCTTTGCACCACGGTTCGTTAAGTTCAGAAATCAGGACTTGGGTAGAGGACGCATTGCATGCGGGTAAATTAAAAGCCGTTGTTTGCACGTCGAGTTTAGATTTAGGTGTAGACTTTAGGCCTGTTGAACAAGTTTTTCAAATAGGAAGTCCTAAAAGTGTAGCTCGATTCCTGCAACGCGCCGGTAGAAGTGGGCACCAACCTGGCGCTAGCAGTCATATATATTTTGTACCCACCCATGCCTTAGAACTCATGGAGGCCGCCGCTTTGCAACAAGCCGTAGCTGAAAACACCATCGAAGCGCGCCAGCCGTTGCTTTTGCCTTATGATGTGCTGTTGCAGTTTATGATGACCTTGGCATGCGGCGATGGTTTTGAGCCGGAGCACCTTTGGCAACTCATTCGCCATACTTTCGCCTTCCAGAGCATTTCAAGAACTGATTTTGATTGGTGCATCCATTTTTTGGTGAGCGGCGGTCAAAGTTTAGAGGCTTACGACGAATACCAAAAGGTAGGCATGCTCAATGGCAAAGTGCTCGCCCTCAACCGCAAGGTGGTGATGAAGCACCGCATGTCGATTGGCACCATTGTTAGCGACACCAATTTAGCTGTAACCTATGTAAACGGCGGGCGCATTGGCAGTGTGGAAGAGTGGTTTGTAACCAGTTTACTGCCCGGAGATGTGTTCTGGTTTGCCGGCAAAGCCCTGGAATTTGTGCGCATTAAGGACCTCCAGGTCCAAGTCAAAAAAAGCACCCGCACCGACGGCAAGGTACCCTCTTGGATGGGTGGACGGATGCCTTTGTCATCTTCCTTATCAGCCTTTATGCGCCAGCGTTGCGACGAAGCCGCGCATCACATCAACCATGGCCCGGAGATGCATGCCCTGCAAGACCTCCTGGCCGAGCAAGAAAAACGCTCCCATCTACCCAAAACCAACGAAATACTGCTAGAACTGCTACAGCTCAACGATGGCAATCGCATGCTCTGCTATCCATTTGAGGGCCGGCAAGTGCATGAGGGACTTTCGGCCTTGTTTGCATACCGCCTTGGCAAATCCACGCCTATCAGCTTTTCTATGGCTATGAATGATTATGGCTTTGAGTTATTCAGCGACCAAGCTATTCACATGGATGCGACTACTTGGGAACAGCTGTTAACTACTGATAACCTAAGAAATGATCTTTTAGCAAGCATGAATGCCACGGAAATGGCGCGCCGGCAATTTGGAGAAATTTGCAGGGTGGCGGGACTCGTTTTTCATGGTTACCCGGGTGCGCCGGTAAGGACCAAACATTTAAAAGCCTCTTACCACTTACTTTTCAATGTATTTCACGAATACGAAGCGGATAATTTGCTGGTTCAACAGGCTTTTGAACAAGTACTAGACCAGCAGCTTGATGAAGGTCGCCTGCGTACGGCCTTGCTGCGCATGCAAAAGCAAAAACTCATCATCCACCAAAGCAAAACACCTACGCCTTTTAGTTTTCCATTGCTGGCAGATCGGCTTCGTGAAAAAATAAGCAGCGAACAATTGGCTGATCGACTAAAAAAAATGATGCCATCTGGCTCATAATACTCATTTTTGAGGTCATGATGATTGCACAGCACAGCCTCCAGCTTGGCCAAACCTCTTGGGTTTTAGATTATCGAAAGGCAGCCTATTTACCTGATCACCAACTGTTGATTTTGTCGGATGTGCACCTTGGCAAAGTACAGCACTTTCGCAAAAACGGCATCGCGGTTCCCCAGCAAGCGGCTCAGCAAAACTTCACCCTAATGCAAGCGCTGATAGACACCTATAAGCCAGCACATATTTTGTTTTTAGGCGACTTATTTCACAGTCAAAACAATGTGGAGCATCAACTCCTCGCGCAACTACATACTGCTAATCCAAATATCAACTTGCTTTTAGTTCCTGGCAACCATGATTCAGCCATGCTGCAACAATTACCCAGCTATTTGCAGCCTACGGCAGTCTACCACCAAATCGATAACATGATTTTTAGTCACCACCCCCCTGCAAACTTGCAGCCAGCGCATTTTCACTGCTATGGACACATACATCCAGCTGTTGAAGTACGTGGTGGTGCCCGTCAACGTTTAAAATTCCCAAGTTTTTTATACACTGATGCAGCCTTGGTCATGCCGGCCTTCGGCAACTTTACAGGCTCAGTAGCAGCCAATCAACACCTCAAACAAGCCAACAAAGCTTTGTGCACCTCCGAAGGACTTTGGCTCATGGAAAATCATAAATTTTCATAAGCATGCAACCCAATAGCCAACTTATTCGTCTATTTGCTGGGTGATGAAACAATTCTCTTTAGAAACCCAACTTTTCGCGATTTTTACCCTTTAAAACCCCTCATATGGAACATAGAATTTATAGGTTGCGTACCGATCGCGTGCTAGCAGGCGTAGCGAGTGGCGTTGCGCGCCATTTCAAAACCGACCCCGTGCTCATCCGCGTAATTTTTGTTGCCTTGGCTTTAGTAGGTGGTGGAGGTATTTTGGCCTACATTATTTTGTGGGCCATCATTCCAAAGGAGCCTTACATGAGTTTCGATGGCACCACCAATGAAGCATCAAGTGCTACGGAAACCGAAATTCCAACAAACAGCGATGTTGTACCAACTGCACGCACCGGCTCTTTTATTGCGGGAATCGTTTTGATTTTAATGGGAACTTTGTTTTTGATTAATGAATTTTTACCAGACTTCAACTTTGGTAGGTATTGGCCCGTGCTATTAGTGGTCGGGGGTGTGGCTTTGTTATTTACAGCATTTAAAAAGGACAAATCATGAGAGCAGATCGGATCTTCTGGGGAGTCATCCTCATCATTTTTGGCATCCTGTTTTTTCTACAAAATTTAGGATATGTAAGCTTTCAGTTCGGTTCTATCTGGAAACTGTGGCCGTTAGCACTCATTTATTGGGGATTTTCAGCCTTGTTAAAAGACAAATCGGGAAAAGCCAATCCAGCTCTGTATGGCATTCAAATCGTCATTTTGGCAGTAGTGGTTTATTTTTTAGTAAAACCCAACCAAAATAAGGCCAGCAGTTTTTATGATTTTCATTCTGATTGGGATAAGGAGCAGCCAGAAGCAGGAGCACCCTTAACCAACGATGAAAAGAAGCGCGAGCACGCCTTCGAAGTGCCCTGGAACGCAGACATTGAAACAGCTAGTTTAGCTGTAGACTTTGGTGCTGGTAGTTTAACCATTTCAGGCGAAAGCGATGAATTGCTCCAAGCTCAGGCAGCTACTAATTTTGGAAACTACGCCTTTGAAAACAATATAATCGACAAAAAGGCCATTGTAGCGTTGGCCTACAATGCAAAAAATGTAAGGGCAAACGGGAGATTTAAAAACGAATTAGACATTCAATTGCATCCAGCACCTCTTTGGGATATTTCTCTAGAAACTGGAGCTTCGGCGAGTGAAATTGACCTGTCAGCTTACAAAGTCTCAAAACTTGAGATTGATGGTGGTGCCATGAGCATTTCGTTAAAACTAGGTTTTCCGGTTAAAGTGATGGAAGTAGATGTGGAGGCTGGGGCGTCATCCTTAACCATTGAAATCCCTAAAAACGCAGCATGCGAAATCAATATTGAAGGGGGCTTAAGTAGTGTTGACATCAATGGATTCGAAAAAATCAGCAAAGGATTGTACAGAAGTGCAGGCTTTGCCGCCGACAAGCCACATATCAGAATGAATGTGCAAACAGGCGTGAGCTCCGTGGATATAAATACCTATAAATAAACGAAACAAAGCAGGCTGTCATTCCTTTTTAAAGCGTGCGTTTTATTTTTAAGTACAGCAAGCTGTTACTTTTAGTTACAGCTTTTTTAGCATTGGGGGCTTTCTACCGAGCCACAAAAATTTCATTCGTTTACGATTTAGAGGCCTTTTTTCCGAAAGATGATCCGGATGTGGCCTTTATGGCTTCCTTTAAAGAGCGCTTACAACGCGATGATTTGTTTTTGATGGTGGCCATCGACCACGAAAAAGACATCTACGATCTCGCCTTCTTAGAAAAAGTTAATGGCTTTACATTGGCATGCAAATCACTGCCAAATATCCAAAGTGCTGAGTCAATTACAACAATCAAGGAGCCAATAAAAACACCATTTGGACTAAGCAGCAGGCGTTTGCTGCATTGGGAAGACAGCAGTAGGCTAGAAAACGACCGCTTGGTGATACGTGCCGATGAACGCATGCGTAACACCTTGGTTTCGGTCGATGAGCAGGCTTTGGTGGTAAGCATGACCACCAATGGTCAACTCAGTCAAGTCGAAGCCAACACTTTAAACTTTCAAATCGATTCCCTCATCCGTCAATATGCCTTCCACAAAACCCATATTGCTGGCGTAATTACAACACAGGCAATTTTTGTTCAAAAAATACAGGAAGAATTGCTGTTGTACATTGCCCTTTCAATTTTAATTGTGACCATCGTCCTTTTCTTCCTTTACAAAAGCGTTTGGGGAATTGTAATTCCGTTGGCATCAGTGGTAGTTTCTTTGGCTGTTTTTTTGGGATACATGGAGGTAAGCGGACAGTCGTTCGACGTCATCAGCACGATGTTTCCTACGCTGATGTTGATTTTTGGCATGTCTGACGTCATTCATCTTCAGAGCAAGTACATAGATGAGTTAGAAAAAGCAAATAGCCGCTTTGACGCCATGAAAACTGCTTTTAAAGAAATTGGCACCGCCTTGCTCCTCACTTCAGTTACTACCGCAATTGGTTTTGGTTCTTTGGTGCTCTCTAGTATTCCTGCCATTCAAAGATTTGGCATAAATGCAGCGGTTGGCGTAATGATTGCCTATGCTTTTGTTTTGATCTTTGCCTGTTCAGCCTTGTTGCATTTTGACCGCCATCAACTTCAAAACATCAAAAAACAACGCAGTAATTGGCGAAAGTTTAGTCTCGCGCTCTACCTTCAAAATCGCAAATACCCAGTACAGATAAGTGCGATTGCCATTGTTGTACTCTTGCTTTCAGCTGTTGGCATTTCTAAAATATCTACGAACAGCTATTTGCTCGGGGATATACCGCGCGACAGTAAATTGCGCCAAGATTTTCTATTCTTCGAGTCCAAATTCGCTGGGGTTCGGCCGTTCGAAATGGCCATCCTCCCTGCTGGTGATAAAAAGGTTCTGGATCGCGACGTGATTACCGAAACCGCAAAACTCACCAACTACCTTCAGCAAGAATACGCCATTGGCGCCTTTCAGTCGCCCGTTGTGTACATCAAAAGCCTGCACAAAAGCTGGAATGGTGGTGTTTCAACTTTTTACAGTCTACCCGAAACCCCTGAAGACTATAATGCCATTAAACAAGTAGCTAGCAAATTTGCAGATCGATCGCCTTACAAGCTATTTGATGAGGAGCAGCGCATTGGCCGCATCAGCGCACGCATCCAAGATACAGGCTCAGACAGTTTGGCGATTGACATGGCAGCTATTGAGACTTGGATGCGTCAAAACATCGACCCAACCGTAGCCAGTTTTAAAATGACGGGGTCGGTGCTTTTGGTAGATAAAAACCATGCTTATTTACGAAAAAACCTATTTCAAGGCTTGTTGCTTGCTTTTATTTTGGTGGGCATTATTTTTTCAATCTTGTTTAAAGATTGGCGCATGGTTTTAGTGAGTATCGTACCCAATATAGTGCCAATGGTTGTTGCTGGGGCTGCTTTGGGCTTTACTGGTATAGAATTAAAAGCGGTAACTGCCATAATTTTTACCGTCTCCTTTGGCATTGCTGTTGACGACACCATTCACTTTTTAACCCGTTACAAACTCGAACGGAGCAAAGGCCGCAGTGTGGACGCTGCGCTGCGACAAACTTTTTTGGTAAGTGCAAAGGCCATTACCATTACTACTATAATCCTCGTTTTTGGTTTTGTAAGTTTGATTTTTAGCAGCTTTACCGGCACGTATTATGTGGGTGTTTTGGTCTGCATTACGCTCATCAGTGCGCTCATTGCTGACATTTACATCATTCCGCAGCTTTTATATTGGATTAATCCTGGGAGCCGCCCAAAGGCTGGTAAGCGGCATGGTTAACAAAAACGGAATCGTTTAAGCTGTATAAAAAAGCCTCGAGGTCCTCAAGCTCCTTTTCGGTTAGGCCTAGAGGTTTAATGCGTGCGTCTTGTCCCGGATAACCATCTCCTCCACCATTATAATAGGCTAAAACTTGCTCTAAATTTGAATAGCGGCCATCGTGCATATAGGGTGCGCTAAATCCTAAGTTCCGCAGGCTAGGCGTTTTAAACCTAGCAAAGTCGGCTGGATTAATTGTAATTCTTGCTCTACCGGTATCTAAATGTGCCTCCATATTCAATCCGACATTGTGGAACTGAAAATCTGTAAAATTTGGCCCCGAATGGCAGCTGGCACATTGGGTGTGCGCACTCAAAAACAAATCAAGGCCCCTCCGCTCTTGAGCATTTAAAACTTCCTTTTTGTCTCGATACTGATAATCATCGTACCTGCTGTTAGCAGATACCAAACTCAACTGAAACCACATCAAAGCGCGCGTAATGCTGTAGGGATCGGGTTCACGATTGTATATCCGCTTGATTTCATCAACATAAAAAGTACTGGTGCGCAGTCGCAGCGACAAATCTTGCAACGGCAGGTCCAGCTCGTGGTGATCGTCCATCGGTGCCATAGCCACTTCTTCTAAACGAGGAATTCCACCATCTTTGAAAAAGAGCTGCGGATAAAAAAGGTTGAAAAGCGGCGGTGCATTTCGGCGCCCTGAACCACCATGTGCCCCTATGCTAAACGCTAAGCCATCACCAAAAGCGAGTGCTTGCTTGTGACAGGAGGCACAACTAACAGAGCTATCGCGTGACAGGCCACGATCGAAAAACAAGGCTCTGCCGAGCTCAATCTGATGGATGCTTTGCTCCGATAAAAAACGAATGCTGTCTGGAATCGGAAAGTTTGCGGGAATTTCAGGTAAACTAAAGGTGCCTTTTGGCGTTTCACGGTCTTCACAAGCGAGCAAAGCCATGAGTAACAAAAACGGCCACCACTTCATTAAAATGGACTCTTATACGCTGGATTATTCAAATAAACGGAGTCTGTAAGCGTATGTAAAAAGGCAATGATATCAGCCTTATCCTGTGTGGTTAAACCCAATCCCATACCCTGCGACTTGAGGCTTACGTCTAAGGTTTGACTTTGTTTGATGTGAGCATTGTAGTGCTCTAGTACTTCTTCCAAGGTTGCAAAACGGCCATCGTGCATGTAGGGGCCTGTCACTCCCACATTTCGTAGACTTGGTGTTTTGAACTTACCTATATCGTTAGGATCATTGGTTACGATGCTGAAACCTACTGCGGGACTTTCATCTAAGCCATTGTTTGTGAAGTTATTGGCCGTAAAAAGATGGGTGCCGTGACAATGAAAACAGTCGGCTCCCACTGGTCGGCCGCTACCGGGTGGACTAAACTCGCGCATGAAGATATTAAATCCACGTGTTTCTTGAAGGCTCAGTGGACTCAACACAGGGTTTACTCTAAACTTATCAAATTTTGAATCTGTTGATTGTATTGAGAGTATGAATTGCTCCAAAGCCTTCGCCATACGCTCCTCAGTCACCACTTCATCACCAAAAGCCTTACCGAATAATTCGGGGTACAAAGCCGTTTGTTCTAATTTATGAATGGCATTTTCGAGACTTTCATGCATTTCAGTGGGGTCTTCTATAGGCAGCAGTACTTGTGCGCGCAGGGTCGGTACTCTGCCATCCCAAAAAAAGCGATTGGTCCAGGTAAGGTTAAACAACGGCATGCTGTTTCTAACGCCAACGGCTCCTGTAATGCCAGTACTAAAAGGCTTGCCGTTATCCGTAAATGCCAATTCTTGGTTGTGGCAGCTGGCGCATGATTGCGTATTATCGCCACTGAGTTTTTTTTCATAAAACAAGTGTCGGCCTAGCTCAATACCTTCCACGGTAAGCGGATTGTCGGCAGGGATCACCGCAGGCGGAAAAAATGGCTTTGTTGCCAAAGTCACCGGCCTTGGCGCAGGGTACTCCTTTTTAGGATTTGGTTCTGGTTTACACGCCATGAACCCAACAAAAAAGAGACTCAGCAAGAACACATGCTTCATATCAATCTTTCAGGATTAGGTTAGACATATTGCCATGTAAAATCTCAGCCACTTCATCATCAAAGGCGCTGTGACTGAACAAAGCTGAGTCACGCATCATGTGCTGGTGAGGTGTTTCAAAGAAGTTTTTTGCCTCAAAACGCATCGGCAAAACCACCACCTTGTCGTTATAATTGAAGCTAATATCTTCAAAGGTATATTGCGTAATTAAATCGTCGCGACCAATATGGTACGAATATGCACCTTGAATGGGTGCATCTTTAAAGAATCTACCTTCTAATTTAAAGAAAATATAGCCAGCATTCCAGCTCCAGTGCATGGTTCCACCGCGCATAATGCTAAGTGGATGTTCGTTTGGCCAAAGCGCTGGATCCGCATGGTTGTTTACCGAATCAACACCTAATTTAAAACGCAGGCCTTGATATGCGCCCTTAGGTAAATTTGTAAATACCAAAGTATCTACCGGCGTTTGACGCGCCCTGATCAAAGCTTGATAAGCAAATGGCATCCAGGTGCCATCTGCCTTTTTAAACTCAAAATCAGTCAAAAAATAGCTCAACTCCGCAAAACTCACCAAATTATGCGTAGTAGCGTATTCAACACTGTTAAAATTGATCCGTTGTCCGTTAAACTCATGGCTAATAACCATTTTAACAACAGGGGCTTCTTCTGGATTTGTAATTGGATCAACAGGCTTTTCATTGCAGCCAGTCAGCGTAAAAAACATCACCCAAACAGATGCAGCCAAAATGAGCTTTCTCATGATTTAAATTTAGACAATTTATTTAACGAATCCAATAGGTTTTGATGTTTACAAAGGCCCTTAGGCCTTCTTTTCCCAATTCTCTACCCACCCCGGATGCTTTAACGCCTCCAAAAGGCAAGGCAGGATGTGACTTCATCAACCCATTTACAAAAACGCTTCCAGCATCAATTTGGTTCAGACAAGTCTGCTGAATTTCAACATCTTGCGTAAATACTGTAGCGCCAAGTCCAAATTTACTATCATTCGCCAAACGAATGGCCTCTTGTAAAGTATTGAAGGATAAACAAACAGCCACTGGACCAAAAAGCTCCTCCTTGGCCACCAACATCTGAGGCTGCACTTGCGTCAACAAAGTTGGTAAATAAAAACCCTCGTTTTTAGTCCATGTACCTCCGCCTGTAACCACGGAGGCCCCCTCCTTTACCGAGTGATTTACTTGACTAGCCAATTCACTCACAAACTGCCTGCTTGCCAAGGGGGCCAAAGTAGTATTCGGATGCTGGGGGTCGCCAAGCACATATGTTTCGGAAATGGCTTTACATCGCTCTAAAAAAGAGGCGTATACAGCCTGCTGGACTATAAATCGCTTTGCCGCGATGCAGCTTTGACCTGCATTCTGAAACCGCGAGTGCATGGCAGTTTTAGCAGCTACATCTAGATCAGCATCTTCAAAAACCAGAAATGGGTCGTTTCCCCCTAATTCTAAAACCATGGGTTTTAGCGCCGTTCCACCCCAACTACCCACTTGCTTACCAGCCCCCTCGCTACCTGTTAAACTCACAGCGGCCACCCGTTCATGCTGCACAAAAGGCTGCATTTGTGCTCCTGGCAGCAGCAACACCCGCAGAAGCTGTGAAGGAAAACCAGCTTTAACAAACAGTGCCTCTATCGCCAATGCGCAACCCGTAACGTTACTCGCATGCTTCAATACCGCCGCATTTCCCGAGATCAGGGTAGGCACGATGAATCGAAAGGCTTGCCAATAAGGGAAATTCCATGGCATAATGCCCAAAACAACGCCTAAGGGTTGGTAAACAACACCACTCCTTCTAGCATCTGAGGCAATTTGCTCAGGCGCCAGCTGGGTGGCAGCGTTTTCGAGGTAATACTGGCAAAGGTATAAGCACTTTTGAACTTCTGCCCTTGCCTCGGACAACAATTTGCCCATTTCTAAAGTAGCGAGCAAAGCAAGTCGCTCTTGCTCTTCCCCCAAAGCGGTTATCAAATTAGGTAGAAAGGCCACCCGTTCGGCCACAGTCAACCCCCGCCAGTCCAAAAAGGCAGTGTGGGCGTGTTGTATTAACTCCTCAGCCTCCCGCCTACCCATCACAGGGTAGGTTTGCAACAACTCCCCTGTGTATGGATTTACGGATTGGAGCATTTTAGAATTTAAAGTCGTCGGGTTGTTCGGCCGACCACAAGGTACGGATGTCGTCTTTAGTGATCAAAACCACACGAAATGGACTTGGTATATACGTAATACGCGCATCCATAGGCTTGCCTTTAGCATCTTTAAGGATGGTTTCAACCAAAATACCAGCATCTGGACCTAGGTCAAACGCGCCCTCTTCTATGGCGCTTGGAATGTATTCTTTGGCGAGATAGGCGGTTGGCAAAAGCACTTCCACATCTGGACAAATAGCTTCGTGGATGCGGTCTAAAACGTTTTCTAGCTCATCGCCATACTTATCGTTGAAAGTATCCTCAAAATCATGGATTTCATCTTCCAAGTCGTCATAAGATTCGTCAGAAAAGTCGAGTTCATTGAGCTCATTGCGCATTTCAATCAAGTCGACAAGGTCGGAATTCAATCTCGTGTAATTCATCCCACAAAATTATGGTTTGAATTAGCTTTTCAAACGAATTACAAATTAAAATATACTCAATTTTTAGCCATCAGAAGCAGGCTCCATGGTTTCTCTTGCACAAAGACTATCTTTGTAAAGAGTAGTTGGTCTTGTCGCTCCGGCAACGGGGAGGAAAGTCCGGGCAACACAGAGCACCAGGCTTTGGAAAGCAAAGGTTGGGGTAACCTAACAGACAGTGCCACAGAAAATTACCGCCTTTCGAGGTAAGGGTGAAAACGTGAGGTAAGAGCTCACGACCGTTGTTGGCAACAGCAGCGGGGGGTAAACCTCCTGGGTTGAAAGACCATGTATACCGGTGAAGCGCTGCTCGCGTGTTTCCGGGGGGTAGGTCGCTTAGATAAATGACAAGAGCCTTTGGCTTGCTAAAGGAACAGGACCCGGCTTATAAGACTACTTCAATTAAAAGACCCTTTGGGGTCTTTTTTGTTTTGCATTCGGCAGAAGCTGCTAATTTAGCAGCACAATTGAACACCATGGCACGTATACTCATTATTGATGACGAAAGAAGTGTAAGATCTAGTTTGCGAGAAACTTTAGAATTTGAGGATTATGAAGTAGAGGAAGCAGTAGATGGCGCCGAAGGTTGGGATAAAATTCAGCAAGGCAATTACGACTTGGTTTTTTGCGATATCAAAATGCCTCACATGGACGGCATGGAGGTATTGGCGCTGGTTCAAAAGCACCAACCAGATCTGCCAGTATTAATGATTTCGGGCCATGGCACCATTGAAAATGCCATAGAAGCTACCCGTTTGGGGGCTTTCGACTTTATATCGAAGCCGCCAGATTTAAACCGCTTGCTTATTACGGTGCGTAATGCATTAGAAAAAAAGCATTTGGTAACAGAGACCAAGGTACTCAAGCAGAAAGTTTACAAAACCCAGGACATTATTGGTGAATCAGCTGGTATTCAGCAAATCAAAGACAATATAGATCGGGTTGCCCCTACCGATGCCCGCATTTTGATTACGGGTGAAAACGGCACCGGCAAGGAGCTTGTGGCCCGCTGGATACACGAAAAAAGTTTGCGCAGCAAGGGGCCGTTGATTGAAGTAAATTGTGCTGCCATTCCTGGCGAACTGATTGAAAGTGAACTTTTTGGTCATGAGAAGGGCGCATTTACTTCAGCAATCAAACAGCGGATTGGGAAATTTGAACAAGCGCACGGAGGCACCTTGTTTTTAGATGAAATAGGCGATATGCCCTTAGCAGCACAAGCGAAAGTACTCCGTGCCTTGCAGGAAAACCGCATTACCCGCGTAGGTGGCGAAAAAGACATTCCCGTGAATGTTCGCATCGTAGCTGCCACCAACAAAGACTTGGTAAAGGAAATTGATCAAAATAACTTCAGGCTTGATTTATATCACCGCTTGAGCGTCATTATCATTCACGTTCCCTCCTTGAACACCAGAAAAGAAGACATTCCTGCGCTTGCCAAGCAGTTTATCAAGAACATTTGTGAAGACTATAACCTACCTGTCAAGTTGTTTAGTCCTGAGGCATTGTTATTACTTCAAGCCTACAACTGGACTGGCAACATTCGTGAATTGCGAAACGTGATAGAGCGTTTGGTAATTTTAGGCGATGCCAATATTACAGCTGACAATGTGATGAATTATACCTTTCCCTTGGGTTTAGACAATAAACAAATTGGCACTTCTGAGTTGCAAAACAGCTTCGTTTCGAGCGCTACTGCTGACCCACTTAACGTAGATGCTTTTGTTGATTTTCAATCATTTAAAGACCATGCCGAGCGTGTTTTTATTGAGCACAAGTTGAGGCAGAACGCCTGGAATGTGGCAAAAACGGCGGAGGTAATCGGCATACAACGAAGTCACCTTTACAATAAAATTGACAAGTATCAACTCAAACGAGATGAGCAGTAAAATGGCAATTTAAATCAGCTTTTGTAATTAACCCCCTCAAGCGTTAATTCGAGAGGCAGTCAACCGGCTTATGGCCCATAAAAAAGAAAAAAGAGGCATATCGCATGATATGCCTCTTTTTGTTTAGCGCTGCTACTTTTATTTTATGATTTTCAGAGTGCCTTGATATTGTGTTTCATTTGTTTGATCGTATACAAACAAGTGATAGTAATAATTACCTGCACTGAGATTACCGCCGCCCCAATCATTGCGATAGTCCATTGAACTATACAACTCCTGACCCCAGCGATTGAAAATAAATAGGCGTGAGCCAGGATAGTATTCTAGGTTTTCGATAAAGAAAACATCGTTGGCGCCATCACCATTTGGTGTAATTACGTTTGGAATCCCTACTTCGCGTCCTGGAACTTCAAATTCGATTGGATTTGAAAACGACTCAAGTGGTGCTGCTGGATTTCTTGTAAGAACGCGCAGTTGGTATTGACCTTTTGGCTTTGGCTTCTCGCGAATATACACGGTATCAGTTAAAGGACCAGCAATAATTTGCCAGCCATTTTGAACATTATTACCATCGAATTCTTGAACAAAATAATCGGGGTTTGACCAACCATTATAAGGCGTCCAATTGATCGTAACAGTTTCATCATCTGGCACGGATGCTGGTTCATTGGCTAAGCGCATGCTCGTGACGATATTTGATCTAGGATTTTGTTTTCCATTAATAAGGATCAAATTCATGTTGAAGCTGATAGGTGCATCCTTTGGTAAAGTTGGGCTATACACATCACGGAATATTCTCAACATCGGATCAGATTCTTGGTGAAAACGCTGATCCAGGGAAAGGATATTCTCTCCAGGCGCCGCTCGGAATAAATTGTAGGCCAAGAACCAATTATAATTCAACGTATCAGGCTCCGCCCATTGCACAATCAACGCGTTAGGATTAATGGTATCTACCGAAACATTCACAATTTCCATTGGGCGTTTATATTCGGGGCAGTTGTTAACTACAATCACCAAGGTATCGAATACCTCTAGGAATTTTTGACATTGGTTACCGAAGGTATTGCCATCTGTACCGTTTCGTGACACGAGATAATAATATCCATTTTCATCCAGTGGATTTACCATCCTTAAATCAATTACAGTTGTACGGTCTTGCGCATCACAAATACCTGGTGCAGCGCTTTGCAATTGCATTAGCTGGCCATTTGGATTATAAAGCCGGAATTCTGAGGCATCTGGCGAGATGGTGTTGCATTGAACGCGAGAAGCCAAATTAACAGTGAAGTCTAAATCTGTTGGCGTTCCACATTGCAAAGCAACTGTATCTTGGGCATAGGTTGGAACTACATTATCGCAGAAACGCCCTGTACCTAATATGACTTGAACATCTACTTTTATGTAACCTATCAACACCCCATTTCTATATTCATCTACCTTCAAGCAAAAAACGGCAATTTGTGGGGTTGTACTAAAAAAGGATAGGTTACCATTGTTCGGATTAATGGAAATCGTATTATTCAAAACTGCGGCAGGAACAGCAGGGGTTCTGCCAGCCAGATAGTTCGCCGCAATGTTCCAACCAGTAGAGGCTGCTACCAAAGAATATACAACAGAATCACCATCAATTTCTGAAACGTCAAATTTTACGGTAACTGGTTCAGCTATACAATAGGCAGGAACCTCAAAGGTGGCCAAACGAGCTGAGTTATTGCCTGGGGTTAGGTTGTTATTCAAATAAGAATCGATGAAGAAAGTAACTTGACCAATGGTTTGGTTGGTGTTTCTACAGCAAAAACCCGCATTCGCACTAACTCCCCAGGTAAAGTAAAATTCATTACACGCTGTTGTGGTAGAAGTTGGTAAAGTTACCGTGCCCTCCCAATCAAAACGTTGGATACCATAACGCGTACCACCTTGACAAGTACTTGGGTCATCCACGCAAGGTGTAGGTACTTCTACACCTGTGCCTGGAACAGGCGCTAGCGAAACCGCAAAGGGTGCTCCTCCGCAGTTATTTCTAACAAAAATCGTTTGGTTATTCAAGGGACTAAATGGGCCTTGCAAAAAACTATTACAATCTCTGTACAGCGTTAAAGTTAATATGTATTGGTTTGGACCTATGTTGCGATAAGTGATATTGCCTCCAGCAACGTGAGATGCTTTTAACGAAGGCGCCATCATCAAGAGTGCAATGATTAGTGCGTACAGCTTTTTCATAAATGTTGAAATTTATTTCGAGTGCTCTAATTTAGACATTGTGCTATTAAAGCGAAATTAAATATACTCAAAAGGTATTAAAGATGGATTAAACTAATAGAGCCGCTTTTTATCCGAGATAGACCAAGCCTCAAACACTTTTAGTGCTTCCGCTTGGTTGAGCTGAAAAGATGGGATTTTTCGATGCTCCTTGCTTTTCAAGAGCTCTTCATAAAAAATAGCATCATCGAAACCAATTGCTGCGGCGTCTGCTTTTCCGTTTGCAAAATAGATGGCATCAATTCTGGCCCAATAAATGGCTGCTAAACACATTGGACAAGGTTCACAACTTGTATAAAGGACGCAGCCTGACAAATCATAATTGTGAAGCGCTACACTTGCGGCGCGTATCGCTTGTATTTCGGCATGGGCTGTGGGGTCGTGTTTTGCAAGTACTTCGTTTACACCTGAGGCAATGATTTCTCCGTTTTTGACGATAATAGCACCAAATGGTCCCCCTTTGCCCTCGTCCAAGCAACTAGCAGAGAGCGAAACTGCTTGTGACAAAAAATGACCATGATCTAAGTCGCTCACTTGATGATTTTGAGAGCGCCCTGAACAAGTGGTTTTTCTGGTAGTATAACCTTGTATATATAGGTACCAGCTTCTAAATTGGTTGGCGTAAATTGATTCGCATAGTTTTGGGCACTAAACACACGTTGGCCCCACCTATTGTACAATTCCACTGTATTTACAGGAAAAAACTCTATGCCTTCCACCAAAAAAAAGTCGTTAGCACCATCTCCGTTTGGAGTAATTACATTGGGCACGGTTACTTCCCGTAATAAAATTTCAAAGGGAACATAATTACTGAAGGCAAGTCTCGGCTCGGTAGGGTGCTGCGTATAAAGTTGAATCCTGTACTTTCCAACTTCATCGGGCTTTTGAAAGTTAAAAGACGTATCTGTAGTGCTGCCGAGAAGTGTACCAATACCTGTATCCCCCCAAGCTGCTAAATACACTTCATAACTGGCATTAGGCCAGCCTTTGTACGCCGACCAAATAACATTTGCCGTTCCCCTCATTCCATTTTCGAGTTGCTCGTTAGCTGGACGGAGCCATATATTATTCACAGAATCCCCCTCACCCTTTAAATCACCATAAAACTTTAAACGCAAAACCGCTTTAAAATCCTTGGTTTCGGTTGTGGGGATGGCCTCACTTGTAACCAACGTGGTATCATCAATGTTGGCAATCAATACGAATTCTCTCCAACGATTGGGACTTGTGCTATTCAGCGAATCCTTCACATAAACACGATAGGCATCAAAAAAAACAGGATTAAAATTGGGTGGCTTGTTCCAAGTGAGCGTTGAGGAGCCGTTGTCTTTGTTGACCGACACATTTAACATGTCTACTTGCTCATCGTAGATATAACAGTCACTCAGTCGTACAATAATGGTATCAAAGGCATAGGCGCCTGTGCCACATTCACCCATGATACCATCGCCGTCTATGCCATTTCGGACTACCAAATAATGATCGCCGTTGAATAAAAACTGCTCGGCTAAATTCACTGTTAAACTGTCCGTTCGACCGTTTATACAATTATATGCAACAGTTCGGGTTTGAAGCAAGGTGCCTTGTGGTGTGTACAAGCGTATTTCTGACCCATTGGGGTCGATGGTATTACACAACAGCTCTCCTTTTGCAACCTTCAAACCGATGGTAGTAGTATAGCAAGAAGCTTCCACTATTGGCCATTTTGAAGTAGTATCAATAGAAGCAAAACCACCGAAGGCGTTACCTGCACATGATCCATCAGGAACAAAAAGCCAACCCTCAGGGGCGGTTGGTAATACAACCCACTGCGTAGAATTTCTGCCGGTAACAGTATGAGCTGCCGTACCCGTGGCATTGTGCAAACCTAAAACAGCAGTACCTCCAGCCCAGCTCAAACAGGGCGGTTTATTGGCGATGTGTACTTCAATGGTATTGCTACATTCGTTGAGAATTATTTGAAAAGTACCCAATTCATTTGTACAACTAAACATTGGAAGCGAAACAAACGATACAACAAATCTGCGAAATGGTGCGGTTCCAAGCGTTTGGTACACGATATTTCCGCTACCATTGAGATTAGACCACCAATCTTGCCACGGTGCCATGATGCAGTTCTTAGGGAAATTCGGGGCTGGGCTCGGTATGGGCGCCGAAGTAAACGTTGCTGGTTGGCCAGCACTAAACGATACCCATCCATTGGTGCCTATATAAACTTCTGAATAGGTTAAACCATAAAAGCAAAAATCAAAACCAATCTGAATGGCTTGTGAAACGCCATCATCTGCGCTACCAAATCCACCAACAAGTGAGATGCCCACGTTAGGTGCTGGGGCGAAAGTAATTGGCGTAATTGTATATTGTTGCGCTTTCGAATTGTTCCAAAAACTGAAGAACACAAGCAGCAGGAGTATAGATACTTTTTTCACTTTCGATTACTATTATAAAAACCAAATGTAACGAAACTGATTTAGAAAATAATGGTTGAATAGCTAGTTTAAGTAAACTTTAATCCCATTTTTCAAGCTAACTTTGCGTTTCGATGAAAAATATCAGAAACTTTTGCATCATTGCACACATCGACCATGGTAAAAGCACTTTGGCCGATAGACTCCTTCAAGTAACCAATACCGTGGATGTTAGGGACTTACAAGCTCAAACACTCGATGATATGGATTTGGAGCGCGAGCGCGGCATCACCATCAAGAGCCACGCCATCCAAATGGATTATACATACAAAGGCGAAAAATACACTCTCAATCTCATTGACACCCCTGGTCACGTAGACTTTTCATACGAAGTTTCGCGGGCCATTGCCTCTTGTGAAGGCGCTTTGTTGGTGGTGGATGCTTCGCAAGGCATCGAGGCACAAACCATTTCCAATTTATATTTAGCGCTGGAGCATGACCTCCACATCATTCCTGTTTTAAATAAAATGGACCTTCCTGGAGCAAATCCAGAAGAAGTAAAAGACCAGATTGTAGAGCTATTAGGTTGCGAACTAGAGGATATTTTACCGGCAAGTGGCAAAACTGGTTTTGGCGTAGAGGCGTTGTTAGAGCAAATTGTTGAGCGTATTCCGGCGCCCAAAGGTGACCCTGATGCACCACTTCAAGCGCTCATTTTCGACTCTGTTTACAACAACTACCGGGGTATCGTGGCCTATTTTAGGGTTTTTAATGGCAGTATTAAGTCGGGCGAGAAAGTAAAATTCTTCAATACCGGCAAAGAATATTTTGCCGAAGAAATTGGCATCCTCAAAATGAAGCAGCAACCCAGAAAACGGGTTGAAACGGGCGATGTAGGCTACATCATCAGCGGCATCAAAACGGCTAAAGAAGTACAGGTCGGCGATACAATCACCAGCATGGAAAGGCCCGCCACTACGGGCATTCAGGGTTTCGAATTAGTAAAACCGATGGTATTTGCTGGCATTTACCCTGTAGATACGGAAGATTACGAGGAATTGCGCGACAGCATGGACAAGCTGCAATTGAATGACGCCAGTTTGGTTTTCGAGCCAGAATCGTCTGCTGCTCTTGGTTTCGGCTTCCGTTGCGGGTTTTTGGGTATGCTGCACATGGAAATCATCCAGGAACGGCTGGAGCGCGAGTTTAACATGACCGTGATTACCACCGTGCCCAACGTTTCGTACTTCTGTACGTCGACAAAGGGCATAAAAATGACGGTGAACAATCCGAGCGACCTCCCCGACCCCAGCACCATTGACTTTATTGAAGAGCCTTTTATCAATGCGCAAGTCATCACCAAAGCCGATTACATTGGCGCGGTGATCGAACTTTGTATGAGCAAGCGCGGTCTCATCAAAAACCAAGTTTACCTCACCTCCAACCGGGTAGAAATTACCTTTGAAATGCCTTTAGGTGAGATTGTATTCGACTTTTATGATCGTTTAAAGACCATTTCGCGTGGTTACGCCAGTTTCGACTACCACCAGATTGGTTATCGGGAGTCGCGTTTGGTGCGTATGGATATTCGTTTAAACAGTGAGCCTGTTGACGCTTTGTCGTCGCTCATCCATACCGACAAAGCCTACGAGCTAGGCAAAAAAATGTGTGAAAAGTTGCGCGAGCTCCTGCCCCGTCAGCAATTCGACATCGCCATTCAGGCGTCGATTGGTGCCAAAATCATTGCCCGTGAAACCATCAAGGCTTTGCGCAAAGACGTAACGGCCAAGTGTTACGGCGGCGACATTTCCCGTAAACGCAAACTCCTCGAAAAGCAAAAGAAGGGTAAAAAGCGGATGCGCCAAGTGGGCAACGTTGAAATTCCACAAAACGCCTTTTTAGCTGTACTCAAATTAGATTAACATGTATCAAATCATCGACGGTAAAGCTACAGCGGCCACCATTAGGGCTGAAATTGCCGCAGAAGTGGCACAACTAACTTCGAATGGTGCACGTAAACCTCATTTAGCGGCCGTTTTAGTTGGCACAGATGGCGGAAGCGAAACCTATGTAGCCAATAAAATTAAGGCTTGCGAAGATGCTGGCTTTAGTTCTACCCTCCTGCGATTTGATGAAAATTTGTCGGAAGCCGCTTTACTCGAAACTGTACAGCAGTTAAATGCCGATGTCGAAATTGATGGGTTTATAGTGCAGCTACCCCTACCGAAGCATATCAATGCCGAACGCATCAACGAGGCGATCGATCCCAAAAAGGATGTAGACGGCTTTCATGCGGTAAACATTGGTCGGATGGTATTGAACTTGCCATGCTATTTACCAGCTACACCACATGGAATCATTGAATTATTAAAGCGCTATCAAATCGAAACCGAAGGTAAACATTGTGTGGTGCTGGGCAGAAGTCATATTGTAGGTTCTCCAATAAGCATTTTGTTAGCACGGCAGGCAAAGCCTGGTAATTGCACGGTAACCCTTTGCCACAGCCGTACCGCTAACCTCAAAGACTATCTATTACAAGCCGATATCATTGTGGCAGCCTTAGGTAAACCTGAGTTTGTGCGTGCCGATATGGTAAAGCCAGGAGCCGTGGTGATCGACGTGGGAACTACGCGCGTAATGGATGCCTCCCGCAAATCAGGCTTTAGGCTTGCTGGCGATGTGGCGTATGACGAAGTAGCACCCAAATGCAGTTACATTACGCCGGTACCGGGTGGTGTTGGCCCGATGACCATCGCCATGTTGCTTAAAAACACGTTGCACGCGGCCAAAAAGGACTTTTATGGCTGAGATGACATTGCCTGTGATGGAGTCCTTTTACACCATACAAGGTGAAGGCCATAACCAAGGCAAAGCAGCTTTTTTTATTCGTTTAGGAGGTTGTGACGTTGGTTGTGTTTGGTGCGATGTAAAAGAATCCTGGCCAGCCGGAGCACATCCGCAGCGCACGGTTGCTGAGATTTGTGAAGAAATAAAGGCCAGTGGTGCACCAAATGTGGTGATTACCGGTGGAGAACCAAGTTTATACGACCTAACGGCTTTAACAGCTGCCTTAAAAAAGATGGGTTTACAGGTTTGGATTGAAACCGCCGGCACAAATCCTTTGCAAGGTGATTTTGACTGGATTTGCGTTTCTCCTAAAAAATTTAAGTCAGTATTGGCAGAGAATTTAGCCATTGCACACGAATTAAAGGTGATTGTGTATCACAAAAGCGATTTGGATTGGGCCAAAACACATCAAAAAAGCTTAAATAAAGCTGCTAAGCAGTATCTTCAACCCGAATGGAGCAAGGAGCACGAAATGCTTCCACTCATCATTGAATATGTGAAGGCAAATCCAGATTGGCAAATCTCTTTGCAAACACATAAGTACATGCATATACCTTAAGTATCTTAATGAGACTTTTTGCAATAGTAGCCATATTAACATTTTTGACAGCTTTAGAGACGTCAGCGCAGCAGCGTGTGTCAGCGCGGGCTGAGAAGCAATACAAGGCAGCCATCAATTTAATTAACGACAATCGTTTCGACGATGCGCAAAAAATACTGACCAGAGTTTTTGCCAAAAACCCCCATTACGCACGTGCTGGTGTAACTTTAGGCGATCTTTACATCCAGCAGCAAAAGCCGCAACAAGCACGCGAAGCCTATGAAATTGTGGTTCGCCGTAGTCCTGATTTCTCCTACCGTCCCTATTTTCAATTAGGAAGAATGTGTTTGCTAGAGGCTGACTATAAGCTAGGTAAAAGCCATTTTGAGCAGGTGATGCGTTTTAACCCATTGCCAGCCACTACGCAACAAGATGCTGGCTTGTACTTAAACCAGTGTACTTTTGCATTAGAAGCCTTGAGTCAGCCGGTGCCCTTTACTCCCATCAACTTTGGCGACAGCATTAACAGTGTGCATGACGAATATTTACCTGCGTTAACTGCGGATGACGAGACCATCATTTACACCCGAAAAGACGAGGCTGGAGAAGATTTTTACATCAGCAGCAAATTAGCCGATGGTAGCTGGGCGAAGGCACAAGCCCTTCCTCCACCCCTTAAAACCACCTTGAATGAGGGCGCTCACTGTTTAACGGCAGACGGCAAAACCATTATTTTTACGGCCTGCTACCGCAACGACAGTCGGGGTGGTTGCGACCTCTACATGAGCCAGCTCACGTCTGAAGGCTGGTCGGTACCTGTGAACCTCGGCGATCAAATCAACACCAAACACTGGGAAACACAGCCATCGTTGAGTTACGATGGCCAAACGTTGTATTTTGTAAGCAATAGACCGGGCGGCTTCGGTGGCAGCGATATTTGGATGAGCACACGTTTGGCAAGTGGCGAATGGGGATTACCTGAAAACATGGGGCCGTACCTGAATTCAGCCAAAGACGAAATCTCTCCCTTTATTCACTACGACGATCAAACACTCTATTTTGCAAGTGAAGGCATGGCTGGTATGGGTAAATTGGACATTTATTTAAGCCGTCGCATGCACGACGGCGAATTTGGTCCCGCCCGCAACCTGGGCTATCCTATCAATACCGAAAAAGACGAGAGCAGTTTGTTTGTAAATATGGCTGGCAATCTTGCCCTTTTTAGCTCCGAATCAGGCGATACCCGTGGAGGGAATGATATTTATTTCTTTGAAATGCCAGACGAGCTGCGGCCAGCTAAAGCCATTTACGTAAAAGGAAAGGTGATCGATATCCAAAGTAAAAGGCCGCTTAACAGTAACGTAGAAGTAGTTGATTTGGAAAATGGACAAGTGGTTTTCAAAACAGAGACATTTAAGCGCGACGGTGCCTTTTTAGTGAGTTTGCCTACTGGAAAATCATTTGCTTTTAATGTAAGCAGAGCAGATTACCTCTTTTTTAGTGAAAATTTTAGTTTGACGGCAGATCGGTCCACTTCAGAAGTCTATAAAATTGAATTACAACCCATCCAAACAGGTAGCGAAGTAATTTTAAAGAATATATTTTATGCCGTCAACTCTTTCACGCTTGAAGAAAAGTCGCTGATAGAGCTGCGTAAACTACAGGAATTCTTGTCGCTTAATCCTGCCGTTGTAATCGAAATACAAGGCCATACCGACAATGTGGGCGCCTCGAAATACAACCTTGATTTGTCGCAACAGCGGGCTAAAATGGTTTATGAGGTACTGATTCGCTTTGGAACCGACCCCAAACAGCTGCAATATAAAGGGTATGGCGATGCACAGCCAATTGCCGAAAATCAAACAGAAGCGGGACGTGGTACCAACCGGCGCACCCAATTTAAGGTGTTGAAAGTTAAATAATGGCCTGACGCAAACGCGTGAGTTGCTCCATCAAACCTTCAAATTTACTCAAGTGCAGCATGTTTGCACCGTCGGATAGCGCATTGGCTGGGTCTGGGTGAGTTTCGAGAAACAAACCATCTGCCCCTACTGCTATGGCGGCTTTAGCAATGGTGCCAATCAGCTCAGGGCGACCGCCAGTTACACCGCTGCCTTGGTTAGGCTGTTGCAAGGAATGGGTTATATCAACCACCACCGGCACATTAAAGGCCTGCATTTCGGGGATTCCACGAAAATCAACCACCATATCGCCGTAACCAAACATGGTGCCGCGGTCGGTAACAAAAACCTGGCTATTTCCGCTATCACGCACTTTTTCAACTGCAAAACGCATGGAGTTAGGTGCTAGAAACTGTCCTTTTTTAATGTTTACCCATTTACCCGTGGCCGCCGCCGCTTGTAAAATATCAGTCTGCCTGCATAAAAAGGCCGGTATTTGCAGTACATCTACATATGCTGCAGCCATGGCCGCCTCATTGGCTGCATGTATATCGGTCACAACAGGAATGTTAAACTCAGCCTTCACCTTGGCTAGGATTTTCAGTGCTTTCTCGTCGCCAATGCCTGTAAACGACGAAATACTAGAACGATTGGCTTTGCGATAAGATCCTTTAAAAATATAGGGAATTTGCAACCGCTCGCACACTTTTAAAGCGTGCTCTGCTATTTGTAAACACAGTGATTCTGATTCAACAGCGCAAGGCCCGGCCATCAAAAAAAACTGATTGGCGGTGTTCTCCCCTAATAATGACTTGGTATCCATGCCGTAAAATTAATTCATTATCCTTTGGATTGGCTAAATCTAAAAAAAATCCGCTTTTATCGTAATTTTACGCTAATGGGAAGTAGTAAAAACGCTTCGTTTAGCGACGAACAAAATAAATTGGCCTTGTTAGCGAAAGCCCTGGCGCACCCCGCGCGCATCGCCATTTTGCAATACCTGATGCAGCAAAAAAGCTGTGTTTGCGGTGATATTGTGGATGAATTACCGTTGGCACAAGCCACCGTGAGTCAGCATTTAAAGGAGCTCAAAGCGGTTGGCATTATTCAAGGGGAAATTGAAGGTACCAAAACCTGTTACTGCATATCGCCAGAAGGCTGGAACATGCTTAAAAGCTATTTCGAAGCATTTCTGAACACCTATCAAGCTCAGCAGCAATGCTGTTAGTGGTGTAACTGTTCGTACAACCGCAGTAAGTCCTGTTGGTTTATCAAATGTAAAAAGCGAATGTAGAAGACGCAAAATGAGGTGTGGGTATCAAAACTGCCGCTGAGGCTTGTCGTTTGCCGCACGATTTTCGCTGAAACGGCGCTATTTAAACCTATGAATTAGCCTATCTGCTGCAGTAGACGCCCTATGTGCTTTACTTTGAGCTGGTTTAAACTTCTTCCGAGCCCGCAGGGCAGCGATAGTCAAAAATGTTATTGATAAACTGGTGCCGAGTCTGTTTAATTCACTGCGGGTTATAGCCTTGTTTTCCACGGAACATACTCCACAATTTTAGCTTCACGACGCCAAAGGCCGCTTCTTTAACAATTCCTTTCGACATTTTACTTTGCCCCAAGGTGCGGTCTGTGAAAATGATCGGTACTTCTGTGAGTTTAAAACCATAAAACCACGTTTTAAACTTCATTTCTATCTGAAAAGCATAACCGACAAACTGAATTTTATCTAACCGAATGGTTTTAAGCACGTTTCGGCGGTAACATTTAAAGCCGGCGGTGGCATCGTTGATGGGCATACCGGTAATAAAACGCACATATTTAGAAGCAAAATACGATAAAATCACCCTTCCCATAGGCCAATTCACCACATTTACACCAGTTACATATCGTGAACCTACTGCCAAATCTGCACCATTCACGCAGGCTTCTCGCAGCTTGAACAGGTCTTCGGGATTGTGTGAAAAGTCTGCATCCATTTCGAAAATAAACTCATAATCACGCGCCAAAGCCCAATTAAACCCAGCAATATAAGCGGTGCCAAGGCCCTGCTTGCCGCCTCTCGTGAGCATGTGTAGGTTTGGGAACTCCAACTGCAAACGCCTCACAATGTCTTGGGTGCCATCGGGTGAATTGTCGTCAACAATCAACAAATCGAATGGATGCGTCAATGAAAACACCTTTCGGATGATCATTTCAGCATTTTCCTTTTCGTTGTACGTAGGTATGATGACGAGGGAATCGTTCAAAACTGGAGTGAATTAAAATGTGAAATTAATAAATTATGCCTCAAGTCGCTTGCGATCGTCCTCAATATTTGCAGTTTATGTGTTTTTTAATGATTCTAAAACCCGAACGCATAAATTATCAGAGGCAGTGATCGAATGCATAAAAAACGTATTTTTGAGGGATGCGCAATACTCCCTTAGACGGCACTGACGATTATTTAGAAGGACCAGACAAAGACATTGAAAAATTTCTGCGGCCTAGGACTTTTGAGGATTTTACGGGCCAACGGAAAGTGCTTGATAACTTGCTGATTTTTGTTCAGGCTGCTCGCATGCGCCAAGAGCCACTCGACCATGTGCTGCTGCACGGACCTCCAGGATTGGGCAAAACCACCTTGGCGCACATCATCGCCAATGAAATGGGCGCCGGCATCAAGGTAACCAGCGGTCCCGTTTTAGAAAAGCCCGGCGATTTGGCAGGCTTACTCACCGGTCTCGATGAAGGCGATCTGCTTTTTATCGATGAAATTCACCGATTGAGTCCTGTGGTAGAAGAATACCTCTACTCGGCCATGGAAGATTACAAAATCGATATCATGATCGATTCGGGACCAAATGCACGCAGCGTACAAATTGCCATTAGTCCGTTTACCCTGGTAGGCGCCACCACCCGATCAGGCTTGCTCACCGCCCCATTGCGTGCGCGTTTTGGAATTAATTCAAGACTTGAATACTACGATGCTAAGTTGCTCACTGGCATTGTGATAAGGTCGAGTGAAATATTGAATGTAGCCATTGAAGAAACGGGGGCTTTTGAAATTGCGAGGCGTTCGCGCGGCACGCCCCGCATCGCCAATGCTTTGTTGCGCCGTACCCGTGATTTTGCACAGGTAAAAGGCAACGGCATCATCACTTGCGACATTGCCAAGATGGCTTTGGAAGCTTTAAATGTAGACCAGCATGGCTTGGATGAAATGGACAACAAAATCCTGAGCACCATCATCGATAAATTCAAAGGCGGTCCTGTTGGTTTAACTACCATTGCCACAGCTGTTAGCGAAGACGCCGGCACCATTGAAGAGGTTTACGAGCCTTTTTTAATTCAGGAAGGCTATTTAAAACGCACACCACGTGGTAGAGAAGTAACTGAAGCGGCTTACAAGCATTTGAATAAAAAATTCCCAGGGCAAGCAGGTACGCTTTTTGCGTAGTTGCGTACTTATAGGGGCACAGACAACCTACAGACCAAGCACGTCTTTCATCGTAAACACCCCTTGCTTTTTCACTAACCATTCGGCTGCTAGCACCGCACCACTCGCAAAACCATTGCGGTTGTGGGCTATGTGAGAAAGCACGATGTCATCTTCGGCACTGCTAAAGCGCACTTCATGCGTGCCAGGCACTTCATCGGAACGGTGGGCAAAAACAGGCAAACTATTGTCCATGGTGCCATTTAACGACCATCCCTTCAAATTTAAATGCTCCAGTAAGCGCTCTGCAATGGTAATCGCAGTGCCGCTCGGTGCGTCTTTTTTGTGTACATGGTGGGTTTCATCAATGCGTACATGGTAGTCGGGGTGATCCGCCATGGCCGCTCCCATCCACTGGCTGAGGGCAAAAAACAAGTTTACCCCTAAACTAAAATTGGTGGCGGTTAGCAGTGCGCCTTGCTTGGCTTTGGCTAAATCAGCTAACTCGTCATACACATCGTACCAACCCGTTGTACCCACCACTACTGGCACACCCGCCTCTAAGCACAACTGAATGTGGCGTGCCGCAACCTCAGGTGCACTAAATTCGATGGCTACATCGGCCTTTTGTAAAGCATCGATGGTAAGATCATGGCTATTTTCTGCGCCGATTACCAAAACAACTTGGTGGCCACGCGTTGCTGCCAATTGACCAATGAGTTGGCCCATTTTTCCGAATCCGAGTAGCGCTATCTTCATAATTTCCAGGTCATTGTGGCCACTGGAAACTGCCAATTTCCGGTGGCTAGGTTGTATTGAGGACTGTCGCGAAGCACCCGCACACTCAAATCGTCGCTTACGTTGAAGTGAAAAAGGTGCGCGTCCACTGTTGCGTCCACCAAATTAAGCGCATAAACGCCCAAGGTCAAAATCCAGTTTAAATCGCGTGTTTGCCTATAAAGATCGCGATTTTGCTGCAGCTCTCTGTTTGTTTGTATGCCTTCGTATTCATCTACAGTGGCTATATTCCCGTCTGTTCGCAAGCGATAAGCATCGCGGTGGCGCAGGTACAACTTTTGATTTTGAAGGGCGGTATACACGGTAAAGCCCCCCAAACCATAAATAATCGGTATTTTCCAGTACTTGCGGTTGTATGCTTGTCCTAAACCCGGCAACATCGCCGAATAACGCACCGCCCGTTGCACCGAATGTTCGTAGGCTTCTGGCACCACCATGCCAAATGAATCTGATTCACTTATATAAATCGAATCGTTGGTTTGGCCATTTGCCGACCCCAGCAGCAATAAACATCCGAAGCAAATCAGCCAAAAGCGCATCACGACTCCAGTAAGTCCAAAATCCGGTTTAGATCGTCGGTGCTAGCAAAAGGAATCAAAATTTCACCTTTGCCTTTGTCGTTGGCTGTGATTTGGATGCGGGCTTCAAACTTCTGCTGCAGACTGTCTTGCACGGCTTTGTAAGCCGAGGGCGTAACTGCTTCTTTCTTCTTGCTGCCGCCTTTCGCTGGTACTGCGTCGCTGTTCAGTTCACGCACCAAAGCTTCTACTTTGCGAACGCTGAGACCTTCTGCCATCGTTTTGCGGTACACAAAAAGCTGCTGTTCTATTTTATCTAAGCCTAAAAGTGCCCTGGCATGCCCCATGCCGATGGCCGTATTGCGCAAACCCAATTGTATTTCGGGTGGAAGTTTGAGTAAACGTAAGTAATTAGCTACCGTGGCCCGGTCTTTACCTACACGCTCTCCCAACTCCTCTTGTTTAATCTGACATTCTTCCTGCAAACGCTTAAAGCTGATAGCTACCTCAATGGCGTTAAGGTCCTGACGCTGAATGTTTTCAATCAATGCCATTTCCAACATCCCTTGTTGGTTAGCTTCGAGGATGTAGGCGGGCACTTCGTCGAGACCAACAAGCTTAGCTGCTCGCAAGCGGCGCTCGCCCGATACCAATTGGTACTGGCCGGCTGTCAATTTACGCACCGTTAGTGGTTGGATAATGCCATGAATGCGAATCGAATCTGCCAATTCTTTCAAGGCCACTTCCTCAAAATCGGTGCGGGGCTGAAAAGGATTGGCTTCAATTTGTACTACCGGAATCATCCAATTGGTAGTGGCTTGTGTAACTACTGCTGCCGCTTCGTCGGCCGACAATAAGGCACTAAGTCCTCTGCCCAAGGCATTTCTCTTCGTTGCGTTCATCTCTATTAATTCAAGGTGCGTTCTGCTGCAGGAATACGGGTAAGGTTGTTTTTCTGCAGAATTTCACGGGCTAAATTCAAATAATTGGTGGCGCCTTTGCTGCCGGCGTCGTGCATGATGGCCGACATACCAAAACTTGGTGCCTCACTCAATTTGGTGTTGCGGTGAATGATGGTATCGAAAGTCATGTCACCTAAATTTTGGCGTACATCTTCTACCACTTGGTTGGCCAGGCGTAAACGACCGTCGTACATGGTGAGCAGAATGCCTTCAATTTTAAGTTCTGGATTAAAGCGTGTTTGCACGATTTTGATGGTATTGAGCAATTTACCAAGTCCTTCCAGGGCAAAATACTCGCATTGTACCGGCACAATCACTGAATCAGCAGCGTTCAAACAGTTTACGGTAATCAGGCCAAGCGAGGGACTGCAATCGATGATGATAAAATCGTACTGCGTGCGTACCGCTTCCAAAACGTTTTTCAGAATTTTTTCGCGGTTGGGGCGATTGATCATTTCAATTTCAGCACCCACCAAATCGATGGTCGCTGGCAACAAATCTAAAAACGGCACGTCGGTTTGTAATACGTTGTGCACAATGGGCACGTCGTTAACCATACATTCGTAAATGCCTGTTTTGATGGCTTTTGGATCAAAACCGATGCCGGAAGTGGCATTGGCTTGGGGATCAGCATCTATCAACAAGGTCTTAAATTCCAACACAGCCAGACTGCTAGCGAGGTTAATGGCGGTGGTAGTTTTCCCAACTCCCCCCTTCTGATTTGCAATCGCGATAACCTTGCTCATGTTGAAATTGTGCTAAATGCGTTAAATGGTGTAGATTCCTGTATTTTTGACAGCTGAACTAAGCCTCTAAGATAATACCATAAGCAGGAATGAGAAAGACCATCGCGTTCATTTTATCCACCATCTTCGCAATACAGGCTTGTGAGCGCCCTGAGGGCCTTCAAGACAAGCAAATTTTTCGCTATAATCAAGAAAGTGGCATCAGTTCGCTCGACCCAGCCTTTGCTCGCGACCAAGCCAGCGGCTGGGCCGTAAACATGCTTTTTAATGGTTTGGTGCAGCTCGACTCCAATTTGCAGGTCGTGCCCGCCATTGCCAAGCATTGGGAAATTTCTGAAGATGGTCGCATTTACCGCTTTACCCTGCGCCAAGATGTGCGATTTCATGCTGATAAATGCTTTAAAGATTCAAAATTCAAATTTGTTACCTCAAGTGACTTTGTATACTCTTTTACCAGATTGATAGATCCAAAATTGGCAGCACCAGGTGCGTGGATCTTTAGCGGTAAACTGGCACCAAATCCTTTTCGATCGCCAAACGACAGCAGCTTCGAAATTCACTTAAATGCCCCCTATCCGCCTCTTTTAGGCATGCTCAGCATGGGCTATTGCAGCGTTGTGGCAGCCGAGGCAGTAGCTTTTTATGGAGATGGGTTTCGAGAACACCCCGTGGGTACTGGTCCCTTTAAACTCGCCTTTTGGGAAGAAAACGAAGCCTTAGTGCTGCATAAAAACGAATTTTACTTCGAAAAAGACGGTTCCCAGGCACTTCCCTACCTCGATGCTGTGATGGTGCAGTTTATGCCCGATAAACAAAGTGCCTTTCTGGCCTTTTTACAAGGAAAATTGGACTTTATATCCGGCATTGACCCTGCTTTTAAGGATGAAGTGCTGATGGCCAATGGGGATTTACAACCCAAGTACAACGACCGCATCGTTTTACAGCGCTCCGCCTATTTAAACACCGAATATTTGGGTTTTTTGGTGAATGGCGAAAAAAAGGCAGCACATCCGGCTTTGCTCGATAAAAGGGTGCGACAAGCGCTCAATTACGCCATCGACCGCAAGCAAATGATGTACTTTTTGCGAAATAACGTGGGTATTGCTGGCACAGCAGGCCTCATTCCACCGGGTTTACCAGGCTTCGACAGCACCGCTTTCAACCACTTCAGCTATCAACCCGAAAAAGCAAAGGCCTTGCTGAAAGCCGCGGGTTATGCCCCCGGCGACATACGCATTGCACTTGAAACCAATCCCACTTACCTCGACCTCTGCATTTTTATCCAGCGGCAGCTGCAAAACATCGGCGTGCAGCTCGACATCAATACCAGTCCCGGTCCCACCCTCCGACAGCTCATCAGCAAAGGCGAAGTGAGCATGTTCCGAGGCAGCTGGATTGCCGATTATCCCGATGCTGAAAACTACTTGGCCTTGGCCTACGGTCCTAACCGCGCACCCGCCGGTCCCAATTACACCCAATTTCAAAACCCGCGCTTCGATCAACTGTACACGGCAGCCTTGCTGCAGTCCAACGACAGCCTCCGCGCCTTGCTCTACCAACAAATGGACGCGCTTATTCGGGATGAAGCCCCTTTTATGGTGTTGTATTACGACCAAGTGTTGCGTTTGGTAAATCCTGCCATAACTGGCCTCAGTACCAATGCCATGAACGTATTAGATTTGAAGCGGGTAAAAATGGCGCCTCATCCACAAAAAGGCTTGAAATAAAAGTCAAAACAGCCTGAAAAGCGGTAATTTTGCAGGCTTCATGAAAAAATCAGAGCTTTCGCGCACCTTAAAATTAGCTTGGCCCATTGTGATTGGTCAGCTGAGTCACATTGCCCTCGGCGTAATCGACTCGGTGATGGTGGGCGATTTGGGTGCCGACCAGCTCGCTGCGGTCTCTGTTTCAGTAGGTTTATTTTCTATTTTGATGGTTTTTGGCATTGGGGTTTCCTTTGCCATCTCCCCCTTAACGGCCATAGCCAACGGTGAAGGCGACCACTATAAGGCTGAAGCCATCCTTAAAAACAGCTTTTACATGGCCTTAGCCCTTGGTAGCGCCTTGGCCCTGCTCATGATTTTGTTAGCACCGGTGCTGCATTTGTTAAACCAGCCTGAAGCTGTAACCGAATTATCGATACCGTATTTGCGCATTTTAGGGCTTTCGATGTTGCCGGTGATGATTTACCAGGCCTTCCGACAGTTCAGCGAAGGGCTCGAAATCATGTATCCAGCCTTGGTCATTGGGTTGCTCATGATTCCGATCAACGCCTTTGGCAATTGGCTGCTCATTTTTGGCAATTGGGGCTTTCCTGCCATGGGCCTCGAAGGTGCTGGTTGGGCTACAACCATCACGCGTTTGTTAGCAGCAGCCGCCATGATGACCTATGTGCTTAATAACAAGCGTTTTAAGGTGTATGAACCCTTGAAATTAGGCTTGAACACGCTACAAAAAACCGTCATGACCCGCATCCTCAAACTCGGTATTCCCGGCGGCGTGCAATACATTTTCGAAACTTCCGCCTTCGCCTTTGCTGCGATCATGATTGGTTGGTTGGGCAGCAAGCCGTTGGCCGCCCACCAAATTGCCATTAATTTGGCCAGCATCAGCTTTATGGTGGCCATTGGTTTATCGTCGGCCAGTGCCATCCGCATTGGACACGCCCAAGGCAA
>CAMCHJ010000016.1 GCA_945874665.1 Chitinophaga pinensis | reverse complement strand
CGGCTCGTTTTGACCGCTGTTTTGTCTAAACGCTTTAGAAAATCACGACTTTCCCACTCATACTTGGTTCTCATACTCATTCCTGGTTTTTAAATACCTACTATTTATATAAAACTTTGCTTGAATCATGTAATTTTGATACAGGTATTAATTCACGCTCATGGATGCAATATTAGCTGACCAGATTGTAGTCAAATTACAATTTCATTTTTTGTCAAAAAAAATTTTCACGTCAATTTTTTTTTCATTTTTGAGACTCGTTTAAGCAATGAATCCTTCACTTACCAAATTTGGTTTTTATGATATCCATCGACAGACAATCGGTTTTATTCAAGTATGTTTCGGAGAAGTTACAGAACAAAAAGCAACTGCATTTCGACCGGCCATTATTTACATTTTTAGAAAAGTGTATTGAAAAAGGTAATGACTTAGGCGACTTTGACACGCTAGGTTATTTTGATTGTATTACCCCAGAGAGGGTATATTTGTGTGTTGACAAAATAAATGAATTAGCATTACGGAAACGATTTAATCCAGCTATTGTGGCAGAGATTATCGCCATTCATGAAATAAGCCATTTTGTTCACTATCACCTCATTGGCGCCAAATTCTTTTGCGCATGGAACAGATTATTTTTGGAGTCATTTGCTCAACTATTGACGCACAAAGTCTGTCAAGAGCTATCCGATGAGCATTACCAAACGTTCTCCACAATGAAAGAAGGTCAAAGAAAAGTTTACACGGATTATTGTACAGAGGATAAGCAACTAGGAAAACCCATTGGCAACTTACCGTGGGGCATATTGTTCGATGCATTCGTACATATTGAGCAAGATCCAAGTGATGCGGAACTGTATGAACGAATAAAGGAAATTGCAAATAATCACCTTCACGCTGAATATCCATTTTGGTGGTGTGGCGACGCGTTTAGTCCAGAAGAAAATGAAAGACTATTTGACTTGGGACAAAATGACTTTCCAAAAAATTGCATCCTGGATTTTGAAAAAAAACATCCAAACGTTTTGGTTGGATTCATTAATTGCACTTCCAGCTAAAAAAGAGCGGCTCTAATGCCCTTTAGCTTTCCACTTTGACTTCTTCCATAGTTGGTAGTCTGTGTAACTTGATAGCTCGACCTCAATGCCAGCAAGCTCATACGCAGCAGTTGCGTTGCTTCTTTTTGAATTATGACCATTGGATACTAGTTTCATATTTTCAGAATTCAGTACCCAAACTACCTCGATAGAATTAAAAACCAGCAACACCTCTTGTAAAGAGGCACATGTAGCAATTCGCTTTCTCAATTCTGAAACTGTCTCTTTATGTTCATAAAAAAAATAATCTGATTCGTTATTTGCGAGACAATAGTTTTTCATATTCATCTTATCTCCCTCTTTTGCGGCAAAAAGATCAATATTTAGCCTTTTCGCCATACGCAATGCATTTTTTGAGGCATTAGGCATGAGGAGATTTGATGCTGTTCTAATACAGCGATCAATGAGATGATCGATGTAACTGGTCACTTTTTTAGAATTTTCGAGGTAACTATGATTTGCTTTTATAGCACGTTTCTCTTCTTCTAACAGCCAGGCCGCTTTTGCAAATGGTTCTAACATAATAATTGTTTCAATCGATTTTATCTTTGTATCTTCTTATAGAAACTTCTAATCCTGCACTTTAGGTAATATAAACTTATCACTGCTTAAATTTTAAACTCCAGGATAACCACAAAAGTTAAATTTTATCTTTTTCTATATATCTGATTCATGCCATTTATTTCATTTTTAAGGTAATCAATGTAGCTCTTTGGCGACAAAACCTCTACCCTAGAACCATAGCCAAGAATAGCCATGTTCAATTCAAAAGATTCAAAAACCACAATGATAACCGTTAAATAAGCTTCTGTTTGTTCTACTATTTGCTGACTAGGATGTAATGGTTTAGACAGTATATACGGCGCAATAAGATTGTTGAATTTTAAAACTAATGTCATTGGTTCTTTCTGCAAATCTCTGGAAATACCAAAGCTGTGTTTAAAAAAGTCTTTTGGAGTAAATCCGTGGGTGACCAAAAAAGGTTCTTTTGCTTTTGCTACTGACTTTATTCTATCCATCCCGAAACAAAAAATTAACTCATTGTCATTTTCAGTCATATGCTCCCTCGCGACTAAATAAAATCGGTTGCGGTACTCCTTTATCATGTATGGAGAAACGGTGTGATTTTTCCTTTGCTTTCCATACACTTGGTACGTGATTACGAGCGCTTCTTTCCTTTTGATTGCATCGTACAACGCATCGAATATGCTAGAATCGAGCTGAACTGGCGTTTGTTCGAATTCAATTATGCCATCATTTTCTCCTTTAGTTGCTCGTGTAACTAGTTTTTGGATTAAATTCTTGTACGATTTCGCATATTTTGTCTCTTTTAGTATATCAAGGATAGATAGGCTCAAGTTGAGGGCATCCTCTTCATCATGATTTAGTTCTACACTTGCTAATGAAAAGCTGTGAGCGTAATAATAACGGTTTTGAAATTTATCATACTTTATTGGAGCGTCAAACTCCTCTTTCAAAGCTCGTATATCCTTATCGATAGCGTTTACAGAGACATTATAGCCAAGTTTATCACTGATTCTGTCTGCGATAGAATGCCGATTAAAGTACTTGTTTTTATTCCTTAAACATTCGTCAATAATACGGAATCTCAAATAAGCATTTTTGTTTGTCGGCATATTTGTCCTTTTTGCTAGTGGAAAGTTACTCATCAAAACTAATGAAATCATCGATTAATTGAACCCTATATTGGTTTTTCTGTTCCTAAAACCACTTTCTTTTGCTAGAAATTCAATTAACAACTCTTCTGGATGCGTGGCACAATTCTGAAGCAATGACTCTGTAAGTAGTTTACGCTTAACATTGCTGATCTGACCCCCAGACAATCGATACTTTTGAGAAATTAAGCCTAAAAATTCTGGATTATATCCAGCAAACTCATTATTTAGGATGTTTGATGCGGTTGTTAAATCGGGTAATTCAAAATGCAACTTATATACTAATCGTCTATCAAAAGCAGCGTCGATGTTTTTAATTAGATTGGTTGTCGCTATGAAAATGCCTTCAAAATCTTCCAATTCTTGTAGCAATATATTCTGCAAAGAGTTATTCATTTGATCAACTGCGGTTGCAACACTGGTTCTAACGCCAAAAATGGCATCCGCTTCATTAAATAGCAAAATCGGAATGTTGTCGGTTTTTTTTGATAAGTAGGCATACTCCTTGAAAACGCGTTTCAGATTTTTTTCGGATTCCCCTACCCACATGTCTCTAATATTCGAAATATCTACTTGGCATACGTAGCGATTACTAAACTTGGCTAATTGATGTGCTAATGCCGTTTTTCCAGTTCCAGGTTGCCCATGAAAAAGCATTGTCAATGCCATTGGAAACCCATTTTCCTTGAATTTAAGCATCAAGTCAGAGAATGCTGGTTCGGTCAGCATCTTTTCAACGCGGTCGCGTTCGACTTCCATAGATTTATTGAAAAACAATTGCTGCTGCGGCAGATTATCTGGTTCTAGCAACTTACTGTACCGTAATGCTGGCGTTTTTGATGCCGTATCGACCTTTACTTCTAGTAGCATGTCAACGAGTTCTTCACCTAATCGGACCAGAGAAAAATCACTAAAATCAGGCTTAATCATTTGTATTAAGCCATTAGATAGCAATTTACTCTCCCCAGACTTTAGGCGTTTTTTAAACCAGTACACATAACTGGGGTCTTGAGTGAACATTTCTATGATTTGTTCAAAATCAAACTCTTCCTTTCCACTGATCCACTCAACGCCTAACCACAACATGACTGCCTTTTCAGGATCAATTAACTGTTCATCTTTTAGGATATGAGCGATAAATCTTATATCCAAAGATTCGGCTGCTTGTTCACAAATATTTGTTGTCAACTCATCAAATTCAAATTCTCCAAGGTAGCGTTGCATTTTCTTTTTTAACTCAAGCATCGCAAAGTAAGGGTCATTTATGTGTGGATCAGCTAGCTTTTTTACATCTTCAAAATGAACGGCATCCATGAAGCGTTTTTCAAACTCATAAGTACTCATAGACCTTCCAGAATACTTGTGCCGTTTGCTCCTTATCCAGCGTTTCTTTACCCATCCCTTTAATACGCGTTCCATAGCTACAATATCATAAGCACTATATCCCATGAGTTTCATGAGTCGATTGTAAGGGCTGTTTTCGCCGATAAGTTGCTCGCAAATCATTACGGCTATCAGCGGAGCATAATTCTTGTCTAGGCCTAAAAAAGAGGCTACCACTTCAATATCCTGGTTCATGGATAAGAGGACAGCCTCTGACTGCATCATTTTTTCCTTGTGCTCGTAAAGCCTTGTAATGCTTCTTAAAAGCTTATTTTCTTCCGGTATTTGCATTGGTTTCATGATTTTAGCGTCTACTCTTACTTAATCCATCAAATAACTGGGTTTTGGCATAATCGAGTCAGGATCGTCATAATAAAAATTAGTCAATACAATCACACACACATCGTATCTAGAAGTCGTTATACGAGCGTAGCCGAACTTAATATTCAATTGAGGGCCCGCTTGATCTGTTAAGATTTCCCAATGATTTGTGCTTCCTTGGAAATAATATATTGACTCTTTGATACTGCTTCCTAGATATGGTTCTCCCCCCCAAACGACCTCTCTATAACCAAAATCGCTTTTATCACCAGCTGATGCTGTTCTTTCTCGTACTGAATGATGGTTGGGATTTTCGTCTTGTAAGTGACAAGTTTTTTTGTGTGCAATCATGTACTTAGCGTGTATCATAGCAGCCTTGTTCAATGGTGCAAAGCGAACAACATTCCTGTTTGGCATCAGTTGCTGTATGTAGTATGTCACAGAATCAACTTGTGCATGTACAGAAAAAGCAGTGCACAACACCATAATTATATTCGCAGTTATAAATCGTTTCATGTGCTGAGGTTAGTTAAGAGAGAACATTAGATTAGTATTGATTCCAAGGCTTACAGATATCTGTTCTTTTTTATCTGAGAATTATGTTCTTTCAACCTCAACTGTGCTTTATGAATGGCCTTTCTTGAGGATACTGTTTTATTCAGGTATAAAATATACGCTCTCCAGCTTATCAAAATAGCTGTGAAAATCAGTGCTAAACCTGCCATTAATACAGCTGTATCAGAAATATCACTCAGTAGTATGAATGACCAAGTGGCTGAAATGCCGGTCATTAACCCGTAAAAAGGCAATGTAACGCTTTTTGATTCCCATTTGATGAGTTGGCGGACTGCTTTGTTCATGTTTATTATATTTTTCTTTAAGATGAAAGCAAACCTAAAGAGACTGATTGTAACGAATATACAAAGCCACTTATCTTAGTAAAATTATAACTCCAAAGCACCTTAGTCAGGTGGTTGAAAGAAATGGGCATACGTCACTTATTGCAACCTTGCCCAATAATTTCCAAATCCTCCATTCTATGCTGACACTAGTGAATTATATAGATTAACACTGCAATAGGGATTTTACCATCAGTATTGTAATATATCTCGCCAGACGAACTATATCCCTGGCGTACATTTTTGCCATCATAATTGTACACAATATTGCCTGATGAACTATAACCTTGCCGCATATTCAACCCGTCCCAGTTATATATGATATCGCCTGAAGAGCTGTATCCTGAACGAAAATTTTTACCGTCCCAGTTGTATAAAATATCTCCAGAAGAACTATATCCTTTTCTGATATTTTTCCCATCGAAGTTTATTAGAATGTCACCAGAAGAGCTGTACCCTTTACGAAGATTTTTACCGTCCCAATTGTAAAGAATGTCTCCAGATGAGCTATATCCTCTTCTAACGTTTGATTGGGCATTTACAAATCCAGATGTAAGGAGAATGATTGAAAAGAAAGTTAATTTTTTCATTGTTTTAAATTGATGTTTGTTTCTAAACCGTGATTTTTGAAATACAAGTGCTGCTTACTGTGGAGTGAGGCTAAGCCGCGTTGCTCCAAGGCGTAATATTTTCATTTCGCCATTTTATGTAGTCGTTTATTTTGACGTCAGGAACCAACGAATCAAAGTCGTTTCTGTAGGGGCGAACTGATGCCACACCATCACCTCGAGTGATAAAGGGGCGTTGAGTTAGGTAACGCTCACAATCGTATTTAAAAAGTTTGAGCGCATGGTTAGGAATATCATTTAGTGTGCAAACATAGTTATGGGGCTTGGAACCCACAATTTCAGAATCCTCCACCATATTGGGATCAGTATACCAATCTACATTCGCCAGCAAAGTGTCGATTCTCCAAAAACTGTAGTTAGAAAAGTCATAAAAAGGCCCCATACTATTCATTTCCAATTCCAAATCTACAAAATATGGATAGGTAATGCCAAAGTAAACTGCATTGTTATGTGCAAAAACAGCATATTCTTCAGGGCGCAGTAAGCCATTAGCAGCAATGCCCAAATCGCTTTGGTAATCACGGTACTTAATGTGCCATAAGAAACGATTGGTTTTTACAGGTGTTTGTTCCAGTCGACCGACAAAGTTTTCTTTTAATTTACTTTTTTGCTTAAACATAATATCTCCTTTTGTTAGATTATAAATATTATACACCTGATTGGTGACCATTAATTTGTTTGGAGATTTTATGTTACTTGTTCATGGATGCAAGGTTACAGCCCTAGATTCTATGGTATTTACAAATTAACTTTTTTTTAAAAAAAATATTTTCAGCTATGTAGGCTCCAAAAAACGAGTACATGGTTTAAGAAGCCGGTAAAGGCGTCGAGGGGATGTTTTGCGTTTTTAAAAGCTACTGAATGATATTCCGTTTTTAAAATTTTTCTGCTCGGCTCTCCCTGGGCATTGCCCCTATTGCTTTTTTTATTAAATTTCAGACGTAGAACTTTATGAAAAAGAAAGCAATTATCACTTCCGGAGTAATACTCTTTGCTCTAGGTATTTTATATGTTTATCAGACCACCCAAGCTACCCCTTTTCTCATCAAGGAAGGGACATACCCCATGACCGTGCAATTTATTTCCGACACACCGGGGTATGTTACAATCATCTCCCGTAATGACTCACTTTTCTTGGAAGGCTCTTCAATTAGTTATGATAGCACAGGATACATTCAAATGAAAGGGCATATTGAGGAAAACGTTCCCGATTCATTCCAATTTGTTGGCACTATAAATATGTTTGCCTTCCAAGATTGTTGTGGATTGATTAATAAAACAGGAACTTGGACTTTCAGGCGAATGGAAAACAGAACTTTCTTTAGACTTAAAGAAAGAGATAGCTTGTGTAGTTGTAAAATATGCTGTATTTACCTAGATATACGTTTAAAATAAAGAATCACTTAAGCCTTTATTTAAAACTAAAATGCATAAAGACGATCTAAATTAAATTGAGCAATCGTGTTTTGCGCTGCCAATTGTGCATAATTTAGTTTTACTGCTGTTAATAATTCTTTTGTTGGCAGATGCAAATGATTAGCAACTAATTTCACGAATTCTTTATTGCTCAGGTCTATTTCCGCTTGAGTAGCATCCTTAAAACCATATTGAACTGCCTCTTGTAGCTCAGATATAAACATACCAGTGCAAAATCCGCTTAGTTTGTGATACCAAACAAATTCATCGGCATGACACCAAATGAATAAACATTCATTTTTGTCCTTTATCAAGGGCACTTGTTTGTGATTAATCATGAATTGGATTTTCTTAGAACTATAGAAATCGAGTAAACCAATTGAGCAGCCATGACCTAGAAATATGATTCTTTCTGCCTGGTTTATAGCTTCAGTAAGTCTTTTAGAGCTAATTTTTTTATCAATTACCCTGTGGTCGGGGATATCCTTGTAAATTTCTTTCAGAAAATCTGTAGAAGGATCTTGAGGGTGAATGATTAGATGATGCATTTTGGCTGCGTGATTTATATGACTTAAAACGAAATCGTTTGTAAATAACTGGATTTCTCCAAAAGATTCCATCTGTTTAATCACATTTACAATCAAATCAGCACCCAACAAGCTTAAAATATACTTGGAGTTTTGTATTATATGCTGATTATATTTGTAAGTGAGTTTTAATTAACTCCTCCATTAGAAGTAACTAACCGAGAAACAATGTTACCATACTTTGTTCTGAAATGATGTATTCAATCTTAAAAAAGAGGTAATAAAGCTGCCCAATATATGGGATTGGTTTTGTTAAAGCCGTTTTTGATTTTAATCACCTCACAGCCACAAGAACTAATGCTATTCGTTTAGCATTATCGTCATACTGATATAAATCCGAAAAAACCACCTTTAAATACTTAGTTTGCTAACTTTACCTATATGCAAGATGTGAATATAGTTGCTTATTTATCGCCACATCCATTAGACGATGACTCAGCAAAAGAAGTAGAATGGGTATCGTGGATACCCGGCTTCAACCATGATGACGATGCTGATGGAATGGGGGTTATTTACAATGATTGTAATGTTTTGTTGTATCAATCAATAGAAAAACAAACAACAGAAATTGTAAAAACTGCTTTTAATAACCTGTACCCCTTATTCGAAAATCACATCATAAAAGGCCTCTTTGTATGGATAGATTTGTTCGGGATTACAGGGAACGAACACGCTATAGCTGGCTATCATTATGATAAATCTAAACCAGCACACGGTGAGTATCAATTCAATGCAGACCAAAGATTAATGGCACACTATCTTTCAAAAAACTGGCAAGATTTATCAGCAAATCCCAAAGTCCTATTTACGTGGGAACACGAACTCTTGCATATGCTTGACCATCAATTAATTGAAAAAGCTTCTGTTTATAAATCATCGGGTGAGACTTCGGAACTTTATAAATACTTTATTCTTAAGTTCCGAGAAGAAGGTTTTGCTGATCTCTATTACCTTCTACTAGGAAATTTTGACGAGATTCTTTCCATCGAACAAGCCAAAACTGCATTCCTCAAATTAAATATGGATGTAAAAAAGAAAATGAAAGAGACTGGCGTTTTTCCGGAAGAGGTTTACAAACAATATGATTACTATGAGTTAGGTCCATGGCTCATACTGGATTGCTTGCGCAGTTTTGAAGGCGGTTTTCACGAAGAGCACATTGAAAATGCCCTGCAAAAAATTGGCAAAAAAGAAGCAATGCCTAGAGAAGAAATATTCAGAATTATCCAAATCGCCCTTCGGATGGACATTAAGACTGTACTTGATTATTTTAAAAAATTACAGCTTCCAATAAACCAAGTCACAGAAGAACCTAACTAATTCGAAACCCTTACGCTTCAACGCCTAGAAAGTGATTGGTAGATGGGGGATCGTCAAGGCTTTTGAGCATTGGCAAGAGTTGTAATTGCCTCAACACGACCTCCGTAATGAAGGACATTAAAGCAGGATTGTGCCAAATTTCTCGGGAAATAGAAACGCTTTACCTTACTTCCTCATTCCTCACTAACTGAATTTGACACGCTATCTCAATGGCAGGATTTGCGGTATACTGGTTAGTGATTCTTTCAATTAAGGCTTGAAATTGTTCGTTATTTTGCGTTCTCGATTGGTTTAGGTTCAGTAAATTGGCAAATGTTCCAGCTTCTTTATTTAAATAAGGCCGAGTAAATGGGACTTCAAAAACATAGTTGTAATTGGCATAATTAAATTGCAATGCCACGATGCCTTTTCTCTGATATAGAGTTAAATCGGCTTCCACTATGCGGGATGGCACTGATGCGTTGATTTTCGTTGCACATCTGAGAATTGCTAAAGTTGTTTCTGCGATGTATCCTGGTGGCCGCCGGTTTTCCGTAGTATCAGCAATCCCATCTTCCAGCTCCTCTCGCCGATCAGCCTCCTCCACAGGAGCGAATTCTTCCATAGCCTCTAACACCTCATCCGGTTCATCGATGTACACATCTTCTGGGTCCGGTTCCGGCTCAGGTGCATTCGCATTGAGCTGGAGTTTATCCACCAGGATGTTCAGCATTTTTTGCCTACGGGTCTCGAAGAAGGCGGGGAAATCCGCGAGCTCCAGCGAACTGGTTTCATCGATCTTATTAAAGGTCCGGTATTGTGCTAACCATTCTGGATTGCGAACGGGCAGGATCTCGTCTACATACGCTTTCAGCGAATGTGCTTTTTTATCCAATCGATTTTCCTCCGGAGTGGAGAAGGTGAGGCTGGGGATGGCATCGATCTTATCCGCGATCGCTTTGAGGTCGCCGGGGTAATTCTTCTTCGTGAATTTTGATCTCGGATGCAGATGATCCTGGTCGTACGATTGGTATTCATACCGCAGGCTACCGAAGATAAGCGAGAGGATGAGCCAGGCATCGGCACCGTATTTGGTGGTCAGCAGTTTTTCCGCCCAGGCTATATTTACATTGTAGAGATATCGTTTGGTGTCTTCGCCAATTTTGCTGATGATCTTCGCATAGCTAAACGCAGCGTTTTTGAGTTGGAAGCTCTCATCGGCCGAAACTCCTTCTCTAAGATCTTTGAGCAGCGTATCGCCATGTGAGCCGAAGGTTTTTTGGAGCAGCGAGATGTAGATGAATTTCTGTACCTCTTCCACAGATTCATCGCCGAGTTTTCCTCCGTGGAACAGGTGATGGATAACCGGAATGACCACGTTGGTGGATTTCAGCATCTTGTCGGTCAGGCCCAGCTTCATTTTCAGGAACTGAAAAGTTTGGATAACGGTATCGTAGATGCCAATTCTTTCTTCGGTGCTGTTGAACAATGAGATGATCTTATGAATGGTTTTGTCGTTGAACGTATCCACTTTGAAGAGGATCGGACTATAGGTGAGGTAGAGGCAGGTGCGCATCACGAAATCCGAGTCGATCTCGAAACCGATTTTTTTGACCTCTTTGATGAGTTCATCGATTTTTTCCCGGCCGGTTTCCCATTCGGAGACTACGGTAGAGAAAAGTAGATCGGCCTTGGAAAGTTTGACACCACCGCTATTGATCCGCACGAAGATCTCGTTGCAGATATCGAGGTCTATGTTGTTGCTGATGAGATAATAGCTGAATGCATCGGGCTTGGCGATCTTATTGGCGAACTGGTGGATACGGGTGCCTATCTTCAGGTATTCATTTTTGGATGTCCATCCTTCCCATCGGGATTTGATGTCATCTGATTTATTATCGATGCAGAGTTTTATATGTTCTTCGATTTGCGAATAGCCTTCGATTTCCATTGGTAAGGTTTTATGAAAGACTTCCAGTTCGTTAACGAAGAGGCTGGCGGGGATCCAAATGTTGTTTTTATCTTTCAGGTGATCGCCATCTGCGAAGAACCGGAAGGATCGGTAGTCTTCCTCTCCGGGGCGGTCGAACAGACTGAAATAGAGTTTTCGTTTGATCTTTTTTCCGCGGGATGAATGGGTGTAGGATCCCTGCAGGCCGATGCTGATGGAGGTCAGTCGCTGCTGTCCATCGAGGAGCGCCCATAGTTCCGGCAGTGCCGTGGCCTGGGTGCGTTGTTTCTGCCATTTCCCTTCATCAAAATCGTATTCATTGTTGACCTCATAGAAACGGAATTTGCTCACGTTTTTCTGCTGGATCTCCCAGATGAGAAAAGTGCCTATCGGGTAATCGTTGAGGATGGAATCGAACAGCATTTCGATGCGGTCTGGTTTCCATTCGAATTTCCGTTGGATGGAGGGCAGGCAAATCTGGTGACTTTCAATTTTACGGATGATCTCCAGGAGGTTCGTGTTTTTATACGACATTGGCAATTGGGTTTCTGGTTTCGACTAAGATAGAGAGATTGGAGAGGTTAGCCCGTTGAAATCTGTTAAAATATTTTGTCACGCTGGCCTGCTTCGTCAATTTTATAGGCTCGTTGCAGTGTGGGCATTTGATTTATTTCATTTAAGTTTATTCAACTTGCTGTTTTTTTGTTTGGTGCTTTAAAGTCACGAAAAAGCGACTGCTTAGCGACTGCTTAGCAACTGCTTCTTCTTATGATTGGCATTAGCGAATCTATCATTCCTTAAAAAATTTTACTCTTTAAAAAACAGATACGATTTAGGATTTGGATTTGTGCCTGGCCCGGGGTTGTAGGGGGACAACCCTCTAGGTTTTATATTCATATCCAATACAACTGACTTAGTCTTTTTAATTAGAAATCTTTGTGCTATTCTATATCCGCTAGGTGTTATTCCCATACATGCGTTATGTTCTTCAACAAATTTTCTCATTACACCTACATTATATTTCAAAGCAAAATACCCCATATATCCCATATAAAAGGGGATAATCCAAGGATAGAGTGCAGAATCTTCTGGTTCCATATAATCCTCTTCAATAGCAATTCGTATGATACCGTCTTCTATTAGTTCCTGAGGAGCGTAGGTGTGGGAATCTTTATCATTTTCATCTATAATTAACACCATACAAGGGTCATACAGTTTTTTAGCGTTATTCAAATCGCTGAAAAAAGCGAGTGGATTGAAGATTTTATCATGTACGAAATTGCCACAAAGTTCCAAAAAGAGCACTTCATTGTTAATTCTCACAGAAATTAAATGCTTGGGGATGGTGGCTTCGGCATCAATAATTTCAGAAAGTTTTTCATTGTCAACAAAATCATCAAACCAAGGCGTTACTCTTTGAAACCATCGATTTATTATCGCATACTTTCCATTATTTTTCACCAAGCATGTACCATTATCATCATGATAGTTGAACATTTGATCATAAGGTAGGCTTCTTGCACCTACTCCTGAAATATTCCATGAAGTACATAGATTGTCAAACTCACAAGAGGCCCAATAATCTTGCGCATCACGCAAAAAATATTTATTTATTCCTTCTTCAAAAACCTTGTCATATCCGAAGTTGATTTCCTGCAAGCTTCTAGTTGAAACGCGCTCAAAAAAATCAAAACAATACGTTACATTTTTCCATTTGTCCTCATCAAAAATATCCATCTTATCGGCACGCAAGTCAGTCGGGTCAGAAGGAAAGCTATTAAAAGCTATTAACACAATTCCTTCATCAGATAAAAGATGATATTCCTCGTTTTGCTGATAAACTTTCGCTAGCGTGAGTCCCCGTAAAAAAAACCATTTGCCATCACTTAAGCTGTAAGTGTTTTCAAAATAAATTTCAGACCCATTTTGTTTTTTAAGCCCCACCCACTGGTATCCATAGGATTCCTCATCCCATTTTACAATCGCATCATTCCACCCCCACTGGTCTGAATTAAATGACAAATCGGGAAAATGGATGATTGCGCTTACTAATATTTCGTTTTCCATATTATTAATCCTTTTTGTTTCGGAAATGACATATCATACACTTTCGAGAAAGTGCTTTTTTATAGCTAATAGCGCTTCTGTTTTTTCAAAAACCTGGTCATTAACTAATTTATCGAAATATAAATCAAAATCAATTTCAGCCATGCTTTGGGTAAAGAAAACCGAAGCATCATTTTTCCAGAAGCTTACAAAATCAGCTAATGTACTTCCTTCATAAGAAACTAACCCTAATTCTAAGGGTTTGCCTAGTAACCAATGAGGGGATTCAAAATGGCAACCATACCCTGTCCAACCAAACTTTGGGTATTGAGTGAGGCTTCGAAATTTAGGGTATTGATCCTTGAAATTCGAATGCATGTTTAAATCATTACACACCATACCAAATAGACAAAGAGAAAAATAGCTTTTATTTCTAATAAACTTTAAATCGTTCGCACAATTTTCCCACTCCTTACCACCAAAAAAAACAGTGCTACTGTCGACCCCAAAACTTTCAGGAGTTTCAACTATCACGTTACTTGGCTTTTCAAAAGAAAGTGTTTTTATTTCTGTCAAAAATTGTTTCTGATAATATTCGTCGAATTGCATTATTATAATTGTAAGTCTTTATTCAAAGGTTATTCATCATCTCTCTCCACCCCTCAACAATCATCACCATAGCGAGGGTATCTAGCTCACAGTAGCGTAACAGGGCATCGGCTATAAGGGCTCGCTGCTCGTGTGGCACCTCTGCAAATTGTAAATAGTTGTAAGCGGTGAGGGCTGCGCCTCCGTCCCCGACCTCATCAAAATCTTTTATTAATTCATCCAGTACTTCTCGGTTGTAATTATCAAAAACCGCTGGTAACGTTTTGTATGGGTCATGGTTTTTGTTTGGGTCAATCCACACGTGGTCATCAAAATTTAAACTTTTCACGGCTAGTTCTTTTCCATACATACCCTTAGTGCCATATTTTTGTCTCAGGTAAGCACTGTCTTTAATTACAGCCGGCAAAATTTGTTTCAATGAATTACTGCCTTTGGAATTTGGGGAATAATAATACTGCAGCACCAATTCATACAAATCGACCATATTACGCTCACCACAAACAGTGTCTTTACCTATTTTTCTGTGTGTAATTTTTCTAATAAACTCAACCAATGCTACAGCATCTGCGGGTGCATCGGGGTTTGTTTCCAATTGTGTGGCTATCATATTCAGGTAGCTGTTTTCGTGGTTGTGATATCTGAATATTGTACCTTGGTCATTTTCCAGCTCATGCTTTAGTGCCCTTACAAAATCATAGTTAGGATACACGCCAGGTTCTGTTGCCAAAAATTGACTCTTGTGCTCTACAGTTCCGTTTTCGTGCATCACATGGTGCGAAAACTGAAATGCAATGCCTTGATAAGGTTTTAGGCCCTTATGAAAAGGGAGTGCCACCATACTGGTTTCAAAGTCAATAAAGTGTAATGGATAAGTCCATTTATACATTTCATCCTTTAACCCTGTCGCTTCAAAATAACTTGAGGTATCGTTATCGCGCACTTTAATTACTTGAGTCATTCTTCTTTCTAAAGGCAACAAACCCGTTATTGGCTGAGATGTAGCTTTGGGAGCAATAAGTTCCTCTTTCGTGTTTTCTAATAAGTATATGCTATTTTCAATCAGCTTTTGGGTAATCGATTGCGAACCGGCTTTACCACCCCATAGTTCCGTAACTAATGGTTTTTGTAAAAGTTCATCGCTGTATTGGGTATGTTCTTTCCAGCACTCATGAAATCCGCTTTTTAATCCGCTCTCCTTGTTTTTATTGATGTATTGACAAGTTTTACATTTTTTGCCGATGGCAGTAAACTCCCTTTCATTCCCATGGTAAATGCCGGATGCGTGATTTACAAAGTCAACAAACGACATGTTAGCAGCAATATCAGTAGGTACGGCAAAGACATTCCACACTTTTTCAATCACTTCATCCAGATTGATGTTTTTAAGAATTTGGTTGCCTAATTGATTTCTCTTAAGTCCTGCAGGAGCTACAACTTTATACCCATCTTCATCCTGTTTTATTATTTTAAAAAACTGATTCAATCCATCGATGCTCGCTGCAGCATCTTTATTGGCCAGCGTTAAATGTGCTTTTATCTGGTAATTGCAACTGAACGCACAATGTGCCATAACATGTTTTTGAAATGCCAAGTCATACACATAGGGCGCCCAATCGGAGCTTACCCTGTCACCACGGCTCGACAAGAATGTACTGGTATCCTCATTTTCGTCACTGGCCGATTTTGCCTTCACTTCATATAAATACAGGGTGTCATTTTCTTTCACTACAATATCTGCCCTGATAAATAAGTTTTCAAATTTAAAGGCAGCCTCTGCAATTACCACCCTGCCGGGCATGGCTAACCTACGCTCGGTTTCGGCAAGCGCTGCCTCATAGTTTAGGGTATTGATGGTGATATTTTCGGCAACAGGATCATCGGTAAAGTAATATTTGGCTAATTCGCCCACCTGAAAGCCCCCTTTGGCCAGTGCCTCCAAAAACGGGTCGGCCAATTGTGTATCGGCATACTCCTCCTTCTTTTTGGTATAATATAATTTTGTTATACACGCTAGTGCCTCTTTAAATCTGGATTTGGTAAGGTAGCGACTCATGGTTTTTAGTTTTTAGCTTGTGAACTATATACGAAAGTAAAATAACTTGTTTTATCCAAATCGGCTAAACCAACAGCTAACTCGGGTTGCGTCCATATCAATTTGCCCGTGCCAAATACCGCCTTCACTTGGCAGCATCGTGATGGCCTGTGCGCGCGGAAGCTCCTGTAGAGAATTTTCTTTGTAGAATCCGAATTATTAATTATGTTTGCGGTCATAACTATTGTATTTGCGCACAAATATACATTTATCATCTAAACGAACAAAAAAATGTTTTTATTATTGATAGATTCTCATTTTATGCCTCAGGCGCTCGACAACTCTAAATATGAAATAACAGACTATGAGTTGATTAGCACCTCACATGAAGACATGAAGAAAAGGATTCGACAGCTATATGCAGCTGTGCAGTTATTTCAAGTAGGAGATTTGTTTGAGGTAAGATACGGTGTGCCGGAATTACGGTATTCAAAAGAAAGACCACATGGAGTGAACATGAAAGAGGTGGTGTTTCTTCGCCCATCGATGCTTAGGGAAATAGACGGCACTTTAAAATCACTTGCAGAAATAAGAAAGATAACCGATAGGGAACAGGAAAGAATGGTCAGCGGGGCAATGGAGCTTCCTCCGGTAAATCAGAAGCATATTTTGCAAAAGAATGATCTTTTGATTAATAACAAAGGCATTCCCAAGTTGATTGACATATTTGATGGTGTTACTGATTTTGATATTCAATTTGTACCAACGCCTCACTTTTTTGTGCTCAGCCCTAAAACAAATGTGCTGAATGCCTTACAAATAGACCTTGAATTTTTGAAGTATGTACTCAAGCATGTTGTGAAAACGGATTTGTTTTCGATTTATGAAACCCAAAAATTACAGCAGGCTGAAAAAATTTATGAAATCAGATCCACCAACAAGGCAAGGTCATCCGCATCCATACTACCTGCACTTCAAAAAGAACAGCTAATGAAATTAAAAATAGCCGTGCCAGAACGTGCAGAAAACCAAGAACGTGTTAAAACTATTTTGGACAACATTGAAAAAGCCCAAAACAGCGTGGCAGAGAAATTCAATCTGTGGAATCTAGAATTGTCGGCAATTAACCTTAATCAATTATGAAAAAAATCAGTGAATCAGCATTGTATTCAAATGAGATGCTCTTGGCCATAAAGACAAATAAAATACACATCGTATGCCCAGCACTCTATAAAAATGCTATATGCTCAAAACTCCTTTCAGTTTACCTCAATCGAAATGTTTATGATGTCAAACATTTCTGTGATGCCGTTAATTCTAAAATAGAGGCTGGTTGCCTGTATCCTAGCCACAGCATTACTTTAATTCCGATTAGTGAAACTTTAAATGTGGCAAAGTGTGCACAAGACATTTTATTAGCGAATGAAAAATACTTTAAAACCGATCAAATAATTTTTGCTTTCGATAGCGAACTAGTTGATCAATTGGGCTTGATCAGGTCAGCATTCGAAAATTTAATTGAGGATGAAAAAGCAAAAGGAGGCTCGCTATTCCTTAAAGAAATGGCCTTTATTTCTCATGAGGTAGTAAAACAATAGGTATGGATAAACATTTAGAAATCATGAAAAATCCCAATCTGCTCTCAACAACATCGCCCTCTCAATATCTCAATATTGGCTGGCTCTTGCTTTCTATTGGAGGGCTGTTTGTCCATCCAATTATAGGAGGTTTTTTTTTCTTGCTTTTGATCTGGAGCGTTTTAGATGTTCTGTTTTGGGAGTATCAATTCTACAATGACAGGGTTATTGAAAAGCGGGGCATTTTGAATGTAACAGAAGAATCTGTGAACTATTTCAGAATTAAATCCATCAAAATTGAACGACCCCTATGGATGAGATTTTTTGGCTTGTCCGTAATTTCCGTAACTACCTCAGAACAATTTAAACCATTCATAAAATTCTATGCCGTAGCGGATGGGCACACCTACGTTGAATACTTGCAAAATAAAGCCAAGTCAAAAAGAAAAGAAAACGGCATACGCGATATTGATGTTTTTCATTCGTTTTAAATTATCTAAACTATGTTAGCGAATAAGGTCTTCCTCGAAATACTGATGATTGGCTGTGGTATACTCGGTCTTATTGGCGTAATCATGGGTGTACGTGAATGGTGGGTGCTACGCAAAATAGCAGCACTTCCACTTGATGCTTTCCCTATTAAGAAAACCACCTTTTGCCAGTTGGTCGTTGACTGGTGCCACGAACATATATCTCACAAAAACACTCGAAAACCAAATGTAATACTGAGTTACTACCCACATAAAAAGCGGAGTGGCGTTTATACATCACGAAGTCATGAATGCGTAATCTATGTCAACAACCACCAAAATGTGTTGAATGTGACTAACACCGTAATTCACGAGTACGTGCATGCCCGACAGAAAAACAAAGATTTTGATTCCTTATATACAAGGTATCAGAGAGAGATTGGCTACGAAAACAATCCTTTTGAAATCGAAGCAAGGAAGGTCGCTAATAAATATGAAAAAGAGTGTTTGTTATGGATCTGCCAGCAAATGAAATAGTATTTATCCAAGCAATGCTCAACGATCCGGACTTTAAACCGCTTCCTTCCGAAAATCAAAGTATATACGCTTTGATTTATGAGGGGTTCAAAACAGCAATCCAGGCTCATGAGCATCATGCCGCCAATTAAACAGCTTCCTTAATTTTCATACAGCACCTTACATCAAAAGAACATAAACAATCAGCATTTCTCAACTCAATTTTCTCTATGTGAAGAGAAATGAAGATTTTGTGGCTGTTGATTTTAACGAACGGCCATGGACAACTTAAAAACAAGTGCACTCTTAAAACAAGAACTTCAACAATTAAGGGAACGACTTAGGAAAGAAACCAAACCCCACTCTTCGGGCTACTCAGCCCTTGACAAAGCCTTAGGAGGGGGTGGATTTGAAGCGGGCACCATCACTACCCTTGGAGCAAGGCCAGGGATGGGAAAAACCATTTTCGCACTAAACGTCGTTTACAATCAGGTATCCGTCCTTCCAGTCGATTCCTCAATCATCTTGGTTAGTTGTAATGATGACAGTTCGTTTGTGTTAAAAAGACTAATTTGTATTGCAACACAAACACCAGGGCATCTATACCAAACAGCTGCAATTGACCTAGCCGAAGAAAATCAAATTATCTCGCACCCCTTTCTAAACAAGTTAGCGCAAGACAAGCTTATTTTATTGAGCCATCAAGGCACTGTGCAGGAGTTGGAACAGCAACTCCTCGCCATAGGCAATCAAACAAACATCAGCATGCTCGTGATCGACGACTTTCATTTGCTGAAAAAACAAAAAGGGAGTTCTTCGAAACAAGCTTGGGAAGAAAACATGACAGCCCTGCAATCGCTGGCAAAATCACTTAAATCACCCGTACTCATAACTACAGGAGTAAAGCGTACGGTAGAAACGCGAAAAAAAAATCGCTTCCCAGAGCTACGTGATTTGGAAGCGTCAGACCTTATCGGCCAAATGGCCGATTTCTGCTTCATGTTGGTTCGTCCTAGCTATTACGGTATGCCTGAGCTCAAGCACAGTGAAAATTTGAGTGAAGCCATTTTGATTAACCGAAAGAACTTATATAGTGGTACAAATCATACCATTTCACTCGATTACAACATGGAGTTACAGCTTTTTTCGAACGGAGCGAACTTCATGCTTAAGAGTTGAAGCCCTCTCTATACTTCGGACGCCTAAAATTAGAATTATTGGCATTTTGACATTCTTCCTGTACTTCGTAACCCTCCTGCTTTTTATTAAATCACCCTTAGGGTAATTACCTAGTAAAAATGGGCCAGGCTCTATTTCCACTAACCCGATAATATCATTGGAAGCCGAATTAACACCCTCTCAAAAAAACCTCAAATTACACCCCTCCCCATCACCATTTCCCACCCCAACTGCACACTTTACTGCACGCCTCCAAAAACAAAGGGTATTTTCAACGATGAAAATACCCTTTAACTAATTGATTTACATACACTTGTAGCCCCGGCGGTAATCGAAACCACATCTAAAGTTTAGGAAACTTCTATTCTATCCGTTGAACTACGGGGCCAATTGAACTGCAAAATAAGGCAAAAAGGAGGTGATAGACAACGATTGTTTTGCGACCGTTGGTAATCTCCTCTGGCTGAGCATTCGCCCATCATTGGCCTAGCAAACACAGCCCCTTCCCTCCTTAAAATGCGTTCATCTAATTAAAAGATAGAATTTTTGTTGCAGCTGAGCGCTTTTTAAATGCCCTGCGTATCTTCGTGGCGGCATGCAAAAAGCGCTTTTTTTGGTTTTGGGGGGATGGCTTTGGCTTTGTGCTGGCTTTGATGCAGCACAAGGGCAGCAAGCCGACAACCGTCTGCGCGCCACTTACACCCCCGAAGCCCCTACCATCGACGGTAAACTCGACGAAGCCGCCTGGCAGCAAGCCCCGCGCATTAGCAACTTCACCCAGCGCGAGCTCACATTGGGCGCCCCCGTGAGCGAACGCACCGAGGTGGCCATACTGTACGACGACCAAAAGTTGTATGTGGCGGTGTGGTGCTACGACCGCGAACCCGACAAACTCATTGCCCGCGAGCTGCGGCGCGATTTCGACTACGAGCTCGACGACAACTTCATGCTCATACTCGATACCTACAACGACCAGCGCAATGGTTTTATGTTTGTGACCAATCCTGTAGGCGCCCGAGCCGACCTCCAAGTATTTAACAACGGCGGCTCCACCAATGCTTTTTGGAACGGCGTGTGGGACGTGCGCACAACGGTTACCGCCGAGGGCTGGTTTGCCGAGTTCGAAATTCCTTTTTACACCCTCAAATACCGCGTAGGCCTCGAAGAACAAATTTGGGGCATCAATTTCGAGCGCAACATCCGCCGCAAACGCGAGCAAGCCCGCTGGCAGGGCTGGAGTAGAGATAACCGCTTCCAACAAGTAAACCTCGCCGGTAAACTCGTAGGCCTCAACCAGCTCACCCAAAAGCAGTTTGTAGAAATCAAGCCCTACGGCATCGGCGGCGGCGAAATCACCCCCGGCAATGAGCGGCTCACGGGTAACCTAGGCGGCGACGTCAACTACCTCCTCTCGCCTACTTACCGGCTCAACCTCACCTTCAACACCGATTTTGCCCAGGTGGAGGCCGACCAGCAACAGGTCAACATTACCCGCTTCCCTTTGTTTTTCCCCGAATTGCGGGAGTTTTTTTTAGAAGGCGACGACTTCTTTAACTTCGGCTTCGGCGGCAACCGCATCATTCCCTTTTACACCCGCCGCATTGGCTTGGATGAAAACCGCGAAACCGTACCCATCCTTGCTGGCGCGCGTTTGTTGGGCAAGGAAGACAACCGCACCCTCGGCATCATGACCCTGCAAACGGCCGCAACCGCCACCCAAGCCTCTACCAATTACACTACTGCCAGTTGGCGACAAGATGTGGGTACCCAAAGCGTGATCGGCGCCATGACCACCAACGCCATCACCGCCGACCGCTGGCACAGCACCACCGGCATCAACGGGCGTTTCAGCACCTCCCGCTTCCTCGGCAACAAAAACCTCGACATGAGCGGCGCCATCCTCCAAACCTACAATACCGACGATGGTTTCGACCCAAAAGCCACCGCTTTCCGCTTTTTTGTGAGCTACCCCAACGACAAATTGCAGATTTTTGCTTCCGCCCAGCGCGGCGACGATGCCTTTGAACCCGAAGTGGGCATCATGCTCCGCCGCAGTTTTAGGGAGCAATTTGCCGACATCAGCTTCAAACCCCGCCCCAAAAAGCGCCTCACCTGGATTCGGCAATACGAGTTCAAACCCGTGCAAATTACCAACACCCAGTACGACGACAACGGCCAAATACAGTCGTTCAACTACAACTTCCAATACCTCGGCTTCGACACCAAAAGCGGCGAAAGTTTCACCATCAACCATGCCTTGGTGGCCGAAGGACTGCGTGCGCCCTTTACCATTGCCCGCGATGTAACCCTGCCCGCCGGCACTTACTGGTGGCGCCAGTCGAACGCCCGCCTCCGCACCTTCAAAGGCCGCAAACTCTCAATCGACAGTCGCCTGAGCTGGGGCGAGTTTTACGACGGCCGCGGGCTCCAAACCCAAACCGAGCTCCTGTGGCGCAGCAGTCGCTACCTCAACCTCGGCCTGCGCTACGAGCGCAACGACGTACAACTGTCGGCCGGCAGCTTCCAAACCGACCTCGTGGGCGCGCGCATCGCCTACGCCATCAACCCCAACCTCTTTGGCTCGCTACTCAGCCAGTGGAACTCGGCCCAAAACGAGTTCAACCTCAACTTCCGGCTGCAATTCATCCCCAAAATCGGCACCGACTTCTTCCTCATCGTCAACCAGGTGTACGACACCCAAACCGGCGCACTCGACCCCAAACGCGGTACCGTGCTCGGCAAACTTATTTGGCGTTTTGTGGTTTAAGGGGAAGGAAAAGCACTTAGAAATTGCCGACCGCAGGCCCTTTGCAGCCCAAAATTTTCGATTATCTTTACCCCATGCGCGATACCATTATTTTTGACCTGATTGAGCAGGAAAAAGCCCGTCAACAGCACGGCATCGAACTCATTGCTTCAGAAAATTTCGTAAGTCCACAAGTCATGGAAGCCGCTGGCTCCGTGCTCACTAATAAATACGCCGAGGGTTTACCGGGCAAACGCTATTATGGCGGATGCGAGATTGTAGACCAGGTAGAACAGCTGGCCATTGATCGCGTAAAGCAGCTTTTTGGCGTTGAATGGGCCAATGTGCAGCCCCATTCGGGTGCGCAAGCCAATGCGGCAGTGATGCTGGCGGTGCTCAATCCCGGCGACCGCATTTTGGGCTTCGACCTCAGTCATGGCGGTCACCTCACCCACGGCTCACCCGTAAACTTCAGCGGCAAATTGTACGAGCCGCATTTTTATGGGGTAGAAAAAGAAACAGGCCTCATTGATTTTGCGAAGGTGGCCGAAAAAGCCCGCGAAGTGAAGCCCAAGCTCATCATTTGTGGAGCCTCGGCTTACAGTCGCGACTGGGATTACGCAGCCCTGCGTGCCGTGGCCGACGAAGTAGGCGCCCTCTTGCTGGCCGATATTTCGCATCCATCGGGCCTCATTGCCACCGGCTACCTCAACAACCCGGCACCGCACTGCCACATCCTCACCACTACTACCCACAAAACCTTGCGCGGTCCACGTGGCGGTTTGATCATGATGGGCAAAGATTTCCCGAATCCTTTCGGCCAAATAACGCCCAAAGGCGAAGTTAAGATGATGTCGAATTTGCTCGACATGGCCGTATTCCCAGGCACCCAGGGTGGACCGTTAGAGCACATCATTGCTGCCAAAGCCATTGCTTTTGGAGAAGCTTTGAGTCCTGCCTACAAAGCCTACTGCGGCCAAGTGGTTAAAAACGCCCAAGCCATGGCCAAGGCCTTTACCAACCGCGGCTACAACATCATCAGCGGCGGCACCAACAACCACTTGATGCTCATCGACCTGCGCAATAAAAACGTAAACGGCAAGCAAGCCGAAAACGCCCTTGTGAAGGCCGACATCACCGTAAACAAAAACATGGTGCCTTTCGACGATAAGTCGCCCTTCACCACCAGCGGTTTCCGCGTAGGCACCGCCGCCATCACCACCCGCGGCATGCGCGAAGAGCATATGGAAACCATTGTGGCCTACATCGACCGGGTATTGAGCAATTTTGAAGATGAAGCTACGCTGCTGGCCGTGCGCAAGGAAGTAAATGCGTTGATGGCTGGGTTTCCGTTGTACCAGGGGTAGAGAACAGCGGCCCGTGGGGTTCGACAGGCTCACCCGCCGGTCAAAGGGCACTCACCCACCGTATGAACGGACTAGTTGAAAAACGCCTTCGCCGCATCCGCATCGGCAGCTACCGCCAAAATGCTTTCGAGCTGCGAAATTTCTATGAGCTTGGCAATCGACTGGTTGACTTGGGTGAGCACAAAACGGCCTTCTACGGCATTGCAGAGGCGGTTGCCTACCAAGATTGCGCTTAAACCCGACGAATCTACATACTTCACCGAGGATAAATCGAAGATGATGTTTTTGACGCCTTCTGAGTTCAAGAACACCAGCTCCGACTTCAACTGTGGCGCAATCAAAGAATCTAATTTGTCTTCTTCTAGCTTTACCAGGGTAAAACCAGGCTGTTTATCGAGTAAAAGTTTCATAAAAGCTTGTTGACGCCTTGCGGCATGTATCAAAAATAGGGAATGATGCCCTGCTTGCGCCCGCCCTCCGCTAATTTAGCCTTATGGCTGTGGTAAAGCAGCCAAGGCCTGGGTTACGTTGTGCAGCACCCGCGCCTGCATATCGCTGATGTCGGCTTTTACAAAGGCTTGGCCAGTGATGCCCTCATACAACTCAATGTAACGCGCGCTGATGGTTTCGAGCCAGGCATCGCTCATGTCGGGGATTTGCTGTCCCTCCTGGCCTTGAAAGCCGTTTTCGATGAGCCACTGCCGCACAAATTCCTTCGAAAGCTGCTTCTGGGTTTCGCCAGTCGCCTGCCGCTCGGCATAACCTTGGGCGTAAAAATAGCGACTCGAGTCGGGCGTATGTACCTCGTCGATGAGTACCACTTTATCGCCAATCAAGCCAAATTCGTACTTGGTATCCACCAAAATGAGGCCTTTTTCGGCCGCCATTTCAGTGCCACGCTGGAATAATTTGCGGGTATAATCTTCTAGCTGCACATAATGGGCTTCCGAAACGATGCCTTGGGCCAGTATTTCTTCCCTGCTGATGTCTAAATCGTGCCCCTCCTGCGCCTTGGTGCTGGGGGTAATGATGGGCGCCGGCAAGCGGTCGTTTTCTTTTAAGCCCTCGGGCAAAGCCACGCCACACAAGATCCGCTTTCCGGCTTTGTACTCGCGCCAGGCATGGCCCGCCAAATAGCCCCGAATCACCATCTCCACAGCAAAAGGCTCGGCCCGGTAGCCTATGGCCACATTGGGGTCGGGGGTGCTGAGTAGCCAATTGGGCACAAGCTGTGCCGTGGCCTTTAAAAAATGTGCAGCCGTTTGGTTGAGTACTTGGCCTTTGTAGGGAATGGGGCGCGGCAATATCACGTCGAAGGCCGAAATGCGGTCGCTGGCCACCATCACCAAATATTGGCTGCCAATGGTATATACATCGCGTACTTTGCCGTGGTACACGCCGGTTTGTCCCGGAAACTGAAAGGAAGTGCTTGCTAAAGCCATTTTATGCGGGGTTTTGTTGGGATTTTTGGGTTTCGTCGTGCTTGTCGTAGGCCTTGATGATGTCTTTCACCAAGCGGTGGCGCACCACATCGTTGGCGGTGAGGAACACCATGCCGATGCCTTCTACCTCCTTGAGCAGGCGCAAGGCCTGAGTAAGGCCCGAGCGCTGTTGCCGCGGCAGGTCGATTTGGGTAAGGTCGCCGGTGATGATGAATTTGGCGGTGGGCCCCATCCTCGTAAGGAACATTTTGATCTGCATCTCGGTGGTGTTCTGGGCCTCGTCGAGGATCACGAAGGCTTTGTCGAGGGTTCGACCACGCATAAATGCCAGTGGTGCTATTTCAATGATGTTGTCTTCAAGGTATTTTTCGAGCTTCGAGGCTGGCAGCATGTCTTCCAAGGCATCAAAGAGCGGCCGCAGGTAAGGGTCGATTTTCTCTTTTAAATCGCCTGGTAAAAAACCGAGGTTTTCACCGGCTTCTACGGCGGGACGGGTCAAAATGATTTTTTTGACCTCTCGATTGCGCAAAGCACGCACGGCCAAGGCCACCGCGGTGTAGGTTTTACCCGAGCCGGCGGGACCTACCGCAAACAGGATGTCGTTTTTACCGATGAGCTCCACCATTTGCCGCTGGTTGTGCGAGCGGGCTTTAACCACGAGGCCATTCGGGCCAAATACAATCGGCTCTTCGCTGTTCAAATGCGAGAAAGCGCGCACGCCCTCGTCGAGCAGCAGCAGGGCAAAGTCCTCGTCCGACAAGCGGTCGTGCTTCGCATAATGACTGATGATGCGCTCAAACTTCAGCTGGAAATTGTCGAGCGCCACCGCCTCTCCCCCCACCTGCAGCTGGTCGCCGCGCGCCGTGAACTTCAAATCCGGAAAGGCCGACTTGAGGGTTTTTAACCGCAAGTTGTTCGCTCCAAAAAACTCGAGTGGACTTACATCGTCCAACTTAAAAGTAAATTCTACCAATACCTTTTCGTTTTAGCTAAATTTGCGCTTATCGAAACCCCGCCAGTGATCAAATACATCACCCTTACCACCGACTACGGACTGAGTGACGCCTATGTTGCGGCTCTGAAAGGGCAATTGCTTCGCCAGCATCCTGCCGCGCAGCTTTTCGATATCTCGCACAATATTAGCAAATATAACCTCCAACAGGCCGCATACGTTTTAAAAAATGCATATCATTTTTTTCCGGATGGCACGCTGCACTTGGTCGACGTTTCGAACTTCAACATCAACGCTGCGGAGTACATACTGTTTGCTTTTGATGGGCATTATTTTGTGCTCCCCGACAACGGTTTGGCCTCATTGCTCACCCAAAACGCCAGCCTGCGCACCTACCTCGTTCCCGCCAATGGCCGCACCGCACTGCACTCCTTCAGCATGCTCAACGATGTGTTGCCTGCCTTGCAGCCGTTCCTAAGCGGCAGTCCTGTTGACGATGTATACGGCCCCGCCAGCGACCAATACCACATGCTCATGCCTTTTTTGCCGGCCATCAGCGGCAGCAACCTCAATGGCGTAGTATTGCACATCGACGGTTACGAAAACCTGATTACCAACATTGACCTGCCCTACTTCAACAGCTTTATGAAAGGCAGCGGCGATTTCACGATCCACCTCAAGCGCAAAGTCAACCACGAAAACCGGGTAACACAAATAGTGACCAGCTATGAGGATGTGGCGCCTGGTAACATCGCCTGCTTTTTTGGGCACAACAACCTATTGCAAATTGCCATCCGCGGGGGCAATGCAGCGAGTTTGCTGGGAATGCGTGTGGGTGACCCCGTTTTTATCGAAAAAGCATGATTGTACGTCTCGTTAAAATGACATTCAGAGCCGAAGCCACGGCCGAATTCGACGCCCTATTTGAAAAGCACCACCAGCACATCCGCCATTTTCCAGGCTGCACCCATTTGCAGTTGCTGAAGTCGGGCAACGTATATTTCACCTACAGTCACTGGGAGCAAGCCAGCGACTTGGAGGCCTACCGCCATTCCGAGCTTTTTCAGGAAGTATGGCCTACTACCAAGCGACTTTTTGCTGCCCCTGCTGAGGCCTGGAGCACCGAGCAGCTGTACGCGCTTTAGGAGCCGCGGGAGCCACCGCCTGGGTTGTGCCGTCTGCACCAAGTCCCCATCCCCTTAACCCGCCCATTACGCTGAGCAGAATTGACTGGGTATTTGTATCTTGGGGCATAAACCGCCTTACAATGAAACGACCTATTTCTTACCTCCTGCCTTTGGGCATGGCCCTGTTAGTGGGTGTTAGCAGCTGCAACAGCGCCAAGCGGACCGCCGCCAATGAAGCAGCCATGGAGCAGCAAAAGCGCGAGCAGGTAGATCGCGATAAAATGCGTTTCGAAAAAGCGCTGCCCGCCACAGCTACCGAATAGCTTCAGGGGCAACCGTGAAGCTGGTACACCGAGGCTTTCGGAGTTGCCGCAACAGACTTCAAAAACAACAGCACAAAAAAAGGGCACCGTTTCGGATGCCCTTTTTTGTTTTCAGAAAGCGTTTACATAACCTCGTGGGTAACAAACTCTTTGATGTATGGGTGCTTGGTTGGCACCAAAGAGGCTTTGGTTAAGCTGCGTGTAAACACGAACACAAACAAGCCCATGAAGCCTAAGAACATGCCGATTTCAACAAAACCGATGTGGGCATGCGAACCTACAGTACCTGGCATGATGCCAATGTACAAATCGATCCACTTACCAATGATCAACAGCACGCCTACCAAAATCATCATGTTTTCGTTGCGCTTAGAGCCGCGGGTCATGAATAAAAGGAAAGGCACTATGAAGTTAATCACCAAATTGATCCAAAAGAGCAGCTTGAAGTGCTCAAAGCGCTCCTGGTAGTAAATGGATTCTTCGGGGATGTTGGCGTAAAAAATGAGGAGGAACTGCGACAACCAGATGTAGGTCCAGAAAATACTGAAGGCAAACATAAACTTACCGAGGTCGTGCATGTGGTGCTCGCTCACAATCGACAAATAACCAGCGCGGCGCAAGTAAATAACCGTAAGGGCAATGATCGAAATGGCCGTTACCCAAGCTGCAGCGAAATGATACACCCAAAAGATGGTAGAATACCAGTGGGTATCAATACTCATGATAAAGTCCCAACATGCCATCGCCCAGCTTACTGCAAATACAGGGAGGAAAATGGCGGAGATGGTTTTGTTGCGCTTGAGCATTTTGAAACCGCCCTGGAGGTCTTCGGCCAAGGAATTGCGGCGCATGGTGCGGCTAAACAAGTACCAAAGTGTAAAAATCACCACCACGCGACCAATCATAAATGGCAGGTTGAGGTACGCCACCTTCTCGGCAATGATTTCATCGAAATCAGGCGAGGTTGGATCAGCAATGCCTTCGTGCGTCCAGTGGTAGGTGTGGTTCCAATGCATCAATACGCTAAAAATAATGATGGCGAAACCTGCAAAAGCGTATGGCAAATAGGTCGCCATGGCTTCGGGAATGCGCTTAAAACCAGCAGACCAACCAGCGTTACTTACCGATTGTGTGGCTAAAAAGAGCGTGCCCATGAGCGCCACTCCTAAAAAATACCAGTTGTTGAGGAGGAAATTCGCCCAAAAACGGTGACTATCCGTCATCAAACCAACCACAATGGCCACCAAACCGATGCCCATTAAGCCGAAGGTGATGTTTCTTAAACGTGCCGGTACAACAAATTTCTCTTCATGTACCGCTACTTCGTGATGATGTCCCATGATGCTTATTCTCCTGTATAACCTCTTAACTTGTTCACATACATTACAATCTGCCAGCGCTCTTCTGGGCGGATTTGTGTGCCATGGGCCCACATGCGTCCTTTACCCTTGGTAATTACGTGGTAGATGTGTCCAGATGGCTGGTTTACGATGTAGCTGGCCTGGTAATTGGGCACGCCACCGTAAATCTCACCTACTGAACCATTGCCTTTGCCCTCAGCACCGTGACAAGGCGTGCAATACTTACCATAAAAGTACTGGCCTTTCTCGAGGTTGGCAGGGGTAGCTTCCAAAGGATTTTTGAGCATACGCGCTGCTGTTTCGAGACTGTCTTTGTGGATCGGATAATTGTACATCAATTCCAACTTGGTGTTGTCGAAACCTATGCCTGAACGCGATATGGTGCCTTCTACAGGCGCACGCATGTTTTTACCATCGGCATTTACATTGTTGTCGCCTACTTGCGTATACGGCTCGTAAGGATGCGAAACATACATCTGTGGTGCATACTCCCAACCTGGATCCTTTTTATCAGCAATTAAACCACAGCTGCTGAGCAAACTCATGCTCGCTAGACCTATTATGAGGATGTTTTTCATAGTTCAATCTCCCTTTCTGCTACTTCGTCGGCACCGTGGCGCATCAACAAGGCATGCATTTTATCGTAATCTGCTGTGTTGCTAGGAATAGCGATGCAAAAAACGTGGCTCGTACAACGAATGTCTGGCATCTTAGCCTCCGCCCCTGGTAAAAAACCTGACGCAACCAAGTAAGTACCCACCATGCCCAAGGCGGTAATGAGTACTGTTAATTCGAAAGTAACTGGCACAAAATCGGGCCATGCCAATGCTGGCTTACCACCGATGTTCATCGGCCAGTCGAAACCCAACATCCAAGCTTGCATAAACAAAGCCAAGCTGAAACCAAGCACACCAAACATAAAGGCGGCGCGTGGCAGGCGGCTGCGGCGATAGCCCAAGGCTTCGTCGAGTCCGTGTACCGGAAAGGGAGTGTAACACTCGTGGATCGGGGTGCCAGCAGCACGTACCTCTTTCACCGCTTCGAGCAAAGGCTCTTCGTCGTTGAAAGTTCCAATGATATATTTTTGAGTACTCATATGCTTAGGCGATTTGAGGATTCACTTCTTTGATGTCGATGCCTTCTTTTTCGGCGGTCTTCTTGATGTGCTCTTCCGCTGAAGTCTTCACTATCGATTTCACCTCAGCAATGGCAATTACTGGTAAAAACTTGGCGAAGAGGAAGAACAAGGTGAAGAACAAGCCGAGGGAACCAATGAACATGCCGATCTCCACCCAAGTAGGTGAATACATGGCCCAGCTCGATGGCAGGTAGTCGCGGTGCAACGAGGTAACGATAATTACAAAGCGCTCAAACCACATACCGATGTTTACAAAGATGGAGATGATGAATACGGCGGTGATGTTGCGACGCAGTTTGCGCGACCAGAACAGCTGCGGGGTGATTACGTTACAGGTCATCATGGCCCAATATGCCCACCAATACGGTCCAAAGGCGCGGTTAACAAACGCATAACGCTCGTAAGGCACGGCTGAATACCAGGCAATGAAAAACTCGGTGATGTAAGCCGATCCTACAATCGAACCCGTTACGAGGATGATTTTGTTCATCACATCGATGTGGTTGAGGGTGATGTAAGCCTCGAGGCGCATTACTTTGCGCATGATGATTAAGAGGGTTAATACCATCGCAAAACCTGAGAACACCGCACCCGCCACAAAGTAGGGAGGGAAGATGGTGGTGTGCCAGCCAGGAATTACCGAAGTGGCAAAGTCCATCGATACAATGGTGTGTACCGAAAGTACGAGTGGCGTGGCCAAACCCGCCAAGATGAGCGATACGCTCTCAAAACGCTGCCATGCTTTGGCCGAACCGTTCCAACCGAAAGCGAGTAAGCCGTAAATCTTTTTGCGAACGCCTTCTGCACGGTCGCGGATGGTAGCCAAATCGGGTATCAAGCCTACGTACCAGAACACCAAGGATACGGTGAAGTAGGTAGAGATGGCAAATACGTCCCACAACAAAGGTGAGTTAAAGTTGGCCCACAACGAACCGTAGGTGTTTGGCAACGGGAATACCCAGTAAATTACCCAAGGACGACCGGCGTGTAAAAGCGGATAAGTACCCGCACAAATTACCGCGAAGATGGTCATGGCCTCCGCCGAGCGGTTCACCGCCGTCCGCCACTTCTGACGGAATAACAAAAGGATGGCTGAGATGAGGGTACCGGCGTGACCAATACCTACCCACCATACGAAGTTGGTGATGTCCCAACCCCAGTCTACCGTCTTGTTCAAGCCCCACACCCCTACACCCGTTACCAACAGGTAAGTAACTGTGAGCAACCACAAGCCTAAACCAGCCAGGGATACGATGAAACCGATGTACCACCATTTGGTTGGCTTTGCTTCTACCGCTGTGGCGATGTCATCCGTGATTTGGGCGTAGGAAGTTTTTCCTGTGATTAACGGACGCCGTATTGGAGATTCGTACATATCGTTACTGTTCGATTTACTATTAAGCCTTGATTGAATTGGTATTGCGCACCTTGGTGAGGTAATTCACCGATGGCAATACGTTGAGTTCTTCGATGATGCCGTACGCACGCTCGTTGAGGAACAACTGCGATACTTCACTGTTCGGATCGTTGAGGTCACCGAAAATGATGGCGCCTGATGGGCAAGACTGCTGACAAGCGGTCTTGATCTCACCGTCATTCACCCCGCGGCTCTGACGCTTGGCGTCGAGTTTACCGGCTTGGATACGCTGCACGCAGAATGTACATTTCTCCATCACACCACGGGCACGAACGGTTACGTCAGGATTGAGTACCATTTTACCTAGGTCGCTCTGCGATGGGTTGGTGTAGAACTTCGGATTGTCGGTGTAGCTGAACCAGTTGAAGCGACGTACTTTGTATGGACAGTTGTTGGCGCAATAGCGGGTACCCACACAACGGTTGTACACCATTTGGTTCAAACCTTCGTCGGAGTGCACGGTAGCCAAAACTGGACAAACGGTTTCGCATGGTGCATTGTCGCACTGCATACACATCACCGGCTGGAAAGCCACTTGTACGTTATCACCGTTTTGGATCATGCCATACTCCTTCTCCTCATCGATCTTCATGCCGTCTTCGTTGAAGGCATAATAACGGTCGATGCGGATCCAGTGCATTTCGCGGCGGTTGATTACTTCTTGCTTGCCTACTACGGGCACGTTGTTTTCGACCTGACAGCTTACAATACAAGCACCGCAACCGGTACAAGCGTTGAGGTCAACGGCCATGGCCCAGTGGTGACCTTCGTAATCGCGCTTGTCCCAAAGGGTGATCGCATCGCGACTAATACCAGGATATACTTTTTTGAAAGTACCATCAGCTTGCTTCATTTGCACATACGGACGAACGTTGCCGTCGGCCGGGTTCACTGCATATTTATCAAGCGTAGTTTCTTTTACGATGTTACGACCTTCGATGGTGTGGTGGGTTTGGGTTTGCGCCAAGGCCGTTTTCATGCCTGTTTTGCTTACCGTAACCGCGCCAGCCACATGCGAGCGGCTGCCATTAAAGCTCATGAATGGATAGGCGTTGGCACCAATGCCGAGTCCCGCCTTGCTCACATTCAAACGACCATAACCCAAAGCAAGGGCTACCGTACCTGTATAAGTACCTGCCTGAATCAGCACAGGCACTTCTACTTCATACCCATTGGCAGCTACTTTTACGATGTCGCCATCGGCCAAGCCATTTTCGCGCGCAAACTTCACGCTCACGGCCAAATAGTTGTCCCAGGTAGTTTTTGAAATCGGATCCGGCATCTCCTGCAACCAGGGGTTGCCAGCGAATGAACCATTTCCTATGCCAAGTTTTTCGTACACTACAAGCTCTACCTCAGCACCTTCACTTTTGATGGCCGCAGCAGCTGCACCCACATTGCCCTTGAAGGCTGGCTGTGAAGCAATAACCGCTATTTCGAATACCCCGTTGTGCAGGGTGGTGCGCCAGAAGCTGCTGAAATCGGTAGCGTCAGAGCCGCTGAATATGCCTTTCCAAGTGTTCTTGAAGGCATCGTAAGCGGTATCTTGACTGCCTGTAAGGGCTAACAACACCTCATCGAGTGAGCGTGTGTCGTATAATTTGCTGATGGTAGGCTGCGAAATGCTGTATTTGCCGGCTGCTGGCATGGCATCTCCCCAATTTTCGAGGAAGTTGTTGGCCGCTGCCACAAACTTAGCTTTTTGTACGGTTTCGTCGTTTTGCTCCGATACCGCTACACTTACTTCTACCTTGCCTAAAGCCTTGGTGAAGGCCGCAGCTTTGTAATAATCGTAGCTTGGATTTACACCGCTGGTGATGAGGGCGCCAATTTTACCGGCTTCCATATCGGCTAGTAGGGTTTCCATATCGCTGTCTTTGCCCTGGCGGGTGTACACCGGCGCGGCCATGTCGATGGTGTTGCCGTAGCTGCCCAATAAATTGTTGGTGGCGTTAACAAGCATTTGTACGTTGGCATCGTTGGAGCCACATACCACAAGCGCCTTGCCCTTGGCTGCCCACAACTCTGCTGCGGTAGCGGCGATGGCGTTGCCGGCCAAGTCGTGTGCCGTTGTGCTCACCGTAGCTGCACCGGCCAATTTGGCGATGGCGTTGTATAAGTTGGCCACTACCAAACCTTCTTTCGAAGCTTGGTGCGTTACACGCATGTCGGCGTTGGCGCCAGTTACGGTCAAAATCGACTCAAACTGGATGTGGCGCGACATTTTAGGATTGCCCTTGCTTATTTTGCGGTTTTTGCTGTAGTCGCGGGTAAATTCAACCGGCGAAATCCAGTTGCCCAAGAAATCAGCACCCACACCCAAAATCACCTCGGCTTTGTCGAAGTGATACGTTGGCAAAGCCGATACACCAAAACTGCTTTGGTTGGCTTCCAACATGCCTGAAGCCGAAATGGCGTCGTAGGTTACGTGGCGGGTAGTGGGATATTTGGCTTTGAAACCGTCGAGGATGCGGCGGGTGGTAGGACTGATGATGCTGTTGGTTAACAACACAATCGGCTTGCCTGCCAATCCTTCTAATTTGGTAATGAGTTGCGCATCAAAATCGCTCCAGCTTACGCTTTTACCAGCAATCATAGGCTGCTGCAGGCGGTTGGCGTCGTACAAACTCAATACCGAGGCATGTACACGGGCGTTTACACCGCCTTGCGACACACCTGAAAAGGTGTTGCCTTCGATTTTGATTGGACGACCTTCGCGGGTTTTTACCATCAAGCTCGCATAGTCGTAACCATCACTAAAAGTGGTGGCATACCAGGTGGCAATGGTTGGCGACATTTCTTCGGGATGAGCTACAAAAGGAACGGCTTTTTTAACCGGTGCCCTGTTACAAGCTGCCAACGTAGCAGCCGTTAAGCTGAATCCGAATATTTTAAGGAAGTCGCGGCGGTTGGCTTCTAAGCCTAAGCTGTCTGAGCTCAACAGCTCGTCAACCGGAATTTCTTCCGCAAATTCTTTGGAGGCCTCGGCCGTGAACTCAGGGGTTTGGTTGAGTTCATCGATGCTTCTCCAATACTTTTTTTGTGCAATATCCATGTATAAGGTGGTTATTGATGAAGATTAATAGTGACACTTTGAGCACTCGAGACCACCTAAATTGGCGATGGTCAGGCCTTTTTCCTTGAGCGCAACTTGGAACGACTCCTTGTTGCCGTGTACTGCCTGGTAGTAGCCATTGTCGAGGTCGACTTTGGTTTCGCGGTGACAGTTAATACACCAGCCCATGGTAAGGGTACTGTGCTGCGCAACTTCTGCCATTTCTTGGATTTCGCCGTGACAGGTTTGACACTCGATACCCGCAATTTTGTAGTGCTGCATGTGATTGAATTGTGCAAAATCGGGCAGGTTGTGAATGCGAATCCATTCGATAGGCTGGTTGTTTTCCCAAGCCGCTGCGATTTTTTTGATCTCTGGCGCGTCCTTCTTGATTTGGTTGTGACAGTTCATACAGATGTTTACTGCAGGAATGGTGGCACTTTTGCCGCGCTCAACACCCACGTGACAGTAGCTACAAGCAATTTCATGCGTTCCAGCATGCAATTCGTGGCTAAAGGCAATGGGTTGTGATGGCTGATAGCCTTGTTGGATGCCTACGTGGTTGGCTACATCTACTCCCCAACCAATGGCTGCGAGTAAAAATACCGTTAAACCACCACCAATGGCATGGATCGGCTTTACTTTGAAAGAAGGCTTGATTTCTTTGAGCTTGCTTGGGTCGATGTTACCGCTGGCTACCTGCTCTTCAAATTTCTCCTCGAGTTTGTTGCGCTGCTGAACAAAGAAATAAATGACCGCGGCAAACAAGAAAATCACCACCCAAAGGATTTGTGAAATTGGGAAGCTGTCGTCTTCGGCTACGGCTGCATCACCTGCTGCAGGTACTGCGGCGGCTGTAGCGGCGGCGGCCGACTGCTCCTTCACGTAAGCCAGTACCGATTTGATCTCCTCGTCGGTCCAGTCGTAAGCCGGCATGGCCACTTTGTTCCACTTGTTGAAAACATCCACTGCATACTGATCGCCTGAGGCAATCACCGCTTGGGAATTCCGGATCCAACTGATTAAATACGCCTCTTCTAAACGCTCTGTAACACCCCCCAATGCCGGGCCAACCAAGTCTTGGTCGATGCGGTGACAGGCAGCGCAGTTGTTGTTATACAACGCAGCACCGTCAGGCTGGGCCTGAAGTTTGTTGAAGGGACTACTGAGCGTGAGTAAAGTGGCAGCAGATAAAAGGATCCTGCTAAGGTTAAATCCTCGATTTTGGTTCATTTGCGCTATTTTTTTAGGGCTGAAATGCCTTAAATTTTCCAGTCACAAAATTAGTCGTAAAGACGAATAGCGCACCATATGTCACAAAAAATTCAAAATGCACACTCAATTTAAAATCTGTCTAAATAACGAAAGGCCGCAGCGGTACTTTTCAGGAGAAAAGCAGCATGCAGCCATTGAATGTCTTAAAATTTGCTAAAATTGCAATATCGAAAACCAACGCATTCAGAATCAAATGGTTTGGTAAAGCGCCGATTTTTAAAGTGCTTGACCAAAAATCCAAATCAGCGTTCCGATTCGAGCAAATCGTGTTGCAGCAGCTTCAGATTTCGGTAAAGACCTCCTTCGAGTTGCATCAACTCCTCGTGCGTACCAAACTCCACGGCGGCGCCTTTATCGAGCACCAAAATTTTATCGGCATCGCGAATGGTGCTCAAGCGGTGGGCAATCACAATGCTTGTACGGCCCACCATGAGGGCATGGAGGGCTTCTTGTACCAACCGCTCCGATTCGCTGTCGAGCGAACTCGTAGCCTCGTCTAAAATGAGAATAGCCGGGTTCCGCAGCACCGCGCGGGCAATGGCAATACGCTGCCGTTGTCCACCACTCAGTTTCACCCCGCGTTCACCCACCAGGGTTTGTAATTTTTCGGGGAAATCGCTGATAAACGACCAGGCGTTGGCCTTTTCCGCCGCCAGCTGCACTTCTTCCTCGCTAGCGCCCGGTTTGCCATAGGCGATATTTTCGTAGATGGTACCACCAAAAAGCACCACATCTTGCGGCACCACCGCCAAATTGGCTCGGTAAGCACTCAAATCATAGCTGCTTAACGGTTCACCGTCTATCAGCAACTCGCCTGCTTCGGCTTGGTAAAAGGCTTGCACCAAACTCACCAAGGTAGATTTTCCAGCGCCCGACGGTCCTACCACCGCCATCTTCTCCCCCGGCAAAATGCGGAAAGAGAGGTCACGGAGCACCGTAATTTCGGGCCTGCTGGCATAACGAAACTGCACCGACTTAAATTCGATGTCGCCTTTTAAGGTCAATGGTGCCTTCAGTCGCTCCATGGCCACTTCCTCGGTGGTTTCATTGAGTATTTCGAACACCCGCTCGGTAGCGCCCAAGGCCTTCTGCACTTGCGCGTACAACTCTGCAAAACTACCCATGGCTGCACCCACAAAGGTGCTGTAAAGAATAAAGCTGGTGAGTGAGCCGATGGTCAACTCGCCTTCACTAACCAAGGTAGAACCGTACCAAATCACCGCCACAATGCTTCCCAACAAGGCAAAAATGATAAAACTGGCAAAGGCACCGCGGTAAACCGCTCCTTTGAGGGCCAATTTCACCACCCCGCCAATGCGTGCCTTGTAGCGCTGCGCCTCGTACCACTCATTGGTGTAGGCCTTTACGCTGGCAATGGCCTGCAAGGTTTCTTCCACCACGGTATTCGACTCGGCGAGCTCGTCTTGCGCATCGCGCGCCACTTTGCGGATGGCTTTGCCGAAAATAACGGCCAGCACTACCAAAACGGGGAACACCGACAGCATCATCACCGTGAGTTTACCCGAAGTAAAGGCCAGCAGCGCGATGCCACCCACCAACGTTACCACTTGCCGAATGAGCTCGGCCAACGTGGTGGTCATGGTGTCTTGTATTTGCGAAAGATCGGCGGCAATGCGACTGTTGAGCTCCCCCACCCTGCGGCGGGCAAAAAACTCCATGGGCATGCGCACAATGCGACCAAAACTATCGTTGCGCAAATCGGCCAGCGAGCGCTCACCCACTTGCACAAAGGTGTAAATACGGAAAAAGCTGATGGTGGCCTGCACCAGCAAAATGGCCAACAGCGAGCCCGCGATGTAATTGATATTGGCCCAAAAGCCCGTTAGCTCGGGTCGTAGTGAGGCGTCGATGAGCTTGCCCATCAAAAAAGGGAAGGCCAGTGACAGCAAACTGCCGAGCACCAGCAACACCATGCCGGTGATGAACAGGGCGCGGTAGGGTCGCAGGTAGCTGAGTAAAAAACTTGCTTTTTGGAGGGTTTCGCGGTTGAATTTCGCCTTTGGCAAATCGTTGGCGTCGGCCTTGTTGTTGGAGTTGAATCTGGGTCTGGCCATTTAGGCGTTGAGTCGTTTAGTAATCAAACCATCGATGATGGCAAAAAGTTGCCTTGGGTGGTATTTGCGCCAGTGGAGCTCGTCGAGTTCGCCACCAACGTTCACATAATAATCGAGGTTGCTGTTGCGCATTTCCTCCAGCACATGCTCCCGGAAGTTGACGGCGGCAATCCAACCCGCGTCGATTTCCGAAAACCACTCCTCGTAGTAACAGTCGTCGGAGGTGTGGAAATTAAGGATGTTTTCGCCAATGAGCACAAATTTATCGATACCGTTGCTGATGAGGATGTCGATGACCTCGGTTTTAAGGGTCATCACATCGTTGTTGATGGCATCGTTCCACTCGCCGATGAACTCGAGGATGGCGCACTGCCGGTGGTAATCGACGTACAGCAGCTTGGTGAACAACGTTTCGGAGCCAAAAAACTCCCACTGGGGATGAATGAGGTGGTCGTAAATGCTGTGCTCGTACTTAAACTGCGAGTGTTCTTGTCCGTAAAAAGGCGACAATTCATCGTCCTCCGCACTGTAATCGTCCTGCCACAAATAAAAAGGCTCAATGTTATGCATCTGGCTGTTGCTTTCGGTAGGCGTCGGCGGCAGCTTTCACTTGTTTGTGTTCGGCCAGCAGCGCCGAGGCGGTGTCGTAAGGTATGTTTAACTCTTCCATGAGCATCCGGGTTCCCCGATCTACCAATTTGTGGTTGCTGAGTTGCATTTGTACCATTTTGCTGCCTTTTACGTAGCCGAGCTTCACCATAACGGCGGTGCTGAGCATGTTGAGAACCAGTTTTTGGGCAGTACCGCTTTTCATGCGGGTGGAGCCGGTGACCACTTCGGGCCCTACAGCCACTTCTACCGGAAAATCGGCCGCAAGGGCTATGGGGGCGCCGGGATTGCAAACGATGCAGCCAGTGGAGATGCCAGCAGCGCGACAAGCCTGCAGGGCACCGAGTACATAGGGCGTGGTACCGGAGGCAGCGATGCCTACCACGAGGTCGTTGCTGGTTACCTGCCTAGCTTGGAGGTCCTGCCAGCCCTGCGCCACATCATCCTCGGCAAACTCCACCGCCTTGCGAATGGCGGCATCTCCCCCAGCAATGAGGCCAATGACCTTATCGAAAGGCACGCCATAGGTAGGAGGACACTCGCTCGCATCTACAACACCCAACCTGCCGCTCGTGCCGGCACCGAGGTAAAAGAGCCGCCCGCCTTGCTGCATCCTGGCCACCACCGCCGCTACCAGCGCTTCGATTTGGGGGAGGACTTTAGCAACGGCCAGGGGCACCGACTGATCGGCTTCGTTGATGGCTTCGAGCAGCTGCCGGATGGTATAGCTGTCGAGTTGGGCATGCGCCGAAGGCTGCTCCGTGATGCGGGTGAATTGCTGTGACAAGCGGATAAGTTTAGGATGCGTTCGAAATTACTTGCAAATTTGCACAGCTTCTTGCAAGCATTCAAACTAATTTAGCCTCGCATCAGTTAAATCTCCATGAATTCTACTATCGATCCCGGTAAAAAGCGCCTGAACGTTTGGTTGCCCTTACTTTTTGCCTTGGTTTTAGCACTCGGCATGTATCTGGGCAGCAAGTTGCAAACCGAAACAGCCAACGGTCCAAGCATTGTACTGCGCAACGGCGGCAACAAACTCGACCAGATTTTGAAGCTCGTTGAAAACCGTTATGTAGACTCGGTGGACACCGAAGATTTGACCGACAAAACGATTGCGGAGCTCCTTACGCAGTTAGACCCTTACTCGGCCTACATACCCGCTGCCAATTACGAAGAAGCGAACCAGCCCTTAGAAGGTAATTTTGAAGGCATCGGCATCGAATTTTACAAGCTCAACGACACCATCTTGGTGGTAAGCGCGCTTTCTGGCGGGCCTTCTGAGCAAGTAGGTCTGCGCGGAGGTGATAAGATAGTGACGGTAGACAGTGTGCTGGTGGCAGGACAAAACCTCAGCAACGAAGCCATCATCAAAAAGCTACGTGGTAAAAAAGGCAGCAAGGTGCGGGTGGGCATCAAGCGCAACGGACAAAAAGAGCTCATGAGCTTTACCATCACCCGCGACCGCATTCCGATTTACAGTGTCGACATCGCCTACCTGGTAGCGCCAGCAGTGGGCTACATCAAAATCAACAAGTTCAGCGCCACCACCGCCGACGAATTCCGCCAAGCCTTTGTTAAGCTTAGCAGCAGCACACCCCTCAAAGGCTTGGTACTCGATTTGCGGGGCAATCCCGGTGGCTACCTCGATGCCGCCATCCGCCTGGCCGACGAATTTTTACCCGATGGAAAGCTCATCACCTATACCGAAGGGCGTACGCAACCGCGGCGCGATTTCAATTCCAGCAGCAGCGGCTTGTTTGAAACGGGTAAATTGGTTGTGTTGATAGATGAAGGCTCGGCCTCGGCCAGTGAAATTGTGAGTGGGGCCATTCAGGATTGGGACCGCGGTGAAGTGATTGGGCGCCGCTCGTTTGGCAAAGGCCTGGTGCAAGAGCAGTTCGATATGCGCGACGGTTCGGCGGTGCGCTTAACCGTTTCGCGTTACTACACCCCCTCTGGCCGCTCCATTCAAAAGCCTTATGAAAGCGGCAAAAGCAGCGACGACTTTTTAGAGCGGCTCGAGCGCGGAGAGCTCTTTAGCGCAGATAGCATACATCAAAACGACAGTCTGCAGTTTCGTACCGCCAGCGGTAGGCTCGTGTTTGGCGGCGGCGGCATCATGCCCGATGTTTTTGTGCCGGCCGACAGCAATAAATTCTCCGATTATTTTAACGCCATCAACAACACAGGCACGCTCATTCAATTTAGCTATGTGTATGCCGACCAGCAGCGGGAGCAACTGGAGCGTTTCAAAACCGCTGAGGCCTTCGTAAAAGGCTTTCAGGTAGACGCAGCCCTGGTGCAAGCCTTGATTGCCTACGCCAAAAGCGAGGGCATTGAAAACAAGGGGGAAGCCTATAAAAAAGACTTAGACACCATTCGGCTGTACCTCAAAGCCAACATTGGTCGGCAGCTGTTTAGCAACGAAGCCTTTTTTCCTGTGATTCAGCAGCGCGATAAAACCTTGATAAAAGCATTAGAGGTACTGCGCGCCAAGTAGCGGAGGGCTGAGGTGCGGCAGCCCATGCGCTGCACAGATGCCCATTATTGGTCAATAGCTGTGTGTGCCGCAGCAACCAACAGCTCAGCCTGCCGTATGTCCTCAAAAAAAATGGCACAAAAAAAGCCCCGAAATTGCTTTCGGGGCTTCGTTTTTTGAGCTGGTCAGATTACTGAGCAGGAGTTGCTTCTGTAGCAACTTCTTCAGTAGCCATAGTAGTGTCAGCAGCAACTTCTTCAGTTACTACTTCTTCTTCAGCAACAACTTCTTCAGTTGTTGTCTCTTCAACTGCAGTTTCTTCAGCAGCGTTGTTACAAGCTACTACAAACAAGGTAGCGCTTACCATCAGGAGTGCAAATAATTTTTTCATGAGATTGTGTTTTTTAACAATGCAAAGGTAAACAGCTTTTTGATTCCTGCAAATTTTATTTTTATATCCTAAAAATATTTTTAGCCCCTCATTATAAAAGCCTTATGCATGCTAAGCAAAGTCATAGACTTTTTTTTTCGTCTTGCATGAGCCTACTACGAGGGCACCACTTACTTCTCCCTAAAAAACAAATTGAATGGCACCCCTGTAAAGTTGAATTTTTCACGGATTTGATTCTCCAGATAGCGCTTGTACGACTCGCGAATGTACTGCGGTAAATTGCAGAAAAACACGAAGGTTGGCGGCACTTGCTTGAGCTGGGTAACGTATTTGATGCGGATGTATTTGCCTTTCCAAGCTGGCGGCGGGTAATTTTCGATGATTTCGAGCATTACTTCGTTGAGCTTGTTGGTTTTGATGTGTTGCTGGCGCGCCTGGTACACTTCCATGGCGGTTTCTACCGCTTTGAGGATGCGCTGCTTGTCGATGGCCGAGATGAACACAATGGGCACATCGGTGAAAGGTGCGATGCGTTCTTTGATGGCGGCTTCAAACTTCTTGGTGCTGGTATGGTCTTTTTCGATCAAATCCCATTTGTTAACGAGCACCACGAGTCCTTTTTTGTTCTTTTCGGCCAAGTGAAAAATGCTCAGGTCTTGCGCCTGAATGCCTTCTTGTGCATCGATCATGAGCACAACCACGTCGCAATCTTCGATGGTGCGCACGGTGCGGAGCACGGAGTAAAACTCAATGTCTTCGTGCACCTTGGCCTTGCGACGCAAACCCGCCGTGTCGATGAGGGTAAAATGGTGACCGAAGCCTTTGTACTCGGTATGGATGGTGTCGCGGGTGGTGCCGGCGATAGGCGTTACGATGGTGCGCTCATAGCCGAGCAGGGCATTGAGCAGCGTTGATTTGCCCACATTCGGACGACCCACAAGGGTTACCTTGGGCAGCGCATCGTCGCTTTGGGGTACTTGCTCAGGCAAGGCTTTTACCAATACGTCGAGCAATTCGCCGGTGCCGGTGCCCGTTTGGGAGGAGATGCTGTACACCTCGCCCAGACCAAAGCTGTAAAATTCGGCGGAGGCTGGCTCTCGATCGCCGTAATCGACTTTGTTAGAAACCACGAGCACCGGTTTTTTGGTGCGGCGGAGTACGTCAGCCAAGGTGGCGTCGAGGTCGGTGATACCGGTGGTTACGTCCACCATAAACAGCAATACGTCGGCTTCTTCTACCGCTATGTGTACTTGGCGGCGGATGGCTTCTTCAAAAATATCTTCCGAGCCCGATACATAACCGCCGGTGTCGATAACTGTGAACTCCTCGCCCACCCACTCGGCTTTGCCATAATGGCGGTCGCGGGTTACGCCCGAAAAGTCGTCAACAATGGCCTTGCGACTCTCGGTGAGTCTGTTAAATAATGTCGATTTGCCCACATTGGGGCGGCCTACGATGGCAACAATCCGGCTCATGATCCTAATTTATATCCAAAATATTTGAGGAGACGATCGTCGTTCCTCCAGTTGTCTTTCACTTTTACGAAGAGGCCGAGGTACACTTTTTTGTCCCAAAACTTCTCCATATCTAAACGGGCAGCGGTGCCCACTTTTTTCAATTCTTTGCCTTGATGGCCAATGAGGATGCCTTTTTGCGTGGCACGCTCCACATAAATGGTGGCTTCAATGCGCAATAATTTGCCTTCATCTTTAAAAGCATCTACCCCAACCTCGCTAGCGTAAGGAATCTCCTGCTTGTAGTTGAGGAATATTTTTTCGCGGATGATTTCGGCGGCGAGGAAGCGCTCGGATTTGTCGGTGAGCTCGTCCGGACCGTAATACGCCTCTCCCTCAGGTAAAAGCGCCACAATGCGCTCCATTAAGAGGGAGGTATTGAGACCGTCTTCGGCCGAAATGGGGATGACTTCAGACTTCGGGGCCAGCACCTTCCAGCTTTCGATGAGGGCAGGCAGCGACTCGTCGGTGAGCTGGTCTACTTTGTTGAGCACCACAATGAGCTTGCTTTCGGCTTGCAGGATTTCGGTGCGGTAGCTTTCTACGTCCGATGGATCGGTAACGTCGATCATGTACAAAATCACGTCGGCATCTTCAATGGCCATTTCCACGAAGCGCATCATGGCTTTGTGCAAGCCGTACTTGGCCTCGAGGTAGCCCGGGGTATCGCTAAAAACGATTTGGTATTGATCGGGCTCTGTAACGATGCCCAAAATGCGGTGGCGCGTGGTTTGCGCCTTGGGCGTAACAATCGACAGTTTTTCGCCCACCAAGCGGTTCATCAAAGTGGACTTACCGGCGTTGGGCTTACCGAGTATGTTTACGAATCCGGCTTTGTGTGACATGCTTGCAATAAAATTTGAAGCTGCAAAGAACGGAACTAATGCATTGCCATCCAATTAATAAGCTTGGGTTGGCATAACTAAACTGGCTATTTGCGGACTGCAGTGCCTGCTTTTGGCCTTTTTTACGGCGGCAATAGCTGCCTCATGCCTCAAAAAAGCTCATTTAGAGGGGTTTAACCTGGTTTTCCTTTTTATCCGATTTTTATTTGGCATTTCTTGCATTTTATCTATCTTTGCAGTCCGATAACGATGCGGGGTAGAGCAGTTGGTAGCTCGTTGGGCTCATAACCCAAAGGTCACTGGTTCGAGTCCAGTCCCCGCTACAAGGAAAACCCGAGTCATTAGGCTCGGGTTTTTGCATTTCTTAAACTGCTTCTTTAATCTCAATTCAAATTCCTAAATTTCAACGGAGTTGTTCCTGTTTTCTGTTTAAACAAACGACTGAAATACTGTGGGTATTCAAAACCTAAATCAAAGGCAATCTCACTAACCGACTGGTCTGTATTTAATAACGTGTTTTTGGCATGCTCAATAACAACATGATGAATGTGCTCCTGAGCATTCATGCCAGTTTCTTTTTTAAGTAAATCACCAAGGTAGCCTGGAGACAAATGAACAGTTTCTGCAAGATATTTCACTGTAGGCAAACCATTAAGGGGTGTTTCTGTAGAAAAATACTGTCTCAATATCGTCTCTACTTTCTCTAACACATCTCTATTTGTGGCTTTGCGGGTAATGAACTGTCTTCCATAAAAGCGATTGCAATAATTTAATAAAAGTTCAATGGTTGAAACAATGATCGTCTGACTATAATCATCAATGTTTTCTTTAACTTCCGACTGAATTTTTACAATGCAATCGTAAAGCAACTGCTTTTCTTTTTCAGATAAATGAAGTGCTTCTGCCATCTCATATGAAAAGAAAGAATAGTCCTTCATTTTGGAATTAAGTGAAGTATTTCGAATCAAATCAGGATGAAAAAACAAGCC
>CAMCHJ010000015.1 GCA_945874665.1 Chitinophaga pinensis | reverse complement strand
ATATAAAAATAAATATATATAAAAAATTCAAACCTTTGTCAAAAAAGTTTGTACTTTCCCTAACCTAAAAAATTGTTGTTCATGAAAACAGCTTACATTTTTCTATCATCTACCCTGCAGCCAGGGGATGTAACCGGATTCACATTCTTTGTGGGTCTGATGGCCATGTTTGCCGCATCAGTCTTCTTCTTCTTTGAAAGAAGTAATGTTGACGGCAAGTGGAAGACTTCATTGTTGGTTAGTGGTTTGATTACCATGATAGCCGCCGCGCACTATTATTACATGCGCGACTACTATTTGGCAGCCGTTGCTAACAATCTCATTGAGGGCGCGACTTACATCAACCCTTCACCAACCCAGTTCCGCTACATCGACTGGACACTTACTGTGCCTTTGATGTGTGTGGAGTTCTTCTTGTTGCTCCGTCCATACGGTGCAAAGCAGTCGTTGCTTTGGAAGATGATTGGTTACAGCGTATTGATGCTTGTAGCTGGTTACATCGGCGAAGCCATTCAGCCTGAGCAGACTATCCTTTGGGGTATCATCTCTACTGTAGGTTGGGCTGGTATCGTGTACGAAGCAACTGCAGGTAGCGTAGCTAAAATGGCACAAGCTTCAGGCGATGCCAATTTGCAGAAGGCTATCCGTTTGCTTCGCAACTTCGTATTGGTAGGTTGGGCGATTTACCCTATCGGCTATATGTTGATGCCGGGTAATTTGATGGCAGGTATGGCTGGCTCACTCAACATCGATTTGATGTACAACCTCGGTGACGCGGTGAACAAAATCGGTTTTGGTTTGGTAGTTTACCAAATGGCCGTTTCTTCTTCTAAGAAGGCAGCTTAATTTATTCAGCCACAATAAAAAACCCGCACCGAGTAATCGGTGCGGGTTTTTTTATGGGGATGTTTGCGTGGTTTACGGTGCAATGCGACCGTACATCCGTGGGAAAGGAATGGTTTCGCGCACATGCGGCAATTTGCAGGTCCAAGCCACCAAACGTTCCAAGCCCAAACCAAAGCCAGCGTGTGGCACCGATCCAAACCTGCGCAAGTCGAGGTACCACTCAAATGCCGCCATCGGCAATTCGTGCTCGTGTATTTTTTCAATAAGTAAGTCGAGCTGCGTTTCGCGCTCGCCTCCTCCTACAATCTCACCGTAGCCTTCGGGCGCCAGAACGTCTACGCCCTTAGCCCAACGTGGGTCTTGCTCGTCGCGTTTCATGTAAAAGGCTTTTACTTCATGCGGCCAGTTGTACACCATGATGGGTGTGTTGAACAAACGGGTGAGCACCGTTTCGTCGGAGCCACCAAAGTCGTTGCCCATGCGGAAATCGCGTGCGCTTTTTAACCAAACGGGGATGTTACGTGCGGCTTCTTCCTGCTCGCTGAGCTCTTCTTTGAGCTGCTGGATTTTTGACTGGTGGAAGCCGATTTCGCCTTTTTTCATCCCAGGAGTGGCGATTTTAGCCTCGCGATCAGCCATTTCTACTTGGATGGCTGCAATGCGTGCTTGTACTTCCACCAAATCTGCTTCTAAGGTTTTGATGGCGTTTTTGCCATCCACTTCGAGCTCGCCTTTGAGAATTTTCACAGCATCTTCGTAGGTAATGCGCGGAAACGGCTCAGTGATTTGCTTGAGTACCGTGGTATCGCGCCCAATCATATCGAGCTCCACGGTATTTTTATCCAACACTTTCAATACCACAAAACGCAGGAAGCGCTCAATGGTGTCCATGTTCATGTCGAGGTCGTGAAAAGCCATCTCCGGCTCAATCATCCAAAACTCGCTGAGGTGCCGACGGGTTTTCGATTTTTCGGCGCGGAAAGTCGGGCCAAAGGTGTAAATCTTGCCAAAAGCCATGGCCATCGCCTCACCATAAAGCTGTCCGCTCTGACTCAAATATGCCGGCTGGCCATAAAAATCGGTCTCAAACAAGGTGGAGGTGCCTTCTACAGCATTGCCCGTAAAAATGGGTGCGTCGGTTTGAAGGAAGCCTTCCCCTTGAAAAAACTCGTGGATAGCCATGATGATGGTATTGCGGATGCGCATAATGGCCCACTGCCGCTTTGAACGCAACCACAAATGGCGGTGGTCCATCAAAAAGTCTATACCATGCTCCTTGGGGGTGATGGGGAAGTCTTGACTTAAGCTCACAATTTCGAGCCCGCTCACGTGCAATTCATAGCCGCCTATTTGCCGTTCATCGGCCACCACTTGGCCGGTAATGCGCAAAGAACTCTCTTGCGTAATGCGCTTGGCATCTTCAAAAAGAGGCGTGTCAACTTTGTTTTCGTCTACAATGCACTGACAAAGGCCGGAGCCGTCTCTAACTATTAAAAATATAAGTCCTTTACCTGTGCGCTTGCCCATTACCCAGCCTTGAAGGGTAATTGTTTGTCCAACCGCTGTACTCAGTCGCTCGATGGTCATATTCGATTCTCATTAAAAAACCCCCAAAAATAGCGATTTAATACAATGACAATTGTATTTTTATGCGACCAATAATCTGCCACAAAAACTATGCTAAAGCAAACGCTACAGCAAAAATTACTTCAGAAGCTTTCCCCGCAACAAATTCAGTTCATCAAACTGTTGCAGGTACCCACAGCTATGCTGGAGCAGCGGATCAAGGAGGAGTTGGAGGAGAATCCTGCGCTGGAAGAAGGCTGGGAGGATCAACCTGTGGTGGATGAGTACAGCGATTTGGATGAGGAGCGGGTCTCGGACACGCCTGACGAGTACGAGGAAACCTCCAATGCCGACGTGGATGTGAGCGAATACCTTGATGGTGACGATACGCCAGAGTACAAACTCGACGATAACAATTACCGGAGCGATGAAGATGAAAAGGACTATCACCCAGCCATCAGTGTGGTGGATAGTTTTCACGAGCAGCTCACCGACCAATTACACTTGCTGGCATTGAGTGATGAAGATTTTTTGGTTGGACAGCAGTTGGTGGGCAGTATCGACGAGGATGGGTATTTGCGCCGACCATTAACATCGTTGGTAGATGACCTCGCCTTTACTCAAAATGTAATGGTTGAGCAAGCCGTTGTGGAGCGCATGCTTGGGGTGATACAAACCTTTGACCCTGCCGGGGTGGGTGCTCGCGACCTCCAAGAATGTTTGCTGCTGCAGTTGGAGCGCCGAGCCGACCACCCGGCCTCCTACGATGCCATCCGAATACTCACCCGTTTTTTCGACGAATACACCAAAAAGCATTTCGACAAAATTGCGCGCAGCTTGAACCTCGACGAGCAGGCGATGCGCGCAGCGCACCATGAAATCATTCGACTCAATCCTCGGCCCGGTAACACCCAGCAAGACCACAGCAAAGTGCTGCAGGTGATTCCCGATTTTGTGATACACAACGAAGATGGCGTGCTGCAACTGCGCTTAAACGCCCGCAATGCCCCCGATTTGCGCATCAGCGATACCTATAAGGACATGTTTAGGCATTATGAGAAGGCTGAAAAAGGCGATAAGAAAATGAAAGAGGCCGTTACTTTTGTGAAACAGAAGCTCGACTCAGCCAAATGGTTCATTGATGCCATCCGCCAGCGGCAACACACTTTGCTCAGCACCATGGATGCCATTATGGACCACCAGCACGAGTTTTTTCTTACTGGCGACCAAACCAAACTCCGGCCCATGATTTTAAAAGACATCGCTGACAAGGTGAACCTCGACATCTCCACCATCTCACGCGTGGCCAATAGTAAATATGTACAAACAGAGTTCGGCACCTTTTTACTCAAGTCGTTTTTTAGCGAAGGCATCATGACCGACAGCGGTGAGGAGGCTTCGAGCAAGGAAGTGAAGCAGATTTTAACCGATTTGATTGGTGCGGAGCAAAAGCGTAAGCCTTTGAGCGACGATAAATTGGGCGAAATGCTCAACGAAAAAGGATACAACATTGCCCGACGTACTGTGGCTAAATACCGCGAGCAGCTCGGCATTCCCGTTGCCCGCCTTCGTAAAGAGCTTTGATGCGCGGCTGGTCGTTGTTTTGGTCTGGGTTTTTTCACCCCATCTTTCTACCCACCTTTGTGGCTTTGCTTGCCTTTTGGCTGCAGCCTTTTGAACTGCTTTATTATCCCCCGCAACTACAAATAATGGTCTTATTGCAAGTTTTTGTGATGGCTACAGCGTTACCCATGGGCGCCATTTTTTTGCTCATGCGCTTCAATAAAGTGAGCTCGGTGATGGTAGAAGAGCGGAGCGAACGCAATTTGCCCTACCTTATTCAAGCCCTTTGTTTGGCGAGTTTGGTGTTTGTTTTTCGCCGCATGGGCGTTGCCAATGTACTGGTAATGAGTGCTGTGGGGGCGATGCTTGCCGTGTTGGCAGCTTGGTATATAAACCGGCGCTGGAAAATCAGTGCGCATGCCATTGGCATGGGTGGCCTTGTAGCCTTCATTTTTGCCTTGCACCACAGCGCGCAGCAACCCGTATTTTTACCTTTGCTTTTTGCGATTATCTTTGCAGGCATTGTGGGTAGTGCTCGTTTGCAGCTACAAGCACACAGTCCGAAACAAATTTACGCAGGCTATTTCCTCGGGATAGGCTGTATGTTACTTGCCATGTTCCCTTATTGGCTTAAATTTTAACCATGTACAACAGCCTTTTATACCAGGTGCAGGACGGCATCGCCACCATTACGCTTAACCGTCCCGATGTGTTTAACGCCTTCAACGACGAGCAAAGCTACGAGCTCCAAGACGCGCTCAAGCAAGTAGCACGTGATGCTGCTGTTCGGGTGGTGGTGCTAACAGGTGCGGGAAAGGCATTTTGTTCAGGACAAGACCTAAAAGCCATTGCTGACAGCACCGGTAAGCGCGATTTATCGGAATCGTTGCACAAGCGTTACAACCCTATCATAAGGGCCATGCGTGCCTTGCCCAAGCCCATCATTGCACGGGTAAATGGGGTAGCAGCGGGCGCTGGCTGTTCCTTGGCCTTGGCTTGCGATTTGGTGGTGGCTGCTGAAAGTGCCAAGTTTATTGAGGTATTTGTGAATGTGGGCTTGGTGTTAGATTCGGGGTCATCGTACTTCCTGCCGCGCTTGGTGGGCTCGGCCCGCGCCTTCGAAATGAGCACCATGGGCTCGCGCGTGAGTGCGCAGCAGGCCTACGACTGGGGCATGGTAAACAAAGTGACACCCGATGCTGAGCTTGATGCCGCAGTAGCAGTGTACACCGATTATTACAAATCGGCTCCCACCAAAGCCATCGCCATGATGAAAAAAATGCTGAACAAGAGCTTTAACAGCGATTTAGATAGCATGCTAGACTACGAAGCCTACTGCCAAAAAATTGCGGGCGACAGTGCTGATTATAAAGAAGGGGTTACTGCCTTCAACGAAAAACGCAAGCCGAATTTCACGGGCCAATAAGCCTATTTAGGCGCCCTCGATGGTGCTCTAATGGCGGATGGTTATAACTTTTGGCCATTAGCAGCAGTTTAAGGATTTTATTTCACCTCAAAATCAAGCAAAAGTTGGTTGTTGAGATAGCCTTGCAGGCGGTTACCCGGCTGAACGGCACTTACACCAGCTGGGGTGCCGGTAAAAATGAGGTCGCCCTGTCGCAAAGTGAAGTACTGCGATACAAAAGTTATGATTTTTTCGAAGGGAAAAAGCAAGTCGCGGGTATTGCCCTGCTGCCGCTCGCTGCCGTCAATATCGAGGCGAATTTGAAGGCTGCTGAGGTTGCCAAGCGTTTCTTTGGCTATAAAGTCGCCCAATATGGCCGAGCCGTCGAAGCCCTTGGCCAGTTCCCATGGCAAACCTTTGCTCTTGAGCTTGTTTTGTAAATCACGTGCGGTAAAATCGATGCCTAAACCAATTTGGTCGTAGTAGGCGGATGCAAATTTTTCGTGGATGTGCTTGCCATTTTTGCAAACCCGCAATACAACTTCTAGCTCATGGTGTATTTCGCCGAGGTGCTCGGGCAGATAAAATGCCTTGCCGTCTTTGAGGATGGCCGAATCGGGTTTGAGGAAGATCACCGGTTCGGTGGGCACTTCGTTGTTGAGCTCGCGGGCATGGTCGGCGTAATTGCGACCCACACAGATGATTTTCATGGGTCAAAAATAGCAAAAGTGAAGGGTTTTGAAGGAGCAACTGTCAAAAACCAGCTGCAATTCGTAGCTTCATTAGAAGCAAGCAGCCATTTTATGGCCTTTTGAGCTCCTCCAAGGCAGGCAAGGCCCTGTTCTGAAAGTCGAACAAAGCTTGGTTTTCCCAAGAAGAACCATTGGTGGCCTGGTTGCCACGCCAAGCTACCCACTCTCCGCCCCAATAGCAAATGCCGAGTCCTTGAGGTGTTTCTTCGATCATGCTGCGAAGCCGCGCCACAAAATCTCTTTGTCCGATGGGCGTTGCTGGATAATCCGGCAAAATAAGCTGAGTATCGAGGCCCACTACGTTGTTGGTCCAGTCGTTCCACGCCAATGTAAATGGATAAGCTGTTTCAGCAATGAGGATGGGTTTGTTGTAAGTTGCGCTCAATACCGCTAGTTTGCTTTTAACATCAGGTAGCGATTTTCCGTGCCAAAGGGGGTAATACGACAAACCAATGATGTCGTAGTTGAGTGCCTGAAGTCCGTTAAAAAACCAAGCCGCATTTTCAATACCTGCGTAATGCAGTATGATTTTGGTTTGAGGTGCATGGTCTCGCACGGCGGCAATGCCTCTTTCTAAAAGGCCATAAAAATTTGTAAAGTTGTTGATGTTCCCCTGAGGATGCAAAAAACCGGTGTTGATTTCATTGCCGATTTGTACGTAGTCGGGCTTGATTTGGGTAACGATACCGTGGGTGTAGTTGTAAAGGCTGTCTTTCAAAGCGGCGAGCGACAATCCCTGCCAGGCTGTCGGTGTAAGCTGTTGCCCCGGATCGGCCCAAGTATCAGCATAGTGCAGACTGAGCCAGATTTTGAAGCCTTGTGCTTTGAGGATTTGTGAAAATTGCTTCACTTCTTCAAGGCCGCTGTGCTGACTCACAGGATTAACCCAAACGCGCAGTCGGACGGTGTTGATGCCTTTCGATTTGATCAGCGCGAGGAAATCAACTTGATTTCCTTGCTGGTCGTAAAAGCTCGGATTGGCCGCTGACATCTCCGGAAAAAAGGATAGGTCCATGGCAGCAATAAAGTCTGTTTTTTCTGCCACGGGACCTTTTTTTTCTTCTTTCTTGCATGAAAAGAGGAGCATGAGTAGAAGAAAAAGTAGCTTTTGCAACGATAAAGATGTTAAAGGGTTACGAACGTTTGAACGACATTATTGCTTTACAAAGCGCCGAACACTGCTGCCTTTGCTGTCTTCCCAAACAAGTACATACAGGCCAGCGGCAAAACTGCTGAGCATAAGTTGGTGGTCGCCGGCCTCGAAACGCTGCTGTAGCAACAGTCTACCTTGTAAGTCCCGTAATAACAACTCCCCAGCTTCTGGTACAGCTATTTGCAGCTGTTCGTGGGCGGGATTGGGATAAATGCGGAAGGCAGGATTGGCATTTTCAGCCACCGATACATTGGTGATGACAATGCTATTGGACGGAGCTGACTGGCAGTTATTTTGAGAATAACGTACGTAATAACTGCCATTTTCGGTAACTAAATAGGTTTGTTGGTCGGCTCCGCTTATGGCTTGGCCATTTCTGTACCAGAGGTTACCACTGCTAACTGAGGAGGTAAGTGTAAGGCCATTTAAAGTGATGGAGGCGGTAGCGGGGGTGGGAATGATGTTAAAGGGGTCGCTAACGGCTGAAATTGCCAAAGGACTGCTGGCCTCCAGTCGGTAGCGGAAGCCAGTTCCGGTAACACCCGCCGGCAAAGAGGCCACCAAACTCGAGCTATTCGGGATAGTAGTTAACAGAGGTGTTTCTAAACCCGTTGCACTGATAAGAATGAGGGTAAAAACATTGTTTGCGTCGAAGTTACCAAGGGTATTAAAGCCACGAAGCAAGTTAGTGGACTCACAAACTGCTGGCGTAGTAGGTTGTTGAAGACTGCTGATGATGCCTGAAACAGTGAAACCAGTGCTGATACTCGGTGAACAGCCATTGTTTTCGATGCCCACCGTATAACTGCCTACTTGCGTGGGTACATAGGTGGCAGCCGTCGCACCAGAGATAGGGTTGCCATTAAAGAACCATACAAACGGACCGCTACCAGAGCTGCTAAGGGTTCGGCCATTATAAGTGATACTAGGTGTGGCCGCGGGAACGCTTATGTTGAAAGCACTGCTTTCTAGTCCTGTGGTAGCCGGATTGCTAGCAATGACCCTGATTTTATAGCCCGATCCTGCTGCTGAACCGGTAGGAATGTTAGCCGTAATATTGCCTCCAGTGGTGCTGGTGCCTATGCTCACAGGACTCGCAAAACTACCCGAAGCATTACTCAATTGGGCGGTAAATACGTTACCGCTGTTGAAAGTGCCTGTGGCGTTGTACGATACTTGTACGGTGGCGCCCACACAATAGGCCGTTGCTGGGATGGTGGCAGCAGTAATGCTGGTGGCTGCTACGGTTTCAGTGAGGGTAAATACATTGGTATAAATTTGATCACCAGAGGTGCCGCTGTTACCATTTGTAATGTTGGTGGCTACATAAAAACTCACAGTTCCTGAGCCTGCCGCAGGGGCGGTCCAGCTGAAACTCCAGCTTTTGGTGCCAGGTGTACTGGCCTGAGAACCGCTGAAGGTTTGTTGGAGATAGCCAGAAGAAACTTGGGTTTGGTTCGGATTGCTAATTACGAAAGTACCTACATTGGCCCCTGTGGCATTTTTAGCAATCATTTGAAAGCCAAATACAGTGGTAGTAGGATTACTGGCAGTGTAAACTGCCGTGTAGGTTTGACCCGGCACATAGCTCGTTAAACTTGCATTGCCGTTAAAAACTAAAGTCCTGGTGGCATTGCCCGAATTCAGCGGCGAGCCACCATGGCAGGAGGTACAATTGCCTTCGTTGGGTGCGCCAGTGTGCCCGGCGGGGGCACCACTCGAACTGGTATAAGCTTGTTCAACGGCAAGGAGGCCAGCAACAAGCAGGACCAACAGTATGGATAATTTTTTAAGCATGGTTTGGTTTTGTAGCTACAAACGAAGTTAACACCTTGCTGGTTTTTAACAACCTGAAAGAGAAGATTTAAGCTTTTCTTAATGCGGCGAGTTGCTCGTCTACAAAGGCTAATAAAGCTTGCAGATAGTTTTTACTGAAATCGAATTTTACGCCTGCAGCCGCATACACCTCAGGAATACTGGCAGTATGACCAAGTGCTAAGGCCTGCTTGTAGCTGGCCACTGCTTGTTTGGGATTGGCTACAAAGTTTTTCCAAACCCCCAGCGCTCCTAATTGCGCAAAACCATATTCGATGTAGTAAAAAGGCACTTCGAACAGGTGTAATTGCGCTTGCCATTGCAGGGGCAGGCGATCTTCGAGTCCATTCCAATCTACCTCAGGAGAGCCATAAGCGGCAAATAGTTGCGCCCATTGCTGCTCCCGTTCGGGTACTGTGTGAGCGGGGTGGGCATAAATCCAGTGCTGAAAAGCGTCAATGGCGGCAATCCAAGGCAAAACAGTTACTGCGCGTTGAATTTGCTCGTAGCGCGCGCGCTGCTGCTCTTCTGTAGAGGCGAAAAACAGCGGGTATTGGGTCATCGACATGAGCTCCATCGACATAGAAGCCAGTTCGGCGGTTTCCGACGGCAGTGCTTTATAAGCGCTCAGTGATAAATCTTTGCTGAGAAATGAATGTACAGCATGGCCGCCCTCGTGCATCATGGTTTCGAGGTCTTCCATCGAGCCCGCTGCATTCATGAAGATAAAGGGAGCACCGCTCTCCATGAGGGGGTAGTTGTAGCCACCTGGGGCTTTGCCTTTACGTGAACTGAGATCGAAATGCCCCATTTGCTGCATGCTGTACAGGCAATCGCCAAAGTAGGGGTCGATTTGCTGGAAGGCTTGAATACTTTTTTCGATGAGGTCGGCTTCGTCGGTAAAAGGTTTTAGCGCAGGCCGGTTGGCAGGCTCAGCCTTGGTATCCCAGGGGCGAAGGCTCGGCAGGCTCAAGGCTTGTGCGCGGTCGGCATCAAACTGCGCTTTGAGCGGCACCACCAAGGCGCGGATGGTGTCGTGGAAATCGAGGCAGTCGCGCTCGGTATAATCGAAACGCCCCAGTTCCACAAAACGGTAAGCGGTGTAGCTTTCAAAACCAGCGTTCACTGCAATTTGATGCCGCAGGGCAATGAGCTTGCTAAAGAGTTCGTCGAGCTGGGCTTGGTCCTGCTGCCGCCGATCGCTGATTTGCTGCCAAATTTGTTGGCGAAGTACCCGATCGGGTGCTTTCAGCAGCTGGGCGGCTTGCGGCAAGGTAAGCTCGGCGCCTTCATGGGTAATCGACATGGCACCGATGAGCGCGCCATAGGCACTTTCGAGCTGCTTTTGCTCGGCCTGCAGCGGAATATTTTCGGCACGATACAGGCGAATGGCGCCCTCCACACGGCGCTTGTACAGCAAAAAGGCAGGTTCGGTCATTTGGTCGAGCACCGCACTGCCCAGCAATTGCCGGTTGAGCTGGTCGTCGTACGGCGCCATCTGTGGAAAAATCTCCCCAATAAAAAGCTCATAAGCCTGCCGATGTGCTTCGTTGGCTGTATCGCAGGTCATGCGGATGTAACGCCACGCCAAATCCTCATCCAACACCGATTCCAACTCGGAACGTTGTTGCAACCAGTTTTGAAGGGCAGGCAGCGTATTCACCTCTTGAGCTAAAAGCTGTTCAAAATAGGGCTGCACATCTTCCCAGCGACTAATTTTTAAGTCTTGGGCAACAAAACGACGGATTTTCGGAAGCGGGATCAATTGAGGCATGCTGCGAATTTAGCGCAAATGCCGCACAGATGCACCGCGACTCCTTATCTTGCAGCATGAAATCCGCAAAAGTCAACGAGCTGTTCGCCCTTTTTTGGCCGCTTTTGTTGCTATTGCTCGTGGCCTACCTGCACCTGCTACCGCAACACAACAGCATGTGGAATTTACGGTTTGAGGGCTATGCGCCTGATGTTAGTGGCTTAAGCGCCGACTACCTTGCTGAGGTGGTACATTATCACCAAAGCGAGCAGGCTTTTGCACGGCGACCACTCACCACTTGGTTGGTGCAAGCTTTGGGGGCACTTTCAGGCATGAGCTTGGCCAAAAGTTTTGTACTCCTGCAGCTGTTTTTATTTTGGATGGGGGCGCTGGCGTTGTATGCCTTGTCGGCTTCACACCGACAAGGACTCTTGAATCAAACCTTCTTTTTACTCGGATTCAGTGTGTTTTTTGCTTGGTTTCCGCCCATTTACACCTACGACGAGCCCTTGCAGTATCTTTTACTGTTTGGCAGTTTGGCTGCTTGGCGCTCCCAAAAGCTGTGGCTTGGCATGCTGATGTTGGCGGGGGCTTTGGTGGCACGCGAGACCTCCTGGCTGCTTTGGCCTGCCTATTTCTGGCTTTTTGGCTGGGGGGATATGCGATTAATGGGCTTCAAGCGGGGTTCTTTGACAGTATTGCTGGTGTATACGGCTTGGTTTTTCGGCAGTGAGCAACTCCTGGGGGTGTCGCAAGATGCAGGCTCCGAAGTATTGTTACGTTTTACACTTTTGGCCCAAAATTTTGATGCCACCCATCTTTCAGAAACCTGCTGGATGTTGTTTTTGGTGGTGGGAATACCCTTGCAGTTGAGTTTGCTTTTTCCAGAGGCTTGGCCAAAACGAGACCGGCAAGCTTTTTGGTTGGCCTTGCTGCTCAATACGGTGGTGGTGCTGGCCACGGCTCGGGCACGCGAAGCCCGTCTATTTGCCCTGCCACTGATTTTTGCCTGGCCTTGGTTGGCTGGTACCGTTAAAATGTTGTACGCAGAGGTGGAGCAAAGGGCGGCCGCAATGGCCAAAAGCGCTTGGATTTATCTTCTACTGCTCCCTATGGCTTATTTTTTGGGGAGGTATACGTTTACACAAACGGCAGCCAATCCCGCCGAAAACTGGTTCAACGAATACCTGTTCTTGTACTTGATTTTGTTTTTTGAGCTTTTTTGGTTAAAATGGATGATACACCGAATGCCACCAAAAGCCTAAATTCGCATCATGAGTAGTTATACAAAATGGCTGGGTGGTGGATTGGGATGGGTACTTGGCGGTCCCATCGGCGCCATCATCGGTTTTATGCTGGGTTCGGCAGTAGATAATGGGCGGGGTACACGTACTTACGACGGCACAGGACAACCCTACGGCCGACCGCAAACAACATCATCCGATTTCAGCGTAACCCTGTTGGTGCTTACGGCGGCAGTAATGAAAGCCGACGGTCGCGTGGTGAAGGCGGAGCTAGATTATGTAAAAGATTTTTTGAAGCGCAGTTTTGGCATGCAGCAGGCCAAAGACATGACGCTCGCATTGAGGGAAATTGTTGAAAAAGACTTCGATTTTCGGCCTGTTTGCAGGCAAATTGCCCAGTATATGGACCATGCTGGGCGTTTGGAGCTGCTTCATTTGCTGTTTGGACTGGCCTTGGCCGACGGCGAACTGTCGAATGCGGAGCTCAAAGTGCTCGAAGAGATCGCACATTTACTGCGCATTAGCACGGCCGACTACAACTCTACCCGCGCCATGTTTGGCCACAGCACCGAAGATGCCTACACCGTGCTCGAAGTGGCTGCTACAGCTACCGACGAAGAGCTCAAAAAAGCCTACCGCCGCCTTGCTGCCAAGCACCACCCCGACAAAGTAGCCCACCTCGGCGATGAAGTGCAGCAAGCCGCCAAAGAAAAATTCCAGCAATTGAACCAAGCTTGGGAGCAGGTTAAAAAGGTGCGTGAAATCAAGTAATACTCCAACAGTTAAGTTTTGGTAGAAGAAAGAGCCGAACCAAGCACTTTCTGGGATAGCAATCGAATTGGAATGCACCGAACCGCAAGGAGAACGGGTCGTGCGGATTCGACAAAAACTTTATTCGGCTTCGCCGCCCTCAGCCTCGTCAAGTAAACGCTGCTCTTGCTGTTTGGTGGTTTTGGCTCCCAACTCCCGAAGCCGCTCTGCCTTGCGTACCAGGTTGTCTTTGCCTAGCACTAGCTTATTCATGGCGCTTTCGTGGGTTTTGCCGGCGAGCTCAATCTGACTACCAACTTTACGAAGGTCCTCGGCAAAGGCAGTAAATTTGTCGTATAAACTACCCGCTTGCCGCGCTATCTCTTGGGCATTTCGATTTTGGTTTTCTTGGCGCCAAATGCTGGCGATGGTACGCAAGGTGGCCAGTAAGGTGGAGGTGCTTACAATGACAATGTTTTTGTCGAAGGCCTCGTTGAACAACTCAGGGTCCTGCTGTACAGCCACAATAAAGGCAGGCTCAATGGGCACAAAAAGCAGCACAAAATCGGGCGAGCCCGCGCCGTACAATTGGTCATAGGCCTTGCCGCTGAGACTTTGCACGTGTTTGCGCATCGAATACAAGTGCCGTTTGAGGGCAGCTTGCTGCTCCACTTCTTCCTCGGCGCTTACAAAACGCTCATAATCCACCAGCGACACCTTGCTGTCGATTACCAAATACTTTTGCTCAGGCAGTAAAATGGTCACGTCGGGCTGCAAACGCCGACCATCTTCAGTAGCTACTGATTCTTGGATGCGGTATTCCTGGTTAACACTCAGGCCGCTGCGCTCTAAAATCCGCAACAGCACCACTTCACCCCAATTGCCCTGGGTTTTGCTTTCGCCCTTGAGCGCTCTGGTGAGGTTACGCGCCTCGGTGCTCATTTGTTGGTTGAGTTCCTTGAGATTTTTGAGCTCGTTAAACAAGCCAGCCTGCTGAGCAATGCTCTCTTTGTGGGTGGTTTGCACCTGCGTTTCAAAGTCCTTCAACCGCTCCCTCAAAGGCTGCAGCACCTGGTCGAGTTGCTGGCGGTTGAGGTCGCTAAAGCTTTTGCTTTTGTCTTCAAAAATGGCATTAGCCATGTTTTTAAACTGCAGCTGCATTTGCTCCAAACTGTTTGCTAAGGTTTGGTCGTGTACAGTGATTTTTTCAGATAATTGGCGGTTTTGGGCTTCGGCCTGACTTAATTGCTGCAATTGCAACTGGCTTTCACGCTCTTTGTTCGCTAGTCTTTGCTCTATTTTGGTCCTGTCTTCCTGCAGGAGCTCCAGCTTGTTTTGCAATTGGGCGCCTTGTAGCTGTTGCTGTTGCAAAGCCGCTTGCGCAATACGGTTTTTTTGCTGCGAAAGCCACCATAAAAGCGCAGCTCCGACAACTAAACCAACCAAAAAGGCCAGCCCCAGCGTCATCGCAAGAGGTAAAAGGTATCTGATAAAAAGGTATTCACCCGCTCTACATTGGTAAAATATTTAACAATGTACTGGTAGGCCCCTGGGTCTGCCGGTCGGCCGTTTGTTTTGCCATCCCACCCAATCAAAGGATTGGTGGTAAAAAATACCAGCTGCCCCCAGCGGTTGTAAATCAAAAACTCATAATCACCTTCATCTACAGATTGTAGAGCGGGCCTAAAGAAGTCGTTTAAACCGTCGCCATTTGGACTAAAAGCCGTTGGCATAAATACCTTGGTGTCGCATCTGTAGTTTACTCGGATGGTGTCGTAGAGGATGCAGCCGTTGCTGGTAGTCACCTCTACGATGTAAGTGCCCGTATCTATTACCGTAATGGAAGGACTTGACTCGCCATTTGACCATAAAAAGGATGTCCCGAAGGCGGTGGCATCTATGCGTAATTCTTCGCCGGGACAAAGGGTTGTATCGCTCATTACATTGATAGCCGTGGTGCTGTCGAGGCTAACAATGATGGTGTCAGTGGCCACACAACCCCGGTCGGTTACCACCACCCAGAACGTATCAGGCTGGGTAATGCTGATGGTGCGGGTATTATCGCCAGTGCTCCAAGCATAAGAAGTAGCGGTAGGATTGCCTGCATCTAATATTTCAGTTGCGCCAATGCAAAGCGGAAAATCCGGGCCCAAATCAACCGTAATGGGGTTGTTGTTGATGAAAACATAAATGCTGTCCTCGCCGGCGCAATTGCCATTGTCGGCCTCCAACTTATACCAGCCGCTGGTGGTGGTACTGTAAGCGGGGGTGGTATCGGCAAGGGGTACCCAAGGACCGCCCGGCTGGCCGGTGAACCATTCAAAGGAGCCGGCTATGATGTTGCTCGATATAAATGCAGTGTCACCAATGCAGTAAAAGGCAGTATCAGCACCCAAATTAACGGGCAAATTCACCCCAACTTCTACCGGTTTGGTGATGGTGTCGAATACATTGCAACCATCTCCCGCAATTAAAGTTACGTTGTAAGTGCCAGGGGCAGCATAGGTATAAATGGGGTCTTGCAAGCTGCTGGTGTCGTTTCCGGCGGCAGCGACATCTCCAAAAGTCCAGCGCCAGCTGCGGGCATTTGATAAGCTTGAGTCGGTAAACGACATGGGTTGACCAATACAAGTAAAGTCAAAGCTGAAATTGGCCACAAAAGGCGCTGCAAACTCATCGTTCACAAAATTGGGCAAACCACTGCGGGTGGTGCCATTGATAGGAAAAATGGTACTGTCTTGATAGCCATACGGTGCCACATTTGGTGTATTAATGCTATTGAGGGCATCGGTAAGCGATAGCAAGGCATAAATTTTACCATCAGGCGCATTTTGAAGGGCAGCAAAACGGCGTGAATCACTCAAAACTTGTGTTTTAACGACTTCTTTTGTAGCTCCCGGTGCTCGCGCTACCATGTTAAAGACGCTTATGTGGTTGCGAGACCCAATATTTGGCCCGATGATCGTATCCACCCCTCCTGATACAAACAGTTTACCGTTGTCGGGTGAAAAAGCCAAGCCAAATTCACCACCGTTGGCCGGCAAGGTAATCGGATTGCTGAGTACGCCGGTTGTCTTGTTAAAGTCGAATACTTGAATGAGGTTGTTGGTGCCCGCACCATTGAGTGTTAGCGCTAAACGTCGGCCATCAGGCGAAAAAACCATGTAGCCGCGCTGCGCACGAAGTGGATTACCACCAATGGCTGGCGTATGTGCCGTGCCAATTTGCTGAAACTGCGGCGCGCCAACACCGTTGCTATCAACGGGGTAAATAATAAATTCGTTGCTATTGTAGCGATGTACAACCACCCAAAAGTCGGTACCGTTGCACTTTCGCGTTGCGGTCATTTTTTCGGTGAGCAAATTCACTGGGGCCCCAGGGAGTAGGTTGATGTTTTTTAAGCCAGCTACAATGCCGCCTAAACCGCCAGCGAGGGTCATGTCGACAACGTTGTAGTTTAATCCACTCGAATCGTTGGTGCGGTTGAGGGTAAATAAAAGATGGCGGGTGGGCCGGTTTGGGAAAGGGATGATGAGGCTCGATTGGGTTACCAGCTGACTGCCTTTGAGGTTGGTGCCGTTGAGTAAATCGGTATTGTTGCGGTTGTAGGCGCGTTCACCAGAAGTATAAAACTGCATTTGTCCCGCTGCATTGGTAACCCCTGCTTGCCCGAAGTCTGAAAAAAGCTGACTCCCCGGCGCGCCTGCAGGAGTAGCTCCAGTGAATAAAATACGTGATGAGTAACCGAAGCGCCAGTCTTGCGCATACTGCGCAGTTGCCTCAAACAGCGAAAAACAGCTTAAAAGTGCCGTAAACAGCCATTTAGAGGTAGGCCAATGGTGGTTAAGAGTCATGCGGTAAATATAATCGAACGTCGAATATAAGGCATTTTGACGAACTTCTATCACTTGGCGGCTTGTATCCTTTGTTCAATAGCCGTGGTTGAATAGCCGGTGCTCAGGGCTATCGTTTCTACTTTACCGCCATTCGCCAATACCTCTTTGGCACCAACAATTTGATCGATGCTGTAATCGGCGCCTTTTACTAAAACGTCTGGCAGCAAAGTAGTTATCAATCCAAGTGGTGTGGCTTCGTCAAAAAAAGTGATGGCATCTACGCAGCCTAAGGCCGCCATCACCAAGCCCCTAGAGGCTTCGTTTTGAAGGGGTCGATTGGGGCCCTTGAGTCTGCTTACCGAGGCATCGGTATTGAGTGCTACCACCAGCCGATGGCCGAGGGCGGCTGCTTGGTGGAGGTAATCTACATGACCGTAATGCAAAATATCGAAGCAGCCGTTGGTAAAAACCACGGTTTCGCCAGCCGATTGCCAGGCAGTTACTTGCTCCAGCAAAGCCTCGCGACTCAGTATTTTAGCGTTGATGTTTGGGAGTTGCGCCATGTTTTGATTTCCAACCAAATAAAATTAACACCGAAATAAAGCCTACAACCATTATTAAAATGGTTTGTGCGGCATGGGTAAGGGTAGCAAAGCTGAGGGCGTCGGTGGTGCTGATGCCGCGACCAGGCAACATCACCAAAAGTTTTGAAATAACGGCGTGGTAAGCGCCGATACCGCCTTGAACCGGGGCAACGAAGCCAAAGCTACCGGCTACCAAAATGAGCAAGCCTTCATTAGGATTGAGCATGGAGGTGCTGGTGAAGGCGAAAACGCAGAAATAGGTCATGAGGTAGTAACCCACCCAAATGCCTAAAGAATAGCCAATGAATAAAACAGGGTGTTTGAGCTCGCGAATCGACTTTACGCCCGTGAGCAAGCCCCGCACAAAACCTTTCATTTTGATGAAGAAGGGATGTTGGAGGCGGTGGGAGAGCTTTTTGCGGTAGAAGTAAAGCGCGAATAGTCCGGCTGGAACCAGCACCACCGGATACACCCAAAGCGGTAACCCGAGCCATTGTGCAGCCGCCAATTTGACTGAAAAGCGTTCCAAAGGACCTTCCAACAGGCCTAAATTGAACAATACAGTGAGGGCACTGATGAGCAGCAACAAAATCATATCGATGGCGCGCTCGATGATGACGGTGCCAATGAGGCCATTGATCGGAATTTTGGTTTTGCGGGCGATGGCCCCGCAGCGGGTAATTTCGCCCATCCGCGGCAAGGCGAGATTGGCGAGGTAGCCAAACATCACGGCATTAAAACTCAGGAAAAAGCCAGGCTTGGTGCCCAATGGCTCAATGAGCATGGCCCAGCGCGCAGCCCGAAACCCATGTGCCACCAGGGCTGCTACACCTGAGGCAATGATCCATTCAAACTTTGCCGAGGCCAAAGTACTTTTGATGGAAGCCATGTCTTGGTCACGAAAAACCAACCACAAAATAAGGAGGCCCGCTACCAGCGAGGCACTAAACTGCAGTGTTTTTTTGAGCCACGCTGGCACTAAAGTACAGGTTTGTTGTGCTGATCGGGGAAAACCAAGGTGGGTTTGAAGCTTTTCGCCTCTTCTTGCGTCATCATGCCATAGGCAATTACGATGAGCACATCACCAACGGCGGCTTTGCGGGCGGCAGGACCGTTTAAACAAATGGTACCTGTGCCGCGCTCGCCTTTGATAACGTAGGTTTCGAGGCGCTCACCATTGTTGATATTCACCACTTGAACCTTTTCATTTTCAATCAAATGCGCCGCATCCATCAGGTCTTCATCAATGGTGATGCTGCCTACGTAATGCAATTCTGCTTGCGTTACGCGCACCCGGTGGATTTTCGACTTTAAAACATGTATAAACATCAAACAGAAATTTCGCCGCAAAAATACTAAAACAGCAGGGCATTATCTATTAATCGAACATCTTCTACCCAAACAGCTGCCAGAACACGCACAGCAGGGCTTTCGTTCCAGTGTTGAACGGGCTGCAGATGCTGGGCATCGGCAAAGCTAAAGTACTCCACGCGGATATTGCCTTGTGCTTCGAGGCTGTGAATGGCCCAGTCGCTGAGTTGGTCGGGACTAAACTGCAAATAGCGTTCCTGGCAACTTTTTATGATCTCATAGAGTAGGGCTGCTTGCTTTTTGCCTGCCTCGGTAAGGCGTTGGTTGCGCGAGCTCATGGCCAGGCCATTGCTTTCGCGGCGGGTAGGACAAATATGCAGCGCCACTTTTTGCTCCCATTGCATTTGTTTAAGCAGCGACTGCAGCACCATGCATTGTTGATAATCTTTTTCGCCTAAAAGCAGTCCATTCGGCACTGTAATCCGCAGCAAACGGGCCACTACCATGCCTACGCCTTCGAAATGACCGGGCCGATGGGCGCCTTCTAATACTGTTTCCAAGGCACCAAACGGATATTTTTCGGGCTGGCTGTTGGGCGGATATACATCGCTTACTTCTGGAAAATACACATAATCTGCTCCGGTGAGGGCCAGCGCTTCGAGGTCTTTTTCGAGGGTACGTGGATATTTGGCCAGATCTGCGGGATCGTTAAACTGGGCAGGATTCACAAAAATACTGCAAATCACCCGGTCGTATTGCTTTTTAGCTTGACGGATGAGGTCGAGATGTCCTTCATGCAAAGCGCCCATGGTAGGCACAAAACCAATGCTTAGCTGGTTTTGGCGTGCGGCTCGAAGCGTTCGACTGAGGGAAGCAGCTTGCTGGAAGAGGTACAAATTAGGGCTTATTGGGCTTCAAAATTCGCCTTTTTCCCTTATTCACAAAGCCTTTTGTGGTTTATTCCGTTTTTTTTCTATATTTTTGTAACCTTATTATAGATTTTACTGAAAGCTTTATGAGTAGGAAGACAAGGATTCTCTTTGTTGCACATGAGATGCAACCTTACCTCAATCTCTCCGAAATTGCCAACGCAGCCTTAGAACTCCCGAAATCCATGCAAGAAAAAGGCATGGAAATCCGCGTTTTGATGCCTCGTTACGGCTCTATCAATGAGCGCCGCCACCGTTTACACGAGGTGGTGCGTTTATCGGGAATTAACATTGTGCTGGGCGACAGCGACAATCCATTGATCATCAAAGTAGCGTCTTTGCCTCAGGCCAAGATGCAAGTGTATTTTTTGGATAATGAGGACTTTTTTCAGCGTAAGCATGCTTTGCGCGACGACAACGACCAGTTTTTTGACGACAACCACGAGCGCATGATCTTTTTCAATAAAGGGGTGCTCGAAACGGTGTTGAAATTGGGGTGGGCTCCTGACATCATTCATTGCAGCGGCTGGATGACGAGCTTAATTCCTTTATACGTAAAGAAATATTATCGCCACACCGCCGTTTTCAAAGAATCGAAAGTAGTTTACACTGCCTACGAAAATCAGTTTAGCGAGCAGTTCGGTGCCGATTTTTTAGAAAAGGCCCTCATGGAAGACGTGGAAACCGCCGATTTAGCGCCATTTACGGGCCTGAACGACAAATCGCTCAACCTCGGAGGCATTACCTATGCCGACGCAGTGGTGCTTGCTAATGATCAAGTAGACAGTGAAGTGAAAGACTTGGCGCATGCCTTAGACAAGCCGTTGTTGAATGGACAGAACCAAGTAAATTTAGTTGAAACCCATTTCGAGTTTTACCAAAAGCTTCTTGCCTCCCAGCCGGCACTTGTATGAAATTAAAGCATAATCTATTGTGGATAGCCCTGTTGTTAACAGGGCTATTTGCATCTTGTAACGATGACGGTGCAGTGGGTTTAGACCTGCTTCCAAATCCAGATGGCATTGGCGTTTTTAAACTCGACACCTTCAGTATACGTACTTATACGGTAACCGAAGACTCATTAGAGGTACAGCAACCACCCATTTTGGCTTTGGGAGAAGTGAGCGACCCGGTTTTTGGCTTGAGCAAGGTTGGACTAACTTATCAGGTGCTTCTGACTAATGAAAACATAAATTTGGGCAGCAATGTGCAGGTTGATTCTTTGGTGTTGGCCTTGAATTTTGATAATTATTACGGCGACACCACAGACCAGCTTTTGCTTAAGGTTTACGAACTAGACGAAACCATTCACCGCGACTCCATTTATTATTCAAGTCAAATACCTTCGGTAAAGAGCACCCCGCTGGCCACTTTTAATTACACCCCTAGGCCTAAAGGAACTGTTCCAGTGAATGAGCCACGTGTGAATGGTGTTGATACTGTTTTTAATTATCCAGGGTTACTGCGCATTCCTTTAAGTGTTGACTTAAGCAATCGCATTTTGGCAGCCAGTGGTACTGCGGATTTACAAAACAACACCAATTTCCTCAAGTTCTTCAAAGGCATTTACATTACTGCAGAGCGTGTGAACAGCGCTGGCACGGGCTCAGTGATGCTGTTCAGCACCACCTCCTCGCGCAACGGTTTGTTCATGTATTATAAAACGGATACAGTGCGCCGACGCTTCGATATGATCATGTCGGATCAGGTGGCCCGTCGCAACGTTTTTAATTTCGATTACCAAGGCACCGAGGTAGGCGATCGTATCAATGACACCAGCGATTTGGTTATGGAAGGCTTTGTGCAAGCAGGTGGAAGTGTAAAACTCAAAGTAGAGATGCCTTATCTCCGCAATTTGGTAAAGGATTTTGACGTGGCCATTAACAAGGTGGAAGTTATATTTAAGGTGGTGCCAGGGAGCAACAACGCTCCTTTTTCAGAACCCAATCGCTTGTTCCTACTCCGTGCCGATACGTTGAATGGCAATTCTGGCTTTATTGTGCCAGATTTAGTGGAGCCCTATTATGACGGCAATTTCAGGAATGGCGAGTATAGGTTTGTAATAACCCGGTATATTCAGGAGCTTTTGCTCAATGGCAGAACGGATTTTGGCATGGTGCTGATTGCCAATAACACCATTAGTTCGACCAATAGGGTTGTGCTAGGCTCTTCAAACAATACTTTGAACAAGCCGAGAATGATCATTACTTTTACCAAACTTAAATAAAAACAATGTGCGGAATTGTTGCATATGTAGGGGATAAGCAAGCTGCTCCCATCCTGATAAAAGGTTTAAAGAGATTAGAATACCGCGGCTATGACAGTGCAGGCATTGCCATTCTCGACAAAGAGAAAAACATTAAAACATACAAAAAGGCAGGTAAGGTAGCTGCTTTAGAGGCCATGTTGGAAGGCGCTGATGCTGAAGGCAACATTGGTATAGGGCACACACGCTGGGCTACCCACGGTGAACCCAATGACGTGAATGCGCACCCGCATTTTGGTCAAAACAAAACGTTATCCCTGGTGCATAATGGCATCATTGAGAACTATGCATCGATCAAAGTGCAATTACAAATGCGGGGTCATGTATTCGAAAGCCAAACCGATACCGAGGTATTGATTCACTTAATCGAGGAAATTTATCTCAACGAAAAAGTAGCTTTTGATGAAGCTGTGCGCTTGGCGTTAAACCAAGTGCATGGTGCATATGCCATCGTAGTCATTTCTAAATTAGATCCCGAGATGATTGTGGCGGCACGCAAAGGCTCTCCCTTGGTAGTGGGCATTGGCGTGAATGAGTTTTTTATGGCGTCAGATGCCTCGCCGATTATTGAGTACACCAAAAGTGTGGTGTATTTGAATGATAGTGAAATGGCCATCATCCAGAACCGCACTTTATCGATCAAAACCATCGCCAACGAAAACAAAACGGCTTTTGTACAAGAGCTCGATTTGCAGTTGGAAATGATTGAAAAAGGCGGTTACGAGCATTTTATGTTGAAGGAGATTTACGAGCAGCCGCGTTCTATTTTTGATTCGATGCGCGGTCGTATTGACTCTAAAACTGGTCACATCCACATGGGTGGCTTGCACGAGCACCAGCACAAATTGATGAATGCTAAACGCATCATCATTGTGGCTTGCGGCACGAGCTGGCATGCTGGGTTGGTAGCTGAGTATTTGTTCGAGGACTTTGCCCGAATTCCGGTGGAAGTGGAGTACGCTTCCGAATTCCGGTACCGCGACCCAGTGATTTTCCACGACGATATTGTGATTGCCATTTCGCAGTCGGGCGAAACCGCCGATACTTTGGCAGCCATTGAGTTGGCTAAATCGAAAGGCGCCACAGTTTTGGGCGTTTGTAATGTGGTGGGGTCGTCGATTCCGCGGGCAACACACTCGGGGGCGTATACGCATGCTGGACCAGAAATTGGGGTGGCATCTACCAAAGCCTTTACCGCACAGGTAACTGTTTTGGCGGAGATGGCCTTGTGGGTTGGTTTCAAAAAGGGTGCTATTTCACAGAGTCAACTCAACACCTATTTATACGAACTGGAGCAAATTCCTTCGAAAGTGGAGAAGGCATTGCTATGCAACGATATTGTGAAACAAATTGCTGCGGTTTACAAAGACGCCCGCAATTTCTTGTACCTCGGTCGTGGGTATAATTTCCCAGTTGCCCTCGAAGGTGCTTTGAAGCTCAAAGAAATTTCATATATCCATGCGGAGGGTTATCCTGCCGCGGAAATGAAGCACGGACCAATTGCTTTGATTGATGCAGAAATGCCAGTGGTTATCATTGCCACGCAGAACTCACAATACGACAAGGTACTGAGCAATATTCAAGAGGTGAAGGCGCGTAAAGGTAAAATCATCAGCGTGGTAACCGAAGGGGACATTGAAGTTGAAAAACTCTCCGATTATGTAATCGAAGTACCCGATACCCTCGAGCCATTTATGCCGTTGGTAAGCACCATTCCTTTGCAATTGCTGTCGTACCACATTGCGGTAATGCGGGGTTGCAATGTTGACCAGCCACGGAATTTGGCGAAGTCGGTTACCGTGGAGTAACAGAAAATTTTATAATTCAAAAAACCGCTGTTCTTCAAGGCAGCGGTTTTTTTGTATTCAGTCGTGTCTTTGTTCGTTAAGCGTTCAATGAACTAAAGGGGATTTCCGGCGCTTTAAGCAGCGCATTGTTTGAAATTACTGAAAAAGTGCCCCTCTGCGGCTGTTTTGTATGTGCGTTTTGGTTTGCCGGTTGTCAAATTGAAGAAGGGTCGGTACCCATGATGGCATTTGACCTACCATGATTGCAACTGCAAGAAATAGGAGTACTTGTATTTTTAACTGATCGGGTTTTATGTGATATGCAGCCTGGGAATTGCTATTTGTGCTAGGGGAATGCTTCTTATATATTTAAACTAAATATTTCAAGCGTAATTCACAATATCCATCTTTGGATATCAAACGCATTTGTTTTTGAAATCCAGTCAAAAACTTATGGAATTTTGATTTATATTTTCTTTTTCATAGTTTTAGTAAAAAAAACTATTTCTATGAAAAAAGTCATTCTCCTATTGTCTCTTTTTTACTGTTCAGATGCATTCGCACAAGTGCCTGGCAGCCCAGCACCCACTCCACCTACAAGGAATGCAGCCGACGTTATTTCAATATACGGGGGAGCTTATTCAAACATTTCTGGTGTGACCATTAATCCATTTTGGAATCAAAATACCGTTGTTACGCAAATAGCCATTGCAGGCGACAGTGTCCTTCAGTATGCCAACTTTAATTACCAAGGGACTGATTGGGCTGGAAATGCTCAAAACATCGCCAATATGGATTTTTTGCATGTTGATGTTTGGACCAACAGTCAAGCTCCAAATGTTTACGCCATTAGTTCTGGTCCAGAAATAGCCCACCTTATAACTAGTCAACCTGGTTCTTGGAAAAGTGTTGACATACCGGTGGTTGGCCTAACGGGGAACCTCAGTAATGTTATTCAGTTTAAATTCGACGGTGGTACGGGTGGTACCATTTACTTAGACAACTTATACTTTTGGAAAACACCAGTGCCAGTAGGGGCCGATGCTGGGTTGAGTGATTTAAAGGTAAATGGAACCTCGGTAAGTGGCTTTGCTTCCAACATTACTTCGTACAATCGTTCAGTTCCTTTTGGTAGTCCTGTACCTCAAATCACCCAAGCGCCTACCTCAGATCCTTCAGCGAATGCTGTAATAACGCAAGCAACGGCTGTGCCAGGTAGCGCATCCGTGCTGGTTACTTCAGCTAACGGACTCGTAACTAGGACCTATACCGTAAATTATGCTTTTTCGGGACCTACTGTTCCCGCACCTTCACCGCCGCTCAGGGCAGCCAATGATGTGATTTCACTTTTTAGTAATGTCTATTCGAATGTACAAATAGATGCTTGGTCGGCGATCTGGGACAACTCGGATATTGAGGACATTCAAATCAACGGTAACGATGTTAAAAAGATCACTTTTGGTAATTTTTTAGGGGTTGATTTTAGCAGTCCAGGTAATCACCTTAATCTAACGCCAATGACCAGATTTCACATGGATTTTTACACTGAAAGCCCCAATTTGCTAGGTAAAGTATTCAATTCCAAAATTGTAGATTTTGGAGGAACAAGTGGCGAAGTATCAGCGGGGGAGCTTAACATTAACGAAGCGTCAACGCCAGCAATTGCATCCAATCAGTGGGTTTCTATTGATGTTCCTTGGTCGAGTTGGGCAAATAACCCCAACATCCGAAGCGATATAGCGCAATTTGTGATTACTTCTAATTTGGATATAGTGTACGTTGATAACATTTATTTTTATACTGGTGTACCGCTTCCTCTTGATGTTCGTGAGGTTGCAAAATCAGCTTTAAAGCTGTACCCCAACCCTGCTGGAGATTATGTGACCTTATCAAGTGAAGCCATGATTGGTGAAGTCACTGTTCTTAATGCATTGGGTCAGGTAGTTTCTAGACAAAATTTAGCGGCTACAGAAGCTACAATTGATGTGAGTGCCTTTTCGAAAGGCATTTATGTAGTGATAGCGAAAGTTGGCAATGATTTGGTTCGCAAACAGCTGATCAAAAAATAAGCTTCCACACACTTAACAGCTGCGCTTGGACCAGGTATTCGCTTTATCGGCGGGTAAATGGTTCAAGCGTTTTGCTTTTTAAATTATTCTGGATGCTCGAGGGAAGCCTACTCGCGATTTGTAAGTAGCAGGAGTTACTTGTTAAATTCGGTCATGGTGAGTCCCAAGCCGCGCGTCACAAAGCTTTTTACGGCATCCATTGATTTGTGAATGCCTAATTCTACTTCAGTAATTTCTTTTTCGGGGAATTTGCCGAGTACATAATCTACTTGGCGGCCTTTGGCAAAGTCATCGCCTACACCAAAGCGCAGCCGAGGGTACTCTTGGTTGCCAAGCACCTCTTCAATACTTTTGAGTCCGTTGTGCCCGCCAGCGCTGCCTTTAGCACGTATGCGTATTTTGCCTGTGGGTAAGCTGAGGTCATCGGTAATGACCAGCACCCGATCTGCGGGCACTTTCTCAGCTTCCATCCAGTAGCGGAGGGCTTTGCCACTGAGATTCATGTAGGTGGTGGGCTTGATGAGCACCAAGGTGCGTCCTGCGTGCTTGAGCTCCGCTCGGAAGGCGTAGCGGTCTTGCTCAAAAAAAATATTGGACGCCCCGATTGCCAGAGCGTCCAATATCATAAAACCAATGTTGTGTCGGGTGGCTGCGTATTCTGCACCAATGTTCCCCAAACCAACAATCAGATACTTCACTGTTGTGTAGCTTACTTGCTATCGGCAACCATTTGACCCTTGAGGGCACGTGGAATGGTTACCGCAGCGATTGGGTTGTTAGGTACATCGAGGATTTTGAAGTTACCTACTACGATGTCTTTAACCCGAACCACTTTACCAAGCTCGAGGTCGCTAATATCAACCTGAATTGAGGCAGGTAGGTCTTTCGGCAAACCTTTCACTTTGATTTTGCGGATGCGTGCAGTGAATTTACCACCGGCACGTACGCCAGGAGAAGTGCCTACGAACTCCAATGGCAGCTCGAGTTTAACTTCTTTGTCGGCTTGCAACGCGAGAAAATCGACGTGCAGAATGCCTTCGTTTAAAGGGTGAAACTGGGCTTCCTGTACGATTGCTTCATACTTGGCGCCATCAATGTCAAGTTGCACTTTGTAAGTTTCAGGCGTGTATAATACGGTCTTTAAATCGTAAGCAAAGGCCCAAAAGTGGGTCTGGCTATCGTTTCCGTACAATACGCAAGGGATTTTTCCCTCAGCCCTTAACTGACCAGCATCTGACTTCCCTACGTTCCCCCGGAGGGAACCGCTCAAATTGATTGACTTCATCTTGTTAAGGTGATTAAAAATTAATGGATAAATTATTGTTTTACTGTGATTTCGAAGAGGTGGCTAATGGAGTTGAACTCCTTAACGCTGCGAATTGATTTGGCGAACAAGTCTGCAACACTTAGCTGTTTGATTTTTGGGGATGTTTTTTTGAGTGGCAGGGTATTGCATACGACCAACTCGGTAAGCTGTGAATTTTCAATAGTGTCATAGGCATTGCCCGAAAGTACTGGGTGGGTACAAAAAGCACGAACGCTGTTGGCGCCGTTTTTCATGATCTCCTCTGCTACTTTACAGATGGTACCAGCGGTGTCTACGATGTCATCTACAATGACTACATCACGCCCTTCTACATCACCAATGATGGTGATTTTTTCAACTACGTTGGCGCGAGCGCGGGTTTTATCACACACAATCATATCGCAATTGAGGTGCTTTGTAAAAACTTTGGCACGTGCTGCTGCACCCATATCGGGAGCGGCAATGGTAAGGTTGGGCAGGTTGAGCTGCTTGATATAAGGTACAAAAATGGTCGTAGAATCGAGGTGATCTACAGGTACATTGAAAAAACCTTGAATTTGTGGGGCGTGCAAGTCCATGGTCATGATGCGGGTTGCCCCAGCATTGGTGAGCATGTCGGCTACCATGCGGGCGCCTATGGGTACGCGTGGCTTGTCTTTGCGGTCTTGCCGCGCCAAACCAAAATACGGAATTACAGCCGTAATGTAGTGGGCAGAAGCACGCTTACATGCATCGATTAGGAGCATGAGCTCCAACAGATTGTCGCCAGGCGCAAAAGTGCTTTGAATTAAAAAAACGTCGCAACCACGCACTGATTCGTTGATACAAGGCTGGAATTCGCCATCGCTGAAACGCAAAACGGTCAGGTCACCCAGCGGCTTACCGTAAGATTCAGCGATTTTTTCACCAAGAAACTTGGTGGCATCCCCGCTGAACATTTTGGTGTCGTGGTGTTTGTAGGCTGAAATTGGACTGTTATCGGACATGCGTGGTCTGCTTGTGCTTGAAAACGAGGTGCAAATATAAAGAATTTGTTAACAGGCTAATAGCGCTGATTGCAAAATTGTTAGAGGTATTTGTTACTTCCGAATGGCATCCCAGCTGATGGCCCACAAATGGTGGGCTTGAAAGGTAAGCCGAGTACTGGGATCGTCGTTTTGATGGCGGTAAAAGGCAACTAAAATGCCGTAAATGGTTATTGTTAAGGTATACAGAGGCACTTTTTTAAGCTGATTACGTTTCAAGCCTGTGGCCAACAGTTGTTGCAGCGGTTGTAAGAAAGCGCCTTCTAGTTCGTTGCGCTCTGCAGGTGATAAGAGCTCGGCAATCAGAAAAAAACTTGGATTTTGTTCCAAAAAGTGAAGATAGCTGAGCCAAAGTCCCCTGATTTGCGCCTCATACGCCACTTTTTCATTCACTTTTGGTTGCCAATCTTTATAAAGGGCACTGCCAAAATAGGGAAGTGCCGCTCGTATGAGTTGCTCTTTGCTTTCGAAATAAAGATACAAGGTACCGGTAGCCAGTCCCGCACTTGCTGCAATTTTCGACATCTGCAGGCCTGCTGTCCCATCCTCCTGCAGCACTTTCAGCAGGCCGTTGAAAATGGCAGCAGTTTTTTGTGGGTCTTTCTGTCGCATGGCACAAAATACAGCCTTTGTATCATAAATGAACCCATCTTCAGTTATAAACCAACAAGGCTTCGGGCCTTATGCCTATATTTGTGACAAAGCCGTTCCATGACTGCCAGACAAATTTACTATGCCTTGAGTCCACGCATGCGCCTGCTCGCCCGCCGAATGTTTTACCTGCCCATCGATATGCTGGAAGGCATCTCAGGGAAGCGCGACACGCTCACTCCACCACGGGGGATGATTTTTGTGGGTTCAGGCGATTTTAAAGCACAGGGTCAAATCATGCTAGCGCAACTGGTGACGCTTGCCGGCTTGCAGCCCCACGAGCAGGTACTCGACGTAGGTTCGGGCATTGGTCGTGTTGCTGTGCCCCTCACGCAATATTTAAATAAAGCCGGCAGCTATGAAGGCATCGACATTGTACGAACGGGTGTTGACTGGTGCCAGCGCAAGATTAGCACGGCGCATGCTAATTTCCGCTTTACCCACATTGACCTGAAAAACGATTTATACAATTTAAGCACCGAGCAGGAGGCCAAGGGATTTGTTTTTCCATATGCTGACGATCGCTTCGATGTAGTGTTTTTGTTCTCAGTGTTTACGCACATGATGCCCGACGATACGGCCAACTACCTCCAGCAAATTGCCCGGGTAATGAAGCCAGGCGGTAGGTGTTTGGCTACTTTTTTTATTTTAACAGCGGAAAGCAAAAGCGGCATGATGCGGTATTCGGGCTTGAAATTTGTGCACCAGCACGGGCATTACGCCTTGCTTGATCCTGCGGTAAAAGAGGCCAATATTGCCTTTGAAGAAGCTTGGCTGCAGGAAAAAGCAGTTGCAGCAGGCTTGCAAATCGAACGCCATTTTCCTGGCTATTGGCCGGGCCGCGACAAGGCGCAATGCGAGGGGTTTCAAGACATGCTATTATTGCGCAAACCGCTGTAAGATGAACACCACGCGCAGGGAGCACATTGCATTTTTAGAACAACACATCAGCGCCCAACGGCTCCATAAGTTGAAGCAGGTGTTGGCTCAGCGCACCCGCAAACTCACGGTGGTGCTCGAAAACCTGTACCACCCCGAAAATGGCAATGCCGTACTGCGTTCGGTAGAGTGTTTTGGTTTGCAAGAAATGCATGTGATACAGGAGTTATACGACTGGAAATACAGCTTGAAAATTGCAAGAGGGGCTGCTAAATGGACCGAACTGCATGCCTATGGTAAAGAAAACGGCGGTGCAGCAAGCTGCTACAGTGCTTTGAAGGCCCGCGGGTATCAATTGGTAGCCACTGACCCCCAGCCAGGCAGTTGTACGGCCGAAAATTTAGACCTCAGCAAGCCTGTTGCGCTTATTTTTGGTACTGAAAGTACGGGCGTAGCGCCTCAAATACTGGCCATGGCCGATGCACGCATACATATTCCGATGGTGGGCTTCACAGAAAGCTTCAACATCAGTGTGAGTGCAGGTATTTTACTGGCGCAATTGCGGCAGCGGCTCGAGCGTGAGCAGCCCCAATGGCAGCTTGAAGTGGCCGATGCGGAGGCGCTGTACGAGGATTGGTTGTTGAAATCGGTGCGCCATGCCGATGCGCTGGTGCGGGCATTTGAGGCGGGACAAACACGTTAGTCAGTAGAAAGTACCGATGGCGGTTAGGTAAGGTCGTGTGCCGACACATACACTGGCAGTTCTTGCAAAGCGGTTTCAAGGGCTTGGGTGCTTTGCCAGGTTTTCATAACAATATCGGCATAAACAGTTTCATTGAGGTGCCCGATGAGGCCTTTTTTCACTGATTTTTCGACGGCCATACCCATTTCCGATGCGGCATCATCCCAAAACATACTCACATGTAGCTTTAAAGCCGCCGTACATCCTTCAAAAAGCGCATCTAGTAAATGCCGCTGATTGGGTGGGCACCACAGTCCTTCTAAAGCCGCAAAGCTCAAATGGTGTTTTGGAAAAAGCCGCCGCAACAAAGGCACATGTGGAAAAACGTGCTTAATGAGCCATCCACCAACTCCTGGCATCTCTACAATTTCCCAATCGCACCTAAAAACGAGGCAGCCGAGTAGCGGTTCGTCCTGCTCGTTGGTGATTACATAATAGTCGCCGTGACCAAACAGCTCTTCTCCAAAGAAGAAGTTGTAGGACTGGTATTGTTCCTGCAGCTTTTGCAATACAAGCGGTTTCTCAGCTTCCCGCAAAACCCTAAAACGGGGGTGGGTGCGGGTAAAAAACCGAGAACTGATGCAGGTGCGTAGTTGTCGGTAAGACCGCAATCCAAACGAAGCACACAATTGCTGAGAAGGCAGGTTGTCGGCCTCCACATAAGCAAAAAGTACCCGCGGCAAAACCTCATCGTTGTGCGGTTGGGCAGCCAATTCGTTTGCCAGCAACGCGCGGATGTGATTGTGGCGCTTGGGTTCGGCGGTCCTGCTGTGGGTTGATTGCCCGCCACCTGGGATGCTCAAATACCGCACATAAGCGGTACTCGTTTTTTGGCCAGCCAGTTGGCTGTTGCGCTCGAGCACAGCAGCATTGCCCAGAAGCTTGCCATTTTTTTCGAGCAGCAGCCAGCGGGTGTTAGATATGCGGGCACATTTTTCGGCAGCATCGAGTTGGCGGTAGCGGAGTTTGCCGGGCAGTCCGTACACCGTGCTATGCAGCACTTTAGCCACGTCGGGCCGGAGGGTGTAGGTGCTGTGGGCGAGCAGGGGCATGGTAAAGTTTGTATTTCAAATATAGTAAATTCACTTTTACGCTGCTCTCGCTTGGTGTTTTTGTGCAGCAGTAATTATAATTGTTAAACCGCAATGCGCTTGGCATAGAAGTCCCGAATAGCCTATCTTTGCCCCATAATTTTTGAATATGTCAGATCACAAGATCATCTTTTCGATGGCCGGTCTCAGCAAGACCATCCCATCGGGTAAAACCATCCTCCAGGACATTTATTTGTCGTTTTTCTACGGTGCCAAAATTGGCGTTTTGGGTTTAAACGGCTCGGGTAAGTCTACTTTGCTGAAAATTATTGCTGGTCTCGACAAATCCTACAACGGCGAAGTGGTGTTTTCGCCGGGCTACACCGTGGGTTATTTGTCGCAGGAGCCTCAACTCGATCCCAATAAAACCGTTAAAGAGATTGTGCAGGAAGGTGTGCAGGAGGTGATGGATTTGCTAAAAGAGTTTGACCAAATTAACGAGGCTTTTGGCGATGCTGATGCCGATTTTGATAAGTTGCTCGCCCGCCAGGCTGAGGTGCAGGAAAAGCTGGATGCAGCCAATGCTTGGACCATCGACCACCGTTTGGAGATGGCCATGGAAGCGCTGATGTGCCCGCCTGCTGACTCCAAAATTGGTGTTTTGTCGGGTGGCGAGCGCCGCCGTGTGGCCCTCTGCCGCTTGTTGTTGCAGGAGCCGGACGTATTACTACTCGACGAACCTACCAACCACTTGGATGCCGAGAGCATCGACTGGTTGGAGCAGCATTTGCAGCGTTACAAAGGCACCGTTATTGCTGTAACGCACGACCGTTACTTCCTCGACAATGTGGCAGGATGGATTTTGGAGCTCGACCGGGGCGAAGGCATTCCTTTTGAAGGCAATTATTCGAGTTGGTTGGATCAAAAAAGCAGGCGTTTAGCGCAAGAAGAGAAAAGTGAAAGCAAGCGCCAAAAGACCCTCCAGCGCGAGTTGGAATGGGTACGAATGGCGCCTAAAGCCCGTCACGCTAAGTCAAAAGCTCGTATAAGCGCCTACAATAGCCTCTTAAATGAGGATGCCAAGGAGCAGGAAATGAAGTTAGAATTGTTTATTCCAGCTGGACCGCGCCTCGGCAATGTGGTGATTGAAGCGATGGGTGTGAATAAAGGTTTTGGCGATCGGGAGTTGATCAAAGACCTTAATTTTTCATTGCCACCGGCTGGGGTAGTGGGTATCATTGGTCCGAATGGCGTAGGTAAAACCACCCTTTTTAAAATGGTGATGGGATTGGAAAAGCCAGATGCGGGCGACTTTAACGTAGGCGAGACCGTGCAGATAGCTTATGTGGACCAGTCGCACGATGGCCTTGATCCCGAAAAGAGCGTGTTTGAAGTGATTTCAGGCGGCACCGAAATGATGATGTTGGCCGGTCGCCAGGTCAATTCACGAGCTTACATCGGTAAATTCAACTTTACGGGTCAAGACCAGAGCAAAAAACTCAAGGAGCTATCAGGCGGTGAGCGCAACCGTGTGCACTTAGCCATGACCCTCAAGCAGGGTGCCAACGTATTGCTGCTTGATGAACCTACCAACGACATCGACGTAAATACGTTGCGTGCTTTGGAAGAAGCCATCGAAAACTTTGCAGGTTGCGCGGTCATCATTTCGCACGACCGCTGGTTCCTCGACCGGGTGTGTACGCACATGCTCGCTTTCGAAGGCAACGGTGAATTTTACTTCTTCGACGGTAACTACAGTGAGTACGAAGAAAATTTGAAGAAACGCAAAGGCGACAATGCCATCCGTAAAAATAAATATCGCGATCTTAGCGGACGCGCTTAAGCCAATAACCATGTCGCAGCCCACCATTATCCTCCAACCCGAGCAAGTAAAGCAGAAAATTCGCCGCTTGGCCTTTCAAATTTGGGAAGCCAATTTTGATGAAAAGCGTATTTTACTCGCAGGGGTTAAAAATCGCGGTTTGCAGTTGGCCGAGCTATTGGCTGCCGATTTGCACGAGATTTCGGGCATGGAAGTCGTGGTGACGTACATCCGCCTAAACAAAGACAATCCCGTTTGTGATGAAATTACTACGGGTGTAAACCCGGTAGATTGGAAAAACGGCGTTGTGGTGGTGGTAGACGATGTGGCTCATACAGGACGTACCTTGTTGTATGCCCTCAAGCCCTTTATGAGCGAGCTTTACAAGCGCTTGCAAATTGCAGTATTGGTTGATCGTGCACACAAAACTTATCCAGTGCATGCTGATTTTATGGGCTTGAGTTTGGCCACCACCCTCCAAGACAATGTGCAAATTGAGTTTGACGACGCAGGCGTAAAGGTTTTATTGTCTTAGCATAAGCAGGTGTAGGCACCATGAACCAATTCCATACGATATGTAAATTTGAAGGTTGGGCACAAGTCCGGCCTTTTTTTATGCCTTTTTTGATCTTTTTATTCCTGTTGTTCAGTGCAGCCCTTTCATCGGCCCAGGAACTGACTTTTTTTTACCAAAATAACTTCAAAGGAGCTAAAGACACCCATGGCAAAGTGGTAATTGCTGCCGTTTATGATGACATTGAACCTTTCGAAGGGGGTTGGGCACGGGCTTATCGAGCGGAGAAGACCGGGTACTTAAACCGCGCTGGGCTCGAGGTTATCCCAGTGAAATTCGATTTTATTGATCGTTTTGAGGATGGCCGGGCCATGGCCATAGAGGGCACAACCATAGGTTACATTGATGAAAGCGGCCGCTGGAAAAGCAAAATCAAGCTACAACAGCTGCAAAATTTCGAAAATGGTCGGGCCATTGCGCAGCTCAAAGGCCGCTGGGGCTTATTGAACGACGCGCTTAAATGGGTGGTTGCGCCGAAATTAGAAGCACTCGATGACTTGGGTTTAGGCTATTACCGGGCTAAACGCAAAGGCAAATACGGCATTATTGACGAAAATGGCGCGCAGATCATTCCGTTCGACTATGATCAAATAGGCAATTTTGATGAGGGTTTGGTGCGTGTGCAGCGCAAGGGTAAATGGGGACTTTTTCACCAGTCGGGCCGCCTCCAAATCGAGCCGAAATTCGATCAATTGGGCGAATTTAAAAAAGGAGTGGCCGAGGCAGTGTTAAATGGCCGCAAACTGGTGATAGATATTGAAGGTGAGCCGGTAGATTAAATGGCTACCAGCATCGAAATCTCCACATTCACCCCTTTTGGCAAGCCTTTAACCGCCACGGTTTCGCGTGCTGGGTAATGTCCGTCGAAAAACCCGCCGTATACTTCATTTACCTCGGTAAAATGCGCCATATCGCTCAAAAAAATCGTGGTTTTGATGGCTTTATTGAAATGGGTACCTGCTGCTTCCAAAACCGCTTGCAAATTGCGCATCACTTGGTGGGTTTCGGTCTGTATATTATCGAGCACCAAGTTGCCTGTGGCGGGGTCGATGGCAATTTGTCCCGACATGTATAAAATGCCATTGTGAATTACGGCTTGGTTGTACGGGCCAATAGGTGCAGGGGCTTTCGAAGAGGTTATGATTTGCATGCTGCTAAGGTTATCTTTACAGCGAATATACGATACCCATGCAGATACTACTTATTGGTCCCGAAAATCGCCTTGTTGGTTTAACCGAAAAACTAACTGGCCACCAGCTTCAGCGTCATCCTGCCGGCACAACCGTAGGTGCAGCTGACTTGCAGGGCATTGATTTGGTGATGGATACAGAATTTGACACCCATCGCGATCGCTTAGGTCTGTACTCCACCCAGCCCAACACCTTTTTTATGTTGCATGCCAACCGTGTGCAATTGCAGGCGGTGGCTTCGGATTTGGGCGTGCGTTTGCCGCTTTTTAACGTGGCAGGACTCAATGCCTGGCCAGGGTGCTTGGCAGCTGAACCTTGGGAAATGAGCATTGCCACCGAAAATGCCAAGGCGTTGTTGCAAGAAAAGTGCGCGGCTTTGGGGGTTCGTTATTTGTTGGTAGCCGATCGCGTGGGCATGGTAACGCCGCGGGTTATTTCGATGATCATTAACGAGGCCTATTACACCTTGCAGGAGGGCACGGCGAGCAAAGCCGACATCGATTTGGGCATGAAACTTGGCACCAATTACCCCAAAGGTCCTTTTGAGTGGGCGACCGAAATTGGCTTGCAGGAAGTACGGGCCCTGATCGAAGCCTTGTATGCCGATACCCAAGACCCTCGCTATAAGCTTTGTCCGCTGTTAAAAACCGAAAGTTTTTCCCAGCACTAAGGCTGCCAACTCCCTGAGATAACGCAATTTCATTGCTTTTTTGTAGTTTGCCCTTCTAAATCTGATATGATGAAAGCAAGACTTTTGCTTGCCACCGTGCTCCTGTTTGCAGCATGTAAGCCCACAAAAGAAAAATTAAACACGGGTGAGGCCATTTTAGGCTTGGCGAGCGTGGTGCAGTTACAACAAGACAGCACAATCGTTTTTTTAGAAGATTTTTTCCTCGATGTAGCAGGCTTGGGGGAGATCAAGGCACCTGAAGGTTTCACGGCTACCCGTATGGCCGATGGCAAGCAGTTGCTGTTGGTGCATCCGAAGCAACCAGCGGTACTTTCGGTGTTGCATTTAACGCACCTAGACAAGCAATATGCTTTGTTGCTGCGTCGATCGCGCCGCCAAACAGTTGATTTCACCTACCATCCTGGCGATTCCTCCTTTCAAAAAGTTTCCTTAGTAGGCGACATCAACAATTGGAATTCAGAAAAGACCACCTTAACACTCCAAAACGGGGTATGGAAAGCCAGTTTGCAGCTCGATCCCGGCAATTATCCTTACCAATTGGTGGTTGATGGCAAATGGATGCTCGATCCTGCCAACCCAGTGAAAAAAGACAATGGCATTGGCGGGTATAATTCGGTACTCGAAGTACTGCCGCCACAACCCGCAACCCTGCCTTTATTGCGCACTACTGCCTTGTTAGAAGGCGCTATTGAGGTAGAAATGAGTCGTGCTGCCGGTGAGCTGCTTGTTTTTTGGCAAAACGCCTTGCTTCCCGACCACATGGTTACGGCTGGGGAAGAAGGAAAATATCAGATTCAAATACCAGAGGCTGCGCAAGCCCTGGAGCGTTCTTTTTTACGTATTTATGCCCATAATGAAGCCGGCGAAGCCAACGACTTGCTCATTCCCCTACAAAAAGGGGCGGTTTTGCAAGATGCTGCTGCTTTAACCCGTCAAGATGCGCATGCCCAGGTGATGTATTTTATGATGGTGGACCGTTTTCACAATGGAAATACGAACAACGACCAGCAGGTGGACCATCCGGAAGTGCATTTGAAGGCCAATTATTGGGGTGGCGACCTCAAAGGCATCACTGAAAAGATAAAAAGTGGCTTTTTTAAGGATTTGGGCGTGAACAGTTTGTGGATTTCACCCATCACTCAAAATCCTGCTGGTGCCTACCGCGAATGGCCCAAGCCGAACCGCATGTATTCAGGCTACCATGGCTACTGGCCAATTTCGTCGAGTTTGGTAGATCACCGCATGGGCACTTCCGACGAATTAAAAGAGCTGTTAGATGTGGCGCATGCCAACGGCATCAGCGTGCTACTCGATTATGTGGCCAACCATGTGCACCAGGAGCACCCGCTGATGCAGCAGCGCCCTGATTGGAAAACGCAGCTCGATTTGCCTGATGGGCGTAAAAACATCCGCATTTGGGATGAGCACCGGTTAACCACTTGGTTCGATTCGTTTATGCCGACCCTTGATTTGGAGCGCCCAGAGGTCATTGAAGCCATGACCGACAGTGCGCTTTTTTGGATGGAGAACTATGGTTTTGATGGCTTTAGGCACGATGCCACCAAGCACATTCCGGAGGTTTTTTGGCGTCGGCTCACCCAAAAAATCAAACAGCGGGTGTTGGCTGGCAAACCGCGGTCCCTGTATCAGATTGGCGAAACCTTTGGCTCGCGCCAGCTCATTGGCAGTTACATTGGCAGCGGTATGTTAGACGGGCAGTTTGATTTTAACCTGTATTTTGATGCGCGTTCGGTGTTTGCCGAAGACGGGCAGTCGTTTACCCGCCTCAGTCAGTCGCTCGACGAGAGTTTTCGCTACTATGGTTACCACAACCTCATGGGCAACATCAGTGGCAACCATGATTTGCCGCGCTTCATCAGTTTTGCGTCGGGTGCACTGGCCTTCGACGAAGACCCAATTGCCGCCGGCTGGGAGCGCGATGTGCAAATAATAGACCCGGTGGGCTATCTTAAATTGCAGCAATTGCTGGTATTCATCAGCACCATTCCAGGAGTGCCTGTGGTGTATGCTGGCGACGACATTGGCATGGTAGGCGCTGGTGACCCTGACAACCGCCGGCCAATGAAATTCGATAACTGGACCGATAACGAAGCCAGCACCCGCTATCGCCTCGAAACCGTGCTGCAAATGCGTCGCAACAGCATGGCGCTCAACTATGGCGAAACTGAGTTTTTACTCGAAGGCGAACAGCAAATGGCCTATTTGCGCTCATTTTTTGGAGAAGGCGTGATTGTTTGTTTCAATAAGAGCAATAAGCCTGCAACCCTCAATCTGCCCTTGCCCAAGCATTTGCGGATGCAGGAAGTAATGGGGCATTTTGGCCATCCTGTAGCCATGCAAGATGGTAAAATGTTAATTACCACCTTGGCGCCCAACAGCTTCGAAATAATCACCTTCAAATAATGCTAATGCGTTTATTTTTGGCCGTTTTACTTGCAGCATTAACAGCTTGCGGCAGTCGTCAACCAGCCGATTTGCTGCTTTACAATGCCACTGTTTTTACCGTAGACAGTGCCTTTTCAACCGCCGAAGCCATAGCCATCCATAACGGCAAGGTGCTGGCTACCGGTAATCGTGCTGCCTTGGAAAAAGAGTATCAATTTGCCGAAACGCGTGATTTGGAAGGCGCTTTTGTGTACCCAGGCTTTATTGATGCGCACTGCCATTTTGTGTATTATGGTCTCAATTTGCAGCAGGTTAACCTCAAGGGCACCCGTTCGTGGGACGAAGTACTACTGCGTTTGCAGGCTTTTGCAGCCGAAAACCCGGATGGCTGGCTCATCGGCCGGGGCTGGGACCAGAACGATTGGGAGGTAGCCATTTATCCCGATCGGGTACAACTCGACAGTCTGTTCCCCAACAGGCCCGTGTATTTAAGCAGGGTAGATGGACATGCGGCTATTGCCAACGCACAAGCCCTTGCAGCTGCGAAACTCACGGCCAGCACACAAATACCAGGCGGTGCATTGTTGAAGCGACCGGATGGGGAGCTAAGCGGTTTGCTCATCGACAATGCAGCGAATCGCCTAGAAGCGGTATTGCCAGCACCCGATGCCGCTGCTTGGCGCGAAGCCATCCTCGATGCCCAAGCTGCTTGTCATGCCGTTGGCCTCACCTCCATACATGATGCTGGCTTAAACCGCCAGCAAATCGAAGTGCTTGAGCAAATGGAAGCGGCAGGTGAACTCAGCATGGGTGTTTATGGGATGATCAGTGCGTTCCCTAGCGAATTGGCGTATTATCTCCCCAAAAAGCCATATCGTGGCCCCAAACTGCATGTACGCGCATTTAAATTTTATGCTGATGGAGCGTTGGGCTCTCGAGGAGCACGGTTAAAAGAAGGCTACCACGACGATCATAATCACTTTGGCTTGTGGGTTACCGAACCCGATACCCTCGCTTTTTATGCCCCGCTTTTAGCTGCCGCAGGCTACCAAATGAATACGCACTGCATTGGCGATGCTGCCAACAAGCAAGTACCTGAGATTTATGCCGCAACCGTAGGCCAGCAAGGTGACCATCGCTGGCGGGTAGAGCATGCGCAGGTGGTTACGCCAGCCGATTTATCGATCTACAAAAAAGCGGGCATCGTACCCTCGGTGCAACCCACTCACGCAACCAGCGATATGTATTGGGCGGGCGAGCGTTTGGGCCCCCAGCGCATCACCCATGCCTACGCCTATCAAGATTTGTTGCAGTTGCAAGGATGGTTGCCACTGGGTACCGACTTCCCTGTAGAAGACATCTCCCCGTTAAAAACCTTTTATGCGGCGGTGTTTAGGGTAGATAGCGTGGGGTATCCCGAGGGAGGCTTCCAAGCCGAGAATGCGTTGAGCAGGGAGCAAGCCTTACGCGGCATGACCATCTGGGCGGCACGTGCTGGCTTTGAAGAAAATGAAAAAGGCAGTCTGGAAGTCGGCAAACAAGCCGATATAGTAGTCCTCAACAAGGATTTAATGCAAGTAACCCCTTCAGAGTTACTGAAAACCAAGGTGCTGGCTACCTATGTGGGTGGAAAAGCAGTGAAGTAGTAGGTTTGTATTGAGGTGATGACTTTATATCTTTACAACCCCATGAAATCCTTGCTGCTGCTGTTTTTGTCGTTTTGGAGTGTGTCGCTTGTACATGCTGTTAACCCAGACAGCACGCTAATTAAGCCGGCTGACAGCGTTGTTAGCGCAGTTGATTCGCTACTGCCTTCTTTCGACAGCTTGTGCACCGATGGCTTTTTACTTCCTAGAGCCAGTGCATACGACTTGCATCTCGGTGAAATAAACAACCCTGAGCTGTTGCTACTGTTTGAATATTGGCGGGATACGCCTTACCGTTACGGTGGCCGCACACGTACTGGCATTGATTGCTCAGGTTTTGTGAATGTGTTGCTTGGGCAGGTTTATGGATTGCAAATTGACGGTGGCAGTGCGAGTATTTACACCAAGGTGCAGCACATAGCGCGCGAGGAGCTTCGTGAGGGCGATTTGGTATTCTTCAATATTCGCAAGGGCCGCATTTCGCACGTTGGGATGTACCTCTCAAACGACAAATTTGTTCATGCCACGGTGCGTAGTGGGGTCATCATTAGCGATCTCAAAGAGGCGTATTACCAGCGCTACTTTGCTGGTGCGGGCCGGTTTTAGTGAGCAAAAGATGTATAGCTGATAGAAAAGCCAACTATCCTTTTTGCAAAAGGTGTTTCAGCGCCTTGTAAACGTTTTCATACTCAAAACGAAAGCCGGCTTGCTGAATTTTTTCATTCGATACAAACTGCGAAGCCAGCACGGTGGCTGCCATTTCACCTAGCACCAATTTGAGCGCAAAACCAGGCACCCACATCCACAAAGGCCTTTTCATGGTATGGCCGAGGGCTTTCATAAAGCTGTAGTGCGCTACGGGTAAAGGAGCCACAGCGTTGTAGGCACCTTGGCAATGCTCGTTTTCGATGAGGTAGATGATCATGTCGCAGAGGTCGTCGAGGTGAATCCAGCTCATCATTTGCTTACCGGAGCCGAGTACGCTGCCCGAAAACAGCTTGAAGGGCAGCATCATTTTGGGTAAGGCGCCTCCTTTTTCGCTGAGTACGATACCGATGCGGACGGTGCAACGACGGGTGTAGGCATCGGCAGGGGCGGCAGCGGCTTCCCAGGCTTTGCATACATCGGCGAGAAAATCAGGACCGGCAGCACTTTCTTCCGTACATAAAGCCATCCCTGCATTGCCATAAAAACCAATGGCAGAGGCAGCGATGAGTGTTTTAGGCTTTTTAGCTTGGTAATCCATCGCATCGAGCAGCAGCTCGGTGCCTTTAACGCGACTGTTCATGATTTCTTGCTTGCGACTCAGGCTCCAGGCTTTGTCGGCCACGCCGGCACCGGCTAAATGAACCACATGCGCCACCTCTTCAAAGGCATTAGGGTCGATTTTGCCTTTGTTAATGTCCCAAGCATAAGTAAGTACCGGTGCTGTGCTGGCAGTACGGCCCAAGTGCACCACCTCATAGCCTTTTTGCTGTAAACGTTGCGTGAGGCGTTGCCCCACCAATCCACTGCCACCTGTGATGAGTACTTTCGACATTTATACCTTGCTTTGTTTAAACGAAAGTAATGACTATAGACTAGGAAACGGTTATTTTACCTTGTTTTTTTGTCGTTTTTACGTTACTTGTAGCATGTTTTTGGAGTATGATGTAATTATTGTTGGTGCCGGGCCAGGTGGTAGTGCTGCAGCTTTGATTTTGGCTGACAGTGGTCTAAGGGTGGCTATGCTCGACAAGGCTACTTTCCCGCGGGACAAGGTGTGTGGTGATTTTATAGCGGGTCATGGCATTCGTGCGCTTCGTGAAATTTCACCAAAAGCATATGAACGTTTACAAGTTTTACCCGAAAAGGCTGCCAATAAAAGTACTTTGCTTTTTATAGGTGATGCCACACCTATGGAGTTCTTTTGGAAACTTCGCTCCTACACTGTTCGCCGTATTGATTTCGACAATTTGCTTGTAGAAGAAGTCCTTGCTACGGGCAAGGTGGATTTTTTTCCAGGGCATGGCTTAAAGCGCATCGAACGGGAAGACAAGCGTTTTGTGCTCAGCTGTCAGAATGGGGTTCAATTTAAATGTAATTTAGTGATAGGTGCTGATGGCGCACATTCTGTAGTAGCGCGACAGTTGGCTGGTTTTAGTGTTGATCGGGAGCATTATGGCGGTTCCGTGAGGGCCTACTTCACTGGAGTTAAGAACATTCAAGCTTCGGCCAACGAGGTGTATGTGCACAAAGAGGTGGTGCCAGGCTACTTCTGGCTCTTTCCTATTGGGCCAAACAGTGCTAATGTGGGTTTAGGAATGCATTCACGGCACATTATGAAGCATAAAGTGGACTTAAAAGCTCAATTTCATGAATTTATAAAAAGCCACCCAGTACTTCAAACGAAACTGGGGACGGCTCAAATGGAAGGCAGTTTGCAAGGTTTTGGCTTGCCCTTTTATTCGAAAGAACAATGCATACATGGTGATGGTTTTATGTTGATTGGTGATGCGGCCTCTTTGATTGATCCAAGTAATGGTGAAGGTATAATGTTGGCCCTTCAAAGTGGTAAAATGGCAGCCGAACAGGCCATCAAGGCCATAAATCAAGGTAATTGGGAAGCCGCCGCGCTAGCACCCTACTACCTAGCCGTACGCAATAAATGGTGGAAAGAAATGAGGCTAAAAGCTTGGGCAGTGAACAACTTTGCACACCGCTATCGCGTGTTAAATGCTATTGGTTGGCTTGGCGAAAAGTCACCCGCCTTACGCCGTATGCTGCAAAAACTAATGTAGGCCAGATAAATATGCACGATTCTTAAAATTTCAGATTTTAAGAAGGGCTTCTATTAAGGTTGGATTCAATAATTGTTGCAATTGCAACAAAAAATCCATCATTTTTTGGCAAAAACTGCCTTCAATGCATTTATTAAGCTAAATTACATCGAAAGCCTTCGTAGCTTTGCAGTCTGTTTACCTCTAAAAATCGAAATGGATAAGTTTTCGTACCTCTCCAATGCCGATCCAGCCGTGATCGACGATTATTACCAGCAGTACAAGTCTGACCCCAGCTCGGTGGATCAAGGTTGGATGAAGTTCTTTGAAGGTTTTGAGTTTGCCGCGCAACATGCCGAAGGCGGTGGTGGTGCGGTGAGCAACGACCACATGACCAAAGAACTGCATGTGGTACACCTCATTCACGCGTATCGTTCGCGCGGGCACCTGCTGTCGAAAACCAATCCCATTCGTCCTCGTAAAGACCGCGACCCTGGTGTAGCGCTCAAATACCACGGGTTGACCGATGCTGATTTAGCCAGCACTTTTGCCGCCGGCACCCTTGTTGGCTTACCCAACGCTACCTTAAAACAAATCATCGAAAAACTTGAGTCCATTTATTGCCGCTCGCTCGCTTTCGAATACATGCACATTCGCGAAACCGAAATCCGTGACTGGTGCAAGCAGTATTTTGAGAAGCATGCTTTTCATTACGACTTTAGCATTGACAAAAAGAAGCGCATCCTCAGCAAGCTCAACGAAGCGGTTGTATTTGAGAGCTTTCTTCACAAAAAATACGTAGGCCAAAAGCGCTTCTCGCTCGAAGGGGGAGAAAACACCATTCCAGCTCTTGATGCGGCTATCAACAAAGGTTCAGAGCTCGGCATAGAGTCGGTAGCCATTGGCATGGCGCACCGCGGTCGCCTCAACGTACTGGCCAACATTCTTGGTAAAACCTACGAATACATCTTCAATGAGTTTGAAGGCATCGCCAATCCCGACCTCAGCTTCGGCGATGGTGATGTAAAATATCACTTAGGCTTTTCAAGCCAAATGAATTCAACAGCGGGTAAAAAGGTGAACCTCGACCTCGTGCCTAATCCTTCGCATTTGGAAGCGGTTGATCCCGTACTAGAAGGGTTTGTACGCGCCAAGGCTGATATGTTGTACGGCAAAGACTACAGCAAAATACTGCCGATTCTCATCCATGGCGATGCGGCTTTGGCAGGACAAGGCGTAGTTTACGAAGTAGCACAGATGTCGCAGCTCAAAGGTTACCACACTGGCGGCACGCTCCACTTTACTATCAACAACCAAATTGGCTTTACCACCGATTTCGACGATGCCCGCAGCTCGGATTATTCCACCGCAGTAGCCAATGCCATTGGTGCGCCGGTGCTACACGTAAATGGTGACGATGCCGAGGCAGTGACCTTTGCTGTTGAATTTGCAGTAGCTTTCCGCCAGCAGTTTAAACGCGATGTATTTGTAGACATGCTTTGCTATCGTCGCCATGGCCACAACGAAAGTGACGAGCCGAAATTTACGCAGCCCACTTTGTATTCGATCATCGATAAGCACCCTGATCCGCGCAAAGTATATTCTGCTGAGCTAGAAAAACGGGGTGATATTACCGCAGAACTGGCCACGCAAATGGAAGAAGATTTCAAAAATCTCCTCCAAGACCGCCTGAACCTCGTAAAGCAGAAAGAAGTAGCCTATAAGCCACATGCCCTTGATAAAGAGTGGGAGCAAATGCGCCGCTCTACTTACGAAGATTTTAACAGCTCGCCAGCTACGGCTGTAAAGCCAGAAACTGCGCTGCAAGTGTTAGAGGCCATTACCCACGTGCCTAAAGGCTTCAACGTGATGCGCAAAGTGCAAAAGGTGATGGATGAGCGGGCGAGTTTGTTTGCGGCAGGACAAATCAACTGGTCGCTGGCCGAGTTGCTGGCCTATGGCACCCTGCTCACCGAAGGTAAGAAGGTGCGCATCAGTGGTCAGGATGTGATCCGTGGCACTTTTTCGCACCGCCATGCCGGTATGCGCGACGAAAACACCAACGAGCTGCACATCGGTTTGCAAAATATCAGCGATAAACAAGGTCGGTTTAGCATTTACAATTCCTTGTTGTCGGAGTACGCAGTGCTTGGCTTTGAGTATGGCTACGGCATGGCTTCCCCCAACGTATTAAGTGTATGGGAAGCGCAGTTTGGCGATTTTGCCAATGGCGCGCAAACCATCATCGACCAATTTATCTCTTCGGGGGAGTCTAAATGGCGCCGCATGAACGGCCTAGTGATGCTGCTGCCACACGGTTATGAAGGCCAAGGTCCAGAGCACTCCAATGCCCGGCCCGAACGTTTTTTGCAGCTCGCTGCCGAAATGAACATCATTGTAGCCAATTGCACGAGTCCAGCTAACTTCTTCCACCTCCTGCGCCGCCAGCTGAGCTGGGATTTCCGCAAGCCATTGGTGGTGATGTCGCCCAAGGCACTTTTGCGGCACCCATTATGTGTTTCCCCTGTAGAAGAGCTGTATAGCGGCGGTTTCCGCGAAATCATCGATGAAGCGCAAGCTGATCCGAAAAAAGTGAAACGCGTATTAATGTGTACTGGCAAGTTGTATTACGACTTACTCGCCCGTCAACAAGAAGAAAAACGTAAAGATGTGGCCATCGTACGCATTGAACAGTTGTATCCCATGGCCGAAACCCAGCTCGACGCGGTGTACGCCCGTTATCCCAAAGCTGAATTCTTTTGGGTGCAGGAAGAGCCAAAGAACATGGGGGCGTGGACGTATATGTTACGTCATGAACAAAACCGCAACCTCAAACTCATTGCCCGCAAGTCGAGCGCATCGCCAGCCACTGGTTATGCCAAAATTCACGAGCAGGAGCAACAACAAATTATCAATCAAGCTTTTACCCTTTAATAGCAATAGATCATGGCTTTAGAAGTTAAAATTCCCGCCCTAGGCGAATCCATCAGCGAGGTGGTGATAGCCAAATGGCTTAAAAAAGACGGCGATTTCGTTAAAATGGACGAAGTGTTGTGCGAGCTCGAAACCGACAAGGCCACCATGGAGCTCAATGCTGAGCAAGCAGGTGTGCTTAAAATCATTGCTGCTGAAGGTGCTACATTGGCCATTGGCGATGTGGTTTGCTCGTTGGACATTGATGCCAAGGCACCAGCTGCAGCTGCTGCAGCTACCGAAGCTACGCCAGCTACGCCAGCCGCTCCTGCCGCCGTTGCGCCAGCATCACAACAAACCTATGCCAGTGGACATCCATCACCTGCTGCTGCAAAAATTTTGGCAGAAAAAGGCATGGATGCCAGCGCCGTAGCCGGTACTGGTAAAGATGGTCGCGTAACCAAAGAAGACGCCCTCAAGGCTGAAGCTGCTGCACCCAAAGCTGCCGCTCAAGCTGCTAGTACTGCAACTGCTGCTCCCGCCGCCCCAGCTGGCGATCGCAACCAGCGCCGTGAGCGCATGAGCCAGTTGCGTAAAACCGTTGCTCGCCGCTTGGTAAGTGTGAAAAACGAAACGGCCATGCTTACCACTTTTAACGAGGTGAACATGGGGCCAGTGATGGAGATTCGTTCGAAGTACAAAGACAAATTCAAAGAGAAATACGGTGTGGGCCTCGGCTTTATGTCGTTTTTTACCCGAGCGGTATGCCTGGCCTTGCAAGAGTTTCCGGCTGTAAATGGCATGATCGACGGCGAAGAGCTGGTGTATAACGACTATTGCGACATTTCAATCGCTGTTTCGGCCCCACGTGGTTTGGTGGTGCCAGTAATACGCAATGCCGAGAAGCTCGGCCTACACGAAATTGAAGCCGAAGTAGGCCGCTTGGCCAAACGTGCCCGCGAAAACCAACTCACGCTCGAGGAAATGACGGGTGGTACGTTCACCATCACCAACGGCGGTGTGTTTGGGTCGATGCTCTCAACGCCTATCATCAACGCCCCGCAAAGCGCCATCCTCGGCATGCACAACATCGTAGAGCGCCCCATTGCCCTTAATGGCGAGGTGGTTATCCGCCCGGTGATGTACATCGCCCTGAGCTACGACCACCGCATCATCGACGGTCGCGAGTCGGTAAGCTTCCTTTACCGCGTTAAAGAGTACCTCGAAGACCCTGCACGGATGCTGATGGGCATTTAATGCAACTGCTTTAAATCAAAAATCCCCGGCTGCTTACAGTCGGGGATTTTTTATGGGCAAGGAATCTGCCCTGCTTCTTGGGCATAAAAAAACCGACTCGAAAGTCGGTTCGTTTAAAGGCAATCCTATTAGCGCAAGCTAAAGCGGAAAGGCAAGTTGTATTGTACGCTCACTGGCATACCGCGCTGCTTGCCCGGCTTCCAAGATGGCATTGATTTTACTACGCGGATCGCTTCCTCATCGCAACCACCGCCTATGCCACGAAGCACTTGTACATTGTTGATGTTGCCGTTTTTGTCTACTACAAAGGTAACTACCACAATGCCTTGCAAGCCGTTTTCACGGGCTAAGGGCGGATATTTTGTGTTTTTGGCCATGTATTCGAGCAAAGCTTGGTCTCCACCAGGGAAGGTAGGCATGTCTTCTACAATGGTAAAAATTTCGGGTTCAGACGAGGTCTCCTCCTCCATTACTGGGATATCAATTTTGGTATCTTGGTTAACTTCGGTCGACTGGATATCATCTTCTTCGATCAGCTCGTCATCTTCTACCACTTC
>CAMCHJ010000014.1 GCA_945874665.1 Chitinophaga pinensis | reverse complement strand
AGTCAGATCACCCTCACTTCTCGCGCATTTCACAACAATGTACTTGGTCAATATGAGCAATTTATGACCGAACTATTCGGCTACAATCGACTCTTGCCGATGAATACAGGCGTGGAAGCTGCTGAAACGGCTGTAAAATTGGCAAGAAGATGGGGCTACGATAAAAAGGGAATTCCAGAAAATAAAGCGCGCATTGTATTTGCAGCAGGCAATTTTTGGGGCCGATCCATTGGCGCCATCTCCTCTTCCACCGATCCTAGCTCTAAAAAAGGCTTCGGACCGTTTGTGCCCGGCTACGATTTGATACCTTATAACGACCTCGACGCCTTGCGCGAAGCACTTAAAGATCCTCACGTGGCGGCCTTTATGCTGGAGCCCATTCAAGGTGAGGCAGGCGTTGTGCTGCCCGATGCTGGTTATTTGCAAAGCGTTAAAGCTATTTGTGAAGAAAATCAGGTGCTGATGATTGCAGACGAAATTCAAACAGGCATCGGCCGTACAGGCAAAATGCTGGCCTGCGATCATGAAGCTGTACGTCCCGACATTTTAGTACTCGGCAAAGCCCTTGCAGGTGGCGTGTTGCCAGTAAGTGCAGTGCTTTGTGATGACGATATAATGCTAAATGTTGGTCCAGGCGAACATGGCTCCACTTTTGGCGGAAATCCCCTGGGTTGTCGCGTGGCCATGACCTCCCTAGAGGTGCTGATTCAGGAGGGCATGATTGAAAATGCAGATCGGCTTGGTAAGCTCTTTCGCGCCGAAATGGAAGTGTTGGTCAATAAATACAGCCTCCTACAGCTCGTACGCGGCAAAGGCTTGTTAAACGCCGTGGTGATTGATGATCACGAAGACAGTAAAACAGCCTGGAACATTTGCGTTAAAATGATGGAGCTCGGTTTACTTGCCAAGCCAACGCATGGCAACATCATACGCTTGGCCCCGCCTTTGGTGATAACCGAAGCGCAGTTGTTAGCAGGAATTGACCGTTTTGAACACGCTATCCGCTCTTTTTAAGATGGACAGCGACTTTTAAACCAGATTTTTTTAATCTATCAGATTTGCGTATATTTCCAGAACCTTAAAAAACATGTTATGAAAAACCTATTAACATTGGCATTTGTGTGTTGCTTTGGCATGAACGCAGTTGCTTCTGTTTCTGCGGATGACTTCAGCTACGATGCTGTCGCATTTGGAACAGAAATGACTACTTTGAGTCAATTGGAACAAGAAGTAAGTATGAACGGCTTCAGTTTAGAAGAAGTAGAAACTTCAGCTAAATGGGGTACTCAGCTTGCTGGCTTAGGGCTCAACCAAGCTTCTTGGAGCTTGGACGATATGGAATGGGGCTCATTCGCTTGGGGCTTTTGCTGCTGGCCAGTTGGCTTCTTCGTTGTAGCCATCAACAGCGATAAGTCGAAAGACGAAAAACTATCGTTCTGGATCGGAACAGGCGTAAGTGTAGTGTTAAGCGCCATCAGCGGTGGAGCCTATTCAACTAGCCTCACAACTGCAACCCCTTAACAAAATGTTAAAAGCAAGCGCCGTATTTCTTTGAGATACGGCGTTTTTTTTGCCTTATGCAAAAGTACATCCTCGTCGTTTTGCTTTTTATCGTTACCAATGAATTGGCATCTGGCCAACAAATTAGTCGCGTGAGCTGTGATTTTTCAGTAAAAACGAAAGTGAAAGGCAAGGCAGCATCGAAACTTGTGCTTGGCACTTGTTATTACGACATCCATGTTGGCAGGCTTATTTATGACATTCGCTTTCCAGAAAAGGAGCGATGGATTTTCATGGATAGCATCCAGTGGGTCGTCCGCAATGATTCGGTGGTAGAAGTATTGCCAGCGTCCATCAGGCCTGAGCTCAGCGTGATGCATTTGAGTTTAAAGCAAGAGTTGAGTCATTACGGACTTAAAAACTCGAGCTTTAAAATTACAGAAGTGGCACAGGACAAAGGCCTGGTGATCACCACATGGGCACCCCCTGCTGCAGCCTCCAAAAAAATCGGGAAAGTGGCCACCAGCACTAAAAACAAACAGTTATATGGGGTTCTTTTTTACAGTCCAGCTGGCGAAATCATCAGAAAACAGTTTTATCAAAATTATTTGACCATGCAAGGATTGCCTTTTCCTACCGAAGTTGTGGACATCGTGATCGAAGAAAAAGAAGAAATCTGGCAACAAACTACCTATGTTAATGTAAAGCTCAATGATCTCAAAAATAGTAATATCTACACTTATTGGCCTCGTTTTATACCAGCCGGCAAAAAGTCAGCTAAAAAATGACTTGGCATTTGCGCAAGAACATACGGCTTCAAAAGCTACCAGAACCAATTACTCCTTCGGCTTTACGGCTGCCTCTGAATATGAGTTTGTGGCTAAATTTGCTTTTACCTTTTATAAAAAGTACATTTCCTCACAAGATGCGATCAGCTGTACCTTTGAACCGAGCTGTTCGGTTTTTGGATTGCATGCCATTCAAAATTTTGGCGTGATGCGGGGAAGCCTGGCCACGTTCGATCGCCTTACGAGGTGTCATGGCTGGAACCAGGGTTATTACCGCCAAGAACCTGTAACCGGACTGAATTATGATCCAATCGAGCACTACCATGCGCACTAGTATATTGTTGTATTTTTTGGCTGCTACGTTCTGGTCAACCGATGTCCTGGCACAAGCCGCCCCCATCAAGAATGACATTTCCTTTGGCCAATATTTAATTCTAACCGGTCAATATGAACTGGCCGTATTAGAATTTGAGCGCCTTTATTTTCTAAATCCAGAAACAGAAGGTATTCAACACGCCCTGATAGAAACCCATCGCACAAACGGTAATTATAAACGTGCCCTTACCTATGCACACACCTTTTCCTTACAGCCAAGCCTCAACAAACAAGAAGCCGCCTATTTCAAAAAGGAAATCATTTTAAACGCTTTGCTCTTAAAAGATTTAGTTTGGATACCATCGGCATTGGCTGAGATTCGAATTGCCTATGAAAACGAGCCTGAAATGCTTGTTTATGCCGACAATATGAGCTTAGGAATGAGCATTTTAAATGCAAAAAGCAAAAACGAAACCTATCACATTCATCTCCCTGGCATAGAAAACCAGCACGACGCAACCTTGGTACAAGCCTTAAACGACTGGCATCAGCAAGCTCGAAAATCGCCTTTTGTGGCCGGTGCCATGTCGACCATCCTGCCAGGTTCAGGAAAAGTGTACGCAGGAAAGTGGAAAGATGGCCTGGTGTCCTTACTTTTTGTTGGGGCCAATGCCTACAGCTCCTACCGCGGATTTCGCAGTGTTGGTGTCCGCAGTCCTTATGGCTGGTTATTCGGCGGCTTGGCCTTCGGATTCTACGCCGGAGGTATCTATGGTGCTCAGAAAGCGGCCAAAATCTACAACCACGAGTTAGAGACAAAAATCAAAGCTGATGTATATTCGCGTTTGCTGCTTTATCGCTAGTGTGGTCCTGTGGGCTTTGCCCGCTGCTGCGCAGACATACAAAAGCGACCATCACCCAGCCGCAGCGGCCTTTGCGGCTAAAAATTACGACCAAGCGCTTTATGCGTATAATCAACTGGCCTTCTCTGTATATCCTGCAGTAGATCCAGCCATTGAGATGCAATTAGGCCTGTGCTATTTAGAAAAGGGAGATTTCGAAAAAGCGAGTCAATTTTTTGATCGCGCTTTTTTCAGCACCCAGCAAAACGACATCAAGAACACGGCTGTTTTAAATAAGTGTAAGGCCTTGCTTGGGCAAAACAACTACCCGTTGGCCTTAAGCGAGTTGTACAGCCTTAATTTTGACTCCCTGAATCAGGCACAAGCCGCTTCATTCTATTTATTTAAGGCCATTTGTTTATATGAAATGGAACAATTTGAAGCGGCAGAAATAGCTTTTTTAGCTTTGATTAACGACAGCAGCACCATTCAACAGCTATTTAGCCAGCCAAAGGCATTTTACAGGCCTAACTCAACCACTGCCCTGATCATGAGCGCAGTCATTCCTGGTTCCGGGCAATTTTATGCTAAAGAATATCGCGAAGGCATCAACTCCATGGTCATCAATGGTGTTTTCGTTTACTATTGGCTTAGAATCCTGAACATTTACGGTGGAATAGATGCCTTTTTGGCAGTTCTTCCCTGGCTGCAACGCTACTACGTTGGCGGGTTCAACAAGGCCTCTGTATTGGCCTATGATAAAATGCTGGCTAACCGAAAAGCCAAATTAGCTGAGATTTTAGCCGAGATTGATCGTCAAACGCCATAAAAAAATCCCAGTATTCGAAAATACTGGGATTCTATTTTGGCAGAACTAAAATTAATTAGTCTGGGCCACTACTGCTTTGAAAGCCTCTGGGTGGTTCATGGCCAAATCTGCCAAAACCTTGCGGTTAAGTGCGATTTCGGTCTTACCTAATTTACCCATGAACTTTGAGTAACTCATGCCCTCTTGGCGAGCCGCAGCGTTGATACGGGCAATCCACAAGGTGCGGAAATGACGCTTCTTTGCTTTACGGTCGCGGTAGGCATAGCCTAATGCTTTTTCTACCGCATTTTTAGCTACGGTATAAACGGTTGAACGCGTGGTGAAGTAACCCTTCGCCATGCTCATTACTCTTTTGCGGCGTGCGCGTGATGCTACGTGGTTTACTGATCTAGGCATAGCTTTTGAATTTTGTCAGTGGTCGTGAAACGCTTGTAAACTGACTGATTATTTTCCGATTGTTAAAAGTTTCTTGATGAGTGACTCGTTTGTTGTATCAACAAGTCCAGTTTTGGTTAAACGACGCTTTTGTGTAGTCGACATCTTTGTGAGAATGTGACGCTTACCGGCGTGCTTCCTTTTAATCTTTCCTGTTCCGGTAAGAGTAAATCTCTTTTTGGCACCGGAGTGGGTTTTCATTTTAGGCATCGTATTCTGTTTTATATGTTATTTCGATTTCGTTGATTTGGGTGCTATGAAGATAAACATTCGCTTACCTTCTAGCTTTGGCATGCTCTCCACTTTACCCAAGTCTTCCAATTCTTGCGCAAAGGTAAGTAATAAAAGCTCACCTCGTTCCTTAAATACTATTGCTCTTCCTCTGAAGTGTACATAAGCTTTCACTTTTGAACCCTCTTCGAGGAATTTTTTGGCATGCTTCAATTTAAATTGGAAATCATGGTCGTCGGTATTTGGACCAAAACGAATCTCTTTAATGACCGTTTTGACCGTATTCGCCTTGATTTCCTTTTCCTTCTTCTTCTTTTCGTACAGGTATTTGCTGTAATCCGTAATGCGACAAACTGGCGGTTTGGCGTTCTCGGTAATCATAACCAGATCTAACTCCAGTTCATCTGCAAGTTTTAAAGCTTTGGCAATGAGATAAACGCCATTTTCTACGTTTTCCCCTACAAGTCTTACCTCAGGGTGGTTGATGTTTTCGTTGATTGGATCAACGGGTTTATCCCTCCTGAAGCGGGACTGAGCCGATGGCTGCTGTGCGATAGTGTTTCTCCTTTTAAAATTTAATTTGGTCTGATCTGGCTGTTTATTTCCTGATTCAAATGCGCTTCAAAGGCTGCCAAACTCATTACGCCAAGGTCACCCTCGCCATGTTTTCGAACAGCTACTTCTCCGTTAAGTCCTTCTTTTTCACCGATTATGAGCATGTAGGGCGTTTTTTGAACTTCCGCATCGCGAATTTTCCGTCCTATTTTTTCATCTCTGTGATCAATGAAGCTGCGAATATCGGAATTTCTTAGCATCTGTGAAACATTTTCAGCGTAATCTTTGAATTTTTCACTGATGGGAAGCACTGCAACCTGGTCAGGAGAAAGCCAAAGCGGGAAGTTTCCACCGCAATGTTCGAGCAATACTGCCACAAAGCGTTCCATTGAACCAAAAGGAGCACGGTGAATCATGACGGGGCGGTATTTTTGGTTATCAGCACCGGTATATTCAAGTTCAAAGCGCTCAGGCAGGTTGTAATCGACTTGAATGGTGCCCAATTGCCATTTGCGACCTAGCGCATCACGTACCATAAAGTCGAGTTTAGGCCCATAAAAAGCAGCCTCTCCAAGCTCAGTTACGGTAATTAAGCCTTTTTCAGCAGCTGCTTCAATGATGGCAGACTCTGCCTTTTGCCAACCCTCATCAGAACCGATGTACTTGGTTTTATTTTCAGGATCACGCAATGAAATTTGAGCAGTGTATTCGCTGAAGCCCAAGGCGTTGAAGGTGTATAGCACCAAGTCGATTACCTTTTTGAACTCTTCTTTCACTTGGTCGGGGCGACAAAACAAATGCGCATCGTCTTGCGTAAAGCCTCTCACCCGTGTTAATCCGTGCAACTCTCCATGTTGCTCGTAACGGTAAACGGTTCCAAATTCCGCTAATCGCACTGGCAAATCCTTGTAAGAACGCGGCTTGCTTTTATAGATTTCGCAATGGTGCGGACAGTTCATAGGCTTGAGGAGGTATTCTTCTCCTTCATGCGGGGTATAAATTGGCCGAAACGAATCTTGCCCGTACTTTTCCCAATGCCCAGAAGTTACATACAAGGCCTTGGAGCCTATGTGTGGGGTGATTACTTGGTCGTAACCTGCACGTACCTGCGCTCTCCGCATAAAGTTCTCCAATCGCTCCCGAAGTAAGGCCCCCTTTGGCAGCCAAAGCGGCAAACCCATGCCCACTTTTTCGCTAAAGGTAAAAAGCTCCAACTCTTTGCCGAGCTTACGGTGATCGCGTTTTTTAGCCTCTTCTAGGTTGTGCAAATGGGCCTTCAAATCTTTCGGATTAGGAAAGCTGATGGCGTAAATACGTGTAAGCTGTTTGTTTTTCTCATTACCACGCCAATAAGCACCAGCGGTGTTGAGTATTTTGATGGCTTTTATTTTGCCTGTATCGGGTATATGCGGTCCACGACACAAATCTGTAAAGGCACCTTGCGTATAAAAAGTAATACTACCATCCTCGAGGCCTTCAAGTAACTCAAGTTTGTAAGGATCCTGCTTTGCTGTAAAATAGGCAATGGCCTCTGCTTTCGAAACCTCCTTACGGACAAAAGGATTGGCTTGGCTAACCAACTCGACCATTTTTTCCTCTACCTTCTCAAAATCTAAAGAGGAAAAAGAAGTGTCGCCGAAATCAATGTCATAATAAAAACCATTTTCTATAGGTGGCCCAATGCCCAGTTTGATTCCAGGGTATAAATCCTCTAAGGCCTCTGCCAATAAATGGGCTGTGGAGTGCCAAAAGGCGTTTTTACCACCCTCATCCTCCCACTTGAGCAACTTCAAATCGGCTGCTGCAGGTAAGGCCCTCGTCAAATCCCAAACTTCACCGTTTACTTCTGCGGCCAAAACCACACGGGCTAGACCTTCACTGATACTTTTTGCCACATCAAGGGCGGAGCTGCCTTGCGGGTAATTTCGAACACTGCCATCAGGCAGTTTTACTGCTATATCCATTTTATTTAATGCGATTTAAGCTTTTCAATGCTAAATCAAAACCTGGTTCCAGCTTCAAGGCTTCTTTATAATCCTTAGCCGCCAGCTTGGAATCTCCTTTTAACTCATAAGAAAGTCCTCTGTTGTGATAGGCTCTGTGATTTTTAGGGTCAATTTGAATGGCTTTCGAAAACCAAACAATGGCCTCATCAAAACGCTTCTCCAACAAATGTACATAACCCTTATTGTAAGTAGCGTCTACGTGATCAGGTTTTGACTTTAAAATCCTGTCGTAGTCTATCATAGCACTGTCGCCGTAGCCTTGGTTTTGCACCAATAAGGCCCTTGCATACAATGCCTCCACATGCGTATCCTCTAAATTAATGACATTGGTAAGGTACTGCCAGGCCAAAGCAGGTTGATTTTCAGAGAGTAGCAATGCCAACTGCATGTACGCCTCTTTAAAATCAGGGTCTTGTTCAATGGTGGTCATAAACGATGACATGGCCTTTTCAGCGTTTTTCTGCTCCAAATACACCATCCCTTTCCAAAAATAACCAGGGGCATAGTTCACATCTGCCCGCAGCCCATCATTGATAAAGCTCATTGCTGAGTTGTATAAACGGTTATAGAATGCCAATTCCCCTCTTTTAACGTGCGCTTTCGCCATGCTTGGGTTCTTGAGGGTGGCTATGCGCAACACTTCGTCGGCCTGATCAAAGGCGCCTATTTTGATAAAAAGCTCCCCTGCCGTATAAAAGTAATTGGCGTTATTCGTGTCGATGTTAAAAATCGACCGCATATCTACCAAGGCGAAATCGTAATTCTCCTTGCCCATGTAATACAATGCCCTTTTGTGATACAGCTCAGGGTCTTTTGGAGAGCGGCGAACAGCTTTGTTCAATTCCACCAAAACTGGATCCATGTCTGGAGCAGCTTCTACAGTGGCCTCTTCTTTTTTAGAAGCATTGGTGCATTGTAAAAGACTGAAGCCCAGCGGCAACAATAAGATTAATAAGAAGCGCTTCGATTTACACATGAATCATCTATTTTTGACACGAATTGCAAAAATAACTTAATCCGCTTATAAGCTGTAATAACTATGTCAAGAAAGACTGATTTAATGTCGATTTTCAGAAAAAACTTCTTTTCCCTACTTTTCATCTTACCAATAAGTGCCTTTAGCCAGGGTACTTTGGTTACCGCTACCCAAGAAGTTGTAGAGGAGAAACCGATCATTTACGATCAAGAGCGCTACTTCACCAATGCTGTACAGCTCACCAAAGGCGGTGACAATGCTGAGGCCTATTGGAGTTTTGATAGTAAAAAACTTGTTTTTCAATCCAATTTCAAAGATTGGAACGTTAAATGTGACCAGATTTTCGTCCTTAACGAGGTTGAAAGCATGGAAGCCAATCCCAAAATGCTTTCTACTGGTAAAGGAAGAACCACTTGTGCCTATTTCATGCCAGGCGATAGCCTTGTTTTATACGCCTCTACCCATTTGGCAAATGAAAGCTGCCCGCCGCCTCCAGCGCCACGTAACGACAGAAAGTATTTATGGCAGATTGACCCAGGTTACGACATCTTTATAGCCAATCTTGCTGGTGAAATCACCATGCAGTTAACCGACAGTAAGGGTTACGATGCAGAGGCAACCGTGTCGCCAGACGGGAGGTACATTGTGTTTACGAGCACGAGAAATGGCGATTTAGACCTTTATCTGTATGATATTGCTACCAAAAAAACCACACAGGTAACCAAAGCGTTGGGTTACGACGGTGGCGCATTCTTTTCGCATGACAGCAAAAAATTACTTTTCCGAGCCTCTCGCCCAAAAACCAAAGAAGCCATTAAGGAATATAAAGCACTTTTAGCTGATGGCTTGGTAGCACCTACTGAAATGGAAATTTTCACCTGCAATTTGGATGGCAGTGATATGAAGCAAATCACGTCGCTAGGCAAGGCCAATTGGGCACCGTACTTTCACCCTGACGGTAAGCGTATCTTATTTAGCTCCAACCACCACAGTCCACGCGGCTTTCCCTTTAACATCTTCCTGATTAATGTAGATGGCACAGGTTTGAAGCAGATTACTTTCGACGAGACATTCGATTCATTTCCGATGTTTTCGCCCGATGGAAAAAAATTAGTATTCAGTTCAAATCGCTTAAATGGCGGATCAAGAGACACCAACGTTTTTGTAGTGGATTGGGTTGAGCCTGAAGAAGAGCCAACCAAATAACATTTTGATTTTATAGGATTTAAGGGGCTTCATACCCCTTTTTTCATTTTACAGCAGCCGAAAAATAATTTAGAATTAATATAAATAACACTTGGAGGCTTGCAGCCAACCGCTATCTTTGCGTCGTTATTTATAATTAATCTAAATACATGCAACGCTTCTATACTACCTTACTCACTGGCATGTTGTATGCCACCTCAACCGTACAAGCCCAGCCAAACATGCTCGTTGCAGCCGGGGACACACTAAAATTCACCATGCCTCAGGTAGAAATCATATCTGAAAAAGAAGGGGTGTTTCAGCGCACGCCAGGATCGCTGACGCAAATACCTAAAAAGGAAATCCAGCTAAGCAATCCGCTCAGTGGCAACGAAATCTTTCGAAAATCTCCTGGCCTCCATGTAACCGATGAGGAAGGTGCTGGTTTGCGCACAAATATTGGTATCAGAGGTTTAGATCCTGATCGTTCGAGAAGTGTACTCATCTTAGAAGATGGCATTCCTGTTTCTTTAAACCCCTACGGCGAGCCAGAAATGTATTACACCCCAGCCATCGACCGGATGGAGCGTGTAGAAATCTTAAAAGGAAGTGGCCAAATTTTATTTGGACCGCAAACCATAGGTGGCGTGATCAACTACATTACCGCCGACCCAACTTTAGACCCAACCACTCGCCTGCGCTTAAGGGCCGGCAATGGTGGCTTTTTAAGCACCCAGCTTTCCCATAGCCAAACCAATGGCAACACCGGTGTGCTTGTAAATTATTTGCACAAACGCGCCAACCAAGTAGGCTATGTGGGTTTTAATATTCATGATTTCAGTACCAAGCTTAAGTTCAAATTGAGCAACAAATCGACCCTGGGCATTAAAATAAGCGCCTATGACGAGCAATCAGACGCCACTTATGTTGGTCTAACCCAGAGCATGTTTGACGCAGGTGGACAAGATTTTATACGGATGTCGCCAGACGACCGCTTGCAAATACGCCGCTATGCCCTCAGCGCCACCCATCAATACGAGGTAAATAAAAGCATGCAAATCAAAACTACGGCCTACGCCTACACCACCACCCGCAATTGGCAACGGCAGGATTTTGTATCTAACGGCAGCAGCAATGTGCGACCAGCAAATTTCACTGGACAAATTTGGGGAGACACAACGATTGCCAATGGCGCTATTTTTATGCGAAATAGCAACGGTCACCGCAATCGACAATTTGAAGTAGCGGGTATCGAATCGCGCTTAAGTTACCAATACAGCGCTGGCAAGCTGAAAAACCAACTCGATGCCGGTGTGCGCCTGCAACACGAACGGGCCTATGAACAGCTCGTTTTTGGCACCAAAGCCGATGCCCGAAGCGGTAATATGATTGAAAACGAAATCCGGACGGGAATGGCGTTCTCTGCTTACGCTCAAAACCGCATCGACATCAGCCATAACTTTAGCGTGAGTCCTGGCCTACGCCTCGAGCAATTCGGCTTCGAGCGCAACATCAACCGCCGGCATTTCAACAACCTAGTGACCGACACCTCTGTAATTGCTGAGAGCAGTGTAAACCAACTGATACCCGGCATCGGCGCCAACTGGAACGTCAACAAACAAACAACTGTATTTGCTGGCGTGCACCGTGGCTTTGCTCCTCCTCGGGTAAAGGATGCCATCGACGGAGGTGGACTGGTACAGCAATTAGACGCCGAGCTCAGCTGGAATTACGAACTAGGCACCCGCATGCAGCTCAAAAACTGGGCGGATGTGGAGTTAACCGCCTTCCGAATGGATTTCAGCAACCAAATCATACCGGTTAGTCAGTCTTCAGGCGGCGCAGGAGCCGGCCTCATCAACGGCGGGCGCACCTTGCACCAAGGACTAGAATTTGCGACCAATCTTGATTTCGGCAAACTATTAAAGCAGTCATACGGCCTACAGCTTAACCTCATGGCTACGTACGTTGACGCGCGCTTTACCTCTGACCGCTTTGTCATTCAAAGCACCGATACCCTCAACATCAACGGCAATCGCACACCTTATGCACCTGAATGGCTGCTTACAGCAGGCTTAACCTTTGAGGCTAAAAACGGCTTGGCCCTACGTTTGTCTGCCAACCACATAAGCGCCCAATTTGGCGACATACAAAACCGCGAAATGGCCTCAGCCAATGGCAGGGAGGGAAAAATCGACGCATACACGTTGATTGATGCCAGTGTTCTTTATCCCTTCAAGCAAAAATACAGTCTTAGCCTGAGCGTTAAAAACCTCACAAACGAGCGTTACATCGTTACAAGACGGCCACAAGGCATTCGCGTTGGCTTGCCCATGTTCATACTCGCAGGTTTCGACATCTGGTTTTAGACAAACCCAATGTGTTTAAATCCTGGCTTCGGTCGGAATTTTTTTGTTTCCACGCATCCGTCTCCACAATTACTTCCATTTGCGCCGAGATTTGGATAACTTTGTAGAAATTCGATTCGCATGCCGATTTACCACAAACTGGGAAAAATCCCCGCCAAAAGGCACGTGCAGTTCCGCAAACCCAATGGGGAATTGTATTACGAACAACTCTTCGGTACCGTTGGCTTCGACGGCATGTCGAGTTTGTTGTACCACATTCACCGGCCAACCATCATCCGAGAAATGGCTGGCAGCTTGGATATGCGTCCAGAAATCGGCGTGGAGCACAACATCACCCCCCGCCGCTTGCACGGTTTTAACATCGCACCCAAGGCCGATTTTTTAGAAAGCCGTGTGCCCTTGATGGTGAACAAAGACCTGATCTTGGGTTTAGCTGCTCCTTCTGAATCGCTCAGATCGTACTTCTATAAAAATGCAGATGCCGATGAATTGCTTTTCGTACATAAAGGCAAAGGCGTATTGCGCACGCAATTGGGCAATATCTCCTTCGAATATGGCGACTATTTACTCATTCCGCGGGGAATCATTTACCAAATAGATTTCGAAACAAGTGAAAATCGCTTGTTGTATCTGGAGGCCTTTAGTCCCTTATACACCCCTAAAAAATACCGCAACTGGTTTGGTCAGCTTCTCGAGCACTCACCTTATTGCGAGCGTGACATGAAATTGCCTCAAACCATCGAAACCCACGATGAAATCGGTTCTTTTGAGATAAAAGTCAAAAAACAAGGCATTTTACACACGCTCATCTACGCCAACCACCCGTTTGATGTGGTAGGATACGATGGCTACAATTACCCTTATGCCATCTCGATCCACAACTTTGAGCCCATCACAGGCCGCATCCACCAACCACCGCCCGTTCACCAGATGTTTGAAAATGCTGGTTTTGTGGTGTGCAGTTTTTGTCCACGCCTTTACGACTATCACCCGCTTTCCATCCCCGCCCCGTACAACCACAGCAACATCGACAGCGATGAAATATTGTATTACGTGGATGGCGACTTCATGAGCCGCAACGACATTGCCCCGGGCCACATTACCTTGCACCCGGCTGGTATTCCGCACGGACCGCATCCAGGGGCTTATGAACGCAGCATCGGCAAAACCGAAACCGAGGAGTTGGCCGTCATGGTAGATACTTTCAAGCCTTTTGCCCTTACCAAACAAGCCATGGGCTTAGACGACGGCAAGTATTTCCGCTCTTGGATGGAATCAAAATACGAATAAACCACAATAAATCAAGCATCATGCATACAGAAACAGCAACCACCACCGCCCAAGCGGTTGATTTTTTGCCCTTAAACGGTACCGATTATGTTGAATTTTATGTGGGCAATGCCAAGCAGTCGGCCTATTATTACCAAGCCGCCTTTGGCTACAGTTTAGTTGCTTACGCAGGCCCAGAAACAGGTTTACGCGATCGTGCAAGCTATGTGCTGCAGCAGGGTAAAATCAGATTGGTGCTCACTACTTCCTTAAATCCCGATTCCGAAATCAGCGAACACGTACGTAAGCATGGCGACGGTGTAAAGGTATTGGCGTTGTGGGTAGATGACGCTCGTAAGGCGTTTGAGGAAACAACGAAACGTGGTGCCAAAGCCTTTAGCGAACCTAAAGTATTGAAAGATGGCGACGGTGAAGTTGTGGTTGCCTCGATTCATACCTATGGCGAAACCATCCACACTTTTGTAGAGCGTAAAAACTACAAGGGCGTGTTCATGCCTGGTTTTATAGCCCCAAGTTGGTCTGTGGCAGAGCGGCCGGTGGGCTTACTGCATGTTGACCATTGTGTTGGTAATGTGGGCTGGGGCGAAATGAACGAATGGGTGAAGTTTTACGAAGATGTGATGGGCTTTAAGTTGTTGTTGACTTTCGATGATAAAGACATCTCTACCGAATACACTGCTTTGATGTCGAAAGTGGTTTCTAATGGCAATGGCTATGTGAAGTTCCCTATTAATGAGCCAGCAGAAGGCAAAAAGAAATCGCAAATCGAAGAATACATCGATTATTACCGAGGTCCAGGCGTGCAGCACATAGCGGTTGCCACCAACGATATACTGCATACTGTTAAAGAACTGCGCAGTCGCGGTGTTGAGTTTTTGCACGTCCCAGATACCTATTACGACGATTTGCTAGCCCGCGTAGGGCAAATAGACGAAGATATTCAGCCTTTAAGAGATTTGAATATTTTGGTGGATCGTGATGAAGAAGGGTATCTTTTGCAGATTTTCACAAAGCCTGTTGAAGACCGTCCTACCCTCTTTTACGAAATCATTCAGCGCAAAGGCGCCAAGTCGTTCGGCAAAGGCAATTTTAAAGCACTGTTTGAATCTATCGAAAGAGAGCAGGCTTTGCGAGGCAATCTCTAAGAATTCATAAAAAAGCTTAAAGCGGTCCAAAGTGACCGCTTTTTCTTTTTAAAAGCTGTTATATCTATGTATTTTACAACAAATCAAATACCATGAAACAGTTAGCAATCCTCTTCGTAGCTGCAAGCCTTTTGAGTGCTTGCGCCGTTGTTCGACCCGGTGAAATTGGCGTGCGAACAAAATTCGGTCAGTTCAAAGGTGAGCCTAAAAACGGCGGTCTCCTTTGGTTTAATCCCTTTACCAGCAGTGTCGAAAAAGTGCCGATCAGGACCATCAACCGCGAGTTAACCATAGACTTGCCCTCCAAAGAAGGCTTAACGATTCGATCTGACATTTCCATCTTGTATCACATACAGCCAGAAGAAGTCCGGAAAATCATTACAGAAATTGGTACCGACTACGATAAAATCATCACTTCTGTTTTCCGATCTGCCAGTGCGGATGTTTGCGCGCAATATTACGCCAAAGACATGCACTCAGGCCGCAGAGACAGCATCGAAAGGGCCATTGCCCTCAAGATGAACGGCTACTTGAGCAAGCGCGGCTTTACCATTGAGTCTGTATTGTTAAAGTCGATTACCCTACCCAATGGTTTAGCAAAAGCCATCGAAGAAAAACTCGAAGCTGAGCAACAAGCTCAACGCATGGAGTTTGTGTTAATTACCGAGTCGAAAGAAGCCGACCGCAAGCGCATTCGTGCGGCAGGTGATCGAGATGCTCAAAAAATATTGAGTGATGGCTTAACACCAGAAATTCTAAAACTCAGAAGCATTGAAGTGATGCGAGATTTAGCGATCAGCCCAAATGCAAAACTGATCATCACCGATGGTAAAAATCCTATGATTTTGGACCCGAAGTAAGGCAATCCCTACATTCTCCACCGTATTTTGCCCAACCTGTGTTTTCAATAGCACAGGTTGGGCTTTTTTTTGGAAACATCGCTCGTCTTATACATGGTGCTTTAGTTCGAAGCAAGGCCATGCGATTTTCCTGGAGCAGACGTAAACCAGTAGTTTCTGAGCAGCTACGCCCTTTCTCCTTTTGGTAATTCAGAATTGGGAAGCGCTTAATAAACTGTTAATAACTTTTTTGGTTATTTGTCGCTGAACCACAGACATTTGAATTATAAACCTATCGCTATGGAGACCGCTCTTATTGAATTTCCATCGTATGTGCCTATTACTGTTGTGGCTTGTGCACTTGTTGGAGCCCTTTTTGGCATCTTTTCGGCAGACAACAAATTTGTGACCTTAGGAATAGTGGCCATTTGGTGTGGCGCCTTGGCCGGTATCAGCTATTTAATAAAAGGCACTGTGCCTGCATTCGGGTTACTTGCCGGCCTTACCATATTTCCCTTCCTACTGCTAACCGCCATGAGCTTTTTACCAGCTTCGCGGCCTTTTGTGCGGGGCTTAAAAGACGAACAAATCCACTATTTACATTTATGGCGTGTGCCCTTCGCCTTCGTACTTCTTTGGTTTTATCAAGCAGGCATCACCCCTATTGACCTCACCTTCGAAGGCTTTAATTACGACGTTATAATTGGCCTAACCGCTCCTGTAATTGGAAGTTTGGCTTTCAGTCAAAAGATGCTCACCAAAGAAATTGTGTTAGGCTGGAATGCTATCGGGGCCTTACTGTTACTCATTTCCATGGTTTTGATTTTGTTAGAAATTCAATCGAACCCAGTAAGCGCCTCTCAATTCCAACAATTGCCTTATCTGTTGCTTCTTGGTTTTTTGATGCCTTTGAGCCTATTTGCTCATGCCCTTTCGGCCTACCGGATTATAAAGGGCTATGTAAAAGTGAGTGATGAAGATTGAACCAAAACTGCCTGATTATTATTGAGCAGGCATGGAAATCATATATCTTTTTGATCCACTTTGTGGTTGGTGCTATGGCTTTGGCTTGCATATCCAGGGCTTTGCAGCAAAACACACCGACAAAATAAAATTCACTGTCATCTCTGGCGGCATGGTGACCGGCGAGCGCGTTGGTCCCCTTGCCCATATTGCCTCCTACATTAAAGACAGTGTGCCACGCCTCGAACAGCTCACCGGCATTCGCTTTGGTGCATCGTTTTTAAATGATTTGAACGGTGCGGGCACAACCCTGATGGACTCCACCCCTCCTAGCAAAGCCTTTGTAATTTTAAAGGAGCAGTTTCCGGAGCAGCAATTGGCGTTGGCACATGCGCTCCAAAGCATGTATTACCAAGACGGTCTAGATTTTAACCAAAAAGCCAACTATCAAACACTTTGTGAGGCGTTAGGGATGGATTTCAAAGTCTTCGAAGAAAAATTTGACAGTGTGGCCTACCAACTCGCCACCAAAGATGAATTTAAAGAAGCGGCCAGGTATGGCGTTTCGGGCTACCCGACTGTCGTTTTAAGGCATCAAGACCAGTACTTTATGTTGGCACACGGCTTTGCCAGCACAGAAACCCTAGAAAGCACCTTTCAAAGCATCCTCCAAAAGGAGCAATTAGAAGCATAAAAAAAGGCGGGGAATCCCGCCTTCTTCTTTTCGTTTTTTTTGAGTCCTATGGAAATACGCCTAAAGACTCGTAAGCCTTGGCAATTTTTCGGATCGCGACCACAAAAGCAGCTGTTCGGTAATCTGGAATCGTTGGGATTTCCTTTTTGACAGCACGAATCTGACGGTAAGATTCTATCATGGTTTCTTCCAAACCAGAATACACAAAATCCACTTCATCGGCGCCTCGGCCAATAAGTTGACGCTGCTTTTCATTGAGGTTTTTGCCAGTCATTTCTTCAACCGCAGAAATGATGTTGTTGTTTAAGGTTTCGTCGAAACGCTTGCCCAAGCGACCAAAACGCACATGAGACAGGTTTTTCAACCATTCGAAATACGAAACGGTTACACCACCTGCATTCAAATAAATATCAGGGATCACCATGATGCCTTTTTTATTCAGCACCAATTCGGCCTCTGCAGTAACAGGTCCGTTAGCAGCTTCCCCAATGATTTTGGCCTTGATATTGGCGGCATTGCCTTCATGTATTTGATTCTCTAAAGCCGCAGGAATCAGGATATCACAAGCCAATTCAAGTGCATCGCTGCTTTTAGCCAAATTAGTGGCTCCTGGGAAGTTCAATATGCTTCCTGTGGCCTTTCTATGCTGAAAAACGGCCTCATAATCCAAGCCATCAGCTGCATAAATAGCACCTTCGTACTCTGCCAAAGCAATCACTTTTGCACCAGCCTCATGAAAAAACTTGGCAGCATGATAGCCAACGTTACCCAAGCCTTGCACCACCACTGTTTTGCCTTCAACACCAACCGTCATGCCCAAGCGCTCCATGTCATCGGCAAAGCTACAAGCCTCGCGAATGCCAAAATAGACACCTAAACCCGTTGCTTCGCGGCGACCAGCGATGCCACCTTGAGAAACTGGCTTACCTGTTACGCAACCAATACCATCAATCTGACCAGGAAAAAAGGTGGTGTAGGTGTCCATGATCCAGCTCATTTCGCGCTCACCGGTTCCATAATCAGGTGCGGGTACGTCGAGGCCAGGACCAATAAAATTCTTTTTGATCAACTCGGTAGTATATCGGCGCGTAATTCGCTCCAATTGATCTACTGTATAATTCTTAGGATCAATCTTAACACCACCTTTGGCACCGCCAAACGGCACATCCACGATCGCACATTTATACGTCATGAGTGCTGCTAGGGCCATTACCTCATCCTGACTAACACTCATCGCATAACGGATACCGCCTTTCGTTGGCATGCGGTGGTGCGAATGCTCCACGCGGTAGGCCTCAATTACTTCCAACTCTTCACCTACACGCACGGGAAAGCGCATGCGATAAACACTGTTGCAAAATTTAATTTGGTCGAGCAACCCTTTAGGATAATCTAGATGGGCTGCGGCATTTTCGAAATACTTCAATACATCTCCGAAAAAGCTGTGCTCTTCGTGTTGGTGATTTGCCATAATTTTAGGTTAGGTTAATAAAAACGTTACTTCTTTTCGAGTTTTGATATTTTTCGGTCGAGATGGATGAGATACCCTATCAAACCTAGAAAAATAATCAACAGCACTGCAACAACTACATAAATCTTCCCGTCAGCGCGCATTACATCGGCCATTTCAACTTCAGACTGCGCTTGCGCAAGCGGCTGTATAAGCAGCCAAAGCACTGCCGTTAAGCTGTATTTTATCTTATTCATGCTCTTTTTGTTGTAAAGTAAGGATGCGGGTTCTGAGTGATGCCATCCAAAAACCCAATAAAGTCCAGCCGATCACCGCAGGATAAAACACCAACCGCATGCGATTATCGAGGTCATAGGCTCCAAAACCAGGATTACCGCCATTACCGGGATGCAAAGAATCGGTTAAACGCGGCAAAATAAACAGCAGTGGTATCAAACAGGCAAAGGCAAAAACATTATACACGGCTGAAATGCGTGCTCGTTGCTGTTCTTCATTGAAAGAACCGCGTAAAACGAGGTAAGCTAAATAAATGAGGATGGCAATAGCAGATGTGTTTTGCTTTGGATCGCCGCTCCACCAAGCACCCCAAGTAAATTGGGCCCACACCATGCCTGTGGCCATGCCTAAAAGACTAAAAAGCACCCCTACTTTCGCTGTGCTATCGGCTTTGGTGTCATGCAACATACTAGGCTTTATCAAGTAACGTATGCTGTGAAAAGCCGAGGCACCTAAAATCAGGATCATGCCAAACCACATGGGTACGTGGAAATAAAGGTTTCGAATAGACTCATTCAAAACCACTTTGCGAGGCACGTCGCCCATCAAGCCAAACCAGAGGGTGTACAGGATCAAGCCTACGGCTAATATTTTATACCAGTGTTTCTTTATCATATCAATCTTTCCAAAGATAAGGAAATAAGAGCAGGGCTACAGCGACTACCAAGGCGTTTATAGCCAATAAACTACCCAGACTTTCATAGCCTACAGCGCGATCGAGTCCATCTAAGGCATTTTTGCTCAGCTTAATAACCAACACCAAGACCGGAATCAAAACAGGGAAGCTTAAAACAGCCATGAGTGTACTTTGGTTCGAGGCTTTTTGAGCGATGGCCGACACCAAAGTAAGGATGCCAGAGAAGCCGATAATACCAACGGCGCCAGTGAACAAGAACCAAGGCATGTCTTGCACTGGATTACCCACTAAAACGCTCAATACCAAAGCTGTGAGCAAATGGATGGTCCATAAAAGCAAGGTATTGTAGAGCAGTTTAGCTGCTACCAATTGCAGCGGATTTACGGTGCTATAATAGTACAGCATACGGCCTGGGGAGAGCTGCATAAAACTTTTGGCCACTGCATTGGTACCTGCAAAAAGCATGATGACCCAATAAATTGCGATCCAAGCCAAAGGGGGCACTACTTTAAAAGTAATGTAGGCTACAAAAACGGTTGAAACTACATACAACAGTATGCCTCCCAAGGCATTACGCTGTCGCCATTCGAGCAAAAATTCATGTCGCAGAAGGGCTGTAAATGATTGCATCATGCCGTTTGATGCAAAATTAAGGGAGATTAGGTGTGTTGCAGCCCGCTATGGTTGTAAAATTACAGCTGTACACATGCAACGCGATTTACCGTCGCGGATGGAACTGGCGCACAACATCTTTGAGGTATTCGCGACTCAGGTGTGTGTAAATTTCAGTGGTGGTGATGCTCTCGTGGCCCAGCATTTCTTGTACAGCGCGCAAATCGGCACCTGCCTCTACCATGTGCGTTGCAAAGGCGTGGCGGAAGGTATGTGGACTAATGGTTTTGTGAATACCGGCAAGCATCGCTTGATTTTTCACTAATAGAAACACCAGCATGCGTGTTAAAGGACGGCCGTTGCGACTTAGAAAAAGGATGTCTTCGGCACCTTTCGCAATGCTTAAATGCCGGCGCGTTCCTTCTACATAGAATTTGATGGTTTTTTGGGCACTTTCACCAATGGGTACCAAGCGTTCTTTATCGCCCTTGCCAATGACCTTAACAAAGCCAATGTCGAAAAACAAGCCACTCATTTTTAAATTTACCACTTCGCTCACCCGCAGTCCGCAGCTGTACAGCGTATCCAAAATGGCCAAATTGCGGTGCCCTTCAGCCTTGCTCAAATCGATGGTGGCCAGCATGGCACTGATTTCTTCAATGTGCAAAATTTCAGGAAGTTTGCGGCGCATTTGTGGCATTTCGAGCAATTCAGCTGGATTTTCAGGCACGAGCCCTTCCAGCAACATGTACTTGTAAAAGGCTTTGATACCAGACAAGATACGGGCCTGACTGCTGGCTTGCAGACCTAACTCATGCAGGTATTTAAGGAAGGCTTGTAAATCCTCAAGACCTACCCTCGCAGGCGATTTAGGAGGTTCCAAGGTGCCAAAATACGAGGCTAATTTTTGCATATCAGCCAAATAAGCCGCCACTGAATTAGCCGAAAGCGAGCGCTCTAGTTGCAAATAGGCTTTAAAGCCGCGGATATCAGACTGCCAGTTCAAAAGCGTGGATTAGCCTATAAAATTGCTTATTTTTGACCTCAAATCAAAGCAGATGCACTTCCTTATTATCAACGGTCCAAATTTGAATCTCCTCGGCACACGGGAACCCGAAATTTATGGGAAATTGAGCTTTGAAGATTACCTTAAGGAGCTTCAAAAAGTATTTGATTCGCATCAGCTTTCCTATTTTCAAAGCAACGATGAAGGTGCCATCATCAATCAGATACAAGCGGCAGGGCAAGGTATAGACGGTATACTTTTAAATGCAGCTGGTTATACGCATACTTCCGTAGCCATTGCCGACGCCGTGGCGGCCATCTCAACGCCGGTCATAGAAGTACATATCAGCAATCCTTACAGCCGGGAGGATTTTCGCAGAAAATCATATCTATCTCCTTATGTTAAGGCACAAGTAGCTGGGTTCGGACTGCACTCTTATCACCTAGCCTTGAACGGCTTGATTCAAATGATCACAAATTCCGGCGCGCGATAAAGGCTTTAAGTTTTTGTTGTTGCCCCGTAAAGTGTGCATAAATCGCGCTTCCCTGGTAAATACTCGGTATACTTTTGCTACTCCTTTTGGTAGGGATGCGACTGCGTTGCTCCCAAATATAGCGTTGCATGCTAAAAAACGACCAATGAGCGCGTACTACCGCCCAAAAATCACCAAAACTACCATGTGCTAAAAATTTCAATGCTGCTGGAAAATCCAGCACTAATCGTGCAAAAATCTTCACAGGCATTTCTTGGGCTGGCAGATTTTTTTGAAGGGTAATGAGACTGTTTCGGAAGTTTAGAAAGGTTTTTCTAGGATTTCCATAGGCCAAAGAGCCCCCTCCTAAGTGGTACACCACTGATTTAGACTCTTGCTGCACCAAGTGACCAGCATGATGTAAGCGCCAGCAGAGATCAATTTCTTCCATGTGGGCAAAATAGCGTTCATCAAGTCCACCCACCTGCCAATAAGCCGCTGCCCGAATGAACATACAGGCGCCGGAAGCCCAAAAAATGGACTTCGGCTCATCGAACTGGCCTTCATTTTTTTCTATTTCCTCGAAAAGTCGACCCGCACAAAACGGATAGCCCAAAGCGTCGATGTAGCCACCTGCCGCCCCAGCATACTCAAAATGATCGCGCTTGCGCCAATCGAGGATATGCGGCTGTATTGCCGCTACTTGCGGATTGGCATTGAAACGCTGTACCACTGGCTCAAGCCAAGCCGGTGTTACTTCCACATCTGAATTAAGCAGTACATAAATATCCGCTTCGATGTGTTTTAGGCCTTGGTTGTAACCACCTGCATAACCCCCATTGCTCGGCAGTTGCACCTGCTTCACCAGTTCACCATAATTTTGTTGCAACCAATGCACCGAATCATCGGTAGATGCATTGTCAATAACCCAAATTTGGTGATTGGTATAACTGGTTTGAAGCACACTCGGCAGGTAGGTTTCGAGGTGCCGGCGGCCGTTCCAATTCAAAATCACAACCGCTATATGGGGTTGGTCAAGCTGTGGCATGGGAAGGGTGTTTATCGGGTTGTAATTTCCATCTTTTATGCGACCAAAGCCAATATTGAGGCTGCTCTTCAAGTAACTCTTCTAAAAGACGGCTGTGCGCCTTGGTTATTTCACCAAAAGCTGTTTCGTTGGGGGTGTCGGTAATTAATTGCAGCTCGATGGTGTAAAAACCCCGCTTTACCCGACGCATCTTACCAAACACCACAGCAGCATCATACTTTTTAGCAATGTCTTCTGCGCCTAAATACACTGCCGTTGGCTGGTGCATAAAAGGCATCCATATAAAACGGTTGTGGGCCATGGGCGACTGATCACCACCAAAAAAACTAGCGTGGGGTCGGTCTAAATTTGCATCAATGGTGCGAAATACTTCTTTCATGGCCACAGCTTTAACGCCAAACCGCTCACGCATTTCTTTCATCAGCAAGTTAAACCCCTTGTTATTGAGCGGCTTATAAACAAAAAAAAGGCGGTGTTGTGTGCGCAGCGCCAAAGCCTTGGCATACCACTCCCAATTGGCATGATGTCCCAGCAAATGCACCACATGCTGGCCTTTAGCTGCAATGGCATTCATAACTTCGGGATTTAGCACTTCCACACGCTCCAAAACATTGCTTTCCGTCATGCTGAAAGTCTTGAAAGTCTCTACCAACTGGTCGCTCAAATACCGAAAAAAAGCTATTTCAATGCTTTTGAGCTCCTTTTTCGAGCGATCAGGGAAGGCCTTTAACAGGTTTGCGCGCACTACGTGTTTCCTGTAGCCTATCACAAAATAGTTTATCAGGAACAAAAAATCAGCCAGCACATACAGCACAACCAAAGGCAAGCTGCTGATGAACGCAATGCCTAGCTTCTGAAGCCAGTAAGATATGCGCATGCTTTATTGGTTCCGAAAGTTATCCTCTAGGTAGCTACCAAAGTGTCCCCTGTTCATTTGGTCATCAATGTCGCGGAAGGCTGTGGTTCTGGAGAACAAGATCAAGCGCCATTGCGGATCGAATGGTTCGCCGAGTGCCTCAGAATGGAGCAGCTGGTAGTCATTGGTGATCATATCGGGATTGTAAAACACAAAACGGATGTTGCGCTGGCCTTTATACTCGTAATACCACCAAATTTCATAGGGAAATGCACTCGGCTCATTGGTAACCTGCGTACGGGTATTTGGCTTACCATATTGCAAATACACCCTACCACGCTCGGTTTCATAGCCCCGCATGATTTTGGAGCTGAATAGTTCAACGGTTTCTTTAACCCGCATGTGATACTCGGCCCAGGCCGCTTGTGGCTTCGCTTTGTCGCGACGCTCCCAAAAACTCAACATGAATTTTTTGAGCAATTCTACGTCTACCGTATCTTGTTTGAGTAGTTTATCGGCATATTCCCTTTCAAAAATCTCAGAAACAGGTCTTAAAGAAGCAATATAATCAACTAATTGCGGCTTAGTCATGGGATCAACGAAGGACATGACGGTCGTAATTGCCTTCATCTTTTGCTCATCAAAAGCTATTTTGCTATTGAGTCGCTGGATGGTCATGGTTTTGGTTGCCAATACTTCATTGGAGCGACTCAAGGCTTCAAAACGCAGGGTGTAGTTGCCGCTCGGGACTTCATCTATTAAAAAGGCATCCGTAATTACAATCACTCCTTTGGGAGCAAATTTGTAGAAGCGACTGCATTTATCAGCCACCTGTCGCTCGCCATACTCTAGCATAGCACGCACCACAAATACAGAGTCTTGCAGCGATTGCGTGCCATACAATTCGGTGTAGAAGCGCAAGGTATCGTGGGTGGTGTTGTAGAAGAAAGATGGCCGTGGTATTAAATCCAGACCACTCTTGGTAAGCGGCCCCGGCTTTTCTGCCCTTTTCATGCTTTCTACCAACATAATATCGGAAAACTGCATGGCATTGCCTGGTGTTTTTAACTCGATGGTGCCGGTGGCGCTGGCTGTATTCGTGGTATCGTATTGATCGCGAATTTTGAGCTCCATAAAATACGTGCCAGCAGGGAGGCTAAAGCGCTGTAAATCGATAAAACTAAAATTCAATGGGTTCAGCGTATCGATTTCTGGGCTTTTTAGGATGTATTTGTCAAAAAGCACAATGCTATCATTTCTTTCGAAACTGATGGTAATTTGAATGGCGCCTTGCAATTTATTAGGCTCCAACTTTACAAAATGAACGGAACGGCTGTTCACAGCGAGATAGGTTTCGACATAAGGCCCTTTACCCGGCTGCATAAAACTGGCATATCTAAACTGTGCATCTAAGGCTTGCGTGGTGTTTGAAAACAACAAAGTCACACAAATCAGCACTAGAAACTTGAATGAAGCGGGCAAGAAGCGTAAACTTGCAGTCGAAATGATGGAAAATACAGTGCGTGCTTTCATAATTATGGAACTCCAATATTTGCCTGGAGTGAGTTATTTAACAAAAATAGCAAATAAGCCCATGGTTTTGTTGGAGAATTGTGAGCATTTTGTCAAATCTTCAGCTCGTAATCGCACTGCTATCTGTAGTGCAAACGGCAAACAGCTGCTTACGGTGCCCATTGCAGGGGGGCGCTCGCATAAGCAATTATATACACAAACCCCTATTTCTTATCAAACAGATTGGCGAAAACAGCATTGGTTTAGCATCAAATCAGCCTACGGGAAAGCCCCCTTTTTTGAATTTTACGAGCTGGAACTGGAAGCGCTATTTAAACAACAACCCGCCTTGCTGTGGGATTGGAACCTGATGTGGACCGAATGGCTGCTTAAAAAGCTGGGCATCCAAACCAAACTTGGATGGACTGAAAAATTTGTGGCAACGTATCCACCTCAACTGGATTACCGGGATTTCGAAAAAACGAACCACATTGATCCAACATCCCCCTATTATCAGTGTTTCAGCACTCGTTTCGGCTTTTTAGCCAATTTATCAGGCCTCGATTTGTTACTAAATCTAGGACCACAGCAGGCACACCAATATTTAATTTCACATGGAAGCATTTAAAATCTGGCTTCTTGATAGTCATTTAACAGCTTCTTCTTATTTTCGTGGCTTATGACCAAATTCTCATTTAGTCTTTTGCTCATGCTCTTCTTTTTTGGAATTGCTCAAGGGCAATTTGAAGAAAAAACCATTAGTATTGGCAACATTGGTGTTAACGTAACCAATGCAGGTGCAGTTGGACGGCCGAACGTTCGAAACGACCCGCAAGGACCACCATCGATGGAATATCCTTTAAATTCAGGTGTTGAACACTTATTTGAAGCTGGCTTGTGGATTGGCGCCATTAAAAATGGCCAAATTGCGGTAACCACGGGTGCTGTAGATGATGCCTCGGGTTATGCCGTTGGAAAATCAGGATACGAATTCAGTCCGTTGCCCGGCACCCCCGTCATCACCCGCTCGAGCTTGCCTGGAAGCGAGGTTTTTTCGACTGCCGCCATCTCACACCAAGAATATGTGCTCAACTTTACAGATGAGTTCACCATTGTCCCCGGCTCAAATCAGCCCATCAATAACCACCTCACGCCTTTAAATGCACGGGTGCGCCTTGAAACCTATGCCTGGAATTTTCCTTTTGCAGATTATTTTACCATCCTAAACTACACCATCACCAACAACGACAACGTGCCTTGGGATTCGGTTTACTTGGGCATGTGGAGCGATTTGGTGGTGCGAAATGTAAATGTTACGAACGACCGCGGTGGCGCTTTTTTCAACAAAGGGAGCCTTGGCTTTGATGATACCCTATCGGCCATGTATGCCTATGACGTGATTGGAGACCGTCCGTTCACCAATTCTTATGGTGCTTTGCAGTTTTTGGGCATCCTCCAAAACGGACAATATATCCACCCCAATAATCCCAATACGCCCTATGCGCAAGTAAATGGAAACTATTGGCTTTATAACGTGGCCGCTCCAACAAACGATTTGCAGCGCTACGACCGGATGAAAACCAAAGCCAATTTTGGTCCTAATGCTGGTTTAGCCACGCCTGGCAACCGTGTGCAACTCATTTCTGCAGGACCTGTACCCAGAGTCGAGCCTGGTCAGTCTGTAACCTTTGTAATGGCCACGGTTTGTGCCCCACAACTCGACGACACCCCATTAGACACTTATTTTGCGCGTACCCAGCTGCGTGCTAACCTTGGGTGGGCTAAACGCACTTTTGTTGGTGAAGATGCCAATGAAAATGGCATACTCAACCCAGGTGAAGATTTGAACAACAACGGCACTTTGGATCGCTACATTTTACCAGAACCGCCACCACCGCCTAAAGCACGATTTGAAGCGAAAAACAATAAAGTAGTCATTTACTGGAACAGACTCTCAGAAGATGCCATCGACCCCATCACCAAAATCCAAGATTTTGAGGGTTATCGCATCTACCGTACCAAGCCAGGCGATGATTTGAGTCCGAATTTATTGTCGCGTGCCAGTTTACTCGCGCAATGGGATAAGCCAGGCAATGCCGTTGGTTTTAATAATAGCTTTGATGCTGTAAGGCTTAACAGTCCAATTACTTTCGCTGAAGACACCACGGAATATTGGTATAAATACGAAGTTGGTGATGTGCTCAATGGCTGGCAGTACCTGTACATCCTAACAGCTTTTGATGAAGGTGACCCTGCCATTGGCCTGGAGCCCTTAGAGTCGTCACGTGTTCAAAACGCCTTCCGTTTGTTTTCGGGCACGGAAGCTGGCGAGATGAGCAAAGACCGCAAGCCAGGCGTTTACCCTAACCCGTATCGCCTGAGCGCAGCCTGGGATGGCACCACAAGTCGTTCTAAAAAAATGATTTTTTACAACCTACCAGCCCGCGCCGAAATACGCATCTACACCATCAGTGGTGACGTTGTAGCTACATTGCTTCATGATGCCGGCAGTGATTTTAATGGCAGCACCATTGGCTGGTACAATAACTTCGGCGGTAGCGCAAACCAAACAACCTTGGCAGGTGGCGAGCATGCGTGGGATGTGCTTTCGGAAGACAAACAAAATTTGGCAAGTGGTCTTTATCTGTTTTCGGTAAAAGACCTAAGTACGAATGACGTTCAGACTGGCAAATTTGCCATTATTAAATAGCAAAACTTTTTCAACAGAAAAGACGGGTGCCCGAAAAGCACCCGTCTTTTTTTGTTAAGCTGCCTGTGCATTTTTTTTGCCTAAAAAGACCAAGTCGGTACCAATTACTTCCGTTATAAAACGGCGATTTCCATCCTTGTCATTGAATACGCGGGTAGTCAACTTACCTTCTAGTGCAATTTCAGAACCCTTCACCAAATACTTTTCGGTAAGTCCTGCCAATTTGCCCCAGCACACAATTTGATGCCATTGGGTTTCGGTAACCTTCTCCCCTTTGTCGTTGAGGTAGGTTTCGTTGGTGGCCAAGCTAAATTTTGCCACCTTTTTTGTTTCGCTGATATCGCGAATCTCTGGATCTTTTCCCAGGTTGCCAATGAGGCGCACCTGATTTCTCATGTTGCTCATAATTTTAATTTTTTGGTTTATAAAAGAAACAAACGAAGTGATTTCGTAAAACAAAGCTGCAAATGGAATATTGGTTAATCGTAATTTAAACGTTTGAATACGTTTGTATACGTTTGTTAAACGTTTGCTAACGGATCGATGCTGTTTCACTTAAAACCCAAAGCCATGGAACAAAAACTCTGTTTCGACTGCGGTGCTGTAATCAAAGGACGCCGCGACAAAAAATTCTGTGATGACTTCTGCAGAAACGCACACTACAACAAGCAACATTGTGATGAAGTGCTGCTCATTCGTAACATCCACAACATATTGCGCAAAAACAGACGCATTCTAGAATCCCTCCTGCCACAGCGCCAACAAAAAACAAGATTGCTACTGCAAAAATTAATTGACACGGGTTTCTCCATCAAATACCACACCCACATTGAACTCAATCGCCTAGGCAGTCCTCGCTATTTCTGCTACGAATATGGCTATCAAAAAGTTGGGGAGGAAGTCATCATCTTTAAGAAAGAAGAGAAGCTCGCTGCCTGACGGGGAGGCGCATAAATTTGCCTCATTTTTTTCTGATTGTTGTAAAAAACGCGCTAAGGGTGTATATTTGCAGTTCGTTAAAAAAGCATCTGTTTTTTTAATAAAATGGTGATTGTAGCTCAGCTGGTTAGAGCGCTAGTTTGTGGCACTAGAGGTCGCCGGTTCGAACCCGGTCTTTCACCCATCTACTTAAGACCGACTTTCGAGTCGGTTTTTTTATGCCTTATCGCGAAAGATGCGCCAAATTTTTTGAAGCAACACAAAATCTGATGGCTGCGGCAAGATGCTGCCAATGACTGCCTTTTTTCCTTGTGAAAACAGTAAGATTGCAAAAACCCAGGCAGCCAGATAGGCCAATGATTGTCCAGCCGCCGCACCCACAACTCCCCAACGGGCAATCATGACTGGCAATATAATCGCCACGAGTGCCAAGGTAAAGGCCGAAACCACGGCGTTTAATTGGAATTTACCTTTTCCTGAAAAATAATGCGTAAGGATGTTGGAGGCAGCCAAAGCCAAAATTCCAGGTGCCAACCACACGAGCAAAGTACGCATGCCAACAAACTCTGAACCAAAAACAGCCGTGAACCACCCATCCGGAATAGCCAATAACGGTATCAAGCAAAACGCTGTTAGCCAAGCAGTAACCCTGCTCCAAGTAGCTGTGAGCTGCTTTTGCTCCAAATCGTTGGTGCTGTTGGCAATTTCACTTACTTGAACCAACGAAATGGAGCGGCTTACTAACCACAAGGACTCCGCCAAAGAAACGGCAACACCATAAACACCTACAGCTTCCGCTCCTAACTGCGCCTCCAGCAAATAATACGACAAGCGGTAGCTAAATAGTTGCGCAATGTTTGCCATTTGCACCCAAAATCCATGTCCAAAAATAGCCTTCAGCACCCCCTGCTGTTGATTAACAGTCTCCTGAGGCCAGTGCTTTACCACTAAAAAAGAAGTAAGCAGCAGCAAAGCAGCGTTGGCTGCCAAGAGTACATTGACAAAAAGCTCCAGACGCTTGTCACTTCCCCACCATAAAAAAGCAATGAGCAACAGTAATTGCAGGAAACCAAACCCAATTCCAATGCGGTTATCAAGTTCAATTTTTCGGAAAGCCAACAACATATAGCGATTTAAATTGGCCGCATTAAACAACAACAAAAGCAACAACCAGCTGAAGGAACTGAGTCCTTGCATTTGTCCCGCTAAATACAACACCGGCAAGGTCAGCATACTCACCAAAACCATCCAACCTAAAGAAATACGGTACAAATGGCCAGGCGCAAAACGCGGAACCAAGTACAAAAGAGCAGCACCACCAGCGAGACCAACCGCATGCAGCGACAAGTTCATGCTCGCCACCAGCAAACTGATCTCTCCGCGCACCTCAGCACCCAAAAAACGCGCCGTAACCAATACTAAAAGCAAGTTCAGCACGGCATTGATACCCCGAGAAACAAAAGTATGCAGTACCCTACGAAACATGCAACACTCGGTTTAGCTGGTTCAATAAGCGCTCTGCTACCGCTTTTTCACCATAGGCTGCTTCTAAAGCTGTAAAATCGATTTGGGCAGGGACGTCATTGGCCCCCCACACCAACTCCATTTGTTCACACCAAGCAGCCGCAGTTTTTTGCACCACCCAGTGAATCTGTCCAAACGCCTCATGTGCCTGCACCGCAGGCAATGGCGACGCAATTACCTGGGCACCGCAAGCCATGGCTTCGGGTACTACGATTGAAAAAGTTTCGAAACTACTGGCCAAAAGCAGTGCTGTGGCCTGTGCATACAAAACTGCCAAAGATGCTGGCTCTTGCACACCTAAAAGCGAAACGCCATCCCAAGGACCTGCAAACAGATTTTTAGCCTCCGATGGTGCAAAGGCCCCAGCGACTAGCAACTGTGCCTGGGGAAAGCGCCTTTTAAACAAGGTAAAAGCACTGAGCAATAAATCGAAATTTTTCACCTCCGCCAAGTTACTCACATGTAAAAAAAGTGGGGTATCCGACCGCTTGCGCTCCGATTGCGGTTTATAAATAGCGGTATCAACCACATTAGGCACCACTGCATAGCGATTTGTAAGTCCTTGCTGCAGCATGCCCTGCTTCAAATGTTCCGAAACGGTAAATACCTGCTCCGCCCGATCAATGATCATGCGGCTGATGTACCTCCTCCAAAATCCTTTAAAACCAGCTGCTTCCGGCAGGTAACCCGACCAGTGCTCCATGATGACATACGGTAAATTGAATAAAAAGTGAAACTTCAAGGCCATCCAGCCTGCCTTCCAAACCACTTGCAAAAACAGCAAATCGGGTTTGCCAGCTGTTTTTACATAGCCCTGGTAGGCCCGCCAAATGGCCAGTGCATACCGGATGCCTTGGAGGGGAGCAAAGCGACCTGCTCGGTAAAAAGCAATGTGGTGCTTCAAACCAGCCCGCTCAAAAGAGATAAAGCGCTCATTTGCTGTATCGGCAGGCACGGCAGCAATTAAACCGAGCTGAAAAGCCTCTAAAGTAGCCAATGCTTCTATTTGGCGTGTAATGAACAAGCCGTTACGAGAGCTGGCATTTTCGGGATACCAACTACTAAGTACAAGCACATGTTTTTTATTCGGCACTGAAATTGAGGTTGTAAAGACATAAAACTACTGCAAATCGACTAATTTTGAAGCATCATCCTCACAAAGCCATTTTGCATAACGCCGCCGTACTTCTGTTTCTGCTTCTAAGCGCCTCCATATCAGCTGTTTTCGGTCAGGGCAAAAATACCATCGACATTGAACAAGCCGCAGAATTAACGTACGAAGAAGCCGGAGGGGAGCGTATTCGGCGCCTGGTAGGCAACGTGATTCTCAAACAAGAGGACGTGCGACTTTATTGTGACAGCGCTTTTTTATATGGTGATTCGAAGTTGGCCAAGGCTTTCGGCAACGTGCGCATTGTGCAAGAAGGCAAATTTAACGCCCGGTCGAAATACCTAGAATACAACGGAGCAACCAAAGATGCCCTGCTACGCAGAGCTGTTTTTTTAACGGATGGAGAGATGACGCTGAGCACTGAGGAGCTTTTTTACAATACCAACACCAAAATTTCGCGCTATGTTGTTGGGGCCGTTATTACAAACGAGGACGCCACACTCAAGAGCCTACGCGGCACCTACAACAACAGCACTAAACAGTTTTTCTTCAAAACCAGGGTGCGTTTGCAGCATCCCGACTTTAGGCTAGAAGCCGATACTTTACACTACAACAACCTCACGGAGCAGGCCGATTTTTACGGTCCCACCGACATTTTTTCGCAACGAACCACCACCTATACCGAAGGTGGCTGGTACCGCAGCAAAAGTAAGGAGTTGTACCTCACCAAAAACGGCCAAGTGATGATTGACTCGCAGCAATTTATTCGCGCCGACACCATCTATTTTGATGAGCTACGAGAATTAGGCTATTGCCGTGGTGGCGTTCAAATGATTGACACAGCGGAAAGAACCGAAATTCGTGGTGGTTACACGCGTTTTAATCGCAAAGAAGGCTGGAATTGGGTGTACGACTACCCTATTTTGGCCAATTTTGGAGATGCCGACACGCTCTATTTAACCGCCGACACCATCTACCAATACAAACAAGGCGACAGCGTAAGTGTACTGCGGGCTTGGAACAATGCTTTGGTAGACCGCGCCGAGCTATTAGTAAGCTGCGATTCGCTTACCTATGAAGAGGCTGACTCCGTTTTCCGCCTGTTTACCGAACCTGTTATTTGGTCGAATGAGTTCCAGATTACTTCAGAATACATGGAATTGTTTACCACCGGCAAAAAATTTGACCGTTTGGAGATGTACAAGGATGGATTTTTGGTGAAGGCCGAAGACAGTGTACACTTTAGCCAAATCAAAGGCAAGGACATTACGGCTTACTTTGAAGGGCGACAAATCAGTCGCATGGACGTAAAAGGCAATGGTGAAAGCATTTATTACGTGCAGCGCGAAGACAGCTCTTTTATGGGGGCAAATAAAATAGAATCGAGCGACATCACCATCTTAATGGAAGACAGCAGGCCGGTAGAAATTACTTTTTACGTAAAACCAGTGGCAGTGCTACATCCTATTGACCAAATCGACCCCTACACGTTTAGGCTCAAGGGCTTTATTTGGGCCATTGAGCGCAAAGAAAACGCCATCAACCAAATGGCGATGGCGTTTGAGTGCAGTCCCGAAAGAGGCCTATACGCATTCATCTGGCCTAAGCCTCCAGTCGTTGCTTCACCAGTGCCAGCAGCGCCGCTTCCTTTGCTTGTGTTGCCGCAAGAATAGCATCAGCCTCTTGGAGGGTTGCCTCCACAAAAGTTTGGTCTTTGAAGCCGCTCAAATTGACCTTTACATTGAGCCCAGCCCCATAAACAGCAGTTCTCACGCACAAAGCGCCTACAGCTGCATCGGTGATGGAGTTCGGGTTCCCCTTTTCGATCATGGCTTCCACGATTTCGAAACCTGCGAAGGCTAATTGCATGGTTTGCAACGGTACTTCGATGGCAATTTTGGTAGCTTCTTGAATGGCTTGGGTGCGTGCCTTCTTTTCCGCATCGGTGTTTTTTGGAAGCGCAAAGGCGTTCATGATGGCATCGAAAGCCCTTGTGTCTTCATCCACCTTATATAAAAGCGCATCCTTTAGCTTTTGAGCGCGCACGGCCACATCGCTGAAATAGCTGGTTTGCTCTTCCCAGCCGCGCTTAGCAGCCGATAAATTTGCCACCATGGCTGCTAGCGAAACACCCATTACGCCGGCATAGGCAGAAATGCTACCGCCTCCTGGTGCAGGTGATTCGCTGGCCGTTTCATTAGCGAAGGCTTTTAGGTCCATGTTTACCAAACGATCGTGGCCCGCTGGCGCAATGAGGTATTCAATGATTTTTTTCTTGGGATCGAAGGGCCCGAGTTCATTGAGCCCCATGCTCCGGATGGCAGTTTGGATGAGTTCTTCGTCCGAAACCCCTTCAGAACGGCCCATTTTTGACAAATAATGGCGTCCTGCCTCGAGCATACAACGCAGTGGAATGAGGCCTACCAGCTCCGAGCCGGTTACCCGAACCCCACGTTCTTGAGCGGCACGCACCACTTCATCAAAAGCCATGTGCACCGAGGTAATATTGATATTGGTGAGGTTCATGGAGATTTGTGCGAAGCCGTATTCCTCAATGTACCAGCCCACCGCTTTCACCGACTTTAAGGTGCCAGGTATGCGTACAGGCTCGCCTTTTTCATCATTTACCACCTTGCCCAAAACCGGGTGCCCCTCGCGTTTTACGCGACCAGCCTCGCGCACATCAAAAGCAATGGCGTTGGCAATGCGGGTAGAGGTGGTATTGAGGTTGATGTTGTAGGCTACTAGGAAGTCGCGGGCGCCAATGACCGTAGCACCCGCTTGGGCGTTAAAAGTGGCAGGACCAAAATCAGGTTGCCAGTTTGGATCTTGCAGTTTGGTGGGCAGTCCCTCGTATTCGCCCGCCCTAACAGTAGCCAAATTGCGACGCTCAGGCTTGCTGGCTGCACTTTCGTACAAATAAACAGGAATATCAAGCGCTTCTCCCACCCTTTTGGCCAGGGCTTTAGCAAAAAGCACGGTTTCTTCCATGCTGATGTTGGCTACGGGAATAAGCGGACAAACATCGGTAGCACCCATGCGGGCATGTTCGCCGCTATGTTGACGCATGTCGATGATTTCACTGGCCTTTTTAATGGCCAAAAACGCAGCTTCAATCACTTGCGCGGGTTCACCCACAAAAGTAACAACGGTGCGGTTGGTGGCCTTACCAGGGTCCACGTCGAGCAAACGAACGCCTTCTACGGTTTCAATTTGATCGGTTATTTGTTTGATGATGTTGAGGTCGCGGCCCTCCGAGAAATTCGGCACGCATTCGATGAGTTGCTTCATGAAACAAAGATACATATTCGTTTATTTTGAGATGAAGTCTCTAGACCTTCCTTTTAAATAAAACAACTACAAAACATCAAAACAGTGGCCAATGGCTATTTTTGAAACATGAAAAAGCTTTTACTTTTAACACTTGGCCTTTTTGTTTTTGAAATCAGTTCAGCACAATTGCGCTCTGGCCCTATGCTCGGTTATGCCGAACACCGCGAAGTAGCCATCTGGCTTCAAACACAAAAACAGGATGCAGTACAGCTCGAATACAGGGTAAAAGGCACTGAAAAATGGAAAAATGCAGGCACCAAGCTTACCAAAGCCACCGATAGTTACACGGCATTGTACCTCATTAGCAACCTCGAGCCTGGCACTACCTACGAATACCGCTTTATAGTAATGGCCAAAATGCATGGCAAAGACAAGCCCTACGAATTTAAAACACAAGCGCTGTGGCAATGGCGTTCTGAACCGCCTGCTTTTAAAATTGCAATGGGCAGCTGTGCGTATGTGAGCGAAAGCACCTACGACCGGCCTGGCGAACCTTACGGTGGGGATTATCTTATTTTCGAAAAAATGGCTGATGCACAGCCGGATATGATGCTTTGGCTCGGCGACAACACCTACCTACGTGAAGTGGATTGGAGCACACGCGCTGGCATCATGCATCGCTACAGCCATACCCGCCAGCTGCCCGAAATGCAGCGGCTGCTGGCCAGTTGTCCGAATTACGCCATCTGGGACGATCATGATTTTGGTCCCAACGACGCCAACGGCAGCTGGGTACAAAAGCAGCACAGCTTAGATGCTTTTAAACTTTTTTGGGCCAACAACGGCTATGGGCTACCTGAGTCAGCAGGCATCACAGGTGCATTTCGCTTTAATGATGTAGATTTCTTTTTACTCGACAACCGCTACCACCGTACCTCAGAGCAGCTCAATGACAGTTGTGCACGTGAAATGCTGGGCGAGGCTCAGATCAACTGGCTCATCAATGCCCTCAAATACAGCAATGCCAGTTTCAAAATTGTCGCGGTGGGCAGTCAAGTCCTCAACAGTGAAGCCCTCTACGAAAACTACGCCCAATTTCCCTGCGAGCGCCAGCGCTTGCTCGATCGGATTGCAGCCGAAGGTATCAAAAATGTGGTTTTTGCTACGGGCGACCGCCATCACAGCGAAATCAGCAAGATCGAATTACAGGGAATTGTAATGCACGACATCACGGCATCACCCCTGAGCAGCAAAGCGGGCAACAACCGCGACAATGAGCACAACCGCAACCGCATTGCTGGCAGTTTGGTGCTTCAGCGCAACTACACCACCTTAGAAGTGAGTGGCACGCGCAAAGCTCGACAGTTACTTTTGAGGAATTTCGACAGCAACGGACTAGAGCTCTTCAGCTACACCATCGCGCAGCAGCCCTAAAGTCACTACCTTAGCGCTATGAAACTATCGGCTTGGCAAGTAAAGTGGATGCTGCGCATTTTTCCCGCGTTGTTGTTTAGCAGGGTATGGGTTAAAAGCATGCGTGCAGACTTTAAAAACTGCACGGTAAGCGTCAAGCCCTCCATCCTTAATCGCAATTTGCAACGCACCATTTTTGGAGGCACCATTTTTAGTGCATTCGATCCTTGGTTTCCTTTGATGTTTTGGCAGGTTTTTGCACACAGAGGACAAAAGCTAGAAGCTTGGTTAAAAAGTGCCGAAATAGACTATAAAAAGCCAGCAGCAAGTCGTTTGACGATTCATTTTACCATTACCGATGCAGACCTAGCGGAAGCCGAAGCCTCTTTAGCGGCGGAGGGCCGATTTCAAAAATGGATGACTGCCGAAGCGATAAATACAGCTGGTGAAGTTTGTGCAGAGGCGCGCTTATTAGTCTATATACGCAATTATAAAGGGCATTCAGCCAATTTTTAATTGATTTAAAATCAGCACATTATCAACAATAGTAACTTTATTTAAAATCAATGTTGAAACTTTGATGTTTAAACATTAACATTACATCCTAAACAAATAAAAAAATGAAAAAAATCTTCACTCTTGGAGCCTTGGTAGCAGCTACCACCCTCCTCTCCTTTAAACCAGCCACCGATAAAGCACCCGCAGCAAGCAGCTGGGCGGTTGACGCTGTACATTCGAATGTAAAATTCACCGTAACCCACCTCGTTATCTCAGAGGTTGATGGTTCATTCAGGGTATTTGATGGCAGCATGACGTCTGAAAAAGAAGATTTTAGCGATGCAAAAATCAGTTTCAGCGTTGACGTGGCCACCATCAACACCGACAATGAAATGCGCGACAACCACTTAAAGAGCGACGACTTCTTTAACGCAGCGAAGTTTGGTAAGATGACTTTTGTAAGCAGCAGCTTCAAAAAAGTAAGCGGTAACAAGTATGAACTCAAGGGCAACTTAACCGTTCGCGATGTAACCAAGCCAATCACCTTTCAAGTAACTTATGGCGGCACTGTAAAGGACCCCTATGGCAATGTTAAAGCTGGCTTTAAAGCTAAAGGAAGCATCAATCGCTTAGACTACGGCTTGATGTGGAACAGCGTAACTGAGGCAGGCGGCGCAGTAGTTGGTAAGGACGTAGAAATCCTTTGCAACATCCAAATGGTAAAAAAAGGTTAATAACAGCACATATATTTTACGTCGTGTTTGCAATTTGTTGCAAGCACGACGTATTTTTGTTTCGATGGGTATCAAAGAAGATATAAAGCAGAATAAAGCATTCAGAAACGACTACCAAAAAGTGGGCGTGAATATTCTGTTTACCTACAATTGGCTCACTGAAAAACTGAAGCAATTGGTGGAGCCCTACGACATCACCATGCAGCAATACAACGTGCTGCGAATTTTGCGAGGCAGTCACCCTGAGCCACTTTCTACCCAGGAAATTCGCATTCGAATGATCGATAAAATGTCGGATGTTAGCCGCATTGTCGACCGCATGATTGCCAAAGAATTAGTTTCCAAAGGCTTGTGCCCTGCCGACAAACGTTTGGTAGATGTTCAGATTACCCAAAAAGGGATTTCACTGCTGAATAAGCTCAAAAAATTGGAGCTTTCGATGGATAACCAACTATCCGCTTTAAGTGCTGAGGAAGCCGCGCAACTCAGCTTGCTCCTAGATAAATTACGCAGCTAAGGCGTTGATTAGCATCACAGCTGCGTAGGTTTTTGTAACTTGCAGCATGTCGAACCACCACCCACAAACCAGCATTATTGATGGTTTTTATGAGCCATCACAGTATCATGGTGCGGTAAAAATGCCATTGCACCACAGCTCCACCTATACCTTTGAATCGGCCGAACAAGCCGCTCGTTTTTTCGAGGTGTCGCAAGGAAAACGCGCAGCTGAGGCAGGTCAACCTGGCTTTATTTACAGTCGACTCAACACCCCAAATTTGCAACTCGCCGAACAACGGCTTACCATTTACGACGGTGGAGAGGCTGCTGCCCTGTTTGAAAGCGGCATGGCAGCCATCAGTGCCACAGCCATGTCGATGTTGAAGCCCGGCGATGTGATTTTACACAGTGAACCCCTTTACGGTGGTACTGACCACTTTTTCAGAGATATTTTAGCCCATTGGGGCGTTACGCTGCTGAGTTACGCACCCGCAGAAACAGCCGAAGACATCATCGCAAGACTTGAAAAAAGCGGTGAAACCGCGCGTATTGCCATGCTTTACGTTGAAACGCCAAGCAATCCAACAAACACCCTTATCGATTTTGAGGTGGTGATGGCCGTGCGCAATCACATTCGTGCCGCAGGTGGTGCAGCTGTGGTAGTAGCCGACAATACTTATTTAGGTCCCATTTTTCAGCAACCCCTAAAATTAGGCGCTGATGTGGTAGTATATTCAGGCACGAAGTACATCGGTGGCCACAGTGATTTACTAGCCGGCGCTGCCATTGGCAGCCAAACCTACATCCAAAAAATCAAAAAAATACGCAGTAGTTTGGGTAACATGGCGGGACCGCATACCGCTTGGCTCCTCACCCGCAGTCTCGAAACCCTCGATTTACGCATGCGTGCTGCCGAGGCCAATGCCCGTGCCATTTTAAACTTCCTTGAAAGCCATCCAAAAATAGAGCAACTGCATTACCCTGGTTACAAGCGGCAGGAAGCTATTTATGCGCGACAGTGCAGTGGGTCAGGCGCCACCATTGGCATCGAGCTTAAAGGCGGTCAAGCAGCTGCCTACGCGTTTTTGAACAACATTCAGCTCATAAAACTGGCTGTGAGTTTGGGTGGCACTGAGAGTCTGGCTACACATCCTCCTACCACCACACATAGCAATGTGGCCGAGTCGATACGCTTGGCTTATGGCATCAGACCAGGACTTATTCGGTTGTCTGTAGGTATTGAGCATGCGGCCGATTTGATCGCAGACATAGAGCAGGCATTAAAAAAGGTGCAGGCAGACTAACTACATGCACCTTTTGATCATTAACGATTTTTGGCTGGGTTTACGGCTTCATCAATACCGCTCCAAAAAGTACATCACCGCCTGCTGAGGAGGCCTGAAAATACTGCTGCTCTACCAATTTGAGTCCGTGCTTGCTCACAAGCGTCGCCACCAAATCTTCGTTTTCCTGTGTGTAAACCGAACAAGTAAGATAAATTAAGCGGCCACCTGGCTTAATCGAAGGAACGAGGTTGCTCGTAATGGCCAACTGCCGATCTGCAAAAGCTTGGATGTTAAGCTGATGCTGGCTGATGAGCATTTCGGGTGTAGCGCTCCAAGTGCCCGAGCCCGAACAGGGAACATCGGCGAGTACTACATCAAATTGCTGTGGGAAGCTGCCCGTATTGGCCAACGGTTGTGGCTGGGTTAAGTCGGCTTGCGTACGGCTGTAAGAGCGAATGCCAGCGCGCTTAAAGCGTTCGTGCAAACGGGTCAAGGCCTCTTCGCGGATGTCACATACAAATAATCGTACATCCGACAACTGATCGAGTAACATCAAGCTTTTGCCACCTGAACCAGCGCAGGCATCGAGCCAGCTTTCGCCTTTTTGAGGCTGGAAAAGAGCCGCCGTCATTTGCGATGCTAAATCTTGCACCTCAATGGCACCACTTTGCCAATGCTGCAGCTGGTCTAGCTTGGTAGCCGCCGGAAAAGCAAAGGCCGTTGTCAATAATTCGTGTTGCTTGTATTTGATACCTTTGGCTTCGAGCTCTTTCAAGAAAGCTTGCAAAGCACGTGTCTTGACCCGAATCCAGGTAATTGGATGCATGAGGTGGGAGGCGTAAAACGACTGAATATCAATGCTTGAGCTTACTTTTTCAGAAAGCGGAAAGAAGCCCGACCAATTGGAAGTAAATCCTATCGTACTTAACCAAGCAAGCTTGCTCGTTAAGTCTGTTAAATCAGGCAAGGGCTTGCCTGTAATTTGCTCTGTCCAATAATGCACAAAATCGGTCGTGGCCGTATCGCAAAGTAATTGCCCCAGCCAAACCCGTTGCTTTACATCGGCTTCAGTAAAAAGCTGTTTTACGCGGATGGCATCGTATATGAGGCTACTCACCTCTCGGCGGTCGCGACTACCCATCTTCGGAAACTGTTTGAGATGGGATTTGATAAAGACATTGAGGTCTTTATCAGGTTGGTAAGCCTGCAGTGCCTGCAAAGCTTGTTTCATGCGCACTTCTGCAATCATGGAAGGAGGTTAAGTTGTGGTTATTGATATTGAATGAATCTGCTTATGGCTTGACTGGATGTTGAAGCGAGGCTTCTTCAGCGTCTGTCAATTGTGCATTGCCTTGGAGATCTAGGGTGACTGGAAAAAAAAGACCGACCCGGAAGGGATCGGCCACAATTGCCATTTGGGGAAGGCTTTTGCCTTGATTAGATGCGCCTTCATGCATATCAGACGAACTGGTTGGCGGCTGGAAAGGCGGTGTGACAGGCTTTTTAGATTTACAACTTAACGTAAACACCAACAGTGCCACGAGCAGCCACCTACTCCCACTCGATAGTAGCTGGCGGTTTTGAACTGATGTCATATACAACACGATTGATTCCTTTTACTTTGTTAATGATCTCGTTTGATACTTTGGCCAGAAACTCATAAGGCAAATGACACCAATCGGCCGTCATGCCATCTAAGCTTTCTACAGCACGCAGCGCCACCACATGTTCATAAGTACGTTCGTCGCCCATCACGCCTACACTTTGTATCGGCAAAAAGATGGTGCCTGCTTGCCAAACCTTGTTGTACAAGCCTGCCTCGCGCAAATTTTCAATGAAAATATCGTCAGCTTCTTGCAAGATACGCACTTTTTCGGGAGTGATGTCGCCTAAAATGCGGATGCCGAGTCCGGGACCAGGAAAAGGGTGCCGGCCGAGTATGTCTTCAGGAATGCCCAATGCCCGGCCAACCTCGCGCACTTCGTCCTTAAACAGGGTTCTGAGCGGTTCTACAAGCTTTAGTTTCATTTTGTCAGGCAAGCCACCTACGTTGTGGTGCGATTTGATGGTGACAGAAGGACCGTTTACTGAAACCGACTCAATAACGTCGGGGTAAATGGTGCCTTGTCCCAACCAATTCACATTGCTAATGCGGTGTGCCTCGCGGTCGAACACCTCAATAAAGGTGCGGCCAATGGCTTTGCGCTTGGCTTCAGGCTCCGAAAGACCATGCAAGGCGCTGTAAAAATCAGCCTTGGCATCTACACCTGTGACGTTTAAATCAAGGGCCTTGTAAATATCGATGACCTTGCCGAACTCATCCTTGCGCAACAAACCATTGTCAACAAAAATGCAATGTAAGTTTTTACCAATGGCTTTGGCGATCAACACTGCCGCCACCGATGAATCTACCCCGCCACTCAGTCCTAATACCACTTGATCGTTGCCAATTTGTGCCTTTAAATTAGCCACGGTGCTTTCTATGAAGCTATCCGGTGTCCAATCTTGCGCGCAACCGCAAATATCTACCAAGAAATTTTTAACCAATTGCTTGCCATCGGTGCTGTGTGTAACTTCGGGATGGAATTGAATGCCGTAAACAGGCTTGTCGTTAAATTTGAAAGCAGCGTTGGTTACCGCTGAAGTGCTGGCCAATAAGGTGGCGTTTTCAGGCAAAATTTCGATGGTATCGCCGTGCGACATCCAAACTTGACTGCCAACCGAGATGCCTTTGAGCAGCGGATTGGCTGCTAGGTGGCTGATGTTAGCGCGACCATACTCTCTGATTTTGCTTGGCATTACGCTGCCCCTATATTGCTTGGTAAGCAACTGGGCACCGTAGCACACACCTAAAACTGGGCGACTGCTTAGCAAGGCACTCAAATCAGGATTGGGGGAAGAAGCGTCGTGGGTACTGAACGGACTACCGGAAAGAATGACGCCTTTCACGTTTTCGTCCATCGCTGGAATTTTGTTGAACGGATGAATTTCGCAGTAAACATGTTGTTCGCGCACCCTGCGGGCAATTAATTGGGTGTATTGCGAGCCAAAATCGAGGATAATGATCTTTTGCATGCGCAAAAATACGATAATGACTAACATTGTGATATGAAGTCTGCCCTTTTCCTTGATAGAGATGGTGTAATTAACCACGACCCCGGCGATTACACCTGTTCGCCTGCCGATTTTGAGTTCAATCCCGGCATTTTTGAGTTTTTACAGAAGGCCATCCAGCAAGACTATTTGCTGATTGTAGTTACCAACCAAGGCGGTATTGCCAAAGAATTGTATAGTTTAGAAACTTTTAACGCCATCAACCAAAAAATGCTCAATGGCTTTGCAGCTGAGGGAATTGAGATTGCCGAAGTGTATTATTGCAGGCACCATCCCGACCATGGAAAATGCCTTTGTCGCAAGCCAGATGCGCTGTTTTTTGAGAAGGCAGTAGCGCGATTTGACATCGATGTAGCGCACAGCTTGATGATTGGAGACCGCGAGCGCGATATTGAAGCAGCTGCCGCAGTGGGCATTAGGGGTATTTTGGTAGAGAGAAACAGCAACCTTAGCCTTCAAAACCTGTTGTGAACAACGCACCAATCGCCCTGATCACCGGCGCCTCTCGGGGTATTGGCGCAGCTATTGCGCTTAAATTGGCAGCTGAGGGCTTTCGGCTTGCTTTAGTGGCCCGCAATACCGTTGATTTACAAGCTGTGGCTGACCAAACTGGTTTATCAGCGGCCGATTGTTTGTGTTTGGTGGCCGATTTGCAACAAGCAGCTGAAATTGAAAAAGCTGCTGCCCTGTGCTTGGAGCACTTTGGACGCGTAGATGTATTGGTAAACAATGCTGGTATTGGGCACTTTGGTCCCATACAAAACCTCACGCTCGCTCAATTACAGGCCCAACTGCAGCTCCATGTAGTAGCTGGCTGGATATTGAGTAAAGCAGTACTTCCTCAGATGTTAGCACAGGGCAATGGCCTACTGGTCAATATTTTGTCGGATGCGGCACGCAGACCATTTGCGGGAGGAACAGCCTATTGCGCCAGCAAGTTTGCACAAGATGGTATGTTTAGAAGTTTGCAGGATGAATTAAAAGATAGTTGCATCAAAATCAGCAATATATACCCAGGTTTAGTGAACACTTACTTTAATAACAAAGTGCCTACTGCCCCACAGCCGCATAAGCTTGAAGCCCATGAAGTAGCAGCGGTGGTTTGGGAAGTAATTGGCAATGGAGGGAGTCCTGCAGAGCGTCATATCAGCCGTTCACATTAAACTCTAATTAATTTTAAGGGTATGAAGGCTTCAATTTTAAATGCTATTGCGAAAGGGTGTAAATTGGCACTAACAATGAAAAAAAGACTGTTACTTTTTGTGATGCTGTTCTTCGGAGCAGTGTATGCGCAAGCCCAAAAGCCCACGGTCTTTGTGTTTTTGGCTGAAACTTGTCCCGTTTGCCAATACTACACCCCAAAACTGCGCGATTTGCAACTTAAATTTGGGGATGAGGTTCGTTGGGTAGCCGTTTTTCCGAATAAGCTTTCGAATGATACTTCGGCCATTAACTTTTTATTGCGGCACGACTTAGCCATGGTCATTAGACTCGATCCAAAACAGGTTTTTAGTCGCGTTTACGGCATTGAAGTAACCCCAGAGGTAGTTGTGAAAGATGCCAAAGGCAATATGCGCTACAAAGGCCGCATCGACGACTTTTACGTAGCTCCTGGCAAAAAGCGAAACAAAGCCACTACCAACGAGCTCGAAATTGTGTTGGATAGGATGGCTAAAAAACAAGACGCGCCCTTTTTTGAGACGCGTGCAGTAGGCTGCTTGCTGAACGCTGCACATTAGGCTACTTTACACAACTGTACAGCCAAAAATTGTTTTAAATGTGCTGTTTTTCATTACCTTAGAACCAAATTCTATTGTATGAAATTTCTATTTAGTGCGTTTTTATTGCTGTTAGTTGCTATTGGAGCATCGGCACAAACAAGCGTAACTTGGAGCGGACAAGCGGCCAGCATTGTTTACCAGCACTGCACGCCTTGCCACCGTCCCGGTGAGATCGGCCCCATGCCCTTCACCAACTACCAAGAAGCCTCGGCTTACGCCAGTATGATTTCATTTACAGTACAATCGGGATACATGCCTCCTTGGCAACCTGATCACAACTACAGTCCTTTACTCGGCCAACGCGTAATGAGCCAGCAAGAAATTCAGACCATACAAGACTGGGTGCAGCAAGGTGCGCTACGCGGCGATCCTGCCACTGAACCCAGCATGCCCAACTACCCCATTGGCTCGCAGCTTGGCCAGCCCGACACGGTGATCTCGATGGCGCAAGCCTATCTCCACCAAGGCAACAACCAGGATCTGTATCGCGTATTTGTGTTGCCCACCAATCTCAACGTGGCCAAAAAAATCAAGGCCATAGAATTCCGCGCTGGGAATAAGAGCATTGTACACCATGCCATTTTGGGCATAGACGTAACAGGTCAGGGCAGACAGCGCGACAGTTTGGCGCCGGGTTACGGCTATACGCAGTTTTTTGGCTTTGGCTTTACCCCCACAGAAGACAATTGGTACGGCTGGGCACCCGGTGCAGCAGCCAAGTATTTTCCTGCCAATATTGGCAAAAATCTGCCTGCTGGCGCCGACATTCTGGTGCAGATGCATTACGCCCCCACCTCCGTTGCACAAACCGACTCGAGCAGCATCAACCTCTTTTACGACCGCGATAACCAAGTAACGCGACTCGAACAAATTACTGCCATCAGCCCTATGGACTTGATGAACGGCCCTTTTGTAATTCCCGCCAATACCGTTCGAACCTTCAAAGGGCGCATGCGGGTGAGTACCGACGTATCGTTGTTGAGCATTTTTCCGCACATGCATTTGATTGGCAAGAACTGGAAAGTGTATGCCGTTAAGCCAGGCAACGATACGGTTAACCTCATTAGCATTCCCGAATGGGATTTCAACTGGCAGGGTTTTTACTACTTTCCACGCTTGATTAAGCTGCCTGCCAACAGCTGGATTTATGCTGAAGCCACTTTCGACAACCGCGCCAGTAATCCTAATAACCCCAATACACCACCTCAACCCATGAGCTGGGGCGAAAACACCACCGATGAAATGTACTTGTGCTATTTTGGCTTTGTACCCTACCAGGCTGGAGATGAAAATATAGCTTTGAGTCAGGATGACGCGCAAAATGTGCTTAAAATCAGCAACAAGCTCTACCCTATTTTTCCCAATCCTGCGGCAAACAGGGTAAACATCGGCTTCCAATTGAACCATGCAGGCAACATCCAGCTTCAAGTAACCGATTTACAAGGCAAAGTAGTGGGCCAGGTACATGCCGGGCATTACGAACCAGGTCAGCACATCCTGCCATTCGATTGCAGTAGCTTATCGAGCGGGCAATACCTCGTGCAATTGGTTACCAATCAAGGAAGCATCACTCAGAAGCTCATTAAGCAATAGGATTTAAAATAAACTCAGTTTATTTTATAATAAAAAGGCTAATTAAGCTGTTTATAGCAAGCGTATAACCCCTCAAAAGCCACTGCGTAGGCATTGGTGTTCAGGTGCAGATAAGCAAAGGCAAAAGGCAGGCCCTTCCATTTGGGTTCCATGCCTCAAAAAATGACGTTTGGTTGCTTGCTAAGCCTCTTGATGCTTCGAAAAATCAATGCGCATCTTCTACCAACACGGTACCATCGGTATCGATGTGCAGCAGGCGTACGTTGTGCAGCTCGTTGGTGAGCAAAGGGTCGTATTTGGCCTTTACTTTGATGTAATTGTCGGTAAAACCATACATAAAAGCCTCGTGCTGCTCGTGCTCAAAAAGCACAGTGCGTACCTCGCCGAGGTGTTTTTCGTAAAAGGCACGGCGTTTTTTGTCGCTGAGAATGGTCAGCATTTTATTGCGCTCGCTGCGTTTGCCGTTGGGTACGCGGCCTTCCATGCGGATGGCTTTGGTATTATCGCGCTCCGAATAGGTGAATACATGCAGGTAAGAAATATCCAAATCGTTTAAAAACGCATAAGTATCTTTAAAATCCTCATCCGTTTCACCTGGGAAACCCACAATCACATCCACCCCAATACAGCAATGTGGCATGAGGGTTTTGATGGCAGCTACCCGGGCAGCGTACAAATCACGCAGGTAACGCCGCTGCATCTTCTTGAGCAAGCGATCGGAGCCCGATTGTAGGGGAATATGGAAATGCGGCACAAAGCGCTTAGAATCGGCTACAAAGCTGATGATTTCGTCGTGCAGCAAGTTGGGCTCGATGCTGCTGATGCGGAAGCGGGCAATGTCGTTTACCTCGTCGAGTTCGGTAATCAGGTCGTGGAAGGTGCCAAAAGGCCGACTGCGTTTGTCGTCGCTGAGACCATCGTAACCGAAATCACCGATGTTTACGCCTGTGAGCACCACTTCCTTCACCCCTTGCGCGGCAATTTGGCGGGCATTGGCTACAATTTCGGGAATGGGTGTAGAGCGACTGTGACCGCGGGCCAAAGGAATGGTACAAAACGTACACGAATAATTGCAGCCGTCTTGCACCTTGAGAAAGGAGCGCGTGCGGTCGCCTACCGAGTAGCTCGACACAAAGCGGTTTACCTCTTCAATATCGCCAGCCAGCACTTTAGGATGCGCACGTTTTTTAAAATCGCCAAGGTGCTCTATCAGATTGAACTTCTCCGCAGCTCCCAAAACGGCATCTACACCAGGGATTTCAGCAATTTCAGCAGGCTTGAGCTGAGCATAGCAACCAATGATGGCAATGAAGGCTGCCGGCGAATGCTTGAGTGCCTGCTGCACAATTTTTTTGCACTTGCGGTCGGCATGATCGGTTACCGAGCAGGTGTTGATCACATAAACGTCGGCGCCCTCGTTAAAATCAACCTTCCGAAAGCCGTTTTCAGTGAAAATGCGGCCAATAGCAGAAGTTTCGCTGTAATTAAGCTTGCAACCCAAGGTGTAAAAGGCAACCGTTCGGGCAGCTGTATCGGAAATCAAGGGCGCAGGAACCCTAACCTCCACAGCTTCGCTGCTGTTGGCAAAGTCTTCTTGAAAGGTACCCATGTGCTATTTTTTGTTGAAAGACCGCAAGCGGATGCCTGTCAATACTTTTTTGGTGTAATTGGGGAAATCGCCGTCCATCATCCACTGATAATAACCAGGTTCTTTGGCAAAAACCTCTTCAACCGAGCGTCCTTTGTGTTTGCCGAAGTTAAAAACCTCTTCATTTTTATCATTGTACACAATGCGACCTGCCAAATCAACCGATTTGTTATTGCGAGCAGTAAAGCGGTGCAAAAACTCCACATCGTTTTTGATGTCTTCGTAGCGGTCGAGTTGACTTAGCAAAATCTCATAAGTAGCCGTGATGTCGGCCTCGGCGCTGTGCGCGTTTTCAAGGTCCTTACCGCAATAAAACCGGTAAGCAGCCTTTAAATCGCGGGGTTCTTTTTTATGAAAGATGGTTTGCACGTCCACAAATTTGCGGTGACTGATCTCAAAATCAACGTCTACCCGCAAAAATTCCTCTACAATCACTGGCAAATCGAAATAATTGGAGTTATAGCCAGCAAAATCGCAATCGCGCATGAACTCGTTGAGCTTGGGCGCAAATTCCCTAAAAGTGGGCATGTCTTTGATGTCGGCCTCATAAATACCATGTATTTTGCTGGTTTCAGCAGGAATTGGCATTTCGGGATTGATACGCTGGTGCAACATTTGACTGGTGCCATCGGGCATGGCCTTGAGCACGGCTATTTCTACAATGCGGTCGGTAGCCTGATTGAGGCCTGTGGTTTCGAGGTCAAAAAAGGCGAGCGGACGCTTGAGATTTAATTGCATGGAGACGTGTTAAAGTACGAAGATACTAAAGGATGCCCGAAGGCCGAAAGAAGGCTGCATTTAGTGAAGCTCTTGCAGGTCGAAGCCGTCGAAAGTGCCCGAACTCATGAGTAACAGAACGCCCGTTTTTGGAAGAGCAGATAGCAAAGCATGCAGCTCGGCTTTTTGGGTAACGACCTTCAAATCGGTACGCGCAAAGCCGCTCACCACTTCGGCAGGTGGAAAGGCCTCGAGCTTTTTGCTGGCTACTACTTCGGGACTGTAATACACCACCGCGCGGTCAACGCCATCCATGCTACCAGCGTAATGTGACATAAACTCACGCTTTAAGCTGGAGAATGTATGTAACTCTAATACAGCAGTTATAAGCTTGTCAGGAAACATCTCTTTTACGGCCTGTACCGTAGCAGCCACCTTGCTGGGGGCATGCGCAAAGTCTCTAAATACAACATGGTCCTTGCCCCTGTGAATACACTCCAATCGCCTGGCTGTACCTGGGAAGGAGGCAATGGCCTGGTAAAAATCTTCCTTTTTAATGCCTGCTTCTTCGGTGAGCAAACGGGCTGCGGCGATGTTTTCGATGTTGTGCTTACCGAAAATTTGCAAGGGTATTTTACCCAGGGAGGTCTTTAAAAAGATATAGCCATCTTCCAACACATAATCAGCCGCATGGTAAGGCTTGAGCCTGAGTGTATCGGCAAAGGGCTCCACGAGGGCCACCAAATCGGCATCCCCATCGTAATAACCTAGGGTGGCGCCCGGCAGCATGCTTTCGGCTAATTGACGAAACTGACTGAGGTAAGATTCGTATGTGGGGAACACATTGATGTGGTCCCAGGCCACGCCCGAAATCACCGCCGCATGTGGCTGATAATGCAGAAACTTCGGCCGCAGGTCAAGCGGCGAAGTGAGGTACTCATCCCCTTCAATTACCATTACAGGCGCTGCCTCAGTGAGCCGCACCATGCGCTCGAAACCAGCGAGCTGACTGCCCACCAAGTAGTCGAAGTCCTTTTTATGAAAGCGCAGCACATGCATCACCATGGCGGTGATGGTGGTTTTACCGTGACTACCGGCCACCACCAAGCGTTTTTTGTTCTTGGCGTGCTCGTAAACGTATTGCGGAAAGGAATAAACGGCCAAACCGAGTGCTTGCGCTTGCAACAGCTCAGGATTGTCGGCCCGGGCGTGCATGCCCAAAATCACCGCTTGTAAACCAGCGTGTATTTTTTGGGGAAACCAGCCCGTTTCGGCTGGCAGTAAGCCGGCTGCTTCTAGTCTAGAGCGCGAAGGCTCTTGTAATATATCATCAGAACCGGTAACGGCATGTCCTTGTGCGGCTAATTCGAGTGCCAAGTTGTGCATCACAGCACCACCGATGGCAATCAGATGTATGTTCATCTGTAGGGAATTTAGTGAGCGATTGAGTTTTTAAACGAGGATGCAAGTTGGCAAACGATTGCGAAAGGTTATCCACCAATTTCATTTTTTATGGCTGCGCGGAGCCATCCCCCATAAAAACAGCAGCTCAAAGCTTCAAAATGCGGAATAAGCCTTATTTTGAGACCCAATTATCAACCGATGAAGCTGTATACAATCGACACAGGCCATTTTAAACTCGACGGCGGCGCCATGTTTGGCGTAGTTCCCAAAAGTTTATGGCAAAAACACAATCCCGCCGACAGCAACAATATGTGCTCCTGGGCCATGCGCTGTTTGTTGGTGGAAGATGGTGATCGCTTGATTTTGATAGACAATGGCATGGGCGACAAGCAGGACGAGAAGTTTTTTGGCTTTTATTTTCTGCATGGCGAAGGGTCGCTGGACAAAAGTTTGGCGGCGCACGGGTTCACCCCTGCCGACATTACCGATGTGGTGCTTACCCATTTGCATTTCGACCATTGTGGAGGTTCGGTAAAGTGGACGGCCGACCGCAGCGGTTTTGAATTGGTGTTTCCTAAAGCGAAGTACTGGATCCACAGCGATCAATACCACTGGGCTTACCCCCAACCCAATGCCCGTGAAAAGGCTTCTTTTTTGAAAGAGAACATCCAGCCCATTGTGGAGAGCGGTCATGCCGTGTTTATAAAAGATGGCGAGCAAGCCGCCGGACTCGATTTTTTGCGTGTAGATGGGCATACCGAAGGCATGCTGTTGCCCTTGATCTCGTACCATGGTCAAAAAATACTGTATTGTGCCGATTTGCTGCCGTCGATTGCGCACTTGCCACTGCCGTGGATCATGGCGTACGATATGCGACCATTAGAGACATTGAAAGAAAAAACGAACATCTTAGCGCGTGCAGCTGCCGAAAATTGGCTGTTGTACTTTGAACACGACCCTCAGATTGAGCTCTGCAGCTTGGTGCAAACCGACAAAGGCGTGCGAGCCGACCAAACCTTGCGGCTCGCCGACTTATAAAACTTCATAAAACCAAAAACATCCTAAAACAGTAAATAAACGCGTATGAACAAAATTTTACTCACAGCAGTCCTACTTTGGGCAGGCGTAGCCCAAGCCCAAGTGCCTGGCAGCGTACCCACCAATGGCTTGGTAGCTTATTATGGCTTTAGCGGCAATATTTTAGATGCCAGCGGCAGCAACAACCACCTCACACAGTCGGGCACGGTTACCGCCACCACAGACCGTTTTGGCACCCCCAACAGCGCCTACGAGTTT
>CAMCHJ010000013.1 GCA_945874665.1 Chitinophaga pinensis | reverse complement strand
GCCATCAGTTTTTGATTTTGGCGTCTGAATTAACAGCTGCAGGTATTAATCCTGGTTTGTTGAGCTCATTAGCGTTTGATGTAAGTCAAGCTGCAGGCAGTCCACTTACCGATTTTGAAATCAAACTAGGCTCAACTACCGCTTCAGATCTTACTTCATGGCAGCCTGGTACAGTTACAGCTTATACTTCGCCAAGCGTAACCGATACCGTAGGCTGGAACGTATATCCATTCAGCACACAGTATTTGTGGGATGGGGTGAGCAATTTGGTAGTGGAGGTTTGTTTCCAAAACTCTCTCTTCACAACGAACGGCATAGTTAATCAGTCTACAACTACCTTCAATTCTTCTTATTGGTACCGCGCTGATGCTGCTGGTGTATGCGGTAACACTTTGAATACTGGTTCGATGATGCAGCGCCCTAATATGCGTATTGGTGGTGGCTATGGTTTTGAATGGCGTAACCTAAATACAGGTGCCATCGTTACCTCGTCATTGCCAGCGGTTGTGGTTAGACCAACAGTGACAACTAATTATGAGTACCGTTTAAACGATGCTAGTTGTACCGCTGCTGATACAATGACCGTGTTTGTACTTGCGCCTCTGCCTGACGTAGGGGTTACGCAAGTAATATCTCCAGGTTCTTTGGTGTTGGGAGCATCTCATACCGTTAAAGTGGTTGTTAAAAACTTTGGTACGGTTCCTGCCACTGGCTTCGACGTTGCCTACAGCGTCAATGGCGTTGAAATCAACGCAAACGTTGTTTCGAGAACCATCCAGCCTGGTGACACCGCGCACCACATCTTCGCACAATCATTCACACCATTAATTGGTGGAACCATCGGTATGTGTTCATTTACTAAGTCTGCAACGGATCCAAATCTTGTAAACGATACCATTTGTATGGATTACTTGGCTGTTGGTGTAGATGAGGTTGAAGATTTATTGAACCGCGTGTATCCAAACCCGGCTGACCAGTTTGTGAATTTTGACTTTAGTGGTCAAGAAGGCAAAGGTTTGCTCGAGTTACGTGATCAACTAGGACGTGTAGTTTACACCGAGTGGATTGAATTAAGTAATGGCACCACGCACGAAGTTAAAACCGAGCGTTATGCTGCTGGCGTTTACAACTATCGATTCGTACTGCGCGATAGGGTGCAGCATGGTCAAGTGGTCATCCGCCGTTAAAGGCACTGGCTTTCAAATGAAAAGAGGCTGTTTCCGAAAGGAGACAGCCTCTTTAATTTTACGGCTACGGGCACGCCTGCAAGCGTGTGTCAAGCACTGCCTTTTACAGTCTGTTTTGCAATTTAGGCACCATCTGATGCTTCCAGCTCGCAAAATCTCCCTCAACAATGTGCTTTCGTGCTTCTTTTACCAGCCAAAGGTAAAAGTGCAGGTTGTGGAGCGAGGCAATTTGTGAGCCCAACATCTCCCCAGCCATGAACAAATGGGCCAAGTATGCTTTGCTGTGCACTTTATCGACGTGTAGCTCGCTATTCGGGTCAATCGGCGTAAAATCAGTGCGCCACTTTTTATTGCGGATGTTGATGAAGCCCTCGCTCGTAAAGAGCATGCCGTTGCGGGCATTACGGGTAGGCATTACGCAGTCGAACATGTCGATGCCCAGCGCAATGCACTCAAGGAGGTTTACAGGCGTGCCCACCCCCATGAGGTAGCGGGGTTTATCGGCAGGCAGGATGTTGGTAACCAAATCCGTCATTGCGTACATATCTTCGGCGGGCTCGCCCACGCTCAAACCACCAATGGCATTGCCTTCCCGGTTTTTTGAGGCGATGTATTCGGCAGACTGCTCACGTAAATCGGGAAAAACGCTGCCCTGAACAATTGGGAACAGCTGCTGGTGATGGCCATACAATGGTTGGGTGCTGTCGAAATGCTGGATACAACGATCGAGCCAGCGGTGCGTTAAATGCATGCTGTTTTGTGCGTATTTGAAATCGCAGGGGTAAGGCGTGCATTCGTCGAAAGCCATCACAATGTCGGCGCCGATGATCCGCTGGATATCCATTACATACTCAGGCGAAAACAGATGTTTACTGCCATCAATGTGACTAGAAAAAGTAGCGCCTTCCTCTTTGATTTTACGGCGGTCGGCAAGCGAAAACACCTGATAACCACCGCTGTCGGTGAGAATAGGTCTTTCCCAGTTCATAAAACCATGCAAGCCGCCAGCTGCCTGCATCACTTCTAAGCCAGGCCGCAAATACAAATGATAGGTATTGCCGAGGATGATTTTAGCATCTATTTCTTGCCGTAATTCTTGCTGATGAACCGCCTTTACTGTGCCTGCCGTGCCTACCGGCATAAAAATGGGGGTAGGGATGGGGCCGTGGTCGGTTTGCAGCACCCCGGCACGGGCTTTGCTGGCGGGGTCTTGGACTTCGAGGGTAAATGACATCTGTGAATAATTTGTATGTGCGAGCTACAAGATTTCATTAGTTTTGCGGTGCAAAGTTAATCATCCCTGCACCGGCATCACCCCTTTATGGAGATTGAAATTCAACTTATTTGGCCCCTCGTTTTACTGTCGACCTTGGCTTTGGCAAATCTCTTCTATCCTTACCGTTTTTGGTGGAAGGCTTTGCGGTATCGCGACAAACAGGCGGCGTTTAGTCGTGAGCAGCGGGGTGTTTCGGTAATCATTGCTGCGCGCAACGAAGCCGAAAATCTACAGCGGCATTTACCAGCTTTTTTGGAGCAAGACTACTCAGATTATGAAGTAATCGTTGTAAACGACTGCTCTTTTGACGACAGCACTGATGTGTTGATGGCCATGGAGGCGCGTTATAAGCACCTCAAGGTGGTTACCATTGAAGAGCAGCCCAAATATCCAACTGGTAAAAAGTTTGCGCTAACGTTGGGCGTCAAGGCTGCAGTCCATAATGTTTTGTTGTTTACCGATGCGGATTGTAGGCCTGCTAGTCCTAAATGGGTGCAAAGCATGCAGCAGCAATACATCGATAAAACAGAGCTCGTACTTGGGTATGGTAGTTATGAAAAAAAGCCTGGCCTCTTAAATGCACTCATTCGTTTTGATACGGTGCTTACGGCCATGCAATATTTTGGTCATGCACTCAGCCGTCGGGCTTATATGGGAGTAGGGCGGAATTTAAGCTATCTGCGGTCGTTGTTTTTCTTTCACAAAGGCTTTGTTACCCACATCAAACATCCTTCGGGTGATGATGATTTGTTTGTAAATGAGGCGGCCAATCAACAAAACGTACGTGTTTGCATGGACTTAGACGCGCATACCATCAGTATTCCTAAAATGTCATTCAGCGCCCTCAACCAGCAAAAAAGCAGACACATGAGCAGCTCCGCTTTTTACAAAAGTAACGACAAGTTTTGGTTGGCTTTTTACGGTTATATGAGCTGGCTCTTGTTGCTAGCTTTGATAGGTAACATCATTTGGTTTAAGGCCCATCTAACTTTACTTTTGATGAGTATCGGTGTTTTTTTGATTGTTTGGCTCCATAAAATGATCTTTTTAACACTTTTTGCCCGGAAGCTTAACGATAAGGACTTGGTGTGGTGGATGCCTCTAACGGCGCCTTTGCATCAGTTATTGCAGGTTTTTTGGGCCATCAGAGGCCTCTCAAGCAAGCCTAAGTGGTAATGGAGGCGATTTTAAAACACTTTCCTGAACTTACCAGTCTTCAGCAACAACAGTTTGCCCAACTCGAAGGTCTGTACACCGAGTGGAATGCCCAAATCAATGTGATTTCACGCAAAGACATGGAGTCGTTTTACACGCACCATGTATTGCACAGTTTGGCCATTGCCAAATTAATGGGCTTTAAGGCAGGTGCAAAAGTATTGGATGTAGGCACGGGAGGCGGCTTCCCAGGCATTCCCTTGGCCATTTTATTCCCTGAAACCCAATTTTTGCTGGTCGATTCGATTGGAAAAAAAATCAAAGTAGTGCAGGCGGTAGCGGAGGCGTTGGGACTAACCAACGTAGAGGCCCGTCACCAGCGCGCCGAAGAGGTAAAGGGCAAGTTCGATTTTATAGTGAGCCGTGCCGTAACCCGGATGGCTCCTTTTTATGGCTGGATCAAGGACAAATTGCTGGCTGACCAACAACATCCGCTCGACAATGGCATTCTGTACCTCAAAGGAGGTGATTTGAAGGAGGAATTAGATGAATGTGGTCAAGCCTACAGCATTCATCCTATTTCAGCTTTTTTTGAAGATGCCTTTTTTGAAACGAAAGCGGTTGTCTACGTAAAAGGACCGCGGCAATTTAGTTTGCCAAAACGCCGCTGAACCATCCGGAGCAGCAAGGCGCCAAAACCGAGGTTTATAGCGGGTTACCCGAGGGCATTGCCTCATACGCCAGATTCCTGTTTGCTTTATCGATTGTGCTACTTATTAAGCATCTAGACCGGCGCTGATTTCGCTGTTAGGTATTCTATTAGCGAATTTATTATGGCTTTAGAGTTCAGCCATCCCTTCAAAATTTGTCCTGTTAACATGTTAAAACCATTGCCAGTATGCATCGGGAAGCCTGCTTTTTTGTTGCTCGAGCTGCAGTTTACACAAGACAGGATATTAGCAGCGTAATTTAATGGCATTTTAATGGCACAGGCGCTTTTGGCGCATTGAGCGTCAAGGCCCCCTATTTTGTTATGTTATTTTTTTGGATTTGGCGTATGTGTCCCTTCTCTGGGCAAGTGAAACGGACGATTTTCTTTATTGATTGATGATTTATTTATATTTAGATTCAATTTTTTGACAATGAAAAAACTTTATGCTTTTATCCTATTGATTGTGATGGCAATGAGCGCCCAGGCACAGCAATACCTCGGTATTACGGGCATTACCGCTTCAACATCTACCTCAACTAACAGTGGCATCACCTTTCAGATGACTGCCAATGCTTCGGTTTTTGTGGATACTGTTTATTGTAGGTTTACAGCAACCAGTGGTGATTACCGTTTGTGGTACAGCACCACATCTCTTACAGGTTTACCGGGCTCAATATCAACGCCTATTTGGACGGAGTTACAAGCCTCCTACGCGGGTGTGGCTGCTCCCAACTTATCGGGTACAGACCCCAATATTATGGCCATTCCAATTCCTGGAGGCTTATTGGTAAATGCGGGTACAACCATTCGGTTTTTTGCAGGCAGTTTAACAGCCAGTGTAAGTTACACTTCTGCAGCACCCCCTGTTGATACTTTTACTGATGGAAATGTTACGATACGCATAGGAACCAACATCAGTTATGCCGGTACCTTTCCAAATCCAACGTTACATCCACGTTTCCCGGCTGGTGGTGTTTATTATCGTTTTGCAACGGGCCGCGATTTACGTCCTGCAGCTTTGATTGCCCCGCAAACTTTAGTGATCGGTGCAAACAACGTAACGGTGAGTTACCAAAACTCGGCAGCTGACCCCATTGTGTCTGCAAATTTGGGTTATCAATTAAACAACGACCCGCCTGTGCTGGTAAACAACCACAGCTTTAATACAGTGTTGGGGCCAGGTCAAACAGAAAATTATTCCTTCGCTACGCCAATCAACATCACTGGTAATACTTCGTTAACCCTTAAAGTATGGTCGACCAATGCCAATGGCTTAGGTGCAGATGCCAATCCAAGCAACGATACTTTGAGACGTACGCTTTGTACGGGACTAGCGGGTTCCTACACAGTAGGTGGGGCTTCTGCCAATTTTAGTACCCTTCAAGCCGCTGTTACTGCTTTAAATACCTGCGGTGTAACCTCTGCTGTTACGTTTTTGATAAATGACGGTACGTATTATGGCAGTTACGAGATTGCTGGCGTACCTGGTTCAGGTGGCACCAATACCATCACCTTTTTATCGGCGTCGAGCAACCCGGCTAACGTTATCCTTATTCAAGATACGGTAACACCGATTACCGCTGCCAGGCACCATTTCAGGGTAAATGGCGTGTCGAACGTGAGCTTTAGCGGCCTTACTTTTCAGCGGACCCTCTTCGGTACTGTTTTGTCGGGTTGTGTATTCGCCGATGGTGGTGCTTCTTTTTTAACAGTATCTAATTGTCGCTTTGAAGATTTAAGTGGCAGTACAAGCTCCAACAACCAAGCCATTCGTACGGAAGCCAATAATTACACAAACATCTCTGGAAACTACTTCAATGGTTTCTATTACAACGTATTCATCAATGGAACAAGTGCCAATTCCACCTATACAACGGGTGGTTTGATTGTTGGCAATACCATGGAAAACTATCGTTATGGCGTTTATGCAGTGAATACTTCTGAACTCACTGTGCAAGGCAATACCTTGAATAACGTAAACCCATTGTCAACTTTTGGCTATGGTTTGTATACCAGTCGCAGTGAAAAGCTCACGATGTCAGACAATAAGGTGTTGGGCGTGCTCGGTAATATGGGTATCTACATCATCAATCCCAATGGAGACTCACTTGGTAACGAAAACAGGATTTACAACAATGTGGTTTCCGGTGTTTCGAACCTATCGGCCACCATTGTTTCGTATGGCATTTATTTAAGTTCCTCTTCATCTACTTCTACTACGCTCATTCCGTTAAATCCGCTAGACCGAGTTTCTTTTGTGAACAATACAGTGAACATAGAGCTAGGCAGTACATCTACCACTACCTATGGAGCTGGTATGCACTTACTGGGAGGTTCGGCCACTTTAATCCCGCTGAATCGCTTAGAGCTTCGCAATAACTTAATTTCTGTGAAGCCAAGTGCCGGTAATTTGCAGCCAAACATCAAGGCACTTTACATTGCTGGTAGTTGGATGGTGGATTCCTTGGTTTCGAACAATAATAATTACTGGGTTTCGAACAGCACTGGAATCGCTGCTGGTACTGATTTGGTGTACAATAACAACCCCATTGCTGGCTACCAAACATTAGGTGCTTGGCAAACAGCCTCCTCAAGAGATGCGAATTCTTTAAACGTACGTCCTGATTTTGTTGCGCCTTCGTTGCCTATTCCTACGCAATTGACTTTAGACAATCAGGGGGTGCCGGTTTCGTACATTTTTACCGACATCAATGGCAACGCCAGAAGTGCGACTACACCTGACATTGGTGCTTATGAGTTTGCTGGTGCCTTGTTTTCGCAGATTAACCTTACACCTTTAGTCGATACTTTGGTTTCAACAGCAAGGACTTTGACTGTTAACATCACAGATACATCGGGTTTAATTGCGGGGCCTCCTAATGGTCCACGCATGTACTACCGTAAAAACGCAGGCGCTTGGCTGGTTGATAGTCTGCCGGTGGTAGTGGGAAGCAATTTTACCTTTACATTTAATTATGCATCTGTGGGTGGCGTAGCGGCTTTAGATACCATTCGGTATTACATTGCTACCTTGAATACGGGTGGTACCGTTACCACTTCTCCGCTAGGAGGCTTTGGTCGGGGCCCATTGGGCAATACCCCGCCACCGGTTGTGTATAGTTATAAGTTGTTAGGACAAGCGGCTGGTAATTACCGCGTAGGCACGAGCAATCCCAATGCAAATTTCCCAACCATTACAGCCGCTGCCAACTTCATCAACAACAGCTTGGTAACGGGGCCGGTTAATTTTATTTTGATTGATACGGCCTATAACACGGCTGAGAGCTTTCCGATTACCATCAATGCTTTGAGTGGCTCGAGTCGTGCTAATTATGTGAGGTTCACCGTTGACAGTGCGCTTACAAATGTGGTGGTAAGTGGATTGTCGAATACGGCGATGGTGATTTTGAATGGGGTGAAGAATTTTGAATGGAATGGATTAACGCCAGCGGGTGCACGCGCTTTGCGGGTTACTAACGCTTCAGTAGCTGCCAACAGCAGTGTATTCAACCTGAGAAGTACCTTGGCGGCGCCAATTGATTCGGTAACCATCCAGGGCATCCGAATTGTGGGTGGTTCAAATACAGTAACGAGCACCTTCGGCATACATGCGGCTGGTGCTACTGTTTCTACAGCAACTACAGGCGATGGTATGTATGCGGTACGTTTGTTGAATAATGAGGTGAGCAATGCTTACTTTGGTATTTATGTGCGTGGTACCACTGCCAATCCAGCTGTAAACACTTTGATTGCCAACAACCTCATTGGTACGGCCAATGCAGCTACCACTGTGAATTTGAGAGGTATTGATGTTCAAAACCTGTCCAATTCTGAAATTCGTGGTAACGAAATCAGGAACATCACAGGTACCACCTCCATTACCCGTTCGGGTATTGAGTTGGGTGGCACAGGTTCTGTGAATGTGCGTACAACGCGCAACCTGGTTTATGATGTATTTACGCCAGCTACCAATGGTGCCAATGGTATTTATGTGATCAGTGGTAATGGATTTATTATCGACAATAACGTAATTCGTGGCATCCGCAGTCAAAACGGCTCCGCGGTATCGCAATTGAGCAATGCCTTTGGTATTCGTTTGGGCAGCGGCACAGGCCACAAAGTTTGGTACAATACGGTGCATATGTACGGCGACTACGCCAATGCAAACACCACGGGCGCTGCATCAGCTGCTTTAGTGATTTCGAGCACGGTGGTTACTGGTATCGAAATCAAGAACAATGTGTTTAGCAACACCATGACCTCCATAGCTACAGGTACCCGTGCCTTTAACGCTATTTGGTTGCCAACCAACTACGTGGCATCCAGCCTCGATATTAACAACAATGCGTATCATGTGGCCAATACGGTTGATCATGCCGTGGGTCGTGTGGGTACAGCTACTACTAGTCCATTATACGACGATGTATTGGCTTGGAAAGGCTTTACGTCAGTTGGTGTGGCCACGAACGACATTCTGTCGGTGCCGCCAACTGGCAAAAGTCCAGCGCCTTTTGTCTCAGATACCGTATTAACCATCCCAGCCACAACGGTAACGGGTATGGAGTCGGGTGCAGTGGTGATTACTACCTTAGGCACACCAAACACCGATTTTAACAATATCAACCGTCCTGCTGGTACCGGCATCGCTCCTGATATGGGTGCGTATGAGTTTGCAGGAGTGGTACTTCCTGATGCCTTCCCGCCATCCATTGATTCGGTGAGGATCACGCCAAGAGCAGATCAGTGCGCTTTAACAGCACGTGCCGTTACGGTCTTTGCAAGAGATAATGCAGGAGGCGTGGGAATAGATTCTGTATTTCTGAATTGGAGTATCAATAACGTTGCCCAGCCTCGTATTTTGCTAACCCGCACTGCAGGCACAGCGGCAAGTGGTACTTACACAGGTACATTACCATCGGCTACAGCAGCAGGACAAACAGTAAGGGCGACGGTATCTGGCCGCGATTCACTTGCCAATTTCGCACCACCGGTATTGATCGGTTCGTTCAAAGACGACTACATCATTATATCGGCCGGTAACGACACCACAATTAATGCAGGTGATACGGCTACGCTGGTTGCTTCGAGTGTTTTTGGACAGGCTGGCTTCTTAGGTGACCCCACTTTGGCGGCAGCAACCAATTGTGCTGGCGGCTTTATGTTCGACATGACGGCCGTAAGTGGCAGCTTGTTTATCAGTGGCTTTGATTTACTGCCAAATAATATAGGTAGCCAAACGGTGACTGTTTTTTACAAAACGGGAGGTGTTGCAGGCGCACAAGGTAATCAGGCATTATGGACCCAAGAAGGGGCCTACACCATCAATCCAACAAACAATACCACGCCATTTAATTTGGCTATCAATGGATTTACGGTGCCTGCGGGAACGGTAGTGGGCGTGTATTTGCAATACCATTCACGTTATGCAACAGGCACGACCAATTTGTCTAACAGCGAGCTCTCAATAACCAATGGAGAAGGCTTATGTACAATCTGGGCAGCTTGTTGTTCACCACGTTTGTGGGTTGGGCGTGTGTATTATGGCTCACCAGTTACCTTTAGTTGGACTGCACAAGGCAGCACCACGGTTTTGGGTACTTCAGATACATTAATCGTAGCACCAGTAGTAACTACCAATTATTTATTAACGGCTACCGATTCTGTTTGTACTAAAACCGATACGGTTACGGTATTTGTTACGCCAAACATCATCGACGACATTGGCGTTAGCGCTATTTTGTCGCCAACGACTGTGCCGGCGTTGAACGCGCCTTATACAGTTACAGTGGTAATTGAAAACTTTGGTAACTCACCGGCAACTGGTTTTGACGTGGCTTTCGCAGTAAACGGCGCTGAGCTCAATGCCACTCCAATTGCGCGCACAGTAGCTGCAGGTGATACCATCCATCACACCTTCCCACTGTCGTGGACCCCAACTGTAGGGGGCTCCGTTGAACTGTGTGCCTACACCAAAGGTTTGGCTTCAGATGTAAACTTGGCCAACGATACCAGTTGCGCTAATTTCGGCGGGGTAAATGTAAAAGAGGTGAACGACTTGGTGAGCAAGATGTACCCCGTACCTGCCGATCAGTTGGTGACCTTCGACTTTGGTGCCCAGCAGGGTACAGGCATGTTGGAGCTCCGCGATAACCTGGGCCGTTTGGTGTACAGCACGCCGATTGACCTGAGTACGGGCTCGATGCACGAAGTAAAAACGGGCAGCTATGCTGCTGGCGTTTACAACTACCGCTTTGTGATGGATAGCAAGGTGCAGTACGGACAAGTAGTGGTTCGTCGCTAAAGCCGAAAATAAAACACCCTAAAAAGCCCCTCTGTGCATGCAGAGGGGCTTTTTCTTTTTATGGAGTAAGGGAAATTCAAATATCACCTACACGTAGACGCGTTATTCAGAAAAATCAATATCTTGTTTGTCCTTTAAAACCTCCGTATGAAACACATTTACCCTTTCTTTCATCTGCTTTTGGCAGTTATGGTCATGGCGCTGCCCAACACTTTATTGGCCCAAACCCCGCCATATTCAACCAACACTGCGGTTTCAACGGGCAGCAATGCTTTTCCTTTTAACAGTACATCGAATAAAAAGACGCAGTTTTTATACAAGCCTGGCGATTTGGGCGCCGTTCCTGGAGGTTTAATTGATACCCTCTGGTTTAGGAATAACAATTCAGCCTCGGGAAGTAGTGCTGGTCCGGGTACTTATTCTAACTTACAAATTAGGTTAGGACAATTCGCAAGCCCGGTTTTTCCTGGTGCTGGTGGGTTAGATTTTTATACCCCATCGCAACTTACAACCGTGCTTTCTGATCCAAGTTATACGATTAACCAAACAGCACCAGCAGGCGCATGGTATTATATCCCATTAGCTACGCCTTTTCCTTATGACCCTGCCCTTACTTTGGTGGTAGACGTTGAAATGGACAATAGAACAAGTAGTACAGGCTTTCAGTCTGCGACTTTCACCGTCGGTTCTGCTCCTAATCACCAGCGACTAACTTCTACTACTAACGGAGCAACAACAGGTAGTGCTTCTTCGATTTTAAGTGATTTAGGTATTTCAATTGCGCCCTTATTGGGCTTAGATGCTGCAGCTCAGGCGGTAATTTCCCCAGCTGCACCCCTTTCGCCGGGTTTAAGCACCCAGGTAACCATCAATGTACAAAACCGGGGTAGTAACAACTTGGTTTCTGCTACAGTAGGGTATCAACTCGACAATAATCCACCTGTGATTGAGACTTGGAGCGGTAATTTGAGTGGTTTTGTTATAGCTCAGCATACTTTTGCATTGCCAATCACTGTGCCAACTACCCAAACTTTTAACCTTAAAGTATGGGTGACCAATGCCAATGGATTAGGTCAAGATCTGAATGCTACCAATGATACGCTCAATAGTTCTTTTTGTATTGCTTTACCTGGTGGCACTTACACCATAGGTGGTCCTGCTGCCAACTTTGCCACCATCACTGACGCAGTAAACATCATGACTTGTGGCGGTATCGGTGGTCCGGTGACATTCAATATTAATCCTGGCACTTACATTGGTTCTTATAATATCCCCAATTTACCGGGTGCTTCACCAAGCAGCACGATTACATTCAACAGTGCAACAGGTTTGGCTTCAGATGTAATTTTGATTCAAGATACTACTACTGTAGGAAATCGCATCAATTTTAATATTGCGCATACGGCCCGCGTTTCTTTTCAGAATTTAACTTTTCGGCGCACCATTGCCGTTACAACGCAAGCGGGCATACTCTCTTACGGAAATAACTCCGGAGGTGATGTGATTGGATGTAGGTTTGAAGATTTAACTGTGGCAAACTCCACTTTTAATATTGGCGTATTGTACAATGGCAGGGGAGGGCTCATTATCAATAATAGCTTTACTGGCTTTTATTATGGTGTGTTTTTAAATGGCGCCAATAGTAATCCTTTTGTAGATTTAAACCAAGTGGTGGCCAACACCTTTACAAATTACGTTTACAGAGCCATTTACGCGCTCAACCAACTTAATCCAATTATCAGTAATAACGATATCTCCAACTTTATAGGAACATCCACCCTTGGTTCGGGCATTTGGGTGGCTAATGCCTATTCATTACAGTTAAATGATAATTTGATTGAGGGAGACATGAGCGGCTACGCTATTTTGTTGAGTAATTTAAATGCGGATACCACTTCGGTACAGTTAAATACTAACCGTATTTATAACAACGTCATCAACGGCAGGCAAGCGGCGAGTCTGTCGGCTACAACAACGCTTGCTTTGAACCCTATTCACATAACAGGTTCGCAAGTAGTGAATGCAACTCCGCCTAATCCACGCGATGCATTAGAGATTGTGAACAACACGGTTTATTATGAATTGAATACAACTTCTACATCAACCATTCAAGCGGCCTTGTATGTATCTGGTGGTTCGGCTACTGCTCCAGCATTTGCTTTTATGAATGTTAGAAATAATCATTTTGAGGTCAAGCCAATTGTGGGGGAGTTACCCGCAGCTTTTAGGCTGGTGCGTTTTACCTTATTGGAGCAGTTAGACAGTTTGAGTAGTTCCAATAATAACTTCCGAATTGGAGGTAGTACACCGCCGGCTATGTTTAGGGTAAATACACCAGCCACAGATTATGCTACAGTGAGTGCCTGGCAAACAGCAACTGGTAAGGATGCGAATTCGGTTTCCATAAACCCAGTGTTCACTAACGCCACTTTACTGGTACCTACTAGTACGGCATTTGACAATTTAGGTACGCCAGTAAGTTATGTGTTGACTGACTTTGCGGGACAAGCAAGAAGTGCAACCACCCCAGATATTGGTGCCTATGAGTTCGTTGGAAGGATTTTTTCTCAAATAAATCCGACTTTATTGTCGGATACTTTGCTTGGACCAAGTCGTTCTGTCGTTGCGAGTATTACAGATAGTGTAAGTACCCTAACGTCAGGCTCAGCCCGTATGTTTTACAAAAAGGCCTCACAAACCGTTTGGCAATTAGATACCATTCCTAGCATATCTGGTACAAACTATACCTTTTTGATTAATTATGCGGCGCTTGGTGGTGTGCAGCAAATGGATACCATACAGTATTACATCGCTGTGTTGAATGCTACCAATACGGTAACCACCGCACCTTTGGGCGGAGAAGGATTATACCTATCGAATGCTGTGGCTCCGCTGGCTCCGCATAGGTATCAGATTTTGCCAGTAGTAAATGGTAATTATAGGGTGGGTATAAGCGGGCCTGCCGATTTTCCAACCATCACTGCTGCTACCAATTTTTTGACGGCAGGTTTAGTGACTGGTCCGGTTACTTTTACCCTCATCGACTCACTGTACAGTACTGCAGAGACATTTCCTATTACTATCAGCCAAATCAATGGCAGCAGTCGCACTAACTTGGTGAAGTTTGTAGTGGATAGTACACGAACCAATGTAGACGTGACAGGGAATTCGAACAGTGCTTTGGTGATTTTGAATGGGGTGAAGAATTTTGAATGGAATGGTTCATCGCCCTCAGGTGCGCGTGTTATGCGAGTTACTAACACATCGGTTGCTGCTAACAGTTGCGTTTTCAATCTCAGAAGTACGCTGGCAGCACCGCTCGACTCAGTGATTATTCAAGGTGTTAGGATTGTAGGAGGGTCGAATACAGTAACCAGTACCTTTGGTATTCATGTGGCAGGTGCTACTGTCTCTACGACAACTACCGGCGATGGTATGTATGCGGTACGTATATTAAACAATGAGGTGACTAATGCCTATTTTGGCATTTATTTGAGAGGTTCAATAGGATCTCCGGCGGTCAATTCGTTGATCGCTAACAATCGCATTGGCGCTGCCAACGCTGCTACAACCGTAAATTTCAGGGGTATTGATGCGCAAAATTTATTGAATTCGCAGATTAGTGGAAACGAAGTGTTTAACATTACAGGCATAAGTTCTGTTACACGCTCTGGTATTGAATTAGGCGGCACAGGATCGAGCAATGTTCGAACCACTCGAAATTTGATTTACGAAATTAACACGCCAGGAACCAGTGGTGCCCATGGTATTTTTGTTGTTAGTGGTAATGGGTTTATTATCGATAACAATGTTATTCGTGGTATTCGTACCCAAAATGGTTCAGCTATTTCACAAACTACCAACGCTTTTGGCATCCGTTTGGGAAGTGGCAGCGGTCACAAAGTATGGTACAACACCGTTCATATATATGGCAACTACACCAATGCTAACACAACGGGTGCTGCTTCCGCTGCTTTGGTAATTTCAAGTACGGTGGTTACCGGCATTGAAATCAAGAACAATGTATTTAGCAATACCATGACTTCGGTGGCTACGGGTACCCGTGCCTTTAACGCCATTTGGTTGCCAACGAGCTACGGCCCCACCAACCTCGACATCAATAATAACGCTTACCATGTAGCCAATACGGTTGATCATGCCGTGGGTCGTGTGGGTACAGCTACTACTAGTCCATTGTACGATGATGTATTGGCCTGGAAAGGCTTTACATCAGGCGGTACAGCCACGAACGACATTTTGTCGGTGCCTCCAACCGGCAAAAGTCCAGCGCCATTTGTGTCAGATACCGTTTTAACCGTCCTGGCTTCAACGGTAACAGGTATAGAGTCGGGCGCGGTGGTCATTGCTGCCTTAGGTACGCCGAACACCGATTTTAACAATACCAACCGTCCGGCTGGCACAGGTATTGCGCCAGATATGGGCGCGTATGAGTTTAACGGTGTGGTGCTTCCAGATGCCTTTCCGCCAACCATCGATTCTGCTACCATAACGCCAAATGCATCACAGTGTGTGGTTACGCCGCGTACTGTAACAGCCTTTGTGAGAGACAATGCAGGTGGCGTAGGGGTTGATAGTGTGTTTATAAGCTATACCGTAGCCACCGTGCAACAGCCACTTATTTTGATGGCTCGTTCCGCTGGCACCTCAGCAAGCGGCACCTACACGGCTACGATTCCGGCGTCGTCATTGCCAAACCAACGCTACGAGGTTTCGGTAGTGGCTCGTGATACCAATGGTAATTTTACTCCAGTACAGGCTTTAGGTTTGTATGCGGATGATTATTTGGCTGTAAATGCGGGCAACGATACGACAATTAATGCTGGGGATACCGCGACCTTGGTAGCCACAGTTGTTGGTTTTGCTGGCACCAATGTGGTGGAAGCCAGTCGTACAGGTGGCAATGGTTCTGCGGGTGTGTCGTTCAACGTGAGGGCCATTAGTGGGGTTGTTTTAGATTCCATTTATGTGCCTATTTACGGCACCATTGGAACCGCAGCTACAGTAGATGTTTGGCATTCAACCAGTCCAGTTAATGGTGCACCGACTATCAATGCTGGTCCTGTTTGGACACGCATTGTTACTGCTGGTCCAACTACTTGTTTGAATACAGGATTTACGGGAGCTATGCTGGGGAGTGCAGTTGCCATTCCCGGAAATTTGACCATACCAGCAGGCGCTTCCCATGGCTTTTTCGTACAGGTGATGTCGGGGGGCAGTCAGGGTTACACCAGCCACACCACCGCCCTTGTTGACACCTTTACAGATGGCAACATTGTAATCTACACAGGCCCTAACGTGGGCTATGGCGGTTCAGCACCAAATCCTACTTTTCACCCACGTATGTTCAATGGCTCAGTAGGTTATAAGTCGAACGCTAGTGTTACTTGGACTGAGTTGGGCTCAACTACAGTGCTGGCCAGTGCGGATACCTTGTTGGCTACTCCAATCGTAACTACTACCTATGTGGCTACTTTAACCGATTCTATCTGTACCAAAACCGATACGGTTACGGTATTTGTAACGCCAAATATCATCGACGACATTGGTATCAGTGCTATTTTGACGCCGAATGCAGTTTCTGCTTTGAACCAGGCCTATACAGTTACGGTGGTAATTGAAAACTTCGGTAACTCACCAGCTACTGGTTTTGACGTAGCTTTCGCGGTAAACGGCACGGAGTTGAATGCTAACGCCATTGCACGTACAGTGCCGGCAGGGGATACTATCCATCATACCTTTACGCAGTCATGGACGCCAACAAGTGGTGGAACGGTGAACCTATGTGCCTACACCAAAGGTTTGTCTACAGACGTAAACTTGGCTAACGACACCAGTTGCGCTACCTTCCTCAACGTAAATGTAGAAGAGGTAAACAATTTGGTGAGCAAGGTGTACCCCGTACCTGCCGATCAGTTGGTGAACTTCGACTTTGGTGCCCAGCAGGGTGTAGGTACGTTGGAGCTTCGCGATAACCTCGGCCGTTTGGTGTACAGCACGCCAATTGATCTGAGCACGGGCGCGATGCACGAAGTAAAAACCGGCAGCTATGCTGCTGGCGTGTACAACTACCGCTTTGTGATGGATAGCAAGGTGCAGTACGGACAAGTAGTGGTTCGTCGCTAAACGTAATATCAAAAATAAAAAAGGGCTGTCTATTCAAGGCAGCCCTTTTTTTATGATCAGGGCAACCAAAAAGCAGTAGCGTTCGGCGGTGCAATTAGCTACATTTCTTTGGATAATAGAACCCTGCCACTTCACTTATTAACACGTCTTTGTTTGATGAATACAAGCGGGTTGTAACATTACTTCATGCTCACCTATGGTATAGGCGGGGGTGAAGTGCAGATTGCACCTACAGGGATGTACTCCTAATAGCGGAGTACAAAGAAGTCAATGGCCTGGCAAACCCAGCGGTTGCTGGCTGCAATATTTGATAGACAGCAAAGGTAAAGAGCCCTTTGCTAAGCATTCTCGTCGCGGGCGTATTTGTAACCACAATCATATTGGGCCTGTGTAAAAACAGCAACCTCGTGCTGCTGGTGTTTATCGATGGAGGGGGCTTTGTTCGTGCGAAATGAAGGTTTACAACTTCTTGGCTGTGCTGACCGGAGCCGTAGCTGCTGGCTTACTGCCGCCGCAATCGATTCGGATGCTCATGTTTTCGGGTGCTTGAAAAGGTTGAGGCTTCATTTTCAGGCGTGGATCGGCATATATGCGCTTAAAAAACTCCCCCCAAATGGGTAAGGCTGAATTGGCACCACCACCTAAGGCGGTAGTCCGGAAGCGAACTGCACGGTCATCAGCGCCTACCCACGCACCGGCCGCCAACTCAGGCGTAATGCCGATGAACCAGCCATCTGAGTTGTTTTGTGTGGTGCCTGTTTTACCACCTACCTCATTGGTGAGTCCGTAGCGGAACCGAATACGGCGGCCCGTGCCTTTATCAATTACCCCTTGCAATAATTTTACCATGGCGTAGGCGGTTTCTTCGCTCAAGGCTTCTTTGGTTTCAGGAAAAAATTCGGCTAAAATATTGCCGTTTTTATCTTCAATGCGGGTAATATACACAGGTTCCGTCCATACACCTTTGTTGGCATACGTAGCATAAGCGCCTACCATTTCGTATACACTCATGTCAAAAGCACCCAAACATAAACTAGGCCAAGGCTCCATGTCGCTGGTAATGCCCATGTTTCTACTCAGTTCAATCACAGATTCAGGTCCAACCTGCTTCATTAAATAGGCCACAATGTTGTTGATGGAGGAGGCCAATCCTTGGAACATATTCAAAGACCCGCCGTTTTTGCCATCGTAGTTTTTGGGCGTCCAGTTTTGGAATTGCTCGAAGGTAACGGGCTGGTTGGGTATTTTTTGGCAAGGATCAAAGCCGTTATCGATAGCCAGCGTGTACACCAGCGGTTTAAAGGTAGAGCCTGCTTGCCGCTTGGCCGAAGTGTTCACGTGGTCATATTGCGCAAAGTCGATGTCAATACCGCCTACCCAAGCCTTTACATGCCCTGTGCCTGGCTCCATGGCCATAAAACCAGTGTGCAAAAACTGCTTGGCGTATTTGATGGAGTCCATGGGACTGATCAAGGTGTCAATCCAGCCATCCCAGCTAAATACGCGGAGGTCCATGGGCGTGTTAAACACCGCTAAAATCTCTGCTTCATTGTAGCCATCTGCCTTCAACGCCCGGTAGCGATCGCTGCGTTTCATGCCTGAAATCAAAATTTCTTTGTGCTCTCCCCAAGGTTCCTTGCCGTTCCAATGTTTGAAAAAGGTGGCTTGAAGGTCTTTCATATGCACTTTTACCGCTGCCTCGGCATGTTCTTGCATGCGCGAATCGATGGTGGTGAATACACGCAGTCCGTCTTTGTACAAACTGTACTTGCTGCCGTCGGGCTTTGGGTTGTCTGCTATCCACTTGTTAAGCTCCATGCGCAAGTACTCGCGGAAATAGGTAGCCAGGCCAGCCGAGTGCGACTGCGGGCGTAAGTTGAGCTTTATAGGAATGGCTTTTACGCTGTCGCCCGCCGTTTCGCTCAAGTAATCGTACTTCACCATTTGGTTGATAACGGTGTTGCGGCGATTAAGGGCGTTTTCCGGATTGCGCACCGGCGAATAGAGGGTAATGCCTTTTAAAATGCCGACCAACATGGCCGATTCTTGGATGTTGAGCTTGCTGACGTCTTTGTTGAAATAGGTGCGCGAGGCCGATTTAATGCCAAAGCTATTGTAGCCAAAATCGACCGTATTGAGGTACATGGCTAATATTTCAGGTTTGGTATAACGGCTCTCGAGCTGAATACTAATCACCCACTCCTTGAACTTTTGCATGATGCGCTCTGGCTTGGAGGTGGCCCGCTGACCGCTGAATAAGTTTAAAGCTAACTGCTGCGTGATGGTGCTGGCACCGCCCTTTTTTCCTAGAAACAAGATGGCACGCATCAAGCCACGTGGGTCAATACCCGCATGTTCTTTAAAGCGCACATCTTCAGTAGCAATTAAGGCATCGATGAGGTAAGGCGAAAGCTCCTCGTATTTGGTGAAGGACCGGTTTTGGATGTAATATTTACCTAAAACCACACCGTCAGTGGCAATAATCTCGGTAGCGAGCGAGCTTTTGGGGTTTTCGAGGTCCTCAAAGGTGGGTAACTCCCCAAAAACGCCAGCACTGATGGCGAAAAAAAAGCTGGTGGCGCTGATGATTGCGAAGGCAAACAGCGACCAAAGTATCTGGATGTACTTCTTTTCGGGTGTTTTTGGTGTGGTAACCATGCAGCTTATTTCTTGGTGTTTGCGTAGTTTTTGTCAAAAAACAACATGTACTCACGGAGCTGGTTGTTTTTGTAAAGATCGTTGAAATTGTCTTTTGCCGCTATAAAACTAAGGTATTTTCCTTCAGGTAAGCCCGTTAATAAATCCTTATTGGCTTGTGCAACAGCCAAATATTCAACAGCCTTGCGCTCATTCGGTAACTCACGCACCACTAAAAGCTGGTATTCCTTGCCGTAAAGCATGGTAGTGATGCGCATTCTGTTGTTTTTGAAGTTGCTGTCGTTGAAGTTGGCCAGCTTCAGCTGAATTTCTTTATTTTGATTGAATACACGCAGCTCCATGGCCAATATGTAATAATGGGCATCTTCTGGTTTTTTCTGGAAGATCTCTTTATCTGCCTTTCCCAAAAGCTCGTCGCGTGTGCGAGGGTCCATCATGTCCACCAATTCCTGCGCCAATTTGCTGATTTCATGCTGAGGATAGCGTGCGATTAAGGCGGTTAAAGCCGAAACCATGGCAGTGGTATCAGCTGCTTTTCCTTTGCACATGGCTGCCATGAACTCAAAATTTGGCATCAAGGCGTGGTCAGGGTATTTGGCAATGGCCTCTTGTGTTTGGGCAACTACCTTCACCACGTCGCCCATTTGGTAGGCGGCATAGGTGGTGTTGTACAGCTTTTCGCAGGCTTGGTTGTCGATGCCGCTGCTTGTAGAGTCGTTTAACGAAGCAGGATTCAGCAGTAGTTTGCTGAAATTCGACTCCGGATACTCGGTAGTAAGGCGGTTGTGCACCTGCGTTTTTTTATCAGCGGCGTTCACCAATTCATGCACCAATCCCAAACGGTACAGGGCTTCATCTTCTTTTTCGTAGCCGGGGTACGACTTCAACAGCTGCTCGTAATAGCCAATCGATTTGCCATAATCGTCGAGTTTTTCACGGTAGATGGCCCCCAGGTTAAACAAAGCTTGCTGGATGAGCACTTTCGACTTTTGCTTGTTTTCTTCGGTACGGGGAATGCGTGCAAGGTATTTGCCACGTGGATCGGTTGGGTCGAAACTTTCGTCTGAATCGATATTGCTACCGTCACCGCCATCGCTGCCTGAACTTCCTTCAGCTAAAGCTTTTTCTTTTTTACTCCGCCGCCAATTGTCGCTGAGCTCGCGGTTGCCCCATTGCTGCAAAAATTGACTGTAGCCAAGGCCCGCCACTTGCTGGTTGTAGAAATACCACTCGCTGCCACCAGGACCACCGCCACCGCGGTTGGTGCCAGGACTCTGTCCAGGAGCCATCGAGGGGTTGTTATTGGCGTTTTCCTTCTCAAAACGCTCTTGGTCTTTTTTGCGCCGCTCTTCTTTGATCGCTTTGTCGATGATTTTATGGAGCTGACTTTCGGGCAGGGCGGCGAGCTTTAACAGACTGTCTTGCTCCGTAATGACATCCAAGTTCTTTACCAGCTCCCCTAAATAGTCCTTTTTACCCTGTACTTCCTTGTATTTCGGGTGTTCCTTCTCAATTACCGTATAGGTGCTGTCGTAATAGGCCTGCGAGGTTACGTACTCCGCCTGCTTAAAATACAACTCGGCTAAAGCGAGGTATGACTTCGCTTTTTGCCGGGTGTTTTTGGTGCTGTTTGCGGTCGATGCCTTTAAATAACCAATGCCCAACGCGGCGTCACGGTCTTTAAACGCCAACATGGCCAGTTCGTAATAAATCTCATCGAAATATTCCTTGTTTTTTTCGTCTCTCAACAGTCTGTTCAACTGCTTTTTAGCCTGCTTGGCTGTTACATTTTTGCCGTCATACAAGCGCGCTAAATTCATCCGCGCCTGAAACTGCATTTCGTAATAGGGCTTGCGCTTGAGACTCGCACGGTACTCGGCGCCGGCCAAACGCGGGTTGGTTTTGGTGTAAATTTGTCCCAGTATAAAGTGAAACCGCGCCTGTTGGTAGCGCGGAAACTTATACTTCTGTACCTGCAAAAGCGGCTCAACAGCTTGATCGTAGCGTTTTTGGGTGAGGTAAAGCTCTGCCCGCAAGGCCTGCAATTCGCCTTTGTATTTGGTTGGGAAGTTTTTATTGCTGATGATCAAGTCGATGCCTCCCTGCGCTTTCGCATACTGACCGCTGGCTGTGTAAGCCCTAATCAACCACAGCAGCGCTTCATCAGCAATGGGCTCCCTTTTCCAGCGGGTATATACGTATTGAAAGCTTTCGATGGCCTCAAAATACTCCCGCTTCATAAAATAAGCCTTGCCGATAAGCAAAAAACAGTCGTCAATCCAGTTGCTGATTTCGTGGTTCTGGATCACATTCGAACACTTCTTGATCACCTCGTCGAATTGGGGGTAGAAGTTGGCGGCGGCGGCAGGACTCCCATACACATACACCGGTATCACCTCCATAAATTCGTCCTTGTGCTGGTTGCGGATGTCTTGCATCGCCTCTTCGTACTTGGTAAGGGCGTTAAAATAGCCGTTGAAGTGCGCAGTGGTATTGTGGTAGAATTTTTTAAACGACGTATCTCGGCCGCAGCCCATCAGGCCCAGCAAGGCAATCGCAAAAAGAACTAATCGTGTGTTGAACTTCAAAAGAGGGGTATGTTCAATGAATGATAACTCCTAGGATGCAAAAATATTTTATTTCGGGCTTAGTTGGGGAATTATTCCTTGAAATCACGCAAAACAGGTTCTAAAATTATTAATGAAATAAACATTTCTTATTCGGCAATTGGGTAGGCTTTACAAAACCAATTATTACTTTTGACATTCTAGATGGCCAACGCAAAAGAAATCCTACAAAAACTACGCGATAAGTACCGCTTGGTAGTCCTCAATGATAAAACCTTTGAGGAAAAAGCCTCCGTGCGTTTATCCTTGCTCAAAGTCTTCATTGCTTTAAGCATTGCCATCGTGCTTTTTGCCAGCGCCATTGGCTCCCTCATTGTTTTTACGCCCCTGCGCGAATACATTCCCGGTTATGCCGACGTAAGCATGCGCCGCGATTTGGTAGCGTTGTTTCAGACGGTCGATTCGCTTGAAACCTCGGTACGGCAGCGCGACGCCCTGCTCGGCAACATCCGGCAGGTCATTAACGGGGAAGCGGGTACTGAAACGCCAGATTCGTTTCCTACCCCGGATGTGGGCATGCGCTACGGTACCGATATTTTGGACATAGCCGCGCCCTTTGACTCGCTTTTACGTTTGCAGATGGAGCGTGAAAACGTAGAACTGCGTTTGGGTGCACAATCCGACAACCGCCGGTTTTTAGGCGTTACCTTTTTTAGGCCGGTAGAAGGGCAATTGGTACGGCGTTACGCACCCGACGAACGAGTTTATGGCGTAGGTTTGGTACTCAGCAGAGAAGAAGGCATCAAGGCCACCCTCGATGGCAGTGTGATTTACAACGGCTTCAGTTTTGGCGAGCAGCACGTAATTTGCATCCAGCATGCCAGTAATTTGGTCAGTTGGTACAAGCAAATGAACCAGAGCCTCAAAAATGTAGGCGATTACGTAAGGGCAGGAGAGGTGATTGGCATTAGCGGAGGTGTGGCGAGCGGCACACGCCCCGTTCAGTTTGAATTTCAACTTTGGTACAACGGTATTTCTTTAGATCCCGCTGCGTACATTAATTTTTAAGCCATGTTAGGAAAGCAAAAGCGCATCGAAGAAAACAACAGCAAGCAGGGCATCAACCTCATTAACGAGGGCACACAGCTTAAAGGCAGCTTGGTGGCTACGGGCGATGTGCGGTTAGATGGACAACTGCTAGGCGATATCGTAACCGCCGGCCGCTTGGCCATGGGTGCCAGTGGCAAAATTGAAGGCAAAATCCAAAGTACCCATGCCGATGTGGCTGGCAAAGTAAAGGGCGATATGGTGGTAAGCGATACGCTCACCCTCCGCAGTACGGCGCAAATTCAGGGCGATATCAAAGTAGGCAAGCTTGTGATCGAGGAAGGAGCAACCTTTAGCGGCAACTGCACCATGACTAACAAGCTTAAGAGTGTGCAGCGCGAGGACTTACTCGAAGCCAGTGCCTAAGCCCGCCAACGATTACGTACGTTACAGCGGCATGGCCTTCCAGCTGCTGGCGCTCATCTTCATCGGCGTGTGGCTGGGCGGCAAACTCGATGCTTGGCAGGGCAACGAAAAGCCCATTTGGACCGCCGTGCTGAGTTTGGTGTTTGTGTGCGCGGGGATGTATCAGATGTACAAGGCCATTTCTAGGTAGACCGCCCTTCGAGAGCCTCAGGGAACGCCTTCGAGAGCCTCAGGGAACGCCTTCGACATAGCTCAGGGAACGCCTTCGACACAGCTCAGGGAACGCCTTCGACACAGCTCAGGGAACGCCCTTCGACTGTTCATTTCGCTGCGCTGCACCGGTCGCTGAGCGCTGCGACAGCAGCAGTCGAAGCGCAGGGAACACCTTCGAGAGCCTCAGGGGCCGGTGAACTGGACAAATCCGAAATCGGAAATCGGAAATCAGAAATCCTCTACGGTCTTTTCACTATCTTTGCACCACTCTTAACCCTCAATGCAGCCAATTATCCGTTTTTCGCTCAGAATGTTAGCCTTTGCGGGCATCTTTGTGGCGGCGGCGGTGATTTTGCAACAAATAGCCCCAGCGTGGTTGCACAATCATTGGCTGGTATTACTAATTTCAGCATTAGCCATCAACATCGGCTGTTATGCGGTAGCACAAGTGGTGGTAAAGAAGTTCGACAACGATCCGCAAGCCGCAACCTTTGGCCTTTTGGCAGCCCTTTCGGCACACTTTATTTTGTACCTCTTTTTCCTGCTTACGTACTATTTGGTACAGGGCAAATTCAGTCCACTTTTCGCTGGTTCCTTACTCGTTTTTTATAGTTCTTTTTTGGTGTTTGAAGTTGTGAGTTTATTGAATATCTTGCGCCCACTTTCAAACGAACACAAATAGCCGTTTTGATGCAATTTTCGAGCTTTTTCCGTTTTAACACACTCAGCGCACTGCTTTTTGCCGCTGTATTTTCAATTTCTTTCACAGGATCAACCCCGGTTTTGGCAGCATCTGAGCCTGCCGCTGCTGGTGAAGAAGCTGAGTTTAACCCTGGTGAGGTAATATTACATCACATTGCAGACGCACATGACTGGCATTTGTTTGATCTCACCAACGAAGATGGCACGCTACACCCGGTAAGCATTCCGCTCCCGATAATTTTGCTCACCAATGGCAACCTAGACGTATTTATGTCGAGCGCCTTCGACCACGGCCATGCTGAGGTAGTAAAGGGCGAGCGCACTTATAAGCTCGACCACGGCCACATTGTTGAAACTTCAGGTGCTTCGGTGCTCGATTTCTCCATCACCAAAAACGCAGCCTCTATGATGCTGTCGATTGTGATTTTGCTGCTCATCTTCACCGCTGCAGGTCGTTCATCCACCAAAAATAAGGGTGGCGCGCCTACCGGTATTGCCCGTTTTATGGAGCCATTGGTGTTGTTTGTCCGTGATGAAATTGCCATCCCCAATATTGGCGAAAAGCATTACAAGCGCTTTATGCCGTACTTACTAACGGTATTTTTCTTTATCTGGATCAATAACTTACTAGGATTGGTGCCTGCTGGAGCCAACTTTACCGGTAACATCGCTGTAACCCTTACTTTGGCAGCTTTTACCATGATCATTACCAATGTGAGCGGAACCAAGACTTACTGGAGCCACATATTTACGCCGCACGTTCCAAAGTGGCTGTATCCTATCATGATTCCGGTAGAATTGATTGGTGTCATTTCAAAGCCTTTCGCGCTGACCATTCGTTTGTTTGCGAATATCACGGCGGGTCATATTATTATCCTGAGTTTGGTATCATTAATATTCATTTTCAAAACGGTGCTCATTGCACCCGTTTCAGTAGCCTTTGTGCTATTCATGAGCGTTTTGGAATTATTGGTAGCAGCTCTACAAGCCTATGTGTTCACCTTGTTGAGCGCCCTTTTCATTGGCTTAGCCTTGGAAGAGCCTCACCACGAGCACGAAACTAAACATTCACATTAATCATTATCATTTCTTTTTAACCTTTTAATCTTTTAATCATGACAATTACAGGTATTGCCGCAATTGGCGCAGGTATTGCAGTTTTAGGTGCCGGTATTGGTATCGGCCGCATTGGTGGTTCAGCCATGGAAGCCATTGCACGTCAGCCCGAGGCTACTGCTAAAATCCAAACTGCAATGATTATCGCTGCTGCCCTTATCGAGGGTGCTGCGCTCTTCGCAATTGTAGTAGCGCTTTTGACAGCCTAAGCAACCGAAACAAAATGTAGGCTCGTCCAGCGGTTGGCTGGCAGCCTGCATTTTAAATCATGATTCACAAACGATCTTAACGACAATAGCAATATGGATTTGATCAAACCGGAAATCGGCTTAATATTTTGGACGGGCGTATCGTTCCTGCTCCTGATGGTGCTTTTGCGCAAATTTGCTTGGAAACCCATCTTAGGTGCTGTAGAAGCACGCGATGAGAAAATTAATGAGGCGCTAAACGCTGCTGAACAAGCACGCAAAGAAATTTCAAATCTGGCTGCCGAAAACGAAAAGTTGTTGGCTGAAGCCCGCAACGAAAAGGACCGCATCATTGCCGACGCTAAAAAAACGCGCGAGCACATGATTAGCGATGCTAAAAACATTGCTGATAGCGAAGCCAAGCGCATGATTGAAACGGCGCGCCTCAGCATCGAAAACGAAAAAAATGCGGCACTTACCGAGGTTAAAAACCTGGTTGCCAATTTGTCGATTGAGGTGGCTGAAAAAATTCTTCGCAAGCGCTTTGAAAATCCTTCAGAGCAGCAAGCCTTCGTACAAAAGCATTTGGAAGACGTTAAACTGAACTAATCAGCATGTCAGACAACCGCATCGCTCACCGCTACGCAGCTTCCTTGCTACAATTGGCCATTACCCAGGGCAATTTGGAGCGGGTGTATGCCGATATGAAGTTCCTGGCGGGCGCAATCAAAGCCAATCGCGAGCTCTTAACGCTGTTTAAGAGTCCCGTGGTAAAGGCCGACGCTAAAATCAAAATCCTAAATAACCTCTTCAAAGAGGGTAGCGACCCACTTTCAAATGCCTTTTTAGGCTTGGTGGTTCGCAAACGCCGCGAAGACGTAGTACCCGCCATGGCCGTGAGCTTTGAGCGTCAGTACAACGAATATAAAGGCATCGTTAAGGCCAAGTTGGAAACAGCCAGTGCCATCGACGAAACCCTGCGTGCCGACATATTAAAGATCATTTCTTCCGAAACACACAAAGAGGTGTTGATGGAAACTGCCGTTAATCCCGATTTGATTGCCGGTTTTGTACTCACCGTGGGCGACCAACGCTACGAAGCAACTGTAGCACGCGAGCTCAAAGAACTCAAGAAACTTTTTTCAGATAATCCTTATATCCAAAAATATTAAGCAATGGCACAAGTTAAACCGGATGAGATATCAGCCATTTTAAGAGAGCAGCTGTCGGGCTACAAAACCGCAGCAGAGCTCGAAGAAGTAGGTACCGTACTTCAGGTAGGTGACGGTATTGCCCGCCTTTACGGACTAACCAAAGTACAGGCCGGTGAATTGATCGAGTTTGAAGGCGGCACCCGTGCAGTGGTGTTGAACCTTGAAGAAGATAATGTGGGTGCGGTAATGTTGGGTGATGCGCAAGGCATCAAAGAAGGAGATACCGCTCGTCGTACTGGTCTCATTGCCTCTATCAAAGTAGGTGAAGGCATGTTGGGCCGCGTGGTAAACACCCTCGGTCAGCCCATCGACGGCAAAGGCGAAATCAAAGGCACTTTATACGAGATGCCGATTGAGCGCAAGGCCCCAGGCGTATTGTTCCGCCAGCCGGTGCACGAGCCGATGCAAACAGGTATCAAGTCAATCGACGCCATGATTCCAATTGGACGTGGACAGCGCGAATTGATTATTGGTGACCGTCAAACCGGTAAGACCGCCATCGCGATCGACACCATCCTCAACCAAAAAGAGTTTTACGAAGCTGGTAACCCAGTTTATTGTATTTATGTGGCCGTTGGTCAGAAAGCCTCTACTGTTGCCAACATTGTAAAGGTGTTGGAAGAGAAGGGCGCCATGGCCTATACCGTTATTGTTGCGGCCTTTGCCTCTGACCCTGCGCCTTTGCAGTTCTTTGCGCCGATGTCGGGTGCAGCTGTTGGCGAGTACTTCCGCGATACAGGCCGTCCGGCTTTGATCGTATACGATGACTTGTCGAAGCAAGCCGTGGCTTACCGTGAGGTGTCGCTCTTGTTGCGTCGTCCTCCAGGCCGCGAAGCCTACCCAGGTGACGTATTCTACCTGCACAGCCGCTTGTTAGAGCGTGCGTGTAAGTTGAACTACAACGACGAGATCGTAGCCAATATGAACGATTTGCCAGAGTCGCTCAAGGGCCTGGTGAAAGGTGGTGGTTCGTTAACGGCCCTCCCAATCATCGAAACCCAAGCGGGTGACGTATCGGCTTACATTCCGACCAACGTGATTTCGATCACCGACGGTCAGATCTTCTTGGAATCGAACCTCTTCAACTCAGGTGTGCGTCCCGCTATCAACGTAGGTATCTCGGTATCGCGTGTAGGTGGTAACGCCCAAATTAAGTCGATGAAGAAGGTGGCAGGTACCCTCAAGCTCGACCAGGCCCAGTACCGTGAACTCGAGGCTTTCTCGAAGTTCGGTTCTGACCTCGATCCGGTGACCAAATCCATCCTCGACAAAGGAGCGCGCAACGTGGAAATCCTCAAGCAGCCACAATATTCACCTTTCCGTGTAGAAGAGCAGATTGCGATTCTTTACCTCGGTACCAAAGGTGCTTTGATGGATGTGCCATTGGATCGTGTGCGTGCGTTTGAGGCAGATTTCCTCGACGTCATGCGTGGCAGTCACAAAGAGGTATTGGATGCATTCAAAGCCGGCAAGTTCGACGATGAGTTGACGGGCGTGGTATTGAAAGTAGCCGCTGACCTTAAGTCTAAGTTCAAAGCCTAAAAAATATGGCTAATTTAAAAGAAGTACGGATTCGGATCAGTTCGGTGATGTCGACCCAGCAGATCACCAAAGCCATGAAAATGGTTTCGGCGAGCAAGCTGCGGAGGGCCCAGAACGCGATTACCCAGATTCGTCCTTACACCACCAAGCTCAAAGAAATCATCGACAACCTGCAGAGCAGCATGGAAGGCGATATTGATTTGGCGCTGTCGGAGGTACGGCCTGCCCAAAACGTGGCGGTGGTACTCATGACGTCTGACAAAGGACTTTGCGGTGGCTTTAACTCCAACCTCATCAAAACCGCTCGTAGATTGGTGGAAGAGAAGTACGCAGCCCAGCAGGCCAACGGTACGCTCACCATCATTCCGATTGGCAAAAAAGGCTTTGAGTTTTTCCGCAAGGCGGGCTATCGCATCGACGATAGGCACCAGCATTTGTTCCAGAGCTTGAGCTTTGAGAATTCTTCGAAGGTGTCGGAAGAGTTGATTGCTGCCTTCTTAGGCAAGCAGTACGATGTAATCGAGGTGGTGTACAGCGAGTTTAAAAACCCAGTGGTGCAGTTCTTCAAGAGCTACCAGTTGTTGCCCATTGCGCCGATTGAGGCACCTGCAGAAGCCAAGGCCTTGCGCCACGACTATCTGTTAGAGCCCGGCAAGGTGGAGATCATCGAAAACTTGATTCCGGCTTTCTTGAAGATTGAATTTCACCGGGCGCTGCTCGACACCAATGCTTCAGAGCACGGTGCGCGCATGACCTCGATGGACAAAGCCACCGAAAATGCCGGCGATTTGCTACGCGATTTGCGTTTGCAATACAACCGAGCACGGCAAGCTGCCATTACCACGGAGATTACCGAGATTGTGGGTGGCGCTGCGGCATTGGAAGGATAAAAATCAAAAAAGCCCGTTCAAACGAACGGGCTTTTTTGATTTATGATTTCAGATGGGCGATTTCTGATTTATGATTTCAGATGGGCGATTTCTGATTTCGGATTTTGGCAGTGAATTTCATCTATATAGCTGCTAGAAATAATCATTAGAGCTCGTTCGAAAGGACGGGCTTTTTTGTTTTAAAATACGGCGGTCACGGTGGAGATTTTGATTTGATTCGCGATTTCTGTAGAGACCGCTCTCCGGTGTCTGAGCGCTTCGATAGCGGCGGCCGAAGGCTTTCGGTCTCACAGCAGGCTTGCCATATACAACAGCTCCCGCGCAATTTGCCTGCAACGCTCCATATAGCGCGCGGCTTCTTCCGGCGTATTGTCGGCCTCCTTGGGGTCGCGGTAGGGGAGCGAAAAGCGGTCTTCGGCGCCGAACACAATCGGACAAGCCTCATCGGCATCGGAGCAGGTCATCACCGCACCAAAGCCGGTCTGTGGATTGCTTGGATGGGCGTAGTGCTTCGAAAAACAAGCGCTTCCGATTTGGTTTTCGGTCCATTTAACGGTGTAAGTAGGGTTTGTACTGCCCTCGGCTGAAATGTCGAAGCCGGCTTCGCGCATGGCTTTTACCGCGCGGGGATTGAAGGCCGTGACCTCGGTGCCGCCCGAGTAGCTGCGGATGCCCGGCTGCTTCCCGTAAAAATCGACGGCGGCAGCGGCCCAAAGCTGCGCCATGTGACTGCGGCGACTGTTGTGGGTGCAGATGAAGGTGAGCTCGGCGGCTTCGCCTTGTTGGTTCTTGGCACGTACAAAAGCTGCCATTTCAGCCAGCACTTCTTTGCGCTCAGCCGAAATTTGGTCGAATTCGGTGCTCACCGATTGTAAATATTGCTGAATAGCAGGGTAAAGTATAGGGGAGGTGTTTGCTTTGGAGGAAATAGAAATGCTGGCTGCCGTTGAAGCGGCGGTTTGGGCTTGCACCGGCTGCAGCAGCAGCAAAAAGGCGCAGGAAAGGGCAATTAGCAACATCCGCTTTGTGGATTACAGGCATTAACACCAGCAGCCAAATCGTCTATATTTACCTTGATTTTGGGTTTGGCACCGCAGCAGCTGGAGGCGTTGAGTGCTTTATCTTGCAGGGCAATCTCGCTGTATTTTTCACGAACGATTTGCTTTTTCTGGGCTTCGTTTAGCATTGATTTTTATTTAATTGTAATATTACGATTAATGGAGTTGAGTTGCAAGTGGTCTTCCAAAAAAAAGCGGGAGGGTGGAGCTTTTTATGAACCGAGCTTCGCTTTTTTGCTGAATTTTCGACAACGATACGTATGGCAATAAAATAGGTGCTTTAGGGGTTGATGCTGAGGCTAGAACAAATAAGCTATTTGTCTTTGGCGAAATTCAATCGAAGCGCCAAAAACTGCACGAAGCATACCTGGTAAATAATAGTATGGGTTGCCAGAAGGCCTTGTGATAAGGGCGCGCGCCAGTCCCTCTTTAAAACCGTTATAAATTTTTCATAATTGGCTTTTCTGTCACCCCGAGGTCAATATTTTTCTATATTTGCGGATGTTTTGCTAGTTGGATTTATTGCACTTCAGACAAAACCATCCGCTTTTTGGCGTGTTGTTAAAGTCGAAGTGTAAGTTTACTGGCATCAACCAATAGAAAAATACAATTGATAACCTATACGATGAAGTTTCAATACTTTTCTGTCGATAAGTGGCTGCCTAAAGTGCTGCTTACGGTCTTACTTGCACTAAGTGCCACGTTTTCAAACGCTCAGCCTACAGGAGCTGAATTGTACAACAACAATTGTGGTGCTTGTCACCGCATCGATCAAGACCTCGTTGGTCCCGCCCTTGGTGGTATCCTCGAGCGCCGAGACGAAGCTTGGTTGATTAAGTGGATCCGCAATTCGCAGGCGGTAATTGCCAGCGGCGACCAATATGCGGTTGACCTGTACAATAAGTGGAACAAGGTAGCGATGCCGGCCTACGACTGGACCGACGATGAAATTAAGTCTGTACTGGCCTACGTAAAAGAGCAAGAAGCTGTAGTAGCTGCCAAAGCTGCCGACGGTGGTGGTGCTGCGGGCGGTGGTGCTGCGAAAGCAGATACAGGATTTGGCAACGGCCCCATCATCATTCTTGCACTCATCATGTTGGGTGCGGTGCTTTTATACGCTGGTCGTGTAATTTCAACCCGCTTTAAGCTCAAAGGCGTGCGTTTGTTCAACTGGAACAACATCAACGGCATTCTTTTCATTGTATTTATGGTGGTAGGGTTTGCTTTAGTGGCCTTACAGTTCGTGAAGTACATGAAGTTCACCTTGCCGGTGGCTGCGTCAGAGCATGGAGCCATCATCGACAGCATGTTGGCCATAACCTTTTGGATTACCTTCGTGGTGTTTATTGCCACGCATATTTTATTGTTCGGATACGCCTTTATGTATCGCGATCAAGGAGATGGCAGAAAAGCGCTTTTCTATCCAGATAATCACAAATTAGAGTTCTTTTGGACGGTTATTCCCGCCATCGTACTTACCGTATTGGTATTGTACGGCACCAAGGTGTGGCGCGAAATCACCCAAGGTGAAATCGAAGAAAATCCAGTGGAATTGGAGTTGTTTGCCTATCAGTTCGGATGGCAGGCTCGTTTCCCGGGTGCTGACAAGATTTTGGGCGCGCACGACTTCCGCATGATCAGCGCCACCAACAGCATGGGTATTGATGCTGCCGATGCCAACGCACAAGACGATTTGCTCGTTCCAGAAGTGTATCTCCCCGTAAATCGCCAAGTAATCCTGCGTCTGCGCGCTCGCGACGTAATTCACTCGGCCTACCTGCCACACTTCCGCGTGCAAATGAACGTAGTGCCAGGCATGCCAACACAATTTGTGTTCACGCCAACCATGACCACAGACGAGATGCGTGTTACCACCAATAATTACAATTTCAATTACGAATTGGCTTGTAACAAAATTTGTGGTGCTGCTCACTTTAATATGCGTATGAAATTTGTAGTAGTAACTGAAGCCGAATATGAGGCTTGGTTGGCACAGCAACGTACTTACTTCCGCAAAGCCGAAACACAAACGGCTGCAGTTATCAATTAAAAATTAAGCTTTAACGGTTCAGAAATATGTCGCAAAATCACGAACACCACCAGGATCATCATCAGGAAAGCTTCATTTCGAAGTATATCTTTTCGATGGATCACAAAATGATCGCCAAGCAGTACCTCATTACGGGTATGATCATGGCGGTAATTGCTGCACTCATCTCCTTGTTGTTTCGTTTGCAGTTGGGTTGGCCCGACCAAACCTTTCCTTGGCTCGAGAGTTTACTCGGCGATTGGGGCAAAGGCGGCCGTTTAGATCCGAATTTCTACCTCGCCCTTGTTACCATGCACGGTACCCTGATGGTATTCTTCGTGCTCACCGCGGGTTTAAGTGGTACTTTCTCTAACCTCTTGATTCCATTTCAGATTGGCGCCCGCGACATGGCGTCGCCTTTCATGAATATGTTGAGTTACTGGATATTCTTCTTGTCATCAGTAATCATGTTGGTTTCGCTGTTCGTGGAGAGTGGTCCTGCTTCCGCTGGCTGGACGATCTACCCGCCTTTGTCGGCCCTCCCGCAAGCCGTTCCTGGGTCTGGTTTAGGTATGACGCTCTGGTTGATATCCATGACCCTCTTCATCGCTTCGTCGTTGATGGGTTCGTTGAACTACATCACCACCATTTTGAACATGCGTACCGTGGGCATGAAAATGACCCGCTTGCCTTTAACTATCTGGGCCTTCTTAACCACTTCCATCTTAGGAGTGTTGTCGTTCCCAGTGTTGTTGGCCGCCGCAATCTTGTTGATTTTTGACCGCAGCTTTGGCACTAGTTTTTACCTCAGCGATATCTTTATCGCAGGTGAGGCCCTCAACCGTCAAGGTGGTTCACCTATTTTGTTCCAGCACCTATTCTGGTTCTTAGGTCACCCCGAAGTATACATCGTATTGATGCCAGCCTTAGGTATAACCTCGGAGGTTATTGCCACCAACGCACGCAAGCCTATTTTCGGCTACCGTGCCATGATTGGTTCGTTGCTCGGTATTTCGTTCTTGTCGTTCATTGTATGGGGTCACCACATGTTCGTAACCGGCATGAACCCTTTCTTGGGCAACGTATTTATGATTTTGACCTTGGTAATTGCTGTGCCTTCGGCCGTAAAAACCTTCAACTACTTAGCCACGCTGTGGAAAGGTAATTTGAAGTTTACGCCAGCCATGTTGTTTGCCATCGGCCTCGTGTCGCTCTTCATCTCTGGTGGTTTAACCGGTATTTGGTTGGGTAACGCTGCCCTTGACATCAATTTGCACGATACCTATTTCGTAGTTGCCCACTTCCACTTGGTTATGGGTTCGGCTTCGATGTTTGGTATGTTGGCAGGTGTTTACCACTGGTATCCTAAAATGTTTGGTAAGATGATGAACGCCAAATTGGGTTACCTACACTTTTGGTTGACGTTTGCTGCGGTGTACCTCGTATTCTTCCCCATGCACTTTATGGGCTTGGATGGCGTACCACGTCGTTATTACAACTTCACTGGCTTCGAATACATGAGCGAGTGGATGGATTTGAATCGTTTTATCTCTGTATCTGCCATCCTTGGTAGTGCTGCACAGTTGATCTTCATTTGGAACTTCTTCTACAGCATCCGCAAAGGCAAAGACGCACCAGTGAACCCTTGGAATTCGAATACCCTCGAATGGACAACACCAGTGGAGCGTATCCACGGTAACTGGCCAGGCGATATTCCACATGTGCATCGTTGGCCGTATGACTACAGCCGTCCGGGTGCGCCTGAGGACTTCATCCCACAAACCGTAAAAGATGATGAGTTGCCTGAAGTGCTGCGTTCGCCAAAAGCGAAGCCAGCCCCTGCGCATGCCGATGCACCTGCAGAGACTGTAGTTGACAAAGTACTATTTAGCCGTTTCTTGAATCTATTTGGCCTGAAAAAAGCCTAATTTGAGCATGACAGAAAAGGTCAGCCACAACAGCGGCCGTGAGCGCGTTTATCTTCTGGTAAGCGCCATCACGATCGCTGTTGTTTTTTTATTGATTTTAGTCGGTGGTGTTGTGCGCAGCTCTGGTGCGGGCATGGGCTGTCCCGACTGGCCTAAGTGTTTCGACCAATGGGTGCCGCCTACCGATGTTTCGCAGCTTCCTGTCGATTACCAGCAAACCTATGCCTTGCGGGGCTACGCTGATACCACTTTTAACGCCGTAAAAACATGGACCGAGTACCTCAACCGGTTGTTGGGGGTGCTAACCGGCTTATTTATCATTGCCAGTTTAATTACTGCGTGGCGCGCCTATGCCGGCAGGAACAAACGGGTAGTATGGTTATCTCTGGCCGCACTCGTAGCCGTAATCGTGCAAGGTGGCGTAGGTGCTTTTGTGGTGATTACCCACCTGCACCAAGGCATCATTACCATTCACTTGCTTATTGCCTTGCTTATTGTGTGCTTGTTAATTGCGGCGCGCTTGTACAGCAAGGAAGTATCGTTTGCCGAAAGCTTGCCTGTGTTGTATAAAACCCGCTGGCAAACCGTGGTCGTCCTGGTACTGCTGCTCGTCCAGGTTATTCTCGGCACCCAAGTCCGCGAACTGCTCGATGCTGCACGTGATAGCATTGGTGGCGACGATAAGCGGGAATGGCTCCGAGGACTAGGCACCATCTACAGCATCCACAAAAGCTTTTGGATGGTGGTTACCGTGGGCGTGGTTTACCTAACTTATGTGCTTCAGCGCGATTTTGAGTCGAAAAGCTTAAAAAACTATGGTATTTTTGCACTGCTTTTAACCGGTATGCAGGTTTTTACGGGTGTAGCGCTTAACCAATTTGGTTTGCCTGCTGTACCCCAAGCCCTGCACATTGTATTTAGCTCGATGGCTTTTGCTGTATTGTTTGCCTTGATGCTGCAATTAAGTAGGGGTTTAGGGCAAGCAACTTTAAAAACCGTGTGATGCCAACCGCTAGCACAACCCTCACTACACGTCCCCGAAGCCTCAGCATGCAAAAGGTAAAAGACTACGCGCAATTTTTAAAGGTACGCCTGGCCTCCCTGGTGGTGTTCAGCTCGGCCTTGGGCTATTTGATTGCCGCAGGTAGCGAATGGGATGGGATGCAGTTTACGCTGTTGCTGCTCGGCGGCTTTTTGATTGTCGGCGCATCGAATGGCATTAATCAAATTATTGAGCGCGACAGCGACCAATTGATGAAGCGCACCAGCAACCGGCCCGTGGCTACTGGCCGCATGAGCGTGCTCGAAGCGGTAATCGTATCCCTCGCCACTGGTATTGGCGGGGTGGTAATCATTGGCATGAGCACCAACACCCTCAGCGCTATGTTGGGATTGATGGCCTTGTTGAGCTACGGCTTTGTTTACACGCCGCTCAAAAAAATCAGTCCAATTGCCGTGTTTGTAGGTGCCTTCCCTGGTGCCTTGCCCATATTAATAGGTTATGCAGCCTTTGAAGGACACCTCAATTTAGAAGCAGGCTTGTTATTTTTGGTGCAGTTTATTTGGCAGTTTCCGCATTTTTGGGCCATTGCTTGGTTGCTGCATGAAGATTACAACAAGGCGGGATTTAGATTGTTGCCTACGGCTGCGGCGCCCGATAAACGCACTTCTTTTCAAATTTTGTTTTACACCATTTGTCTCATTCCCGTGAGTTTAAGTCCTTGGTGGTTTGGCTTCGCCGGTGGATGGGCGTTTGCGGTGTGTTTGATCAGCGGATTGGCCTTCTTATGGCCTGCCATTCAGCTGTACCGCAGCGGAGAAAGTAGCTGGGCGCGCAAACTGATGTTCGCCAGCTTTGTTTACTTACCAGTAGTACAACTGGTTTATTTGTTCGATAAAATTTAGAAAGATATGGAAGCAGCAGTCCCACAGCCTAGTGCTGTCAAGAAGCGTCAAAAGCTTCATCCAAAGGAGTTCCTCATGTGGGCGTTCCTGGTAAGCGTGTTTATGATTTTTGCAGGTTTTACCTCGGGTTACATTGTTCGCAGAGCCGATGGCAATTGGCTGGAATTTGTGCTCCCTACGGGCTTTTTATGGTCCACCATCGTGGTGCTGCTGTCGAGCGTGAGCATGCAGTGGGCAGTCCATTTGGCCCGCCGTGATAATTTAGAAAAAGTTAAAATAGCCATTAGCATCACCATTTTATTGGGTGTTGCCTTCATTTTTGCGCAGTTAAACGCCTATAATCAATTGGTTGACATGGGGTTGTTCTTGGTTGGCAATCCTTCCAGCTCCTTTTTGTACATCATTACGGGCATGCATGCTTTACACATTGTAAGCGCAATTATCGTCTTGTTAGTTATATTTGCAAACGTATTCCAATACAAAGTTCATTCAAAAAGCATGATGGGTATCCGGTTGGCCTCAATCTTCTGGCATTTCCTTGGCGCTTTGTGGGTGTATTTGTATGTGTTTTTCCTGATAATGAACTAATTAACACCTGAATAATAACCATGGCATCTACTACTGCACTTACTGGTAAGAAGCACATCTGGGATGGTGGCACGGAGCCTTATGGCGCCAGCTACGGAAAACTCATGATGTGGTTTTTCTTATTGTCCGACGCGTTCTCTTTTTCAGCGCTTTTGCTGGCCTATGCCGCACTGCGTTTCAGTGCCCCGAGCTGGCCTGTGCCAGATGATGTTTTTGCGGCCATCCCGTTTGTACATGGCAATCACTTTCCGTTGGTGTTTGTGGGCATCATGACCTTCATCCTCATTGCGAGTTCGGTTACCATGGTATTGGCTGTGGAGGCTGGTCACCGCGGTGCTAAAAACGAAGTAGTGAAGTGGATGATTTGGACCATCATTGGTGGTATTGCTTTTTTAAGCTGTCAGGCTTGGGAGTGGACGCACTTGCACCACGACGGTGCTTGGTGGGGGAGCAATCCTTTTGCAAATGCCGACGGTACGCCGGGCATGGTGAATTTCACCAATTTGTTTTTTACCATCACAGGTTTCCACGGTTTCCACGTATTTAGCGGGGTATTGCTCAACGTGATTGTATTGTTTATGACCATGGCAGGGGTATTTGACCGTCGCGGTACCTATGAAACCATCGAGAAGGTTGGCCTTTACTGGCACTTTGTAGATTTGGTTTGGGTTTTCGTATTTACCTTCTTCTACCTCATTTGATCGTTTTAAAGCATTAGAAATGTCACACGAAACAGCATCTTTCCAGAAAAAAGACATCATGCGGGTGTTTTGGGTCCTCACGGCCATCACTGCAGTTGAATTTATCATTGCCTTGGCCATTCCTTCTTCTTTTATGTCGAAGGACATCAAGAACTTCTTGTACATCGCCCTTACCATTTTGAAGGCGTTTTACATTGTAGCCTATTTCATGCACTTGAAATTCGAAAAAATCAATCTCATTTACAGCATTTTGTTGCCATTGGTATTTATCATTGGAGTTATTGCTGCACTGATGAACGAGAGCAATTATTGGTCGATTGTACGCTAATAGATGTTTAAAAAATTCGGATTACTCTTCCTAATGCTCGGCCTACCGGTAATCATTTACTTGGTATATGTCAACATTCAAGAGAATAACTATCAAAAGCTTCCTGTCTACGGACCTAAGGAAGCTTTTTTTGTAACGGCAGATCAGAAGTATGCCGATACGGCCTATACGCGCCTCCTGGTCCTCGAAAAGCAGTTAGAACGCCAGCCTAACAAGGTATTGGTGGTGAGCTATTTTCGCACGGGTGACCTCACCAACAATCGCTTGCGTTACCGGCAGTTGAGCCGGGTAGAGGACGTTTTTAAGAACAATCCGCTGATTTGGTTGTTGAATTTCCATACCAAGACCGACAGTCTGCTGCCTACTTACAGCAAGCCGCACCACAAACGCATAACCTTTGAAGATGCCGAGCAGCTGAAGTTGATTGCGGAGCTTGAAAAGGCTCTTTTTGTGTATATGCCCGAATGGAAAGCGCAGCATCCCGAAATGGACATCCGCGATTTGAGTGTTTTGGTAGACAAGCAACTGCGGGTACGGGGCTTTTACCAAACCAATTTGCGCAAGGAAACCGACCGTTTGATGGAAGACATTCGTACGTTGATTGTAGAATACGCCAATACCGAACCCAAGCGCAGAGGTAGAAGGTAGAAAGTTTAACCGCTTGGCTTTGACTGAACACTCGTGATTATGAAAGAAAAAATTGCCCTTCGCACCATTTACATTGTATCGGCCATCGTGTTTGTGGCCGTGGTGATTTTGTTTAACCTGCCAAAGCAAGAAACCATTCCTGGTTTCGTGCGCTTTTTGCCGAAGTTAAATGCCATTATCAATGGTACTTGCAGCATTTTATTGGCCATCAGCTGGGTCATGATTGCCCGCAAACAAACGGCTTGGCACAAGCGCCTCAATTTTACCGCCTTTGGCTTGTCAGCCCTGTTTTTGGTGAGTTACATCATTTTTCATGCCTTCGGCGTAGAAACGCGTTTTCCAGCCGATAATCCCAATCGTGGTATTTATTTATTTATTTTAATCACGCACATCATCCTCGCTGCAACTGTTTTGCCTTTGGTGTTGTTGAGTTTTTACAGGGCACTTACAGGCCAAATAGAAGCGCATAAACGGCTTACCCGTTGGGCGATGCCCATTTGGCTGTATGTAACCACCACCGGCGTGATTGTGTACCTCATGATTTCGCCTTATTATACTTTTTGATATGAAAAAGTGGATGCTGACGTTGGCCGTTGTGGCTGGTATGACTGTTATTGGGGATGTGGCTTTGGCGCAGTGCCCTATGTGCAAGACTTCTTTGGAGGCCAATCGCAAGGACAGTAAAAACCGCGTAGGCAACGGCATTAACAATGGTATTTTGTATTTGTTGGCCATGCCCTTTATTGCGGTAGGCTCGGTGGGTGCCCTGTATGTGTACCGCCAGCGTAAAAGTTAAGATGGCAAAAGTCCCCCTCAAAACAGCCTTAGCTGAGTGCCGCTGTCCGCAGTGCCGCACCGGATACATGTTTAAGTACCCAGCCTTAAACCTCCCCAAGGCCACGGCCATGAACGAAACTTGTGCGCATTGTGGCCTCAAGTTTGAAATTGAGCCTGGCTTTTTCTGGGGTGCGATGTACTTTAGCTATGCCTTTGGTGTGGCCATCTCGGTAATTTTTGGCGTATTGGCCAATTACATCTTTAACAACCCTGAAATATGGGTGTACATGGTCATGATTTTTACCCCACTTTTGCTGCTGTCCCCCTTGAGCATGCGCTACAGCAGGGTACTGATGCTGTACTTCTTTGGAGAAGTGAGCTATCGCCCAGAATAAGGCATTCTCCGAACAGCCGTCGCCTTTGCTGGTCGGTTATCGGGTTACTCGACTAACTTACTTTTGGCTTTTCCCGCTGATAATGCGCGAAATAATGCCGGGCGATTTGGTAAAATCGGCTAACAGCACGCCGCCAATGTGTAAAATCATATAGCCCACGAGGTAGTAGAGCGATAGCTCATGGATTTCTTCCATGGGGTCTTTGATGGCTTTTGGACCAAATTCAATGAGCAGGCCAGTGGTCAGGGAAACCGCCACCAGTATATAAAAAACAAGGTAAATGCCGTACTGTATTTTGGTTTGGCGGTCGAGTTGGGCGTTAAACGGACTGCTAAACGGCATCTTGCCAAACAAAGGCAACAGCATGCGCAAGCTGTACAAGCCGGTGAGGGCATAGCCCAGGTAAATGTGCCACTGCCACATGGGCTTGCGGATTTTTTTGGCCAAGAGAATAGCATCATCTTGCGACAACGCGGCCCCTTTTTCACCGAGGAAATCCTGAATGATGGCCGCTACGTTGTTTTTTTCAAGCCAAGTTAGGCGTAGGAAGATGGTTAGCAGCAGCAAGGTCATACAAATGGCAATTGACCAATGCAGGATGCGGTAAAGGGCGGAGTAGGAACGTTGATGCATAGGTAAAGTCAGGCAACTGTAAGGCGAATGTATGGAGTTTTGAATGAGCCTAGGCGTGCTTTAAGTCATGTTTCAAATATGTACCATTCAAAAAGGTGCTGAAACGGCTAAGTGCAAATGCCGATTTTCGAACATATTCTCTTAACTAGCGCACAACCTGCAATTGTTCACCGCGGTACTGCTCATTAAACGCACCGTTTTGATACACCAAATGACCATTCACAAAGGTGTGTGTTACTTTTGTTTGGAAGGTGGTGCCGGTTAAAGGCGACCAACCACATTTGTACAGGATATTGTCTTCCGAAACCGTCCACGGCGCATTTAAATCAACCAAAACCAAGTCGGCTGCATAACCTTGGCGCACAAAGCCGCGCTTGTTGATGCGGTAGAGGATGGCGGGATTGTGACACATTTTTTCAACAATCACCTGTAGCGAAATCAAGCCTTGTTTGTAAAATTCGAGCATGATGTTTAGCGAGTGTTGCACGAGGGGCGCGCCCGACATCGACTGAAAATAGGGCTTTTGTTTCTCTTCTAGGGTGTGCGGGGCGTGGTCGGTGGTGATGAGGTCGATCCGGTTATCGAGCAAAGCTTGTAGGAGTCCCTTTTTATCGGCTTCCGTCTTGATGGCCGGATTCCACTTGATTAAGCAGCCCAATCGCTCATAATCTTTGTCGCTAAACCACAAATGATGTATGGATACCTCGGTGGTGATGTTTTTTTCTGCCAGCGGGATATCGTTTCTAAACAACTTGGTTTCTGCGGCGGTGGTTAAATGCAAAATATGTAGGCGTGCTTGGTGTTTATTGGCCAAGCCAATGGCCCGTTCCGTGGCTTCGTAACAGGCCTGTTCGCTTCTGATGAGTGGGTGACAAGCAAAGGGCACGTCATCGCCATATTTTTCACGGTAAATGCGCTCGTTTTCTTCTACAATTTGCTCTTTTTCTGAATGGATGGCAATGATGGATTTGCAATTGGCGAATAGCCTTTCCATGGTTTCGGGATTGTCGGCCAGCAAATTGCCTTTTTTAGTGAAATACAAGCCGTCATCTGAAACGCCCAGCAATGCCGAGGTATCGAGCGCAAGCACTTCTTCTAAATTATCACCATTAACTCCTAGAAAAAAGCCGTAATTGGCCAGTGATTGCGTGGCGGCAATGTCGTTTTTTTCGTTGAGCCGCTCCATGCTGAGCACGTTTGGATAGGTATTGGGCATGTCGATAAACGACGTTACGCCACCCGCAACTGCAGCCTTGCTTTCGGTGTACAAACTGCCTTTGTGCGTAAGTCCAGGCTCCCTAAAATGCACCTGTCCGTCGATAATACCTGGCAGTAAATATTTGCCGGTACCGTCTATTAGCATAGCATCTGGCTGCTCGGCAAGCGGGCCTATGTGCTGAATGAAGCCGTTTTCGATTAAAACATCGGTGCAAGTAATCAGGCCTTCATTTACGATGCTAACGTTTTTGATGTATGTTTTGGTGTTCATGCTGGTTTCGGGGAGGTCTTAAAATGCTTCAGTATAGAGTGTCGAAATTAGCGCCTTTCGTTTGAATATCTATGCACAAAAGGGCCTGTTTTATCACTGTAAAAAAGATATGTCATAAATGGCGCTTCATGCCCATACATGCCGTTTTTTGAAGTAACCCGTCAAATACAAATGCGTGTGGTCTGTACTTTCAGAGTAACCTGCGCTTGCCTCAACAAGTCCAACCAAAGAAATCACCACCCGCTCAACCCATCCCCCTGCTAAAATGCTTTTCTTTGTGTAAAAGCAGGAGCAAGCCGTAAAGTAGCCATCGCCCGTACCCAAAGCACCTTTCCCTAAAACACCAGCCCATGGAACCCAGTAGCATGCGATTGAATAAGTTTATTAGTGAGAGCGGACTGTGCTCGCGGCGCGAGGCCGACCGTTTCATAGAAAATGGTGTGGTGCTGATCAACGGCCGCAAGGCTGTGGTCGGCGACCAAGTACGGGTAGGCGACCGTGTGCGGGTAAATGGCAGTGAGCTCGAACCTCGCAAGGCAGAGCATGTGATTTTTATAGCCCTTAACAAGCCAGTGGGGGTAACCAGCACCACCGAGGAAGGCGTGCGCGACAATATTGTGCAGTTTGTGAACCATACGAGCCGCATTTTTCCGATTGGGCGGCTCGACAAAGACTCGCAGGGACTCATTTTTTTGACCAACGAGGGCGAGATGGTGAATAAAATTCTGCGCGCCGGCAACAACCACGAAAAGGAATATGTGGTAACGGTTAACAAGCCGCTTACGCCCGAGGTAATAAGCGGAATGGCGAAAGGTGTGCCCATGCTGGGGGTGGTGACCAAAAAATGCAAAATTGTGCAGGAGGGGGCTAACACCTTCAGGATTGTGCTGGTGCAGGGGCTCAACCGCCAAATCAGGCGCATGTGCGAGTATTTTGGCTACGAGGTGCTGAAACTCGAGCGGGTGCGCATCATGAACATAACCCTCAAGGGTTTGCCAGTGGGCGATTGGCGGCAGCTCACCGATCAAGAACTGGAAGAAATTTACAAACAAGTAGAGGACTCGAAGGACGAGGCGGTGGTGAAACCAAAGCCGAAGCCCAAATCAGGCGGAGGAAAGAAGGGCAGTTTGAGGCCGTTGAACGAAAGGTCGGGCAGTCCGCGCCAAGATCCGCGCACGGCTACCGCCAGTGCCCGCGGGGCTAAGTCGGGTGGACCGAAGTCGGGTGGACCGAGGTCGGCAGGGCCAAGTGCCGGCGGACCGAGGTCTGGTGCACCTAAGTCTGGTGCCGGCCGAAACGAAGGTCCCCGCAAAGCCAGCGGCAAGCCCAGCCGTCCGGGCGCATCCTCAGGCAGTAAATACAGCGGCAAACCCAGTCGCTCGAGCGAAGGCAGCCGCGGTGCCAAAGGCAAATCGAGTGGCAGTGGCGGTGGCGGGCGCAAACCCGGCCGGCGCTAGCGGGTTGTTTTTTCCTTCTGCAAGCGTTTTCAGGCTGGTGTCATCCCCCCACCAACCAATCCCAATCCCCCCTATATTTGTATCATGAGTCTTCCTGCCAAATACATCGACATCCGCGAGGTTATACGTAAGAAAAACGCCAATCTGCTGCGCGTTTTACCGGCTTTTGTGCTGGCCTACATCCGTCGTATTTTGCATGAGGACGAAATGAACGACTTCCTCGCTGCTCATGGTGAGCTCGAGGGGCTACCTTTTGTAGAGCAAGTGCTCAAAACTTTTGGTGTTCGCTTGGAAGTGAAAGGAGCTGAAAACATCCCGCTTTCGGGTGGTGTTATTTTTGCAGCCAATCACCCGATGGGGGGACTCGATGGACTGGCAATGATGCAAGTATTGGGAAAGCGACGCAGCGATTTAAAGTTTCTGATCAACGATATTGTTGGGAATGTGAAACAGCTGTCTCCTTTTTTTGTAGAAGTAAACAAGCATGGTAGTCAAGAGCGGGCAGCGGTGCGTGCGGTAGAGGAGGCCTTTCAGACTGAAACGGCTTTTGTGGTATTTCCGGCGGGATTGGTGTCACGCAAGCAGGCGCAAGGTGTGGCCGATTTGGAGTGGAAGAAAACCTTTGTAAGTCAGTCTCGCAAGTACCAAAAACCTATCGTGCCTGTATATATTGAGGGTAAAAACTCTGCATTTTTCTACAATTTAGCGCGTTTTAGGCGTTTTTTAGGCATTAAAGCCAACTTGGAGATGTTTTATTTGGTGGATGAGATGTTTGCGCAGAAGGGCAAGGTAATTACCATTCACTTTGGCGAGCCGATAGCCTATGCTACTTTTGATAGGAGTAGGAAGGATGGGGAGTGGGCCTCATGGGTGCGGGAACGGGTGTATCAAATGAAGTAGGGTTTTATTGCGGATAACGGCTGTTCGCTGAGCTTGTCGAAGCTGGTCGCTGAGCTTGTCGAAGCGGCACAAAACACAAAGGCTGCTCTTCTTGCGAAGAGCAGCCTTGAATGTAAAAAATGCTTTCTATAGAAATTAGGCGTAAGCCTGTTTCACCGATACTGCATTCATACCTTTGCGACCTTCTTTCAATTCGAAAGTCACTTTGTCATTTTCGCGAACTTTATCAACCAATCCGGTGATGTGTACAAAGTACTCTGTTCCGCTCTCGTCTTCCTTGATGAAACCAAAACCTTTGGTCTCGTTGAAGAATTTTACTGTTCCTGTAAGCATACTAAAATAAATAATTGAAGTCGTAAAGGTAATAGTTATATCATACCAAGCACTATAAGTTGCTGATTTTATTTTGATAAGGCCCGAGGGATTGGTGATTTGCGATTTCGATTTGCGATTTCGATTTAAAATACGGAGGTCACGGGGGCGCGGAGCAGGCGGTTGGAGTTCTTAGAGGTTTGGCGATGGCGCTTGGGTCAACTGCGCTTCGACAGCTATTTTGGTTCAAAGTTCAAAATGGTGCTTTGCCTAGCTTACATGATTTGTTCCCAGGGGTTCGGCAAGCTCACCCACCGGTCGAAGGTGGTCCCTGGGGTTCGACAAGCTCACCCACCGGTCGAAGGTGGTCCCTGAGCGCGCAGCAGCCGAAGGGTGGTCTTTTTAAAGTATACATGCTTAATTCGCCAACATCTCCTTATTTTGCAGCAATGGAACCCATCATCGCCCCCATCTCCCGCGAACTGCTGCTTCAAGAGCTTACGCCAGAACGCTTTTTACGCCGCACTAACAAAGGCAATAACTTACTATACTTGGTTAACCACCACAACAGTCCCTACCTGATGCAAGAAATTGGCCGCCTGCGCGAACTTACTTTTCGGGCAGCCGGTGGTGGTACGGGTGAGGCGGTCGACATCGATAGCAACGATACCTCGGAAGATTGCTACGACCAGCTCATTTTATGGGACCCTGCCGAACAACAACTCGTGGCAGGCTACCGCCTCATCGAATGCAGTCATGCCCACACCGATGCCCACGGCCATGTGAATCTCTCCACTGCCCATCTCTTTACTTTTAGCGAGCAGTTTAAGCGCGATTATTTGCCGTTTACCATCGAGCTTGGCCGGTCTTTTGTGCAACCCGACTACCAACCGAAGGCCGGCAGCAGCAAAGGACTGTTTTCGCTCGACAACCTTTGGGACGGTCTCGGTGCCCTCATCGTTACCCGTCCGCACATCAAATACCTCTTCGGCAAGGTCACCATGTACCCGCATTTTGAGCGCAGCGCCCGCGACTTTATCCTTTACTTTATGAACCACTATTTCCCCGATCCCGAGGCTTTAGTGCAGTCCCATGCCGACTTAAAGCTGGGTTATGTGGGGGATGTAGCTCCTTTTGCGGCATTGTTGGCCGATTTGCCTTATAAAGAAGGTCACAAGGTGCTCAATGGCTATGTGCGAGAAAAAGGGGAGAACATCCCGCCACTCATTAACACGTATATGAACCTGTCGTCGAGCATGAAAACTTTTGGCACGGCGCTCAACGATGAGTTTGGCGAGGTTGAAGAAACCGGTATCCTGGTTACCATTGCCGATATCTATGAGGAAAAGAAATCGCGCCACATCGACACCTACGAGCGCGATAAAACGCTAGCGTAAGGCTTCGGCCCCATCTTCCTAAGAACCAAAGCCGACGCTCTTTTATCCTCTGTACCTTTAAGCCATCCTGAATACTTGCGTTTTATTGACTAAGCAGGCTTTTAGGTTTAATTGATGATTCGCCCCACCGGGTACATCATAAAATCGGGTTCGGCCAGGGGCGAACGGCTGTAAATAAAATATAAATCGTTCCAAGCTGAGCGGTCGGCGGCTTGGGTGCTTTTCCACTCCTCGTAAGCAGCCCTCAGCGCAGCGTCATTGCGCAGCAGCTCAGCCGCCGTGTCTTCGAACACATAACCGCTGAAATATTCTTTGCGTTGGAGCATGCTGTCGAAAAAATTCCATCGGAAATAGCTGTCTACCGCCCGCGGCTCCAACACTTCCATTACAAATCGGTCGGTGGCGTGGCCGAGTGGTACAAGCACATCGCCTTTGCGGTACTGCCGCTCTTGCTGCAGGGCAAGCAGCTGCACTTGGTTGTGGTAAAAATGGCCTTCATACACTCGATTACTGGTTTTGTAGTCTTGGATGAAGTAGCGCTCCACAGTTAAAAGCGTGTCGCGCTGCAACCGCTGCATTTCCACGCCATTCCAGCCCAAACGTATAATTACTTCTTGCCAAGCTTGTGGAATGAGGTAGAAAAGGGGCTTGCTGGTTGAGTCGGTGCCCAAAAAGTGGTTTTGATAAGGGATGTTGCCCTGCCAAGGTGCATTGCGGTCGTAATACAAGCGCTGGCCGTTGTGCACCTCGCTTTTTTTGTAACGAGCGGTATAGCCGCGGAAGAAGAAGGAGTCGACTCTGTCTTCATCTAATTGCCAGTTGAGTGCCATGCGCACGGCGCCAGCACAAGCTTGTTGTGCGGCCTTTCGGGCTTGCAAAAGGGCAGGTGCTTCGGCGGCGGCAGTGATGAGCATGCTTTTGAGTAGTTGGTACGTGGCTTGGTAGCGTTGGGCAAAGGGCTTGAGCATATGGGTTTCGAGCACATAGCCAGGGGTGTGGAAGGTGGCCATGTAACCGCTCCCATAACGAGGCGTTTCGAGGAAGCCTTGGAGACCGCTTTCGGGCAGCTCACCTTTGGTATTCACATAAGGGCACATCGGAAAACCCTGTTTTTGCATGTCTTTATACAGCTTTGGGGTGAATTTTTGCTGCATCCACCCACTGATTTCGGGCCGGAGCTTGTCCTTTTGGGTCTCAATAAGCGTCATCACATGCTGGTAGTCTGCCCCGTTGGTGGTATGGGTTTCGAGGTACAGGTCGGCATCCCAGCGTCGGTACAATTGCACCAAGGACCGCGCATTTTCGCTGTCGAGTTTTACAAAATCGCGGTTGAGATCGAGGTTGCGGGCGTTGCCACGGAAGCCGTATTGCTCGGGACCGTTTTGATTAGCACGGGTGAAGCCGTTACGCAGCAATGCCCCGTCTACATTGAAAATAGGCACAATTACCACCACCAATTGCTGCAGCAGCTTTTGCATTTGCGGGTCGGTGGCCAGTTCGCGGGCCAAACGCATGCTGGCATCAATGCCCTCCGGTTCGCCTGGGTGAATGCCGTTGTTGATGAGCACCACGGCCTTTCCGGCTTTGCGGGCTGCGGCAGGATCAGAAGTCCCCGTACTGATGACCACTTGGTGCAGCGGCTGCCCAATGTCGGTGCGGCCCACCGAATCGATGCGTACCTGCGCCGAGCCGGCCGCCAATTGTTGGTACCAGGCGATGCAGTCGCCATAACTGCTGCTTTGGTTGCCGTTGCCTTTTTCATAGGGCGTGGGTTGCGCCGCAACGGTTTGGAATGAAAACAGCAGTAATAGGAGCCAGATTTTGTACATACTAAGAGTTTTGATGTGGCCACCGGCCGTTTTATCAGCAAATAAAGCGAAAAGTGGTGAATGCAGGTGGTGCTTTTTGCTTTTGCGGCAGTGCATATCTAAAATCCCAACTTTATAGCCCATTGCTTACCTTTGTCGCATGCAACGCCTGTCCATTACCGAGGAAAATTACCTCAAGGCCATCTACAAAATCACCAGTCGCGAGCTCAAAGGCGCCAGCACTAATGCCATTGCCGATGAGCTGAACACCCGCGCGGCCTCGGTTACGGATATGCTGCGAAAGTTGAGCGACAAGCAACTTATCCATTACAAAAAATACCAAGGCGTTACACTTACTGAGTTGGGGCGCCTCACAGCTTTGTCGATTGTGCGCCGCCACCGCCTCTGGGAGGTGTTTTTGGTTAAGAAGCTGCATTTTGGCTGGGACGAGATCCACGACATTGCTGAGGAGCTGGAACATGTGAGCGATCCGCGCTTCATCAACCGCTTGGCCGAGTACCTGGGCAATCCCACCGCCGATCCGCATGGCGACCCCATTCCCACCGAAGCTGGTGAGCTGCCTACCAACAACCAAGTGCTACTGGCCAAGCTGGAGGTAGGAGAGCAAGCCGAAGTGATGGCCGTTTTTGAGCACAGTACGGCTTTTTTGCAGTACCTCGACCAAGTGGAGTTGAACCTCGGCAAAAGTATCACGGTGCTCGAAAAGCTCGAATTCGACCAGTCGATGCGCGTGCGCTTCGGCAACGGCCGCGAGTTGCAAATTAGTCGCGAGGTGGCCCGCTCCATCTTTGTGAAGCGGTAACAAACACATTGAAAGGGGTAATTAGCTATTCCTTAGTTAGGCAAGATGAACAAACGCAAACTCATCCTTTACATCTCTTGCTCGTTAGATGGCTTTATCGCTGGACCTAATGACGACCTGAGCTTCCTCAATCCCATGCAGCTGGAAGGCGAAGATTACGGCTACCAGTCCTTTGTGGATACGGTCGACACGGTGATTGTGGGGCGCCGCACTTACGATTGGGTGGTGAATCAAGGCTATGATTTTCCGCATACCAACAAAGAATGTTACATCCTTACCTCCCAAACACGCGCAAAGGAAGGCAGTTTGACCTTTTACCAAGGCGATTTGAAGGAGCTGGTTCAGCGGCTTAAGTCGAGCAACAGCCAAAAGCATATTTTTTGCGATGGTGGTGCCCAAGTGGTGCATCAGTTGCTGTCCGCTCAGCTGATCGATGAAATTATTTTATCGGTGGTGCCGGTGCTTTTAGGTGCGGGCACCAAGCTTTTTAAAGAGGACCGGCCGCAGCAGCTGCTCGAATTATTGTCTTCCAAAAGCTTTGAAAGTGGTTTGTTACAGCTTCACTACAAAGTAGCAGCTGTTTAATTGCCATTTAAACAGGGGTATTTGACCTTGATTTAGCATTATTCCAATTTTTACTGCAATTTTATCTCCATGAAAAACCTCCCCTCAATTGGCGAGCAGCGAGCTTACGTGGTTCAGGTGCAGCCGAGCGATACGGCTACCTTCGCTAGTGGACAAGTGCATCCTGTGTACGCCACTTTTGCCGTGGCCCGCGATGCTGAATGGGTTTGCCGGCTGTTTGTGTTGGAGATGAAGGAAGCAGATGAGGAAGGCATCGGCACTTTTGTGACGGTGAACCACCACAGTCCGGCCCTGGTGGGCAGCCAAGTGCAATTTACTGCCACCGTCGAAAGTCTGCAAGGCAACGAGCTCATTTGCCAATGGGAGGCCAAAGTAGGGGAGCGGCTGTTGGCATCGGGCCGGCAGGGACAAAAAATCCTTAAAAAAACGAAGTTGCAGGAGTTATTTGCTGCTTTGGCTGCCACTGAATCGTGAATTTTGAACTTTAGAAAAGCCTTTTTCAGCTATGGGTTACAAACTACAGGCGGCTTGTATGTGATATATTATCGAAACTACTAGAACTTTGCCAAAACTTCTAAAAATGATGATGTGGCCGCTGAGGTCTTTGGGTGTGGATAAGTCCCCGCTTCGAAAGGCTATTTTGATGGTAGTGCTCGTTGCGACGTCATTGCTTTCGAGCACCAATTTAAAGGCACAGCAGGCTTTGGATGAGGATCAGCTTGGTGCTTGGTACATGTATTATTTCACTAAAAAGTTTGAGCAGTCGCGTTTTGGCATTCAGGGCGACTACCAATTTCGGTATTGGGACCTGGGGCGCGACAGGGAACAGTTGTTGCTTCGAACGGGCGTTACCTATCAACCAGCAAAAACCGACCTGGTGCTAACGTTGGGGTATGTGTTTATTTCTTTGGGGGATTTTGGCGAAAGTCGTGCCTCGATCAACGAGAACCGCATCTACCAAGAAGCCTTGCTTCCTCAAAAACTAGGCAGCCGACTGTATCTTACACATCGTTTCCGCTACGAGCAACGTTGGATAGCCAGTGCGGATGTACGCACCCGTTTCCGCTATAATTTGTTTGTAAACATCCCTTTGAATAAGAAGATAATTGAAAAAAACACCCTATACTTTGCGTTTTACAACGAGCTATTCATCAATGGTGAACGTAACATTGGCAATGGCAATTCGGTTGCTTATTTTGATAGAAACCGCTTTTACACCGGCTTAGGCTATGGTGTTGGTAACCAGCTGCGCTTGCAGTTTGGTTTGATGGAGCAAACGACCAATGCTTGGCAAAAGCAGCAACTGCAATTGAGTTTGCACCATAATTTTTAAAGAAGGAAGGGCTTTTGTGTTGCGAGTTGAGGGGCTATTGCATGCGCTCGCAGCCTAATGCCGATAAAAAACGCTTTTTTACCAACCCTCTTTCCCCAGCAACGGCACAAACTTAAAATTGTCGAAGCTTTCGGTCACCAATTCGCCATCGGCTTGCTTGGTGATGCGCAGCATGCGCTGGTTTTGCTCGTCGCCAACCGGAATTACGAGCACACCACCGGGTTTGAGTTGGTCGCAAAGCGACTGCGGTACCACGGGCGCGCCGGCGGTAACGATGATTTTATCGAAGGGTGCAAAGGCCGCCAATCCGAGGGTGCCATCGCCATAATACGTAGCTACCTTGCTCTTCATGGCCACCAGCAGCTTCTGGGTTTTTTCGTACAGCTTGCGCTGCCGCTCGATGCTGTGCACCTTGGCCCCTAATTTTTCGAGTACACAAGCTTGGTAGCCCGATCCAGTACCTATTTCAAGGATTTTATCGCGCTTTTTGACCTCCAGCAGCTGGCTTTGAAAGGCCACGGTGAAGGGTTGAGAAATGGTTTGTCCCTCGCCAATGGGCATCGCCCTGTCTTCATAAGCCAATTCTAAAAAGGCATTGTCTAAAAAAACATGACGGGGCACTTGGTTGATGGCCTCTAGTACTGCTTCATTGTGGATACCCTTGCTGCGCAGGAAATCAACAAGTTTTTTGCGTAATCCTTTATGTCTGAAGCTGTCTTGGAAATCTTGGGGCTGCATCTGGCTGTAAATCGATAGGGAATGTCAAAAATACACCGAATCTTGGAGCCGTGGGTATTTTTTACAGCCTTTTCGTGAAACCCTTGCCTTTCAAATCGTATTTTCGTCCTTGAAAATTTACGCATGAAGCTGAAGATAGGTGTTTTAGGCGCGGGTCACTTGGGTAAAATCCACATTAAGTGCATTCTGCAGTCGCCAGAGGTGTTTGATTTTATTGGGTTTTACGATCCTAGCGACGAAAATGCCGCCAAGGCCATCGATGTTTTTGGCGTGAAGCGCTACGAAAACCTGGAAGAACTGGTAGCGGCTGTTGAGGTGGTTGACATTGTGACGCCCACTTTGTCGCATTTCGACTGCGCGGTACTGGCCCTCCGCCAACTGCGGCATGTATTTATCGAAAAACCGCTTACCAACACCCTCGAGGAAGCGCGTGCCCTGATAAAAATCGCCCATGAAGCCAGGGTAAAGGTGCAAGTTGGTCATGTGGAGCGTTTTAATCCCGCTTTTATCAGCGCCCGGCCTTTTGTAAAGCAACCCATGTTCATCGAGGCCCACCGCTTGAGTGTTTTTAATCCTCGCGGTACCGATGTGTCGATTGTACTCGATTTGATGATCCACGACCTCGACATTGTGTTGAGTACCGTGAAGTCGCCCATCCGCCACATAAGCGCCAGCGGCGTAAGTATTGTTTCGCCTACTCCGGATATTGCCAACGCCCGCATTGAGTTCGACAATGGCTGCGTGGCCAACCTCACTGCTTCGCGCATCAGCATGAAAAACATGCGCAAAATGCGGTTTTTCCAGCATAACGCTTATGTATCGGTCGATTTTCTCGATAAAGAAGCCGAAGTGTTGCGTTTAGGCGCCCCAGGCGAGCTCGATATGCCGCAAGCCATGGAAATTGATTTAGGTCCAGACAAAGGCGCCCGTGTTATTGGGTACGAGAAACCAGTGGTACCCGAGGGCAATGCCATCCAGCAAGAATTAATCAGCTTTGCCCATGCAATTCAGCAGGGTACTACGCCGTTAGTAACCATTGAGGACGGCTTTAAGGCCCTTGAAACGGCCTACCTCATCCTCGAAAAAATTGACCGCAACCAGGCCTGAAGTTTATGAAAAAAGATTTTATACTGTTTTTGCTTGGTTTAGGGCTGTTTTCAAGTTGCTCGATGTATCAAAAAGACAGCGGTGTACCAGCATATGTGTACATTGAAGACTTTTCGTTAACTACCAATTATCCGGAAGAAGGCACCGATAGCAAGAACATTCGCGACGTTTGGGTTTTTGTAGATGGCAATGTGCAGGGCGTATATCCGCTTCCGTGTCGCTTCCCTATTTTGCATGAAGGCAACATCACTTTTAAGTTGAGTGCTGGCATTTTGGTCAATGGCATTTCTGCCACCAGGGCCATTTATCCCTTTTTTGCCCAGTATGATACCAGCTTATCGCTGGAACGTGGCCGGACCGACACCTTGCGCCCACGCGTGGTGTACAACGAGCTTATTAATTTTGGATGGATGGAGGATTTTGAGTCGCAGGGCTTTTCGTTACGCACTACTGCCGTTAGCGATACCCCGGTGGCCCGAACCACCAATCCTTTGGAAGTATTTGAAGGGGTAAGTGCCTTGGCCATGCGTGTTGATGGTAGAGCCCCCTTTGTTCGTTGCGAAACCAACCAGGCATTTAGCATTCCTGGTGGCGGAGGCCGCGCTGTATTTCTGGAGTTAAATTACAAGAACAACCAGATTTTTGATGTGGGCTTGCAGTTTATTGAGCCAGATGGACAAGCAATCAACCAGCCTATTTACACCTTAGCACCTACCAATGGCGAGTGGCGCAAGCAATACATGAATTTTACGCCTTACATCCAAGGGCGTGCAGGCGTTAAGTATCGGGTATTTTTTGAAGCGCGCCATGCCCTCGGGAGTACAGGGTCGGGTGAGATTTTTATTGACAACCTGAAGCTGATATGGTAATGCGCAAGCGGATTGATACCATGCTGTATGTGGGATTCGACTGGCTCGCGGCTGTTTTGGCGTGGTTTCTATTCTTTTATTATCGCAAATTATTTATCGAAGAGGCTTTTTTTGGTAATCAAGGCATGGCCGACCTGGACGATAACCTCATCAAAGGCCTTTTGCTGCTGCCTTTGGGGTGGATTGCCCTCTACGCACTGATGGGTACTTACAACGATGTGTACCGAAAATCGCGTTTGAATGAGTTAGGGCGCACTTTTTTTGCCACAGCTATAGGTGTTGTGATTTTGTTTTTTGTGGTCATCATTGATGATACCGTATTTACTTACCGTAATTACTACCAAAGTTTGTCGACGATTTTTTTGCTGCATTTTGGTTTTGCCTTTTTGTTGCGATTATTACAGCTGACCTCTATTTCGAATCGTTTTGAGGCAGGGGATATTCGTTTTAATACACTCATTATTGGCGATAACCAGCGGGCGGTGGAATTGCTCGACGAGGTAAACGGTCGCCGCAAGCCCCTAGGCAATAAGTTTTTAGGCTTTGTGCGCCTGAAGCCAGGCAATGGCAAGCACCTGCTGCGGTACATGCCAGAGTTGGGGAGTTTAGAACAGCTGCCCGCACTCATTCGCGAGCACAAAATTGAAGAGGTGATCATTGCACTCGAGGAAGACGAACACCGAAAATTTAATTTGGTGCTCAACACGGTGAAGGATGAAGGCGTCATTATCAAAATCATTCCCGATATGTACGACATCATGCTGGGGCATGTAAAGATGGAAGAGATTTTCGGGGCGATTTTGATTGAAATTTATCCTGAAATGATGCCAGCTTGGCAAAAAACCATCAAAAAAGTGCTCGATCGTGGCTTGGCCATCTTAGCCCTGTTGCTATTGGCCCCAGCGATGTTGTATTGCGCTATAAGGGTAAGATGGAGCTCAAAAGGGCCGATTATATATCAGCAGGAGCGGGTGGGCCAAAAAGGTAAGTCCTTTAACATCTACAAATTTCGATCGATGTACATCGATGCAGAGGTGGGCGGCCCGGCTTTATCGAGCGACAACGACCCCCGCATTACACGCTGGGGTGCTGTGATGCGCAAGTGGCGTCTCGACGAGCTCCCACAGTTCTTCAATGTACTCAAAGGCGAAATGTCGATAGTGGGACCCCGGCCCGAGCGACAGTACTTCATCGACCAAATTATGGCCGTGGCGCCGCATTACAAACACCTTTTGAAGGTAAAGCCGGGCATTACGAGCTGGGGTCAAGTAAAATATGGTTATGCTGAAAACATCGACCAGATGGTGGAGCGTCTCAAATTTGATATTTTGTACATTGAAAACATGTCGCTACTGGTTGATTTCAAAATCATGATTTATACCGTGCTCACCTTACTTGAGGGGCGCGGCAAATAAAATCACTGCAATTCGTTTGATTCCATGATGGCGTTATCGCTGTTCAGTCGGCGCGATCGCTTATAATCGCCTTGCGTCAAATGCACAATGTTTTGCTGGTTTGGAATATCTGTGAGCAGCAAGGTGTTTTCGATGCGTACCCGCTTTGGCTTAGCTTCAAAACGAGCTTCAAAATGCGCCCAAGTGGCATCTTCCTGAATTTCGTAGCCGATGTATGCAAAGTGTAGCGGCCGCTCGTTGAGCGCTACTTTGACCTGCTGGCGGATGTAAAGGGCCACTAAACTATCAATTTGTACGCTCGGTAACTTGCGAATCAAATCGACTTTACTGCCTCCCGGCAACTTGCCCAGGGCTTTTTCGAAATCGTCCGTAAATATTTTGACAGAAAGCTCAGCCCGTTGTTCAAAAAAGTGCAACTCGGTGACGCTAATGTAATAAGGGTGAGAGTTTAAAGGCGCGGCACATATGAACCACCCTAACAGCCATCCCAATAAAACCAACAAACCCTTGCGCATGGCACAAAGATAATGGGTTTAGGCCTGCCATTGCTCAGGCGCCTCCCGCCAAGCATTCAATTTGTCGAGCGCGCTGCTTTCGATGTAGTTGTTTTCTTGGGCTACTTGCAATAGGGTGCTGTAATCGGTAAGACTATAGCCAGCTACCTTTGCCGCTTTAAAGTTCTCTTCAGCCTGCGGAAAACCGTAGGTGAATACGCTCACAATGGCCGTAACTTGCATGCCGGCATCGCGTACTGCTTGGGCGGCTTTGAGACTGCTTCCGCCGGTTGATATAAGATCTTCAATCAATACCACTCGGGCTTCTGGTACCACCAGGCCCTCAATTTGGTTGCCCATGCCATGTTCTTTGGCCGAGGAACGCACGTAAATAAATGGAAGTCCCAAGGCCTCCGCTACCAGTGCGCCCTGTGGTATGCCTGCGGTGGCAACACCTGCAATGATGTCAACTTGCCCCAAATGACTGCTGATCAAATCGGCCAACTGTTGTCGAATGTAAGTGCGTGCTTTGGGGTAACTGAGGGTAATGCGGTTATCGCAATAGATTGGAGAATGCCAACCCGAGGCCCAACGAAAGGGTTCATTGGGCGATAATTTTACAGCTTTAATTTCAAGCAAAAGTTTTGCAACTTGCAACGAGGTCTCGTCCGTCTTTTTCACACCACAAATGTACCAAATCTTCATCAACGAAAAGCCGCTTCGGTTTATGAAACCGCAAAAAACCGATCATAAAAAAGGTCGGATTGTGCTGCATCACAAAAGCGCTGCCGAATTAAGGCCTTGGTTGCTGCGGCTTGAGGCGGATGCCAATTTGCTGGAGGTGCTGGTTTACAGCTACCGGCCAGAGGAGGCCTTAGCCGATTTTATCAGTCGCATGCCCATGATCGATGCGGCGGGCGGGGTGGTTTGGCAGCAAGATCGGGCACTTTTTATTTTTAGGCATGGCCGTTGGGACCTCCCTAAGGGCAAAATTGAGTTAGGCGAAGCCTCTGATGTAGCAGCATTGCGCGAAGTGGAGGAAGAATGTGGCATGCAAGAGCTGCAACTTGGTGCCTTCATCGGCTACACGTACCATACTTATTGGTTTCAGCAGGAAATGGTAATTAAACGCACTTTTTGGTACAGCATGCAGAGTAATTATGCAGGTGTTTTGGTGCCGCAAACCGAAGAAGGCATCACAGAAGTGCGCTGGATTGCGCAAGCTGATTGGCCCAAAGAGGTGTATTTAAATACTTATTTGTCGATTGCAGAATTATTGCAGTGGCAAGTTATGCCCCAGCTTTAACTGGGTTTTCTCTTTTTAACACCGCTTTCCCCGATTTTTATTTCTTTAGGGATGAAGGCACTCGGGTCGCCATTGTTGCGAATGATGTCGCGGATGATGGTGCTGCTGATAGGTGATAAACTGGGTTCGGTGATGAAAAAGAGGGTGTCGACCCCATGAAGGGCTTTGTTAAACTGGGCGATATTTTTTTCATATTCGAAGTCTGGCGCCGAGCGCAACCCCCTAATGATGTAATTGGCCCCTATTTTTAGGCAAAAATCAACGGTGAGGGTTTCATACACTTGCACGCTGATACGTGGTTCGTTTTGAAACACTTCTTCGAGCCATTTTTTGCGTTGGTTGAGATCGAAAAGATAGGTTTTAGCGCTGTTTTGACCGATACCCACCACTACTTCGTCGAAAATAGGCAGGGCCCTGCGAATAATATCCACATGCCCATTGGTAATGGGATCGAAGGAGCCTGGGAAGAGTGCGATGCGTTTCATGGGCTTAGTATCGGTTCAAAAATACTAAAAACAGATTGACCGTAGGTTCTTATTTCGAGTAATTGTGGGTGCTGTTCAAATTGAATGTGTGCAGGATGCTCCAGTACAAGCACTCCTTCGGGCCGTACGAGCTGTTGTTGCAGAATTAAATCTGGCAATGTTTTTAGCGCTGGATGATCGTATGGCGGATCGGCAAACACCAAGTCGGCGGCTACGGCACGCTTGAGGTAGGCAAATACATCGGCTTGCACCACGTCAATGGGCAACTGCAGCAGCTCGGCAGTGGCTTTTACATAGCGGCAACAACCCGCATGCTGGTCAACAGCGGTAATGCGCAGGCATCCGCGTGAACCAAGCTCGTAGCTGATGTTGCCAGTACCGGTAAATAAGTCTAGGGCCTGTAAAGCACGCCAATCATACCGGTGCTGCAGCCAGTTAAAAAGGGCTTCTTTGGCACGGTCGGTCGTGGGCCGCACTGGTAGTTTGGCAGGTGCTTGTAGTTGTCTTCCCTTGTGAATGCCGCTTATGATGCGCATAAGCAAGCGTACAAAAGCTGCAAATCGGCCGGGTCAAGGGTCGTTAATTGTGCATCGAAGGCGATGAGGTTTTCGCTTGGAAGCACTTCTACTTTGTTGAAATAGCTCAGCAGTAAGGGCAAGGCTTTTTGGCAAAGTTCACCCTCCCCAAAATAATACAACGCATCTACTTCTTGTTTGGCCAAAAGACTGGCGTAATACAGGATGTCTTCGTTGGTAGCTACAAAAAAGCGGTTGTGGGCTTGGAGTTGGGTTCCGTTGTAGTGCCAACAGCTTAATGCGTTGGCTTGTAGGTGTAGGTAAAGGTGGTTTAGCTTAATGCCGCTGTTGGCACGCGTTAAACGCTGGCACATGCTGGCTGCTACCGTGGTAATTTTAGCTTCTTGAAACTGCATGGCTGCTGCACCTAACCAACCGATGGAAAAGGCACTGATGACTTCGAACTCGAGGGCGCTCAAGCTGTCGCGGTGCAACTGTTCGTTTTGCAAGGGGCCAAAAACAAGCTCGAAATAATCGGTACCTGTGCCATCGCGATAAATGGCGGTAGGGATGAGGGTGCAGCGAGGACTGTCGTAGGCAATAACAACGCGCTTGAATTTGTTTTGAAGCTCGGGATGTTGCGTTTTAAGCCAGTCGAATTGCTCCACAGGACTCAGATGCTCCCATTGCTCCGGGTTCGAATCGCTTACTAAACGACTGATTTGAAAAGGAGCCTTGGCATTGGCGGTGCAAAAAGAATAGCCATCGTTGGTTAAAACGATGGCCAGTGTATCTGCTTGCTGGGAGTTGTTTTTGCCCGCAGCAGTATGTATGTCGATATGCTTCAACTTATTCCCAATTACCAGACAAGTTAGCGTCTGACATAGAACCTACACGGAGTACTTTGCGCGGGTCGAAGGGGGCAGTGTCTTCTACTTGAAATACGTTAACCTTGATGTTGCCCTTGGATACTTGACCAGCTTGCAAACTGAATTGCTTGCCGTCGGTGAATGGAATGTAAGGCAATGAATCTATTGCATAATTGCGGAAAAAAGAGTCGGCAACACTTACCATCAACGTATCATAGGTAATACCCGCAATTACATCTAACGAGTCATCGGGGTTACCGATTACTTTCACCACTTGGAGCTCACCATTTTTAACGAAATCAATCAATTCGTTCCAGTCACCACTGAATTTTCCGGTTACATCTCGGTGAGCAATTTGAGCGGTTCTGATCATTTTGAGGCGCTCAATTACCTGCGCATAACGCACAGCTTTTTCTTTTTCGAAACGAATGGGTTCTGAAATAGTCTCTACCAAGAAATAAGCAAGGACCATAATGACCAAAAATAAGGCGATTTTGAGGATGTTGAGTGTTTTCATGTAGCTATAACGTTCTGCTGCCTGCAATATTAGCACTTTTTATGTAATTCCCACAGCCAAGTAGGATGCTTTTATGTTTCCTTTTTGTAAACCTTTTTAGTTTGTTTTGCAGGATGGATAATTTAAGGGCTCAGCGCGCTCGCATTCAGGAAAAACTGAAGGGACAGCATTTTATGCATCACATTGGTTTTGAGATCACTGTGATTGAAATGGGACATGTTGAAGGCGAAATGCCTCTGGCACCTTTTACAAAGCAACAGCTTGATTATGTACACGGGGGGGTAACCGCCACGGTAGCAGACATTGTAGCGGGTTTTGCGGCTTACACCATGAGCCCCCTAGAAAACAACGTGGTAACA
>CAMCHJ010000012.1 GCA_945874665.1 Chitinophaga pinensis | reverse complement strand
CAATGAGGTTGTGATGGAAGTGGAGCTGGGTACAGCTTTGAACATGAAGGGGACATATGATGTTATTTTGGCTAATATTAACCGAAACATCATTCTTAATGACATTGCGCGTTATGCTGAGCATTGCCGTGCGGGTGCTGCGTTGATGTGCAGCGGTTTTTATACCGAAGATGTAAATATGATTAAGGAGCATGCTGCGTTAAATAGCTTTGCGTTTAAGTGCGAAAGCAGCGAAAACAATTGGGCCACCGTCTTATTTACTAAAATTTAGCATGTCGTTGAGATTCTCACTTTCGTTTTTGCTTTTGGTGTTTTTGCTTGGTATGAAGGCCTCTGCTCAATCGAATACGTCCTTTTCTAATAATTACGAGTTGTTTATCAAGGAATTGACAGAGCAAATGACGGCCTCGAAGCGTGACGATTATAAAAAATTGGCTTCAGATTTTAGTAATTCTTGGAGCAGTGAGTACATTGATGCGCAGCGCGATGCCATAATGAAAGCTGCCAACGAGATGAAGCGCAAACGCTTGCCGATTTATCCATACTTCGGGAATTATTTGGAGCTATTGCAAAAAGTTAAGACCGTAGATGTTTCTGCCAAACGCTTTTATGAATGGCACACTATTTACACCAAGGTGATGGGCTTGAACCAGCGCTCGATCGATCAATATCTAAAATCAAGCATCGATTTTTTTGGCTCTAGTGCTATTTATCTCTCTAATGCCATAAAATGGGAGTTTTATGCACCTGATTATAAATTTGAATTTGAAGACAATCAGGTTTTAGTAAAGCTGCCAATTGCTGATTTAAGATGCATCTACTTTAATGACTCTATCGTCATTAGAGGCACAACTGGCATTTGGTACCCAGTCGATCAGCGTTTCGAAGGAGACGGTGGTACCATCGATTGGCAGCGGGCCAAATTTCCTACCGATTCGATTTATGCCAACCTGAAAGGCTACAACCTCAACCTGAAGCAGTTTCAGATAGCTGCTGATTCTGTTGACTTCTACAACAAGAGTCTTGGGAGATTTATTCCGGGTTACCTCCAGGATAAATGCACGGCCAATTTAGCAGAAGAAAACACCAGTTATCCACGTTTTTCATCTTATGAAGGAGCGTTGGTGCTCAACAACATCTTCAAAAACGTGAGCATTCGCGGCAGGTATGCCTTAAACGGAAATCGCTACCTAGCGGTAGGTACGCGAGAGGAACCTGCAGAAGTGCTTATCTATAAAAACGACACTACTACGGTTAAGGCTACCTCACAGCAGTTTGCCATCCGAAAAACTGAAATTTTTTCTGATAATGCCCAAGTAAATGTACTCCTGAATAAGGATAGCATTTATCATCCGGGCATTGCCATGCGTTTTACAACGGCTGACCGCAAGCTGTTACTATTCTTGGAGCCAGGATCCATCAATAAAATCCCATTTTCCAATTCCTATCACCAGCTTGATACCTATTGTGAAGTGATGAGCTGGAAAATTGATGATCCGTACATTGAATTTAAGATGCAAACGGGCTTAAGCGAAGCCATTGCCGTATTTACGTCGAAGGATTATTATGACCAAAGGGAGTATTTGGCAGCACAAGGCTATGCTACGTATAACCCGCTGGTGCGCCTCTTTCAATATGGCAGACAGGTTGGAGAGCAATATTTTCCCGCCGACGGCTTTGCGGATTTTATGAAATTACCCCTGAATTCGGTTCGACAGCTGCTTATCGACCTGGCCAATCAGGGTTTTATATATTATGACCGAGAGCAGGAGGAGGTGACGCTCTTGAAGAAGCTTTATCACTACAATTACGCTAGCTCGGGCCGGATAGACTTTGATGTCATCAAATTTGTATCGAAAACCAATTTAGAGAGCAATGCGATGCTGAATATTTCTACGCGGGAGTTGCAGATCAACGGTGTTAATGTGGTAATTATGAGTGATACGCACACGGTTTTTGCAGTACCACGCGAGCGCAAAATGCTCATTACAAAAAACCGCGGAATCGAGTTTGCTGGTCATGTGCACGTAGGCACGCTTGATTTTTATGGAGAAGGGTTCACTTTTGACTACGAAAATTTCAAAATAAAAATGCAGGAAGTCGATTCATTGCGTTTTCAAATCATGACAGGTGAAATAGACCCACGTGGTCAGCCTGTTTTGGCGCGCATTCAGAATGCTTTGGAAAATATTACAGGAACTTTGTATATAGATGACCCAAGAAATAGGTCGAGCCGCAGTCCAATTTATCGTTATCCTTATTTTGAAAGCATGGAATCATCGTATGTGTATTACGATCGTCCAGATATCCAAAACGGCGCCTATAAACGTGAGCTTTTTTACTTTAAGGTGGAGCCTTTTATACTTGACAGTCTTGATTTCGCAGGTTCCACCAGTCGTTTACAATTAAACGGCACCTTGGTATCAGGCATTTTCCCAAACTTTCAAGAAAAGCTACGATTTCAAGATGATTTATCACTTGGTTTTGCCGCTTTCACACCTGAAGCGGGCTATCTAACCTATGGAGGCAAAGGCACTTATTTCAACAACATCACCTTGGATAAACAAGGCTTGCATGGCTATGGCAAATTGCAGTACCTCACTTCAATGAGTGAATCGAACAATTTTATTTTCAGACCAGAAAACACCTCGGCGCAACTCGATAAATATGCCATTAAAAAAGGCAGTTACCAATCTACCTCTTATCCCACCTTAACAGGAGAAAACGTGGCGATGTTGTGGAAGGCGAAAGCCGACTCAATGCTGGTTTACCGTGGTGCAGCTGCCTTTGAAGTGTATGATGGGATAGCGCTTTTTGAAGGAGACCTAACCTATACGCCCAAGCAGCTGTATGCCAGCGGCACGCTTTTATATGGTCGCGATAAAATCACCAGTCGCAGCTTTGCTATGGCGCAACAAAAGGCTTTTTCGGAGCAACTCAGACTCGAAATAGCGTCGAATACGCCAGATTTGTTAGCCCTCAAAACCGATGATTTAGAAGGGGAAGTTGATTTTACAAAGCGATACGGCACTTTTCGCAACCGCACTGGCGAAACCCGAGTAGAACTCCCCTATAATGAGTACAGTGCCAAATTGCAGGATTTGGAGTGGGATTTGCGTAACAACAAATTGGTTTTAGGAGCCACTAAGGACTTAAAAATGCCCAAAACCACCTTCCGCTCTGAGCACCCAGGTATGGATGGCTTTAATTTTAAGGCAGCATTTGGCGCCATGGATTTGAACATCTTTGATTTGGACTTACGCGGTATTCCAGAAATGCGCACAGCAGATGCCATTGTATTGCCCGACAGCGGCAAGGCACTTGTGACCAAAGAAGCTAAAATGATGCCGTTGAAAAACGCACGTCTTGTTTTTGATTCGCTTAAGCAAGAACACCAAGTGTATCGTGCGAGTGTGGATATTTTAGGTAGAAAGCGCTATGAGGCAGCAGGCATCTACGATTATGTAAACAGCAATAAGCAAAAGCAAGCCATTTTCTTAGACATCATACGGCCAAACATTAACGGCATTTCGGTGGCGAGCGGTACCATTTCGCCCGATTCGAACTTTATGCTTAACCCTGGCTTCGGTTTTAGCGGCGGTGTGGCCGTGAGCAGTGCTAAAAAGGCGATTACCTTCAATGGTTTGGTGAGATTAACGGAGCTGCCAGACACCATTCGTAACAGTCCTTTCCGCTATAACAGTGATTTTGATCCGCAAGAAACGTACATACAGGTGCCTGAATTTAAGGATGACTTGAACCGAAAAATGTTCGCTGGCTTGATGTTGAACCAGGCCAATTGGCAGATATATGCAGCATTTGGAGGTTCTAAAATGGCTAGTCAAGACTCGGTACTACTTGAAGCATCAGGCGTAGTACGCTTTACTGAAGCCACGAAAGTGTATGAAATTGGTCCTGAGAAGCTGATTTTACAAGGAGAGGGATTTGGGAATACGTTAATGCTCAATCCTGCCTCTAAGCAAGTTACCGCTAAAGGAAAAATTCGCTTAGGCTTCGATAAAGATGCTATTCGATTCGCTAGTGGGGGTGAAATCTCGCACAAATATCTCGAAGGGAAAACCGATTTTTTGCTTAGCGTACTCATCGATGCACTGCTACCTGATGATGCCTTGAAGATTTTTTACAACCAATTGGTCGATTATTCTTTTGGTACAGAGGATGTGAACAATGACCAAGATTATGTAAAAGCGGCTTTTGGGAATTTGTTAACGGGTAAAGCTGTCGACCGCGTCATTACTTCGATCGAAAACTTCGGCACCATACCTAATTCCGAGGGGACCGATTACCTTTTTGTTTTGAGCAATATCGATCTTAGCTGGGATAGCGATACAAGGTCTTTCCGATCTAAAGAGACCATTGGGTTGGCAAATATGAATGGCGAAACTGTTGGTAAACGATTGAATGGTATTTTTGAAATTCAAATTTTACCCACAGGCCGAAGTTTTAATCTGCTCTTAGAACCTAGCAGTGAAGTTTATTTTTTCTTTAACTACCGCAATAACCGCATATATCCTATTTCGAGCATGATGGAGTTTAACGATGCTACCAAAACAGGCTTAGGTAAGAAAAAGAAAAAAGGAGTTGAAAATAAGGTGTCGATGGGCATAACCCAAAACCGTGACCGACTGGTGACCCGGCACTCGAACTGGCTTGGAGAATAGATGATTATGTTTGACTTAGGAGTTTTACCCTTATACATTATAGCTTATTTATTGGGCTCAATACCTACAGCTGTCTGGACGGGGAAGCTGTTTTATGGTATCGACGTACGTGAGCATGGAAGTCACAATGCCGGCGCCACCAACACCTACCGGGTTTTGGGGAGCAAAGCGGCTGTACCCGTATTGTTGATAGATATCCTTAAAGGCGTTACAGCTACATCACTGATCCATTTATATCCTGACCTGCTCGAGCGCGATACAAGTAGTTTTGTCTTGGTCAAAATCTTGTGTGGTTCACTGGCTGTTTTAGGTCATTTATTCCCTGTTTTTGCTGGATTCAGAGGTGGAAAAGGCGTGGCAACGATGTTTGGCATGATCATCGGCCTGCATCCCGCCGCTGCGGGCATCAGCTTTGTGATTTTCGCTATCACTTACGGCATTTGGAGTTATGTGTCACTCGGAAGCATAGTGGCCTCGTTTGCCTTTATTCTAGGGGTGGTGTTTTTGTTTAAAGATGATAGAACAGCCTTGATTGTATTTGCGATACTGCAATTTGGATTAATTTTGTTCACACATCGTAAGAATATTGAAAGATTGAAAGCTGGTAATGAAAAAACCATTCGAATATTTTCGTCCAAACGAAGTCTTTAAGGCAGCACTTCCCAAAGAATGGCAAGCGTATGAATCTGAGGTATTGGTATTGGAAGATGCGTCCGAAAGCCTCTCCATAGTGCTTTACAATGATGAAGTCAATACTTTTGATCATGTCATTAAATGCTTGATTAAGTATTGCGAGCATTCAGCCATTCAAGCTGAACAATGTGCTTGGATTACTCATTATAAAGGCAAATGCCAAGTTAAAACAGGTAGCTTTGAGCAATTGCAACCCAAGTGTGAAGCCTTGTTAGAGCAAGGGCTGAGTGCATTTATTGAATAAAACCATGAAGAATTTAGCGATTGTACTTGTGCTGCTTTTGATGCTGACTGCTTGCAAAAGAGTGGCGATAACGGGCCGGAAACAAGTTACTTTAATCAAAGAATCAGAGCTTGTGCTGCTCAGTGACCAAGAATATCGTAAGTTTTTGAGCGTAAACAAGGTTGTAAATGGAACCCGGGATGCCGAGCGCGTGCAGCGCATAGGAAAACAAATAGCCAATGCAGTTGAAAATTACTATCGACAAAACAAGCTTGAATCAAAAATCAACGACTTTGCTTGGGAGTTTAACTTGGTTCAAGACTCACTGGTGAATGCTTGGTGCATGCCTGGTGGAAAAGTGGTTTTTTATACGGGTATTTTGCCCATTTGTCAAGACGATGATGGTTTAGCGGTAGTGATGGGGCACGAAATAGCACATGCCGTGGCTCAGCATGGCAATGAGCGGATGAGTCAGGGGATGATGGCTCAGTTAGGCGCAGCTGCTTTGTCCGTGGCAACTACTAGTCAAACAGAACAAACGCAGAACCTATTCATGCAAGCTTACGGCGTAGGTGCGCAACTAGGCGTTCTTTTGCCCTTTAGCCGAAAACATGAAACCGAAGCCGATCGGTTGGGATTGGTATTTATGGCGATGGCAGGCTTTAACCCAGATAAAGCGCCTGCTTTTTGGGAGCGGATGGGCGCTTTGAGCGGTGGTGAGGAACCTCCGGTTTTTATGAGTTCTCACCCCAACAGCAAAACCAGAGTTGCTGATTTGAAAGCATACATCCCAGTGGCTAAAAAATACGCGGCCGATTACGCACAACCTTAAAGCTATTTATATGCCATATCAAGTATCTGAGCAGCCTTTTGTAGTGCCTACTACCGACGGTAAGTTGATTGAGGAGCACTTCGGATTGGCCAGTAATCGCCAATCAAACTTTAGTATTGCACATATGATAGCGCCACCGGGCTGGTCAGAGCCGCACCAACAGCCTGCGTTCGACGAAGTCACCATCGTGATCCGGGGTCGCAAACACTTTGAAATAGATGGGGAGGTGGTTGTGCTACGTGCTGGTCAAACCATCCTCATTCACAAGGGATCTAGGGTACGTTACAGTAATCCTTTTGAGGAAGCCGTTGAATACTGGTCTGTATGTGTACCCGCTTTTTCAATCGCTGCTGTAAACAGAGAGGTTTAGCTTTATTTACAGCCTATGGCCCATTTTTTGGTTCAAAAGAATTTTCTTTGGTTGCTCGCTGCAGTGCTTTTATTGTCGGGATGCGGCGCCACCAAAAAAAGGAAACGGCAGGAGCAGGCCAATAACCAGGTCCTCTTAGAGAAGTATGCTACGTACCTGGGCGAACAACCTGCCGGTAATCAAGTTGAAATTTACAAATTTATAGATGCTTGGTGGGGCGTGCCACATCGTTTGGGGGGAAATACGCAAAAAGGAGTGGATTGCTCGGGCTTTGTGGTGCAATTTTACAGCCAAATTTACGGGAAACAAGTTGCTCGTACCACGCAAGGTTTACATGCAGATGCTCGTGCATTGCCAATCAGGAAGCTCAAAACAGGGGATTTGGTTTTTTTTGAGCTCAGTTCAGCAGGAAAAATTACGCATGTAGGCATTTATCTCCAAAACGGTCGTTTTGTACATGCCTCCACCAGTAAAGGGGTTCGCATCGACCATATGGAAGATGTATATTATCGTCAAAAGAAAAAACTAGGAGGGCGATTACGTTGAGTAAGCCGATTGTGGTCGTTTTAACCGGCGCAGGCATCAGTGCCGAAAGTGGTTTAGCTACGTTTAGAGGCGCTGGTGGTATGTGGGAGGGGCATGATGTTATGGAAGTGGCTTCGATTGAAGGCTGGCACCGCAATCCTGCTTTGGTACTTTCGTTTTATAACAATCGACGCGAAGCAGCTGCTCTGGCCCAACCGAATGCAGGTCATCTGGCCTTGGCTGCCATGGAAAGGCAATTTGAAGTGCGCATCATCACCCAAAACGTCGATGATTTACACGAAAGGGCAGGAAGCACTCAGGTTTTGCACTTACATGGCAAATTGAGCGAATTACGCTCGGTTAAAAATCCGAAGTTGATTACTCCGTACCTCCAAGATGTTCGTTTGGGGCATTTAGCGAGCGATGGCAGTCAATTACGGCCTAACATTGTTTGGTTCGGTGAAGCCGTTCCAATGATGGACCAAGCACAGCGCTGGGTACAACAAGCGGCTGCTTTTGCGGTGATTGGCACTTCCTTGCAAGTGTACCCTGCAGCGGGTTTGTTGTACGAAGCGAGCGCCTCAATACCAAAGTTTTTGGTCGATCCTAATGCGGTTAATGCTGCTAATATTCCTAACCTTCAACGGCTTGCAATGCCTGCTACAACTGGTGTTGAAAAAATGGATGAACTTTTACGCAATATGATGGATATTGATTGATTTAGGCGTAATTTCATAGCCAAATGATACTTACTAGTGTTTTTCTGATTTTATTGGGATTACTGCTGCTATTTGCAGAGTTGTTTGTAGTTCCAGGCGTGACGGTTGTTGGTATTGCAGGGCTGCTATTTTTGGGGGCAGGCGTATGGTTTACTTATGATGCGTTTGGTTTTCTGGCTGGTAATATTGCTCTGGTTTTGACCATCAGTGTAAGTGCAGTAGTGCTCATTCGTAGCTTTCGGTCACGGTTTTGGGAGAAATTTCAGTTAACGGATGCCATTAACAGCAAAGCCAATGATGCTGAGGAAAAGGAGGGAAACCCAGTTGTTTTGGATGAAATTGGTTTGGCTTTAAGCGCTTTACGTCCTACAGGTACAGCTCGTTTTGGAAAAAGAATTAGAGAAGTTGAGTGCATTACTGGCTTCGCATCAGCCGGTCAGTCTATCAAAGTGATTCGCCGGGAAGGCAATAAAATTTATGTTAAAACCAATTGAATAATATATGTCAGATTTAACCTTTTTGTTGTTGGGTATCGGAGGCGTGGTCTTCCTGCTCTTCGTGTTTTTGTATTTTGTACCAGTGAACCTTTGGATAACGGCGGTTTTTTCAGGTGTGAAAATCAGCATCCTCGATTTAATCTTGATGCGTATCCGTAAGGTTCCGCCAAGCATTGTTGTTAATGCACTCATTACCTCAACCAAGGCAGGTTTGAGTGTAACGGCTAATGAAGTAGAAACGCATTATCTTGCTGGCGGTCATGTTAACAATGTGATACGTGCTTTGATTTCTGCAGAGAAGGCCAACATTGCCTTAGATTTTAAAGCAGCCACAGCCATCGATTTGGCAGGTCGTGATGTTTTTGAAGCTGTTCAGATGTCGGTAAATCCGAAAGTAATTGATACGCCTCCAGTAACAGCCGTGGCCAAGGATGGCATTCAGTTGATTGCCAAAGCGAGGGTTACTGTACGTGCTAACATCAAACAATTGGTGGGTGGTGCCGGTGAAGAAACCATCTTGGCACGTGTTGGCGAAGGTGTGGTTTCGTCGATTGGCTCTGCCATCAACCACAAAGAAGTACTCGAAAATCCAGATCAGATTTCGAAAGTAGTGTTGTCGAAAGGGCTTGACGCTGGAACTGCGTTTGAAATCCTCTCTATTGACATTGCAGACGTAGATGTGGGTAAGAACATTGGTGCGGTGTTGCAAACAGACCAAGCTGAAGCAGATAAGAAAATCGCACAAGCAAGAGCCGAAGAGCGTCGTGCTATGGCGGTGGCCTTGGAGCAGGAACATGTGGCCTTGGCTCAAGAGGCACGTGCGAAGGTAATTGAGGCCGAAGCTCAGATTCCAATTGCCATGGCCGAAGCCTTTAGAAACGGTCAGCTCGGTGTGATGGACTACTACCGTATGCAAAACATCAAATCGGATACTGAGATGCGCGATTCTATCGCCCGTCCTGCTGGGTCTACAAAATCAAAGAATAGCTAATTTAAAGGCATAAAAAAACCGGCATTTAACGATGCCGGTTTTTTTATGTTCAATCATTTAGTAAGCTAAAAACTCATTGAGGTAAAGAATAAATTTATCGCTTTTAATGATTTCTTTACGCTTTCCAATCCAAAGTTCAAAATATTTAGCAGAGCTACCGTTCTCGCCTATGCTCATGCTAACCATCAAATTGTCGTTCAATCGGTATTGATGGAAATGAGTTTCATTTTTCACTTTAACTGTATCTCCGTCGATGTAATTTGTCCGCAATTGACTTACTTTTTCCAGTAAATTTTTGGCCTCGCTTTCGTCGATAGAAATAAATTGATAACTGATTGGTGTAAAATGTTCTGCATGAAATTTGCTTTCATCCTTGCTTGTAGTCATGCTAACTTGCTCAAAATCAGCATTTTGATCATTAATGGTATGCTTGGCAGGCACATGGTGTTTGCCAATGATGAGGTTCTTTTTGCCAACACCTAAATCCTTGTAGGCAACCATTTCAAACGACGTTTTGTCCTTGTTTTCTATGTAAACCAGATCTTTGGTTGCATAGCTCATTTTTTCATCAGCAGCATTTTTAACAAACATGCTTTTGATGTAATGGTCGGAGACGCGCTGCGCGTCAGATTTCTGTGAAAATGCAAGCAAGCTCACTGTGAGCAGCGCCGCAAGAGGTAAGGTTTTGATGGCCATAGTAGTTGGATTTCTGGTGTAATCTATAAATAAAACCATTATGCTATATAAAATATTCAAGCAGAAGTATACAAATGCCTTTTACAGGCTATAAATCAATAGGAATAATATGAATAAAATGCTTTCCGTCCATTTTGGTCAATACCCTCTACGCTTACTTGACCGCGTATGTTTTCAAGTAAATCGATGCATTGTTCGGCCTTAGTGACCTCTATTTTATTGATGTGTGTAATGATAAAGCCTTCACGCAGGCCCAATCTGCGCACATAGCCCTGTGTGATGTTGCTGATGCGTACGCCATTAGTGATTTTCAGTTTGTCTTTTTCAAATTTGCCAACAGACTCAAAATCCGCTCCCATCTTCGCCGAACTGACACTTTCGTTTTTAAGCATGTCTAATGTCCCTTCAATATTGGTCAGTTTTAAACTAATGCTTTGCTGTTTGCCGTCACGAAAATAAACTAAAGTAATTTTCTCTCCAGGCCGATAATAGCTCAATTGTTCGTCGAAATTAGCTTTGCTGTTGATTACTGAGCCGTTCAACTCAATCACAACATCTCCTTCACGCATGCCGGCATCGTTGGCAGGACCATAGCTTGCAATGCTTGAAATGTAAACGCCTTTTAGAGAGCTCAATTTTGCCTTTTCTTTCATTTTGGCATTCAGATCTACTACATCAGCTCCAAAAAAAGCTTTTTGGACGGCTCCAAATTCTTTTAAATCTCGTATAACCTTCTGTACTATATTGGCAGGAATGGCAAATCCATAGCCGTTATAAGCACCTGTGCGAGATAAAATAGCGGTATTGATACCAACTAAATCGCCTTCGATATTTACCAAGGCACCCCCAGAATTTCCTGGATTGATGGCTGCATCGGTTTGGATGAAGCTTTCGATAGGGAATATGTTGTTAAGCATATTTAAGTTACGGCCTTTGGCACTCACTATACCAGCAGTAACTGTTGAAGTAAGGTTAAACGGATTTCCCACAGCCAGAACCCATTCTCCAACTTTAAGATTGTTAGAATTGGTAAAGGCAATCGCTGGCAAATTTTTAGCCTCAATTTTGAGTAAGGCCAAGTCGGAAGAAGGATCAGTGCCAACCAATGTGGCTTCATAAGAGGATTTATCAGTGAGGATGACCTCCAATTTTACCGCTTTTTCAACCACATGGTTGTTGGTTACGATATAGCCGTCTTGTGAAACGATTACCCCTGAGCCAGAGTTAATCACGAGGTTGTCTTTTCCTGTACCAAAAGCATCGCCAAAAAACCAGTCGTTAAATGAACGCTGGGGCACATTTGCGGTAGTTTTGATGTAAACAACAGCAGGCGTACTTCTTTCTGAAGCAGTTACAAAGTTCACAGGATGATCGACACCGTCGCTATAACTGTTGTTTACTGTTTGAATGTTGTCCCTGAAATTTAGGCCAGCGTCATTGATCAGGGTGGTGTCGTTTTGTGAGCTACCTACCCGTCCACCTGCATAGCCTGCTGCTGCGGCCAATAGGACAAATGCTGAATATTTGAAAATTACTTTCGACATGGAACTAGCTTTTGAATGCGAAATTAAAGAAGGAAGATAAATGTGTCAAGTTGCTTGGTGAATTACAGATTTCTACCTGCCTTTTGTTCCAATTCTACTTCACTTTGTGGGCTTTGCGCCGTATTTTTGCGGCACATTCTATACATAGATACACCTTATGTCAAATAAAACAGCTATCACAGTTGCTTACGGGGACGGCATTGGTCCTGAAATCATGAAGGCCACCTTGAGAGTTTTGGAGGCTGCAGATGCCCAAATCGATATTGAAACGATTGAAATTGGCGAAAAAGTATATCTCTCCGGTAACAGTTCAGGCATTTCGGATGCTTCTTGGGAGTCGTTATTACGCACAAAAATTTTCCTGAAATCGCCTATTACTACGCCCTTTGGCGGTGGCTATAAGTCCCTGAACGTGACTGCCCGCAAAACACTCGGTTTATTTGCCAATGTGCGCCCTTGTGTTTCTTATTCACCCTACGTATTCACGCGCTTTCCAAAAATGGATGTGGTGATTATTCGTGAAAATGAAGAAGACCTCTATGCTGGCATCGAACACCGTCAAACACATCAAGTTTATCAGTGCTTGAAGCTTATTTCTGAGCCTGGTTCTGAGAAAATAATTCGATATGCCTTTGAATATGCGCGAAACAACAAGCGTAAAAAGGTGACTTGCTTTGTGAAAGACAACATCATGAAGCTCACGGATGGCGTATTTCACCGCATTTTCGATCGAATTGCGGAGGAGTACACCGATATTCAGGCAGATAGCATGATCATCGATATAGGTGCCGCGCGTTTGGCTGATAGTCCAGAAATGTTCGACGTAATTGTAACGCAAAACTTGTATGGTGATATTATTTCCGATGTGGCCGCACAAGTGAGTGGTTCTGTGGGTATTGGTGGTAGTTCAAACGTTGGTGATAAATGCGCTATGTTTGAGGCCATTCATGGATCTGCACCTACCATTGCTGGTCAAGATATTGCCAATCCATCAGGTTTAATCTTGTCTGCCATTATGATGTTGGTGCACATCAACCAGCCTAAAATTGCTAGTAAAATCCAAAATGCTTGGTTGCGTACTTTGGAGGCAGGTATTCATACTGCTGATATCTATAAAGAGGGCATGAGTAAAAAACTGGTTGGCACACAGGCTTTTGCTGATGCGGTGATTGAGCGGTTGGGACAGCTGCCAGAACGAATGGAACCTGTTCAGTTTGCCGAAAATGTGAACCGCATCAATCCTTCAAGCTGGCAGTTGATGTACAGTACCGAGAAAAAGGAACTCATGGGGGTGGATATTTTCTTGGACTGGAACAATGGTACTGCTAATGAATTGGGGCAACAACTCGACAAATTGGTAAGCGACAAATTACGCTTGGTTGTGATTTCCAACCGGGGGGTGAAGGTTTATCCAAACGCACTTCCAGGCATATTTTGTACCGATCACTGGCGCTGCAGGTTTGAAACGGTAGATGGCAAAACGCCCATTACCCATGCCGATGTGTTGCATCAATTGGCGATGTTCTCTAAAAATGGCTTTGATTTCATCAAAACTGAACATTTGTATAACTTCGACGGCGAACGCGGGTATTCACTCGCACAAGGTCAATAAAAAATTAAAATGCCATCTGAAAAGGTGGCATTTTTGCTATTATGGCGAAATTACTCACAAACATAGGTTGCCTTTTAGGCATCGATAATCCAGGCGGTGGTTTAAAAAAAGGCGTAGAAATGCGTCAAATAAATCAAATTGACAACGCATGGTTGCTTACGGAGGGGCAGTTTATTGCTGATTTTGGTGCCATGACTGAACTTCCTGAAGCTACAGCTGGTGTTGAAATAGTGGACCTGAAAGGCGCTTGGGTGTTTCCAGCTTTTTGCGATCCGCACACACATTTGGTATTCGCTGCCAGTCGTGAAGGTGAGTTTATAGACAAACTCAACGGCTTGAGTTATGAGCAAATTGCTGCAAATGGAGGAGGCATCTTGAACTCCGCTGCTAAATTGCAAAAAATGGATGAAGCTATTTTGTACGAGCAAAGTGCTTGGCGATTGCAGCAAGCAGCTTTACAAGGCATCGGTGCTATCGAAATCAAAAGTGGTTACGGTTTAACGCTGGCCGATGAGCTTAAAATGCTCCGCGTAATTCGAAAGCTTAAAGAAACATCTTCGGTATTGGTTAAGGCTACGTGTTTGGGACTCCATGCCATCCCGCGAGAATTTAAAAACAACAAGGCGGCTTACGTAAATTTAGTTATCGATCGGCTCATTCCACAAGTAGCGGCAGAAGGTTTGGCTGATTTTGTGGATGTGTTTTGCGAAACTAATTATTTCAGTGTAGAAGATATGGTAGCGGTGATTGCTGCCGGGGATAAATATGGCCTAAAAGCCAAGGTGCATGTAAATCAGTTTAATGCTTTAGGTGGCGTAAAGGCGGCAGTTCAGCACGGTGCCTTGTCTGTTGATCACCTCGAGGTAATGGAAGAGGAAGATTTAGTGGCTTTGCAAGGCAGCAATACCATGGCTACGGTTTTGCCAGGTTGTTCGTTTTATTTGCGTATTCCCTATGCACCTGCACGTGCCATGATTGATCGGGGTGTAGGTCTTGCCATTGCAAGTGATTATAATCCTGGTTCGTCCCCGTCTATCAATCCTGAATTAAACATGGCGCTCGCTTGTATTCAACAGCGGTTATTGCCAGAAGAAGCCCTGAATGCGGCTACAATTAATGCCGCAGCTGCCATGGATTGTGCAGCGGAAGTGGGGAGTATTGCCATCAAAAAGAGGGCAAATCTCGCTGTTACACGTGCTTTACCCTCTTTGGCGTATTTGCCATACGCTTTTGGTGAAAAAAAAGTAATCCGTACCATGTTAAATGGCACGTTTATATAATCTAAACGGAGGATGAAAATAGTAAGCCCTGTTAGGCTTTTGTGGCTGTAGTAACATCCCCCAACTGTAAAGCTCCCTAGGTTTTACCCCCTTTGTTGTTCACGGGTCGGTGGGGCACTGCTCTTGTAGTCTTATTCGGATTTTTTGTTTGGGTATCTTAAGCCCTGGTGCTCAAGCTTCGCTTTCAGCATGATAAACGACTAGAGATTGAAAAAGTAGCTTAAACGCTGCACTAATAGTTCAGTTGTAACCCTGTCGATGGGATGCTGGGTAAAGGGTAAAATGTCAAGACATGCATTCGGGTGTGCGTTTTTTATCGCTATGGCATCTTCCAATGGGATCATTTTGTCTTGATCGCCTAAGCCGATGGCCATGACACATGAAATAGCTTTAAAATCTGACAAGGATAAAGCAGGATGCTGACTAAGTTCTTGCATCATGGTAGCGGTTTTTTGCAATAGACCACCCCAGTGATTTGCACCATGCTTATTTATCAGTTTTGCCGCGTAGTCAGGAACTTTTTCAGCAATAGTGGCAGGGTTCAGCAAGCCAGCTTCCTTTTGCGCGCTTTCTAAGTGCCAAATAAACTTCGTGCCTAATGTGTATATTTTAGAAAAATAGCCTGTTTGCTTGTGTAGATAGCTGGCCACATATCCGCCCATGCTGTAACCAAATACGAAGGCATTTTGAAGTTGATGTAGTTCAACAAAGACTTTGGTTTGGTGGGCTAAGGAAGAAATACTCAGGGGAATTTCTGAAGCAGCTTCACTTCCATGGCCGATAAAATCTAGCGTGTAGCAATCGTAATGTGTTGAAAGCAGCTTTTGGATTGCGTCAAAATCGTTTTTACAACCTAAAGCGCCATGTAGAAGCAGTAATTTTTGCATTTTATGCTTCAAAAAGAGGCGTGAATTCGAATTTTTTACCATCAAAAAGGCCTAAATCACTGAGCTTAAGGTCGGGTATCACCAAAAGTGCCATAAAAGACAGGGTCATATAGGGGGCGCGAAGCTTGCAACCAGCTGATTTTATCATGTGATCTAGCTTTAAGTAGTCCTCAGCTACGGCTTTGCACGACTTTGTACTCATCAATCCAGCCACTTCAAGGGGAAGCATGGCTGTTTGTTGCGCATGAACAGCGCTCAAGCCACCTTGCATTTGAATAACCAGTTGAATGGCTTCATAAAGCAGGGCGTCACTCGACCCAACTGCTACAATGTTGTGCGAATCATGGGCTACCGTACCAGCTAAAGCAGCTTGTCGCAGTCCGAATCCTCGGATGAACGCAACGGAGGCTTTGGCTGGCTGGTAGCGGTTTACGACTACTAATTTCAGTAGATCGCGACTTTCGTCACAAACGGCTAGTCCCGCTTCTATTTTAGCTGGATAAGTGTTTTGGCCGGTTACAATCTGCCCGTCAATAGCTTCAATCACCTTTATATGAGAGGATGTGGCCTTCACTTCTAAGTCTTTTAATTCGAAAAGAGGGGTCACGAAGGTATTGATAGGGGTTGGCGTAGGACTTGAAAAGTGAACTTCTCCATTGGCATATACACAGCTGCCATCAATCCAGGTTTCCCTTATTTGAAAGTCGTTCAGATCTTCTACAACTATAAAGTCTGCAGCATCACCCACGCGCAGCGTGCCTACCTCGAGTTTATAATGCGTTACAGGATGGATGCAAGCCGCTCGAAGTACGTCAAACAGGTCGTATCCATGGGTTAGCGCACGTTTTACGAGCAAATTGATATGTCCAAGTAGCAATTCGTCAGGATGTTTGTCGTCACTGCAAAACATTACGGCTTCAGGGTGACTCTTTAGGATGGGGTGCAGGGCCTCGAAATTTCTGGCGGCGGAGCCTTCGCGAATCAGGATTTTCATACCATGATCAGCTTTAAAAACGGCTTCCTCTAGCGTAAAGCACTCATGATCGGTACTGATACCCGCCTGAATGTATTTTAAAGCCTGAGTTCCCGTGAGACCAGGGGCATGTCCATCGATTGGTTTACCTAGATTTTGAGCATGTTTCAGCTTGCGCATCACCTCAGGATCTTCGAAAAGTACGCCTGGATAGTTCATCATTTCGCTCAAATATTTGATTTCGGGATGCTGCAAAAGTTGCAAAACCGCCTCTGCATCGAGCACTGCACCGCTCGATTCAAATTGCGTTGCAGGCACACACGAAGGAGCTCCAAAATTGAATTTGAATGGGCATGTCCTACCATTGTCCATCATAAAATATACACCCTCGATGCCTAAAACATTGGATATTTCATGCGGATCAGATACAGTAGCTATTGTTCCAAAGCGCACAGCTTCTGCCGCAAATGCAGATGGAGTAAGCATCGAACTTTCGATATGAATATGCGCATCAACAAATCCTGGCAAAATGTATCCAGAAGATACTTTTATTTTGTCAACCCTTTTTATATCGATTATTACGCCATTTTCTATGGTAATTTCTGCTGGGTATATTTCTCGATTATACAGATCAACCAGCTCTCCAATCATTGTCCTACTCATGTCCTACTAAAGTGGTGAAAATATCTGAATTGTATAGAAAATTGTATAGGGTAAAAATTTGATTTCATGCTATGCGCTTAATAATTTGCTAGTCACAATTCCGGTAATTAACTCAAATAAACTAAAGTCTCATGAAATCAAACGCTATTATTTTCGTAGAGTCAAATGAAGCATTTCGAAAAATTGTAGTTGCTCATTTACGTCAAGATTTTTTTGTAAAAGAATTTGACCATCCAGCTGTAGCCTTGCAGTATATGCTGTATCATCCAGCTCATCTTGTCTTATTCTCAGTATCTCCGGAGAAATTGCCTCCTGGCGGTTTTATCAAAGAGATCCGCAACAGTGTGAAGCTAAAACACCTTCCAATTGTTACACTTTTGCACCGACAGTATTGGGAGTTGCAACAAGAATGTTATGAGGCAGGGGCAGACGTTTGTATCGAGAAGCCTTTTGGCCTTGATGTACTGCATACAGTTGTAAAATCTGTAATAAGAAATCGCGATGCTACATTCTTATTTGCTAAACGACAAACGCTTCTCCCAAAAGAATATATCAACCTGGAAGCTGAAGATGAGTTTTTTATGCAACGGTTAAATCGATTTATCAGAGGGCATGTGTCGGATGTAGAGGTGAGCGTAAGCGGCATGGCTGAATCTATGTCTTTAAGCGTAAGTCAGTTGGATAGGCGTGTCTCACGCTTATCTGGCTGTTCTCCTAAACAATACATCAGAGACTTCCGCATGAAGGTTGCTTTTGAGCTCTTGGCCGAAAAGCGAGGTAATGTAACTGAAGTGGCCATATTGACGGGTTTCAGAAGCGTTTCTTACTTCAGTACTAAATTCAGGGAGCATTTTGGCTACACACCTTCTAAGTTTCGCATTCCCAAATTGCTGGGTGCTTTGCCTGAGGATGATTATCCGCCAAGGGTAGCGTGAGCCATTAGAATAGACTTAATTGATCATTGTCGGCAGCACGCCTGGTTCTCGCAGGACTGGCCCCCATGCCACTGAGTTGAAGTTTTTGCGAAAAAACAAAGCTCAGCTCAGGCAGCAAGGGTGGTCCTACGGGCTGCAATAAATCGAGCGATTTATTCGCTGCTTGTTTAATGGCAGTGCTGATTGGGTATGTATTCCAGTGGAGCTCTGCCGGAGCTTTGAGCAAAGCGGTGACTTCTGCCAGTGGTAAATCAGGGTCAAGCCAGGTGTGTTCCTCACCTTGGGGTAGCACAATTGGGGAGCGGTGGTGTTTAAAGCTGGCTACAACAGGCATGGCTGGGCCGGTAATAATAGCGAAGCCATTTCTAATTTCGCCGCTTTTTAGGTCCTGCCAACACTCCCAAATGCCGGCAAAGGCAAAGGGCGACTCCCGTTCGTTTGGGTACACCAAATACGGTTGTTGAAGCCGTTGCGCTTCGGGGCCTTCAATAAAGGCATCAGCCAATACCAAGCAACGTTGTTGCCGGATAGGTTTGCGAAAGGCAGGTTTTTGAATAATCCCTAAGGCACCATGGTAAAGCGTGCTGTTTTCGGGATTATGGTCGCCCTCAGATCGGGCGTTTAAAAGAAGCATGCTTTTCGTGGCCCAAGGAGGCTGCATGCCGAAATGCATAAGGCAAATGGTTTGTGGATTGCCGCTAGTGATAACTGGAGCTAGGTCGGCTGCGCTGATATTTGGATTGGAGTATTGCGAAAAGTTGGCTTTAGCTTGAAAGCGCTTCTCGATAACTTCAATTTTAGAAACAAGTGTATAGCGACCACACATGTTATAAAAATAAACCCCGTCTTGGTTTTTCAAGACGGGGCTCATGCATTAGTTCTAAGCGTTCTTACGGTTTTGAACGTCGAGACGAATTTCTTGACACTGGGTCTTGAGATCCTGGAGGCCTTTACGTACGCGTGTACCCGCTGCGTTGTTACCTGCATCATAGAATTTTTGGAAATCTTTTTCCAATGACATAAGCATGTCGTGTAATACTTTGAACTGTTCCATATTTTAATTATTAGTCGGTTGAAAATACGCATTTGGATTGTATACAATAGCTATTTGCTGATTATTTGTGGAAATATACTGGGATTAGGTGCTTATTTGGGCAGTTATCCACATGGTCGAATAAAAATAGCCTTGTTTTAAGGCTTGTTTGTTAAAAATTGCGCTTTCAGTATGTTGGGTACCTTTTTACTTCTGACACCCACGCGCGACAGCATGTTTGGTTTTATTTCAAAAAATATTGACTTAGCGCTCTTAAATATTCACTGAACCATTATCTTTGCAGTCCAAACGACGCAAGTCATGGTTTCGTAGCTCAACTGGATAGAGCACCTGACTACGGATCAGGAGGTTTGGGGTTCGAATCCCTACGAGACCACAAAAGCCGGACATGAAAATGTCCGGCTTTTTTAATAAAAGCCCGACCTCGTTTTGCCACCCGGCATGCCATCGATTCCGAAGTGACCGAGGCAGGGTTCTGGGGTTACCCAATAAAGGTCTACTTTTTGGCGTACTCCTTTTTCGCGGTTGAATAAAACTCGTAAGCTGCACCTATACAGCCTGCGTCTTGTGAGGCGGCGATGACTGCTGGACCGGGGTTTTGTAAAAAGTCGTCAAGTTTTGTGCGAGTCTTTTGGCGTGCAGTGGGGTACCTATATAATAGGAGTGGTCTTTTACGCCAGGTGCAATGTCGAAATTGACTTTCGGACCAGAAGCAATCACGAGGTGGTCGTAGCTTACATCGCCTTCAGAAGTAATGACGGTTTGGTTAATTGTGTCCACTTTGAGGGCTTCGGCTTCTAGAAAGCGAATCCCTTTTCTTTTAAATATATTATCCCTTCTGATTTGGATGTCTTTAATGTTTCTTCTTCTGAAGGGCACCCAGATGAGGGAAGGGATGAATAGGAAATAAGGTGAGCGGTCGATCCGGTGATGTTTACATCTAGACCTGCCTTTCGCTTAAGCTCTAGGGCCGCGATGAATCCTACAAAATTACCGCCTATAATGACTGTCTTGATGTTTAGTGGTTTAGATTTAGTAGTATGATTTGAAATTAGAAACAAAGACAAAAACATATCTAAAATAAAAGAAAGCAAGGTTGTGGAAAACTATGAGTCCTTTTTTGCTAATAAAATTAGAAAACCAATTAAATTAGCATTCTAAATAAATGGAACAGTTAAAGGCAAATATCAAAGGCAAGAGAAAAGTCTTGGGGCTTACCCAAGAGGAGCTTGCGGTGCGCATTGGTGTAACGCGGTCGGCCTTGGGAGCTTACGAGGAAGGGCGAGCAGAGCCGCGTTTAACGGTTCTTTTATCGCTAGCCGATTTATTTGGCTGCAGCATCGATGCGTTGCTGCAGCAAGATATTTTGAAGACAGCAGGGCAACGTTCTAGCGTTGATGTGGCTGGCAAACGCCTGCGTATTTTGCCTGTGGCGGTGCAAGCAGCTGGTGAGGAGCAAATTAGTGTGGTGCCGGTGCAAGCAGCTGCAGGTTATTTGGATGGCCACAGAGATACTGACTTTGTAGCCAAATTACCGGCTTTTAGTCTACCTGTAACCGAGTTGCGGGCTGAGCGATCGTACCGATTATTTCAAATTAAGGGGGATAGCATGGTTCCCGTTCCTGATGGTTCGTACATCATTGCCGAGTATGTGCAAGATTGGCGGTCATTGCGTGATTATCAGTCCTGCATTCTGGTTTCCAAAGGTGAAGGGGTTGTTTATAAGCGCGTCATAAATCACTTAGAGCAAGGTTATTTAGAGCTTCGTTCCGACAATCCCGCTTACGCACCTTATCGCCTGCAAGCAGATGAGGTATTAGAAGTATGGAAAGGATTAGGCTATTTGAGTTTCAAACTACCTACACCTGGCGATGCTGGAGCAGTATCAGAGTGGCAGCAATTGTTGGGTGAATTGCGAACATTGGTAGGGCAAGTCCAGGGTACAAATAAGTAGTAGATGCAAAAAGGAGGGGGGAATGTACATCAATGTGCACAGCTGGTTTAGTCTCAAATACGGGCTATTATCACCAATAAAAGTACTAGAACAGGCCAAAACAGCGGGTATTGATTGCTTGGCGCTTACTGACATAAATAGTACGTCGGCTGTATTAGACTTTGTACGTTTGGCGCCCAAGTTTGGCGTAAGGCCAGTGGTTGGGGTAGATTTTAGGCAGGGTGTGCAGTCTTTATACGTGGTGCTGGCGTTAAATAATGCTGGTTATCAGGAAATTTGCGATTTTTTGACTGCGTATTTGCATACTGGTAATGACTTTCCGTTACGTGCACCCGATTTTGAGCAGGCGGTGGTTGTGTATCCGCTCAGCAATTGGGATGGCCACAAGTTAAGGCCGTATGAACGTTTAGGCATCGGTTTGCGTGATTTGAACCACATTCGCGTGCATCCTAAAAAATACCCGCTCCACCAAGCGGTGATGTTGCAGCCTACTACTTTTAGCAGTAAGCAAGACTGGAATGTGCACCGTTTGCTGCGGGCCATCGACAATAATTGCTTGTTGAGTAAGCTTCCCGAAACCGAAATTGGGGCGCTCGAAAACTGCTGGATGCCTTTAGAAAAGCTTTTGGACTGTTTTTCTGATTTCCCAGAGCTCATTTACAACACGCGGGTGCTGCTCGACAGCTGCCGCATCAGCTTTGAGTATGGGGAGCAGTTTCCGCATAAAAACCTGAAGAGTTACACAGACAATGAGCAACTTGATTTCCGTTTAATGAAGCATTTGTGCTACAGTCAGCTTGCCTATCGCTATCCCAAGCCAAGCGAGCAAGTTTTGTCACGTTTAGAAAAGGAGTTGGAAATTATTCGGCAGAAGCGCTATGTGTCGTATTTTTTGATCAATTGGAAAATCCTGAAGTATGCACGTTCGAAGCGGTATTTTTATGTAGGACGGGGCAGTGGTGCCAACAGTTTGGTGGCTTATGTGCTACGCATTACCGATGTAGATCCTATCGAGCTCGATTTATACTTCGAGCGCTTCATCAATTTGTATAGGCGCAATCCACCCGATTTTGACATTGATTTTTCATGGTCTGATCGTGATGATGTGATTCGGTTCATTTTCAGTCGGTTTCCTTACGTGGCTTTATTAGGGACCTACATCACGTTTCAATTTAAAGCCGTGGTGCGGGAGTTGGGTAAGGTGTTTGGCTTGCCGAAGGAAGAAATTGACCGCTTATCCGAGGGAAAATTTGATGTAAACGCCCTTGATCGTACTGCTCAGCTGCTTTTGCAGTACGCCTCACTTTTACAGAACATTCCTAATCACTTGAGCATACATGCCGGCGGGATATTGATTGCCGATAGGCCGATAACTGCTTTTTCGGCTACATTTTTACCACCAAAAGGGTTTCCTACCACGATGTTCGACATGGTGGTTGCTGAAGATGCGGGCTTGTATAAATTCGATATTTTGAGTCAGCGAGGGCTGGGTAAAATACGTGAATCACTCGACATAATTGCTTACAACAAGCCTGATGCTGAGGCTTTTGACGTGCATGACATCAACCGTTTTAAAACAGATGAGCGCATCAAAGAAATGCTGCGAACGGCACGCGCGATTGGTTGTTTTTATGTGGAGTCGCCGGCCATGCGCATGCTCATGCGTAAGTTGCGTGTAGATGATTATTTGGGTTTGGTGGCTGCCAGCTCGGTGATTCGTCCTGGGGTGTCAAATTCGGGTATGATGCGTACCTATATTTTACGCTACCGTTTTCCTGAGCGCAGAAAGGAGGCGCATCCGGTAATGTTGAAGATTATGCCTGAAACTTATGGGGTAATGGTGTATCAGGAGGATGTGATTAAGGTAGCTCACTATTTTGCGGGTTTGTCGTTGGCGGAGGCTGATGTACTTCGCCGGGGTATGAGTGGTAAGTTTAGAGGGCGAGACGAATTTGAGCAGGTACGGCAAAAATTCTTTGATAATTGCCAGCAGAAGGGGCATGAAGAGGCCATGAGCAAGGAGATTTGGCGACAAATCGAAAGTTTTGCTGGATATGCCTTTGCCAAAGGACACTCTGCCTCATATGCGGTGGAGAGTTACCAAAGCCTTTTTCTAAAGGCATATTACCCCATTGAGTACATGGCTGCTACGCTAAACAATGCGGGAGGCTTTTACAGTGCTGAGCATTATGTGCATGAAGCGCGCATGCAAGGGGCCTTGGTAGAGGCACCTTGTGTGAACCAAAGTGGTTTGGAGGTAGTAGTGCGCGGAGAGGTGTTGTGGTTAGGAATGGGGATGATTAAAGGACTAGAAATTCAATTGGTAGCACAGCTATTGGCAGCTAGGGAAACTGGTGGGGCATTTGTATCGTTAACCGATTTTTGCAAACGACTTTCCGTTTCGGTCGAGCAGTTGTCGCTTTTGATACGCATGGGCGCTTTTCGATTTACCGGAAAAAGTAAAAAAGAACTTCTGTGGGAAGCATATTTGGGTGCGGCGCCTAAAAATGCACAGCAGCCGGTACCTGAGCTTTTTGTGGTAAATAACAAGGACTATGTACTGCCTCCGCTTGATCATGTTTCGCTTGAAGATGCCTTTGATGAGCTTGAATTGCTGGGCTTCCCGTTATGTAGTCCGTTTAACTTGCTCCTCGATAAACCACCACCCAATGTTCCTGCTGCCGATTTAAAGCAATTTGTGGGCAAAAGCGTGTGTGTGGTGGGGTATTTGGTCACAGTAAAAGACACCCGCACAGCCAAAGGCGATCGGATGCAGTTTGGAACCTTTATTGATCAGGCTGGGGAGTACGTGGATTCGGTACATTTTCCGCCTGTAGCTATGCGTTATCCTTTCAGAGGCAGGGGTATTTATGCGCTTTGGGGACGGGTTACAGAAGAATTTGACTGTCAGATTGTAGAAGTATCGCGCTTAGAGAAGCTGGCCATTGTGGAAGATCCACGTTATGCTGAGCGGCAGTCAGGACGACTGGCAGGTTAAGGCAAGCCAGTGAAATGGAACTGACAGATGATGTCAAGGCTGGTGTTGAGATTTGAAAAAGGAGGGAAATAAGTGAAAAAACGAGCAGAAGTGGATGCACAGATCGATAGAACTATTGTGCACATGGATTTAGATACTTTTTTTGTATCGGTGGAGCGGCTGTTGGACAGTCGTTTGCAGCACCGTCCGATTTTAATTGGAGGCACCAGCGACCGGGGGGTAGTGGCTTCCTGCAGCTATGAAGCGCGCGCTTTTGGTGTGCATTCGGGCATGGCCATGAAAATGGCACGCAATCTTTGTCCCGAAGCAGTAGTAATTCGCGGTAATTCAGCCAATTATACGAAATACAGCAAGTTAGTTACCGACATTGTAGAACGTGAGGTGCCGTTGTTTGAAAAGACGTCTATTGACGAGTTTTATGTAGATTTAACAGGTATGGATCGCTTTTTTGGCTGTTTTAAGCTGGCCAGTGAGCTGCGGCAGAAGGTGATGCGAGAGTCGGGTTTGCCCATTTCTTTTGGCATGTCAGGTAATAAAACCGTTTCTAAAGTAGCCACAGGTGAGGCCAAGCCCAACAACCAAATTCACATTCAAAAAGGGACTGAAAAACCATTTTTGGCGCCACTTTCGGTGAAAAAAATCCCGATGGTAGGGGATAAAATGTACCAGACTTTACGGGGATTGGGGGTTCGTTATGTAGGTACGCTGCAAGAAATGCCTGTTGATTTGTTGCAGCGTGTTTTTGGTCAGCACGGCAACCAACTCTGGAAAAAGGCAAATGGCATCGACAACAGTCCTGTTGAGCCCTTTCACGAACGCAAATCTATTTCCACCGAGCGCACCTTTGACCGCGACACTACCGATGTGCAAAAGCTCAAGGGCATTTTAACAGCCATGGCCGAGAATTTGGCTTTTCAGCTGCGTCGAGGTCACAAACTCACCTCTTGTATCATGGTAAAAGTGCGTTATTCCGATTTCAACACCTATACCTTGCAACAGCATATTCCGTATACCTCAGCCGATCATTTACTGATTCCTAAAGTGTTGGAGTTGTTTGATAAACTGTACAACAAGCGCTTGCTGGTGCGTTTGATTGGACTCCGTTACAGCGATTTGGTACAAGGAGGTTATCAAATTAGTTTGTTTGACGATACGGAAGAGCTCATTAGTCTATACTCGGCCATGGATAAAATCCGAGATCGTTATGGCGACAGGGCGGTATTGCGGGCATCTGGTATCATGGCTACTACCATCGGCAGGAGTAATCCGTTTAACGGGGAACCGCCGCCTTTGCTAGCGAATAGGCGTTCTTAGGTAACGATGCAAAAGGGGGGTGCTCTATTTTCGCTAACTAGTAATTAACGCTATGGCCGATGCAAAATAGCTTTTGGAAAAGATAAAAGTAAAGGCAACGTGAAAAAGGCAACCAGGCATCACTTACACTTTACCAATGCTATAAATAACAGCAAATTAGTTAAATACTAGAGGTAGTTTGTAAAATACTAAAGTTGTAAAAAAGCTATTTGCCAAGAAATTGCCAGCATGTAAAGGTACTGAGCGTGTAAATCTGATGTAAAAAGAAAAATCCGGCACGAAGCCGGATTAAATAAGCGAGTGGATTTCAGGCTTTTTAGCTGGGGTCTTCCGAAACAGGCTTTTTTTGTTCGGGTTTAAACATCCCTACCAATAAAAAGCCCATAAAGGCAAAATATAAACTACTGTTTAAGGCCGAACCCGTGATGGTACAACCATTCACACATCCATAAAAATACCAGTAGCCATAGCCAGTTGCAGCGCCAAGCAAAACGCCAATTACATAACGCCAATTACCTAAGTTAAACCAGTATTTCATTGTATTAAATTTGGGGAGGATGCAATAAATAGAAAATTAACCTTGCAATTACATCATTAAGATGCGGATGTCAGCTAAACTACCTGCATTGTATACTTCTTTGAAGCCAGCTTGCGTCATGTAATGCGCTGCCATGCTGCTGCGTGCGCCACTGCGGCAATACAAAATGTAAGGAGGCGTGAGCGAGTTAAGTTGGTCCACTTCATGGGCAATCTCATCTACGGGAATGTTAACAGCACCGTCAACGTGGCCGCTGGCATATTCCATCGGACTGCGTACATCAATAATGGTGGCCTGTGGCACTTGCAGCATTTCTTTGATAGTTTTCATGTTTTTGATGGGTGTTTATTTTTTCTACAACAAAATTCAAGTATTAAACACACTTACTATGTTACCTGCATTACATAGGCTAAAATTTAATGTAGAAAAATTAACTAACTGCTGCATCAAGTGTATTTAGAGCATGTTTCAGCATTTAGAAAATCCCTAAAGTGATGATGTATCAATATTTGTACTTATCGCCCCACCATTTTTTGAGCTGTTCGCGCATTTCCTTTTCACGTGGATTACTACCCGGGTCGAATAAAAGTGCACCCATGATCTCGTCGGGTAAAAACTCTTGTCGGATAAAATTACCTGGACCATCGTGACTATATTGATAGCCTTTTCCATAGCCAATCTCCCTCATGAGTTTGGTGGGCGCGTTGCGCAGGTGCAAAGGAACAGCTAGATCACCTGTTTTTTTAACCAAATCGATCGCAGCATCTATGGCTATATAGCTGGCATTGCTTTTGGCAGAAGTTGCCAAATAAATGGCGGTTTGCGATAGTACAATCCTGGCTTCCGGGTAGCCGAGCATTTTAACGGCATCCATGCAGCTTTTGGCTAAGATCATGGCAGTAGGGTTGGCATTACCGATGTCTTCCGATGCCATAATTAACATGCGCCGTGCAATAAAGGTGGGCTCTTCACCGCCTACAATCATGCGTGCTAAATAGTAAACAGCAGCATTTGGATCGCTTCCCCGCAATGATTTGATGAATGCCGAAACAATGTCGTAGTGCTGTTCACCTGATTTGTCATAACGTGCTATGTGTTGCTGGGCGCAGGCCAGCACCAGCTCGTCGGTAATATTGGTAGCTTGGTCCGGGGCGTGGCTATCTACAACCAACTCCACGAGATTCAGCAACTTGCGGGCATCCCCACCGCTTAGTTGCAACAACACCTGGTATTCGGCTATTTTGATGTTCCGTTTGCGTAAGTATTCATCCTTTTCGAGCGCCTGGTGTACAATTTGCAAGAGCTCGTCTTTGCTTAAACTTTCGAGTAGGTAAACTTGGCAGCGACTTAAAAGCGCTGCATTTACTTCAAAAGAGGGGTTTTCAGTGGTGGCCCCAATCAGGGTAACCTGACCCTTTTCGACAGCGGCTAGCAGGGCATCTTGCTGACTCTTACTAAAACGATGGATTTCGTCGATGAACAACACGGGTGCAAACATGCCGCCACCGCTACCAATGACCTCTCGGATGTCTTTTACGCCGGCTTGAACTGCACTGAGTACATGAAAAGGACGCTTCATCGACTGGGCTATGAGTTGTGCCAAAGTAGTTTTTCCTACTCCGGGTGGTCCCCAAAATAGCAAAGAAGGCAAATTTTGCTGCTCAATCATCCGCCTAATAATGCCTCCAGGGCCCACTAGGTGCATTTGACCAACATAGTCATCGAGCTTTTTAGGCCGCATGCGTTCGGCGAGAGGAGCGTTGTTCATGTGGAACAAAAATACCATTCCGTAAGCATTAAGTAGCATGCACTCCTATAATTGTAAAAGCGTAAAAAGGATGAAGCCAAGCGTAAAACTTCGCTTAAATTTGCAGCGTGATTATTGCAACCGTTAAACCCAGCTTGGTACTTACCCGCGATGGCTCCCACAGTTTGCGCAACAATATAACTGGAGAGCACTATCACAGTATTTTTGGCGCTTACACAGAGTCGATGCATGTGTTTGTAGCTGCCGGGTTGCAGCTTCAAGCCTCGGCAACAGCCACTCTTCGCCTTTTAGAAGTAGGTGTTGGAACAGGTCTTAATCTGGTATTAGCTGCTCGTTATGCTTTGCAAGCTGATTGTTCAATTAATTATACAGGTCTAGAGCCATATCCAATTGATATTGAAATACTAAAGGATCTAAATTACAATGAATTTATAGGTGCTGACTTGTTCAATAACTATGTTACTGCTTACCCTCAATTGTTAACGGGTGCAGCTTGGCAGCAAGCAAATTTTGAAGCCAATGTGCTTCAAAAACCACTTTTAGAATTTGAAAGTGAGCAGTGCTTCGACCTTATTTTTTACGATGCTTTTTCGCCTGTGAGTCAAGTCGGCATGTGGGAGGAAGCGAGCATTGCCAAAGTAGCTTCACTGTTGGCTCCTGGCGGGGTGCTGGTTACTTATTGCATTCGTGGCTACATCCGAAGACAGTTTTTGGCTTTGGGGTTGCAAGCTGAAAAATTACCAGGTCCACCAGGAAAGCGTGAAATGATGCGCATAACCAAACCAAAACATGTTTAACTTCATTCGATTCATCCTCTTTTTGTTGCCGCCCGAAAGAGCGCACTATGTTACCATGCATTTGCTGCAGTTTTTTTGCAGGTTTTTGCTTACGGCATGGATTTTCAAGCTCTTATACCGTCGGGTAAAGGATCCAGTAGAAGTTGCGGGTATTCGCTTTCCAAACCGTGTGGGATTAGCCGCTGGTTTTGATAAAGATGCCCGTTTTATGGATGTATTCAAGGCCTTGGGCTTTGGTCATATGGAAATTGGTACGGTTACGCCTTTGCCACAGCCGGGTAATGAGTTGCCACGTTTGTTTAGGTTGCCAGCCGATCAAGCACTTATTAATCGCCTCGGTTTTAACAACAAAGGGGTAGATTATGCAGTCGGAAAGCTTAAAAATCGGCCAAAAGGCTTGGTGATTGGTGGTAATATTGGCAAAAACAAAGTAACTCCTAATGAATTGGCCGTACAGGATTACGAGATTTGCTTCGAAAAACTGCATCCCTACGTTGATTATTTCACCGTAAATGTAAGTTCACCCAATACTCCTAACCTACGTGAATTGCAAGAAAAAGAGCCCTTGACTGCCCTATTAACGCGTTTACAGGCTTTGAATGATGCGAAAGACAGTCCGAAGCCAATCTTCCTAAAAATTGCTCCAGACCTAACCGAAGGTCAGGTAGATGACATCGTGGAGATTGTGATTTCGTCGAAAATAGCTGGTGTGGTAGCTACCAATACCACCGTTTCGAGGGCAGCTTTGAACAGTGAGGCTGCTATTGTTGCCGCAATTGGGGCAGGAGGATTGAGTGGCAAGCCAGCATTTGAGCCTTCTACGCGTTTGCAGCAACAGTTACACGACAAATCAGCAGGTCGATTTCCGATTATTGGAGTTGGAGGCGTCATGACGCCACAACAAGCACAAGCCAAGTTCGAAGCTGGCGCTAGTTTGGTGCAGCTTTATACGGGCTTTGTTTACGCGGGACCATCACTTGTAAAAGCAGTAGCCAAAGTGGGTCGAAGCTGGGCAGCCAAAACTAGCTGAACGCTTAGTTTAAAAATACATATTGCAGCATGTTAGCCCCCATTTGTAGCGCCTTCAGCCGTGTTTCTTTAGGGTCTTTGTGCACCTCTTCATCTTCCCAGCCATTGCCTAGGTCGCATTCATAGGTGTAAAATACCACCAGTTTGCCGTTGTGGAACAGGCCAAAGCCTTGGGCAGGTTTGCCGTTGTGCTCGTGGATTTTGGGGAGGCCGCCGCTGAATTTGAATTTTTGCTGATAAATAGGGTGGTTGAAGGGAAGTTCTACCCATTCGGCTTCAGGAAACACCTTTTTTATTTCGGTTCTGATGAAGGGATCCATGCCATAATTGTCGTCGATGTGCAAAAAACCACCAGAGGTGAGGTAATTACGCAGGTTTTCAGCGTCTTCGCGTGAAAAAACTACGTTACCATGGCCAGTCATGTGCACAAAAGGGTATCGGAATAATTCTGGACTAGCCACATCGACCACCGCTTCTTGTGGATCGATGTTGGTGCCGAGTTCCTGATTCATGAATTTAATCAGATTATGGAGGGAAGTGGGATTGGCGTACCAGTCGCCGCCTCCTCTGTACTTAAGTTTTCCAATTTTGTAGGGGTACGATTGCGCATTTACAACAAGACTTAGTCCAAATGCACAAAAAAGTAACAAAGTATATTTCTTAAACATTTGTGCTTTTGATTTGAAATGAATGATGTGCCTGACTTAATGCCACCAAAGCTGCGGTTTCCGTTCTTAAGCGCGCTTCACCCAAAGATATGGCCTGCGCTCCCATTTTAAGTGCCAACTCAATTTCTGATTCACTGAAATCTCCTTCAGGACCAATCAGCAAAGTAGCACCATTTTGAACACCAGAGGGCAACAGCAGCGTTTTTTCGGATGGAAGGCAATGGGCGAGATAATGCTGCTGATCGAAGGTTACGCTCAAAGCCTTAAAACTCGTTACCGGGTGCAACTTTGGCAAATAAGCTTTTAGCGATTGTTTCATGGCCGCAATCATGAGCCGCTCGAGCCTTGGGAATTTTAGGTGTACTTTTTCAGTGCGTTCACACTGCAAGGGGATGATGTCGCTTACACCTATTTCAACAGCTTTTTCAAGGAGCCATTCAAAACGAGCTTCTTGCTTCAACGGCGAAACAGCAAGCCTAAATAAGGGTGAAAAGGGTGTTTGAAAGCTCGATCTTACAATCACAACCTCGCATTTACGCGCATCAGCCTGAACCAATTGCACTTCAGCCACAGTGCCAGCGCCATTCGTTAGGTGAATGTGATCTCCTACTTTTCTACGACGGGTTTTAACGGCGTGAAAAGCTTCTTCCGCCTCTAAAAGGAACTGGCCAGAAGCAGGCAAATTTGATTGGTAGTAATATTCCATCAATGATCAGAAGTCTCAAAACTACGTATCAATTCTAAGATTTCTGTCTCCTGCTGCGGCTCAAACCATTGTATTTTGTCGTTTTTGCGGAACCAAGTAAGCTGGCGCCTAGCAAAATGACGGGTGTTGCGCTGAATTAAGCGGATGGCTTCTTCTAAAGGATATTCCCCATCAAAATGCGCAAAAAGCTCGCGGTAGCCAACCGTAATCAAACTTTCTGCCGCACGATAGGGGTAAAGGCCACGTGCTTCAGCTTCTAAACCGGCCTCCATCATGGCTAAAACACGCTCGTCGATGCGGTGGTGCAGCGTAGTCCGGTTGATGTCGATACCAATCCACATCGTTTCGTATGGCCGTGTTTTTTGCTTGCGCAAACGAAAATGACTATAGGGCTGGCCTGTACTGTCGATTACTTCCAAGGCACGGATGAGTCGCTGGTGGTTCTGCATATCCACCTGAGTGGCATACAGCGGGTCTCTCGCCAGTAAAGAGGCTTGCAGTACGCCAATACCATCTTGTTCCCAAACTTGCCGCCAGTGCGCCCTAGAGGCTTCGTTTTTAACAACAATATCGTCAAAGCCAGCTATCAAAGCCTGGGCAAATAAACCAGAACCGCCTACAGCTACCACCACTTGTTGCTTTTCGAAAAGCTGCTGCAAGCGTTCATTGCCTTGCCGCTCAAAAGCACCAGCACTCAAGTGTTCGGTAAACGAGCGGTCGGCAATAAAATGATGCTTTACTTGTGCGCGCTCTTCAACAGTGGGAATGGCCGCTCCAATTTGAAGCTCCCGGTAAAATTGCCGCGAATCAAAAGATAGGATTTCGGTACCCAACGCTTGCGCCAAGGAAATGGCCAAGGCCGTTTTTCCGCTGGCGGTGGGACCAACCACTACTACGAGCAAGGGTTTTGAAGGCATCAAAGGCTATTAAAAAAGCCGGGCAAAACCCGGCTCGTTGTTAATAATCGTCATCATCGTAGTTATTGCCGCGACCTTTGCGACCGCCGCCGCTAAAATCATCGTCATCATCAGATTCGTCTTCGTCGTCGAGCTCCTCTTCTTCGTCCTCCTCGCTGCTCAAATCCTCCTCGTCGTCAATGGTTAAATCTAAATCAATGTTGGCAGATTTTCCGCTTTTGGTACCGGCTTCAAGCGACTCGAAAACCACCAATTCGTCGGCAGCTTCTTCAGTATCATCCTCCAAAACATCCATAATTGGCGCTATTTTCTCGTCAACCTTAGGCTTGATGATGGTTTTTACCGGATATTGCTTTGGCGCCTCACCTGCGGATTTAACCATACGCGGATACGTGCCGCCATCACCGTTACCAGTGTCGATGCTGTAGAGCTCTACTAAAAACGCCCAGCCCTCATCAGACTGATAAACATACAAAAAGCGCTGGTGAGGATCATCAATGTAGTCGCTGATGCGTGTTTTGTTCATCGGCATCGGATTGTTGATTACACTGTATTGCATGTCTTTGAAGGCAATCTCATCTTCCATATGCCACAAATCGTCGCTGTAGAAGAAGGAGGCGGGGTGCTTCACGTCAAAATTATAGGCACGAAGAATGGCATAGTGTAACTCTTCGAACGTTTGGGTCGATTTTACATCAATTTCTCTGCTGATTCCTTCGTAGTCTTCAATCTCGACATGAAAGCGATATATGGCCATATTTATGTTTGATTTTGCGCCAAAAATAGGAACAATTAAGATTGTGTCAGCCCTAATTCTTTTCCTTTTTTAATCATTAACTCCCAAGCTTGGGTTTTATCATTTTCTATTTCGCCTGCGAGAATAGCATCTTTGATGGTGTTTTTGATGATGCCAACTTCTCTACTTGCCCTGATTCCGAAGCAGTTCATGATGTCGTTACCGGTTATTGGGGGTTGCCAAAGACGAACCCGATCAGACGCCACAACGGCTTGTAGTTTCTCCTCTAAAATAACGAAGTTCTGTAAATATCGTTGAACTTTTAATTCATTCTTGGAGGTAATGTCGGCACGACAGAGTTTCATGAGCGAATCGATGTCTTCGCCAACTTCAAAAATGAGACGACGAACGGCTGAATCTGTTACGACTGTTTTGGTGAGCGCAATTGGCCGCAAGTGCAGCTTAACCAGCTTTTGTACCCTGCGCATCTCTTCGTGCAAGGGCAATTTGAGGCGTCGAAAGATTTTTGGGACCATTTTAGCACCGAGTTCTTCGTGTCCATGGAATGTCCAGCCAATTTTAGGCTCAAAACGCTGGGTAGGAGGCTTCGCAATGTCATGAAGGATGGCCGACCAGCGCAGCCACAAATCATCTGTAAAGATTGAGATGTTGTCGAGCACCTTGAGCGTATGGTAAAAATTATCCTTGTGCGAAAACCCGTCAATGGTTTTTACCCCATGTAAAGCAGCCATTTCAGGGAAAATGAGGTTCAAAATACCCGTGTCGAACAGCAAACGAAAGCCGATACTTGGTTTTGGAGCCAAGATTATTTTGTTGAGTTCATCCGCAATGCGCTCCATAGACACAATTTCGAGTCGCTCGGCATTGGCTTTGATGGCGCGTAGGGTTACCGGATCGATGGTAAATTGAAGTTGGGTAGCAAACCTGATGGCTCGCATCATCCGCAATGGATCGTCGCTGAAGGTAATGTTGGGCTCGAGTGGTGTTATCAACCGTCGGTTTTCGAGATCAGTTTCGCCTTGATACAAATCAACCAGGTTTCCGTAATGAGGAAAAAGTTCAATGGCCATGGCGTTGATCGTGAAATCGCGGCGGGCCAAATCATCCTCCAAACTACCATCTTCTACAAGTGGATTGCGCGAGTCGAGTCGGTAGGACTCTTTGCGGGCGCCAACAAATTCCAATTCTAAATCTGGCAAGCGAATCATTGCCGTGCCGTAACTTTTAAAGATAGCTACGGGCGGCTTTCCAGGCAGTTGGGTGCTTAGTGCTTGTGCGAATTCGATGCCTCCGCCAATCACCAAAACATCAATGTCTTTATTATTTCGCCCCAGCAACAAATCGCGCACATAGCCGCCCACCACGTAACAGGGCGTATTTCGTTCAGCAGCCATTTTTTGAATGGGAGCGAAGAGGTCGGTTGGCAGGTCGATTGTTTTGGGCATGCGAGGCGCAAAGTTAAGGACTCACCAATAGGATGTAGTGCTTTTCTAAGGTTTCTTCACGCGTGGCGGGATTTAGAAAACGCGTTGTCAATTGGGTACTGGAGTAAAAAGGCAACTCTGCTAGCACTTTAAGTTGAACACCCGAACGCTGCGCCTTTTGAAAACCAATCCTGGTGGTATAAATTACAGAGGAGGTGTTGGGAAGCAATTCAGTCAGTTTCCAAATGCGTGGCAATACCATACCTGCATAAAAATGAAGTGAATGAATGCTTTCATCAGCGATTTCATAGATAAACACTGGCTGGTGCACTGGAAGTTCATGAAGAAACTTGCCACCAATACTGGGTGCTTGGTAAGTTGTTAATTTAGGATAAAACCAAAAATTAGCCACCATCCCAAAATAAAGAAGGGCCATGCTCGCCGGACCAAAGAGCTTGAGGTCAGTATCTGCCGACTTCCAATAAAACCAAGCCATCAGTATAAACGCCAAACTCAACAAAGCGCCCCACCCAATGTTTGCCTCTGAAAAATGAAACAGCACCATGGCTGAAACGGCAAAAAGCACCAAGGTTAAAGCTGCTAGCAGGTTTTGCGCTATTGATTTGTTCTGAAGCTGCACCCACCAGCCTGTGAGCCAAACCGCTGCAAACGGCCAAACAATGTAGATGTAATGCGGAAGCTTATACTGACTGGTAGACATAGCTACAAACAACAGCACAAAGCCAAAAGGAGCTACCCAACCACCCGCTCTGCGAAAAAAGCTCGCTTTTTGGCGAATCGTTGTCCAAATCGCCAACAGTAACAAAGGCACCCATGGTAAATAAGCCCACAAATAGGTTTCTACCAAAAACAGTGGCCCGAGGTCGTTTTTCCATACGTTTTCGCCGGTAATTCGACCAAAACTCTGTGTCCAAAAGTAATATTTGATTCCTTTTTCCCAGCCCCATTGGTGGTATAAGCCGTAGAGCATCGGACTCAGCAGCAACAATACGATTGCTAAGCCTAGCAGCCATTCTTTGCGAAACAGACGCTGCCAGTCGCTACGCACCAATATATCGCCCCCAAAAGCTGCTATCAACGCCACCAAAGCAATCGGTCCTTTCGCCAGCATAGCCAAGGCCAAAGCCACAAAGGCCAATATAAAAGCTGCTTTGCTTGATGATCGCAAGTAGGTTTCTAATTGCCAAATACTTAGGGCTAACATACCCACAAGTAGGGTATCGGTCCGGATGTCTTGCAGCATGAGCAACATGCCAACATTAAAGCCAGCAAAAAGCATGGCTGGTACTTTTGCCACCTGGCCGTAGAGCAGCTGCGCCCAGCGACTAACCGAATAAATGCCGATCAATGCAGCTAAAACAGAAAAAAACTTAAACCCGAAGTTATTTTCGCCAAAAAGCCACATACCCGCTGCTCCAGTCCAAAATACAAGTGGTGGTTTATCAGGGAAGCCCTTTGAATTGTAGGTTTGGTTGTGCTCGTAAATCTCCAACCACGAGCCATTGTGCAGCATTTCACGGGCAATGGAGGCATATTGCGCTGAATCTACCTCCATCACATCCACCTGCATGCCGGCCCAAATCAGGAGCAAAAACGAGGGGAGAAGCACCCAAAGCAATTGCCCAAGGCGACTGTTCATTAGAATAAATTGTACTTCAAGATACAGTAAATAGCCCGAAATCCATCTCTCCAGCTTATTTTTTTGCCCTCAGCGTAAGTGCGGCCGTAGTATGAAATGCCCACTTCGTAAATGCGGATGTTGGGAATTCTGGCAATTTTTGAGGTTACTTCGGGCTCAAAGCCAAAACGATGTTCCTTCAACGACAGGGACTGAATGGTATCAGTTCTAAACAACTTATAGCAAGTTTCCATGTCTGTAAGATTCAGATTAGTAAACATATTGCTTAAAAAAGTCAGGAATTTATTGCCTATAGTGTGCCAAAAGAACAGGATGCGGTGTGGATTACCGCCAATGAAGCGCGATCCATAGACCACATCGGCCACGCCGTTGATTACCGGTTTAAGCAGCACGTTGTATTCTTGTGGGTCGTATTCTAAATCGGCATCCTGAATAATCAAAAACTCGCCAGTGGCCTTGCTTATACCGGTGTGCAAAGCGGCACCTTTTCCTTTATTTACTTCGTGTTTATAGTACTTCATGTCCATTTCTGGGTGAGCAGCAATAAACTCAAGAATGGCCTCTTCGGTATCGTCTTTAGAACAATCGTTCACTAAAATGAGCTCCTTTTGAACATTTCCAATCAGTTCTACGTCTTTAACCTTGTTTAAGATATTGTGGATATACCTGCCTTCGTTGTAGGCTGGTATAACGATGGATAATTTTTTAATTGGCTGCTCTGACATGAGGTAAAAAATAATTGTAAAAGTAGCTATTTTCAATCAATCCTAAATCACTACGATTTGCGCAACTTTTTATGTTTTTGCTGCGAAATTGTCCTTTCCAATATCTTATCCTTTAATTTGCAATCGAATTAATAAAGGTGAAGCATCAGATGGTGAAGAATTTGGTTATTGTGGAGTCGCCAGCCAAGGCAAAAACAATTGAGGGTTTCCTTGGCAAGGAGTTTATGGTAAAATCGAGCTTTGGGCATATCAGAGACCTGAAAAAAGGCAATAAAGGGGTGCTCGTTGAAGAGCAATTTGAGCCAGTTTATGAGGTTTCAGTAGATAAAAAAACGGTTGTTGCAGAACTCAAGAAGTTAGCCGATCAAGCTGAAGTAGTATGGTTGGCCTCGGATGAGGACCGAGAAGGAGAGGCCATTTCTTGGCATCTGAAGGAAGTTTTGAAGCTCAAAGAAGAAAAAATCAAACGCATCGTTTTTCACGAGATTACAAAACCAGCTATTTTAAGCGCCATTGAGCAGCCTCGAGGTATCGATTATAATTTAGTGAATGCACAACAAGCCCGCCGTGTCTTAGATCGTTTGGTGGGATTTGAAATATCACCAGTTTTGTGGAGGAAAGTAAAGCCTTCATTGTCAGCTGGTAGGGTACAGTCAGTTTCAGTAAGACTTGTGGTAGATAGAGAACGGGAAGTGCAGGCTTTTAATTCGACGGCAGCCTTTCGGGTAAACGCCATTTTTACGGTAGCTTCAGGTAAAAGTAAGCATCAAATCAAATCTGAATTGCCTGAGCGCTTTCAAACCGAGGCAGAAGCCGAAGCTTTCCTCAAACAATTAGTTGGCAAAGGCTTTACGATAGATAGCGTTGAAAAGCGACCATTGAAGAAGTCGCCAGCACCACCATTTACCACTTCTACTTTACAACAGGAGGCTTCCCGGAAGTTACGTTTTTCGGTAACCAAAACGATGCGCATGGCACAGCAGCTGTACGAGGCTGGTTTTATTACTTATATGCGTACCGACAGCGTTAATTTATCGCAAACCGCTCAAGAGGGTGCCCGCAATGAAATCACAAGTGCCTATGGCAAGGAGTTTCACAAACAACGCCAGTTTAAAACGAAATCAGCATCAGCGCAAGAGGCTCACGAAGCCATTCGTCCTACATACTTCGAAAATCACACAATTGAAGGGGAAAAAGACCTTGTTTCTTTATACGAATTGATATGGAAGCGCGCCATTGCCTCGCAGATGAGTGAGGCTGAAATCGAAAAAACAGTCTTAAAAATCAGGCCCGATGGCCTCAATCAGTTTTTTCAAGCTGAAGGCGAAATCATTCAGTTTGAAGGCTTTTTGAAGGTGTATTTGGAGTCGGATGATGATGAAGCTGGCGATGAGGATACCTCGAACAATCTCCCTGCTGTTACCAAAGGAGAGGCGCTATTGGCCCGCAGTATCACCGCTACACAGCGCTATAGCCGTCCACCCAGCCGCTACACCGAAGCTAGTTTGGTAAAAAAACTGGAAGAATTGGGTATCGGTCGTCCTTCAACCTATGCACCAACGATAAGTACTATTCAGAAGCGTGAGTATGTTGAACGGACGGAGATTGAAGGATTCCAGCGTAATTTTTTGGTGCTGGAGCTTGAAAGTGAAAACATTACTAGACATGAAAAGACTGAAACCACTGGTGCTGACAAAGGTAAATTAGCACCTACCGACATCGGTATGTTGGTAAATGACTTTTTATTGGAGCATTTTCCAAAGGTGATGGATTTTCAGTTTACGGCAAATGTGGAAGAAGAGTTTGACCACATTGCAGCCGGTAATTTAGATTGGAAGCAAATGATTGATACCTTTTACAGGCCTTTTCATGCCAACGTAGAAGATACCATTGAGAACAGTGAACGCATTACCGGTGAGCGTATTTTGGGCGCTGATCCAATCTCGGGCTGGCAGGTTTCAGTTCGAATGGGTCGTTTTGGTCCCATTGCGGTTAAAACCAACCTTGAAGATGCTGAAGCCAAGCCTTTGTATGCTAATTTACGACAAGGGATGCACATTGAGCAGCTTACTTTCGAAGATGCCATGGAGCTGTTTAAATTGCCGCGCGAAGTGGGTATGTTTGAAGAAAAAGACATGGTGATTGGCGTAGGTCGTTTTGGACCTTATGTGCGTCATGATGGTAAATTTGTATCGCTTAAAAAAGAGCAAGATCCCTTGGCCATCACTTCGGAGGAGGCTATAGAACTCATTCTAGAAAAGCGGGCCAAGGATGCTAACCGCATGATTCACGACTATGCGACCGAAGGTGTGCAGGTATTGAACGGCATGTATGGCCCTTACATCACCCAAAACAAAAAGAATTACAAAATCCCTAAAGGCACCGATGCCCAAGGGTTGACTTTAGAGGCTTGTTTAGAGATCATTACGAATACACCCGAGAGCAAGCCTGCTAAGAAGAGTCCCCGCGCCAAAAAACGGGGATAATTTGTCGATATTCTCTGAACGATTTTTTGTTGCTTCACCTTATTAACACATGAACGACGAAAACGTAACAGACGAAAGGCTAAAAGCCCTCATTTCATTGCTCGATGACAGCGATGAAGAGGTGGTGGCGCATGTTACCGAGCAACTTATGTCGTATGGAAACGAAATTATTCCTCGCCTAGAGCATGCTTGGGAAGATTTACGCGATTTGCAGCTGCAAGAGCGCATCGAAAACATCATCCATAAAATTCAGTTTCAGCACACGCATGATGAACTTCACGCGTGGTTAGAAAACAGTCGGCATGATTTGCTGCAAGCTATGCTTATCATTGCGCGCTATCAATATCCCGATTTGCAAGAGAGTCGCGTGCGTAATCACATCGAATCGATACGGATTGATGCTTGGATGGAGATGAATTATTACCTCACCGCACTCGAAAAAGTACGGATTTTGAACCACATCTTTTTTCGTATTCATGGGTTTTCAGGTAACACTGACCATTATAATGACCCACAGAATAGTTTTATCAATAAAGTACTTGAGTCTCGCAAAGGCAATCCTATCAGTCTTTGTGTGCTCTATATGATCATTGCGCAGCGTTTAAATGTGCCTATTTATGGTATCAACTTGCCACAGCACTTTGTTTTGGCTTACCTCGACGATTCGGAGGAGGCCGAAAGTCTGCCTATAGAACAACGTGAAGCCCTTTTTTACATCAATCCATTTAATAAGGGAATGGTGTTTGGTAAAAAGGAAATAGATCAGTTTTTGTTGCTCATCAAAAAGGACCCTGAGGCTCGTTTTTATAAGTCTTGCTCTGTATTTGAAATTGTAACGCGCGTTTGTAACAACCTTATTGGATCTTATCAGGAGGAGAAAAAGTTGGAAAAAGCGAAGGAAATTGAAAGTTTGCGTGACATGATTGCTGTTTACGTAAACAAGCGTTTGGGGCCTGGTGGTTCGGAAGCTTAACAGGGCAAAATCGCCCAAAAATGGCATAAAAAAAACCTCCCATGGGAGGTTTAAAATTTATTAAGCTTTCACTTAGCGCAGTTCAAAGCTGGATTCGCCAATCAAAATGCCATCCGCATACACTTCGGCTTTGTACAAGCCTTCAGTGAAGGGAGAGCCTTTAGTCCAGTAAATACATATTGGTAATTCTTCTTGCTGATAATCTACGGTTGCTTTGGCTGTGTAGAGTGTCTCTTGACCAGCTGCCATAAATTTACCAGAGCCAGCATCTTCAATCCAGAGGGAAGAACCTTCCGGACTAATCACACGCAAGTAGATATTTTTATTACCCCTGTTAGCAACGCGATTTTCGCTTAATGTAAAACACGCTTTGATTTTTTCAACGTTACGAGCGCGTGTAGTGGATACTTCTTTGCCGCCAGAACGCATTCTGATACCCTCTAAGGCTAAATTCGAAACTTTGAGCACCGCACCTAGGGCTACTTTGTTATTTAGCATTACATTTTCGTCGGTGAGTTGTTCTGTTTTGCGTTGTTCCGATTTGATGGAAGCTTTGAGTGAGCGGTTTTCAACTTGCAAATACTCGTTTGCCTTGATTAAAGAATCAATTTTTTGGAGGTAAATCTTTTTGTAGTAGTTCAACTTACCGTTTTCGCGCTTAAATCTTTCGATTTGTTGGGCCGACAATTTGTTGATTTTAAGCAAACTATCGAGGGAAGCACTTTTGCTAGCTAATTCGATGTTAGCAGCTTCTACCAGGCTGTCTAGTTGTGCATTTTTACCTTTAAAAAGGTTAAGTTCACCCACTGTCTTTTGAAATTCAACTTCTTTTTGAAGTAGCAGGCGTTGCGATTCTTCTTTCAGGACCCGGTTTGTATTCCAAACGTAAATGAAAACACCGTTCAAAAGCAGGAGTAAAATGATTACAATGATGAGGGCAAGCCTCTTGGAATTCGGTTTTTTCTCGTCAGTCATGTTTTATGCGGCTTTAAAGCTATTTGGGTGCAAAATTAAGCTAAAGGTTTGGATGACAAACTTATTATCATTCTTTTCCTTCATCAGAACTGCTTTTGATTGAAAAACGTATCTCCAAAATGAATTAAATATGAATTTACAGGCTATCTGAGTGATTTAAGTCACTTATTTTCGTTTTAACCAAAAATTTAAGATGCTTTTCACACCTACTGCCATAAAAGCTGTTATTTTGCTAAAGCATGACTAAAGAAGTAAATCCGCTGCCGTTACTGAGGGTCCAAAACCTATCAGTTGCCTTTTTAAATGCGGGTGCCTTCCATAAAGTCACGCATGATATAAGCTTTGAGCTTTTTCCAGGAAAGGTTCTGGGGATTGTAGGAGAGTCTGGTTCGGGTAAGTCGGTGACCTCGCTTGCCATCATGGGGCTGTTGCCGAAGGATTTTTCACGCATTGAAACGGGTAGTATCGAATTTAGGGCGGAGGAGGTTTCAGTTGATCTGGTTGGTTTGCCCAAAGATGCACATCGTGCTTTGCGTGGAAAAGGTATGGCCATGATTTTTCAAGAGCCTATGTCGGCGCTCAATCCAGTGATGCGCTGTGGTGAGCAAGTAGCAGAAGCCATTCGTTTGCATCAGGTGCATTTATCAGAAAAGGAGGTGCAGCAGCAGGTTCTGGACTTATTTATGGAAGTACAGTTACCACGACCGGAGGCCTTGCTTGCAGCTTATCCGCACGAGTTGAGCGGTGGTCAGCGTCAACGGGTGATGATTGCGATGGCCTTGTCGTGCAATCCCGCCTTGCTTATTGCCGATGAGCCAACAACAGCTTTGGATGTAACGGTGCAGTCCACCATTTTGGCGCTACTGCGGGAGCTGAGTGCCAGTAGGGGGCTGGCTGTGATTTTTATTACCCATGACTTGGGAGTGATTGCCCGCATGGCTGACGAGGTATTGGTGATGTATCAAGGCAAACAAATGGAATTTGGTAGCGTGGAAGCGGTTTTTACGCGACCACAAAGCAACTATACAAGAGGATTATTGGCCTGCCGTCCCGCTTTAGCGCAGCGGTATGAGCGCTTACTCACGGTGAAGGATTATATGGATGCGCCTTTAGATGCGGTCTTGAGCTTGCCGATGGTGAGTGCCGCCTCCCGCGAAGAACGCTTAAATGCGCTTTACCAGCAACAGCCTCTGTTGCAGGTGCGTGATTTGAAGCTTTGGTATTCAAATAAGTCTGTGTTTTGGCAGCAGCAGCATTATGTAAAAGCGGTGGATGGAGTAAGTTTTGATGTATTTCCGCACGAAACGCTGGGATTAGTGGGTGAGTCAGGTTCGGGCAAAAGCACGATCGGTAAACTGGTGGCGGGTTTGCAGGAACCAACTTCGGGTAGTTTGAGTTATGACGGGGTACTGTACACGGCCATGTCGGGAGCGGAACGCAAACGCTTTCGTCGAAAAGTACAAGTTATTTTCCAGGATCCGTTTGGCAGTTTAAATCCCCGCATGACCATCGGACAAGCTTTGGAGGAGCCGATTAGCGTACATGGACTGCGGAAATCAGCGGCTGAAAGACCAAAACGATTAGCTGAATTACTCGATCAAGTGAGCATGCCGGCAAATGCGTTACGCAAGTATCCGCATGAGTTTAGTGGTGGGCAAAGGCAACGTATTGTGATTGCTCGTTGCTTGGCCATGGAGCCAGAATTTATAGTTTGTGATGAGTCGGTTTCTGCACTGGATGTGTCAGTACAAGCTCAAGTGTTAAACTTGCTTAAAAGTTTACAAATGGAACTAGGTTTAACTTATATATTTATTTCGCACGATTTATCGGTGGTTAAACACCTTTCGGATCGGGTAATGGTTTTGAAAGCAGGCAAATGTGAAGAGTTGCAGGAGGCAGATGCTTTGTATCAGCATCCACAAACTGATTATACGCGCAAGCTCATTGAAGCTATTCCTGAAGCTAAATTTGATTAATTATGGCAAAAGCACCTAATAATAAACTAAAGAAGGAACTTATCAATTTGTCGGACGAGGTATTGCGGATTTACCGCGCTTCCAAAAATGACAAATCCTACAATTACAAAGAAATTGCGGCCAAACTAAGCATTACCGATGAAATGGGACGTGCCATGGTGCAACAGGTTGTTGAAAAAATGTTTGCCCAAGAAATGCTAGAAGAAATGCGGCCGGGGTCATTTCGACTTCGTAAAAAAGAAGAAACAATTGAAGGCAAAGTTTCAATCACTGCTAAGGGCTTTGGTTTTTTAATCACAGAAGCAGATGAAGCTGATATTTTTATTCCTGAAAGCAAACTCAACAATGCGTTGCCCAATGATACAGTGCGGGTGAAGGTAAAACAGGGACGTGGCGGACAAGGCAAACGCGAAGCCGAAGTTGTAGAAATTGTAAGCCGTTTTAGAGAATTTTTTGTAGGTGTTATTGCCATCACCGACAGTGTGTCATTTGTAACGCCCGACAGCAAAGACATGGGTATTGACTTTTTAGTACCACGCGACAAGCTGATGGGTGCGAAGCACGGACAAAAAGTGATTGTGAAGCTTACGGACTGGCCGGCTCACCGCGACAATCCCTTGGGTGAGATTACCGAAATTTTAGGCTCACCTGGCGATCATGATACCGAAATGATGTCAATTACCGCCGAATTTGGCTTCCCATTGCAGTTTCCTCCTGAGGTGATTGCCCAAGCGGAAAAGTACAGCTTAAAAATTGAGCAGGCAGAAATCGATAAAAGACGCGATTTTAGGAAAATCACCACCTTCACCATCGATCCTGATGATGCTAAAGATTTTGACGATGCTTTATCGATTGAGTACCTCGATAACGGAGATTATGAAATCGGCATCCACATTGCCGACGTATCTCATTATGTAACGCCGGGGAGTCCGCTCGACAAAGAAGCTTACCGCCGTGCTACTTCCGTATATCTTGTTGACCGCGTGGTGCCCATGCTGCCTGAAAACCTCAGCAATATGGTATGTTCGTTGCGGCCAAAGGAAGACAAACTCTGTTATTCCGCCGTTTTTAAGATCACGCCCTCGGGCGACATTGTGGGCGAGTGGTTTGGCCGCACCATTATTCATTCAGACCACCGCTTTACGTACGATGACGTTCAAGCGGTGATCGAAACCAAAGAAGGGCCCTTTGCCAAAGAAGTATTATTGCTCAATAAACTTGCCCACGAATTGCGTGATGAGCGCTTCCGCCGCGGTTCTATCCGATTCGAGTCAGAAGAGCTCAAGTTCAAACTCGATGAGAATGGCAAGCCGCTTTCTGTATTCGTAAAAGAGCGTAAAGACGCTCATATGTTAGTGGAAGACTTCATGTTATTAGCCAATCGCATGGTTTCGGCCTACGTGTCGGCATTATCCGGCGGTCAATTCCGTGCTTCTTTTGTGTACCGCGTGCACGACGCCCCAGATATGGACCGCCTACGCACCTTTGCGCGCTTCGTGGAACGTTTCGGCTACGAAATCAACACCAAGGGCCGAAAAGAAATAAGCGCGTCGTTCAACAAGCTCGTAGAGGATCTTGAAGGCAAAGAGGAAGCCGATATTATTGAGTCGATGGCCATTCGCACCATGGCCAAGGCCATCTACACTACCAAAAATATTGGACACTACGGCTTGGCCTTCCAGCATTACAGCCACTTTACTTCACCGATTCGCCGTTATCCCGACGTATTGGTACACCGTTTACTCGATATGTACATGGCCAGCGCCAAGCCCGTGCAGCAGGAGCAGCTTGAAAAGGACTGCATGCACTGCAGTGAAAGGGAGCGTGCGGCTACACAGGCCGAGCGTGCGTCTACTAAGTACAAACAGATTGAAATGATCAAAGATCAAATTGGCGAGGTGTTCGAAGGAATTGTGGGGAGCATCACTGACTTTGGCTTCTACGTTGTTATTGATTACAACCATTGCGAAGGCATGGTGCGTTTTGCCGCCATGCGAGATGATAAATATTTCTTTGATGAAGACGAGTACTGCGTGGTAGCGAATCGCTCGGGCCGCAAAATACGCTTGGGCCAAAAAGTACAAGTGGAACTCAAAAAAGCCGATCTTCGCACCAGACAAGTAGATTTTGAATATTTACCAGAAGCAAAAAATGAGTGACAATACTGAAATAAAGCAACATATTGCCATTTTGCAGCACCTTGTGCATCAAAAGGTGAGCAATTTAGATTTGCCAGAACATCCTGTGCGATTGTACGAACCCATCAGCTATTTTATGGGCATTGGTGGTAAGCGTTTGCGGCCGGTACTGGCCTTGCTCTCGGCTGAATTGTTTGGGCATGAAGCAGCAGCAGCTATACCCTCGGCTTTGGCCGTGGAGCTGTTTCACAACTTTACCTTGCTGCACGACGATATCATGGACAATGCGCCTTTACGTCGCGGCAAGCAAACAGTACATGAAAAATATGATACCAATGTGGCCATACTTTCAGGTGATGCCCTCATGGTTTTGGCTTATCAACAGCTTTTGGTCGCTGCCCCTGAGCAACTTCCCGCTTTGTTGAAGGAGATCAATAAAGTGGCGTTAGAGGTATGTGAAGGGCAGCAGTATGATATGGATTTCCAAGGCAGGGAGCGAGTAACCACCGAAGAGTACATGCGCATGATTAAGCTCAAAACCTCAGTCTTATTAGGCGCAGCCATGAAAATGGGCGCTATTCAGTGTGGTGCACAGCCCACCGACCAGCAACATGCTTACGACTTTGGTTTGTATACGGGTTTGGCCTTTCAAGTGCAAGATGACCTATTAGACGTATTTGGAGACCCCGAGAAGTTCGGAAAAAAACCGGGTGGAGATATTCTCGCTAATAAAAACACTTATTTGCGAGTAAAGGCGATGGAAATTGCGGATCAAACTACCCGCATGGCACTCAATAGCTGGTATGCAGCCCCAGATTCTGAAGCCAAGGTGCTAGAAGTTACCCATTTGTTTAGAAGTCTTGGCATTCGCGAATTGGCCGAAAAGGAAATGGAGTCGCTTTTGCAGCAGGCCTTTGAGGCTTTGGATAGTATTGAAGGTGCCGACAAACAGGCCAAGGCCAAACTTAAAGCTTTTGCTCAGTACCTCATTGCGCGTGAGGAATAAAATAACCTAGCTCATAGCCACTTTACTGGACGGCTGTGTTTTGACATAAAAAAAGCCTCATTCGTTAAAGAATGAGGCTTTTTTGTGCGTTAGATTTTAGTTTGCTTCTGCAACCTCAACAGCTACAGGAACTACAGAAACGAAAGAACGGTCTGAATGACCCTTGCGGAACTCAACCTTACCATCTACCAAAGCGAAGAGGGTATGGTCTTTACCGATTCCTACGTTCAGACCAGGGTGGTGTTTGGTGCCACGCTGACGAACAATGATATTACCGCTTGCAGCGTACTGACCACCAAAGATCTTTACGCCAAGTCGTTTGCTTTCTGATTCGCGTCCGTTCTTCGAACTACCGACGCCTTTCTTGTGGGCCATGGATTATTTCTCCTGTTTTAACCGATTGATTCGATGGTGATTTTCGTGAAAGACTGGCGATGACCGTTCATCTTCTGATAGCCTTTACGACGTTTTTTCTTGAATACCAGCACTTTGTCGCCTTTCAGGTGAGAGACAACTTTGGCTGAGATGGTAGTACCGGACACATAAGGTGCGCCAACTGATACGCCTTTGTCATCATTTACTAACAGCACTTTGTCGAGGGTAATGGTGGTACCTTCTTCGGCTGGCAAACGATGCACATAAACGTGTTGGTTCTTAGAAACCTTAAATTGTTGTCCTTGAATGTCAACAATAGCAAACATATTCGTGCGAATTTTAGAACTGCAAAGATAAGCGAAAGATTGAAAAATCACAAAACTTCTGTAAAAAGATCAGAAGGGATAATTAATACCAACGTTAAAGCTGGTAAATGGATAACGAAGCGTGCTGTTTTCGGGCAAGGCTATGTTTAAATCGCTACGCCAGTCTGTGCGAATCCAATCACGGTCGAATAGTTTATTAATCACCCAACGGTTGCCTGGATTGAAGGCAGGGTCATGTGCTTTGATACCGATATCAACCCGGAAAACAAAATACTCAAAATCGTATCGCAGACCGAAGCCTGTGCCAATGGCAATTTCTTTGTAAAATCGATTGATTTGAAAATTGGAAAGGTCACGCTTAATAGCTGTCGTATCCTTGAGCGTCCAAATATTACCGGCATCGATAAAAAATGCTCCTTGGAAATTGCCGATGATTGGGAAGCGTTCTTCGAGGTTCCCTTCGAGTCGTATTTCACCAAATTGATCGAGCCGCTGTCCATAGCCTCCGAAGCCACCTGGCCCCAGTGACCGTGCCAACCAAGCCCGTATGCTGTTGGTTCCTCCAGCAAAATAGCGCTTTTCGAGCGGCATAATGATAGAGTTTTGCAAGGGTAAACCTACGCCTACAAAAATGCGACTAGCAAGGGTGGATGCCTCATTATGCTTCCAGTATTTTCGATATTCGATGTCTGAGCGCACATATTGGAAATATGGGAGACCTAAAAAACGCCTGAATTGTTCGTCTGTTTGAAAATCAAATACATTGTACAAGGCATGTAAAGTATTGCCGGCATATTCGAAGTTTACCCGCATAAAAGTTCCTCTGCGTGTCAAGTTATCGACCGAATAGGCAAATCTTGTGGCCAAGTTGATGTAATTGGTAAAGCTGAATTGCAAAAATGGATCCTTGAATTGCTCTAATAAAGCGCTCAAATTATCGCTGATGCGAGCCGTACGGGCCAAGGAAATTTCCGCAGGGAAAAACTCATATCGCTCCCTCGATTTGTTCATCCAGAGGTAGCCCACATTGGCTTGCAGGATTTCGCGCGTGAAATCCAGGCGGATTTGGCGGTTATAGCGGACACCAAATCGGGTGCGGGGTGCCGTGTAAAAACGCTCGTTCCAGTTGTGAAATGGCCATAAAAAACGTGGTGTGGTAATCGACGCGCTGAGGCCATACTCCAAGGTATTGAAAGTGGTGCGCGATAGCACATCGGTCGCCGTCACGTTTTGCTGCGACTCAATACCAGCATTGGCCCTGATTTCAAGCATTTCGGCGCCTTTGAAGAGGTTGCGCCTGGTTTCGGTAATGCTGCCCGCGATGCCAAAAAGTGAGATGCTATTGGTCGAAACTTCACTTTCGAGCTTCAACTGCCGGCGGTTGGCGGGGGTGAGGTTTACGAAGATGTTGAGCTTTCGCAAGGAGTCGTTTGGCTGCAGCCGTATGTTGTTGTAGCCAAACACCTTTAAATCAGCTATGCGGCTTTGGGTGAGACGCATGGCCGACTCTGAAAAGAGGAGGTCTTTTTTGAAAAGCATGTTTTGCACCAGAATGTCTTTGCGGATGCTTTGTGGACTTCGGTCGATGAATATGTAGTCCTTTAGTCGAAGGGTGTCGTGTACCAAGGTATCGTTTTGATTTTGGTACGCTTGGTAGTCCACATTCACAAAAATGGAGTCGAAGGCAAATTGCTCGAAGACAAAAGGCTCTTTGGGACGTTTTATTTTAAGTTGTACGTCTACTTGCTGATTACCGAGTGCTGTGTCGACTTCAAAATAAATGAGGTCGCGGTTGAAGTAAAAGAAGCCCATTTCCCTTAAATAATTGGCTATTTGGGTACGCTCTGCAGCCATTTTATCCGCATCAAAGGCCATGTTAGGTGTGAGCATAAAGCTATTGCTCTGCTCCATGTGAAAGGCCACAAACGCATCGATTTGCGATTTTGTTGGTTCAAATTCAATTTTACGAAAGGTATATTGTGGACCTGGCGTAATCTTATAATGCACTGTTGCCTTTTTTGGATTGCGTCTTGTGGGAATGATTTCAAGGGCTACCGTCCCCTTAAAATAGCCTTTATCGGCCAAATAGCGCTGTATGTTGGCAGTGCTTTCACGTACTCCTCCAGAGTCAATAATAGCAGGCGGCTCGCCGAAACTGTTGCGAAGACTTTCCTTAAATTTGGTTTGGCGGCCTTTACTCGTTCGCTGGTATACCGAAGCTTTTACTCGAAAGAGGCCCATGAATTTTCTGTTAGCACGCGGACGAATGAGCAGCTTCATTTCGCCGATCGCTTTTTTATCAATACCCGAAACCTTGTTCTTCTTAACTAAAACCTCATCTTCGTGTAAGGTTTTAGTAATGCTGCACGCGCCTAGCAAGAGCGAGGTGAGCAGCATTAAAACAAAGAGATATGGTCTCAAAAACGACAAGATGTTAAGCAAGGTAGAGGTAAAGATAATTGCTTCCTTAAAACTCAAGAAGTTTCGGCAAGAAACTGGGCTTTTTATTGTGGAAGGAGAGAAGGGTGTATTGGAGGCTTTGGGTGCAGGTTGGTTGTGTGACCGCCTGATAATCAGGTCAGATTGGTATAAAAAGCATGATTTGCCAGCTCTTTTTTCGGTGCAAAATTTATCTGAAATTACTGAAGTGGAGATGGAAAAAATGACGCAATTGAGCAGTCCTTCACCGGTTTTAGCAGTTTTTAAGCAGCAAGAGTTGCCTTGGAGCTGGCAGGCAGGTGATGCTAATTTTGTTTTGGCGCTCGATCAGATCAAGGATCCGGGTAATTTGGGTACCATTATTCGCATCGCTGATTGGTTTGGACTGGCCGGGGTTATTTGCTCGCCTGACACCGTTGAAATGTGGAATCAAAAATGTGTGCAGTCGTCGATGGGTTCGGTATTTAGGGTGCCGGTACGGTATGCTGATTTAACTGCTTTTTTAGCTGAAGAGGCTAGCAATCGTGTTTATGCTACGGTGCTTGGGGGTGAAGACTTACGTAAAACGCAGTTTGCGGATGGTGGCGTGGTGCTGGTGGGGAGCGAGTCCTTTGGACTTTCAGCTCATTTGCAAGCGCAGGCAGGGCATTTACTCACTATACCGGCTTTTGGTGCAGCTGAGTCGCTGAATGCGGCCGTGGCTACTGGTATTGTGTGCTCTTGGTTGCGGGCGTAGTTAGTTTTCGGGGGGTAGTAAACCTGATTGAGGTTTTTTAGATGTTGCGGCTGGCTTTTTCTCTGGTTCAGGGGAGCCAAATTGCAATCGAATGTCGGTATTATCCTCAAAACGCCACTTTTTCCTATTTAAAAGAAAGGCATTAAAACTGCCATCAGGCACATCATCGAAGCCCAAACCGGCATTTTCGTTGTTGCGCGGAATCAGGTGATCATATACAATTTTCTTAGCATCGAGGTCGTAACGCAGCTGCACCATCACATCGCTGGCATATTCAATGTAAAAGCGGTGTTTAATACCGGTAGGTGTTTCAAGCAAGGGAGCACCAAAATGTGGTGTACCTACCTTATCAAACCACAAAAAATCAATCATTTTTCGTTGGGAAAAGGGTTCATGTGGATCGTAGCCGATGAGCGTATAATAGCTAATGCCTTTAATTTTGATGATTTCAGGTACAATTTGAAAATAAGCAGCGCCGTACCAAGTTTTGTTGGTGAGTGCAGTGTCGTCGCGGCCCATATATACATCACTTTGATCGATTAAGGGCAAAATGGGCGCTCCTGGCTCGTTCGACAAAATGCAGCCAAAGTGCCGGTAAGTACCAAACTCTTGCTTTACATGCCAAGTGAATAGCCGGTATTTGCGGTCTGGTGTGTACAATTTAGAAATGTAGCGCAGCGAATCGAAGGGGAAATCAAAAGCACCTTCGGTTCTTAAAGCCCGCACCAATCCTCGTATAAAGAGGTAATTGGCATCGTTACGGTCAAAAGTGCTGTCGCCGTGCTGCGACCAATACATCAGCTCTGTGAGCCGCAACTGCTCTTCGTATAAACTGGCATCAAAATCGGTGCGGAGCACGCTGGCGTCTTTGTTTTTTTGAGCAAAGGCGAGGGTGCTGCCCAAAAGCAGGCAAACGAAGAGGGTTAGGCGCATGGGTGATTAACTTATTGACTGCAAATTTATTGCTTTACGAGTCGTTTAACGACAGTTCCTTGTGCTGTTTTTGCACGAACCAGATAGAAACCGCTGGGTAGATAGTCGGTTTGTACTTCAAATCGGGCGGACTGCAGCTTTTCGCGCACATACAAACGGCGGCCAGCCAGGTCGGTGATTTCAATTGACTGGAGCAAGTGACCTGCTTCGGTTGCCACCGTTATTTGGCTGCTGAATGGGTTAGGGTAGATGTTGACTTGGCTTTGGGTGAGAATTTGTACGTCAGAAGTAGTGCTGGTCCTAACCTGCATATCTCCGATGAATAGGTTTCCACCAAAGTCGTTTACCGAAGTAAAACGAATGAAGCAAGGACCGCTCATGAGGGTGAGGTTCCTGAATTCAAAGTTTCTCCAATGGCTGGCATCTGTCGGTGCGGTACCTGTGAGATAGGTTTTCATGCTGTCTCCTCCACTGTAGTAGAGCGTACGTACATTGGCGCCGCAGTCGCATTCAACCGTAACCCGTAGACTATCGCGAAAAGCCGAATTGCGGTTGCGATAGGCTAGCTTGAAGCTCAACGCTTCAAAACCTTCACCAATTCCTGTGCCTCCAAAATACTGTTGGGTCACCAAATCGTCGCGCTGCCTTAGACGAGCACCGTAAGTGCCATGTCGCATTACAAAGGCTTTGCTATCGCGAGTTAAGCCAGCCACGGTAGCAGTGTCCCAGCTTATGTCGTCGTTGTCGCGGTCTATGATGCGCAGACTGCTGTCTGTCACAAAATCTTCCGCCTTGATGGCATAGCTGCTGGGATTGTTATTGATCGCCAAGGTATCGGTGTCGAGCACGTAAAAACTTGTTGAACGAAAATTATTGATCTCGTCTATTTCTGGGTTTGTGCCTGAGAGCTGTGTGCGCACTTGCAATTCGTTCCAGCCTGGGGTTAAGGGAATGGCGGGTAAGGCAATACTTGCAGAATTGGCACCCACAGCCAAAGTTCCAGTAAAGGCTACTGTTTGCCAGTTCCCAGCATTTACACGATAGTTAATGGTGGCATTGGTAATGTTGCTGTCGCCTTGGTTCGTCAATATTAACTGTGCCGTAATGCCATTTGGAGACGTGTTCACGCAAAAGCTTTCAGCAGCGGGGAGTGTGAGTTGCTTCACTGCCAAATCGTAACCACTTCGCGGTGCTACCGGCGTATGGTTATTGCTGAGGTAGTTGAAGGCGGCGAGCACATCAATGCGACCGCGACCAAAGGTGTTGTCTTCACCCGGAGCGCCCATATCGATGGCCGATTGGTAAAGGGCATACATCAAACTATCGCCTCCCAGGTACGGAAAAGCTTCTTTGAGCAAAACGATGGCGCCAGAGACATGCGGACTGCTCATGGAAGTGCCAGATAAATTGGCGTAACCAGTTTTTCCATAGGCAGAGCGTACGTTCACCCCAGGGGCCACTACTTCAGGTTTTACCAAAAGTGAGCCGGTGCCACCGCACAAACTGGGACCGCGACTCGAAAAGTTGGCAATGGGCAGGGCCGCTGAATTGCCATCAATGGCGCCAATAGAGAAGATATTGACGTTGTTGGTGTTTACAAATTGCGGGTGTTTTACGGTAGATGCATTAGGACCTTCGTTGCCAGCAGAAAACACGATGGCCACGCCTGCCGCCTCAACCATATCGAAAATTTGGGTAGCCCAGCTTATGCAAATGCTGGTGTCGGCTGCACCTGCTTGTCCCCAGCTGTTGTTAATCACATCAGGAATGTCGTTGGTGGTAGCGGTATCGCCATCCGGATTCATGGCCCACTCAAAGCTCAATAAATTGATGCTCAAAGGCGTAAGATTACTATGCGTAAGTGGATTTGAGGCCATGAAATAGGCATTGAAAGCCGCCCCGATGGTGTCGTTGGTGGCGGTGTCTAAACCTAAAATGGTGCCGTTTACGTGGGTGCCGTGGTGCGAGGGACGGTCAATAGGAAAGCGGCTCTCTAAACTAAACCAGCCTTCCGACAGCGGGCGATAATTACCCAAAAACCGATGTTTCAAGGCCGGGTGATCGGTCCAAGTACCTGTATCGACCGTAAACGCCTTCCGGTTTCGGCCTGTATAGCCCAAGGCCCATAGTGCAGGGGCATTGATAACGTTAAGGCCTGGCTCACGACCATTCACCACTTCTGGTCCGTGTTCGAGTACTTCTACCTCAGTGGGTTCAATGAGCGCTGTTTCAAAGCTTTCATCTGCAAACAGCCAAGCAACTTCTGGTTCTCGTTGTAACTCAGGTACCAAGGCTACAGGCATCTCAACAATAACCAGATTAGCAATCCAGAAAGCATGTTTAATTTGAATTTCAGGGTATTTGCCTTCCAACTTTACTAAAAACGGCCTCTGATGAGCAGCTTGCAGTGCATAGGCATGCTGTATCACGGTTTTGGCACGTTCTTGCACGGTTAAACCCGCAGCAGCCATGTCATATTTCAATTGCAAGGCATTCACTTGTTCATGAAGCACCATGCCTATGCGCAGGGTACCTTCTTGGTTTTGCTGAACTAAATTTTCAAGCGCTGGGTGAAGCCAGGCACTCTGGGCGGACGCAGCTAAACTAAGGCTGGCTATGAAAACGAGGCATAGTATTTTTCTTAGCATCACTTTTTGATAAATCGTTTAACAATGGGGCCTTGTCGTGTAGCTGCTTTTAATAAATATGTGCCAGGAGGCAGCATTGCTACGGATAGTTCCATTTTATGCTCACCTTCATTGAGTACCTTCTGTAAGTGTTGGCGGCCAAGCAGGTCGACAATTTCAACGCGATGCAAAACGTTTTCTCCCGCGTTAATTTGTAATAAGTCACCAGTTGGATTAGGGAAGAGCTGCAAAGTTGGGCTTTCCTGGTTTGTTGGCAGCGACATACCCTGATCGAGGTAACTGATATTGGTTAAATATAGGTTTCCGCCAAAATCACTTCTTGTGGTGAATTTTAGGTAAACAGCGTTATTGGATTGCGTTGGGGATAGTAGCGGGTGATCTACAGCTACCGAGCGCCAGTGCGTTGCTAAACTCGGATTTACACCTTGAAACGTGCGCATGCTGTCGCCGCCCGTACTGTACACGGGCACAAAGGTTTGCCCACAATCCCATGAAACGGAAATGGTTAATGAATCTCTAAAGTTTCCCGTCCTTGACGCATAAGCCATTTGAAATTGCAAAAGTGGTCGGGCTGCGCTTCCAGGTTGCATGGGGGGGAAATAGAGGGGAGGAGTTATCAATTCGTCAAGTTGACCTAATCGCGAAGAAACATCTCGCATGCGCATGCCAGCGGCATAGGTAGTGGTTGAAGCTCCTTGCACTGGGTAAAATTTCCAAGTTAGATCATCGCCAGTAAGGTCTCGGATTGTCCAGTCGTTTAATCGAGCCTGACCTGCCTGACGAGTGGTATCAAAGGTTTCAAGCAGTGGTAAATTTTGTCCGTCGCGAGTAGGAAATTCCAAAACCCAACGATTATTGATTTGATCACTTTCGGTAACACCTTGAAAGGCTCTCACCTCTAGTGTTAAACGATTGGGAAAGGCCCATCCTGACGTTTGTAAAGCCAAACTTGGAGTAGTGAGCAGGGTGCTTTGTCCTGGTGCTAATGACTGCGTGTTACTAATTGAATCGGTTTGACCGCCCGAAATCTGATAAAACAACCAAAATCCATGGACTGTACTATCGCCTACATTGGTTATTTTAACCCGAAACTGTTGCCTACTGATTTGAGGCATTTGTGCGGAGCAGTCTTGTCCGATTTGATGGGTCGCTGGACTGTCGATCCCAGCAATTGCCAAATCATATGCCCTACTTGCCGGTGGGGTTGGCGTATGCGAAGCGGCCAAAAAGTTAAATGCTGCTGGTAAACTAATAAGTCCACGACCAAACACATTGTCTTCTCCTGGATTCCCTAAATCAATGGCGGTTTGGTAAAGCGCATTCAAAATTTGACGGCCTGATAAATTTGGAAAGGCTTCTTTTAACAATAAAACCGCACCGCTTACATGAGGAGCGGCCATGCTTGTGCCAGATTTGGTGCCATATCCTGATCTTCCGTTAGCCGAACGCACATTTACGCCGGGAGCTGATACTTCAGGCTTGATGGCGAGGGAGGTGCCAGGTGCAGGACAAGTGGTTGGTCCGCGACTCGAAAACCCCGCAATCGGAAAGGCAGCATTATTGCCATCCAAGGCACCTATAGCGAATAAATTGAGCGTATCAAGCACCAATTGTGCCGGTACACCGCCCGTAGAAACGCCTGGACCATTGTTTCCTGCTGAAAAAACGTTGGCAATACCAGCCGCTTCTACTGCCGAAAAGGCCTGCACAATCATCGGATGTCCACAAAGGGAGTCCATACCAGCATTGGCACGTCCCCAACTGTTATTGATCACATCCGGAATATCGGCAGTGGTAGTTGAATCGCCATCAGGATTAATTGCCCATTCAAAAGCACGAATCAGCTCTGACCAAGGCTTTACTTGTGAAATATCTGTAACAATCGGGTCTGTGGCAATAAAATAGGCGCCAAATGCAACACCTATGGTATCGTTAGTGGCGGTATCTAAACCAAGTACTGTGCCAATTACATGGGTGCCATGCGTACCTACTTTATCGCGTGGGGTAACTTCATCATAGCCAAACCATGTACTGTTCAAGCCTAGGCGATTGCCTAAAAATTTGCCTTGAATAGCAGGATGATCTGGCCATACCCCCGTATCTACGAGCATGGCTTTTTTAGAACGGCCTGTGTAACCCATTTGCCATAGGGCAGGAGCACCAATCACCGTAAGACCTTGTTCTTTTCCATTAGGAGTTTCGACTGAGGGCGCTTCGGCTGTGGGTTTGTCGAGCATAAAGGCATACGCTGCACTCAACTCAATATCTAGGATACCTGTTAACTGCTGTAGGGCATTAATTGCCACGACATTGGCTTTTATTTCGACTGCATTGGCAATCGAAAAAAACGAAACCACTTCCAAAGAGGCACTTGGCAAGGTTTTGATGCTCTCGAATTGTGGCAGATAAAGGGCTTGTGTGGTTGCCGACAACGCCAAGGTGGCGGATAAGATTTGCCGTGCGCGTTGGTCTAAAGGGGTTTGGTTTTTTTCGTATTGATGAAGTAGTTCAACGGTTGGCACTTGTGCAGTAAAGGTAATCATGATCGCCTGCTGCTCTTGAGCAGTTGGCTTTTCGGTCAACCATTGCCGTAGTTTGCTGCCTATGTTCGCATTTTGGCCTTGTGCTTGCTGAAAAATGAACAAAACCAATATGGACATTAAAATATATCTCATTCCTAAATACGTTTAAAGCGTTCAAAATAAGAGATAAATCGGATTTTTCCAAGTTTTCAAGCGCAAGGGTTACCGCGATCTTAGGCAGGCATCATTGTTTTAACGCCTTAATTTCTTCAAAAAAGATGTCATCATTTGGCACGTCGTACTCCAAGCCAAGTATGTTCATATTATTGTCGTAATTGAACTTGATGGTACCGTGCTCAAACCACGCCTGTGGCACATCCCAAACAATTTCCCAAGTATCGTAATGCCAATGACGCAAGCTGCAATTGTAGGAGGGTGTATGCTCGTAAACTACTTTTAATACATCACCTACCTGTTTTACTTCTATTTTGCCATATAGTTTACTTTGGTAAGTGCCTGTCATTTGCGCTTTTGTAAGTGCTGGTTGTGTATTGAGTACCCTGGCGGCCTTTCGGTCGGCAATCCGGGTGTCTGATTTTTCTGAACGTTCGCGATTGGCGAGCATGTCTTTAGACCAGTCTTTGCTGTTTTTGCCTGTTAAGTAGGCATCGGCAATGTAGTTGGGTAGTGCACCAATGGGTGCCCTGAGGCCATTTGTAAGCACAATGATGCCGAGTTTTTCGTTTGGAAAAAGTTGAATGGCTGAAATCATGCCATCATAGCCACCAGTATGACTCACTCTGAAGTGCCCTTTGTAGTCACTGAGTTGCCAACCGAGGCCATAGCCCATTAAATTACCTGTTTTGGCTGGATTGGTATGGTCTACCGCAAAATTGTTATGCGGCGTCCACATGATGTTTCGTGAACCTTTGGTGAGCAGGGTATCTTTGCCCCAAACGCCGTGGTTCATGTTAAAAACCAGCCAGTTTGAAAGGTCTTTCACCGAGCTGATCAAGCCACCAGTGGCTGCAACACGTTCCCAATTTGCCCACGGGATAGCGCTATTAACCCCTGCTTGCAGTCCGTGCGGCGTCGCATAATTGCCTTTTTTCTCCAAATCAGCCAATAAATAAATGCTGCGATGCATGCCCAGCGGCTGTAGGAATCGCTCTTGTACAAACTCCCCCCAGCTTTTTCCAGTTACTTTGGTGATTATTTCGCCTGCGGTGATGTACATGACGTTTGAATAACCGTAGCCGGCGCGAAATTCATAAGCTTTTTCGATGTGTTTGGCGCGTTTAATCATCTCCTCAGCTGAAAGCTCCGACAAATACCACATCACATCGCCGCTAAAGGTACCCAGACCTACGCGGTGCGATAAAATATCGCGGATGGTGGTCATGTGTGTTACAATGGGGTCGTACAACTCAAAATAGGGTAGGTGGTCTTTTACTTTATCGTTCCAACTTAATTTACCTTCTTGCACCAACAGGGCAATGGCTGCTGAAGTAAAGGCTTTAGAGTTTGAAGCAATCGCAAAGAGGGTGTTCTCGTCGGGCTGCTCACCTTTGCCTAAGGCCTTTTCGCCATAGCCTTTGGCAAATACAAGTTGCCCGTCTTTTACGATGCCTACCGCCATTCCCGGGGTATTCCAGGCGATGCGTGCCTGTTCGAAATAGGCATCTAATTTTTTGTGATCTACTTTTTGAGCCATTAATGCCGCTGGGGTAACCAGCATAAGCAATAGGAAAAGGTGCTTTTTCATGGCGCCAATTTCGGTAGTTTCTTTGATATATTGTTGGCCTCTGAAGTCCATTTTGATTTCGATAAAATTTCTTTTCAGTCGGTACTTTTACCTGGATGAATACGTTCTTTGTGTGTTTAAAATAATACACATGAATTTCAGTAGATTTTTAGTGCTCCTGCTTTTGCTCACTACTGCTTCCTCGTGTGAGGAAGATTCGATTGCCTGCACCATGGAGTTTAGAACGGTGACAGTAATGGTAACTGGTCCCGCCTTAACCTCCTATTATACCTTCCGACCTGCCACTGGCGATACGATTCGCATAAGTCAGGAAAATGTGGGTGGACAAGCGGGTGTTTATCCCATTTTAGATGACAGCTATCAGATGGTTCTTGAAGGGCGCACCGAAAATTTCATCTTCAGAGGCTTCATCAACGATTCGTTGGTAGTGAACGAAAGTTATGGTATCAGTGCCGATGAGTGTCACATCTCTTACGTAAGTGGTAACCTCAATGTAACGCTGTAGAGCAGCATTCGGCAGTCCAAAAAAAAAGCCTTCTCCTGTTAAAGGAGAAGGCTTTTTTGGTAAGAAAAAAGGTCTTAGAGCTTTTCGATAACGATGGCGCTTGCGCCGCCTCCGCCGTTACAAATACCTGCAACGCCAATTTTGCCACCTTCTTGGTGTAAAACGCTGCAAAGGGTAGCTACGATGCGGGCGCCGGAACTGCCTATGGGGTGGCCAATGGATACACCACCACCATATACGTTCACTTTTGCTGGATCTAGGTTGAGCAATTGGTTGTTGGCCAAACAAACCACCGAAAAAGCCTCGTTGATTTCGTAAAAATCTACATCCGCGGGTTTAACACCCGCACGCGCCATGGCCAAAGGAATGGCTTTTGCTGGGGCGGTAGTAAACCACTCAGGGGCTTGTTGCGCGTCGGCATAGCCAATAATTTTGGCCAAGGGCTTCAGGCCGAGGGCTTCGCATTTTTCTTTACTCATCAAAATTACAGCCGAGGCGCCATCGTTGAGGTTAGAAGCGTTGGCAGCGGTTACTGTGCCATTTTTGTCAAAAACTGGTCGTAAACCAGGCAATTTGTCGAAGCTCACTTTGCGGAAATCTTCGTCTTCTCGTACTACTACAGGATCTTTGCCCTTCACCTGTATTTCAACCGGCGCAATCTCCGCATCAAACTTGCCAGCGGCCCAAGCGTCAGCGGCGCGGGTGTAAGAAGTAATGGCGTAAGCATCTTGCGCTTCGCGTGAAATGTGCATTTCAGTAGCACACAATTCTGCCGCGTTGCCCATGTGATAGTTGTTGTAAACGTCGGTGAGACCGTCTTTGAGAATGCCATCGATGATTTGGCCATGCCCTAAGCGCATGCCGTTGCGGGCTTTGTCGAGGTAATACGGCACATTGCTCATGCTTTCCATGCCGCCGGCAATGACCACCTCGTTTTGTCCGAGTTGGATGCTTTGAGCGCCTAACATAATGGCCTTCATTCCACTTGCGCAAACTTTATTAACTGTAGTAAAAGGAGTGGTGTTGCTGATGCCTGCAAAAATACCAGCTTGTGTGGCTGGTGCTTGACCAAGGTTGGCGGCAATTACATTGCCCATGTACAACTCATCGACCTGAGTAGGATCGAGTTTGATGTTTTCCATGGCTTTTTTGATGGCAATGGCGCCAAGCTGTGTGGCAGCAACTGCTGCGAGGGTGCCATTGAAACTTCCGATGGGCGTGCGGGCCGCCGCTACAATATACACTTCTTTCATAAAGGTTAAATTTTGATCAAATCAGATTAACTTGCAGCACAAAGTTAGCGTTTATTTGCCCCATTTGAGTCCGATTATGAAGCCATTTTCCCTCCAAGCCTTGTTTCAAATAGTTACTGCGTTTTTTAGATTGCAGGGGAAATCTATATTGCGCATTGTTTTATTGGCCAGTACAGCCATGGTGATTACCCTTTTGCTGCCCCATAAAATTAATTTCCGCTATCAATACGAGCTTAACAAGCCTTGGGGTTATAAAGATTTGATTGCCCCTTTCGACTATCCTGTGTACAAGGCTACTTCCCAAATTGAACAGGAGCGCGATGAAGCACTAAAGGGGCATTTGCCGTATTATCAACTCGATGAACAAGTGCCTGCCGAGTTAATAAAGGCGTTGAGGGTTACTTTTTCTGGCTCTTTGGAAGCAGGAG
>CAMCHJ010000011.1 GCA_945874665.1 Chitinophaga pinensis | reverse complement strand
TTCAAAATCGGTAAGTGGGCTGCCTGCAGCTTGACTTACATCAAACGCAAGTGAGCTCAACAAACCAGGATTGATACCTGCGGCTGCTAATTCAGACGCCAAAATCAAAAACTGATGACGGGCGCCCCAATAGAATCCACCATAAGGTGATGGGTAGGATGTTGTTGTGTTTACTACCGTACCAGTACCAACAGTACCCAAGAAAACACCACCTCTACCACGTAAAATGGCTGAGTCACCTTGCGTTATGGAAGTGTCATTGCCTGCATTCGGCTGTAAATATGCATCTATGTAGCTCAATACACCTGATGTATCTGACAAACCAGCACTATCCACAGTGGTTACGAAGTAGCTGATACGCGTATTTACGGTACCTGCAGGGATACTTCCTGACCAACGGTTAGTTGTGCTACTGAAAGTCATAGGTGCAGTTGCAATGGCTGCAGCTGGTGCCAACCGGTAGTTGAGGGTAGTTGAGGTAATAGGTCTAAAATTAAAGACAGCTGCACTCACGGTGCGCACGCCAACAGCACAGTTATTGTCAAGCGTATCCACTGAAGTAATCACTGGATCGAGTGGCTGCAATACTTGGAAATCGTCAACAGCTACACCATTACGCAAGGTTGGGAATCCAGAAGTAGAGAAGGCGACGCGGAAAATAACGCTCGACTGACCAATCAAGGATGCGATACTATGAGCTACATCTACATAACCACCTGAACCCGGGAAAGTGGTGCTACCAGTATTGCCAATCCAGCCTGGCTGAAGTGGCGTTCCTGAGCCTTGGATAGCGGCTGAGTTGTACCAGTTTTGAATGCCCGATGTAGTAGTACCAAGTACCTGCCAAGTAGCACCGCCATTGGTACTAAATTGCACGTTGGCACCACCGTCAAACTGACCTACTTCATACCAAAGTTTGAAACGCACTTCAGGCGACACCAAACCTGGACCACTGAGGTCGAAGCAAGGTGACTGAATCCAGCTGCGTTCATTGGCAACATAGTTACCGGTTAAGTTGGTAGCCCAAGCTTTTGTACCTGACGCAGCAGCATTAATGATGCTTGCAGCCGGAGTACCCAAAGCCCAGGTGCTGTTTGTTCCACCAGCAAACCAGCCAGTAGCAGCACCTTCAAAGTTTTCTAGATAAGGCAAAGTGCTGATTACCGGATAATTCATAACGGTTTTTACAGCAGCATCATTCGTTGAATCTCCATCATTGCCAGCACTTGTGAAAGCCCTCAAGGTATAGGTTCCAACGGCACCTAAGTTAGCAGGTACAGCGAAGGAATAACTCAAGGAGTCACCTGGAAGTATTGTATTGGGAATGGTAGCACTTACTGGTGTACCGCCGTTGATGGTATAGGCAACAGGAATGTTGGTTTGAGATACGGTGCCGTAATTCACAACACGCACCCGTACGGTATCGGCTGCAGTCAATGCACAACCACTGTTAGGCGCCAAGATGCTCAATACACCCATGTCAACAGGCGATGGCGTGAAAATTCGGAAGTTGTCTAAATCAAACCACACATCAATGCCTGATAACTGGCGGAAGCTCATGCGCATAATTACTTGCTGTCCTGCATAGGCTGCCAAATTCACACGCTTCGTAGCAAAAGAACTGCTAGAGATGTGTGTGTTGCCATCTATCCAATCAACCAAGCTGAAGGATTGACCGCAGTTGGTAGACATTTCGATTTTAATGGTGTCAACTGGACTCAAAAGCGAAGGCACACCCGGCCACACCCAACTTGACCAATCTGTTACTTTATAATCGAATTCAAAAACAGCACCTGTATCTAATGGGCCAATAATGGGCGTTCTGATATTACCTACAAGGGTTGAAAAGACATTGCGACGCATACCGCCTGTTTGTCCTACACCAATATTGTTAGTCCAAGTCATGTCCGACACGATGTTATTAGGTATTGCTGTACCATTAAATGCTTCTGTATATGGCGCAGCCAAAGGCTGAACAATCGTCAAATTCCTGGCAGTTGTATTGTTTAATCCATTGCCATCAACACTTGACACCAATTCAGCTGCAATAACGTGTACACCACCCGCAGAGAAATTACCTGCACTCGTTACCAAATAATTACGAGCACTGTCTACCTGTATACTGTCTGCATTTACGGTTAAGCTAAAGGTTTGTGTGCTAGCACCTGCTACATTCACATTGATCACAAGTGCATTCGTTGCGAAATTCCAAGTTGAAGTGCCCACGTTGCGCACGCGCACCGAAATAGGCTGGTTTGGACCAGAACAACCGCCTTGCGTAACAATGCCAATCGCGGCCAAGTCAAACGGTGCAGGTGTAAATTCATACGCACCGATGTCTGGGGTGGTGGCGCTACGCGCAATCCCTAAGATATCAGAAGGTACCGTTGCAACTGGTGTTCCAAGGTTGTTAACTCCACCTGCTGTTGGTATCGGTAAATTGGTAGATGTAAAGCCTGGGTTGGCAGAAATAGACGCTGCATCATGCGTTGAAGCGGTTGTCCAGGCAGCCACAGTTGGAAACAATACTGGTCCAGTGCTATTTCTAATCAAATTGTTAAAGACGGGCACACCTGAGGCATTCGACAAAAAGTAGTTGTTGTGATTACTGGTCAATACGCCTACAATCGAATCGTGAGCGAACAAGGCAGCTACTGAGTTCGTTCCTAGACCTGCACCGGTTCCTGTACCTACAACATGGTTGTTAATTAGTTTAACAGAATTCCAAGCCGGTGTTGTGGTGCTTCCACCAGTTACATTCAACAAACCAAAAGTTGAAGTAGTCGGCATGTCGATGGTAATGTTAATGGTGTTGTAGTTCAACTCAATGGCATCCTTAGGATTAACTGGTGCCGTAGCTGTAGCGCTAAAAGAACCGCTCAAATTGATGCCAAATACACTAGAGAAGCCACTTGTTGAAACAACGCTACCTGAAATTACATTGTTAACTACTTTGTTGGTTAAACCAATACTGTCGTTAGCGTTTGAAACAAAAATACCACCAGTACCTATTGAACCAGTGATTTTGTTACCCGATACATCAATACCCACAACCCTTGAAGCCGAAATACCATAACCTGTATTTAGTACAGCAGCATTTTGGATATCATTGCTCGCCACGACGGCTAACGATTGATTGGTAAGGCTGATGCCATTTCTGAAGTTGTTGATAATATTCGCGCTGATATTGTTAAACTCTTCATAATTGTTGTTCGTAACTGGACCAGTTAAAAAGATAGATTGCTGGAAACCAGTAAAGGTATTGGTTGTAATCAGCGCAGAGCTACCATTGTCAATACGAATACCATGGCTGTTGAAGTTAACGTTTGCCAGCGGAATCGTTTCATCAAATACGCAAGACAACACTGACAGATTATCTGCATTGGTTGCAAGCAGATTTGCAAATACGCCAGAAGCTTGGTTTTCAGTTCTGCGGAAGGTTAACGCATTAAAGGTTACACCCTGAATATTACTTACCGCAAAAATAGTTTTATTGGTTACACTAGCGTTCGTATCGTGAATCAGCACAACATCAGCAGCCAAGCCCGTAGTGCTTGTAAAGGTAATCTGATTGGTTGTTGATGCTCCAATGATAGAACCCAATGTATAACTGCCATAATAGGTACCTGGCTCGATGGCGAAAGTTACACTCCCAGCAATACCACCGCATGCCAATGCCGATAAGGCTGCTGGTATGCTAGGATAACTGGCAGTAGCACTTGCACCTACAGTATATAATCCGGAGGCTAAGCTGATACAACGCGTCGACACCAAGGTATCGTTCGCAGGATTTAAGTCAACTCCTAAACCATTAGCGTTTGTAAACCAAGTACGTATCGTAAATACACCACTTGTAGGCAGGGTAACTGGCGTAGCAAATGTATGCGTGGCTGTTAAACCCTGTAAAATAGAACCTGTCCAGGCTTCTGTAACTGGAGGATTGTTTCCAATTTGATAACCAACTGTTCCGCTCACCACAGGATCCGCCCTGAAATTACCAACATTCATAACCACTTGACTGGTGGCACCTCCTGTTAAAGGTGCTGCTGGAGAAACCAAAGATGACACGCCAGCATCTAATCCAGTGGCACCCAAAACGTTTAGCGTATAGTCCTCTGTTTCGCCCCAAGTAAACGTTCCACAAGCTGAAAACGTTGCGGGGGTCGAAGTTTCGCACATCACCACACGAAGGCGCTTGGCACCCGGCGCAATACCAAAAGGCACTGTAAAGTTGTGAGTAAAGGCCTCTGAAGCCACGCCAAGTGCCGTTGGCCCAAGGGTTGCAATCGAATCGATGGCTTGATCAAACGTGCCATCATTGTTCCAATCCACAAAAATCTTGAACATCCTGGTGTACGTACCACCACAAGTGCCTGAAACAACCCGGATGTCGTAGCTAGAGCCTTGGATAACCGTGCCGCTCAGCGCGGTATTGTCTGTGTAAGTTTCACAGTTTGAAGCCGAACTTCCACTCACAATACCAGCAACTATCACACTGTCGATTTTAGAGTCGGCAGTAGATGTTGCACCTGAGGTACAGTACTGTTGCGCAGAGGCGTTCCCAGCACCTAGAAGCAGGGATGTGAAAATTAATAATTTGATTAATACTGATTTCATACAACAAGTTTAATAGAACCTCAATAATACTGATTGTGATTTTAAGTCGCAAGTCTTTATGAAGATTATTCAAAACATTAACAAAAAAACCACCTCTTCCCTCCATATGCCGCAACCAGTTCGCCCTCAAGCCACAAGAGGCCCTGTACAGCCAGAAAGCCAGCTTAATTTTAAGAAAACATGCCTTATCTGAAAGGCCAAGAGCCAAATTTGTACTCGGTTTTTCTTATTCACTTAGAAGGGACATTTCTCCACCAAAACCACTTCAACCCAACCAATTTTGCTCAAAAATAGGGCCCCAGGGCCTACATCACCCATACGTAAATATAGTATCGCTCCATTGGATCAGCGTTTGAAAACTTGCCGGCACCACAGAAAACACTCCACTCAAATGCCTTTTCTTCCTTAATTAGAGGCGCACTGCGTATAGATGTCATTTTCATCTACTATATTGGTGAATGAACATTATTTGAAAAAACTTAATACGTTCGTATTTCAACAAATTTATCAGCTACATGAAGAAGTTAATAGCCATTTTCAGTGCGCTCTTGGTGCACGGACTCGCCTCCGCCCAAATGAGCAGTATTGAGCCAGCTTTACATGAAAATTTAACCAATCCTTACCATACCAATACCTTTTATCGCGTACGGATTTTATTGTCCGACCGCATCAATGTTGATTCTCTTGGCCAGGCTTTTGACCTTCAAAAGACGCATTTCAATGATCGAGTGCGCATAACCACCACCCTGCTCTTCGAAAAAGCTGCAGCCACGCAACCCGCCTGGATCAGCAAAATTGAGCAGCTTGAGCGCGAAATGCCTAACCACCTCAAGTACATCATCCCCTATTGGATTGCCAATTTATTGGTGATTGAAGCCAAACCTGCCTTGATTTTGGCCTTGGTAAACAGCACGAATGGCATTGAGGTTATGGAAGAAGACATGGACCAGTACCACGTGATTGACCCTGTAGTGGAGTCGCCCAACAGTCCAAACGCCCCCAATGGCTCGGAAATCGGCTTGCGCGTTGTAAAAGCCCCCGCCCTTTGGTCCCGTGATTACACCGGTCGCGGCCGCTTGGGCATGAACAGCGATAACGGCGTTACCCTACAACACCCCAGCATCAGCAGTCGCTGGCGCGGCAACTTTGTACCCGCCAACCACGCTTGGTTTGGTCCGGGCACCTCTCCCACCGCCTGCAGCAACGGCAACAACCACGGCACGCACACCATTGGCACCATGGTTGGACTGCAACTCAGCACTTTCGACACCATTGGCTTGGCCTTTAACGCCCAATGGATTGCCGCAGGCTCGCTTTGCGCTGGTTCAGGTGGTACTACGGGTGCTTTTCAATGGGCGCTTAATCCAGATGGCAATCTGAATACAACCAACGACGTTCCTGATGTGATCAACAACAGCTGGGGCGGTACTGCAAGTACAGCCGAATGTAGCAGTTCTGTAGTGCCGATACTCAATGCCCTCGAAGCGGCAGGCGTAGCGGTGGTGTTTTCAGCGGGTAACAGCGGCCCAGGCACCTCCACCATCACCTCGCCCAAAAACGTGAATACCAATGAAGTAAATGTGTTTTGCACGGGCAATATCCAAGGTGCAGTACCTGGCTTTCCCATAGCCAACAGCAGCAGCCGCGGCCCGTCCATCTGCATCAGTCCCAACCCAGAACTCAATATCAAACCCGAAGTGGTTGCTCCCGGCACCAATGTGCGCTCGGCTAGTGGCGCCTCGGGCTACGCAAGTCTCACAGGCACCTCCATGGCAGCACCACATGTAGCCGGCGCGGTTTTATTACTCAAAGAAGCCTTTCCCTATTTGTCGGGCAGCGCCATCCTGCGCGCAATTTATTACTCGGCTACCGATATGGGTGATCCGGGCGAAGACAATGTTTATGGCAACGGTTTGATGAATTTAGATGCGGCTTTTAACTATTTGCTCGCACAAAACCACATTCCGGCTCGACCAAATTACGGTGCTATGAATGTGCGCGCCCAAGCACTCGTGGCACCTCAAAGCATCGTGTGCGGCGACAGCATCAGTCCACGCATCAGCTTCCTTAATTTAGGCGATTCAACCATCAGCGCAGCCACCATTTCCTACCGCATGGGCAGCAGCGGGCCGTTTACATCTTTTGCATGGACCGGCAGTTTGGCTACCAACCAAGCCGATACGCTGCAATTGCCTACGGTGGCTTTCCCAGCTGGCAGTCCGAGCGTTTCGTTCACCTTTCGCATCCTGCTCGACAGCGCCTTGGCCGAAATCGATACCTTCGACAACCAAATGACGCGCATCATCAACAAGCGCAGCCTGGTTAACCCGCCGCTGATTGAAGGCTTTGAGTCCCCTAACTTATCCCAATCGCAGCTTTTTGCGCTTAATCCCGATGGTAATATTGGCTGGGGCATCACCGCTACGAGCGGCAGACCGCGTGGCAGTCGCTCGGCCTTTATGAACTTTTTCAATTATCCTGATCTAGATGCCCGCGATTACCTAGAAACGCAACGTTTTATTGCGCCCGACAGTGGCATTTTCCAATTGCGCTTTGGCGTGGCTTATGCGCAAAAAACCAGCAGCAGTCAAGACGGCCTACGCATTTCGGTAAGCACCGACTGCGGCAGCAATTGGACGCCTGTTTACCTCAAAACCGGTGATAGTTTAGCTACAGTAGCGCCCCAAGCCACTGCATTCACTGCCGTGAATCCCCTCCACTGGCGCCAAGACGTGGTAGATTTGAGCAGCTACCGCGGCACTGGCGACATTGTTTTGCGCTTTGAGGGCATCAACCAGAACGGCAATAACCTCTACCTCGACGATATCCAGCTGCTCATCAGCCAAATGAAACCTATCGTGAATTTTAGCTTCAATATGCAAAGCGGCTGTGACTCGGTAGATGTGGCTTTCCAATCGAACCTTTTTAACGCCGACAGCATCCTCTGGAAATTTGGATCTACCCTCACCTCAACCACCAACAATCCCACCCAGCGCTTGGTAAGTGGCAGCTATTTGGTGCAACTTATTGGCTATAATAGCTTGGGAAGCGACACTTTTGCCCTCACGGTAAATGTGCCAAATGCACCGGTAGCAGATTTTCGCCTCGCCAACAGCACCATCAACGCCGGCAACAACCTGCCGTTGATCAACTTAAGTCTGTTCGCCACTACTTATCTATGGGATTTTGGGGATGGCACTACCGCTACGGGCTTTGCTCCAACCAAAGCATATACCCAGCAGGGCACTTATACCATCACCATTTATGCCAGCAACGCCAGTTGCACCGATACTTTTGTGCTCAACAACGCCGTCACCATTATCCAAGGCGTGAGCGTGCAAGAACTGGCTGCGGCACAGATCAAGCTGTATCCCAATCCTGCACAAGCCGCCATTCAAATCGAATGGGGAGATTTACAGGTCGAGCAAATGGTATTGCGGAACACCATGGGACAAGCGCTTGCCCGTTTTTCGCCTTCGCAAGAAAACAATACGGAATTGCTGCAACTTGGTCAGTGGCCTACTGGCATTTACCTGCTGCAGTTGCAAGGCCGCGACTTTAACGTGGTAAAGCGCTTTGTGAAGCAATAAAACCGATCTTTTCCTACAAAAGCCAGAAACTAAGTCTGGCTTTTGCTGTTCAATAAGCATGCATTCTCCTAAAAAAATAGCTGTTATAGGTTCGGGCATGGCCGGCATCACCGTGGCCAGTTTGCTGGCCCGCGACGGTGCCCAAGTTACCCTTTACGAGCAAAACTGGATGCCAGGCGGTTGCAGCAGCAGCTATTGGCGCAAGGGGTTTTGGTTTGAAACGGGGGCTACCACTTTGGTGGGCTTAGATGAAGGCATGCCTTTACACCGGCTTTTGCAAGAAACCGGGCTTGAATTGCCTGCACAAAAGCTCGAAACACCTATGCAAGTGCTTTTTAAGGACCGTTTGATTACGCGCCATCAAAACTTGGGAGCATGGATTACTGAGGCCGAATTGCATTTTGGAGTGGCAGGACAAAGGGGTTTTTGGGAAGAATGCTACCGCATCAGCTTACAGGTTTGGGGGATTTCGAGCCAACAATTGGCCTTTCCTCCTCAAAATTTGGCTGACCTCTTGAGTTTGGCGCAGGGCTTTGCCTTTGGGCAGCTGGCCGCTTTACCGGCTGCTTTTTCAACAGTAGAAGATTTATTACGCAAGCACGGCCTGCTCCAGCACCGTGAATTTGTGGAGTTTATTGACGAGCAACTCCTGATTACCGCCCAAAACACCCACCGCGAAGTCAACATGCTCTTCGGAGCAACCGCCCTTTGCTACACCAACTTCGGGAATTACTACATGCCAGGCGGACTACTCAAGCTCGTGGAGCCTTTTGTGCAATACATCGAACAGCGGGCTGGTGAAATCCGCTTGCGCACCGCTGTCCGCGCCATACACCTGCTCCCCAATGCCGTAACCATCGAAACCGCTCAAGAAACCGCGACCTACGACACGGTTGTATCGGCCATTCCACTCAACAACCTGGCCGATATGCTCGCACCCGGCCGCGAAAAATCGATCCTCCGCACCAAACTCCTGCCCTCCGAAAAATTGAGTAGCGCCCTGCAACTGGGCATCGGCTTTACCCCGCACCGCAGCTACAACTGTCTGCATTACCAAATTCATTTGCCGAAGGGCCTGCCGGGTTTACCGAGCAAGAGCATCTTCCTCTCCCTGCACCCGGCAAGCGATGTGAGCCGCGCGCCGCAAGGACAAATGGCTGCATCCGTAAGCACCCATTGGCACAATCCTGCACATAACCTCGTCGAAAACCGAGCAGAACTGGAAGCCGCCATTTTAGATCTGCTCGAGGAAAAAGACATGATTTTGAAAGCGAATATTAACTACTTACACAGCTCTGGTCCCGCGAGCTGGGCCAAATGGACTGGCCGTAAATGGGGTTTTGTGGGCGGCTATCCACAGTACAAAGCCATCAAACCTTGGCAAATGATGGGCGCACGCCTTAAAAAAGGCCAATTTTACGTGTGTGGCGATGCCACCTACCCTGGTCAGGGCATTCCAGGCGTGGTGCTCAGCGGACTCACCGCCCACCACAAAATGAAACTCGACGGCGTGATTTAACTTTTAAGCTGGTAACGTACACCCAGCGTAATCAAATTATTGAAAGCCCCGCGCTGTAAAACCGAAAAAAACGGTACCCTCGGACCACCCGGGTCAATCGAAAACATGCTGTAACTGTAGCGCCCAAATACTTCCAAGTCTTTCATCAATGCATAAGAACTGCCAAAATGCAAGGCTGTTTCAAAATTGGTAAAGTTGGTATTCAGATTTTGCAGCCGCAAATCTCTGTAACTAAAACCAATCAAATAATTGAGACCTACCCCAGCGTGAAAATGCCAAGTATCCGTATACTTGTAATGCACCGTTACGGGAATATCAATGTAATGCATGCTTAACCGCAGCCACGGGCCTTCATCTAGGTTGTCGGGCCGCAGCACCCGTTGACTGCCCTTGCCACTGTACACAATTTCAAACTGCCACAAAAAGGCATCGTTGATCTCGCGCGATACATACAAACCACCATACAGGCCAGGTTTGTTGTACCCGCCGATGCCATCACCGTCGAGTTGTGCACCATTTACTCCAAACACAGCACCGGCTTTAAAGTCTTGCGCTTGGGCAAAACTCGCCAGCAATAAAAAAGGGATGACCCACCATTTGCGCATCATCCCCCAATATACTGATAATTGTTTTACAGCAACTGTGTTAAGCGTTTTACGGCTAATTTCAGGTGGCCGTCGTCAATCATATCTGCCAGGTGGCCGTCGTTGAGCGATTCGTTGCGACTGTGCGCTGTAAAAAGCTTGCGCAAGGTTTCGAGGTCGGCAACCGCCAGCAACTCCGGCTTAGCTACCAGCTGCTCGGCTTGTTTGCCAAAGCCCATCCAATCGAATTCATAAATAAAGTCAGTATTCCGCATCACGTCAAGCATGCCAAATAGCAAGTCATCGTAGCGAAACACTACCAACTCTTCAAACTGCTGCCGCTCATACCAGCTTTCTTTGGCCATCAACTGCACCGCAAAGGCGCGCAATTTACCAGCCTCCGAAGATTTAATGCTGAAACTCATGCCTGTGCTGTTGGCCCCCCAAAAGTCATCGGCAATCCGCCCGCATGATCGTTGGTTTCAATTTCGCCATGCACCTGCTCAAATTTGCTCACGTTGTCGGCCAAAGCCGCCAACAAACGCTTGGCATGGTGCGGGGTGAGGATAATGCGTGACTTCACACGGGCTTTGGGTACACCGGGCATCATGCGCGCAAAATCAATCACAAACTCAGCATTCGAATGGGTGATGATGGCTAAATTGCTATAAACACCGTCTGCAACGTCCTCGCCGAGCTCGATGTTGATTTGATTAGGATCTGGTTGATTTGACATAAAGGCAAAAATAAGGAAAAGGGAGTGCGGTTGCCCGACTCCCTTTCCAGTTAAAAAAACACTAAAAATTAATTAATCAATGGTCTCAGTGTCGAGCGCCTTCGAAGCCATCAGCTTCTCGTACTCTTCACGTGAGCCTACAACGATTTTTTCGTAGTGACGAAGACCTGTACCGGCAGGAATCAAGTGACCCACGATCACGTTTTCCTTCAAGCCAGCCAATTCATCAACCTTACCTGCAATCGCAGCTTCGTTCAATACCTTGGTGGTTTCCTGGAACGAGGCAGCTGAAATAAAGCTGCGTGTGCCTAATGAAGCCCGTGTGATACCTTGAAGCATGCTCTGCGAAGTCGCTGGCATCGCCTCTTGGTACTGCACTTGTGCCAAGTCTTTGCGCTTGAGCATTGAGTTCTCGTCGCGCAACTTACGCAACGATACCAATTGCCCTACACGCATATTGCTCGAATCACCCGATTCAGTCACGATCATCTTGTCGTAAATCCAGTTGTTCATCTCCATGAACTCAAGCTTGTCGGCCACTTCCTGCTCGAGGAAAGTAGTGTTGCCTGGATCAATGATTACAACTTTCTGCATCATCTGACGCACGATTACTTCAAAATGCTTGTCGTTGATTTTCACACCCTGCAAGCGATAAACTTCCTGGATGTTGTTTACGAGGTATTCTTGCACCGCACCTGGACCTTTGATCGATAAGATCGCAGCAGGCGTAATGGCACCATCCGAAAGGGCATCGCCAGCTTTCACAAAGTCACCATCCTGAACCAGGATGTGCTTGCTCAACGGAACGAGGTACTTTTTGATTTGGCCATCGCGTGATTCTACCTGGATTTCACGGTTACCGCGCTTAACGCCGCCGAAGCTTACTACACCGTCGATCTCAGACACAACGGCCGGATTAGATGGGTTACGGGCTTCAAACAATTCGGTTACACGTGGTAAACCACCGGTGATGTCACGCGTTTTGGTGGTAGAACGCGGGATTTTAGCAATAACTTGACCAGGGATAACCGTCGTTTTTTCGTCCACCGATATGTGCGCACCTACAGGTAGGTTGTACGTACGGAGGTTGTCGCCCTTGCTGTTCACGATGCGAATAGCAGGGTTACGGGTCTTATCCTTGGTTTCGATGATTACTTTTTCTTTGTGACCAGTTTGCTCATCCGACTCCTCGCGGAAGGTCATGCCTTCTACAATGTGTTCGAAATCTGCCTTACCATCAAATTCAGAAATGATTACGGCATTGTATGGGTCCCATACGCAGATTTTATCACCCTTGTTGATCATATCACCCGGCTTAACCGATAAAACGGCTCCGTATGGCAATACGTTGGTCATCAAAGCTTGCTTGGTTTCTGGATGTGAAATGCGGATTTCACCTGAACGAGAAACTACTACGTTCATTGGGGCATCACCGCCTTTGTAGTTCACGGTACGCACTTCGTCGAACTCAACCAAACCGCCAAACTTGGCAACTAATTGAGATTCGGTAGCAATGTTACCGGCAACACCACCCACGTGGAAGGTACGGAGGGTTAACTGCGTTCCTGGCTCACCAATCGACTGTGCAGCAATTACACCAACCGCTTCACCCATTTGTACCATCTTATTGGTAGCAAGGTTACGGCCGTAGCACTTGGCACAAACACCAATCTTCGATTCGCACGTCAATACCGAGCGTATTTCTACGCTGTCAATCGGCGATGAATCAATTACATTGGCAATGTCTTCGGTGATTTCTTCACCAGCAGCAATGATGAGCTCTTTGGTCAATGGGTTGATCAAATCGTTCAACACCACACGACCTACGATACGCTCGTTGAGTGACTCAACAATGTCTTCGTTGTCTTTGAGGGCCGACGTTTCAATTCCACGCAACGTACCACAATCGCTCTCAGTGATTACTACATCCTGCGCCACGTCATGCAAACGACGGGTCAAATAACCGGCGTCGGCTGTTTTCAAGGCCGTATCGGCCAAACCTTTACGGGCACCGTGGGTAGAAATGAAGTACTCGAGTACGGATAAACCTTCTTTAAAGTTCGATAAAATTGGGTTTTCGATGATCTCACCAGCACCACCGCTTTTCTGCGGCTTGGCCATCAAACCTCGCATACCACCCAACTGACGAATCTGCTCTTTCGAACCACGCGCACCTGAGTCCAACATCATGTACACCGAGTTGAAGCCTTGTTTGTCGGCAGCAATCTCGCGCATCAAGGTATCCGTAATACGGCTGTTGATACGTGTCCAAATGTCAATTACCTGGTTGTAGCGTTCGTTGTTGGTGATGAAGCCCATGTTGTAATTATTAGTTACTTCATTCACTTCTTTCTGCGCTTCGGCTAGCAAAGTCACCTTGTTGTCAGGAATCATTACGTCGTTTAAGTTAAACGATAATCCTCCCTGGAAGGCCATGCGGAAACCGAGGTTTTTGATATCATCCAAAAACTTGGCAGTGGTAGGCAAATCGGTCCAACGAACAATCTCACCAATCAAGTCACGAAGACTCTTCTTGGTCAACAATTCGTTTACGAAGCCAATCGCATCTGGCGCCACTTGGTTAAACATGATACGACCAACAGTCGTGTCAATCACCTTGGTGCTTAATGTATTGGTTTCTTTGTCACGCACTTGCGTTCTCACTTTCACCCAAGCGTGCAAAGCAACCTTACCATCGTTGTAAGCAATGATGGCTTCTTCAGAGGAGTAGAAAGTGAGGCCTTCGCCTTTTACTTTCACTTCTGGAGTGCTCTTGCGGCCTTTGGTGATGTAATACAAGCCCAATACCATGTCCTGCGAAGGAACAGTAATCGGTGAACCGTTGGCCGGGTTGAGGATGTTGTGCGACGACAACATCAACATCTGCGCCTCGAGTACAGCAGCATGACCAAGCGGTACGTGTACCGCCATCTGGTCACCGTCGAAGTCGGCGTTGAAGGCCGTACATACGAGTGGGTGCAACTGAATGGCCTTGCCTTCAATCATTTTAGGCTGGAACGCTTGGATACCCAAACGGTGGAGGGTTGGGGCACGGTTGAGGAGCACTGGGTGACCCTTCATTACGTTCTCCAAAATATCCCATACCACTGGGTCTTTGCGGTCTACAATCTTTTTGGCAGACTTCACAGTCTTTACAATACCGCGCTCAATCATCTTGCGGATGATAAACGGCTTGAATAGCTCGGCGGCCATGTCTTTTGGCAAACCACACTCGTGCAGCTTGAGCTCTGGACCAACCACAATTACCGAACGACCTGAATAGTCTACTCGCTTACCTAGCAAGTTTTGACGGAAACGACCTTGCTTACCTTTGAGCATGTCGCTCAATGATTTGAGGGCACGGTTGCCATCGGCTTTTACGGCATTTACTTTACGGCTGTTGTCAAACAACGAGTCAACCGACTCTTGCAACATCCGCTTTTCGTTGCGCAAAATCACGTCTGGTGCTTTGATCTCAATCAAACGCTTCAAACGGTTGTTCCGGATGATTACCCGACGATACAAATCGTTCAAGTCGGAAGTCGCAAAACGACCACCTTCTAGTGGAACTAACGGACGCAGTTCAGGTGGAATCACAGGAACCATTTTCACGATCATCCACTCCGGACGGTTCACCATGTGCATGTTGGCACCACGGAAAGCTTCCACAATTTTCAAACGCTTGAGCGCTTCGCTCTTACGCTGTTGTGACGTTTCAGTGGCCGCTTGGTGACGGAGTTGGTACGAAAGCTCATCCAGGTCGATGCGCGCGAGCAAGTCGTGCAAGGCATCAGCACCCATCTTGGCAATGAATTTATTTGGATCGGTTTCTTCCAAATACTGGTTTTCACGTGGCAATGAATCGATGATGTCGAGATATTCTTCCTCTGTGAGGAAGTCCATCTTGCGAATACCATCCACATCTTTCAAACCAGCTTGAATTACGACATAACGCTCATAATAAATGATCATGTCGAGCTTTTTGGTAGGCAAGCCTAACAAATAACCGATTTTGTTTGGCAACGAACGGAAGTACCAAATGTGCGCTACAGGCACCACCAATTTGATGTGGCCCATGCGCTCACGACGCACTTTCTTTTCGGTAACTTCTACCCCACAACGGTCACAAACGATACCCTTATAACGGATACGCTTGTATTTGCCGCAATGACATTCGTAATCCTTGGTTGGACCAAAAATGCGCTCGCAAAACAAACCGCCCATCTCCGGCTTATAAGTCCGGTAGTTGATGGTTTCAGGCTTGGTTACTTCGCCGTAAGAGCGGTCAAGAATGGTTTCTGGTGAAGCCAATCCGATCCGGATCTTGGTGAAGTTGCTTTTAATTTTGAACTCTTTCTTAAATGACATAAGAGTGAACCTCCGATTAGTCTAATGAAACATCTAAACACAATCCGCGTAACTCGTGCAGCAATACGTTGAACGATTCAGGTAAGCCTGGCATAGGCAGGTTGTCACCTTTAACAATCGCTTCGTAAGTCTTGGCACGACCCACAATATCGTCCGACTTCACAGTCAAAATTTCTTGTAAGATGTTGGCTGCACCGAATGCTTCGAGTGCCCAAACTTCCATCTCACCGAAACGCTGACCACCAAACTGTGCTTTACCACCCAACGGCTGCTGGGTAATGAGCGAGTATGGCCCGATTGAACGTGCGTGCATCTTGTCATCTACCATGTGGCCGAGTTTGAGCATGTAAATCACACCCACAGTCGTCTTCTGGTCGAACGGCTGGCCACTCTGGCCATCGTACAATTGCGCACCACCCAATTCAGGAATGCCGGCTTTGATCGTGTAATCACGCACTTCTTCGTAGCTCGCACCGTCAAAAATTGGCGTTGCAAATCGCAAACCCAACTCCTTACCTGCCCAAGCCAAAACCGATTCGTAAATCTGCCCAAGGTTCATACGTGATGGTACGCCCAATGGGTTCAATACGATGTCAACCGGTGTGCCGTCGGCCAAAAATGGCATGTCTTCGTCGCGAACAATACGGGCAACAATACCCTTGTTACCGTGACGACCGGCCATTTTATCACCCACACGCAACTTACGTTTTTGTGCTACATATACTTTTGCCAAACGCAAAATACCTGATGGCAGTTCGTCACCCACTTGGATGGCGAATTTCTTGCGCTTTGCATCGCCCATCACTTCGGAAAGTCTGATTTGGTAGTTCTTGAGCATGATTTTAGTCAACTCATTCTTTTCCTTATCTACGATCCAGCCATCTGGGTTTACGTTGTTAAAGTCGATTTCAGTCAACACCTTACGGGTAAACTTCACGCCTTTCGCAACCACTTCTTCTTTGTAGTTATTAAACACACCCTGCGATACCTTGCCTTCAACGATGCTCAACAATTTGTCGATCAACACTTCACGCAATGCACCTACCTCGCGGTTGAACTGAGCATCGATTTTTTCAACCAATACTTTTTCTTCCTGCTTGGCAAGCTTGTCTTTTTTAACACGAGAGAACAATTTCTTGTCGATCACCACACCTGTCATGCTTGGTGGAACACGCAAAGAAGCATCTTTCACGTCACCAGCTTTATCACCAAAAATGGCACGTAGGAGTTTTTCTTCCGGAGAAGGGTCGCTCTCGCCTTTTGGGGTAATTTTGCCGATGAGGATGTCGCCTTCACGAACGTGCGCGCCCACCCGGATGATGCCGTGCTCGTCGAGGTCTTTGGTAGCCTCTTCGCTCACGTTCGGGATGTCTGCTGTCAATTCTTCTTCACCACGCTTGGTGTCACGCACCTGAAGTTCGAACTCTTCGATGTGAATCGATGTGTACCAGTCTTCACGAACTACACGCTCCGAAATAACGATGGCATCCTCGAAGTTGTAACCCTGCCATGGCATGAAAGCCACTTTGAGGTTTCTTCCGAGGGCCAATTCGCCCTTTTGGGTGGCATATCCTTCTACCAAAATATCACCTTTTTTCACCGCTTGGCCCTTCTTAACGATGGGCTTGTGGTTGATGCTGGTATATTGGTTGGTTTTGCGGAATTTGGTGAGGTTATACGTTTTAGCATCGCCTTCGAAGCTAGCCAAAATGTCATCTTCGCTGCGGCTGTAACGAATCGTAATCGAACGAGCATCTACATACTCCACGATACCATCGCCCTCTGCCGTTAACATGGCGCGCGAGTCGCGGGCAATGCGGCCCTCTAAGCCTGTACCAACGATTGGCGCCTCAGGACGCAACAATGGTACGGCCTGACGTTGCATGTTCGAACCCATCAAGGCGCGGTTGGCATCGTCATGCTCGAGGAACGGAATCAAAGAGGCGGCAATACCCACAATTTGGTTCGGCGCAACGTCCATGAATTGTACATCGTTAGGCTGTACAATTGGGAAGTCACCCTGCAAACGACATTTTACCAAATCACGGGTAAAGTTGCCTTTAACATCCAAAGGCGCGTTGGCCTGCGCAATGATGCGCTCGTCTTCGTCTTCTGCGCTCAAAAACACCACGTCTTTTTCAACCTCTACCCGGCCTTTGTCAACCGTGCGGTATGGGGTTTCGATGAAGCCCATGCCGTTGATCTTGGCGTGTACGCAGAGTGATGAAATCAAACCGATGTTCGGGCCTTCAGGCGTTTCGATGGTACACAAACGACCGTAGTGGGTGTAGTGTACGTCACGAACCTCAAAACCTGCACGTTCGCGTGATAGACCACCGGGTCCGAGTGCCGACAAACGACGCTTGTGCGTAATTTCAGCTAACGGATTGGTTTGGTCCATGAACTGACTTAATTGGTTGGTACCAAAGAAGCTGTTGATCACAGAACTCAACGTACGTGCATTGATCAAGTCGGTTGGTGTAAATACCTCGTTGTCGCGGATGTTCATGCGCTCACGGATGGTGCGGGCCATGCGGGCCAAACCAACGCCGAACTGCGCATACAACTGCTCTCCTACGGTACGAACACGACGGTTGCTCAAGTGGTCAATATCATCCACGTCGGCCTTTGAGTTCGACAACTGAATGAGGTATTTCACAATCGCAATGATGTCTTCTTTGGTCAATACACGCACATCGCTGCTGGTAGTCATGCCCAGTTTGCGGTTGATGCGGTAACGACCTACTTCACCAAGGTCATAACGCTTATCAGAGAAGAACAACTTCTCAATGATCTGGCGCGCAGATTCTTCATCTGGTGGCTCAGCGTTACGCAATTGGCGATAAATGTGCTCAAGGGCTTCTTTTTCTGAGTTAGAAGTGTCCTTTTGCAAAGTATTGTAGATGATCGAATAGTCGCCATGCAAGTTCTCATCCTTGTGCATGATGATACTTTTCACACCTGCGTCTACGATCAGATCAATCATTTCATCTTCGAGGAGGGTGTCACGCTCAAGAATGATTTCGTTTCTGTTGATAGAAACTACTTCACCGGTGTCCTCATCTACAAAATCTTCCACCCATGTCTTTAAAACACGAGCAGCTAAACGACGTCCAACTACTTTCTTTAAACCAGTCTTGCTCACTTTGATCTCGTCAGCCAAATCGAAAATGTTCAGGATATCTTTATCCGAATCAAATCCAATGGCACGCAGCAGCGTGGTTACCGGAAACTTCTTTTTACGGTCAATGTAGGCATACATGACGTTGTTTACGTCTGTTGCAAACTCAATCCATGAACCTTTGAAAGGTATGATACGCGCCGAATATAACTTCGAACCGTTGCTGTGCACAGTTTGACCAAAGAACACGCCCGGTGAACGGTGCAATTGCGACACAATAACGCGCTCTGCGCCATTGATCACAAAGGTGCCCTTTGGGGTCATGTATGGAATGGTACCGAGGTACACATCTTGCACAATGGTTTCGAAGTCTTCGTGCTCTTCGTCGTTACACGACAAGCGCAGCTTTGCCTTCAAGGGTACTGAATAAGTCAGACCTCTTTCGATACATTCCTCAATGGTGTATCTTGGTGGATCCACGAAATAATCGAGGAATTCCAATACGAAGTTGTTCCTGGCATCAGTAATCGGGAAATTCTCCGCGAATACCTTGTACAGTCCTTCGTTAGTGCGGTTCTCCGCAAGCGTTTCCAACTGGAAAAAGTCCTGGAAAGACTTAATTTGAACTTCCAGGAAATCGGGATAGTCGATGGTCGAGTTAATCGACGCGAATGTTATTCTACCCTCTGGTGTGATGTTGGCTGCCAAAGATTAGTTGTTTATGTTAAACACCGTGATCACAAATACAAATAGCCGTAGGCCTGACACCTGATAAAACAGGTGCAGGCCTACAGCACAGAATGCTGGTTGCAAGTAATTACTTGATCTCAACCTCAGCGCCAGCTTCTTCAAGCTTAGCTTTCAACGCTTCAGCTTCATCCTTCGGGCACTTTTCTTTGAGGGCCTTAGGAGCCGCGTCTACCAATTCCTTAGCTTCTTTCAAGCCTAAACCAGTAAGGTCCTTAACCAACTTCACAATGTTTAATTTCTGAGCGCCAGCGCTCTTCAAAATTACGTCAAACTCAGTTTGAACAGCTGCAGCAGGGGCATCGCCACCAGCAGCAGGACCAGCAACAGCAACAGCAGCAGCTGCTGGCTCGATGCCGTACTCATCTTTCAATATTTGAGCTAACTCGTTTACTTCTTTCACTGTCAAGTTTACCAACTGCTCAGCGAATGCTTTCAAATCTGCCATTTTTTTGATTTAAAATTGTTTTTCTCTTTTTATTAATTTGTTCTTTCCTGGAGGGTTTTTACAATGCCTGCAATTTTGCCGCCTCCAGACTGCAGTGCAGATACAACGTTTTTAGCAGGTGACTGCAACAAGCCTACGAGCTCTCCAATGAGTTCGTACTTAGACTTCACAGCTACCAATGCATCAAGTTGGTTATCGCCTGTATAAATAGCCGAATCAATGTAAGCGGCTTTTAACAATGGCTTATCGAAATTTCTACGGAACTCCTTGAGCAACTTCGCAGGAATATTTCCCTGGTCAGCAAACATCACAGAAGTAGAGCCTTTCAACGAGTCATACAAACCTTCGTATGCCGTAGCATCTACACGTTGCATGGCCTGCTGAAGCAGGGTATTCTTTACTACTCTAAATTCCACCCCTTTGTCAAAGCATAAACGACGGAACTTGTTAATAGATTCCACCGTCAAGCTTGAGCTGTCGGTTAGGTAAAAGAACGGGCTCTGAGAGAGCTTCTCGGCGAGATCGTCAATGATCAGTGCTTTTTCTTCTCTTGTCATGTCTTAGATCCCCGCAATTGATTTAGGTTCAATGTTAATACCTGGGCTCATCGTACTAGACATAAAGATTGTCTTAATGTACGTACCCTTCGCAGCTGAAGGCTTCAACTTTACAATCGTCTGAATCAGCTCAACAGCGTTTTCTTCTAATTGCTTCGGTTCAAATGAAGCCCTACCAATACCAGCGTGAACAATACCGAACTTGTCTACTTTAAAGTCGATTTTGCCACCTTTTACGTCAGTAACCGCTTGCCCAACATTGTCAGTAACTGTACCAGTCTTAGGGTTCGGCATTAAACCACGGGGGCCTAATACACGTCCCAAACGACCGACTTTCGCCATGACACTTGGTTGCGTAATGATTACATCAACGTCAGTCCATCCGCCCTCAATTTTTGCGATGAACTCGTCCAATCCTACAAAGTCAGCACCTGCAGCTTTCGCTTCTGCTTCTTTGTCTGGGGTGCATAACACGAGAACTCGTGCTACTTTTCCGGTCCCATGAGGAAGGGTTACCGTACCCCTAACCATTTGATTGGCCTTGCGTGGGTCTACACCGAGACGAACGTTCAAGTCCACCGATGGATCAAACTTGGTGTAAGAAATTTCTTTCACCAAAGCCGTAGCCTCGTTGAGCTTGTACGCCTTCGTCCGATCGAACTTAGCGTTAGCCAATTTTTGATTTTTGGTTAATTTAGCCACTTTAACTATTTAAATTAGTTATCCCAGGGGGCTGACCCTGTGATGTTTATACCAAGACTCCGCGCTGTACCTGCTACCATTTTCATGGCAGACTCTACTTTAAACGCATTCATGTCTTGCATTTTGTCTTCTGCAATTGCACGTACCTGTTCCCAGCTTACATTACCAACTTTAACACGGTTTGGCTGTGCTGATCCTTTTTGCACCTTAGATGCTTCGATCAATTGAATGGCCACCGGTGGTGTTTTTACGATAAAGTCGAACGACTTATCGCTGTAAACCGTAATCACTACGGGTAATACTTTTCCAGCTTTCTCCTGGGTTCTGGCGTTAAACTGCTTACAGAACTCCATGATGTTCACACCCTTTGAACCGAGTGCTGGACCTACTGGAGGTGCTGGATTGGCAGCTCCTCCTTTAATCTGGAGCTTGATGAACGCGCTGATTTCCTTTGCCATTGTCTTCTATGTATTAGGATAATTTTTCTACTTGCATGTAATTCAACTCGATTGGCGTACGGCGACCAAAAATTTTGACCATTACCTTGAGCTTTTTCTTTTCTTCGTTAATCTCTTCAATCACGCCTGTGAAGTCGTTGAACGGACCGTCCATCACTTTCACCGACTCACCAATGGTGAATGGATTTGACAAGATTTCACCCTGTTCAGTCATTTCATCGACCTTACCGAGGATTTTGTTCACCTCTGATTCGCGCAAAGGTGTAGGATTGTCGCCTCCTAGAAAGCCAATCACATTTGGAATCTGTATGATGGTTCCTACCAAATCGGCATTAAGAGCCGCTTCGATCAAAATGTAGCCGGGAAAGAAGTTTCTTTCTTTCACTACCTTTTTACCGTTGCGCAATTGAAGTACCTTCTCCATAGGAATCAGGATCTGAGGAATCAGTTCCTTAATACCCATGTGCGTAATCTCCGACTCCAAATACTCTTTCGCTTTGCGCTCCTTACCACTGATGGCTCTCACCACGTACCACTTTAATTCCATATTCCTATCGAATTAAACAAAGAGGTGGTAAAACGCACTCAGTATGTTAGAGAAGGCCAGGTCCATCGCATATATCACCAGTGAAAAGATAAGCGAAGCCACTAGTACTACTACCAGACTGCTTTGCAACTCTTCCCATGTAGGCCAACTTACTTTATGCAAAAGTTCGTTGCTGGATTCTTTTATATATAATCTGATCTTGTTCATGAGCTTATCTGCTGCACGGGTGGAGAGACTCGAACTCCCAGCCTATGGTTTTGGAGACCATCGCTCTGCCAATTGAGCTACACCCGTATAGACACTGAAATCTCCCCGGTTGCCCGAGAAGATTCCAGATCAATTAAATGATTAAATTATGCAATGATTTCAGTCACCTGACCAGCACCAACGGTACGGCCACCTTCGCGAATCGCGAAACGCAAACCTTTTTCCATCGCGATCGGCGAAATCAGGTTTACAGTGATTGAAATGTTATCACCAGGCATTACCATTTCTACACCGTCCGGGAGGAAAATCTCACCCGTTACGTCTGTAGTACGGAAATAGAACTGAGGACGGTATTTGTTAAAGAATGGCGTGTGACGGCCACCTTCTTCTTTCGACAATACGTACACTTCAGCTTTGAACTCATGGTGCGGCTTCACTGAACCTGGCTTACAAATAACCATACCACGACGGATATCGGTTTTTTCTACACCACGTAACAATAAACCTGAGTTGTCACCCGCTTCACCACGGTCTAGGATCTTGCGGAACATCTCAACACCAGTTACGGTTGACTTGAGATTTTCGGCACCCATACCGATGATATCTACTGGATCACCAGTGTTAATTACACCACGCTCGATACGGCCAGTAGCAACTGTACCACGACCAGTGATTGAGAACACGTCCTCAACTGGCATCAAGAAAGGGAGGTCAACCTGACGTGGAGGCAATGGGATGTGGTTATCTACCGCTTCCATCAACTCGATTACAGTGTTTACCCACTTCTCTTCGCCGTTCAAAGCACCAAGTGCCGAACCACGTATTACTGGGATATCATCACCTGGGTAGTTGTAAAAAGAAAGGAGTTCACGAATTTCCATTTCAACGAGGTCTAACAACTCTTCGTCATCAACCATGTCAACTTTGTTCATGAATACAACCAACGCTGGTACACCAACCTGGCGAGCCAAGAGGATGTGCTCACGCGTTTGTGGCATTGGACCATCGGTAGAAGCTACTACGATGATAGCACCGTCCATTTGGGCGGCACCAGTAACCATGTTCTTAACATAGTCGGCGTGACCTGGACAGTCTACGTGTGCGTAGTGACGGTTCAAGGTCTGGTATTCTACGTGTGCGGTGTTGATGGTGATACCACGCTCTTTTTCTTCAGGAGCAGAGTCAATAGACTCGAATGAACGAGCCTCTGACCATCCTTTTTCAGCCAACACTTTCGTGATAGCCGCTGTGAGGGTAGTTTTACCGTGGTCAACGTGACCGATAGTACCGATGTTTACGTGCGGTTTGGAACGGTCGAATTTTTCCTTTGCCATTTTGTTTTTATTTAAATTATCCTGTTTGGTACAATTATTAAAGTTATCTGAGACTTGGCAATCCCAAATAGACAAGCCAATACACGTTAATGCATTGGTGCTAGAGCCGTTGAACAGAATTGAACTGTCGACCTCTTCCTTACCAAGGAAGTGCTCTACCACTGAGCTACAACGGCCTGACTCTATATATACAGACGAACGTCTTTCGTCTTTTTATTTCATTTCCGAGCGGGAGACGAGGTTCGAACTCGCGACCTATAGCTTGGAAGGCTATCGCTCTACCAACTGAGCTACTCCCGCTTGTCTCCCTAGGGAGTTTGATGGTGGGGAGAGAATGATTCGAACCTTCGAAGATCTCTCAACCGAGTTACAGTCGGTCCCATTTGGCCACTCTGGTATCTCCCCATCAAATTTGAGCCTCCTGCCGGAATCGAACCAGCGACCTACTGATTACAAATCAGTTGCTCTACCATCTGAGCTAAGGAGGCATAACTTTAAAAGAACATTCCTTTCCAACGCCTAATGGTGTAGCCGTCAAAAAGGAATGCAAATGTAGCAAAAAATTATATTAAGCAAGACTTGTTTCTTAAAAATTGCTTAAAATTTTCAGTCTTTGAGTTTACGTAGCTGTGTGCGCAATGATTCTACACATTCGTCGGCACCTTCTTCAAATGTTTTGCTCTGTTCTTTTGAGAAGAGCGTCTTGCCCGGTAGATGCAATTTTATTTCTGTAACCTTATTGGCTGTATCTGAAGCATTTTCAACTCGTAGGAACACTTCTGCATTGATCACTTTGTTATTGAATGTTTCGAGTTTGCTGAGTTTTTTCTCAATAAAGTCGATGAGTTTGATGTCGGCGTCGAAATGAATCGACTGAATGTTGATTTCCATAATTCCTCCTGTTTAAGCTTTTGGATGGGTTTTGCGATAAACTTCTTTTAATTTCTCGATGGAGTTATGCGTATACACCTGCGTAGCGGCCAAACTGCTGTGACCGAGCAATTCTTTTACTGCATTTAAATCCGCACCATTATCGAGTAGGTGCGTTGCGTAAGTGTGACGAAGGACGTGTGGGCTGCGCTGCGCAATGGTTGTAACCAGTGAAAGATTACGCTTAACTATATCATAAACAAGTCGCGGATACATGGCTTGCCCTTTTGAGGTCAGGAACAAGGACTTATTTTCCGTGCTCCCGAAGGTGGTATTTCGTTGAAGTAAATATACGTCAATTTGTTCTATAAGAGAAGCGCTCATGGGTATGATTCGCTCTTTATTGCGCTTTCCAAGCACCCTTATTGTACCACCGCGGAGGTCTACGTCCATGACCTTCAAGCCAATGAGCTCCGCCAAACGGATGCCGCATCCATAAAAAACTTCCAGCATTGTTTTGTCACGCACCCCCTCGTAGTTAGCTGCAAACACTTGGTCATCGAGCAGCTGTTCCATTTGCTTGTGCTCCACTACCATCGGCAGGCGTTTGGCCACTTTAGGTCGAATGAGGCGCTGTGTAGGATCCTGATCAACCATCCCCAAGCGCCGCAGGTACTTGAAGTAGGCCTTAAGGGTTGAAATCTTACGATTGATAGAGCGTGGCTCTTGCCCTTGCTGCAATAAAAAAACCATCCAAGAACGCAATTGGGCATGCCCTGCTTCTTGGATGGCTTTTATGTCAAAAGTACTATCGAGAAAACTTGCAACTTGGGCTAAGTCAGAGGTGTAGGCCTTTAACGTATGCTCAGAAGCACGTTTTTCGTACTTGAGATAATTAAGAAAGGTTTCGTTAGCCTGCATATCGCCCAGTTAGCACCACGCGATAAAGCTACGAAAAATCAAATACCTTCAGCTGCGTTCAACTGCTGAATGTACACAGCCTTCAGCTTCTTCTGACGATTTTCGATGGATGGCTTTTCGAAAGCTTGACGACGACGAAGCTCTTTGAGCACGCCTGTTTTTTCAAACTTCTTCTTAAATCGCTTGAGCGCTTTGTCTACTGACTCGTTCTCTTTAATATCGATTTTGATCATGATTATAATTTAGAGAGGTGCAAAGGTAATAAAAGGATTTACAAAAACAATCACTTTAGTACTTGTCTTGAAATTACCAGTTTTTGAATTTCGCTGGTTCCTTCGCCGATGGTACAAAGCTTGGAGTCGCGATAAAACTTCTCCACAGGGTAATCTTTCGTGTAGCCGTAGCCCCCGAAGATTTGAACCCCTTCCACAGAGGCCCTTACGGCTACTTCTGAGGCGTAATATTTGGCCATGGCCGACTCCTTAGTCACCGGCTTGCCTTCGTTCTTTAGATAAGCCGCCTGATAGGTTAGCAATTCTGCGGCTTCAATTTCGGTGGCGATATCGGCCAACTTAAAACTGATGCCTTGAAACTCGCTGATGGGCTTGCCAAATTGCTCGCGCTCCTTAGAATACTTCACAGAAGCCTCGAATGCCCCTTTCGCAATGCCTAAAGAAAGGGCTGCAATGCTGATGCGGCCACCATCCAAAATTTTCATCGCTTGAATGAAGCCATCCCCAACTTTACCGAGTATGTTTTCTTTTGGTACCCGGCAATTCTCGAAAATCAATTCGGTAGTTTCAGAGGCACGCATGCCTAATTTATTTTCTTTACGGCCATGTGTAAAACCAGGCGTGCCTTTTTCGATCACAAAAGCAGTCATGCCATGCGAATCGAGCAGCTCCCCAGTGCGCACCATGACCACGGCCACATCACCTGATTTCCCATGGGTAATCCAGCTTTTAGCGCCGTTAATTACCCAATGGTCGCCATCTTCAACGCCAACGGTCATCATGCGCATGGCGTCAGAACCGGTGTTGGGTTCTGTAAGGCCCCAAGCACCAATCCACTCGGCCGTAGCCAACTTGGGCAACCAGCGGTGCTTTTGCTCCTCATTGGCAAAGGCCAAAATGTGCCCCGTGCAAAGCGAGTTGTGTGCGGCCATCGACAAACCTATAGAGCCATCGATTTTAGCCAATTCTTCAATGGCGGTTACATATTCGTAATAACCAAAGCCCGAGCCACCATATACTTCAGGAACCAGCACGCCCATGAGTCCTAATTTGCCCATTTCTTTGAAAACTTCAATGGGAAACTCCTGACTTTCATCCCACTCCATCATTTTCGGACGGATGTGTTTATCACCAAAATTGCGAACCATTTCGGCAATCATTTGCTGGTTTTCTGTCTTTTGAAAATTCATACTGCTGTTTTATGCTAGTAAGGATTGCTCCTCGCTTTTTGTTTGGAAGTCACAAAAATAGCTTTTAGTCGGCTGGTTGCAGCCCCGTAACCTGGAGATAAGGCAAAAGCTTTTGAAACCGAAGGCTGTCAAGGCCATGGATGCGCAACATATCCTGAGGCGTTTTGAAAGGGCCGTGCTGCTGCCGATAGGCTACCACCCGCCGAGCAAGCACCTTGCCTAGGTAAGGATGAGCGGCTAATTGCAGCTCCTCAGCAAGGTTTACGTTAAGCGGCTGCAGTGGCGTGGCATGGACTTGAAATAAGGGCGCTAGGGCTTCATAACGAGCAGAGTCGATGCCGAACACCTCTTTGAGCTGGTAGATATTCGTGAAACCCCCTAAGCGCTCGCGATAGCGTATGATGCGACCGGCGAAGGCAGGACCAATGCCTGGCACATCCAGCAAGGCCAACGAATCGACTTGGTTAAGGGCTACAGCCTGCCAAGTACCAGCAGTTTTATTGAATTCGGGCTTATTGGCAGCTGTTGCGCTAGCTGTCTCTTGCTCAAAACGTAACCAGGGACGAAGGCGGTCTTTTTCAGCTTGAGTTAGACTGAAAAGCTTCTCAAAAGCAGCTTCATCGCGCACTTTGCCGCCTTTGCTGCGAAAACGGAGTATACCTGAAATGCTGCGCCTCGACAAGCCCAGTGTGGCCATGCCGCTCGAATCGATGCTGTTGATGTTAAAAGGAAAAGGCTCAGCTGCAGCCAACCCATCAGCTGGTGCTGACTTGGCTACCGCCATTAAACTGGCTTCTTGCTGTAAAAAAAAGGCTAATTCTTGGTCGAGCGATTCAGGGCCAACCTCAACAGCTGGCAACCAATAACCGATGCTCAAATGCAAGCTCAGCAGCAGCAGCAATACACTGATACCGATGCGCTCCCCTTTGCCAAGGGTCCAAAATGCCACCCACAACTTGCGCATAGCAGCACCATTTAGCGGGGGTCGTTATCGTTTTCCTCGTATGAATCTGGCTCCGGTTTCAAAGGCGATTTCAGCACCTTCCAAAAAAAGTAAGCGGTAATGATGGTCACAGCTACTTGTACTGTTACCATTAAAATAAATGCTCCTGTAGTCATTCGTCAATCCTCCCTGTTTTACGTCTCAAGTTAGTTGCCCTTCTCACCTGCCATGCAACAAAAATAAACAAAGCTATCAACCATAAACGCGATAAATCTGAATACAACACCCTGTTGTAGAAAGTGCCTTCTGCAATCTTTTGCGCTACCTGCACAACTTCTCCCTCTCCCACTAAAATGGTTTGTTCTTGTGTGAATTCGTATTTTTTGATAACCACACCGGAGGCAGGATTACTGATGGCCACGATTTGTTTGTTGCGGGCTGGGGTTATGCTGCTTACAACGCCAGCGATTTCAGCTTCAAAATAATCTGCTACATAGGCTTTGTTGGCCACCATGCCTTGGTGGGTGATGTTGCCGATGATGCTGCTCGGGTCGAGCTCCCATCCTTCTTTAAAAGCCTTTTCCCAATCGTTGTTTTTGGGGGTGAAAAGGGCGCCTAAAAAGACAATTAACAACAATAAAGGTGTTACATATTTGATGATCGGACGGTAAATCCGCGGCACCTTCATATCCGACCCGCGTGTAATTTCATCCCAGCCTTTGTCTAAACCAAAAACCCATGAGAATAAAATCGTTTCCGCCAAGGCAAAAACCACCAAAGCCACAGTGCCAGCCCAATAATCATATTCGTCGAAAACCCCTTCTTGAAAAAAGAAAACTGTTGGTAAGCCCATCACGAGCACCAGTGCCCCAAAAGACCAGGCTGCTTTTTTGTTGTTCCAGCCAAATTCATCACGCATGAAACCCATCCAAGGGGTTCCCATGGCCAAAGACGAGGTGATGCCCGCAAAAAACAACAAGCCGAACCACATCACTCCTGCCGCTGTACCAAGCATCACACCCCATTTACCAAAGAGAAATGGCATCGTTTGGAAAGCCATCGAAAAGCCTGCGTTGTTCTTTACCCAATCTAATCCCAAGTAACCAACGGCTATCGGAATAACGATACTTGCACCCAAAACGATTTCTACGAAGCCGTTCATCCAGCCAGCCGACATGGCATTGAGTGCGATATCGTCCTTTGGTTTTACATAGGCAGCGTAGCATTGAATGGTGCCCATGCCAACCGAAAGGGTAAAAAAGATTTGTCCTGCTGCCGCCATCCATACCTTCGGATTGCGCAAACTATCAAAATTAGGCTCCCACAAAAAATTAAGGCCTAAAAAACCATTACAGTCTGTACAACCCGCGGGTGCACCCGAATCGCCTAATGTCCAGCCTCTCAACGCCAATAAGATACCAAAACCTAGAAGCATTGGAATGCCTATTTTGGCCACTTTTTCTACGCCGCCCTTGAGTCCCTTGGATAAAATCCAGGTATTTAAGGCCAAGCAAAGAATATAAAAGATAACGGCTTCGTAAGGAATACCCGTTGTAGAGTGTTCAACATCGGTGTAGCTCACAAAAAAATCGGCTACCTGACCTTGGTCCATGCCCGAAAAAGTTTGGCGCAAACTGTGATAAACATAAGAAAGCGTCCATGACTCGATGTAACAATAATAGGCAGCTACCGCAATATTGGTGAAGATGCCAAAGACCCCGAAATATTTCCAAATGCTTTTTTTGGTCATGTTATCGAGGATAAATGGCGTAGAGTGGTTGCCAAAACGCCCGCCATATCGGCCTACCGACCATTCAATCCACAGCAACGGGATGCCCATCACCAAAAAACAAACCAAATAAGGAATGATAAAAGCACCGCCGCCGTTTTGAACAGCTTGTACAGGAAAACGGAGAAAGTTACCTAAGCCTACCGCATTGCCCGCCATGGCGAGAATCAGGCCAACACGTGTACCCCAGGAATCAGTTGTTTGTGACATTAATGGTTCATTTATCTTTAAGAGACAGCCAAAATAGGCGAATAGACCGAAGCATACAAATTAATATCTATCATATGCACTGTTATTGAAACTTATTGCGCAGTTTGAGACATTACCAGGGCAATTCCCTCTTCAAAACTGTGTGGATCGTAGCCTAACTCACGCCGGGCTTTATCAAGTACAAAGCCAGTGATTTTAGGTCGCCGAGCCTTTTGATTGAGTTCGTCGGTGCTTACTTCACTTATTTGATCGGTAGGCAAATTAAAATAGGCCGCAACCCTTTTAACGAGCTCCAATACCGACATTTGATCTTTTCCGCTGATGTTAAAGATGCCCTGGGCACGGTTATTGGCAGCAAGGATGCAGCCTGTGGCCAAATCTTCGGCCAAAGTGGGGGTTCTGAATTGATCTGAAACGATGCGTAGTGGCTGACCCTTTTCGAGGGCGCTTTTGGCCCAAAGTACAATGTTAGAGCGACTCATGTCTTCGGCCACCCCATACACCAATACAGTGCGGATGATGGTGTAGGAAATAGAGCTGTCGAGCAGTAATTTTTCAGCAGCTAATTTCGATTTACCATAAAAACTAAGCGGATTGGCTGCAGCCAGCTCGTCGTACGGACCGGCAGCACCATCAAAAATAAAGTCTGTAGAGAGGTGCACCAAATGGGCATTAACAGCATCGCAGGCTTGCACAAGGTAATCGACGGCTGAAACATTGAGGGCCCAGCAGGCTTCTTGCTGGTCTTCGCAATCGTCAACTTGGGTCATGGCAGCCGTGTGAATGATCACATCTGGCTTTACAGCCAAACATAGCTCTAATACTTGGTTTTGATCGCATACATCGAGCGGAAAATAAGTGTAGCCAGCTTGCTCCTGAAGCCTGTTTTGGCCGCGCGCCGTAGCAATTAACGCCACATCCGAACGCTGCACCAAGGCATGAATGAGTTTTTGTCCGAGCAAGCCATTGCTCCCAGTTACCATGATTTTCATGGCACAATGATAAAAAAAGGAAATGGTAATGGGGCTATTCGCACCGTTTGTAAATGGGTATTAATCCCAAATAATACTCTTGCGCTTAAAATACGACTTGATATTCAGCCAAAAGGCGGTAATCATGTAAAAAACAATGGGCGATCCAAGCGAAAGTAGCGACACATAGATGAACACATTCCGCACCCGAGCCGTTGGCAAGTCAAATTTTTCGCTCAAATAGTCACACACGCCAAAGGCCTGATTCTCAAAAAAAAGCTTAATCGTATGAACCAGTTTTTGCATGTTCTGTTTGTTTTCGAGTTAGAAGTTTGCAACCCACTGAGCAATCTAAACACCTCTGTTCAGAACAATAGTGCTTATACAACTCGATAATACCCTGAGATTGAAGGGCGTTTGCAGGTTTAACGCCTAGCGGAACATACAAATGTAAGATATTGTTCTCTTCCGAACGCAATTCTTCGAGCCATTTGATGGCTTTTTCTTGTTCTTCTGGCTGATGTTGAACTTTACCATATAAAAACACAGCAGGCACGAGGGCGTTGATTACCCACACCTCTGCCATGGCCATACTGGGCACCCCTGTTTTCCCTTTACCATCGTCGTCTGGACGGTAATGTTGCTGCCAATACGGCGAAGGTGGCTGTAGCAAGATGGGTAAAATGGTTTTGACACTGGTTTGTGAACGCATTTTTTGGAAGAGCGGCAGGTTGCGGTACACCAAAGTAGCCAATTGTGCTATCCTGCGGGTAGGAAAGCCCCCAGGACGCATCCTTAGAAACCGCCAAGAAGCTGCATAATAGGGCTTCAGTCTGTGTTTTTGACGCAAGTACTGAAATTGCCGTCGCAATCCTTGGAGGTATTCACTACTAGATGTTTGTTCCAAAAAACCAGCTTGGCCAAACAACAGCGCTTCTATGGCTTGTAAATCGTGCTGATACTTATTTAACAAATGAATCGGAACCGCTTGCGCCAAGGCTTCCATAGGTTCGCGGTTCACTTTGAGTCCATAAACGCCTGCCAACCAAACCCAAAATGCTTGTTCCCAGTCGCCCTTATTGGCAAGCAATTGTTGCTCCATAGCACCCACCCGGTGTTCAAGTCGCTCTACCCCTGCCCGATCGAGCATCGCCCCAAACAGTTGCGCGTCTTGGGGCTGCAGTAATCGGCTGCAGGGGATGGGACTGTTGTGGAACTGTAGGCTTTCGTAGCGCAGCAACATTTCACTGGCCACCCAATTTTTGAGCTCAAAGGTTGGGATATAGGTGCCATCGGCTCGTTGTGCAACCTGACTTCCTTCCCATACCACATGCAGAATTACATTGTTGTAGGCGGGGTCATACTGGTGACCATGCTGCCACCACTCTTTGGCATTCCAGTGGATTTCTACGCTCCCCATCCAGCGTTCTGAGCCGATGCCGAGCAGAGATTCATTAAAATCTGGACCAGCATCTTGGTTATGCTGCCCAGTTTGAAAAACGCGTAGGGCTTGCCCTTCCGAGGTGCGCCAATCCCCGGCTTCGAGCAGGCGGTTTTTCCAGATAAAATGAAGCAATGACTCATTCATATCCTAATTTACAAAATCGCTTCCCCCTTTGGCAAGCGAATAATGCAAAATGCGCAATTTGAGATATAAGTTGCGCAATTTGAGATAATCTCATTCCTCAAAAGGCTCATCACACGGGTTAACAGGTGGCTCGGCAATTTTTCGATCCGCTACTACCCTCGCAAAAGCAATTTACTATATTTGCTCTCCCAATGTTCGGGGTGTAGCGCAGTCCGGTTAGCGTACACGTCTGGGGGGCGTGAGGTCGCTGGTTCGAATCCAGTCACCCCGACAATTCAAAGCCATTTCGCTATGCGAAATGGCTTTTGCTTTTTCCGTCCATCCCAAGCCCCCAAGGCTTGAGTATGGTAAGGGAAAAGCAAAAGCCGAAAATCCGACCGCAGGAAGGATTTGGCTTTGGATTGAATCTCCTCCCAAAACCTGGATCGCCGGAGCGCAGCGACGGCAATCCCAAGCCCCCAAGGCTTGAGGATGGTAAGGGAAAAGCAAAAGCCGAAAATCCCAATGAAAATACAGGTTGTAATTGCTACTTAGTAGCCATCAAAGCAGCCATTTCTTGCTGTAGGCGCAAGGCTTCGGCGCGAGCTGCTTCTGCAAAATCCTTACCCGACGAGGCATATAAAATACTGCGGGAAGCATTCACTAGCAATCCTATTTGGCTGTTGGCGCCATGCTTGTAAACCTCAGCCAAACTTCCGCCCTGTGCACCAACGCCAGGCACCAAAAAAAAGTTATCAGGCACCATCGCCCGAATGCTCGCAAATTCGTCGGCACGGGTAGCTCCCACAACAAACATCATGTTATCGGGACTGCCCCAGCTGGCCATTTTTTTGATGGCATGGCTGTAAAGTTTTTCGTTGTGGCCTTCAAAGTACTGAAAATCTGCAGCGCCTGGATTGCTTGTGAGCCCCAAAACAATGGCCCATTTTCCTTCATAATCTAAAAAAGGTGTAACCGAATCTTTTCCCATATAGGGGTTCACAGTTACTGAATCAAAGGCATAGGTTTTGAAAAAAGCACGCGCATACATATCCGCAGTATTACCAATATCGCCGCGCTTGGCATCTGCAATGGTAAAGCAATCCGAAGGGATATACTCCAAGCTGGCTTGTAAGCTCTCCCAACCGCGAATGCCCAAGGTTTCATAAAAAGCCAAATTAGGCTTGTAAGCTACCGCTAAATCCGCTGTAGCGTCAATGATGGCGCGGTTGAACGTTAAAATCGGGTCGCGCTCGGTTAAAAGATGTTTTGGTAGTTTGTGGATGTCGGTATCCAAGCCAACACACAAAAACGATTGCTTTTGAAGCATCTGTTGATGCAGTTCTGTACGTGTCATTAAGTGGTGGGCTGAAGATCAGACACGGCCTCTACCCTCACTATTTCGGGGATGGCTTTTTGAATGGTTTTTTCGATGCCCGCTTTCATGGTCATCAGGCTCATGCTGCAATGCTCGCAGCTACCCAGCAATTTCAAACGCACCACCATATCGGCGGTAACCTCCAATAACTGCACATTGCCTCCATCCGCCTGTAAATAAGGCCGAATGCCGTCAAGTGCTTTGTCTACCCTTTGAAAAAGCTCATTCATCTTACAAAAATAAGGAATTCCTTGTTTTGATTCTAAATAATGTGATGCTTAAACCACCAACGCTGCATTGCGCACCGAGAGTTGTTGTGCCAAGCTACCCGCAAGCTGGGCATAATAATGTGCCGAAGGATTGCCTGCATGCAGCACCACCGGCTGACCTTGATCGGCAGCTTCTGCAATGCCTTGCACCAGCGGAATTTGGCCCAGTAACGCTACACCAAACTCCTCGGCCAAAGTACGCCCTCCCCCTTTGCCGAAAATATAATAACGCTCATCAGCATGGGCAAGAGGTGTAAACCAACTCATATTTTCAATAACGCCAAGCATGGGGATGTTGATGGAGGTCATGTTGAACATGGCCGCCGCCTTGCGTGCATCGGCCAAGGCCACTTGCTGAGGGGTGGTAACCAAAACCGCTCCACCTACCTCCAACAACTGCGCGATGGTTAAGTGGATATCGCCGGTTCCGGGCGGCAAATCGATGAGTAGGTAGTCGAGCTCGCCCCAAATTACATCGGTAAAAAACTGGCGGAGCGCGTTGCTGGCCATCGGGCCGCGCCACACAATGGCTTGTTTTTCATCAATGAGGAGTCCAATCGAAAGCACTTTTACGCCATGTTTGAAGATGGGGATGATTTTGTCACCATCCATTTCGGGGCGTTGCCCTTGCAATCCAAACATCATGGGGACACTTGGGCCGTAAATATCGGCATCCATCAAGCCTACCTTGGCGCCTGTTTGCGCGAGGGCAACGGCTAAATTGGCCGAAACTGTGCTTTTGCCCACGCCACCTTTGCCAGAAGCCACCAAAATCACATTTTTAACCCCCGGCAATAAATCACGCCCCGTTTTTTGTCCGAGCGTACGTGCCCTCATGCCAATGGTCACGGGAATATCACCATAATCAGCAGCCAGCACTGCTTTGCAATCTGCTTCCATTTGGTCTTTCAGCGGACAAGCAGGCGTGGTGAGTAAAATCGTGAATTGAATGCCTGTGGCGCTCACGTTTAAGTCCTCGATCATTTTAAGCGTTACCAAATCGCGTTTTAAATCGGGTTCTTGTACGCGGCTTAAAGTTTTTAAGACGGCCTCGTTGGATAGGGGTGTTGCCATGATGCACAAAGTTAACATTCTATGCGCTCAAATTCGGCAAAACCACTCGGTAATGGTAATTTAGCGGCTTATAATCGTGCGTATGCCCAACCCTACCTTGCAGCAACAACTTGCCTTTTTGTATGAAATAGACAAGCTGAAATATGTTTTTCGTAAAACGAAACTGATCAATAATCCGGATCGCTTCGAGAACGATGCTGAGCACAGCTGGCATTTGTGCATCATGGCCATGGTATTGCAAGCATACGCAAAGGAGCCTGTCGATCTCCTCCGTGTTATTAAAATGCTGCTTTTACACGACATCGTTGAAATTGATGCTGGCGACACCTTTTTTTTCGACCCTTCGCGGGCACCACAACAAAGCGAAGCAGAAGAAGCTGCTGCTGAACGTATATTTGGATTGTTACCCGAGGCGCAAAGGACTGAATTTCGCAGTTTATGGATGGAATTTGAAGCAGGCGTAAGTCCAGAGGCCAAATACGCCAAAGCCATCGACCGCATCGAGCCAGTATTCCAAAACCTATCAAACGGCGGCGGCACCTGGAAAGAACACCAAGTGCCGCTATCGGTTATTCTAAAAAAACTGAGCATCATTGCTCAAGGAGCTCCGCTGCTTTGGCAATTCACCGAGGAAAGCATTCAGGATGCTTTGGGTGCTGGCCGAATTGAGGTTGGGCCTGAGCCCACCGCTATTTAATTGTTATCCTCCTCATCCTCCTCACCAGGCTCATTTCCAAGGTCATTTGGATCAAACTCTGAATCCACTTTGATTTTGGAGAGGTAATAAACAGACCTTGTTTTTTTGGATTTTTCTTGTGCATTTTTGATGTACTGCGTGCCTGAAAGCAAGAAGTAATCGTTGTACCAATACTGCACTCCTGGTAAATCTTCGCGCTTCACCTTGTCCCCAGCCCGATTCGTCTGCATCTTTCCTAAGTTCTTCTCAACGAGTGAATTATCACTAGAAATGATCATCGATTTTAAGTTGGCTGCTGCTGGATAGAACAACCGATACTCTTTTTCCGTCATGATTCCACGGATGTTCCGGCGTACATAGAGTGGCTTTTTAGGGATGTCGATTTCAAAGCAGTGGTCCCACAGTTTGTTGCCCTGTTTATCTAAACCTAATATGGTTGCATGCGTATATTGATAGCCGTCAAATACCTGTCTTGTTGTGGTTTGAGGTGAGCCATTAACATACGTAGTGGTCACAACCGTACGGTAAGTTGGATAATAGGCTTCACCCAAAAGAACATATTGGCCAGCAAATTCAGCAACATCATGTGTAACCATTTGTACTTGAATCGCATTTTCCTTTCCTTTTTCTTTGCTCTTAGCAACCTTCTTTTCGACTCTTTCTTTAGACTTTCCCTTCTTCAAATACTGAAAAAAGTTATTCATATCAGCAAAATTGTGGTAACGAATAAACTGCTGACGCCCTTTCAGGTACGAAGCCAAGTAAAGTCCATTTGCCAACGGGTTTTTGTCGGCTGAATAATTGCCTGACAATAAAAATTCATCTTTCCCTAGCCAGGTGATCGAGGCGTTCAAAGTTGTTTTACCTATTTCATTCTCTACCAGCACAGCATCACCAACACGTTCACCCGCATCATTGTACATGGCAATCTCAAACCGCCACTTCTGGAGATCTCTCAAAGCACCATACTGCACCGAGACCGCAACTAACTGTTGTTCCTCGTTTACCGCCACATCCTTGATGCGCATGTTTTTAGGGGTTCCAGGTAAAATCAGCATTTTACTCTTACCTGTACCTAAATTTAAGGCCATAATGGCTTGGCTTTTTTTCATGTACCCCTGCAGCAGCAAGGTGTTGTTTAAGAGATAAATGCTACTCGCACTAAACTTTATTTTCGATTCAAAACTAACAGTATTCGCGGTTTCAATGTTGTAACGAATAACTTGAAGCTTCGATTTTGAGGTGAAAACAAAAAGCACCTCGGCACCATCGTTGGTAAATACATGTCCAAGAAAACTAGAGCGGCTGTTGTACTTTGCTGCAGTCTTGTTAACCAATTCAAAATCAACGTCATAACGCGTAATTTCCCAGGTGTTGTCGCTGGACTTCTCAGAAGGACCAAAAACCAAAACGCCTTTATCTCCAATCGTCGCTGTAGCTCCAATACCTCCTTCTTTCGTCTCAAATTCAACACGCCCTTCTTGGGTAATTTGCGCCTCAGCATACAAGCTTGCCCCAATAAAGAGGATCGCCATTAGGATATTTTTCATGAGAAATATTTAGGCTGCAAGAATAAGGCTAAAACTAAACCACTCCAAAAGTGAGCTAAAATTTAATTTGTTATTAACAAGTATACGGTAATAAAATAACGTGCCTGGCGCGTACTTCATATACGCACAAGGCGCCACAATTTATCGATGTAACCTTTATCTTTGTGAGATACCAAATCAAGAAAATGAAAGCATTGCAAGGAAAAGTAGCGTTAATAACAGGCGCTTCGAGAGGAATTGGCTTAGGCATAGCCCGTAAATTTGCTGCTGAAGGCGCTGACGTAGCCTTTACTTACCTTTCATCAGAAGAAAAAGCACGTGCTTTGGAAGCAGAACTTCAAGCTACAGGTGTTCGTGCCAAAGGATATAAGTCGGATGCCGGCAATTATGCCGAAGCAGAGGCCCTTATAAACGACATCATTGCCGACTTTGGTAGCCTTGAAGTAGTGGTAAACAATGCTGGTATCACCAAAGATGGTTTATTGATGCGCATGAGCGAAGAGCAGTGGGATTCGGTAATTGATACCAACCTCAAATCGGTGTACAACATCACCAAGCACGCCTCCCGCCACATGATGAAAGCCCGCAAAGGCAGCTTTATCAATATGAGCTCGGTGGTGGGCCGCGACGGCAATGCAGGTCAGGCCAATTATTCTGCTTCAAAAGCCGGTGTCATCGGTTTTACGCAAAGCATCGCCAAAGAACTGGGGTCACGTAATATTCGTTGCAACGCAATTGCCCCGGGCTTTATTCAAACCGAAATGACAGAAGCGCTCGACCAAAAAGTAGTGGACGAATGGAACAAAATGATTCCACTTGGCCGGCCTGGCAGTACCGAAGATGTGGCCAACTTAACGGTTTTTTTAGCATCCGAAGCGAGCGGCTACATCACAGGGCAAGTATTTAATGTGTGTGGTGGTTTGCAAATGTAAGGGCAACCCCTCCGCATGAGCCTTCTCACCGCCGTTTCGTCTTGGTACCTTTTGGGATGTATCCTTCTTGGTTTGCTGTATGCCCTTTTGCTGTATTACCGCAGCGGCAACAAATTCAGCCAAGCTTGGTACGTTTATCCGATGGCTGCCTTCAGAGGAAGTGTCGTGGCGTTGTTGGTGCTACTGCTTTTTAATCCCTACCTAAAATCTGAACAAAAAGTCACTGAAAAACCGCTGGTGATCGTGGCTTTCGACAATAGCCAGTCGCTGTTGCACCAAACCGACAGTGCCACTATCGCAGCGTCTCTGTCTGCTTTTGCCGCAAACGCAATAAACGAACTTTCGGAGCAGCACGAATTGCGGCTGATGAGCTTTGGAGCGAGCTTGGACGATAGTTTGAAGCATGATTTCAGCGCCAAATCGACCAACATCAGTGGTTTGCTACAACAAATTGAAGACCGCTACAGTGGGAGTCAATTAGCGGCGGTGGTGCTCCTGAGTGACGGCATTTTTAACCGCGGGTTTGAGCCTGGTGCTTTGGTTGAAAAGCTGGGTGTGCCTGTGTATACCGTGCCTTTGGGGGATACTACCGTGCGGCAGGATTTTGCCATTAAAGCTTTAAGGGCTAACCAGGTGGTTTATGTGAACTCCGACTTTACCATTTTGGCTGATTTGGAAGCGAGTCGTTTGCAAGGTAAAAAAGCTACCATTAAACTAGAAGCAGTTGGCGCCGATGGGGTGAAGCTATTGGCAAAAGAAGAAGTCACCATTACCAAAGAGCGCTTTTTCACAACCTTACAATTCGTAACTGGGGCTGAAAAGGCCGGAATTAACCGATATCGCATTACGGCACAAATTGCTGGAGAAGCTTTGGGCGCAGGCGTAAACAACAGCAAAGATATTTTTATTGAGGTGATCGATGAGCGCACACAAATTTTGCTCGTAGCCCATGCGCCGCATCCCGACATCAGCGCCATCAAACAGGCTCTTGAAATCAATCCACAGCACCAAGTACAAGTAAAACTGGCGAGCCAGGCCGTGCAAATCACAGAAAAACCCGATTTGGTAATCTTACATCAGCTGCCAAGTCCTGCTTTGAATGCCACACAATGGCTGCAAGCGGTAAACAAATTACAAACGCCTGTTTGGTACATCCTGGGTAGTCAAACCAATCTGCAGCAATTTAACCGTGCCCAAAATATTTTAGAGGTGCGCAGTAAGATTGGCGGCATCAACAAAGTACAAGCAGATTTAAATGCAGCCTTCCGTTTGTTTAATGTGGAAAGTGCGGTTCAAGAAAAAGCAGGTAGCATGCCCCCCTTAGACGCACCCTTTGGCGACTTCCGTTTGAGTCCCCAAGCTACCCCCCTCCTCTTTCAGCGTATCGGCAACCTCCATACCGACATGCCGTTGCTGTCCTATGCCCCCAATAACAATCCGCGCATGGCAATTTTGGCGGCAGAAGGACTCTGGCGCTGGCAATTAGCCCAAGCCGCTGATCGCTCAACAACCGATGTGGGTGCAGAGCTAATTCGCAAAACCGTGCAGTTTCTAACGGTTAAGCAAGACAAACGACCTTTTCAAGTCCGCACTAACCGCAAGCTTTACCCAGAGCAAGAGGATGTTTTGTTCGAAGCCGAGTTATACAACCAGAACTTTGAAGCGGTGAACGACCCTGAAATTCGCTTGTTCATCACCGACGAAAACAACCAAAAATTCAACTTTACTTTAGGACGAACGCAACAGCAGTATTTCCTCAATGTTGGTGCTTTGCCACCAGGAACGTACTCCTACCTAGCCAAAACCCAACTGGCTGGTGCCAGCTTCCAAGCCAATGGCAGCTTTGTGGTGACGGCTCTTGACCTCGAAAAAACCAATACGGTAGCCAACCACGCGCTCTTGGCCAGTATGGCGGCCCTATCGGGAGGCGAGATGCTAGCCCTTTCCAATCAAGCCAAACTCTTCGATCTCTTGCAAGCAAATGAAAGCCTTAAGCCAGTTGTGTATTATGAGATGCGTATACGCGAATTGATCAGCTTAGAAGGATTAATGCTCCTTATTGGGCTACTTTTATCACTTGAATGGTTCATGCGCCGCTATGGGGGAGGCTACTGACACAAATAAGCTTACAACTTTACTTTATTCACTATCTTACCCAACCTTTTGCTGTGCATCTCCGTAGATGGAGTATAAAACATGTTATGATGAAAAAACTTATTTACACACTCGTTCTATTTTTACTGACTTCGTTTGCTGGTCAAGCACAAACGCTCACAGTGCAAGGAACGGTTAGCAACGGTCTTTTAGGAGGCATACCCAACCAGTTAATTCTTCTGCAAATCCAGTTTAGCCCCAGCAGTGTGGTTTTTGACTCGCTTTTCACCGATTCTATTGGAAACTTTTACAGTAATTATACAATCTCCTCGAGCCAAGGACCTGGCGTGGTGATTGCAACCACAAACTGTGGCGGCCTCACCATGAGCGTAGTTGATACCTTTTCTGCTCCAAGTTACAGTACCAGTCACTCGTTCAACTGTTCAGGCGGCACCAACCCACCCCCTGCATCCATTTGGCTAAACGGTCAAGTATCACCCACGGCTTTGGGCGACACGGTTCTTATGACGCTTTACCGGATGAGTCTCCTTGGCCCAGTGCTCGATACATCCTTTAACGTGATCGACACCATGGGCATGGGCTTTATGTATTACGGCTTTCAAGTTCGAAACTTAGGTGTTTACATCATCAGCGCAAATTCAAGCAATAGCGCTTACTATACCACTTTTTATGGCAACACTACCCTGCAGTTCCAAGCTACCCACGTCACTGCCTTCAGCTCAGGCGTTTATAATGGCTTAAACATTCAACTGCAAACAAGTCCTAGCATCGTCCCTACCATCATCTCCGGAAACGTATCGGGCTACACCCCTTCAACCACTGGCTTAGATAGCCTCCAGGCCATCCTTATTACGGTTCAAAACAACATCTGGACGCCCATCGATACCATGCTTTTTGCTGACTCAAGCGGCATGGCGCAGTTTTACTTCAGCACCATAAACGCTGGTCCATATGCCGTGCTAGTACGCTTGTTAAACGGAAATGCAGCCAGCTATGCGCCTACTTACCACGACAACGTAACCACTTGGATGGCCTCAACACCCTTCAACAGCGTTCCAAGTTCCAACACCATTGTACGCAACATCACCTTACAAGCAGCCACTGGCACAGGTGGCGGCAGCGGTGGCGCTGGCGGTGGTGTATTCAACGGCTTGCCATTTACTGGCAGCGTGGGCATGGCTGGCATGCCTGTTTATTTACAAAATGTGAATGGAAATCTCCTGAAAGTGATCTACAGTCGCAACGATGGTAGTTTCAATTTCACCAACTTGCCTTTTGGCAATTATGGCATGCGCGTGGAACTATTCGGCGTGCCTTCTACTACCTATATGTTTAGCCTCACCAATAGCAATCCCACCCTCCAAGTCAACTTCACACTTGGCTTAAATGGCATCGCTGCTGCTATCAACGAGCCCGACTTGACAATCGTACGCACCTATCCAAATCCTGCTAAAAATTGGGTGCGCATGCAACTAAAGGCAAAAAACGGCCAAACGCAAACCATTCGCTTGCGCGATTTGCAGGGCCGACTCATGCTCGAAAAAAATGTACAACTAGAGGGTGGCTTGCAAGAAATTGAGCTGTCGTTAACTGGTTTAAGTGAGGGCATGTACCTGCTCGAAATCACTGGCAGCCAGACATCAGTAAGCAGATTAGTTATCCAATAAAAGCATGCTTTACACAAGGGTTGGGGCATTCCTCAACCCTTTGTTTGCATTTATGGAAGTTGAGAAATTGGCCTGGATACGAAATTCCAATAGCTTCAACCTCAACTAAAACAAGGATATGTTTTGCATAACCATACATCCATTTTGCTCAAAAATCTCTATTAGAGGCCAATTTTGACATCACGGCAATCGATACTTTCGCAAACAACCGATCAGGACTTCCCACATTGCTCTTAACCGGGAGGGTCAAGAATCGCTTATTTCAGTCTGGCAGTAGCTTGTATAAAGACCTGCGAAATGCTGAGTTCAAAATGGCCTTCCCCTTTAAACCATAAAGAGGTGCCACAAGGCACCTCTCTTTTTTCATTTCTCTCGAAGCACGATGTACAGATCTTCATCGTCTCGCTTCATTTTGTACTTTTCTCGCGCAAATTTTTCGAGCTTTTTTAAATTGGTAAAGAGCTCTTCTTTGTCTTGCTTGACCAGCTCAATTTGCTCTAGATAAAAGTTCTTATTCTCTTCGAGCTGCCGCAATTTCCGTTTGTATTTATACTGAGAAATCAGATCATTGCTGTCGAAAAACACCATCCAGACCAAAAAAACAAGGCCCACGAGCACAAAGCGGTTTTTGAGCAAGGGCAACAAGGCTTTCAGGCGCTGCATCTTTTAAACGTATTTAAAGGCCTTACCAAGGAACTGAGCGCTGTCGCCCAACTCTTCTTCTATGCGCAACAATTGGTTGTATTTAGCGATGCGGTCGGAACGTGAGGCTGAGCCTGTTTTAATTTGGCCTGTACGCAAAGCCACAGCCAAATCGGCGATGGTAGTATCTTCGGTTTCACCTGAACGGTGGCTCATTACACTGGTGTAAGAGGCTACCTGGGCTGTCTGCACGGCATCCATGGTTTCGCTCAATGTGCCAATCTGGTTTACTTTCACCAAAATAGAATTGGCAACACCAGCCTCAATACCACGCTTTAAACGTTTCACATTGGTTACAAATAAATCGTCACCAACCAATTGTACTTTGTTGCCAATCGAAGTGGTGTGCGCTGCCCAGCCATCCCAATCGTCTTCTGCCAAGCCATCTTCAATGCTGATAATCGGGTATTTTGCAGCCCAATCAGCCCAATAACCTACCATCTCGGCAGAAGTGAGTTTTTTACCGCTCGATTTCTTAAAGGTATATAGTCCTGTTTTTTCGTCGTAAAATTCAGTCGCAGCAGCGTCCATGGCAATGTAAATGTCTTCACCCGGCTTGTAACCTGCAGCTTCAATGGCTTGAATCACAATTTCAATGGCTTCTTCATTCGAACCAATGTTTGGTGCAAATCCACCTTCATCACCTACATTGGTGCTGAGGCCTTTTTTCTTTAATACGGCTTTTAGGTGATGAAAAACCTCCGTACCCATGCGCAAAGCCTCACTAAAGCTCGATGCACCTACTGGCATCACCATAAACTCTTGGAAATCGATGCTGTTGTCGGCATGAGCACCGCCATTGAGGATATTCATCATCGGAATGGGCAGTAAATTGGCGTTTAAGCCCCCTACATACCGATATAAAGGCATGCCACATGAGGCCGCGGCCGCACGAGCAGTAGCCAACGACACCCCAAGGATGGCATTGGCGCCTAATTTGGACTTGTTAGCAGTACCGTCTAACTCCAACATGATCTCGTCGATCATGGCTTGATCATACACATCTAAACCAATGAGCTCTTCCGCTATCATTTCGTTTACATGGTCTACAGCCTTTGAAACGCCCTTGCCGAGGTATACTTCTTCATCTCCATCACGCAATTCTACGGCCTCATGAATGCCGGTAGAGGCACCCGAAGGTACCGCAGCACGACCTGTAAAGCCATCACTCGTTATTACGTCTACTTCAATGGTGGGATTGCCTCGCGAATCGAGGATCTGTCTTGCAAAAATATCTTCTATTAAGGGCATATCGTTGGATTTAAGCTTGCATTAGTTTGATAAAATCATCAAAAAGGTAGCGGGAATCGTGCGGCCCAGGACAAGCCTCGGGGTGATATTGCACGCTAAATGCCTTTTTATATTTTAGGCGGATGCCTTCAATGGTATCGTCATTGAGGTTGAGGTGCGTAATTTCAATTTGATCGTTACTGCGCACACTTGCTGGATCTACGCCAAAACCATGGTTTTGACTGGTGATTTCACTTTTACCCGTGAGTAAGTTTTTTACTGGATGGTTGATGCCGCGGTGACCGTGGTGCATTTTGAAAGTCTTTACCCCCATGGCACTGGCTAGCAACTGATGGCCCAAACAAATACCAAAAACTGGAACGTCATGCTGGAGTATTTCTTGGATTACTTTTATCTCGGCAGTCATAACGGCTGGGTCGCCGGGACCATTGCTCAGCATAATGCCGTTTGGTTGGAAGGCCATGATATCCGCTACGCTACTGTGATGGGGAAACACCCGGAGTAAACAACCTCTTTCGGCCAGCGAACGAAGGATGTTGCGCTTGGCACCATAATCTAATACGGCTACCCGAAATGGTGCATCTACTTCGCCTAATTCATAGGCTTGTTGTGTGCTTACTTTCGAAGCTAATTCAAGACCTTCCATGCTTGGAACCGCCTTCAATTTTGCCATCAACACTTCTAAATCAAGGGTTTCTGACGAGATAACCGCATTCATGGCTCCTTTACTGCGTATGTGCCGTACGATGGCCCGGGTATCGATGTCGGTAATGGCCACGAGTCCATGTTGAATCAAATAATCTTGAATGGGGCCATCCGCCATTTTTCGAGAATAGGCATTGGTGTAATTTCTGGTAATCAACCCTGCAATCTGCACCTGATTAGATTCACTCTCGACCTCGGAAATGCCATAATTACCTATGTGGACATTGGTGGTCACTAAAATTTGTCCAAAATACGATGGATCCGTAAACACCTCTTGGTAACCGGTCATCCCCGTATTAAAGCAAATCTCCCCAAAAGTGGTCCCAATTTTACCGGCCGAATAGCCATAAAAAAAAGTCCCGTCTTCTAGTAACACTACTGCCGGAACTTTCTCTAAATGCTTCATAAAAAAACGTTTTACAAATTTACTGATATATGCGTCGCTAAACAAGGCAAAAGGCAGGTAGTAATCCACAGCTTATGCAGGAAAACTCAAACCAAGGTAGACTGCTGCCTAACTGCCGTACCTCAAACAATTGCAGCGCACAAAAAAGCCCCGAGAAAATCCCGAGGCTTCTATTGCTGTGGCGATGATTACTCTGCCTTTGGTGCTTCTTCAGCAGCTGCTTCAACCACTGGGGTTTCTGCAACCACTTCTGCTGGTGCTGCTTTTTTAGCTGTAGCGCGACCACGACGGGTGTTCTTAGCCTTCTTAGCTTTTGTATCGTTCAACAACAATTCGTTGAAGTCTACCAACTCCATCATGCACATTTCAGCAGCGTCACCTAAACGGAAACCTGTTTTGATGATGCGGGTGTAGCCACCTGGACGGTCTGCTACTTTGCCAGCGATGGTACCGAACAACTCTTTTACCGCTTCCTTATCCTGGAGATAAGTAAAGGTCATACGACGGCTATGCATGCCATCGTCTTTAGAGCGTGTGATGATGGGCTCAATAACTTTACGCAAAGCCTTTGCTTTGGCAACAGTAGTATTGATTCTCTTATTCATGATAAGAGATACCGCCATGTTTTGCAACATCGCCTTGCGATGCGGCGTAGTGCGGCCTAAATGATTAAATGTCTTTCCGTGACGCATATGACTTATTCCTCATCAAGTTTATACTTTGTAATTTCCATACCGAAAGTGAGACCTTTTTCCCTCACTAACTCTTCTAACTCGGTCAACGACTTCTTACCGAAGTTGCGGAACTTTAAAAGATCGGCTATATCATACTTTACCAGGTCGCCAAGTGACTTGATCTCAGCAGCCTTCAAACAATTGTAGGCACGCACTGATAAATCGAGATCGCTCAACGGGGTTTTTAAGATTTTGCGCATGTGGAGGATGTTCTCGTCCACTTCATTGGCAATATCCTTAGGCTTTGACTCCAGTGTAATGGACTCATCTGAGAACAACATGAAGTGCTGTATTAAAATCTTAGCAGCTTCTTTCAACGCCTCTTCTGGGTGCACAGAACCATCTGTTTTGAGGTCGATAATCAACTTCTCATAGTCGGTCTTCTGCTCTACACGGGTGTTTTCTACAGCATATTTTACATTCTTAATGGGTGTAAAAATGCTATCAATAGGAATTACACCTATGGCGGCATCAGCCTGCTTATTTTCATCAGCAGCTACGTAACCCCGTCCTTTTTCAATCGTCAACTCGATTTCAAAGTTTACACCACTGTCCATGGTGCAAATCACGAGCTCAGGATTGAGCACCTCAAAGTTCGAAGAGAACTTCTCGATGTCGCCGGCAACAAACTGGTCCTTGCCTTTAACGGTTACATATACTTTCTCAGCGTCAGCGTTTTCAAATTTTGCTTTGAAACGGACTTGCTTGAGATTAAGAACAACTTCGATAACATCTTCCACAACACCTTTAACAGTGGTGAATTCGTGGTCTACACCAGGAACTCGGATGGATGTAATCGCGTATCCTTCTAAAGATGAAAGCAGGATCCTGCGAAGCGCATTACCGATGGTTACACCGAAGCCGGGCTCCAAAGGCTTGAATTCGAAGCTGCCTTCGAATTCGGTAGCCTTCTGCATTAATACTTTATCGGGCTTCTGAAAAGCTAGGATCGACATTGATTATCAGATTAGTTAATATTACTTAGAGTACAATTCTACGATCAGCTGTTCCTTGATGTTTTCAGGGATCTGATCACGCTCCGGAAGGGCGAGGAAACGTCCTTCCATCTTTTCTTTGTCCCATTCTAACCAAGAGAACTTAGAACCTTGTTTACCACTCAACGAAGTGCTGATGGTTTCGAGGGACTTTGACTTCTCCCGGACACCAACAACATCACCAGGACGTAGTTCGTATGAAGGGATGTTTACTACTTCACCATTCACAGTGATGTGACGGTGTGAAACCAACTGACGTCCACCATCACGTGTAGGCGCAATGCCCAAACGGAAAACCGTGTTGTCTAAACGAGCCTCCAGGAATTTTAAGAGGTTTTCACCTGTTGTACCTTTTTTGCGGTTGGCCTTGTCGAAAATTTTGCGGAACTGACGCTCCAAAACACCATAAGTGTATTTCGCCTTCTGCTTCTCCATCAACTGCACTGCATATTCCGATTTCTTCGGAGCACGCTTGCCGGGGCCATGCTGTCCTGGACCGTAATTTTTGCGCTGAAGCGCTTTATCCGGACCGAAAATCGCTTCCTTAAACCTGCGGGCGATTTTGCTTTTGGGGCCTGTATATCTTGCCATTTCTTCTTTCTTTAAAAATTAAACCCTTCTTCTCTTCGGAGGACGACAACCATTGTGTGGAATTGGCGTCACGTCGGTGATGGTTGTGATTTCGATACCCAAACCACCTAAGGCACGGATAGCTGATTCACGACCGGCACCTGGGCCTTTTACCAATACCTCAGCACGACGGAAACCTAAATCATAGGCCACCTTGCCGCAATCCTGAGCAGCTACCTGAGCAGCATAAGGAGTGTTTTTCTTCGAACCACGGAAACCTGCTTTACCAGCAGAAGCCCATGAAATCACCTGCCCCTCATTATTGGTGATAGAGATGATGATGTTATTGAAGGTAGAACTGATGTGGATCTGACCGATGGCCTCCACTTTCACTACCCGCTTCTTTACAACTTTAGTATTCTTAGCCATTGCTACTGTTTATTACTTGGTGGCTTTTTTCTTATTGGCCACAGTTTTACGCTTACCCTTACGTGTACGTGTATTGTTCTTCGTACGCTGGCCTCTCACAGGCAAACCTTTACGATGACGCAATCCACGGTAACAGCCGATGTCCATCAATCGCTTGATGTTCAGCTGAACCTCGGAACGAAGTTCACCTTCAGTTTTGTACTCTTCAGTGATGATCGTACGAATCTGATTCGCTTGATCGTCCGTCCACTCGCCAACTTTGACATTCACGTCAATTTCGCAGCGCTCCAGAATTTCACGGGCTGCTGAGCGACCTACTCCGTAGATGTAGGTAAGGCCAATTTCGCCCCTCTTGTTCTTAGGTAGGTCAATACCTGCTATCCTTGCCATAATGATGGTTTATCCTTGTCTTTGTTTGTACTTAGGGTTCTTCTTGTTGATCACGTAAAGCTTTCCGTTTCTACGTACGATCTTACAATCAACGCTGCGCTTCTTGATTGAGGTTCTTACTTTCATGGTATTAATATCTATATGAGATTCTTCCTTTTGTCAAGTCGTAAGGCGACATCTCCACCTGAACGCGGTCACCCGGCAGGATTTTGATGTAATTCATACGCATCTTTCCTGAGATGTGGGCAACGATCTGGTGACCGTTCTCCAATTCTACCCGAAACATAGCATTTGAAAGTGCCTCGAGAATGGTTCCGTCTTGCTTGATGGAGGTTTGTTTTGCCATTTTAAATTAGATAGCAGCACCTGCAGCAGCCCGACCTTTAATACGGCCAGTTTTCATTAAACCATCATAGTGACGCATCAGTAAGTGGCTTTCTATCTGTTGTAAAGTGTCGAGGATAACCCCTACCATGATCAACAAAGAGGTACCGCCATAAAACTGGGCGAATTGAGAGTTCACACCTGCAATCGTTGCAATCGCAGGCAGTATGGCTACTGCAGCCAGGAAGATGGAACCTGGGAGGGTTATCCTCGCCAAGATATCGTCGAGGAACTCAGCGGTCTTGCGACCAGGCTTCACCCCAGGGATGAAAGCACCGTTGCGCTTGAGGTCTTCCGACATTTGATTTGAATTTACTGAGAGTGACGTATAGAAGTACGTGAACACAATGATCAAGACTGCTAACGTTACGTTATAAGTTACCGAAGTAAAATCTACAAAGGCAGAAACCACACCCTGACTAAAATCGCTGTCTGGGAAAAACTGTGCTACCGTTGCTGGTAAGAACATGATGGCTTGTGCAAAGATGATGGGCATTACGCCAGCGGCATTCACCTTGATGGGAATGTACTGACGCGTACCTCCATACATGCGATTGCCCACAACTCTTTTGGCGACCTGAATTGGAATTTTACGTGTGCCCTGCACTAAGAGGATGGTCAAGCCAACCACCACTGCGAGCATTACTATTTCAATTAAGAAAGGCACCAAACCACCGCCACCAGAACCTACGCGGAATTGAAATTCAGCGAACAATGCATCTGGGAGGCGGGCAATAATACCCACCATGATGATGAGTGAAATACCATTACCAAGGCCACGATCCGTTATTTTTTCACCCAACCACATTACAAACATGGTACCGGCTGTCAATACCACCACCGTAGAGAGCACGAAAGAGAAATCTAACGACTCACCCGTACGCAAAATGATAGCTGGTAAAAACTGTGCTTTCAAGTTAATCAAGAAGCCAATGGCTTGTGCTCCGGTAATTACAATGGTGAGGTAGCGGGTAATTTGATTGATCTTGTTGCGACCACTTTCACCCTCTTTCATCATCTTTTGGAAGCTCGGAACCACCATGCCCATCAATTGCACCACAATCGAAGCAGAGATGTATGGCATAATACCCAAGGCGAAGACAGAGGCTCTCGAAAAGGCACCACCAGCAAACAAGTCAATTAAACCTGTTAAACCGGCACTACCACCCTGTGGAGTTAAATCCTCTAAAATCACTGGATCTATACCTGGCAATACCACGTACGAACCCAAGCGATAAATAAGCAACAGGCCGAGGGTCATGAGGATCCTCGACTTGAGCTCTTCGATCTTGAAGATGTTCCTTATCGTATTGATAAAATTCTTCATGTTGCTTAGATAACTTCAGCTACGCCGCCAGCGGCTTCAATGATTTGTTTGGCAGATGCACTGAAGGCATGCGCTCTAACATTTAACTTAAGGGTTAACTCACCGCGACCCAAGATTTTCACTTTTTTGCTTGCATTGCCGATTAGGCCATGCGCAGCTAAAAACGCTGGATCAATTACTTCCGCCTTGTAGTTGGTAGCCATCTCCTGGAGTACGTCCAAGTTTACAGCGTTAAACTCTACACGGTTGTGGTTTTTGAATCCAAACTTAGGAACACGAAGTTTCAACGGCATTTGACCGCCTTCAAAACCACGCTTGGTGCTGAAACCAGCACGACTCTGGGCACCTTTGTGACCTTTGGTAGAAGTACCACCACGACCTGAACCTTGGCCACGACCAATACGCTTGCGCGTTTTGATACTACCTGCTGCAGGTTTTAAATTGCTAAGTTCCATATCTTAAATTTCCTCTACTTTAACCAGGTGCAATACCTTCTTGATCATGCCAAGAACCTGTGCTGTACCTTCATGTTCTACAGTAGCATGTGGCTTACGAAGTCCCAATGCCAATAAAGTGCGCTTCTGACGTTCTGGACGGCCAATACCACTTTTGATTTGTGTAACTCTAACTCTAGCCATGACTTATCCGTTAAAAACGTTAGACATTTTGATGTTGCGGTGCTGTGATACCGTAAATGGATCACGCAATTGCGCAAGGGCGTCGATGGTTGCCTTCACCACGTTGTGTGGGTTAGAAGAACCTTTAGACTTGGCCAAAACGTCGGTAATACCCGCGCTTTCCAAAACTGCACGCATAGCACCACCGGCAATTACGCCTGTACCATGTGAAGCTGGCTTGATATAAACACGACCACCGCCGAACTTACCATCTGCCTCGTGAGGAATGGTACCTTTCATGATAGGCACTTTGATCAATGACTTCTTAGCGTCGTCGATTCCTTTGGCAATCGCCTCAGAAACTTCCTTGGCCTTACCCAAACCGTAACCTACAATACCGTTTTCATCACCTACCACTACGATAGCCGAGAAACTGAATGTACGTCCGCCTTTTGTAACCTTGGCCACACGCTGAACACTAACGAGACGGTCTTTCAACTCAATCTCACTAGCCTTAACTCTTCTTATGTTCGATGTTGACATTTCGCTTAATTCTTAAAAATTCAAACCACCTTCACGAGCACCTTCTGCCAAAGCCTTTACACGGCCATGATAGAGGTATCCATTACGATCGAATACAACACTGCTAATGCCAGCTGCGATAGCCTTTGCTGCCAAAGCTTTGCCTACTTTCATAGACGAATCCACTTTGTTAGCTACCTCAGTGCTTACTTCTTTTTCTGTAGAAGAAGCAGCTGCCAGGGTACGACCCGCTACATCATCGATGAGCTGTGCGTAAATCTCTTTATTACTTCTGTATACAGAAAGGCGTGGACGCTCTGCAGTGCCCGTAATCCGCTTACGAATGCCTCTCTTGATGCGAGTACGACGTGAAATCTTATTATTTGCCATTTTCTGTTCTTATTTTTTACCTGCTGACTTACCAGCTTTGCGACGAAGTACCTCACCAACGAACTTGATACCTTTTCCTTTGTAAGGCTCAGGCTTACGGAGTGAACGGATTTTCGCAGCTACCTGACCAATCAATTCATTATCGATGCTCTCCAAAGTGATCACCGGGTTTTTACCTTTTAGGGTTTCCGTTTTCAAGCTCACTTCAGCAGGAATCTGCATCACGATATCGTGTGAATATCCTAAAGAAAGCTCCAACAGTTGACCGTTGGCATTGGCGCGGTAACCCACACCTACTAACTCTTGGTTCAAAACGTAGCCTTCGCTAACACCCTTTACCATGTTGTTGATCAAAGAGCGGTACAAACCATGGAGTGCACGGTGACGCTTACTTTCAGTGGGACGAACTACTCTCAGCTCATTGCCCTCAATCTCAATCTTGATGTCGGTATCAACCCAACGATCAAGTTGTCCTTTTGGTCCCTTTACAGTCACCACGTTCTTATCACTTACTGTGATGTTTACGTTTGCTGGTATCTCAACGGGAAGTTTTCCTATTCGTGACATTTCTTACTTCTTAATAAACGTAGCACAATACTTCGCCACCAACATGCTGTTGACGAGCTTCCTTATCTGTCATAACCCCTCTTGAAGTCGAAACAATCGCAATACCCAAGCCGTTGATTACACGTGGTAATTCGCCGGCACCAGCGTATTTACGAAGACCTGGACGGCTCACACGACGCAAATTGCGAATCGCAGGCTCGTTACTACCAGGAAGATACTTCAACGCGATTTTAATCGAGCCTTGAGGACCTTCGTCTTCGAACTTATAATTGGTTATATAACCTTTTTCAAATAAAACCTTTGTGATTTCCTTCTTCAAATTTGAAGCGGGAATCTCTACCACACGGTGGTTAGCCTTCAGGGCATTACGCAACCTGGTGAGGTAATCTGCTATAGGATCAGTCATTTCTCTACTCCTTTAAATTATTATTACCAGCTACCTTTAGTTACACCCGGGATTTTTCCCTCTGAAGCCATCTTGCGGAACAGTACCCTTGAGATACCGAACTGACGCATGTAACCACGCGGACGACCACTGATTTTACAACGGTTGTGCAACCTTACAGGTGAAGCATTTCTTGGCAACTTCTGGAGACCCAAATAGTCACCTGCTTCTTTCAACGCAGCACGCTTCGCAGCATACTTAGCAACTGTTGCTTCGCGCTTACGTCCTCTAGCCTTTATTCCTTCCTTAGCCATGGATTAGTTTTTATTCGTTTTAAAAGGAAGACCCAACTCTGTGAGCAGTGCCAAGGCTTCTTCATCCGTTTTGGCAGTAGTCACGAAGGTTATATCCATACCGGTGATTTTAGCCACCTTGTCGATGTTGATCTCAGGGAAAATGATGTGCTCTGTTACACCCAATGTGTAGTTTCCACGGCCATCAAATCCTTTTGGATTGATACCTTTGAAATCACGTACACGTGGCAATGCAATGGATACCAAACGATCGAGGAATTCATACATCTGATTGTCGCGTAAAGTTACACGAGCACCGATTGGCATTTCTTCCCGGAGTTTGAAGTTAGAGATGGCTTTTTTCGACTTGGTAGGCACAGCCTTTTGACCAGCGATCATTGTCATCTCGTTTACAGCTGAATCAACCAGCTTCTTATCCGAAACAGCCGCACCAACACCCTGGTTGATTGCGATTTTCGTCAGGCGAGGGATTTGCATTACATTCTTGTAACCAAATTTCGTCTGGAGAGCAGGAATTACCTCCTCTTTGTATTTTGACTTGAGTCGTACGCTGTATGACATCACTTAATTATTTCTCCCGTTTTCTTAGCGAAACGGACCAGTTTACCATTCTCATCTTGCTTCCTGCCAATTTTGCTAGCAACGCCGCCAACAACAACCATCAGGTTTGAAATTTGTACAGGAGCCTCTTTCTTAACGATGCCTCCATTCGGATTAGCGGCGTTGGGCTTGCTGTGCTTGGTGATCATATTCACACCTTCTACAAACGCGCGATTGTCTTCGCGACGTACTTCGAGCACACGGCCTTCTTTGCCTTTGTCATCACCCGCGATCACACGAACGATGTCTCCCTTTTTGATTTTCAGTTTTACATTTCCCATGATTCGTATTTTAAAGTACCTCAGGGGCTAGTGAAACAATCTTCATAAACGACTTCTCACGAAGTTCGCGGGCTACCGGTCCGAAGATACGGGTGCCACGGGGCTCGTCTTGGTTGTTAAGCAATACCACTGCATTGTCACCGAAGCGGATGTATGAACCATCACGACGACGAACTTCTTTGCGGGTACGTACTACCACAGCCTTGGATACGGTTCCTTTTTTGGCGTTACCAGACGGGATGGCAGACTTGATTGTTACTACAATCTTATCTCCTACCGAGGCATAACGCTTTCCTGTACCGCCCAATACGCGGATACAGAGAACTTCTTTAGCGCCGCTGTTATCTGCAACAGCTAATCTGCTTTCTTGTTGTACCATTACTTAGCTCTTTCAACAATTTCTACCAATCTCCAACGCTTGTTTTTGCTGAGGGGACGGGTTTCCATTATACGGACTACGTCTCCAATATTACAATCGTTGTTTTCGTCGTGAGCAGTGAATTTCTTCGTGCTCTTCACGAACTTGCCATAGATCGGGTGCTTCACTTTACGTTCCACAGCTACAGTGATGGTCTTTTGCATTTTATTGCTAACCACACTACCGACTCTTTCTTTTCTTGCGTTTCTTACTTCTTCCATCACTGCAATTATTGATTATTTGCAACAGTTGCTTCGCTGCTACGCTGGCCTTGCTCAGTCAACAGTCGTGCAATCACTTTGCGCGTTTCACGAAGCTTTGTCGGATTTTCTACTGCCGACACAGCGTGGCTGAACTTCAACTTGGTAAGCTGAAGCTTTTCCTCCTTGATCCGCTCAGCAATCTCTGCTGTGGAAAGTTCTTTTATTTCGGAGTACTTCATATTTCTTATTGTTCTACGTAATCTCTTCTAACTACAAACGAGGTGCTCACCGGTAATTTTTGAGCGGCAAGGCGCATGGCCTCTTTTGCGACCGGCAAAGGTACACCTTCTGCTTCAAATATCAAAGTGCCAGGCTTAACTACTGCTACCCAATATTCCGGAGCACCCTTACCTTTACCCATACGCACCTCTGCAGGCTTCTTGGTAACGGGTTTGTCTGGGAAAATCCGGATCCACACTTGACCTTCACGTTTCATAAAACGAGTTACCGCAATACGCGCCGCTTCAATCTGACGTGATGTAATCCATTTGGCCTCGAGTGTTTTGAGACCAAAGCTGCCGAAAGCGAGCTCACTGCCACGGGTTGCCATGCCTTTGACACGGCCCTTGTGCATCTTTCTAAATTTCGTTCTTTTTGGCTGTAACATCTTCTGTTCTCTTTAGCTTATTATGACTTCCTTGGTCTGCCTTCGTTACGGGGACCACCGCCACCGCCACCGCCACTACGACGCTCGCCACGACCACCGCCACCTTTGCGGTCACGATCACGACCACCGGCCGGACGATCATTGCTTCCTGGACCGCCTGTACGTCCTTGTGCAGCTGCACCAACGTTAGGCGACAAGTCGCGCTTACCGAAAACTTCTCCCTTACAGATCCATACTTTTACGCCGATCTTACCGTAAACGGTTTGAGCTTCCTTGAGTGCGTAATCGATGTCGGCACGAATGGTGTGCAACGGAATACGTCCTTCTTTGTACTGCTCAGAGCGGGCAATTTCTGCGCCACCTAAACGACCTGATACCATTACTTTAATACCTTCGGCACCCATACGCATGGTAGAGGCAATAGAGGTTTTCATGGCACGACGGAAGGAAACACGTGCTTCGAGCTGGCGGGCTATGCCTTCGGCTACCAAAGCAGCATCTAATTCCGGACGCTTGATCTCAAAAATATTGATCTGCACGTCGGTGTTGGTGAGCTTCTTGATTTCTTCTTTGATGCGATCCACCTCTGAACCACCTTTACCAATCACGATACCGGGACGGCTGGTGTGCACAGTGATGATGATCCGCTTGAGCGTGCGCTCAATCACTACCTTTGAAATGCCACCGTTATTGATACGAGCAGCTAAGTATTTGCGGATTTTGTCGTCTTCTACGAGTTTGTCTGCGTAGTTGTTACCACCGAACCAGTTGGAATCCCAACCTTTGATGTAACCTAAACGAAAGCTAATTGGATTAATTTTCTGTCCCATGCTGATTATTCGGTTACGGTTGGTAAGCTATCAACTACGATGGTCACGTGATTTGAACGCTTGCGAATACGGTGTCCACGACCCTGCGGAGCAGGACGCAGACGCTTCAACATGCGACCGCCATCAACCTGTATACTTTTCACATAGAGGTTCGCTTCTTCGAGGCTAGACTCTTCGTTTTTCTTTTCCCAGTTAGACACTGCTGAAAGCAACAGTTTTTCTAAACGGATTGAAGCTTCTTGTTTAGAGAACTTCAGGATATTTGCTGCGTGATCTACTTTCTGACCGCGGATCAAATCCACTACCAAACGCATTTTGCGTGGAGAAGTAGGGCAATTACGTAATACGGCTACTGCTTCCATTACTTTCTTCCTTTATCTTTTTTAGCTGCGTGACCACGGAAGTTACGGGTTGGAGCAAACTCTCCCAGTTTGTGACCTACCATGTTTTCCGTTACATACACAGGGATAAACTTATTGCCGTTATGCACAGCAAAAGTATGACCTACGAAATCCGGAGTAATCATTGATCTTCTCGACCAAGTTTTGATTACTGACTTTTTTACACCCTCATTCATGGTAAGCACCTTCTTTTCAAGGGTATACTCTACGAATGGGCCTTTTTTTAGTGAACGCGCCATTGCTTATGCTTTTCTACGTTTAACAATCAACCTATCTGACGACTTCTTAGGACCACGAGTTTTGAAACCCTTGGCCAGTAAGCCTTTGCGTGAACGTGGGTGTCCACCTGAAGCACGACCTTCACCACCACCCATAGGGTGATCGACCGGGTTCATCGCTACACCACGAACGCGTGGACGACGACCCAACCAACGGCTGCGACCGGCTTTTCCACTCACTTCCAAGAAGTGGTCTTCGTTCGACAACTCACCCATGGTAGCCAAACAAGTTTGGAGGATCATGCGTGTTTCGCCAGAAGGCAACTTGATAATAGCATACTTACCGTCACGTGCTGCCAAAGTAGCTTTAGCACCAGCGGTACGAACAATTTGTCCGCCTTTACCAGGCTGCATCTCCACATTGTGGATTGCTGAACCCAATGGAATAGCGCTCAAGAAGAGTGCATTGCCAGTATCTGGGGTAGCTTTCTCACCACTCATGAGGGTTGCTCCTACTTCAATGCCTTTAGGGGCAAGGATATATCGCTTCTCACCATCGGCATAAACCAATAAGGCGATGAATGCTGAACGGTTCGGATCGTACTCAACCGACTTTACAGTCGCTGGGATATCAAACTTATTACGCTTGAAATCGATGATACGGTACATTTTCTTGTGACCACCGCCCATGTAGCGCATAGTCATCTTACCTCTGCTGTTACGACCACCTGATCTTTTGATCGGGGCGAGCAAGCTTTTCTCTGGCGTATCGGTAGTGATAGCCTCAAACGTGTTTGCAACTTTGAAGCGCAAGCCCGGAGTTAGCGGTCTAAATCTTTTTACTGCCATTTTCCTTAAATGTTACTGTAGAAATCGATTGTTTCACCGTCCTTGAGGGTAACGATAGCTTTTTTGAAACTATCGGTTCTACCTGTTACAATACCGCCTTTTGTATTGCGGCTCTTCGTTTTACCAGCATACACCATGGTGTTGATGGCTTCTATGGTCACACCATACATCTCTTCAATGGCCTTGCGGATTTGAAGTTTGTTGGCTCTTTTATCAACACGAAAAGCAAATTGATTGCGCTTTTCGCCTAACATGGTCATCTTCTCTGTGATGATCGGCTTCTTTAAAATCTCCATGTGGCTTACTTGTTTAAAGTTTCCTCGATCTTAACGATCGCGCTGTTTAACAACAATACCTTAGAGGCGTTCATCACATCGTATGTGTTGAGGTCACTAGCAACAATGATTTTGGTCTTTTGCAGGTTACGACCCGACAAAACGACGTTATCATTCTTCTCACCAGTTACGAGCAATACACGCTGTCCTGTTACATTAAAGCTCTTGAGCATGGCTGCAAATGCTTTTGTCTTAGGGGCATCAAATGTAAAGTCTTCGAGCACGGTAATGTTGTTGCCTTGCGCTTTGTAAGCCAATGCAGACTTACGTGCCAAAACCTTCACTTTTTTGTTCAGTTTGAAACTGTAGTCGCGGGGCTGCGGACCGAATACACGGGCACCACCTTTGAGGAGTGGGCTGTTGATATCACCCTTACGAGCGCCACCAGTTCCTTTTTGCTTGTGAAGCTTACGAGTAGAACCCGCAATTTCCCAACGCTCTTTTGATTTGTGAGTACCCTGACGCTGGTTGGCCAAGTACTGCTTTACGTCTAGGTAGATTGCATGATCGTTAGGCTCAATTCCGAAAACTCCTTCGGGAAGCGTAACTTTTGCTTTGGTCTCCTGACCTTCGATATTAAATACAGGTAGTTGCATCTTATTTCTCCACGATTACGAATGAACCCTTGGCTCCAGGTACGGAACCTTTAACTACCAGCAGGTTTTGCTCAGGAAACACTTTCAGGATCTCGAGGTTTAACGCTTTAACGCGTACATTACCTGTGTGACCACCCATGCGCATGCCTTTGAAAACTCTTGAAGGCCATGACGACGCACCGAGTGAACCCGGGGCGCGTAAGCGGTTGTGCTGACCGTGGGTTTGTCCACCCACACCGCTGAATCCGTGACGCTTTACAACGCCCTGGAATCCTTTACCTTTGCTTACGCCAACGACGTCAACAAATTCGCCTTCTGAAAAAATCTCTACCGTTACGGTGTCTCCCAATCCCAACTCCTCTTCGAAGGTGAGCTCTGTAAGCTTGCGCTTAGGAGTCGTTCCAGCTTTCTTGAAGTGTCCTAGCATTGCTTTGGTTGTGGATTTCTCCTTCTTATCACCATAAGCAAGCTGGTAGGCGTCATAACCGTCTGTTTCAACGGTCTTCACTTGCGTAATTACGCAAGGACCAGCTTCCAAAACTGTGCATGGTACATTCTTACCATCGGCACTGAAAATGCTGGTCATTCCAACTTTTTTACCAATTATTCCTGACATGATTGTCGGTTATCAAACTTTAATTTCTACATCTACACCGCTCGGGAGCTCCAATTTCATCAGGGCATCTACGGTCTTCGAAGAAGAACTGTAGATATCCAAAATGCGCTTGTAAGAGCACAACTGGAATTGCTCACGGGCTTTTTTGTTTACGTGAGGCGACTTCAACACTGTGAAGATGCGCTTCTCGGTAGGCAATGGGATAGGACCGCTAACCACTGCACCGGTAGTTTTCACTGTCTTCACGATTTTCTCTGCTGACTTATCAACGAGGTTGTGGTCGTAAGACTTCAATTTTATGCGAATACGATGACTCATTTTCGTTACTTATTAATCTTTTAAAGCTTTCATGGCCTTGTACTTTGCAAGTACATCGTCCGCGATGTTTCTAGGTGTTTCAGCGAAGTGCGAGAACTCCATGGTAGAAGTAGCACGGCCCGAAGTGAGGGTACGCAAGATGGTTACGTAACCAAACATCTCTGCCAAAGGCACCAATGCTTTGATTACTTGGGCTCCATTGCGAGAGTCCATACCTTGCATCTGACCGCGACGCTTGTTCAAGTCACCAATTACATCACCCATATAATCTTCTGGGGTAATTACCTCAACCTTCATGATTGGCTCAAGGAGGATAGGATTGGCTTTGCGACAAGCTTCACGGAAAGCTGAACGAGCTGCAATTTCGAATGAAAGTGAGTCGGAGTCAACTGCGTGGAACGAGCCGTCGAACAAACGTACTTTGAGGTTATCGATGGCAAAACCGGCCAACACACCATTTGACATGGCTGATGCAAAACCTTTTTCTACCGAAGGGATAAATTCACGTGGGATTGATCCACCTACTACTTCATTCACAAACTCTAGACCTGGCTTTTCTGGATCTCCTGGCATTATTTCTACCTGGATATCGGCAAACTTACCACGGCCACCGGTCTGCTTCTTATACGTTTCGCGATGTATCACTGCTGTTGTGATGGCTTCTTTGTAGGTAACCTGCGGCGCACCTTGGTTACATTCTACTTTGAATTCACGACGCAAACGGTCCACAATGATTTCAAGGTGCAACTCACCCATACCTTGGATGATGGTTTGACCTGAATCTTCATCTGTATGTACACGGAAAGTAGGATCTTCTTCAGAAAGCTTCGCCAAGGCGTTGCCCAATTTGTCAGAATCCGCTTGTGTTTTTGGTTCAATCGCCAAACCGATCACGGGCTCAGGGAAGTTCATCGCCTCGAGGATGATGAGGTGCTTCTCGTCGCACAAAGTGTCACCAGTTTTGATGTCTTTGAAACCTACTGCCGCACAAATGTCACCAGCTTCTACGAAGTCGATTGATTTGCGGTCGTTGGCATGCATCTGGAACAAACGCGAAATACGCTCTTTGTCGATGGTGATGCCTTTATCAGGATCGCTTCTCACCTTGGAGATGTATGAACCGGCCTCTAAACGACCAGAATATACACGGAAGAAAACGAGGCGACCTACAAATGGGTCAGTAGCTACTTTGAAGGCAAGGGCGCAGAAAGGCTCGTCAACAGATGGCTTACGTGAGGTAGGCTCATCGGTTTTAGGGTTGGTACCCGTAACGGCTTCTGTATCCATAGGTGAAGGCAAGAACGCACATACGGCATCCAAAACGGCCTGTACACCTTTGTTTTTGAATGAAGAACCACACATCATGGGCACGAACTTACCGTCGATAACGGCTTGGCGAATGGCCACACGCATTTCTTCTTCGGTGATGCTGTTTGGATCGTCAAAAAACTTCTCCATCAATACATCATCATATTCAGCGGTGATTTCAATCAACTGCTGACGGTACTCTTGTACCTGTTCCAACAAATCGGCAGGAATCTCCACTTCGGTAAAGGTCATACCTTTTGATTCCTCATCCCAGATGATGGCTTTATTAGCGATCAAGTCAACTACACCTTTGAAAGTTTCTTCGTTGCCGATTGGTACTTGCAAAGGAATGGCAGTTGAACCCAACATGTCTTTCACCTGCTTACACACGCTAAAGAAGTCGGCGCCCTGACGGTCCATCTTATTGACGAAACCAATGCGGGGTACATTATAATTGTCGGCCAAACGCCAGTTGGTCTCAGACTGAGGCTCCACACCGTCGACGGCAGAAAACAAAAACACCAAGCCGTCGAGTACGCGGAGTGAACGATTCACTTCCACGGTAAAGTCAACGTGACCCGGGGTATCAATGATATTTACAGCGTATTCGTCATCATGCCATTTCCAAGTAGTTTTGGTGGCCGCCGAAGTAATGGTAATACCACGCTCCTGCTCTTGTGCCATCCAGTCCATGGTGGCTGCACCGTCATGTACCTCACCAATTTTGTGAGTCATGCCAGTATAATAAAGAATACGCTCCGTAGTAGTGGTTTTACCGGCATCAATGTGAGCTGCGATACCGATGTTGCGCGTGAGCTTTAAATTAGTTAGTGCCATGTCTTAGAATCTGAAATGCGAGAATGCTTTGTTGGCTTCTGCCATCTTGTAAGTATCTTCTTTCTTTTTAACGGCAGCACCTTCACCTTTAGCCGCTGCGATCACTTCACCAGCGAGGCGGTCTACCATGGTCTTTTCGTTACGCTTGCGCGCATAACCGATCAACCAACGCATGCCCAGGGCTTGCTTACGGAAAGGGTTTACTTCGATAGGCACCTGGAAGGTTGCACCACCAACACGGCGGCTTTTTACTTCCACGTTCGGCATCACGTTATTCAACGCACGACGCCAAACTTCGATGCCTGGTTCAGTGGTACGCTTTTCGATGATGGCCATGGCCTCATAAAAAATCTCTGAAGCAGTGCTCTTCTTGCCGTCGAGCATCATGTTGTTGATGAACTTGGTCACCACTACATCTTGAAACTTTGGATCTTGCTCTATGATCCGTTTTTTCGCACGAGTCTTTCTCATCGCTTAAATATTACTTCTTTTTTGCGCCTTTTGTCGGTGCTGCAACCTGCTTGGCTTTTGCACCGTACTTTGAACGTCCTTGCTTACGACCAGTAACACCCGCGGTATCGAGGGCACCACGAATGA
>CAMCHJ010000010.1 GCA_945874665.1 Chitinophaga pinensis | reverse complement strand
GCAATGAGTTGTATGTGCAAGATTTGAGCAAGCCGGGCAGCAAAATCCAAACCCTGGTGAGCGGCTTCGACAACGAGCACGATGTGATCCACAGCGAGAACGGCCAACTATTTATCCAAACCAATTTAGGTGCCCCCAACCGCCGGGTGGTGGTGGCACCAGCAGCCAAGGCCACGCCTGACAACTGGACCACCCTCATTGCCGAAACCGAAAATCCTCTAACTGCAGGCAGCGCCGGCGGCAATCTCTTTTGTAACTACCTCAAAGATGCGGTGAGCATGGTGCAGCAGTATGACCTCGCCGGAAAGCTCATCCGCGAAATTGAGTTGCCCGGCATTGGCACGGCAGCGGGTTTTGGCGGCAAACGCAACGAAACGGAGCTGTATTATACCTTTACATCGTATGTATATCCTCCCACCATCTTTAAATACAGTATGGTAGATGGCAGCAGCAGCGTGTACAAACAAAGCGGTGTGCAATTCGACCCCACCCAATACGAAAGCAAGCAGGTGTTTTATACCTCTAAAGATGGCACTCGTGTGCCGATGATCATCACATATAAAAAGGGCATCGAGCTCAATGGTAAAAATCCTACGATGCTTTACGGCTATGGTGGCTTTAACGTGAACCTCACCCCAAGCTTCAGCACATCGAACATTGTGTTGATGGAGAATGGCGGGATTTACGCGGTGGCTAACCTCCGCGGCGGTGGTGAATACGGAGATGCTTGGCACGTTGCTGGCACGCAAATGAAAAAGCAGAACGTATTCGACGATTTTATTGCCGCAGCCGAGTTTTTGATTGCCGAAAAATACACCAGCACCGATTATTTGGCCATCGCAGGGGGCTCGAACGGCGGTTTGCTCGTGGGCGCCTGCATGACCCAGCGCCCGGAGTTGTTCAAAGTGTGTTTCCCAGCAGTGGGTGTGCTCGACATGCTTCGCTACCACAAATTTACCGCTGGTGCGGGCTGGGCCTACGATTATGGCACCGCCGACGATAGCAAGGAGATGTTCGAATACCTTTACGGCTACTCACCTGTGCACAATGTGAAGGCGGGCACGGCATATCCAGCTACGATGGTTACCACGGGCGACCACGACGACCGGGTGGTGCCTGCGCACAGCTTTAAGTTTGCGGCGGCTTTGCAGGCAGGGCACACAGGTACGGCACCCGTCATCATCCGCATCGAAACCAAGGCAGGTCACGGCGCCGGCAAACCTACCTCAATGATCATCGCCGAGCAGGCCGATAAATGGGCCTTCATGTTCCACAACATGGGGCTGAGCATTAAGTACTAATTTGGCCTTAAGGGCAGTAGCATAAAAAAACCGACAAGCTATTGTCGGTTTTTTTTTGGTTGAACGAGGGGTTAGCTTGCAAGCTTCTTTGCTGCTGCATTTGTTAGAAAACGCCAATAGACACACGGCTTATTTCTTTAGATGCCAGCCTTAGCGACGCCGCTTCTCGTCTATTAAATTATCGACTTGCTTTCTTGCCGAAGAGCATAGCTGGTTTTATTCAACGGCTAATTTAATTCGTTGCTCCCCAGAGGCCGTTCTGATACTCGCTACATAGAGGCCAGCTGGCAGATGTGCAATATTTAATTGTGCCTCGTTGCTTTGGGGCCAATCCACCAAAACCTGTTTTCCATCTATGGTGTAAAGAGCAATCGATTGCATGATTTTAGCACCACTTCTTACGTTCAACTGGGCTTTGGCAGGGTTGGGGAAAATACGCACTTGATGATCCTCATCGAGGTTGGGGATACTCACGGTACCATCGGCATTGGTCTGTATAATGTCATCGATGTAAAAAGTGGAGCTACTCGAGGCATTACCCACCACTCCGTATCCAAACATAAAAGTAAGCACATTGTAAACCGGCGGATCACCAGCAAAATCCCAAGTGTAGGTGGCCCAAGCACCAGAAACTGTGCTAAGTACATCTTTCTCGTTGGCTGCACCCGTAGTGGTGCTCTCTACCTTCAGTTTTAGAATTGACCCTACAGGTGCGTCGGTATACACCTTCATGCTAATGGCGCTCAGATTAGAAAAGTTAAGGTAATTTGTTAATTGTAATAAACTACGCGCCCAAACTTGCCCGCCGCTTTTCAAAAATTGCGCCACGGTTGCAGAGGTGTTTATGCCCGATGGGGCGGGATTTGCGACGATGGTAGCGTAGGCGCCAAATTGATTGGTAAAATCGGAGGTCTGCACACTAGACTCAAAGTTAACTGGCATAGCAGCGGGAACTGGTGGGGTAGGTGCTGGCCCTGCGACTTGTTGGATGTCATCGAATAAAAAGGTAGAAGTGGCGCTGCCATTGCCCACCTTTCCGAAATCGAATAAAAAAGCAATGCGATTAAACCGCGTTGGCTGCCCATAAAAACTCCAAGTTAAGGTCTCCCAGGCACCCGAAACAGTGGTCAGTACGTCCAAACTTTCCATGCCCGTTGGTTCTTCCAACTGCAATTTAATGCGGGTACCCACAGGAGCAGTGGTGTAAACCTTCATGGAGATGTACCACATAGTTGAAAAATTGAGCTCGTTAGCAAGCAAGATTTTACTCCCTGCCCAAATATCACCTCCATATCTTATCAATTGGGCCACCGTATCGCTGGTATTGATGCCTGTTTTAACGGGATTAGCCACGATGGTTGTAATCGCGCCCGAAAAATTCAAAAAATCAGAAGCAGCATAACCGCTCTCAAAATTAATGGGGAGTGAAGCCAAGGTAGGCGCTGTTGGACCAGGCACCTGAGCCACATCATCGAAGTAAAAAGTAGAGTTTGCACTGCCGTTACCAACATTTCCAAAATCGAACATAAATACAATTTCATTGAGGTTATTGGGTGTGCCTGCAAAAATCCACTCTAATGTTTCCCATGCTCCTGAGGTCGTCGTGGTTGCGTTTACATCTACAGCAGGGCCAGTGCCTTCTAGTTTCATTTTTACGATTGTTCCAACTGGGGCTGTCGTATAAACCTTCATGCTGATTTTTGTATTGATGGCGAAGCTTAAATTGGCCGCTAATACCACCTTACTGCCTCCCCATACCGCACCGCCATTGCGAATGATGCGCGCCACGGTACTAGAGGTGTTTATGCCGCTCGCTGAAGGATTGGCAACAATTGTGGCTACGCCGCCATCGAAGTCAATAAAGCTGGGATTTGCTGCGGTATTCTCAAAATTAAAAGGCAAGGACTGCGCAAAACTTAGCTGAAAACAAAACAGGCTGATGCTGATGACGAATAAAACAAATTTCATAAGGCGAAAATTGACGTTGTTGTTTGATAAGATAAGGCACTTTAGAACGTAACTCGAACCAGTTCTGCTATTTAATTGACTTGGCTTGGTACACTTCCTTTGGCCTTGCAAGCTACTAAATTACTTCTAGTAAATTACACTATAAGCGTTCCTCAATGATCCCTCAAGCAAAATATACGGTGATGTCCCTGAATCGTCCTACAAAAGCTGATTGTTTTATGGTTGCGGCGCAGTTTTAATACCAAGGGCATCTAACCTTCAAAATGCTTTTGAATTACAAATAATAGCGGCAGAATTTGCATCGTCAGGCTCAGCTTGAGGGATGCTTGGCAGCAGCTTTATTTGGTGAAATACTTGTAAACCGGTCGTTAGAACATCCAACTTACCACGGCCTGGATGTTTCGACCCGGCTCGGGCAGGTTGAGCAGGCGGTAGCGGCTTAAATGGTTAAAGTAGCGCACATTGAGCAGGTTTTGGGCCATCAGCCGCACTTCGAGTTGTTGTTTGCCGGCTTTGAAGTTGCCGCCTAGTTGCACATTCAGCAGTTGGTAAGCGGGCGTAGGCTCTTCGTTGCGGTCAACGCGCGTTTGGGCGGCTACCCAGCGCCAGTCGAGACCGATAAAGGGCTGCTGCACCCAATCAGGACTCCGCTCCAGACTGTATTCAACTTCCCAAGTGATGCTACCAGGGGAGGTCCAAGGCAGAGGCACGCCTGTATCTAGGTTTTTCATCCACACATATTCGCCGAGCAAGGCCAAGTGAAGGTTGTGCAGCAGGTGGTATTCGAGTTGGAGCTCGGTGCCGGTGTGCACTACGCGGCCCTGACTGTACAAAAATATCTGTCCGCCCTCAGGCAAAAAGGTAAACTGCCCGGTGGGGCGGAGGTAGATGTAGTTGCTGAAGTAGTTGAAATACGGACTCAGCTTAAACTCCCAGCGCGATTTGCGGTAGTTGAGGGCCAAATCGAGCTGCCAGCCGCGCTCGGCGTCGAGGGTGCTGTCGCCCACCTCGTGCCTAAAGCTGCCGTGGTGCACGCCATTGCTGGTGAGCTCGGGCACGGTAGGCAACCGGAAGCTGCTCCCCAGGTTGAGCTTGAGGTTGAAGTCGGGCTTCGGCATCCAGCTCAAACCCACTGCGCCAGAGCCGTTGTGGAAGAAGCGATCGATTTGTGGGGCTCGTTGCCGGTCAATCCACTCGCCGGCAACAATTAAGCTTTCCCAGTACCGCTCGCTTTGCAGTCGCCCAATGTCGTAACGCGCGCCGGCACTGGCAAACAAGCGCGGCCGCAGCTGCCACTGCAACAAGGCAAAAACGCCCGATTGCAAGGTGCTGTAGTTGGGTACCAAAAACTCAAATCCCGAAATGCGGTTCTGCTGGTATTGGCCACTGGCGCCCAAAATGAGGTTGCGCGCGGTATCTATTTTGATGTGATAGCGAGCATTGTAACTCCAAGTGCCGAGGTTCATGCCGTGCGCCACGTTGTTGCTGCTGTCTAAAAAAGGCCTGCCGTGGGCGTGGGGCAGCGACAACTCCCGCCGCTCGTTGAGCTGGTAGCCGAGGTCGAGCTCCAGCCAATTGCTGCCTAAAATCACGCTGCTGTTACTTGATACTTTGTAGTGGCGAATAGACTGACTGGGCAGGGCGATGTTGCGCCGGTTGCCGTCGTTTACCACCCGGTAGCCCAGCGGCCGGCCCATGGCGCCAGGGAAAAAGCCGATTTGCTGAGCAAAACGACTGAAGTTTACATGACTGTAGCCCCATTTTTTGTTCAGGCCCACCGAGCCGCTGAGGTGCAACTCTTCGCCGGCGGTGTTTTCGAGGCGACCGTCGGGAATGGGAATCTTAAAGCGGTTGTAGGTAAAAGTATCGGCCGGCAGGGTGTAATCGCCATAGCTGTGCGCCGTGGCCCGCAGCCGGTACACCAAGCCGCTGCGGTTGTGGCCTTGCACTGCCGCCGAGCTGCCCAGATGCTGGTTCACGCTGCGCCCGAGTACAGTTACGGTGCCTTCCACTTTGTCTTCAGCGGGAAAAAGTCGGGGTTTAATCTGAAGCACTCCTGCCATGGCATCCGAGCCGTAAAGGAGAGAGGCAGGTCCCTTCAAAATCTCTACCCGCCCCACGTTAAATTGGTCTATTTCGAGGCCGTGGTCAATACCCCACTGCTGTCCTTCTTGTTTGATGCCGTTTTCGGTGACCGCCACGCGGTTAAAACTGAGTCCCCGAATCACGGGTTTCGACACCCCAATGCCGGTGTTGATGGTTTGGATGCCCGGCAAGCGCTCCAAACTCTGCATCAGGGTTTGTCCCGCATATTTGCGCAGCTGCTCCTCGCTCACCACCACCGTACTTTGTGTTTGCTGTTGCTCATTGGTTTTGGTGAGGTCGTTTTCTATCAAAACCTCCCGCAGCTCCAAGCTCGAAGCATTTAAAACCACCCGCAGCACTTCGTTTTGATGCAGGCGCACGTTTACACTCTGTGCTTCGTAGCCTAAAAACTGGATATGGAGGTGGTAATCGCCCTTTTTGAGGTCCTCAAAACTAAACTTGCCTTGGGCATCGGTAATCCTGCCGCGCTGAATTTCGTGCACCAACACACTGGCGCCTACCACGGGCTGTTGCTGGGCGTCGAGTACTTGTCCGCGCAGGCTAAACTGCGCCCAGGCCCCTAAAGGACTAAGCACGAGCAAAAAGTAAATCAGCAGGACCCGCATTTGCAACATAATTGCAAAACTACATTTTTTTTGCTGCGCTGGTTCCCTTTTTTGGCTCAATAGCTCCCTTTATCTCCCTATTTGCTAAATATTTGTTAAAAACCGGCAGCTTCATTTCTGGCAAAAAAAACAAATAGTACCAGGCGCAACTACCACCGCCTAAACCAACCCTTCTTCCAAAACAAAAGCAGTTGCACAAGGGCTATGAGTACCATCACCACAATTACAGTTACGTAGCCAAAGGGTGAGTACAGCTCGGGCATGTTGAGGGGCATGGGTTCACCGTTGGCGCTTTCGCGCACAAAATTCATCCCGTACAAACCGGCTAGGAAGCTTAGGGGGATGAAAATGGCCGAAATCATGGTGAGCACCTTCATGATCTCGTTCATATAATTGCTCACCGCGGTATTGTACAAATCAAGGAGGTTGGCGCTTATTTCGCGGTAGTTTTCAGCATGGTCCATGAGGCTCACCACGTGGTCGTAGAGGTCGCGGAGGTAGATTTTGATGTCGTCCTGACCGTGTAAATGGTCGTTGCGCAGTAAATTATTAGCCAGCTCGCGGGTGGGCCACACAACACGCCGAATGGCCAGCAGCTCGTGCTTGAGGTGCATAATTTGGTCGCGTTGCTCGCGCCGTGGCTTGGTGAGCAATAGATTTTCGAGCTGTTCCATGCGCTCACCCAGGTCGTTGAGCACTAAGAAGTAATGATCCACCACGGCATCGAGTAGGGCATAGGCCAGGTATTCAGATTTACGTTTACGCAGCGGCATCAGCACGTTGCGCAGGCGGTTACGCACAGGCTCAAGCACATCCTCATAGGTTTCTTGGATGGTGATGAGGGTGTTGCCGACTACAAATAACGACAGCTGGTCGTTTACCAATTGCACTTTGTCATCTAAATAAAGCATCCTGGCTACGATAAATAAATGCCCAAATTGTTCTTCTACCTTGGGTTGTTGCCGCGAGGCAATGTCTTCTAGTTCCAAAGGATGGATGCCGAAATCGCTCTCAAGCCAGTCGAATAGCTCGGGGTTTTGTAAGCCACGGATGTCGATCCAGCGCGTAAAACCAACTTCTGGGGCCAGGCGCAGGCGGGCTTGGGCAACGGTTGCCTCCGGTAATTCCTCCAACACATCGGCATTAAAACGGTGCTCGTACACCTGGGTAGGCAGGGCGTCTTTGGGGATGAAAATGCTGCCAGGCTTGGCGCCTAGCTTGGCTTTATTGTACTTAAAGTACTTGAGTTTGTTTTGAACGGCCGTTGCTTTCATGCACCAAAGTAACAAAAATGTTGTTATTAAAACCGTGACTTCGCAAACGCGATCGCATCCCTTATCTTTGGAAAGATGAAAAGACTTCTGCTACTCGGTTTTTGCTTTTGGTCGCTGCAGCTACAGGCGGCGCGAATCCTCATTCCGATGGACAAAGCCCAGCGCGACCACCTCAAATCTTACGGCATTGCCTATTTCTCGCTGCAACAAGGCATAGAAGTGAGTTGGTTGCTCAACTACCGTGGCGGGAGCTTCAGCATGCCGCAGCTGCCTACCCTCGAAAACGAATGTCGTATTCGCGGCGTTAGTTACGAGGTGCTACCTGATGTGCGCTATGAGCAAATTTTACTGGAGATAGCCGATCCTGAGGTGAATATGGACGTAGTGAAGCTCGAAGTGGCCCCCAAAATTGCCGTTTATACCCCACCGACCAAGCAGCCTTGGGACGATGCGGTAACAATGGCCCTGGTGTATGCCGAAATTCCCTACGAAAAAGTGTACGATGATGAGGTGTTGCAAGGCAAATTGCCGTTGTACGATTGGCTGCACTTGCACCATGAAGATTTTACAGGACAGTTTGGGCGCTTTTATGCCGCCTACCGCGATGCGCCCTGGTACCAAGCCGAGGTGCGCGAAGCCAATGCCACCGCCGCCCGCCATGGTTTTAATAAAGTATCGCAGCTTAAACTCGCTGTGGCCCAAAAAATACGTGATTTTGTGAGTGGAGGCGGCTTTTTGTTTGCCATGTGCTCAGCCACCGACACCTACGACATTGCCTTGGCTGCCGAGGGCATTGACATCTGCGAAAGCATGTACGACGGCGATCCCGCCGATCCAAGCGCGCAGCAGAAGCTCGATTTCGAAAAGACCTTCGCCTTCAAAAACTTTGTGCTCAAGCGCAATCCCCTCGAATATGAGTTTTCGGACATCGATGCTACCAATACCCGTGGCTTTATTGGGGAGCAAAACGACTTTTTTACGCTGTTTGATTTTTCGGCCAAATGGGATGTGATTCCTACCATGCTCAATCAAAACCATGAGCAGGTGATTAAGGGTTTTATGGGACAAACCACCGCCTTTCGCAAAGAAAACCTCAAAAGTGATGTGTTGATTTTGGGTGAAACGCGCAGTTTAAACGAAACGCGCTATGTACATGGTAGCTACGGCAAAGGCACCTGGACTTTTTACGGCGGTCACGACCCGGCCGACTACCAGCACATGGTAGGGGAGCCGCCAACCGATCTCAATTTGCACCCCAATTCGCCTGGCTACCGCCTCATTCTAAACAATATTTTGTTTCCGGCGGCGCGCAAGAAGAAGCAGAAGACGTAAAGATTCTATTGTGTTAGGAGCTTAGAGATTGAGAAGTCGTTAGTGGTTGGAGGATTTTTGAAAAGTGCTGATTCGCAACTAATTAAACAGTAGAAATGACGAATCGATTTGCACCAAATTTTTTTTAAAAAAAAGGCCGCCCTCCAACGGAAGACGGCCTTTATGAGGTTTTAAATGGATTACGCCAGCATCCGCACTGGCTCTTCCAGCAACTGCTTGAAGGTCTGCAGGAACTCCGCCCCCGATGCCCCGTCCACCACCCGGTGGTCGCAGCTCAAAGTTACTTTCATACGGTTGCCAGGTACCACTTGGCCGTTTTTCACCACGGGCTCCTGACGGATCGCTCCCACCGCCATGATGCAGGCATCAGGTGGATTAATGATGGCCGTGAATTCCTCGATGCCAAACATGCCCAGGTTGCTGATGGTAAAGGTATTGCCCTCCCAGTCGCTCGGCTGTAATTTTTTGTCTTTGGCTTTGCCCGCAAACACCTTCACTTCGGAGGCGATCTGCGACAAAGGCTTGTTATCGGCATAACGCACCACCGGTACCAACAGGCCTTCCTCCACCGCCATGGCCACGCCAATGTTGATGTGCTGGTTGAAACGGATCTTGTCGCCCAACCAACTGCTGTTGATTTTTGGATGCTTGCGCAGGGCCAAGGCCGACGCCTTGATCACCATATCGTTAAACGACACCTTGGCACTGGCCACCTCGTTGATTTGGGTGCGGGCTGCCATGGCTTTGTCCATGTCGATGTCGATGGTAAGGTAAAAATGCGGTGCGCTGAACTTGCTCTCAGCCAAACGGCGGGCAATGGTTTTGCGCATCTGCGATACCACCACTTCAGTGTATTTTTCTTCACCCACTACCGGCGCAAAGCTTGGCGCACTGGCCGCTGCTGCCGCTGGGGTATAGTTGTCGAGATCGCGCTTTACTATGCGGCCGCCATCACCGCTACCACTGAGGTCACGCAGGTCGATGCCTTTGTCTTCGGCGATTTTGCGGGCGAGGGGACTGGCCTTCAAGCGGTCGTCGTCGCTGCTCGCTGCTACTGGCGCCGGTGCTGCTACTGGCGCCGATACGGCGGTTTCTGCTTTGGCTGCGGGCGCTGCTTCTTTGGCAGGCGCTGCTTCCGACTTGGCCTCAGCAGGGGCGCTTTCGCTGGTAATTAAGGCTTTGATGTCTTCCCCTTCTTTACCTACAATGGCAATGATGGCGTTCACTGGAACAGCTTCACCTTTTTTTACGCCTATGTATAATAAGGTGCCAGCTTCAAAGTTTTCGAGTTCCATGGTGGCCTTGTCGGTCTCCACGTCGGCCAAAATATCCCCTGGTTTAACTTTGTCGCCTTCTTTTTTGTGCCACTCTGCAATCACCCCTTCAGTCATGGTGTCGCTCATCTTGGGCATTCTGATTACTTCTGCCATAAATTTCGTGCTTATTTCGTATTCAAAAACGGTTGCTAAATTAGCCTAAAAAGCGGTATAATCCATTGATTTTGTCGCAAAAATAGATACTGATTATTGAATTATTCGTAAAAAACGGCCCAAAACAGGGGTTGAAGCGACTTCTTGAGAGAGATTTTTGTAGCAAGGGCTTTGCAGCCATGCAAAAATCCGATATTCGTAGCATGAATGCCCTTGCCACTAATTTGGTCACTGCCTTGCAAAATTTGCTCGGTGAAACCCATGTGCTCACCCAAAATCTCGAGGCTTTTGGTCGCGACGAAACCGAAGACCTCCTCTACCTGCCCCAGCTGGTGGTGCAACCCGGCACGGCCGAGGAGGTGGCGGCGGTACTCGCGCTTTGTAACCAGTTTGAGGTACCCGTTACCACACGCGGTGCAGGCACAGGACTGAGCGGCGGGGCGCTGCCGGTACAAGGCGGAGTGGTGTTGGCCACGGGTAGACTCAATCGCATTTTGGATATCGATACACAAAACCTGCAGGCCACCATCGAGCCGGGGGTAGTTACGCAGGTGTTTCAGGAGGCGGTGCAGGCGCACGGACTCTTTTACCCACCCGATCCCTCGAGTCGCGGAAGCTGCTTCATCGGCGGCAATTTGGCCGAATCGGCAGGGGGACCACGAGCTGTGAAGTATGGCACTACCAAAGACTATGTGCTCAACCTGCAAGTGGCTTTGCCGAGCGGCGAGTTGCTGTGGACCGGCGCCAACGTCTTAAAAAACGCCACCGGTTACAACCTCACCCAATTGCTGGTGGGAAGCGAAGGCACGCTGGGGGTGATTACCAAGGTGGTTTTCCGTCTGCTGCCTTATCCCCAACAAAATGTGCTTATGCTGGTGCCTTTTTACTCGCTGGAAGGCGCCTGTGCGGCTGTATCGGCGGTTTTTAGGGCTGGCATTACCCCTTCGGCCATGGAATTTATGGAGCGCGAGGCCATTGTTTGGGCGGCCGAATATTTGAAAATCTCCCTTGACCTACCCGCTGAGGTGCAGGCCCATTTGCTTATTGAGCTCGATGGACAGCAACTCGAACCGCTGTATGCCGAGGCCGAAAAGCTGTACGAAGTGCTGTCGACTTTCGATTGTGGGGAGATTTTGTTGGCCGATACCGCGGAGCAAAAGGAACAACTTTGGAAACTGCGACGCAATGTGGCCTATGCAGTGAAGGCCAATTCGGTTTATAAAGAAGAAGACACCGTGGTGCCACGCGCCTACCTGCCGCAAATCATCGGTAAAGTGAAGGAGGTGGGGGCCAAATATGGCTTTCAGTCGGTGTGTTACGGCCATGCCGGCGACGGCAATGTGCACGTAAACATCATTCGCGGGGCGCTTTCGGAGCAGGACTGGGAGCAAACGGTAAAGCTCGGAATCCGCGAAATATTCGAAGAAGTACAGCGGCTCGGCGGCACCATCAGCGGCGAGCATGGCATTGGCTTGGTGCAGCAGCCTTACATGGACATAGTGATGCAGCCCGTTCATTTTGAGCTCATGCGCGGCATCAAAAAGGTGTTTGATCCCAAGGGAATTTTGAATCCAGGAAAAATCATGGATTTATGATTTCTGATTTAGGACGTAGGATTTATGATTTTTTACACCGGTCTCTCAGGTGCTCGAATAATTCCGTTGCCAGGTCCCTGTGCTTCGACAAGCTCAGCAACCGGGGTTTATCGAAGGTGGTCCCTGAGGTACTCGAAGGTGGTCCCTGAGCCCAGTCGAAGGGCGGGCTTTGCGAATTAAGAATGCTAAAAATGCAGAGAATAAGGTGGCGAGGTAAGGCCCAACCGCATGATTTTACTCAGATTCTTCTAATTCGCCTACCATGTCAGCTTCGGCTTCAGGCTTCGGCTTCGATGCAAAAGTCATCAGTACCTTGCGGCCTTTGAGTAATTGCAAATTGCCTTTTTTGATGCGCCAGCGGTCGTGCTGGTCAATGGCTGTCCAAAAAACCTTATCCACCCCATGCGCACACGCCATTTTGGTGCCGGCTACTTGCTCAAATGCCACGCGGCTATCTACCTTAGCTTGTGCCATAAAACGGTTGCAACCATCACTACCCTGCACCCGCATATTTGGTGGGATGCTGAAGCTCGGCATTTTGGTGGTACCGCTAATTTTAGTGGCTTCCCACTGGTGATGCAGTATTTCGGCTACTTCGGGCAGGCGCTGACTTTGGCAGCTGAACACAAGCAGAGAGAGGAACAGGAGTAGGTTTCGCATCTTACAAAGTTAGCTTTTCGCGGGAACAAGCTATATTCGTGCAGCGAAAATTTATGCACCCTTCTTTTCTAAACATGAAAAAGCTCTTGTGGATGTGGTTGCTGCTTTTGGGCAGTGCAGCACAAGCCCAACCGAACTATAACTTTTGGGCCAAGAATGTGGATTGGGATGGGGTAACGCCTTGGCAAGAGTACATCATTCGCTCTCCGCAGCGAATGGGCCCCAATGCACTGCCGCTGCCTATTCAGCGCGAGCCACGGCTCGATAGCAATTGGCATTTTGAGATGCTGGGCGAGTTTCACAGCGCACCAGGCGATCAAACGCAAAATGCTTTTGTTTATATCCGTATGCCGTTGGCGCCGGGTCGGGTGGCGTTCGACATTACTTGGCGGCCGCGCGAGTGGTTTCAAACCAGCGAACAGGTGCGCGATTTCCGCCGTGCCAGGGGTCAAAGCGGGGAAGGAAGCAGTCCGGGCGATATATGGATTTCCACTATAGCCCAACTTGCTAAGCAAGAAAACAATGCCGCCAAGCTTAACCTCACCCTCCAGGTGACTGTAAAAACCACCGCCGGCAAAAATCTTGACAATGCGCGGCACACCAATACGCCGGGTTATATATTCGATTGGCATGCCGGCCGTAACTGGGAACGCCAAGGCCGCTGGCTCAACCGCTGGTCGTTGTTTGGCAATGCCGGTCTTTTGGTGTGGCAAGAAAGTCTCGCCCGACAAAACGACGCCTTTATATATGGACTCCGCAGTGAACTCGACCACGGTCCTTGGCGACTCGGTTTGGGCGCCACCGGTTATGTAGGCTACATCAACAACGGCGACCGACCCTACGCCGCCCGCGCCGACCTTCGTTACCAACGCGGCAACTGGCATGGCCTGCTCGGCTACCAACACGCCTTCCAAGACCTCACCACCCACCTGCTGAGGCTGGGCGTTTGTGTTCAGCTGCGCTAAACCACGCTCCGTTCCCGGGTCACTCAAAGACTGCCTACGACTGCTGCTTTCCCAGCGCTCAAGGACCATTGCAAAGGAAAAACAATCGCAATTCGAAATCGCAAATCAGAAATCACAAATCAATTTGCTTTTCGATTTGAAAATTCAATCTTTAGAATTAGCTTTGCACTCTCGTTGAAAGACGCATTAAACCAGCTTTTTTATGGCCAATCACGGTAAAATCGCTCAAATCATCGGCCCAGTTGTCGATGTAAACTTCGAAGGCGGTTCGAAACTTCCAAAAATTTACAACGCACTGTATGTGGATCGTCCAGACGGACAGCGCATCGTGCTTGAATGTCAACAGCACTTGGGCGAAGACAGTGTGCGCACCATTGCCATGGACGCTACCGACGGTTTGGTACGCGGCATGCAGGTGGTAGACACTGGCGACTCTATCCAAATGCCTATCGGTACCCAAATCAAGGGCCGCTTGTTTAACGTAGTTGGTGATGCCATTGATGGCCTCAAGCCGATGGATCGCAGCAAAGGCATGTCGATTCACCGCGCAGCTCCACGCTTCGAAGACTTGAGTACTTCTGCAGAAATCCTCTACACAGGTATTAAGGTAATCGACTTGATTGAGCCCTATGTAAAAGGTGGTAAAATCGGATTGTTCGGTGGTGCCGGTGTAGGCAAAACCGTATTGATCATGGAATTGATCAACAACATCGCCAAAGGCTACGACGGTATGTCGGTTTTTGCCGGTGTAGGTGAGCGTACCCGCGAAGGGAATGACTTGCTCCGTGAAATGATTGAATCAGGCGTAGTTCGCTACGGTGATGAATTCAAGCATGAGATGGAAGAAGGCAAGTGGTCGCTCGACAAAGTAGATTACAAGCAATTAGAAGAATCACGTATTGCCTTGGTGTTTGGTCAGATGAACGAACCCCCTGGGGCCCGTGCCCGTGTAGCCCTTTCGGGTTTGACCATGGCCGAGCACTTGCGCGATGGCGATGAGAACGACACACAAGGTCGCGACATCCTCTTCTTTATCGATAACATCTTCCGTTTCACCCAAGCCGGTTCAGAGGTGTCCGCCCTTTTGGGACGTATGCCATCGGCCGTAGGTTACCAGCCAACTTTGGCTACCGAAATGGGTTTGATGCAAGAGCGCATTACCTCCACCAAGCGTGGTTCGATCACGTCGGTACAGGCCGTTTACGTGCCTGCGGATGACTTGACTGACCCGGCGCCGGCTACCACCTTCGCCCACTTGGATGCCACCACCGTATTGAGCCGTAAGATTGCCGAATTGGGTATCTACCCAGCGGTAGATCCACTCGACTCTACCTCGCGCATTTTGAGTCGCGATGTAGTAGGCGATGCGCACTACGACTGTGCCATGAAAGTGAAGTTGACCTTGCAGCGCTACAAAGAATTGCAAGACATCATCGCCATCTTGGGTATGGACGAATTGAGCGACGAAGACAAGTTGATCGTTCACCGCGCCCGTCGCGTTCAGCGCTTCTTATCTCAGCCGTTCCACGTAGCCGAGCAGTTCACCGGTTTAAAGGGTGTATTGGTGCCGATCGAAGAAACCATCCGTGGCTTTAACATGATCATGGACGGTGAAGTAGATGCATATCCAGAAGCAGCATTCAACCTCAAAGGCAGCATCGACGATGTGATTGCCGCGGGTAAGAAAATGCTTGAAGGTCAGGTTTAATTGGAGGACGATAGATGTACCTCGAAATTTTAACACCCGACCGCAAGCTGTTCACAGGCGATGTGACCTCGGTAAAAGTACCAGGCAGCAAAGGCCAGTTTGAAGTGTTGAAGAACCATGCGCCCCTCATTTCTTCTTTGGAAGCCATGGGCCAGGTGCGGGTCATCACCACCGAAAATAAAACGGTGTATTTTGACATCAAAGGCGGGGTGATTGAAGTGTTGAAAGACAAAGTGATCATCCTCACAGAAGCATAATTATCCTGTAAGTATTTTAAGAAAGCCATTCGCGAAAGCGGGTGGCTTTTTTGGTTTTTAAGACAGAGGTAAATTCAGGGATTCAGTGGTTATTCTACTATGAAGAATATCGGCGCTTTAGTTAATCAGTAGGTGTGATGATTGTTTTCACTTCACGAGTTTGGTTTGTGACATAATTTCAAAAGCTGCTTTGGCTTGGGCATGTTGCAAATTCCCGGTTTTAACGTTTACTTTCTCTGTAATCAATGGGATAAACGAGTGAAATTTGGACTTTTCAAGTGACAATTGCATGCCTAATGAGTTTTTTGCCTCTATCCGGCGAGTAATGCCAACCAATCCTTCAATGTAGTTGCAAGGTTCGCTGCTAAGGATTAGATTTGAACCAGATGTCTGAACTCAACAACCCCAAAACCATTCGTGCGTGGTGTATGTACGATTGGGCCAACTCAGCATACAACTTATGCATTACGTCGGCCATTTTCCCAATTTATTACAATGCCATCAGCAAAAGTGCAGCCCTAGCTCGTGGTGCAGATCCTGCTAGCGATAACTTCCAAGTGTCGATTTTTGGCTGGGAAGTGTCGAGCAGCGCTGCCTATTCGTATTCCTTATCGCTCGCCTATTTATTGGTAGTGTTTGTATCGCCCATTTTAAGCGGCATGGCCGATTTTGGGGGATTAAAGAAGCGCATGCTGGCCTTTTTTGCCATTTTGGGTTCGGTGAGCTGCGGTTTGTTGTTTTTTTCGACTTCCAGTAACATCGAATACGGTTTAGGTTTATTTATGCTTGCGGCCATTGGTTGGGCCGGCAGTGTGATTTTTTACAATTCGTTTTTGCCTGAAATTGCCACCGAAGACCGCTTCGATGAAATCAGCGCACGGGGTTTTGCTTACGGATACGCTGGAAGTGTGTCGTTATTAGTTTTAAACCTTGTGATGATTATGTTTCCAGGCTTGCTGTGGGACGTACAAGGCATGGCAGCGCAACTGGTAGCCAGCGGCACTGAAGCCACGGCCGCCATGGAACAAGCCACTTCGCATTACAAAGGCTTGAGTACCCGGCTATCGTTTGTAACAGTTGGCGTTTGGTGGTTTGGCTTTTCGCAGCTCACCTTGCGCCGATTGCCCAAAGAAAAGCCGCTGGGCAAGGTCAATGGCGATTTATTTCGCAAAGGTTACCGAGAGCTTGTCAAGGTGTACCACGAAATCAAGCACCTGACCACCGTTCGCCGCTACCTCATTGCCTTCTTCTTTATCAGTGCGGGCTTGCAAACCACCATGTATTTGGCCACCATTTTTGGTGCCGACGAGCTCCGGCTCAGCACCGACAAACTCATCATCACCATCCTCCTCATCCAGCTCATTGCCATCGCTGGTGCGTTTGCCTTTTCTAAACTCTCAGCACGTTTTGGCAATATTTATACCCTCATGGGCGGCACGCTAATTTGGGTGGGCATTTGTGTGGCCGCCTATACCGTCACCACCGAAAATCAGTTTTTCGTCCTTGCTGGCGTGGTAGGTACTGTGATGGGCGGCATGCAGGCCCTCATGCGCAGCACCTACGCCAAACTGATTCCCGATAATACCCTCAATCACGCTTCTTACTTCTCTTTTTACGACGTAACTGAAAAACTTGCCATCGTATTTGGTACTTTTGCATTCGGATACATCATCGTACTCACTGGCAGCATGCGCAACTCGGCCTTGGCCTTGGGTGTGTTTTTCATCGTAGGCTTGCTGGTGTTACGAAGCATCAGAAACTTTAAAATACACGTGGGGTAAGCTCCAATGCAGATAGATTTATTTGTGCCTTGTTTTGTGGATCAATTATATCCTGAAACCGCCTTCAACGCCATCAAAGTGCTCGAGTTTTTGGGCTGCGAAGTGCATTACAATCCCGAACAAACTTGCTGCGGTCAACCTGCTTTTAACGCGGGTTATTGGGATGAAGCCAAAGAAGTGGGGGAGAAGTGCATCCGCGAACTCTCCAACAACCGGCCCGTGGTGGTGCTATCGAGCTCTTGCGCTGGCATGATGCGCAATTATTACGGCAAATTATTCCACAACACTGCGTTACATAACGAATACAAGCAGCTGCAGAAAAATACCTTTGAATTTGCGGAGTTTGTATTTAAGCACCTGCCTTATAACAAGTTGCAGCCTCATTTTGAGCACAGCATCACCTACCACGATGCCTGCAGCGCCTTGCGGGAATGTGGTATTAGGGAGGAACCAAGGGCCTTGTTGCGACAAGTACAGGGCATGACTTTTATGCCGTTGCCTGAAAACGAAACGTGCTGCGGCTTTGGCGGGACCTTCGCCGTAAAATACGAAGGCATTAGCACAGGCATGGCTGATCAAAAGCTACAAAATGTGTTAAAAACGGGAGCAGAATTCCTGGTTTCAGCCGATTTAAGCTGTTTGATGCATATGCAAACCTATGCAGATAAGCAAAAAATAGAGATCAAAACCATCCACCTTGCCGATTTATTGGCAGCCGGATGGTAAGTTTTGAAACGCACATGGCTACATTGAAGAATCGCATATTTACTGAAAATCAACTTTGGAGCTTCATGAGCGAGGTGTTCATCGGCATGGGCGCAAGTCAAGAGGATGCCTACCTAGCCACCGATGTACTTTTGGAAGCGGATTTAAGGGGCATCGACTCCCACGGCATTGCCCGCCTGTCTGGTTATGTACGTTTGTGGGAAGCTGGCCGCATCAATATGAAGCCGCAAATCAAAATTGTGCGTGAAACCGCCGCCGCTGCTACAGTAGATGGAGATGGGGGCTTGGGCTTGGTAGTTGCCGCGCACGCCATGAACATCGCCATCAAAAAAGCCACGGCTACCGGTGTTGGCATGGTGAGTGTTTGCAACTCGAACCACTTTGGTGTGGCCTCGTACCACGCCATGAAAGCCATTCCACACCACATGATTGGCATGAGCATGACCAATGCCAGTCCTTTGGTAACGCCCACACTCGGCAAAGAGCGCATGCTGGGCACCAATCCGCATTGTTGGGTGTTTCCTGCACGCGAATTCGACCCGGTGGTGATCGACATGGCCTCTGCCGCGGCCGCCAATGGCAAACTTGAAATCGCAGAACGCAAAGGCACCGACCTGCCCAACGGCTGGGCACTCGACGCCATGGGCGAGCCAAGCAACGACCCGAGTATCCTCAAAAAAGGCGGCAGTCTTTTGCCCCTCGGCAGTACCTATGAAATGGGCTCACACAAAGGCTACGGTATGGCCGCGGTGGCCGATATCTTGTCAGGTGTGCTTTCTGGCGGCAACTTCGGTCCTTGGGTACCGCCCTTCGTGGCCTTTCTCCAACCACCCGCCGACCCGGTGGGCAAGGGCATAGGCCATTTCCTTACCGCTATGCGCATTGATGCCTTTCGCGACCTTGACGAATATTACCAGGGGATCGATACCTGGATCAGGCGCTTCAAACAAACTGTGCCTATCGATCCTGCCCAACCCGTGCTCATCCATGGTGAACCAGAACAACGAGAACACCGCTTGCGTAAAGCAAATGGCATTCCGATCAACCCCAAAGTGGTGGCCGACATGGAAGAGCTGGCCCGAAAATTTAAAATCACGCTTTAATTCACAAGGGCTTGCCGCCCGTGCACAGGCTTTTGGGGAGGAGGAATAGTAGCCAAAAAAAGCAAAAATGCATCAAACACGACAATATTTCGGTATTTTCGACCATTCATAAAGCAAAAGAAAATTATGTTCGACTTATTTGGTATGATGGACAAAATCGGCAAACTCAAGGATGCCGTCGAAGATGTTAAAAATAAAACCGATCGCATGACCGTGAGCGCTTCAGGTCAGGAAGACGGTGTACAAGTGGTGACCAGCGTCAGTAAAAAGCTACAAAGCATTACCATCAACGAAGATTTGTTAAAGCCCGAAAACAAGGCCTTACTCGAAGAGGCCATCCTCAATACAGTAAATAACGCCTTGCGCGAAGCACACCGTACCTACAAAGAAGAATTCAAAAAAGGCACCGACGGCCTAATTCCGAATATACCGGGCGTTGACCTGTCGAAATTCATTGGTTAAATGCTGCATACGCTTCATCCAGCTGTCGTACATTTTCCAGTAGCCCTGCTGCTGTGCGCTTTGCTTGCCGAGTTGGTTTGGCTGTGGCGTAAGGCTGATTTTTGGCGCGATATGGCCTTTTGGTTGCTGCTTGGCGGCACCTTGGGCACAGGAGCTGCCGCACTTACGGGCGGCTGGGCCGAAGACAGCCTTACGATGAGCAACACCCTGCACGAAGCTGTAGAACAGCATGAGACAATTGGTTACATCCTCGTTTGGTTGTATGCCTGCTTGCTGGTGTGGAAAATCCTGCGTCGCCAAACCATGCCGGCCGCCGAAAACCGCATTTTTTTAGGTGCTTTGCTGGTAGCCACAGTCTTGCTGGTGTACAGTGGCTGGCTCGGCGGTGAATTGGTATACGAATATGGCGCCGGTGTAAAAGGTGTTACGATCGACCTTCCCCAAAATAACCCAACTGCGCCCACGGCGCCTTAATTTGTGATATGAACTGGAAATTCTGGCAAAAGAAAAAGGCTAGTAAAAAGCCGAAGTCGAAGACCCGCGAATGGACCGAAGCCATCGTTTTTGCGGTCATCGCAGCTACCCTCATCCGCACCTTCGCCATCGAGGCCTATACCATTCCCACGCCTTCGATGGAAAAGAGCCTCATGGTTGGCGACTTTTTGTTTGTAAGCAAGCTGAGCTACGGTCCGCGCCTGCCCATGACCCCCCTCAGCTTTCCCTTCGCCCACAACACCATGCCGGTGCTGGGCACCAAAAGCTATTTGGAATGGGTACAGTGGGGCTACAGCCGCCTGCCGGGTTTCGGTAAAATCAAAAACAACGATGTGGTGGTTTTTAACTATCCGATGGAGGATTATCGGCCGGTGGACAAGCAAGACAATTACATCAAACGTTGTGTAGGTATTGGCGGGGATACGCTGCAAATCATTGATCGCGTGGTGCACATCAACGGTAAAGCCATCGAGCAACCGCCACGTGCGCAGTACAAATACCACGTAAAAACCGATGGATCAGCTTTTAATCCGATGACCTTGCTTAAAATGGACATTACCGAGGGTGGCCCTATTTCGGTAGAAGGCGACTTTTTGTACAACCTCACCGTTGAAAATGCCGATAAAATGAAGCAATTCAGCAATGTGCGCGGTATTGAGCCCTACAATGCGCCTCCCGGCTATTATACCGAAGATGTGTTTCCGTACACCGCGTTTTATCCTTGGAACCTCGATAACTACGGCCCTATTATCTTGCCCAAAAAAGGCATGACTATGCCGCTTGATTCGAATAATATCAATATTTACCGCCGTGCCATTAGCGTGTATGAAGGCAATACTTTGGAAGAAAGGGCAGGTAAAATCTTAATCAATGGCAGTGCGGTGAACAGCTATACCTTTAAAATGGATTATTATTGGATGATGGGCGACAACCGCCACAATTCCCTGGATTCGCGCTATTGGGGCTTTGTGCCCGAAGACCACATCGTGGGTAAGGCCGTTTTTGTATGGCTGAGCTTAGATTATAATGCCAATTTGCTCAATAAAATCCGCTGGAGCCGCGTGTTCCGCGCCATTAATTAAGGCATTTCACGTCTGCAAACCCCCGTCAAACGCTGTTCGACGGGGGTTTTGTGTTTTAAAGGTGATGCAGCCGGTGATTGAGGAGCTGGCAATTGCACCATACAGCTCGGACAACTAAAAGCTGAAGTAGCATTGCGATTGGCTAGAGCAAATAGCAAAAAATCATTTACGGCGTATAAACGAGCTGCACCCCAAAGGTCCTTGGCGCACCAATGTTGCCAGGCACAACCATAAAATCGCGGTTAAAGGCATTGCGGAGTAACAGGGCAAGACGCAAATCAGACCGCAGCTCGTAACTCATCCTAAAGTCGGCTATAAAGTCGCCTGCAGGCCGCTTTTCACGAAAGGCCACCACGCCTGGAATGAAGTTTTCGAAGGCCTGATCGATGCGCAGCATGAAGCTGTTGTAGCGTAAATTGGTGCCAAAACCCCAGCGCGCGCGCCGCAATTCGGCATCAAAGCGCCACAGGTGCCGGGTGCGGTACTTTAAAGCGTCGGTGGTGGTTATGTCGGGCCGGTCGGGGAGCGGCCTGCGTATTTCGATAGGATCAATAAAGGTGTAACCGAGCTGGGTGACGAGTTGAAAACGGCCGATTTGGCCGCCGCCAGCGCTGCTGAACTCTATGCCTCGGATTACGCTGGTTTGGTCGGCGAGGTTGAGCGCCTTAAAGCCAGGTCCTTCGGGATACAGATTGAAGGTGAATTCAATCATATTGTCGTAATTGGTGTAAAAACCTGCTACATCTACAAAGCCTTTCATTTTACCAAGTTGCCAGCCTTGTTTAATACCTAGTTCGGCACTCCAACCACTTTCAGAGCTTAAGGTGGGGTTGGGGAGGATTACGATGGCACCCGAAGCAGCATTCACATAGCGCTCCGCTACCGAAGGGGTTCGGAAACCTTGTCCTGCCGATGCCCGCAACCAAGTGGCTTTAAACAGCTCGTAATTGAGTCCGAGGCGCGCCACTGGATAACGAATCGGCGCCTCGTTATCGATTACAAATTGCTCAAATCGTAAGCCGAGCGAGTAGTTCAGCTTGCCAATGCTTTGGTCTATTTGGGCGTAGGCAGCAAGGTTACGGCTGTCTTTGAGTCCGTATAACGTTCCGCTGTTCACATAATTATACGTATGTGCCAAGCCCGCCGTGACCATGGTTTTTTTGGCGAAGGTCAGCTGCAACGGCTGCTGGAACTGATATTCGTTAAAATACATTTGGCCTTGGGTGTTGCGAGTGCTGTCGCCTTGGTTTTCGGTATAGAACAGCCGGTTTCTAAAAACGTGCTTGCGGTCGTTACGGCCATAGTAGGTAAGAACGGGGTCGATGTTAAACCGGGTACTCAATTGCACATCGTTGGTGCCGGGAGAAGGAAAATAAGCCGAGGTGTCGCTCTGCCAAAAGAAAAAATTGCCAGCCGAATCCACCATGGCGTTGGTATGGATGCTTAAACTTAGCCGCTCATTCACCCGATAGCGCCAGTTTACATTGCCGCGCACCCGCTTGCTGTATTCCCCCAGCCGATAGCCTTGGTCCCAAACCGCAAAAACCCCTGCTGTAAGGTCGTGTTTGCCTATCTGTCGGCTGTGCAAGGCGCTTATACCGCTCTGGTGCCTGCCATCTTGTAACCGATAAGGCGCTGTAAAAAAGTCGTTGGGTTGGTCGTACACATAACTAAAGGTTTGCACCTGCGTACGTGGCGTGGCAGTGGGATAGGCGGTGCGTAAATTCACAATTCCTCCCAAAGCACTGCTGCCAAACAAAGCCGAACTGGCGCCCTTGATTACTTCTATCTGCGACACATTTTCAATCGGTAAATAGGCCCACTTTACATCCCCCGCATCGGCGCTAAGCAACGGCATGTCATCTACCAATACCTGCACCCTACTGCCTGCACCATAGCTGAAGCCGCTTGTGCCACGTATGTTGAGCTGCCCGTTGACCACGCTTACGCCGGGTACGCGCTCCAGGGCATCATCAAAGCGGGTGATGTTGTTTTGCTGCAGTAGCTCGGGCTTAATCACTTCCATCGATACGGTTACTTCGCTGAGTCGCTGCTCGAAACGCCCCGCGGTAACCACTACTTGGTCGAGTTGCCCGGCCGCCACGGCCAGCTGCATGTTGAGTGTTTGGGGCGACTGCAAATTCAGCTGACGCACTTCAGAGGTATATCCTACATAACTAAAGCGCACTTGGTAGCTGCCCGAAGTCAATAGCAAACGGTAGCGGCCATCGAGGTCAGTTACGGTACCGCTGCCTTGGCCTTCTACCAGTATATTTACGCCTGGGAGCGGGGCCTGACTGCCTTTTTCGGTTACGCTGCCAGATAAAAGGTACTGCTGCTGCGCCTGAATGGTAAATGTACTCGCAAGTAACAGCAGCAAGGAGGCTATGGTCTTCATTTGTATTTTTTTAGAAGCTGCATTGCATTTGAATTACAAAGTTACGCTGTTCGCCAATGTTGCCGGGAATTGGCATCCAACTGCGGTTGCCAGCGTTGCGTACAATAAAGTTGAGGTTAAAAAACGTATTCACAGCCATTCCAACCCGTAAATCGGCGAGTAAATCTCCTTTTATGCTGCGCAAACGGTACGCACTGAGGCCCGGCATGAAGCGGTAAAAGTCTTCATCAATGTTTAAAATAACACTGTTGTAACGCACATTGGCCCCTAACATAAGGCGCTTGTACTGGAGTTGCACATCGGTGCGCACCAAGTGCAAATAGCGGTATTTGAGAAACCTCATCAGGTCAACAGGTAATTGGAAGGTGCTCAAAGGTGGGTTTTTATTGATGGGATTGGTGTAGGTGTAGCCCAATTGAAACTGCACGCCCCAGTTGTTCCATTGTCCTTTGCCGCTTAAAATAGCTTCAATGCCACTGATGTACGAATCGACAATATTACCGGGCTGAAAACGGGCATATTTGCCAGCCAAGGCATTGATGTTGCCAGCTGCAATCCAAATAGAGTCTTGCGCATCATATACACCAGGCAAAAACACGCCAAAATTGTACTCAATCATATGGCTGTAATCGGTGCGAAACCAAGCCACGTCTAGCTGGCCTTCAAATCCACCTAATTTGAAGTTTTGGAGAAAGCCAACTTCAAAAGCACGACTTGATTCTGGTAAAAGCGTAGGATCGCTGGCCAATCGCACGCTGCCAATAAAGGTGTTTGAGAACATCTCTGCCACCGAAGGCGAACGAAAACCCTGGCCGTAAGAACTCCTCAAACTAAATCCCTTCCACAAACGTACATTAAAGCCAGCACGGGCTATCGGGTTTTGCTCCTTCAAGCGCCCATTCACGATGAATTGCTCGTGACGAAGGCCTATTCCATACGTAAATCGTCCAATTTCTTGATCAAACTGGGCGTAAGCCGAGCGGTTGTCGGTGTTTTGTGTGCCAAACAGCCGGTCGCTGCGAATGAGATTGCGCTGGTTTACCAAGCCAGCGGTGAGCACGCTGCTGCTGGCCCAAGGGATGCTAAAGCGGTGCTGGAATTGATATTCACTGTAATACATCTCGCCCAAACCAAAATCTTCGTTGTTGTAATTGGTGTAGCTGCGGTAGAAGCGGTTGCGCAGACTGTGTTTGCTGCGTTTGCCTTCCCATGTGATGTAAGGATCTACCATGCTGCGGCTATTGAGCTGTGGATTGGTGCTGCCTGCTGCTGGTACAAAGGCATTGGTGTCGCTTTCCCAAAAGGTGTAAAGGCGGGTAGAGTCGATGAGGTGACTGGCGCTTAAGCCTACGTGCAAGCCTTTGGCCAGCTGGTATCGGAAGTGTACATTGCCTCGCACGCGCTTGCTGGGTTCTCCTACTCTGTAGCCTTGGTCTCCTACTACGTTGAGGGAGCCTACAAAGTCGAGCTTGCCGAAGCGCTGTCGGTGCGATAAGCTCATGCCAACGGCCACCGGCGGTTGGCCGCCCGCCCAAGGGTCGGTATGAAAGCTTGGTGGCCGATCATAAAAGGTATTGAACCAAGTAAATTTGGTTTGTGGGATGCTGTCGGGCATGGCCGAGCGAAAATGTACTACCCCGCCCAAAGCCGAAGAGCCGTATAAAGCCGATCCTGAGCCTTTGATGACTTCTATCTGCTCTACATTTTCAATGGGAATAAAATTCCACCGTACTTCACCCGATTCGGCGGTGAGCAGGGGCAGGCCATCGAGTAGCATCATTACTCGTGAGCCAACACCGAGGGTGTAGCCGCTGCTGCCGCGTATACTGATTTGACCGCGCAAAACGTGAATGCCAGGGGTGCGGTTAAGAATGTCATCGGCAGTAACGGAGTTGTTGGCGGTTACATCGCTTGGCTTAATAACGGTCGTGGAGATGGTGAGTTGTTCGCGTTTTTGTTCAAAACGGCTAGCAGTTACCACTACCTGTTGCAAAATTTGACTGTTTTGACGGAGCGCAAGGTCGAGCCGCTGGCTCCCCTCACCGGTAATTACTATTTTTTGTCGGCGCATTTCGAAGCCGATGTAACTCACACGTAATTCGTAGGTGCCGGGTTGTTCAAATGTCAAGCGATATTGGCCATGCATATCGCTGACCGTGCCACTGCCGTCGGGCAATAAGATATTTACGCCTGAGAGCAATTGTCCAGTGCTTAAATCAGTGATTTTTCCCGTTAAAACCGTTTGAGCTCGTGAAACGGTTGAAAAAAGCACTAAACACAGAAAAAAACGTAAGAAATGAGGCATAGAAGGACTTCCCAAAATCCTAAATTAGGGGGATGAGTCCGATGAACCAAACAGAAATTTTTTATACCCTCAGTCTGTTGCAAATTCCAGGCATTGGGAGTCTACTTGCACGCAAGCTAATGGAGCGTTTTGGAGGGGCCGAAGCTGTGTTTAAAGCAGGTAAGCCTAAGCTCGCAACCACGCCAGGCATCGGTACGCTCTTGGCCAATACCATCCTAAAAAGCAATCCGTTTCCTACGGCTGAAAAGGAGCTGAAACTGGTTGATAAGCATGGTTTAGAACTGCTGCATTATCAGGAGGAGGACTTTCCGATGCGCTTGCGGCAGTGTGCCGATCACCCACTTATCTTATTTGGGAAGGGTGAGTTGCCGGTAAATGCGAACCGCATCGTGGCCATTGTGGGTACGCGCTCGGCTACCGATTATGGGCGGCGATTGACCGAGGAGTTGGTGCGCGGTCTCACCGCTTTAAATGTAATGGTGCTTAGTGGACTTGCGTATGGCATCGATGTACACGCGCACCGCATGGCGCTGCAAATGGATTTGCCGACGGTAGGAGTGCTCGGACATGGACTGGGCCGCATTTATCCGGCTAGCCACCGCCAAATTGCTGAAAAAATGATCGAAAAAGGTGGGTTGCTCACAGAGTTCTTGTATGACATTGCTCCCGACAAGGAAAACTTTCCAAAACGCAACCGCATTGTTGCGGGCATGACCGATGCCGTGGTGGTGATTGAAGCTGCAACCAATGGAGGAGCTTTGATCACAGCTTCCTTGGCCAATGATTACAACCGCGATGTTTTTGCGTATCCTGGTAAGGTGCATGATAAATACAGCGAAGGTTGCCACAAACTCGTACGCAGCAACCGGGCGGCACTCATTACGTCTGCGGAGGATTTTTGTGAAGCCATGGGCTGGGGCGTGCCAATTCCAATGAGCAGTTCGCGCCAGGGTTTGCTTTTTCCAGAGCTTGAAATCGACGAGCAATTGGTGTACGATCTGCTCAAAACGCAGCAACAAATGGGCATCGATCATTTGAGCATGCAAACCTTGCTATCCACATCTAAGCTGAGCAATGTGCTGCTCGGATTAGAGTTTAAAAATATGATTCGGGCTTTGCCTGGTAAACAATACCAAGCGCTTTAGCAAGAGCGCTGAGCCCGAAATTAATGCTGAAGCTAAATTTTGAGCATAAAAAAAGGGAACCTCGCGGTTCCCTTGATGTTAAAAAATACTATCTGATGCTTTTTTGCCTGATGGACAAAAGCAACATTCCTCTTTTATCAAATAGCATTCCAAAGTCGAATCAAAAATAAAAGGAGTAAAACACAGGGCATTTGACCTGTTTACTGTACAGCTTGCAGGAGGCACTGTCCATAATTCTGGAATAGTGTACGTTTTTTAGGCCTTTTTGTGGGCCGATACCTCAATGTTTTGAGTGCAAAAAGCATATTCATGCGGCTGGTTGCTGGCTACAATGATGCTTTGGGCATCAGCTGCTGTGGCAATCAAAGCTTGGTACCATTGCACACCTTGCTCGTCTAAATTGGTGGTGGGTTCGTCTAGCAACAACAAAGGCACTTCTGCACCAATAGCGAGTAATAATTTTACTCGCTGCTTCATGCCAGAGCTAAAGTGTTGTATTTTTTTATGGAGATGGGACTGCAAACCAGCGCTTTCAAGCCAACTGGTTAAATGGAAGCTTGCTTTTTTGTCTTTTAAACTGAAATGAAAAGCGAGTAATTCCTGCAAGCTGTAAGCTTCAGGTACATCCAAATAGGGTGCAGCAATGCTGATGTGCTTGTACAATTGGTCTTCGCTGATTGGCTTTCCATTTAATTCATAGCTTCTACTTCCTGCCGAAAGCGATTGATAACCTGATAATACTTGCAACAAGGTGCTTTTGCCCGAACCGTTGGCACCCGTGAGTGATAATTTCCCGCCAGCCGCTAAATCAAAACTTAGATTTCGAAAAATCCAGTCGCGGTTGTAACGTTTCCCCGCATCCGCTAAATGGATGTGGAGCTGACTGCTCATTCGATCATGCCTTTGATCACGCCAAAGGTGGAAGTCTTGATGAAATCCAAAATGCGATCGCGTTCTGGAGAAGGCTCAACCTCTGCCTCTACCAGCTCAACAGCCTTCGACATGTTGTAGCCGCGCACGTAAATAATGCGGTAAATGTCTTCAATTTGACGAATGGCATGCTCTGAAAAACCCCTACGGCGCAAGCCAATGACGTTTACACCGGCAAATGACAGAGGTTCTTTGGCGCATTTTACAAATGGCGGTACGTCTTTACGTACCAAGGAACCACCGCCGATAAAGGCATGCTCAGCAATGGTAATAAACTGCTGCACAGCTACCATGCCCTCTAAAATCGCCCAATCGTGAACTGTAATATGTCCTGCCAAAGTGGCTAAATTTGCCAAAATCACATTGTTTCCTACAATACAATCGTGTGCTACGTGGCTGTAGGCCATCAGCAAACAATGTTTTCCAACTTCAGTTTTGAAGCGATCGTTGGTGCCGCGGTTTACCGTTGCGCACTCTCGAATGGTGGTGCCTTCGCCAATGATGGCCAGGGTTTTTTCACCTTTATATTTGAGGTCCTGCGGCGGGGCACTGATCACCGCGCCAGGGTATATTTTTACATTTTTGCCAATCCGTGCACCATCCATGATGGTTACATTGGGGCCAATCCAGCAGCCTTCTGCAATTTCTACGTCACCTTCAATGGTAACGAAGGGAGAGATATGTACGTTTTCAGCGATTTTAGCATCTGGATGAATGCTTGCCAAGGGGTGCGTCATGCTTTATTTCTTAACTAATTGTGCCATCAACTCGGCTTCTACTACAAGTTTATTCCCTACAAATGCCTGTCCCACCATTTGGCAAATGCCACGGCGAATAGGCTCCTTCAAAACGAGCTTGAATATAAGTGTATCTCCCGGTAAAACCTTGTCCTTAAAACGAACATTGTCAATTCTCAGGAAATAGGTCCAATAACCACCCGGGTCATCCATCAAGCTCAAGCATAAAATGCCTCCAGTTTGGGCCATGGCTTCTATGGTTAATACACCAGGCATCACAGGGTTACCAGGAAAGTGCCCCTGGAAAAAGGGCTCGTTCATGGTTACATTCTTCACGCCAATCACATGTTCCCTCGTGAGCTCGGTAATTTTATCTACCAACAAAAACGGATAACGGTGCGGCAAGAAGTTCATGATGCCGTTTATATCGTATAAAGGCGGTTGGCTCGGATTGTAAGTTGGTATGTCGAGCTGCTTCTGTTGCTTTTTGAGGAAGGCACGGAATTCTTTGCCAAAAGCTACATTGCTGCTGTGTCCAGGTTTACTGGCGATAACGTGGGCTTTAAGTGGCCGACCTAACAACGCCAAATCACCGATAACGTCGAGCAACTTGTGACGAGCAGGCTCATTGACAAAGCGCAACTCCACGTTGTTTAGAATGCCATCTTTGCTTACTCCCATTTGGGGCTTGTTGAAGATGCCGGCTAAACGATCTAGTTCTTTGGCTTCTACGGCTTGGTCAACCACCACAATGGCATTGTTCAGGTCGCCACCCTTAATGAGGTTGTTTTGAAGCAATACCTCTAGCTCATGCAAAAAGCAAAATGTGCGGCACGAGGCAATTTCTGTTTTGAAATCGCTAATGTGTTTTAAAACAGCATGTTGAGTTCCTAAAACGGGAGAGTTGTAGTCGATGAGGACTGAAACTTTAAAGCCATTGTAAGGCATCAAAGTGATTTCTACGTCCTTCTCGGCATCGTAAAAATGATAATTCTCTTTGATTTCAATGAAATTGCGGTCTGCATCTTGTTCCACCAATCCGGCCGATTCTAAGGCTTGGATGAAGGCTATGGAGCTACCATCGGCAATAGGGGTCTCAGGGCCATCGAGGGTAATGAGTACATTATCGATTTGCAAGCCTGTGAGCGCTGCTAAAACATGCTCCACCGTGTAAACTTTCGCATCATTTACTGCCAGCGTGGTGCCACGCGAGGTTTCTACCACGTTTTCAACCAAAGCCGGCACGAGGGGCGCCTCAGGTAAGTCGATGCGCTGAAAAATATAGCCGTGATTAACAGCAGCAGGATGGAAGGTCATGTTCACCGTTGCGCCTGTATGGATACCTACTCCAGCTATGGATACGGCTTTCGCAATGGTACTTTGTTTATTATTCATGCTTAAGGTTTAACTGAGAAGTCTTCTAATTGCTTCTCAAGTTGAAGAATGCGTTTTTCGAAATCAGGTAAGCGACGAATAAGGTTGCTGGTTCGCTGACTGTCCATGTATTTCATTACCGGTGTTCCATTCCATTTTTTGTTGGGTTCTTCTATGGAGCGCGTTACACCCGTTTGGCCACCAATTTGCGAACCAGGTGCTACGTAAACATGACCAGCAAAACCAACCTGGCCTGCGATCACGCAATTTTTATCGATCCGTGTACTGCCTGAAACCCCAGTTTGAGCAGCAATAACGGTGTTTTCGCCTATTTCTACGTTGTGTGCAATGTGCACTAAATTATCGAGTTTTACACCCTTGCGGATGATGGTGGCGCCCATGGTAGCGCGATCAATGGCGCAATTAGCACCAATTTCGACCTGGTCTTCAATGATTACCTGCCCGTTTTGGGCGATTTTTTCATAGCGGCCATCCTTCTGTGGCGCAAAACCAAAGCCATCCGAACCTACCACTACATTGGCATGCAACGTACAATGTGCACCTACTTCGCAGCCCGCTAATATGCGAACCCCTGGATGAAGCATGGTGTAATCACCTATTTTAACGCCTTTTCCAATGAAAACTTGTTGCATGATTTTAACACCCGTGCCTAGCACAACGCCTTCGCTGAGGTAGCTGAAGGCGCCCACGAAACAGTCATTTCCCATTTGTGCATCCGCAGCAATAAAACTGGGCTGCTCAATACCAGAAGCCGAAAACGCACTTTTGCTAAACATATTGAGCAATACGGTAAAGGCAGAATAGGGGTCCTCCACTCTGATCACCGCAGGAATAGCGTACCCATTCAGCTCAACATCCTTTGAAACAATGAGAATCGATGCTTGTGTTGTGCTGAGGTGATGCAAATACTTGGGATTGGCAATAAAACTGATCGAGCCGCTGGCAGCTTCTTCAATTTTTGAGAGTTTACTGCCAACAATGTCGGCGGCACCCTGTAGCTGACCACTCACGAGTTCAGCAATTTGCCGGGAGGTGAATTGCATTAATAAGGTAGGTTACACGACAAATATCCGAAATTACATCAAGATATTAAAAAAATGCTGGGATTAGAATTCGACACTTGCCCGATGGGTGTTAAATCCACCTGAATTAAGTGAAGTTTTAAATGCTAATTTCTTTAGGCAAACTCAGGTAGTGCTTTACCACTGTTTTTGATAAGGTTTTTAGATTGAGGTTGTCGGATAGGTCTGTAACATCTTTTATCTCGCCATTTTTTCGAAGAATGAGGATTTTGTCGGTAGCGGGTAGATACGCGTCGTTGGTTATGGCGCCAGTTTGCATCCAATAGTGTAGGTCTTTGGGCAGTATGTTTTTTTGTTGGCAAACTTGCGCAGCCGTTTTTTCTACTAGCTCAGGGGCTGGGGCTGTTGAGAATAGATACACGCGGTTTAGTCGCCGGTGCATCAGTCCGTCGCAAAGTGCGCTCAAAATCGGGTCAGAATGCCCGGCCCAAACCTTAAGCGCGCTAAAGAGATCATTGTCGTCAAGCTCCGCAAAGCGCGTAATCACCGCGGGGTCGCTATTGAATTGCGCCCTGGTGATTTTGTTTTGGAAGAAGTACAACAAGGCAGGGGTGCCAAACAACGGTTCACCGGCACGCGCCAACTCCTGTGCCCGCTGCATGATTTTGCTGATCATAAATTCGGCTGCCAAAACCGTTTTGTGTAAATACACCTGCCAATACATCAGGCGACGTGCTACAATGAACTTCTCGATGCTGTAGATGCCTTTTTCTTCCACCACCAATTGGTCGTTGCGTACGTCAAGCATGTTGATGATGCGGTCCCAGCTCACTACACCTTCCGAAACTCCCGTAAAAAAACTATCACGGGTAAGGTAGTCGAGTCGGTCCATGTCGAGCTGCGAACTCACCAACTGGTGCAAAAAACCTTTGGGATGGCTGCCTTTGAAAATGGCAATGGCGGTGTCAAGTTGTCCGTTAAAGGCCACATTGATCTCCTCCATCATGCGCAATGAAATTTCTTCGTGCCGCACGCCATCAATAAAAAGGTATTCTAGGGCATGAGAAAAGGGGCCATGACCCACATCGTGCAACAAAATGGCTGCATAGGCCCCTAAAGCTTCATCATCGGTGATTTCTTGTCCTTTGCTCCGCAATATTTGGATTGCTTTTTGCATTAGGAACATGGCACCAAGGGCATGGTTGTAGCGACTGTGCATGGCGCCGGGATACACGAGGTAAGTCATGCCCACTTGCTTTATGCGTCTTAATCGCTGAAAATAAGGATGTTGAAGGAGGTCGTATAGGAGCTCGTGCGGAATTTGTAAAAATCCGTACACCGGATCGTTGATGATTTTCTTTTTATTCACCTTCTTGAGGGCTTTGGCACGCTGAAGCAACAAATTTCGTTCTAATTAAATGAATCTAAAAATAATGAGTAATACGCAAAAAATCCACATCCTTTGGGCCGATGATGAAATCGATCTCCTGAAGCCCCATATCCTCTTTTTAAAGTCGAAAGGCTACGAAATTACGCCCGTTACCAATGGTGAAGATGCTGTAGAATTGGTGGAAAAAGAGTCTTTTGACCTCGTTTTTTTAGATGAAAACATGCCAGGCCTCCCCGGTTTAGAAGCTTTGGCGCGGATCAAGGCCCTGCGTCCCGCCTTGCCAGTAGTGATGATTACTAAAAGTGAGGAGGAGTTGATCATGGAAGAGGCTATCGGCTCGCAAATTGCCGACTACCTCATCAAGCCAGTAAATCCCAATCAAATCTTGCTGTCTATCAAAAAAATAATTGATCACAAGCGATTGGTGAGCGAAAAAACGACTTCGGGCTACCAGCAAGACTTCCGCAATTTGGGGATGGCTTTTAACGACGATTTGACGGCGAAAGAATGGACCGAAACTTACCAAAAGCTCGTGCACTGGGAAATTGAGCTTGAAAAAAGTAAGGACGGGGGCATGAATGAGGTGTTTATGATGCAAAAGTCAGAGGCTAACCGGCAGTTCGCACGTTTCATCAGCGATAATTACCTCGATTGGCTCAACCATCCTGATCAAGACACTCCCGTTTTGTCGCACACCCTCCTTAAAAAGAAGTTTTTCCCCATGCTCAAGCCAGGCAAGCCGCATTTTTTGGTGGTGATCGACAACCTGCGCCTCGACCAACTGCGGGTGATTGAGCCCTTTTTAAGCGAGTATTTCCACATCGATAAAATGGAACCCTATTTCAGCATTTTACCCACCAGTACTGAGTTTGCCCGCAATTCCCTTTTTGCCGGCATGCTGCCTATGGAAATTAAAAAGCGTTATCCCGATAAATGGGTAGATGGCGATGATGAAGGCAGTCGTAACATGCACGAAGCCTTTTTTTTAAGCGAGCAACTGAAGCGAAATGGATTCGAGCTCAAAACCAGTTACAATAAAATAACAACGTTGCAGCAGGGCAAAAATTTGGTAGAAAACGCCTCTAATTTGTTTAATAACGACCTCAATGTGGTGGTTTACAATTTTGTGGACATGTTGAGTCACGCCCGTTCCGAAATGAATGTGATCAAGGAGCTGGCTGATGATGAAGCCGCATATCGCTCCATCACCCGCTCTTGGTTTGAGCACTCGCCATTGTTCGAGTTGCTGAAGAAAATAGCTGAAAAAGGTGTGCCAGTGGTCATTACAACCGACCATGGTACCGTTAAAGTCGGTGATCCGATTCGGATCGTTGGCGACCGCACCACAACCACAAACTTGCGTTTTAAAGAGGGTAAAAACCTCAGTTACGATAAAGGCGATTTGTTTGTGGTCGACAAGCCAGAGCAAGCGCACCTCATCAAGCCGCACTTGAGCTCTACTTATGTGTTCGCTAACAGTGACCAGTACTTTTGCTACCCTAACAACTACAACCACTTTGTGAATTTGTATCGAAATACATTTCAGCACGGTGGTATTTCGCTCGAGGAAATAATTATACCGTTTGTGGCGCTGCGGCCAAAGGGCTAGGTTTTTATTTATTTAATGTTATTGTTTTTCAAAGTAAAGCGTGGGTAATAAGTTTTATGGGCATTGCTGCTGGGTATTTCTACACAGTAGTTAATGTTTGCTCAAAGTATAGCGGTTGAGTTGAGGAGATAACACATGAACGCTTGGACATCGGCTGGTTAGCTTGCCCATGAAACGCAATACCCCTCTAAAATTCAGCATAAATGGCCTTTTTGAGGGCAGTCGCTTGCTGTGTTTTTAAAATTATACCCGCTCTAATGCGGCTTCAAAAGCCATGAGCTCAGTTATAGATCAGGAAAAGGCATTTTTCATGTCATACCAATGTAATGCTTTTGTTAAATCAAGCCATTTTCTTAAACATGACTTTTCATTCAGAGAAATTATGCATAGTTTTGCAGTATAATTCAGAGGTAAAAAACGAAAGTTTTTGACTCAAAATTGAAAACGGATCTTTCAGTATCTTGTAATCAAGAGCTGTAGTTCATACAACAGGTTTTAGGAGACCGCTACCGGGAGGTAGCGGTCAATTTTTTTATAGACCTTTTAGTAAATCGAGCACCGCTTTGCTCATTCGCCTGACTTGACCCGTGCTGCCATCCACCAAGCACCAAGTGGTTTGGGTTTTGGCCAGTAAGGCTCCTGAAGCAGTTTCAATGTGCACATGGCGTACAGATCGCAGTCCATCTGTGGCGCCCACCCAAGTTTTTGCCACTAAGTTGTCGCTGGGCTGGGCGGCTTTGAGGTAGTCGATTTCATGACGTAAAACCACCCATACGGCATCCGATGGCGGTAGTGTTTTACTGAGTAACTCCCAATGTGAAGCAGCCACTTCTTGCACCCAACGCAAATACACCACATTGTTTACGTGCCCCAAGGCGTCAAGGTCAGTGGATTCGATTTTCAATGGCATCGAATAAGGTAAATTGGCAAGCATCTCACAAGAATAACACATTCGGATTTTGTTAGCGTTCATTTTATGGATTAGATTTCTTTTTTACCGCTTGCTGGCAGGGGATATTCCTTATTTTTGGGCATGAATTATTGGCTATTGAAGTCTGAACCCGACGTTTTCAGCATCGACGATTTGATTCGTGAAGGGGAAGGTGTGTGGGATGGTGTGCGTAATTATCAGGCGCGCAACAACTTACGGGCCATGCTGCCTGGCGATTTAGCCCTCTTTTACCACTCAAACATAGGTATGGAAGTAGTTGGCATGATCGAAATCAGCACAGCAGCCTTTAACGACCCTACCACCGAAGATGACCGCTGGTTTGCCGTTGGCGTAAAGCCCGTAAAAAAGTTTAAAACCACGATTCCGCTCAAAATATTGAAGTCAGATCCTTTTTTCGAGGACCTTATCTTGGTAAAACACAGCAGATTGTCGGTGATGCCGGTTACAAAAACACATTTTGATGCTATCTTAGCGCTCTCGGAAGCATGAATACAGAACGTCGCCTCATCGTACCAGCCGCCCAGCTCCAAATTATTTTGGAACGCTTGTGTGAGGAATTGGTTGAGCAGCACGGTCAATTCGAAAATACGGTGCTCATCGGTTTACAACCCCGAGGCACGCTTTTAGCATCCCGACTGCACCAAATACTCGAAAAACGTATTCAAGCACCGATTAGGTTTGGGGTGCTCGACGTGACTTTTTACCGCGACGACTTTCGCCGCCGCGATGAACCTTTAATTCCAAGTGCCACGCACATCGACTTTAGCATGGAGGGTAAGCGTGTGGTTTTGGTAGATGATGTGCTCTTTACAGGTCGCACCATACGGGCAGGCTTAGATGCCTTACTCGATTTTGGCAGACCTGAACGGGTTGAATTGGTGGTTTTGGTGGAGCGACTGTACACCCAAGAGTTCCCCATCCAACCCGACTATTGCGGTCGCCGTGTAAACACCCTGGCCGGCGAAAAAGTAGTGGTTTCTTGGAAAGAAACGGCGGAAGAAGACAACATCTGGATTTTCTCAAATTGATATGTCAGCACTAAGTACCAAACACCTGATCAGCATCAAAGAGCTCAGCACTGCTGACATCGAAACCATTTTTAATACCGCCGATAATTTTAAGGAAGTCATCAACCGACCCATTAAAAAGGTGCCTTCGTTGCGTGATATTACGATTGCCAATGTCTTTTTTGAGAATTCAACCCGTACCCGATTGTCGTTTGAGCTCGCCGAAAAGCGCCTCTCTGCCGATGTAATCAATTTTTCGGCCTCGGGCAGTTCGGTTTCGAAAGGTGAAACGCTCATCGACACGGTTAAAAACATCTTGGCTATGAAAGTCGACATGGTGGTGATGCGCCATGCCAATGCTGGCGCCTGCGAGTTTTTAGCGCGCAACATCGACGCCAAAGTCATCAACGCTGGGGATGGCGCCCACGAACATCCCACCCAAGCCCTGCTCGACGCCTTCTCGATCCGCGAAAAATACGGCAAGGTTGCAGGCCTCAAGGTTGCTATCATCGGCGATATCCTGCATTCGCGTGTAGCTCTCTCCAATATTTTTTGCCTTCAAAAGTTGGGCGCGGAGGTGATGGTGTGTGGCCCAACCACGCTCATGCCAAAATACATCGCAGAACTCGGTGTACAAGTATCCCACAACGTACGCGAAGCTCTAGAATGGTGCGATGTGGCGAATGTGCTGCGCATTCAGCTCGAACGCCAAGCCACCCGATATTTCCCATCCCTGCGCGAATACACCCTGCACTTTGGTATCAATCGCAAATTACTCGAAGCTGTAGGCCGCGACATTACCATCATGCACCCAGGTCCTATCAACCGCGGGGTAGAGTTAAACTCCGACGTGGCCGATTCCAGCCAATCCATCATCCTCAACCAAGTAGAAAACGGGGTGGCCGTACGCATGGCTGCGCTTTATTTATTAGCTAATTAAGTCAGTAGTATTCAAACGCTCCCGGTTCAATTTCCGGGCGAACAGCGTTTCGTGTTTACCTGACTGCTGGCTCAGTGACAAGCAGGTGCCGCAGCTTCCTCTTGGTAAAAAGTGGCGGTATTTGGACTCAAATACGGAATGCCTAAGCCCAAGCCGCGCAGGATGAAGATCATTGCTAAAATCACAACCAAAGCCGTGCTGAATTTTTTGAAATAGGGGGTGAGGCTGGGCAGTACTTTGCGGTCGAGCAGGGCTACCGCTAATAAAGCAGGAATGGTACCCAAACCAAAAGCCGCCATAAATATGGCCAGCTGGTGGGGTCGCCCACGAGTAAAACGGCGGCAAAATGCTTGCTATTGTGTATTCAGGATTGATCCGTCGCAAGCATCGCCGCAATGGTTGCAAGTATGTGCTTGCTCAGAGGTATATGTAGTGCTGAACGGCATTTAAATGGTTATGCAAAGAAAGAAAAGATATTTAAATATAAAGATAAATATATCTAAATATTTTCTGTAACTTACAGAGATATGTCATTTTTTGGTTGTCAAACAGTAGGACGCAAACTTTTATGTCATAACTTTGTCATATACAAATAACAAAACGATTCTAAAGATGAACACAAACAAATGGATACTGAGCCTGGCCATGTTAGCTGGTGTAAGTGTAATGGTAGCTTGTGGCGGCAGCGAAACGGCTGAAGAAACAACCAGTCAAACTGCCGAAGCTGCTCCAGTTGCGGAAGAGCCAATGGCCGAAGCATGGGTAGCCCCAGCAGAAGCAAAGGCAGTTGCCAATCCTTTTACTGCGGATGCCGCTTCAATTGAAAAAGGAAAAGGCATTTTTACGCAATACTGCATAAGTTGTCACGGTGAAAACGGCAAAGCCGAGGTGCCTGCGGGCATGGCGGTAAAAGCAGCCAACTTAGTAGACAAAACGCCAGCGCAAACCGATGGTGAACTTCATTGGAAGCTGCTCAACGGCAGAGGTGCCATGTTGAAAATTTCAACTTACGGCATTAGCGACGAAGATGGCTGGCATTTGATTAACTACGTTCGCACATTAGCTGCGCAAGGGTAATCTATCCAACACCTGATATAAATGCCCGGTTTGCAAATGCAAATCGGGCATTTTTCATTACCTAAAAAACAGTATTTTGCATCACCTTAGCTGTTGCCATCGGAGGCAGCAGTTTAGCCGGCAACTTTATTCCTTTTCATTCATCTCCTTATCCATGAAATACTTTCTTTTAGCTGTTAGTACGCTCCTGACTGTGGCGGCACAAGCCCAATCGTTTAACGAAAGTTGGTATACCGAGCTCAGCGTTGATAGTTTTTTTAATACCGATGCAGTGAAGGCAAACTTGGATGTAGAAAAACCGAACATCGCCTTGCTCAATGCAGCTGTTTTCTTTGCCACCAACGAGGCGCGTATTAAAAAGAAACTGGAGCCTTTGCGGTATGATGCTGTTTTGGAGAAGGCAGCTGAGTTTCACAGCGATGAAATGCGTGAGAAGCGATTTTTTAACCATGTAAACAAAAGCGATAAACTAAACCGCACCCCAGACCAACGCATAGCCAACAAAGGCGGCGAGTTCAACGTTACTGGCGAAAATATTTTGGAGATGCCTCCCTATAAAACAGGGACTAATGGCGAATACGACGTAACCAAGAATGCAGATGGCACTTTTGCTTTTTTAGGCATGAATGGCAAGCCGCTCAAGCCGCTGACCTATGGTGATTTTGCCAGAGCAGCGGTGAAGTTGTGGATGAAATCTCCAGACCACAAAGCAAATATACTGAGTAATAATTTTACTCATTTGGGATGTGGCGTATCCATCGAAGAGGATCCGTACAAGTTTAGAACGCTTCCGATGGCCTTGGCCACACAGAATTTTGGGGGTTTTAAGCCTTAAAGCAGTCGAGGACTCAATTTCGGTTGCTGTTTTCTTAGAAAGCTGTGAGCGTTTGCGGCCATGGTTCAATGTCAGCACCAACCTTACAGCAGGCAGTGCCCGATATCAATCCCCCAAGGGGTAAGCACTATACATGGGTTGAACGGCTAATAGCGTTCAATGCACCAATTGAGGAGAAAAAGCATTGCGGTAACAAACATAAAAAACTGCAAAAAGCAATGTATAGCAGTGATAATAATGCTGAGATGCTCAGATTACCATTTTATTGCCTGTCGTACTGTGGTTTGAGGTGACAAAATATTTTAGCAGGGAACCACAGTTGCCTTGCCTTAGCTAGCATCTTTTTTAATAAAAATGTCTGAAAAATTTGAAAAACGTCGGTTTCCAACACAGGGTATTTTTGCTTGCAGAGCATCTGAAACGGCTTTTTGGGTAAAAAATGGGCATTTTTTATAAAATTGCTTGGGCATTCTGCTAGCGAATACTTTGTGTAACGATCTTAAATTCTATCTTTGCCAATCTAAAAAATAACGATAAGAATAATGAGTTCAATTCTTTACATCATTCCTGTAATCGGTATCGTGGGCCTCGTGTTCACCTTTATCCGGTCTAGCTGGGTGTCGAAGCAAGATGCTGGCACCGACAAGATGAAAAAAATCGCTGGTCACATTGCTGAAGGCGCCATGGCGTTTTTAAAAGCAGAGTACCGCGTACTGGCTGTTTTTGTGGTTGCCGTGGCCATTTTGCTGGCTTTCGCTAACAACAATGAAAACTCTTCACCCCTGGTTGGTTTGTCGTTCATCATAGGCGCTCTCTGTTCAGGTTTGGCGGGTTACATCGGCATGAAAGTGGCTACCAAAGCCAACGTTCGTACTGCTAACGCCGCGCGCACCAGCATGGGTAAAGCCCTCGAAATTGCCTTCACCGGTGGCTCTGTAATGGGTTTGGGTGTGGTTGGTTTGGGTGTACTCGGATTGAGCACGCTATTTATCATCTACAGCAATATGTTTGGCACCGATACAGCTGCCAATCTTAACCGTGTAATTACCATCATCACTGGTTTTTCGTTCGGTGCATCTTCAATTGCCCTTTTCGCTCGCGTAGGTGGTGGCATCTACACCAAGGCTGCTGACGTAGGCGCGGACCTTGTAGGTAAGGTGGAAGCTGGTATTCCAGAAGACCATCCTTTGAATCCGGCTACCATCGCTGACAACGTAGGTGATAACGTAGGTGACGTGGCGGGTATGGGTGCCGACTTATTTGAGTCGTACGTAGGCTCTATTATTGGTACTATGGTTTTGGGTGCTGCTTTTATGGCTCCAGGTTTTGTAGATCAGTTTAATGGCCTCTCTGGCGTATTGTTGCCGTTGGTATTAGCTGCAGCAGGTATCATCATGTCGATTTTCGGTACTTTCTTCGTGAGAGTAAAAGAAGGTGGCGATCCACAAAGAGCCCTTAACACAGGTGAGTTTTTGTCTGCCGGTCTAATGATCGTAGCCTCTTACTTCATCATCAAGTGGATGTTGCCTGAAACTTGGGTGTTTAACGATATGTTGTATGGCGTACAACGTGAAATGACTTCAACGGGTATTTTTATCGCAACCATTATTGGTTTGGTAGCGGGCTTGCTCGTGGGTTTGGTAACTGAATATTATACAGGTACAGGTAAAAAGCCGGTGATGTCGATTGTAACCCAATCTTCAACAGGCGCTGCCACCAACATCATCGCTGGTTTGGGTGTAGGTATGATGAGTACCGCGATTCCCATTTTGATCATTGCAGCCAGCATCATTGGTGCCTTCCATTTTGGTGGTTTATATGGTATTGCCATTGCAGCGGTAGGCATGCTTGCCAATACCGGCATTCAGTTGGCGGTAGATGCTTACGGTCCAATTTCTGACAACGCCGGTGGTATCGCTGAAATGAGTGAGTTACCAAAAGAAGTACGTCAACGTACCGATAAATTAGACGCAGTAGGAAATACTACAGCTGCTATTGGTAAAGGCTTTGCCATTGCATCGGCGGCTTTAACAGCACTAGCGTTATTTGGTGCCTTTATGACTTCAGCGCAGATTTCTACCATCGATTTGTCGAAAGCAACTGTAATGGCTTGTTTGTTTGTAGGTGCGATGTTACCATTTGTATTCTCGGCCATGGCCATGGGTGCTGTAGGTCGCGCGGCAATGGCCATGATCACAGAAGTACGTCGCCAATTTGCCGATATCCCACCGTTGAAAGCTGCTTTGGCTGTGATGCGCAAGAATGGCGATACGGAGATGAAGGACTGGAGCGCGGAAGACCAAAGAATTTTCCAAGAGGCTGACGGTGTTGCCGAATATGGCAAGTGCGTAGAAATTTCTACTGCCGCTGCCTTGCGTGAGATGGTGATGCCAGGTGTGTTGGCCGTTGTTTCTCCCGTGATTATTGGCTTTGTTTTTGGTGCAGAAGCTTTGGGTGGTTTGTTAGCCGGTGTAACGGTTTCGGGTGTGTTGATGGCCATTTTCCAGTCGAATGCTGGTGGTGCCTGGGACAATGCCAAGAAGATGTTTGAAGAAGGCGTAACCATCAATGGTGAGAAGTTTTATAAGAAGTCGGAGCCGCACAAGGCCGCTGTTGTAGGCGATACCGTGGGTGATCCATTTAAAGACACCTCTGGCCCGTCACTTAACATTTTGTTGAAGTTGATCTCCGTGGTAGCCTTGGTAATTGCACCAATGATCATGGATATTGATGGTAAAAATACTTTGCCAGCCTCAACGCCTGCAGTTGAAATGCTCATGGATAATGCCACTGAAGTAGCTCCAGCAGAAGGAGATGCCAACGTAGCCGCCGAAATGGAAGCCATGGAAGCTGAAACTGCTGAGGGTAATACCGACGCTGCAAGCAGCGAGCAAGAATAAGTAGAAAAAGCTTTTTTATATAACGACCCTGGTTCATTTGAATCAGGGTTTTTTATTTAAATAGCTGTGGCAGCAACAGCTGCAAGCACTGTGAGTCAGGAGGTCATTGTATTTATTGAGCTCCTGTGTCAGGCCAGATCTTACTTCTTTGAATGTTCAACTTTAAACCTTGAGCCAGTTTTGGGCGTTACCCAAAATCAATTCATCCAAGCCCCATACATCCACACCAGCTTCTCCTGCTCGCGTATGTAGTCGCTCATGAGGGCGTTGGTGCCTTCATCGCCAGCCTCTGCCGACATCTCTAGCAGCTCGCGCTCCAATACCAATATCTTTTGGAAGCCGTCTAAGATGCCGCCGATGGCCTCGCGACCCGCAGTTACATCCTTGGCTTCTTTTACGTTCGACAAGCCGAGGTAATCGCTATAGGTATGAATGGGTGTATGACCCAAGGTGAGCACGCGCTCCGCTATTTCATCAATTTTGAGGATGAGGTCGTTGTACAGCTCCTCAAACTTCACATGCAATTCAAAGAATTTTTCGCCCTTGATGTTCCAATGAAAACCTCGGGTGTTCATGTAAAAAACTTGATAATTGGCTAAAAGGGTATTGAGTTTGGTGGCGAGTTCGGCAGATTTGTTCGGGTCGAGCCCAATGCGGTTAACTTGTTTCATATGTCTTTATTGATATCAACGATAGCCATTGACGAATCGTTCAGAAACAAAAAATCCCGCCGAAGCGGGATTTTGAAAGCGGTTTTATTAAGGAATCCGCTCGAAGCTTTCGATCAAGGTGCCAGATATTTGACCTGTTTGCTGGCCTTGCGAATTTACAATGGCCAAGGTGATGTTTTGAACCACGCGATGCAAGGAAGTAGAATCGGTCAGTTGTAAATCTAGTCCATTGCCACCGGCAGTTGGAGCAATATTAACACTGGTGCTATCACTGTTAAACGACCAACTAAAGGCAGGGTTTGGATTGGCCTGTGTAGCCATGAAAGTGCCAGTAGCTGTTCCTGTGCGGTTGGCTGCAAAGGTTAGCCTCCAATTTACAGATCCAACAATGTTGATATTGGCAGTATCGTTCTGGCCATTTTCAATCATACGGTGCTGCTTTACCTTCCACGACTTCGCAGTTAATTGGTCGGTACGCGTTGGTGGTGGAGGGGTGGAGGGGAGTGTCGGATTGTCTTTTTTACAAGCTGTAATGGCCAACATGCCAGCAACCAATACCAGGGTTAAGTTTTTGTTGATTTTCATTTGATTGTTGATTTGTATTGTGAATTATAACGTGAGTTTCTTGTGTCCAGTTTAAGTAAGTGATTTTTGAATGAAGGGCAGGGGTTTTTTAAAATAACCCGTGCAGCTCTGCTTCGATTTTATTGATGATGCTCCCCAAATCTTCAGGTTTATCCGCAAAATTCAGATTGTCGACGTCAATAATAAGTAATTTGCCGATGGTGTAAGTATCAACCCAAGCTTCATAGCGCTCGTTTAAGCGACGCAGGTAGTCGAGACGGATACTGTCTTCATACTCCCGGCCACGGCGTTGGATTTGCTTCACCAGCGTTGGCACAGAGGCACGCAGGTAGATCAATAGATCGGGCGGCTGCACCATGCTGCTTACGGCATCAAAAAGAGAACGGTAATTTTCATAATCACGGCCCGTCATGAGTCCCATGCTGTGTAAGTTCGGCGCAAAAATATGCGCATCCTCGTAAATGGTGCGGTCTTGTACCACAGCCTTGGGTAACTGCCTGATTTCTTGTAACTGCCTAAAGCGCGAATTTAAAAAGTAGACTTGCAGGTTAAACGACCAGCGTTGCATGTCTTCATAAAAATCGTTCAAATAAGGGTTGTTATCTACATCCTCATAATGTGGCTCCCAATTGTAATGTTTGGCGAGCAGGTTGGTGAGGGTGGTTTTACCGGAGCCAATGTTGCCGGCGATGGCGATGTGTTGTCCCATTTGTACTACTTAAAATCCCATGATTTGACGAACTTCTTTGAGTGTGGCAGCAGCGCTGATGCTCGCTTTTTCGGCACCTTCGCGCATAACCTTTTGTATGTAGGCTTCGTTGCTGTCGATTTCTTTGATGCGCTCTTGAAGGGGCGCTAAAAAGGAGAGCACATCGGCTGATAATTGCTTTTTTAAATCCCCATAGCGGATGCTACAGTCTGCATAAGCCGCCTCATAATGCACAAGGGTATCGGGGGGCGATACCAGTTTTAGCAAACTAAATAGATTGGCGATTGGCTCGGAAACTGGACTGTTTGGTTCGGTAGGCCCGGTATCAGTAACCGCACGCATTATTTTTTTATGGATGCTGGCGGGGTCTTCGCTCAAATAAATGGCATTGCCGCCACCTTCAGATTTACCCATTTTACCACTGCCATCTAAACCAGGCACTTTCACCAAAGCTTCTCCAAAATTAAAGGGATAGGGCTCGGGAAAAACATCCACACCGTAAAAATGATTGAATCGATTTACAAAATTGCGAGCCATTTCGAGGTGCTGCTCCTGGTCTTTGCCCACCGGTACTTTAGTGGCCTTGTGAATGAGCACATCGGCGGTCATGAGCACGGGATAAGTAAGCAAGCCTGCATTCACATTGTTGGGTTGCTTGCGCACTTTGTCTTTAAACGACGCTACCTTTTCCAATTCCCCCAAATAGGCATGCATGTTCAACAACATGTATAACTCGGGAATTTCGCGGATATCACTCTGCAAATACACCATAGCCTGCTCGGGGTTGATGCCACAAGCCAGGTATTCGACCAGCACTTGGCGCACGCTTGCCCTTAAATCTTGGGGATTGGGGTGCGTGGTAAGGGCATGGTAATTGGCAATAAAAAAGTAGCACTGGTGCTCCTGCTGCATGCGTACAAAGTTTTTTACCGCACCAAAGTAGTTGCCCAGATGTAATTGACCTGTTGATCGGATTCCCGAAACGACGATTTCCATAGCTGCGCAAAATACGAAAAAGCAATCAGCTCGTGGGGTTAAAAATAGAGCGAATTTTATTTATGGAGTTGAGGACTTCTCGCTCAGGGAAGCAGGACCGCTGTAAGGGCTTTGCAACCACGGCTTAAAAAGCACTTACATGGAATTAACATCGATTTGTTAGCTTTGCAGCTGCATGAAAACCCTGAAAAAACGGCTCGGGCAGCTTGCTGCCTTCTGGTTATTGCTGTTGTTTGTGATGAGCTTTTTGCTGCAATACCCGCTTTATGTGTTGCTGCTGCGCATTAAACAGGCGCATCCTTTGGCCCATCGGTTACGGGTAGGTTGGGCTTGGTTTTTATTTGCAGGCATCGGCATGCGTTTGCACGTGAAGCAGGAGGTTAAGTTGAAACGCCGCACACCCTATATTTACTGTGCCAATCATACCAGTTACCTGGATATTCCCGTACTGGCGGCGGCAGTACCGGGCACTTCTCATTTCATGGCCAAGCACGAGCTTGCTAAAATACCGTTGTTCGGACTGTTTTTTCGTACCATCGACATAGCTGTGCCGCGGGGGCACCACCGAGGCTCGCACCGGGCCTTTGAACAAGCCATGGAACGGGTAAAAAAAGGTGGCAACATCATGATTTTTCCTGAAGGCGGTATTCTGCCTGGTGCGCCTTTGTTAAAACCTTTTAAATCAGGAGCATTTCGACTGGCCATTGCTAACAACATTCCCATTGTTCCGGTATCTTTGATCGATAACTGGCGGATATTGGAAGATGCTCCCTGGCCAGCGCTTTCCCCTCGGAAATCGCGGGTGGTGGTGCATGCTCCTTTGTATCCTGCTGATGTAAACTACGATGAGCACCTGCTGCGAAAGCGCACGCACGAAATCATCGAACAAACTTTAAAATCTTATCATGAAAATTGATTTGAACACTGTTGATCGCTTGGCACACCTCGCTCGTTTGGAGTTTGACGAGGCCACCAAAGGCAAAATGCTCGAGGATATGAACCGCTTTTTAGCATTTGCGGAGAAGCTAAATGAGCTTGATATTGCTGAAGTGGAGCCGTTGGTTTATATGAACAGCGACCACAATGTGCTGCGCAAAGACGAAGTGCAGCAGGTTATTGGGCACGAAGAAGCCTTAAAAAACGCACCGAAGCGCGATAGCGACTTTTTCCGCGTTCCAAAGGTGATAGAAAAATAACTATGCAAGAAATAATCCGGCTTACCGACATCGGTCGACGTTATGTGATGGGTATGGAAGAAATCCACGCCATCAAATCGATCAGCGTGAACATCAATCGCAATGAGTATGTGGCGCTCATGGGCCCTTCTGGTTCTGGCAAATCTACCCTGATGAACATCATCGGATGTTTAGATACACCTAGCAAGGGCCAGTATATTCTCAATAGCACCGATGTAAGCCGTATGAACGACGAGCAACTGGCTGAAATTCGCAACAAAGAAATTGGCTTCGTTTTTCAAACTTTCAATCTTTTGCCCAGGTCTACTGCCCTTGAAAACGTGGCCTTACCGCTCGTATATGCAGGGGTGGGCAAGAGCGACCGGCTCGATAGGGCCAATGAAATGTTGCGTTTGGTGGGCCTGCAAGACAGGGTAAACCACAAGCCCAATGAGTTGTCGGGAGGCCAGCGCCAGCGGGTAGCAGTAGCCAGAGCCTTGGTAAACAATCCCAGCATTATTTTGGCAGACGAACCTACCGGCAACCTCGATACCAAAACTTCTTACGAAATCATGGCGCTTTTTGAAGAAATTCATGAAAACGGAAATACCATCATCCTTGTTACGCATGAGGAAGACATTGCTCGCCACGCTCATCGCATCGTTCGGTTGCGGGATGGACTGGTGGAAAGCGATGGATTGAACAACGATATTATCCGTTTGAAAGCTAAAGCATGAAGATTTATACCAAGACGGGCGACCAGGGTCAAACATCGCTCATTGGCGGCGTACGGGTTTCGAAAGCCCATATCCGCATCGAAAGTTACGGCACTGTAGATGAGCTCAACAGTTGGGTGGGCATGTTGCGGGCGTATGGACTGGAGGAAGGCACCGATACCTTGCTTAATGATATCCAAAATCAACTTTTTGTGATTGGGTCGCATCTGGCGGCCGATCTTGAGAAGTCACGCATGCAGTTACCCGAATTTGATCCTGCTTTTACGTTGGCGTTGGAAGATGGTATTGATGGCTTGCAAGCGAATTTACCTGAACTTAAAAATTTCGTGCTACCTGGCGGCAACCAAGCGGCCTCGGCTGCACACCTGGCGCGCTGCGTTTGCCGGCGGGCCGAACGTTTGGTAGTGGCGCTTTCGGAGCATGAGGCCGTAAATCAACATTTGTTGGAGTATTTAAATCGATTATCCGACTACCTGTTCACCCTCGCCCGAAACCTCTGCGTATCGGCTGGAAACGAAGAAATTCTCTGGCAACCGGCTCGAAAAAAATAAGTTATTCACCTGCGTTGAAAAAATAAATGAATCGTAATGAAGTTCTTAGGCAGAACTTTCAACGATAAATCTATATTTGCGAATTATTAAAAGAATAAGCTATGTACTGGACATTAGAATTGGCTTCACATTTGGAAGATGCCCCGTGGCCCGCAACCAAGGAAGAGCTCATTGATTTCGGCATTCGTTCTGGTGCACCTTTGGAGGTGATCGAAAACCTGCAAGAACTCGAAGATGATGGTGAGCCCTACGAAACCATCGAAGAGATTTGGCCGGATTACCCGACGAAAGACGATTTTTTCTTCAACGAAGATGAATATTAAATGAAAATCCCGCGCTGGCGGGATTTTTTTTTGCTTAGGTATCAGTAATTGCAGGCCTGCTCTTTCATAGACCGCGGCATCTTCCTTATGCTTCCGTATTGTTTGTGTTGACGATACTTTTTTTACGTACCCGCATGTTCAATACTTCTACCACCATCGAGAAAAATACAGCGAAATAGATGTAGCCTTTAGGTACATGTTGCTCGAAGGCCTCGATGGCAAGCATGAAGCCAATCAACATCAAAAACGACAAAGCCAAAATCTGTAAGCTTGGGTGCTGGTTGATGAAGGTGCTGATGCGGCCGGCAAACACCATCATGATGATGATCGACACAATGACCGCGGCAATCATAACAGGGATGTTGTCGGTTAAACCGATAGCTGTAAGGATAGAGTCGAAAGAAAACACCAAGTCAAGGAGCACAATTTGAAAGAGTATGTTACCCAAGGAGGCTTTTTTGCCGCTTTGGTTGCTGGTAGTGCCTTCAATGCCTTCTACTTTGTGGTGAATTTCCATCGTGCTTTTACCCAAAAGGAACAAGCCGCCCCCCAATAATATAAGATCACGCCCGCTAAATGACATTTCTAATACGGTAAACAAGGGCTGATTAAAGCCAATGAGCCAGCTTATGCCTAGCAACAGCATGATGCGAAACACCATGGCCAAGCTCAGTCCAATGAGTCGGGCACGGGGTTGGTCGGCCGCAGGTAGTTTATTGGTGACGATAGAGATGAAAATGATGTTGTCTATACCTAAAATAACCTCTAAAAAGGTTAGGGTTAAAAAGGCAATGATGATTTCAGGACTCATGGTAACGCTTTATTAAGGCACAATATTAATGCTTTTCTAGATGTCTCCCTCCAATGCTAAAAACTATTGCGGATGAGCGATGGGTTCATGGCAGCTTCAGCACGCTGCTTGAAGAGGTGCTTCGGCATGAAAAAAAAATCCCGCCGAAGCGGGATTCGTGCGTGGTGTATTGCTTCTTAAATGATCAACATCGCGTCTCCATAAGTGAAGAACCGATATTTCTCTTTCATAGCTACTTTGTAGGCGTTCATGAGGTTATCGTAGCCGGCAAAAGCACTTGCCATCATCAATAAAGTAGATTCGGGCATGTGGAAATTGGTAATCATGCTGTTGGCTATGCTGAATTCGTATGGAGGGAAAATGAACTTGTCTGTCCAACCGCTTACTGGCTTCATATGTCTATTTGCCGAAACGGCGCTTTCTACCGCACGCATGCTGGTAGTGCCCACGGCGCATATACGTCGACGACCTTCAATGGCTGCGTTAACCGTGTCACAGGCCAATTGGTTCACTTCAAAATTTTCACTTTCCGACTTGTGCTTGGTGAGATCTTCCACTTCTACAGATCGAAAAGCACCCAAACCGATGTGGAGGGTAACTTCTGCAAAGTTGACGCCGTTGATTTCAAGGCGCTTCATGAGCTCACGGCTAAAATGTAGGCCTGCGGAAGGCGCTGCTACTGCACCCACATGCTTCGCATAAATGGTTTGAAAACGCTCACGGTCGTCGGCAATCACGTCACGGCCCAATAATTTTGGGATTGGTGTTTCACCTAATGAATCGAGCACGGCTGTGAGCTCTTCATCGCTACCATCGAATAAAAAGCGGATGGTGCGGCCACGAGACGTGGTGTTGTCGATAACCTCGGCAACCAAAGCATCATTTTCGCCGAAGTACAATTTGTTGCCGACCCGGATTTTACGAGCGGGGTCAACCAATACATCCCACAAACGCATTTGTTTGTTGAGCTCGCGCAGTAAAAACACTTCGATTTTAGCGCCCGTTTTCTCTTTATTGCCATACATACGGGCAGGGAAAACGCGTGTATTATTAAAAACCATCACATCGCCATCCGTAAAATATCCTAGGATATCGCGAAATTGCTTGTGCTCGATACTGCCATCTTTGCGATTAAGCACCATTAAGCGCGAATCGTCGCGGTTGGGAGTTGGATTGGCGGCTATTAGACTGCTAGGCAGGTCGAATTTAAATTCGGATAATTTCATGCGGTATATTATTCCTTACAAGCTGGCAAAGATACGCTTTTATAAAAATTAACACGAATGCTTTTATTGCTCTTTGCGATATCGCCGAAAGGGGCGTAAATTGCTGGCGTTATATGGTACTTAAACTCGTTCGGGAAGGTTTTTTGTTTGCGTTGGCTGCGCTTTGGGGCAACCGCTTGCGTACAGTTTTATCGCTTTTGGGCATCACAATAGGTATTTTTGCCGTCATTTCGGTCTTTACCTTTGTCGATTCATGGGAAATGCGCATCCGCAGCAGTCTTTCTTCTTTGGGTGATGACGTGGTGTATCTCGAAAAATGGCCATGGGAATTTGGCTCTGGCTACCCCTGGTGGAAGTATATGAATCGGCCAGTAGCCAGTTATAAGGAGTTTGAAATGCTGCAAGACCGCACCCAAACGGCACGGGTCATGACCATTACCACCAATGTAAACGGAGGTGTGGCCAAAGCGGGCAATTTGTCGTTGAACAATTCAACGGTGAAGGCAGTTTCGCACGAATACCAGCGCTTGCGGGAATTTGAAATGGCAACGGGCCGGTTTTTTAGTCCTAATGAGTCGCAACTCGGCAGTCGTGTGGTTGTACTTGGCGCCGGCGTGGCGGAGGTGCTGTTCCCCAACATCAATCCAACTAATAAGCAGGTAACGGTGATGGGCCAAAAGCTCACGGTAATTGGGGTGCTGTCGAAAGAAGGTAACAATGCCATCAATATGAGTATGGACAATGAGTTTATTGTGCCTATCAACATGGTGCGTAAGGTACGTGGCGGAGATTTTGGGGAACTATACCCTACCATCATGATCCAGCCCAAGCCAAATATTCCGGTCGCAGAGCTCAAGGCCGAACTTACCGGGCACATGCGCGCCATTCGCCGCATTCGGCCCACAGAGGAAGATAACTTTGCTTTAAATCAGATATCGTTTTTAGCTAACCAGTTGGGGCAACTTTTTAGTGCGTTAACGTTGATCGGTTGGTTGGTTGGTGGGTTTTCGATTTTAGTGGGTGGTTTCGGTATCGCTAACATCATGTTTGTGTCGGTATACGAAAGGACCAGTCAAATAGGTATTCAAAAAGCATTGGGTGCCAAAAACTACTTTATTCTGCTGCAGTTTTTGATTGAATCTGTGGTTTTGAGTTTGATGGGAGGTGTGTTGGGCTTGCTGGTGGTGTGGATCATGACCCTTATCGCCACCTACGGCTTTGATACAGAGCTGACCTTAACATTGGGAAACATACTGCTAGCAGTGACTGTTTCAGTGGTAATTGGGGTGATAGCTGGTTTGCTGCCGGCGTTAAGGGCTTCCCGGATGGATCCTGTTGAAGCTATTCGCTTCAATTAACCTACCAAAATATGTGCTTTCGGGTATCGGTAATTCGTTGAATCAACACGTGAGGCCAGTGCAAAGGCTAAAGTGAGCGTTCCTACCCGCCCTATATACATCGAAGAAATGAGGATCAGTTTACTAGGCGTGCTCAAATCAGGGGTGATGCCGCGCGTGAGGCCTACCGTACAAAAAGCCGAAACTTGTTCAAAAACAAGATCGAGTACTGACATTTTGGGTTCAAAGTAGGCCAAGAAGAAGGTGCCTACCAAGATGTACGTTGCCGAGAAGATGAAGATCGTATAAGCCTTGTTCAACAAGTCGAATGAAATAGAACGGCCGCCCAATTCCAAACTTTTTTTACCGCGTATGGTGGTGATTACCGATAATAGTATGAGCACAAAAGTACTGGTTTTGATACCACCACCTGTGGAGCCGCTGGAGGCGCCAATAAACATCAAAAAGATAAAGAGAATGGCGGTGGGTGTAGTTAATGCCCCAATATCTACTGTATTAAAGCCAGCGGTACGCGTAGTTACTGATTGGAAAAATGAAATCACAAGCTGTTGAAATCCAGTTTTCCCCGCAAGTATCTCAGTATTGCTTTCCAGCAAATAAAAAGCACCCATCCCAAAAAGCACCAAGGCAAAAGTAGCCCAAACGGCAATCCGGGTCGATAGTTTCCACTTTTTCCACGGTGTAGCCAGGCGCGCACGGATGTTGTTGATGCCAAAAATATCGCGCAGCGCAGGAAAGCCCAAACTTCCAAAAATGATCAGCATCCCAACAACTATGTGGAGGATATACGCATTTTGTAGATAGTCTTCGTTTAAACCCCCGCTCATCAATGAAAAGCCGGCATTACAAAAGGCGCTAATGGAATGAAAGACCGATTGAAAAATCATTTCTCCGGCATCGTCATAAAACGGCGTATTGACATCCCAAGATAAATAGATGAGAAAGGCGCCGATGCATTCGATGAGCAAAGTGAAAATAACAATCTGCTGCAACATGCCCTTTGCATTGAATAGGCTATCCTCTGACATAAAATCGCGGATCATGGCTTGGTGACTAATGCCTACGCCTTTTTTTAGGAAAAGAGCAAAAAAAGTAGCAAAGGTAAGGATGCCTATGCCGCCCAGTTGAATGAGTAGCATAATCACTAAATGACCCTTAAACGTGAAGTAGGTTTGGGTATCCACCACTGCCAAGCCCGTAACGCAAGCAGCACTAACAGCGGTAAAAAGGGCATCTATAAACGGTATACTACCTTTGGTGGTCATTTCTGGCAACATGAGTAAGCCCGTACCCACAAGCAATAGCAACAAAAAGGAGTAGATAAAAGTGGTGGCGGGTTTGAGTTTTATGCTGGTGATGCTGGTGCTTACTTTTGTAACTTCTAAACCAACTAAGAGTAATAAGTACGATTGGATGAATAGGATATAGAAAGGGGTGAAGTTTTCTATGTTTAAGTTTAGGAATAGATTTTCGAGGGCGTTAAAGCCGAATAAAAAAACACTCACAATGTCTATCAGCAGCAGCACAATCAAAGCGGCTTCGAACAAGGAATTACGGATGTATTGCCAAGAGTGAATAGCAAAAATTACGCGTATGATGTAGCTGAGGACGAAAAACCCGAAAATAGACTTGGTAACACCCACGAGGAGTACTAAGCGCTCTGGTGGATGTGGGAAGCCGTAATAATATAGAAAGACCGCCAAGGCCAATAAACTAGCGATTGTCCGCAACCAGCTAAGGCCACGGAGTACAGCTTCTTTGTTTTGGTAAACAAAGAGCAGTAATTTTTCCTGAGTAGCAAGTAGTCCCACTTAAGCTATGATTGTTAAAAGCGCTTCGTGCAGCAATTTATCTTTTTTTATTGGAACTACGCCTAATGACTCGCAAACAAGTCCACCAGCCAAGTTCGACAAAGCCGCTAACATCGGCAGCGGCAAGTTGGCGGCTAGGCAGCAACCTGCTACGGCAATAACCGTGTCGCCTGCGCCGGATACATCCACAATGCTGCGCTGATGTGCAGGAAGGCGGCCGTTTTCATGCACACTGCTGTACATCACGCCGGCTTCTGACAAGGTGAGCAGCACGGCCTTGGTGCCAAGGCGTTGTTGCAGCGCAGCTGCAGCCTGCTCTACGGCAGGGAGGTGGTCTTTAGAAAGCTCGCACCCCAAACCTTCGGCCAATTCTTTGAGGTTTGGCTTGAACAACGCCACCCCTGTATAGTCAAAAAAGTGTTGTTTTTTAGGGTCTACAGCCACTGGAACCCCAGCTTTATCAGCCAAAGCCAATATGGCAGCGATGTTGCTGCTGCTGAGCACTCCTTTGTCGTAATCTTGCAAAATTAATGCTTGTGCACCTTTCAAGCCCTTTTCAACGGCAAGCAGCAACTGAGCAGAAGTAGCAGCATCCACATCTAACGAACTTTCCTCATCAATACGCAGCAGCTGTTGTGGGCCGCTCATGATGCGGGTCTTGAGTGTGGTAGGGCGATCTTGGCTGCGTACAATTCCGTCTGACGACAGGTTCGCTTGCTTTAAGCCGGTGAATAAATGGGCCGCCGTGGCATCATCCCCACAAACGCTAATTAACTCGGTTTGTACACCAAGCGCTTGCAAGTTGAGGGCTACGTTGGCGGCACCACCTAAACGGTATTCGGTTTCGCGGATTTGCAAAACTGGCACGGGAGCTTCGGGAGACATCCGTTCGGAAAATCCCCAAGCATAGGCATCTACGATTACATCCCCAACCACTACCACTTTGAGTTGTGGTAATTGTTTAAAAAAGACCTCTATAGCCGATTTTGTCATTTTATTGAAGGTTCCCGAGTGTTTTTTGCATGCGCTCCATGGCGGTTTTGAGCTTTTGGTCGCTGGTGGCGTAGGATAAGCGAATGCAATCAGGCGCCCCAAATGCTTCGCCAGTTACCACAGCTACGTGGCCTTCTACCAATAGATAGGTAGCCAAATCGTCGGCATTGTTGATCAGGTAGTCGCCGTATTTTTTGCCAAAAAAGCCGCTTACATCTGGAAAAACGTAAAAAGCACCAGTGGGCTTATTGCACCGCAGTCCTTTAATTTTGCTTAAGCCATCTAACACCAGCGCTCGGCGCCTGCGAAAGGCTTCGCGCATTTCGTAAGTAGGCGCCAGATCACCAGTGAGCGCCGCAATGGCAGCTCTTTGGGTAATGCTAGAGGTTGCACTGGTGAATTGCCCTTGCAGTTTTGTACATGCTTTCGCAATTTCAAGAGGTGCGGCAATGTAGCCAAAACGCCAGCCGGTCATAGCAAAGCCCTTTGATAACCCGTTCACCACTACGGTGCGATTGATCATCTGTCCGATGGCAGCGATGCTTTCGTGCTTGCCTTCAAAATTGATGTATTCGTAAATCTCGTCGGAAATGACCGTGATTTGGGGATGGCGTTCAAAAACAGCAGTGAGTCCTTCTAATTCACTCCTTGTATATACCGAACCAGTAGGATTACAAGGCGAGGAAAATAAAAAAGCTTTTGTTTTGGGGGTGATGGCGGCTTCAAGTTGGGCAGGGGTGATTTTGAAATCTTGATCTACGCCGGCAGGTACCAATACCGCTTTGCCTTCAGCTAATTGTACCATGCTGAGGTAACTTACCCAATAGGGGGTGGGAATGATGATTTCATCACCAGGGTCCAGCAAACACAAAAGTAGGTTGATGATGGATTGCTTAGCCCCCGTGCTGGTTACAATTTGATCGGCCGTGTAGTGCAAGCCGTTGTCGCGCTGCAACTTGGTTACAATGGCCTCCCGCGTTTCCAGATAACCTGCCACCGGTGTGTAAAAGGAGTAACCTTGGTCAATAGCCTGCTTGCCCGCCTCTCGTACATGCTCGGGCGTGAGGAAATCGGGCTCGCCTAGACTTAAATTGATAACATCGATGCCTTTGGCGGCTAGTTCGCGACTGCGAGCTGCCATGGCGAGGGTTTGTGACTCAGTGAGTTCCGTGATTCTTTTCGACAGAAGATCCATGCAATAGCGTTCGGTAAAAGGTCGAATTTAGGTAATAATCCTGTTTCAAAGGTGCTTTTAGCTTTTTTTAGTAGGGAGTTGGCCCAATCCGAACCAAACCCAGCCTGCCATGAGACAAAGTCCGCCGATAGGCGTAACGGGTCCAAGCCACCGTACAGGGAGGCCATGCAAGCTTGCGGTGCTTAACAAGAACAAAGAGCCAGAAAACAGCAGGATGCCTGTGAGAAGTAAACGGGCAGGACCTTTTTGGTCTTTCATCCAGAACAAGCCAAGTGCCATGGTAATGAGGTAAAAAACAGCTGTTTCATATACTTCCATAGATCTTGCTGCCAAGAGTGGTCGCAGGCCATGGGCACCAAACGCACCCAAACCGATGCCAAGAGCCAAAAGCATGGCGTTTAAGAACTTCATCATAACTTAATCGGGGATATATACCCACATTGCAGTATTATTCGGTTTTTTGTTATCTGATTTTTGGCGGCTCGCGCCTCAAATCGTATGTTTGAATACAAATTTAAGCGAAACTAAGCTTATGAAACCAAAATATACTTCATTCTTGAAGTCAAGTATGCTCTTGTTAGCAGGGGTATTGACATTAAGCGGCTGTCTAAAAGACAAATACAATCCAAATAACTTTATGAAACCTGATTGGGAACCGGGTTTTGGTGTCCCCATCGCAACAGTCAATATTACGCTGGGTAATTTGTTGAAAGCCGACAGCACGCTAACTATTAATCCAGATAGTTCTATCAAAATTGTTTTTCGAAACGACAGTATTGCTGAGCAAAGTGTGGGTGATATCTTACAAATACCAGCTCAAGCCCCTTCTAGCCAGCAGTTGAAGTTAGGGGCATTGGCCATTGGTAATTTTGGTAGTTCACAAACGGTTTCATTAGGACAGCTCGTTGGAAATTTAAGTCCGGTTACCGCAAGTGCGATTAACCAGGCCATAGCTCTAGGCATTCCTACCCCGTTTCCGCCCATTCCAGTACAAAGTGGAGGGATATATACCTTGCCTGTAATCAACGATTTTGCACAAGTTACTTTTTCAAGAGGCGCTCTAAACATCACTTTAAATAACGGTTATCCAACAACCTTAGATTCGGTTGTCTTGGAATTGAGAACTACTGGGGCAACTACGCCATTGGGAGTGGCCCGATTCGGTAACATTTTGCCAAACACTTCGCAGGTACGGTCTATTGTTTTGGCAGGCAAAACCATGTCAAATACCATTGATTTTGGCATCACTAAAATATCTTCTGCCGGCACTGCTCCAAATACGGTATTGATGAATACCACGCAGGCTTTAACCATTGGCATGGCTGGAGATACTTTAGAAGTAGTCAATGGCGTAGTAATTATCCCTTCACAAGATTTTAGTGCAGACACCAATCGCGTTGATTTTGCACCAGGTGATAACGAAGAGCTTTATCAGATTGACTTGACATCAGGTTCAATCGACTTTGCTTTTGTGTCTACCATTTCAGAGCCCATTCGTATTGATCTCAGCTTACCAGCCATCAGTGTTAATAATGTGCCTATACAGCGCATCATTAATATCTTGCCAAATGCCACTACAAACGAATCAATTAGTCTCGCTGGTGCCATACTTGATTTAACCACCGACCCGCAACAAGCCTTTAATATTTTGCCAGTGATTGTAAAAGCGGCTTTGGTTAGTTCTGGAACATTGCAGCCCATTGATTCTTCCAACCAATTAACGGTTTCTTACGGCATTAATAACATTGCTTTTAATGTAGTGAGAGGATATTTCGGGCAAAAAACCATTCAAATCGATGAGAGTAGTCTGGACTTAAATCTCTCCTTCTTAAAAGAATTGGGAGGCAGCATTTTCTTGGCAAACCCAAATATCGATTTAAACATTTCCAATTCTATTGGCGCGCCCATTCAGCTCACCCTCGATATGGAAGGACGGACAATTGCGGGCCAAGCGGTTAGTTTAAATGCACCAGCCCAAATCATGCCTTATCCAACAGTGCCAGGTAATACGGCTTCTGGCTCCTTGACTTACAACAACCTGAACTCACAGCTCGCACAGCTGCTGAGTTTACCTCCAGATACCTTGACCACAGGTGGTTTGATCGTTCTTAATCCTAATGGCAACCAAGGAGCTAATTTTATTACCAGCGCGAGTGGCATAAAAATCGGGCTGGAGGCGGATTTGCCTTTTGAATTAAGTGCCAATGGCATTGGATTTGGGGATACCATTGATTTTGATGCTAGCATTTTGAGCAATATTTTAGAAGCAAAGTTGCGTTTTAAAAGTGTGAATAGGTTTCCATTTGACTTGGATGTGGGGCTTGTTTTTCTTGACTCAACGGATGCACCGATGCTTACATTAGATGCGCCACTGGTGTTTGCAGCACAAGTGGATGCCAATGGCCGCGTAACTGCTGCCAACAACAGCACTTCAGAAGTAGTGCTCACGCGAGCAGCAATGCCTGAGATACGAAGGGCAAAAAAAATAGCTTTGAGATTGGGCATGAGCACAGCTGCGCTTCCAGGCGGGCAGCGCCAAGTGGTGAAAATTTATACCGATTACGACCTCATTATGAAGCTTGGTTTAGAGGCAACGGTAAAGGCTAGCGACTTAATTGGCAATTAACATGACCACACAAACTATGAGAAAATATATTCTTGGCACCCTACTGATGGCCATGTCGTTTGCGAGCAGTGCTCAGTTCAACTTAGGGATGCACCAATTTACAGGTGTGCCTCAGTCAAATTATACGAATCCTGGCATATTGCCTCAGTCGCGGTTCTTTATCGCCCTGCCCAGCGTATATGTGAATTATTGGAACCCTACTTTTGTATTGGATGATGTTATCAAGGTGGTTCGTGATACTGTGTCGAATAAGGACAAGTCAATGCTTGATTTTAGCAAACTTTATAATGAAAGACCAGGAGGCACCTTCGGCTTCAACATTGAACAACAATCAGAGCTTTTCCAAATCGGTTTTCGAATTAAGAAAAAGAATTTTATCAGCTTAGGTGTTTACCAAGGCTTGCAAACAGGCGTACGGCTCCCTGTTGATTTGTTGCGCTTGGCGCAGGAAGGCACCACGGATTATTTTCAAAGCAATCCTATTGTGTTGGATGATATAAGCCTAAACATACAAAGCTATGTAGCCTATCATGTGGGTTTTGGCCGTGAAATCAATGACAAGTGGTCTGTTGGTGGTCGTGTGAAATTGATCAATGGCCTTGTTGCCACAAGCACAGAATATGCCCGTGGCAAAATATACTGGGATTCAGACAGTGTGCGTCTTACCAGCGGTTTGCGCTATAATACGTCTGGCTTGGCACGCTTAGATCAATCACTGGGTATTTTTGGTGGTGATAGCTTAAGAGCGTTGGCGCCGGGCATAAACGTAAACGACTGGGTGCCTATGACTGGTAATATGGGTCTTGCTTTTGATTTAGGGTTTACCTACAAGCCCATCAAGAAACTAGTGCTTTCATTTAGCGCCACGGATTTAGGTAGCATTAATTGGTCTGAAGACCTGACAAGCTATGTAAGCGATGAAAACGAATTCACTTACCGAGGCGGTCAAATCACGGTAGGTGAAGATGGCGGCGCTGGTCCTTTTGATGGCATCACCGATTCTTTATTGAGCGGCTTGAATATCCAAGAAGAGGCTGGTAAGACGTTTACCACACGGATGAATTCGCGTTACATCCTAAGTGCTTCTTACGAATTATTGCCGAATACTTTTGTTGGGGGTATTTATTCTAGAAACCTCTCTTTCAACCAAACTTTCGATGCATTTACAGCCTTTGCACAGTTCAAAATCTGGAATGTTCTATTCTTGCGTGGTAATTACACGTTGTCCCAAGGCACTTTCGACAATTTGGGCGGTGCCTTAGCTGTTAATCTAGGTCCACTACAAATTTACACGGTTGCTGATAACCTCCTGGCTTTGAATAACCAGGGAAATGTATCTTCCTTTAATATTCGCCTGGGTGCCAATCTGGTGTTTGGAATGCGCAAGCCAAAGGAGAAAGCGGATTAAACAGTGAATTTATAAGTCCAGATCGCTCACCATACAATGGCTGTTTGACCTTGGTTGATCAGCCATTTGTTTGTTTGAGAGAAGTGCTTGCTGCCCCACCATCCCTTGTAAGCGGAAAGTGGAGAGGGGTGAGGAGCGGTTAAAATAAGGTGTTTGCTTTGGTCTATGAAGGGGGCCTTCTGTATGGCATAGTTGCCCCAAAGCATAAATACCACAGGACCTTGCTGCGCGCTAATCGTTTTTAGCACCCCATCGGTAAAATCTTCCCAACCCCATTGGCGGTGTGATCCTGCTGCATGCGCTTTTACCGTAAGGATGCTGTTAAGCAGCAAAACGCCCTGTGAAGCCCAACGTTCAAGGTTGCCTGAAGCCGGTGAGGCAATGCTCAAATCGCTTTCTAGTTCTTTAAAAATATTACTTAATGATGGTGGAAAAGCCACGCCATCGGGCACCGAAAAGCTCAACCCATGGGCTTGGCCTGGTCCGTGATATGGGTCTTGGCCTAAGATCACAACTTTTACATCCTTTAAAGCGCAGCATGCAAAGGCCTTAAAAATATCCTTTGCTGCAGGGTAAATGATTTCACCTGCGGCTTGCGCTGCCGCCAAACGCTGCTCAAGCTGCACAAAAGAGGAATATTTGAAGGCGGGCGCCATAGCTACTTGCCAGTCTACCGGCAGCTGATGGCTTAAAGGCAGCACGGCAATAACTTAAAACGGTGCCTCTTCGTTGCCGAAGTTATTCATTTTCGAAGGCATCACCCGTACATTGGCTTGCTGGTCGCTGCCGCCAAATCCACCATAAGGAATAGGTGACGGCGTGCCAAAAGCACTGAAGTCCGTTTCGAGATTTACAAATTTGGCATACTTATCTACGAACCTCAGATTTACTTCGCCCGTTTGGCCATTTCTATGCTTGGCAATGATGATTTGAGATGAGCCAGGCACATCAGGCTCGAGACCATAGTAGTCGGCCCTGTATATAAACATCACCATATCGGCGTCTTGTTCGATAGAACCCGATTCGCGTAAGTCGGAAAGCTGTGGCTTTTTATCGCCACCACGGGTTTCAACAGCGCGACTGAGCTGCGAGAGCGCAATCACAGGAACGCTAAGCTCTTTAGAAAGGGCCTTGAGGCCGCGCGAAATACTGGCAATTACTTGTTCGCGGTTGCCGCCGGCGTTCTCTGGACCGCCGCTCATCAACTGCAGGTAGTCGATAATGATTATTTGGATATCGTGCTGCGCTTTCAAACGGCGGCACTTGGCTCGCAATTCAAACAACGTAAGCTGTGGGGTATCATCTATAAAGAAAGGGGCTTGTGATAAGCGCGCCACCCGCGTGTTGAGCTGGGTCCATTCGTGTGCCTCAAGTTTGCCCTTCTTGATTTTTTCAGCTTCGATCTCGGCTTCTCCCGAAATCAAACGATTTACCAATTCGATGGCGCCCATTTCAAGGGAGAAAAAAGCAACGCCTTTTTTGAAATCAACCGCAGCATTGCGGGCCAAGCTCAATACAAAGGCGGTTTTACCCATGGCAGGACGGGCAGCTATGATGTTTAAGGTGCCGCGCTGCCAGCCGTTGGTTATGCGGTCCATATCGGTAAAGCCCGATGGCACGCCCGAAAGTCCTTCTTCCTGCTGGCCAATGGCCTCAATCTCCTTGATAGCCTTGGCTACAAGGGTACTCATGCCTTCGCTGTTTCGGCGGATGTTTTGCTCAGCCACCGCAAACAAGTCTGTTTCGGCTTTGTCGAGCAGCTCAAATACGTCGGTGGTTTCTTCAAATGCCTGCTTGGTGATGTCACTTGAAATGCGCACCAATTCGCGCAAAATGTATTTCTCTAATAAAATACGGGCATGAAATTCAATATTTGCCGCTGAAGCCACCCGGTTGGTGAGCTCAGCAATGTAAAAAGCCCCGCCTACTTTCTCCAACAAGCCAAGTTGGCGCAACTCTTGGGTAACCGTTAATAGGTCAACAGGCTTTGATTGTTCAAACAACTTTTGGATCGCGCGAAAAACGTGCTGGTTCTTCTCTACGTAAAAAACAGTCGGCTGGAGGATGTCGATAACCTGCGACAAAGCCTCTTTTTCAAGCATCAAAGCCCCTAAAACCGCTTCCTCCAAGTCAATAGCTTGGGGTGGCAGCTTGCCTGCACTCACTGAATGACTGTCGGGAATCCGTGTTTTTCTATTTCCAACCGATGAGGTGACGGCCATCGGCATATTGCGCTCTTCCATAACTGCAATATTACCGCCCTTTTGCCCCACCTACCAACAAAAAGCCAGTAAATATCTTCCCACCGTTTTCATTCAGCAAGCAAGCCTGTATCTTCGCTTTTGGTGGACTTATCTACAGCCTCTCCTTTTTGGTGGATAAGCTGTTTATAACCACCTCCTTATCAACATCATGGAGCAAAAAGAACTCGTACTTTCGCCCGAAGTGGCTTTTGATGAAGTTGCGTTAGCTGAATATCTGGTCCAAAACCCGCCTTTTGGACCTAACAGGAGCTTTCGTCTTTATCGGCGTAGCATTGATGCCCGCGGTCGAACAGTGAAGGTGCGGGTGCTGGTAGTGCCAGCGGATGGTGCAGACCTTCCTTATGAGCAGCCAGCACAGCAGGTAGGCGCTGCCGAAGAGGTGCATATAATAGGGGCGGGACCAGGTGGGCTCTGGGCCGCACTGGCCTGCATTGCTGAAGGTAAAAAGCCGGTAATGCTCGAAAGGGGTAAGTCGGTACGCGACCGCCGCCGCGATCTCGTACGCATCACCCGCGATGGCTTGGTGGACCCCGATTCAAATTATTGCTTTGGAGAAGGGGGTGCGGGTACTTATTCGGATGGTAAATTATATACCCGAGCTTCAAAACGCGGTGATGTGCGGAAGGTATTGCAGCAATTGGTTTGGTTTGGCGCACCTGATGCCATCTTGCTGGATGCACACCCGCATGTTGGCACCAATAAACTGCCAAGTATTATTGAGAGAATAAGGGAGTTTATTTTGAGTTGCGGGGGAGAGATTCATTTTGGCACTCGAGTAACGGCTTTTGAATGTAGTAGTGACCGCATCAGCGCACTGCAGCTGCAAGGTGGCACGCGCATGCCGGTAAAATCGGTATTGCTGGCCACCGGCCACTCTGCCCGCGATGTTTTTGAGATGCTTGAAAAGGCACATATATATATAGAGGCAAAACCACTAGCCATTGGCGTGCGGGTGGAGCATCCGCAGCAGCTCATCGACAAGCTGCAGTACCATTGCGATTCGCGTGGCGATTATCTGCCACCGGCGAGCTACAGCATCGTGCAACAGGCGCAGGGCAGGGGCGTTTACAGCTTTTGCATGTGTCCAGGAGGCATCATCGCTCCCTGCGCAACCGATAATGAAGAAATCGTAACCAATGGCTGGTCGCCCAGCAAACGAAACAATCCGTTTGCCAACTCCGGCTTTGTAGTGGAGCTCCAATTAGGAGATGCGCTGGCAGGGGGTAGCAATGCCTTGGGCATGCTGCGGCTGCAACAAAGCATTGAACGCAGGGCTTGGGAGTTAGGCGGCGGGGCACAGATTGCACCGGGTCAACGCATGCTCGACTTCGTGAATGGCCGCTTGTCGACCGATTTGCCAGATTGCTCTTATCGGCCGGGGGTGAAGTCGGTTGAACTCAATCAGGTCTTTCCGCGTTTTATTGAACGACGCGTGGCCGAAGCTTTGCGAGAAATAAGCAAACGCATGCCGAGCTATTTTACCAATGAAGCGATTTTGGTAGGGCCAGAAAGCAGGACTTCCTCTCCCGTCCGTATTCCCCGCGACCCGACAACGCGCGCTCATCCACAAATTCAAAATCTTTTTCCCGTGGGCGAAGGCGCTGGCTATGCTGGTGGTATTGTAAGCGCAGCCATTGATGGAGAACTTTCGGCTTTGGCCGCTGTTAAGTATATGAACGCATGACCACACTTATTATAGGAGCATCAGAGCAACCACAGCGTTATAGTAATATGGCGGCCTTGCGGTTAATGGAAGCGGGCTATCCAATTTTGATGTTGGGCAAGCAAGAAGGAGCGGTGAATGGGCAGCCTATCTACAGGGAGCTGCCAGCAAATCATGCCGAAGTTCATACCATAACCTTGTATGTTAACCCGTCGCACCAGGAAAATTACAAGGATTTGATCTTTTTATTGAGACCCAAGCGGGTAATTTTTAATCCTGGCACCGAAAATTTGCCCTTTATGCAAGCGCTTGAGGCGGTTGGAGTGGAGGCTTTTCCTGCCTGTACCTTAGTAATGCTCTCAATAGGACAGTTTTAGTGCTGTCATAACCTATTTGGTTTTCAGCAGTATCCGCAGCAGTTGCGTTTATTATGCCTTTTTCTTCGGTGCTAGGCTTGTTTTTGAAAGAAGTTGCCTTACCTTTGTAGTCCCTTAACGAAAGGGCGTTCTCACACATCAAACAGCAAAAAGTTTTTAAATAAATAGTTTGCTTATTAGAAATTAAAAATTGTACCTTTGCAGCCGCTTCGAACGACAGATGGTCGGGAGTTGGGATTGGAGAGGGGGATTTTGGAGATTGAAGAGATCTTGAAGAGAGATAAGTTCATTGACATACTGGATACCATTTATAAACAAGGAAAGCAGC
>CAMCHJ010000009.1 GCA_945874665.1 Chitinophaga pinensis | reverse complement strand
CTGTGTGGCTACGGTCATAGGTTCGTGCATTTTTAGTTCCGTCACCTTTGTTCCCTGTCCATACCGCAGTCAGTTTGTAGTTGTGCTCGTGTGCCATTGTATTTTAGTTTATAGTTCTTCAATTATTGATGTTCCTTTTGATTTATCTCCCGAGGTCCATTCCCAAAATTCGTGAAGACGAATTTTCCCATTTTCAAGAATTTCTGGCTTTGAAATGCAAATCCCTGTCATCAATTCGTCTTTGTCATTTACGTGGTGATAACGAATATTTATATTTCCTAAATGGTCAACCAAACCAATTAGATGTCCAGATTTAATCTTTCCACCTGAATATTCAGAGGTTAGAATATTTCCGACTTGCTTGTAATGAAAAAGAGTTTTGTTTGAAGTTTCTCCGTTTTCGGTATTGCTAATCGGTCTGAAATTTTTGTCGTTGTAGTGCATTGTGTCTTTTTTCTAAAATAAGCCCTAACGATTTGGCGCTTGGCGAAGTGGGGGATAAAGAGCACTACAATGATTGCCAGCACGATATACTAAAATACGAAAAGGTTTCAATTTAGCACCAAACCCCCATTGCAGCCAAACGTGTGTTATTGGCTGGTGCCCCTTTTTCTTCTTGTAATGTTTCGAGTTGCGTGATGAACCCGGATTATTGAAATGCTATTCTTGTTGATCTTGTAAAATATCCTGAAATACCTTCTATGAGTTCTCTAATGTCCTTTCGAATATATTCAGGAACCTCACGTCCTATTTCTGGGTATGTGGCAAGCACTGAAACCCTTTCAATAAATTCTTCAATCGTTTTTTGAGCCTAAAAGGGAGATTCCTTGGCAATGTAATCGTGAATACTGTCCAAGTCGTCTAAAGCCAGTTTAGACCATGTTATTTCAGCCATTTTTTATTGAAATGAGCTATCACATCTGCGTGTGTCACAGTTTGGCCATTTTCTATTTGAAGTAAGCCTTTTTCAATTTTTTCCTTCACGATGAGCTGTTCGAATAGAGCATTCAAATTCACTTCTTTAGGGAATTCATTAATCGCTTGCAAGACGGTTTCTTTCTTCATATTTCAAAGTTAATGATTTTTTTCACTAGCCTATAAGGTCTTCGGGCTTGGCGCAGTAGGGATAAGGAGCACCACAATGACTGCCAGCACGATATACTAAAGTTCGAAAAGGTTTTAATTTAGCACTAAAACCCCTATTGCAGAAAAATGCGTGTTATAGCTGGTTCTTCATATCCATCATCCCGTGCAATATTCTGACAATCTCGACTTCCTTGTCAGTTACGATTCTGTAAAATATTACGTGTTGTCCAGTTTTAAAACCTAGAACATTTTTTTCAACTACTTCGTATGATTTTCCTAGTTTAGGTTTATGAGCTATTTCTTGACAAGAATCGATTAGTAAAGCATAATATAGTTCTGCTTGATTCTCAGACCAATTATCAACTGTATAATTCCAAATGTCGCCTAAATCTTCAACGGCCTTGTTGGTTAAGTAGAACTTAGCCATTTCTTTTTCTTGACTTCAGAGTTTCTAAGTGTTTTTTTGGTTCAAAATCGATAGCGCGACCGCTTTCAATACCTTCACGGATTGCATTACGCAAAACGAGTATGCGATTTTCTTCTTCTTCCAAAAGTCGAAGTCCTGCGCGTACCACTTCACTAGCATTATTGAAACGACCATTGGAAACTGTTGATTCTACAAAGCTTTCAAAATGATTACCTAATGATATAGATGTGTTTCTTCCCATGATTTATACATTTTCAGTAAAGTTACCAAATTTTGGTAATATGGCCATTCGTTTTTCGATATTTTTGAGGGAATTACCTAACGTTCTCGCGCTTGACGCGGTGGGGGATAAGGAGCACTACAATGATTGCCAGCACGATGTACTAAAGTACGAAAAGGTTTGGCTTTAGCACTCAAACCCCCATTGCAGCCAAACGCGTGTTAGGGGTGGTGCTCTATTTTATTCTTTTGTTGAAGTCCCAACGATTGTCGTGGATGTCTATGATACTTATTTTGCTTTCACTGGACGTGTAATAAACGGAAAGAACTTTGTTCAAAACAGCTCTTCTAACTTTCATTTGATTCGATTGATTGTATAGTGTGGGATACAAAGAGATGATTTTCTCGAAATCTTCTAAAGCCTGATAAAAAGCGTCGATTTCTTTCTGTGAGAATTTGTTTCTTAGATAAGCAACTATCTCTGCAGCACTATTGAGTGAATGCTTTGAATATTCAATGGCCAAACTTTTTTTCTCAGCTATTTTTTAGTGCATTCCAAAATTGCGAGGATGAAAGCACATTGCCAGTTTCAACATCCTTCATACCGCTTTTAATCATCTGCTGTTGAGTCATTGAAAGGTCATCCCACCAATCTGATCTCGTTTCAGAAGCTTTTAAACCGTCCAAAAACTCAATCACATGCTCGTCTGAAAGCCTGTTTATCCAAGCAATCAAGTCAAGTTTCTTTTTATTGAGTTCAGCTGTTGACATTTTTGATGAGTTAATACAAATATAGCCAGATCTTTACTCTTTTCAAAAAATCAAATTATCCGATAAATAGGTCACTACCAATCTTTTGGGATTAGGATATCCATGCAGATTTGCATCACCCCTAACAGTTGGCTAAGTACATAACTCACCGCCTCGGAGCGCATGCCGATGCCCAGCGCGTGTGGCTCCATTCATAAAGGGGTAAGGGTAATAGCAAGAAGGTGAAGCACGTGTCTATAATGTCAAAAACAACGCTTTGGTCGCATTTTCCTGAGAAAGCCATGCAGTATTTGCACGGGCTTCCTTATCTTGGTCGAAAATTCGAATATGATTGGTTGGATAATTTTTGCAGTATTGGTATTGGGCGCGTTTGTTTACGTGTTAACCAAGTACACCAAAGAGCCAGAGCACTAAACAGAGCAAGGACATTGTTTACGATGTCCTTGCTTTTGAATCCCCTCGCTAATCTTACCGCCAGTCGCTGAACCCATCGCCAGTCGCTGAGTTCGACGAAGCAATCGAAGCGCAATTACGGTCCCTCCTAATTGTAAAAAGCCCAGGTCAACCCAAACCTAAACGCCCTGTCATACATTGGATACAACGGTACCATGTAAAAATTTGATACTGGGAAACCTTGGTTGGCATGCTCAAACTTCACAAAAATACGGGTACGCTTTACCTTGATGGCGGCAAAAAGGTCGAAAATAGGCGCGCCGCCGGCTTGCAGACTGTCTTGCACCACAAATTGCCCAATTTCAGGGCGGTAGCCAGGGGCAAGGTAGCTGCTTTGAAACCTGAACTCGGTGCCCAATTGCAATTCCCAGCCAGCTTTGAATTTATGCCCAAAGCTCAACAAATCGCGGTTGAAGAAGCGCGGCGCACGCACGGGGCCTTCCATGCCCCACTGCCAGCCATGCTGGATTTCGAGGGTAAATTTCCACAACTTCAACTTCGAAGCATAGCCCAGCTGCAGCACCTCCACCGCAGGGGTATATTGCTGGGCGGCACCTAAAGCATCAAAATACACAAAATTTCGGATGTTGCGGGTGCTTGCGTTGAGCTGTAGCATGGGCAAATCGACCGCTAATTCGAGGGCGCGCTCTTGCACAGCATTAAAGTTGTTGAACTGCTGCTGGTGGTTGCCGCTAAAACGCTGTGAAACCCAGCCTGGGTTCTGGCTTTGGTCTAAAACACGAATATTTAGCCCTAAATTTTTGCTCGGCTCGTACGCCACGCTTGCTTCTACATGGTGGGTGTTACGCTGTAAAGCATTTGCAAAAACGTAGTCGGCCGCCACTGATATTTGCAAGGGCGCCGCGATTTTATACGTGCTCACCGCCGAAATCCAGGCCAGGTTTTGGCGCTGCACCGAAAAACTATCGGTACGCAATTCCGCTGTTTGCTGGTGCAAGGCTACTTCCCATTGCCAGGGCCCCAGTAAAGCGAGCGATCGCAGTCCCACACTGTTGTGCATACTGCGGCTCGCAGTGGAGTCGAAGGTGCCGAGCGAATCGTTGAAAATGGCAGGATAAAAGTCGCTGGTAGCAGCACGGTGCCGGTAGTTATAGTACTGCCGCTGGTAGTGAATACGGTGAAAAACGGCGATACCGGTAAACGAACTGTCGGCACCACTGAGTCTAAACTGCTGTTCTGCGTATAAATTTCGGTCGTTTAACCGCGACTGGGCACCAACCAGGTTCACGGGCACGCCGAGAGGATTAAATAACACACGCGAGTCAAACAGTTTCCCCGGCGTAATGCCGCCATTTTGCTCGTTGAGGTTGTTGTTGGTGGTATAATTGGCATGCAAGGCGTAACGCTTGCGCGGCGAAACCATCGAGCCAAACAACGACAAATTGCGGTTGTTCATGGTGGCCTCCTGGTAAAAGCCGTCGGTACTCATGAGCCGATATTCGGCCCCAATATTCACCGTTTTGCCGATGTTTTGGGTGTGAAACAACTTAAAATACTGCTGGTTGTTGCCTCCACCTGAGCTAAATTCAAAGTCGGTAAGCGGCGCACTTACGTTCCAATATGGCCGATTAACAGCATCAAAGCGGTAAACATCATACTGATTAAAACCTAATTGGAAGGGTTTAAAAGCACCTGTATGGAGTAAAAGTGGCCTTGCAGCTGACCCCAAAACCCCTAAATAAGCATGTTGCTGGTCGCGCAAAGCAGGGTCGTACATCCAAACCCGGTACAAAGCCGTATCAGATTTATGGTAGAGGGTGGTATCGAAACTAAAATTACGGGTGTGGTAAGGCCGCAAGCTCAATGTTTTTTCGAAAAGCGCAGAGCTGTCTACTTGTGCCCACGTCTGACTTCCACCAAAGCCCCCGAACGCGAGCAGCAGCATACCAAATAAAAGCAACAACCGCCGCATCTGCTTTATGAAAGGGTGGCTACCAATTCGCCCATGATGTGGGTCATGTGGGGCTCGGCTTTGTGCGCAGCCGCAACAATACTCTCGATGGTTACAGCCTCAGGCGATTCTGGAAAGCCTTCATCAGTAATCACCGAAATAGCAAAACAAGGCATGCCCATCTGTCGCGCTACAATCACCTCGGGCACGGTGCTCATGCCCACGGCATCGCCACCAATACGGCGTAAATATTCATATTCGGCAGGAGTTTCGAGGACAGGCCCCTGCACCGCCACATAAACGCCCGTATGCACCTTCAAGCCACTTGCGGCGGCAATGTCGAGTGCTTTGGCAATCATGTTTTTGTCGTAAGGCTCGTTCATTTGCGGAAAACGTGGTCCAAAATCGGCAATGTGCAAGCCACGCAGCGGGTTTTCGGGCAGCAGGTTGATGTGGTCGGTGAGAATCATCAAATCAGAAACTTTCATCGCCGGGTTTAAGCCACCCGAAGCATTTGAAACGAGCAGGTTTTTTACACCTAAATAATGCATCACCCGTACTGGGAAAGTAACTTGCTGCATGCTGTAGCCTTCGTAATAATGAAAACGGCCTTGCATGACTACCACCTCTTTACCCTTGAGCTTGCCAAAAATGAGGCGCCCGCGGTGACTCTCCGTGGTGCTGATGGGAAAATGGGGTATTTGGGAATAAACAAACTGATGTGCAATTTCCACCTCGTTTACCAGTGAGCCCAAACCAGTACCTAAAATGATGCCCGTACTGGGGGTGTTTTTGATGCGCTCGCGGAGGTAATCAACGGTTTCTTTGATATTGCTTAACATAAGTTTCTATGATCGATATAAAAATGGCGCGGTCCTGCTCGTCAAATCCAATTTCTATCGGCAGATAGGCCAACGGAATTTGGTTTTCCTCGAACCAAGCGCTGTATTCACGGAGTTTAACGAAGTCCTTCTCTGTAGTAATCACTACTTTGTTGTCACCAGCAAGCTGAGCAAAGGCCTCAGCAATTTCTGAGAGTTGTTTTTGACCATACCGCTGGTGATCGCGGTACTCCAAATGGGCGTATCGCACGCTTTTTCGCTCTAGCATTTCGGTTATGGGCTGGGCATTTACAATGCCCGTTACCAACAGCACTTGCAAATGTTTACCTAGCAGCTGGTCAGCAAAGGGCTCCACGAACACGGGGTCACCATAACGGATGTGCGAAAAAATGACTTGTTGACTGGCAGTGGGCTTGACTTTGGTGTACACAAATTTTTTGTCGTACAAATTAACCACTCTTGGGGCTTTGGTAAAAATAATCAGATCGGCGCGCATGTAGGCCGAACGATGCTCCCGCAACCGCCCTGCAGGTAAAAGCTGGTCGCTGTAAAAGGGTTCGTTGTAATCGCTCAATAAAATATTGAGACCAGCCTTTACTTTGCGGTGCTGAAATCCATCGTCGAGCACCACGGCGCTGAGCAAGGGATTGTGGGCCAAAAGCTGATCGATGCCTGCTTTGCGGTCGGCACATACCGCCACCTGCACATCGGGTAGCTTGAGGTGCATCTGAAATGGCTCATCGCCCAAAGTATCGGCATTGTCGCCCTCACCGGCCAGCCGAAAGCCTTTGGTATTGCGCATATACCCTCGACTCAAAATGGCCACCGCAGGAAAAGCCTCAGCCAACATTGCTGCCACCAATTCGGTATGTGGGGTCTTGCCTGTACCGCCGACGCTCAAATTGCCGATTTTAACCACAGCCAAATCAAAGGCATGCGATTTTAGCAACTGCAAATCGTAAAGTAAATTACGTACGCTTGTAACGGCGCCATACAACCAAGACAACGGAAGAAGCCAATATTTTTTCACCCTAACAATTAGACCCTCGAAACTAAAGAATATTTTCAACTTGACCGAATGTTTGGTGAAGAAGGCAAGTATATTTGAGGATGGAACAAGGTATTGATCAAAAAGCAATTACCATAGGTCAGCTTTGCGAGTCTTTGGAGGCCTGTGCCCCACCTGCATTGCAAGAGGATTACGACAACAGCGGCTTGCTCGTAGGAAATCCGCAGCAGCCAATAAAGGGCGTTTTGGTGAGTCTCGACCTCACCGAAGCCGTTATCGACGAAGCCCTGACCAAGGGCTGCAATGTGATCGTGAGTCACCATCCCATTATTTTTGGTAAGCTCAAACGCCTCACGGGCGCCAATTGGATACAGCGGTGCGTTATCAAAGCCATCCAGGCCGATGTAGCCCTGTATGCCATCCACACCAACCTCGACCACATACATACAGGAGTAAGTGCCCACATGGCCAAGCTGTTGGGCTTACAAAACAGCCGTATTCTACAGCCCAAGGCTAAAGTGCTGCTAAAACTCATCACTTTTGTACCACAGGCACAAGCTGATGAGGTGCGGGAGGCACTTTTTGCTGCAGGTGCTGGTCGTTTAGGTAACTATTACCGCGCCAGCTTCAACAGTACAGGTATAGGTACTTTTGAGCCGCAAGTAGGGGCACAGCCTTTTTCTGGCACAGTGGGTACGTTGCAGCAAGAAGCAGAGGTGCGCATTGAAGTGGTTTTGGAGCATTGGAAAAAAGCGGCGGTGCTGAAGGCGCTGTTTGCCGCCCATCCTTACGAAGAAGTGGCCTATAACCTCCTGGCTTTGGAGAATCTCACCAACGAGTATGGGGCGGGCATGGTAGGTGAATTGCCGGTACCAATGACCGAAATCGACTTCCTAAAGATGGCCAAAAAATGCTTCGGTGGCATCGTCCGCTACAGTCCGTTTACCGGCCAAAACATCCATAAAGTCGCGCTATGCGGCGGATCGGGCTCCTTTTTGCTACCCGATGCTTTGCAAGCCGGGGCACAGGTGCTGCTTACCGCCGACCACAAATACCACCAGTTTTTTGAAGCAGATGGCCGCATACTGCTGGCCGATTTTGGCCATTACGAAACCGAACAGTTCACAAAGGATTTAATAGCGAACTATTTAAGCGAAAATTTCACTAACTTTGCGGTCTTAATTTCGGAAACGAATACGAATCCAGTTAACTACTTATAAGCAGCATGGAAAGTACCATCGAACAAAAACTTCGCTCGCTATATCTGCTCCAGCAGATCGACACTAAAATTGACCAACTACGCACTCTTCGCGGCGAATTGCCGATGGAAGTGAATGACCTGGAAGATGAGATCATCGGCTTAGAAACCCGTCTTGAGAAATACAATGAGGACCTCAACGCCCTGAAAAAATTAATCGGCGAAAAGCAAGCTTTCATCAAGGATGCCAATGCCCTGAAAACCAAATATGAGCAACAGCTCATGGGAGTTAAAAACAGCCGCGAATACGATGCCCTTTCTAAAGAAGTGGAAATCCAAGGCCTCGAAATTCAAATTGCAGAGAAAAAAATCCGTGAATTCAACGTACAAATCGAGCAGCGCAGCAGCGAATTGCAGCGCTTGAGCGATGAATTAGCTGGACGCAAGAAGGATTTGGACAATAAAAAAACAGAGTTAAACGGCATCATTGCAGAGACCGAAAAGGAAGAGCAAGATTTGATCGTGAATTCTAAAAAGGCAGAAAAGCACATCGAAGAGCGCTTGCTTACGGCCTACCACCGCATTCGTAGCAGTTCGCGCAACGGTTTGGCCGTGGTAACGGTACAACGCGATGCTTGTGGAGGTTGCTTTAACCAAATACCACCACAGCGCCAAATGGATATCCGTACCCGCAAGAAAATTGCTATTTGCGAGCATTGCGGACGTGTTTTGGTAGACTCTGAAATCAACACTGTAGAAGCTTAATGCCCCGAAATAAATCATACCTAGGTATGATTGCTGGCTTTCTGCTGCTCCTCCAAATAGGGCAGTTGAAAGCCAGTTTTGTTTTCATTGGTTCGGCAGCAATGGGCGCTTGTTAGGTTGAAATGTGCCTTGTTTTGATCAAAGAGGGGTGTTGCGAGCACTTAGGTTTTTGGCACTAGAAGGAGGAGCGCTGGAAAAACGGACTTTGCCACGTGGTTTTTTGGAGGGGAAAATTTAAATCAGTTGCACCTGCGCCAGCATTTCGGCATGTACGCCGCGGGTGGCAGCCAGTATTTCGCGCCCAAAAAGATAGGTATTGCCGCCTTTGAAGTCGGTAACCACGCCCCCAGCTTCTTGCACCAGCAGAGCGCCTGCCGCCACGTCGTAACTGTTGAGATTGTACTCAAAATAACCTTCAAACCTGCCGCACGCAACGTAAGCCAGGTCGAGGGCGGCGGAGCCGATGCGGCGCATGCCCTGACTGTGTTCCATGAAGTAGCCGAGCACCTTGAGGTACTCCGGCATTTTTTCGAAAGCATAATAAGGGAAGCCGGTGGCAAGGAGCGATTCATTGAGACTTTGAACACCAGAAATGCGTATGGGTACGCCGTTGAGCCAGGCACCAGCTCCGCGCACAGCCGAAAAACACTCGTCGCGGTTGCTCTCATACACCACGCCCAGCACCAGCTCATTGGCTTGCAACAAGGCAATGCTGATGGAGAAAAAGGGCAGTCCGTGTGTAAAATTGGTGGTGCCATCGAGCGGGTCGATGATCCATATCAATGGTTTTTCTTCTTGAGCTACTGTGCCTTCTTCGGTTATAAAACCAGCCTCGGGTAAAAACTGCTGGAGGGCGGCAACGAGCATTTCTTCGGATTGCCGGTCTACATAACTCACCAAATCGTGCAGTCCCTTGTGCTCAATGCTGTTGCGGTTAAAAACGGCGAGCTCCTGCCGCTGAAAAGCTGCCACTTGGGCCGCCAGCTGGTTTACTTTGGGGAGCAGGTTGAGCAGTTGTGCCTGGGTCATGATGGTTTGAGTTTTTTGGCGGATCGCGATTTGCTGAAGGCTACTAAATAGAGCAGTATGCCTAAAAAGGCGGCGCTGCGCCCCAGGTAATCGCCGTATTTGGTGTAAAAACTTAGTTTTTCGTTCAAATGTACCGTGCCGCTGAGCGCTGTTTGTACCCACCAGTCGGTTTGCGATACCACATCGCCCCGTTGGTTAATGAAACAACTGATGCCCGTATTGGCTGAGCGTACCACATCGCGGCGGTTTTCGATGGCCCGCAGGCGCGCAAAGGCCATGTGTTGTCGGTAGCCGTCGGTATCACCCCACCAGCCGTCGTTGGTAACCACGGCGAGTAAATTGGCGCCTTTTTCACGAACGTAGCCAGTGGTGAAGCCGCCAAATATGCTTTCATAGCAAATTACAGGCGCAGCTTTTACGCCCCCAAGTTCAAAGACTGCCCGTTCTTTTTGCTTGCCTAAGCTTCCTGTCATCCCACCTAAATCCTGCGACAGAAAATTCAAAAAGCCCATCACCTTGGGGTAAGGCATTTTTTCGACGCCGATCACAAGTTTTGATTTGTGGTAAATTTGCATCGGCTGGAAATTTTGCATGAACAAGGCTGAATTGTGCGATACGTAGCGCTCGCCATTGCTCATCGTCCGCACTTCATCGGGTGCAATGCTGTTTTCGGGGTAGATTTGTAAGGCACTGGCGCCGGCCACAAGCCCCACACCCTCATAATTGCTGAGGAAACTTTGGATTTGATCAACCTGCCAGTTGCGCGTTTTTTCGCCACGCAGCCAAATGTAATCTGGCACCGAAGTTTCAGGCCAAAATACAAGCTTGGTATTGGGCGACATGGCGCGATCGCTTAAAAACAACAGGGTATCGAGCTGGTTTTGGTATAAATCGGGATTGAACTTGGCACCGTAGGGGTCGTAATTGGGCTGCACCACCACCACTTCGGCCGCTACTCCCTGCTGCTCGTATGTTTGATAGGTGTAAAGAGAGCTCAAGGCAGGAATCAACAAGAGCACCAGCGCTCTAAAAATGGCTCTAAAGGCCTTTAATCCGTAATATTTACGCTCGTCGGCATCGGTTTGCTTTTTCCGCAGCAAAAGGTGTTTGAAGCCTTGAAAGAGGAGGATATTGATGACGAGCACCCAAAGACTTCCACCAAAAACCCCGGTAATGCTGTACCACTGCACCAGCCAAGGGGTATTGGCAAAGGCGTTGCCGAGAATGAGCCAGGGGAAGTCGAGGTCCCAGTTGAGGTTTAGAAACTCCATCCCCATCCACAAACTCACCAAACCCATGAGGGCCATGCGCTCGCCCGAGCGTTTTTTGATGGTGTGGAAGAGGTAAAAAGCGGTGGTCATAATTAGCGTGTTGGCAATAATGCCGGCCACAGCACCAATGAGGGCTGCATTTTTGACCCACCAAGTGGCCAGCGTATTGAATACCAAAAAAGCCGCACTGCTCCACAGCCATATCTTGCGCGAACGGGTGGCGCTGTCGCTGTAAAAGAGGTCGTCTTCGATAAGTAAAAGCGGCACAAAGGCCACAAAAAGCAGGTACACCTGGTCGTAAGGCGGAAAAGCCAGCCAAAAACAAAGGCCGCTGAGTAGTACGTAAAAGAGCCGTGCCGACCTATTTGAGGCCAGCCAAAACGATAACGAATTCACCTTTGGGAGCATGGGTTTTAAAATGAGCGGCCACTTCTGTGAGCGTGCCGTTGATGGTTTCTTCGAATTTTTTGGTGATTTCTCGCGATACGCTCACCTGGCGCTCGCCGCCGCAGGATTGTGCTAACTCTTCTAAGGTTTTGAGTACGCGGTAGGGCGATTCGTAAAACACCATGGTCCGGTTCTCTTGCGCTAAAGCTCTAAAGCGGGTTTGACGCCCTTTTTTCTGTGGCAAAAATCCTTCAAAACAAAAGCGGTCACTGGGCAAACCCGATTTTACGAGGGCGGGAATGAGCGCCGTGGCACCAGGAGGCGCGTCGATGGTTACGCCTGCTTCGGCCGCAGCCCGGGCAAGTAAAAAACCAGGATCAGAGATGCCAGGTGTGCCGGCATCGCTGATGAGGGCAATGTTTTTGCCTGCCTGCACCTGCGCAACGATGCGCTCGGTGAGCTGGTGCTCGTTGAATTTGTGGTACGACTGCAAAGGCTGCTTGATGTCGTAGTGCTTGAGCAAAACACCACTCGTGCGGGTGTCTTCACACAAAATGAGGTCGGCTTCGCGCAGGAGGCGGAGGGTACGTAGACTGATGTCTTCGAGGTTGCCAATGGGCGTGGCCAAAAGGTATAAGGTGCCTGTGCTCATGGGGTATTGCGGTTAGGCCAATGTTGGATGAAACGATTGAGTAGCTCAAATACGAAAGTATAATGTTGTAGTTGCAACATTTGTGGACGGTCGTTAGGATCGTGGTAAGCGGTTACATCACCCAGGGTGTACACAAAAATGGCCGGTATGCCTTTTTGGGAGAAGGGATAGTGGTCGCTGTTGGCTGCATTGTCGCGCTGCTTGATGTTGGAGACCAGGCGGTGTACTTGGTTTAAACTGTCGAGTGCTTGGTAAGCAGCGGGATTTTGTACAGCATTTACCACCATGAGGCCTTCTGAACCACCGGCCATGAGGTCGAGGTTGAGTACTAAAGTGGTGCGTGCCAACGGCAGCAATGGTTGGTTTACATAGTGCTTGGAGCCCACCAATCCCGCTTCTTCAGCCCCAAAAGCAATGAAGAGGAGCGAATAGGCGGGTGTGTTTTGGGGTTGACTGTAATGTCGGGCCAGGTCGAGTAGCAAGGCGGTGCCGCTGGCATTGTCGTTGGCGCCAGGAAAAAGGGTGCTGCCCATGCGGCCAAGGTGGTCGTAATGTGCACAAATCACCATTACCGAATCGGGTTGCGTACTGCCCGGCAAAAAGCCGATCACATTGGCGGCCTGGTGTTCTCTAAAATTACCACGCACCACATAGTTAATGCGCTTTATTTTTTTGGGTGTGGCAGCCGCACTGAGCATAAAATAGGGCAGGGGCCAAGTTTCGCGGCCCACCGACCACATCAAACGTTGGTAACCGGTTTCGAGCAGTAGCTGCCAGGCGGGGTTCCCGGTTTTTGGCGGACTTTTATGATCGAAAATGCCGGTTTTTTTACCGGCCTTGAGGCTTTGTGCCTCGCCATAACCCGAATTTGGATGTACGAGGTAGTCGGAGCCAGGCACCAATGTGCGGCCATTGATTTGTAAAAGCACACTGTCAAAGCTATTTACCTCAAGCGAAAAGGGCTGGAGGTAATTGTCGCTGAGGGGCTGCAAACCCAACCGCTGAAATTCGCGCAGCAGGTATTCGGCAGCCAGTTGTTGCCCGCGCGCAGCGTAACCTCTCCCGTGAAAGGCTTCACTGGCCAGGGTATCAAGCTGTTGGCGGGCGTATATAAGGTCTTGTGCCGAGGCTACAACCGTGCAGCTCAGTACCAGCGCCAGGGTAAGGGCTCTTTTATACAGCCGCGATTTCAAAGTGATAGCGCTCCACAATGAGGTTGGCCAGGAGTTTTTTACAGGCTTCATCCACTGCCGCTTTGGCCGCCGTTTCATTGGCTGCTTCTAAGGTAATGGTGATGTGTTTGCCTACCCGTACTTGGTCTACACCGCTGAGGCCTAGGTTTTGAAGTCCAGCTTGAACGGCTTTTCCCTGTGGGTCTAGCAGGGCGTCGTGGGGCATGATGTCGATTTCGGCTTTAAATTTCATGTGTTGCGTTTTGGAAGTAGCAGTCGGAGTACCGACCAACTAATATAGGCCAAAATTACAAAAGCCAATCCGAGGTACACATGCCAAATCAACAGAAAGAGAGAAAAAATCAAAAAAAGATACCGTTCCTGGTTTTCTAGCCAGCCAAAGCTTTTGAATTTGAAGGCCATCATCGGGATGGGCGACAGCAATAAGTAGGATAGCAGCGCCGCAGCAATAAAAAGGTGCCATTTGCTGAGCAGCGGCATCCAGCTTGCGCCACCGGTGGTAAGCCAGAGTACGAGGGCAGCGAGGAGGATTGCGTTGGCAGGGGTGGGTAAGCCTATAAAGCCTTCGCTTTGGCGGGTATCGTGGTTAAATCGGGCCAAGCGCAAAGCCGAGGCCAGGGCAATGATGAACACAAAATATTCGGAAAAAGCCACGCCTGGCAAGGATGCCGCCATTTGAAAGAGGATAAAAGCCGGTAGCACCCCAAAGCTCACTACATCGGCGAGCGAGTCGAGGTCTTTGCCAATGGCCGACTGCGCCTTGAGCAAACGGGCTGCAAAACCATCTAAAAAATCGAGTACCGCGGCACCAAAAATGCAAAGGGCCGCACCGTGAAAGTCGCCCCAAGCTGCAAAACTGAGTCCTACACAACCTCATAACAGGTTGCCCAAGGTAATGGCGTTTGGAATGGCTGCGCGCATGAGGTTTTATGCTTAGAAAAGGCTAATTTAAGGGACTCAAACGGTAACTATGCGTATCCTCCTTATTTTCTTGCTTTTTGCGAGTCCCTTTTTCTGTGTTGCCCAGTCGGCACCCATCGCCATGGCCATTCACGGCGGGGCGGGTTTTATAGACAGCACCAAGCTAACGCCCGAACTGCGAGCGCGTTACCAAGCCAAGCTCACCGAAGCGGTGATGCGTGGTTATTCGGTATTAAAAGCAGGCGGCTCGAGTTTGGCGGCGGTGGAGGCAGCGATTTTGATTCTCGAAGATTCACCACTTTTTAATGCAGGTCGCGGTGCGGTGGTGAATGCGGAAGGTTTTTGCGAGCTCGATGCCAGTATTATGGATGGCCGAACGCGCGCTGCAGGTGCGGTGGCTGGTGTGAGTACGGTTAAAAATCCTATTTCGTTGGCACGTTTGGTGAAAGACAGTTCTTCCCATGTTTTATTAATTGGGATGGGAGCAGAGGTTTTTGCCAAACAAATGGGTGCTTCGCTGGTGGATCGGGCTTATTTTTTAGACAAAAGTGAAGTTGGTAAAAAAAGCGGACAGTTGCTGGAAGAGCTGCATGACAGTAAATTCGGTACCGTGGGGGCCGTAGCACTGGATGCGCAGGGCAATTTAGCCGCAGGCACTTCCACAGGTGGTATGCGTAATAAGAAATTTGGTCGCGTGGGCGACGTGCCCATCATTGGTGCTGGCACCTATGCCCACAATGCCAGTGCAGCAATAAGCTGTACGGGGCATGGAGAGTTTTTCATCCGTACTGTGGCGGCCTATGAAGTGGCAGCGCTTATGAAGTACAAGGGCTTGTCGCTGAAAGCTGCTACTGAGGAGGTGATTTTTACCCAGCTGCAACCCATAGGAGGGAGCGGAGGGCTCATTGCCCTCGATGCCCAAGGCAACATCAGCATGCCTTTTAATTCAGGCAGTATGTTCAGGGCGTCGGTAGATGTGCAGGGCAAAATTACCGTGGCTATTTTTTAAACAGTAGACAAAGCTATTTTTAGGTGTTGCCAGGACAGGTGCATCAAAAAAATGTCAAAGTACTGATTGTAAGTGAAGTGCTAAGCGTAATGGCGTTTACGTATTAGGCTAACTTGCATTTTACACCAGCAGGTCAAGTTTTTTCAACAGCTTGCTGGTTTCATGCGATTTGTACGTACTTTTGTGACTAAGGTGTGAGAAATAGCTCATGCTGAGTTTTAAAATAATTTATGATTGTACCTTCAATTCGGTTCTCGCGCCGCGACGAGCAAGGCTTTTTCCCAGAACTTCGTAAAAGAGTAGATGATTATTTTACTCAAAACAACCTGCATAAAACGGGTGGTAGCCGTATGATTTGGAAAGCGGTGGGCATGTTATCCTTTTACCTTACCCCGCTAGTTATAATCTTATCAGGAGCCTTTACAGGCTGGGCCATGTTGCCTTTCGTACTTTGGATGGGCATTGGTTTGGCTGGTGTGGGCATGAGTGTCATGCATGATGCTTGTCACAATGCTTTTTCCGACAAACAGTGGGTTAATCGCATTTTTGCTGCCAGTATGTATTTGGTGGGTGGTAATGTGTATAACTGGAAAATTCAGCACAACACCCTGCACCATACTTTTACTAACATTCACCATGCTGATCAAGATATTGGTGGCAAGGGCTTGATGCGTCTCGATAAGCATGAGCCACTCAAAATGATGCACAAATGGCAGCACATTTATGCGCCAATGCTTTATACCATGATGACCATCAGTTTCCACGTGAAGGATTTCCGTCAAGTGATTGAGTGGGCTCCGCAGCAGGGAAAGCAGGTGTTTTACAAGCAATTCATCAGTTTGCTTTTTGGCAAATTGGTATTCATCTCCCTGATGTTGTTGCCTTATTTTGTGCTTCCTATCTCCTTTGGAACATGGATCATTGGTTTTCTAATTGTTAACCTGACCGCAGGTTTCATTTTAGCAGGTATTTTCCAATTGGCACACATTGTTGAAGAAACCGATCAGCCGCTTCCAAACGAAGAGGGCATGATGGAAAACACATGGGCTATCCATCAGTTAAACACCACTTCAGATTTTGCTCGTCAAAATTTGTTCTTGCGTTGGTATACAGGTGGTTTAAATTACCAGGTGGAGCACCACTTGTTCCCTAATATTTGCCATTTACATTATCCGAAATTGTCGGAAATCGTTGAAAATACAGCTCGTGAGTTTGGTATTCCTTATTTTGCGCACCAAACTCTAGCTGAGGCAGGTGCGTCGCACATACGGGCATTGTACCGTTTGGGCCACGAGGCATAAGAAAAGTAGATGTATAGAAAAACCCCCGATTGGAAACAGTCGGGGGTTTTTCTTTTAGTTCAAAATTCAAAGGTTCAAAGTTCAAAGAAAAAGAATGCAGAAGCGGCGCGTCAAATGGCGGTCCCTGAGCCCAGACGAAGGGCGGTCTCATTTTAGCAGCCAACGGCTAATGGACACCATAGCTTCTGCACTTACGTTGTTCTGCTTTTGGTAGGTATCGGTGAGGGGCACAAGCAAACTGGGCATAAGCAGGTGATTGAGCTGAGTAAGGGTGCTGAAAGTTGCTTTATCGCGGCCAAGGAGCCGCATTTCCCACTGCTGGAGGTCGATTGCCTGTGATTGGTAGTCGTCGCCACCGCGTACAAACCACAAAGCAGCATTGGTTTGCCAGTAGCCAGCTACCGCATCGAATTTTTGAAGGTGCTGCCAATAGGGTGCGGGAAGTTGCAAGGGCAAACTGTCCGCCGATATGTCGGAGCCCAGCTTCATGCTTTTGGCCAGTTGCGTTTGGCGCTCGAGCTGCTGCACGGCCAACTGCATATTGGGGTAACTGAGCTCGGAGCTGAGCAGCTGGATGTATTGGTCGAGCAGCTGGTCAGGGAGCGGGCGGGGACTGCTACCTACAGCCACAATGCTTCGAATTGACAATGGCGAGCGACTGGCGATGGTGCCGGCCAACATCCCCCCAAAGCCTAATCCCAATAAATGAATGCGTTGGGTATCGATTTCTGATACCGTGCGCAACAGCTGCAGGGCGGCCAAAGCATCTTCCATGACCTCATTTTCGATGGTGAGCACCCTCAAATCGGCCATGAGCTCGGGCCCGTATCGAAAAGTACGTTTATCATAGCGCAAACTGGCGATGCCCTCGGCGGCTAATCCCACGGCGAGATCACGGAACATTTTGGTTGGACCAATGCTGTGGTCTTTGTCTTGCGGACCGATATCGTGCACCAGCACTACCACCGGGCAAGCCTTGCAGCCCTTTGGAAGGGTGAGGATGGCCGGCAGCACAATGCTGTCGTGCTTTACCCGCATGCTGAATTCTTGGTATTTTTGGGGATGGTCGTAAGGCGGAGGCAGATAAAGCTGCTCGTCGGATAGTGGCTGCAGGCGCAAGGCGGTGATTTCCCAGCGGGCATTAAATTGAAGCTCGAGCCGCACCGAACTTTTGATAAAATCGAGCTGGCGGTAGTAAAACTGCTGCTGATTGCGCTCGCGGTATACCAGTTCACCTACCTTTTGCAGTTCCCCTTGTGCCAGTTGCAGGCCTTGCCAAATGACTTCAAGCTGGGCCGAATCTACTTTTTGCTGCAATTCGGGACTTAAAAGACCACTTGCGGCAGTCCATTTAGCTTCTTGCAGCCATTGCAGCAGTTGCTTCGACCGCTCTGCTGCCTCTCCAGGCAACTGGGCCGAAATGCTGGTAAAGCACAACAACAAAAGCAGGGTCCAACTAAAGCGCATCTTCAAAGAACGTAAAAAGCGCTGGTTGTTGTGGATGGAGAGCTCATCCTGCTAGCTAATTTATTTACGCTGCAAAGCCCGTACCTCCCGGCACAGGCTTCATACATGAAGAATGGGTTGAAAATCCTGATTACTCAGTCGATTTGTTCCACCACCCCTGCGCCGCTGATGCGTTTGCGCAAGACTTTAGGGTCGCCTTTGTACTCCACTGTTCCGACCCCGCTGATGGTTACGTCGAGCATTTCGCTTACGTTGACTTCGGCGGCGGCGGCCCCTGATAAAATGAGGGTCATGTTTTTAACGAGGTAGTTTTCGGCTTCAAAAGCAGCGGCACCGCTGAGGGTAATGACCACCGTTTCGGCGCTGCCTTCCATTTCAATGCCTGCGGCACCACTCACATCGAGCTTCACCACTGGAACATTGAGGTTTAGTACGCAGCTACCAGCTCCGGAAACATTCACGAACAAGCTTTCATTGTCGAATCCTGTGGCGGTAACTTCCGCTGCGCTCGAGAGCTTTAAACTTTCGAGCGAAGGGAGCTTGATGACCACTTTTTCGATGCTGCTGGTACTCATGCCAAATTTGCCTTTGGTACCGCTGAGCTGCAAAACACCATCTTCAATGCTGATATCGATTGTTTTGAGGCTTTCGGCATCCCCAAAAAGCTGCAGTTCGCCTGCACCTTTTTCAATGTTCACGGTCATGTTACCCTTCACAACAACGCCGTTAACGCCTTGGAGTGGTAAGCTGGTTTGCGCAATGGCAATGGTTGCTAAGCACAGCAGCAGGCTACAAAGCACAAGGATGAGGGGAAGTATGGGTTTTTTCATAAGTCGGAATTTGAAGGGAAGACGAAAGCGAAGGACACGGGGTTGCATCCCGCTTTTAAATTTCTGAAAAATTATTCAGTTGCGCCATCCAAAAAGGCAATGTTGCGATGCAAGCCTTCAAACCCTGTGCGTTTGACGGCGCTTTTGCGGAAAAGTGTGCCAAAAACTTCTTGCGTAAGCTCCCGCCAATCGCCAGCCTCAAGCTGTAGGAGGTCGGGGTGCGGGTCAAACCGCGGTTCTTGGTGGGGCTTGCTGAAGCGGTTCCAGGGGCATACCTCTTGGCATATGTCGCAGCCAAACATCCAATTATCGAATTTTCCGCGCATGTCGGCGGGAATGGCGTCTTTGAGCTCGATGGTGAAGTAGCTGATGCAGCGGCTACCGTCGACTTGGTAGGGGGTGATGGCGTCGGTAGGACAAGCGTCGATGCAGCGGGTACATGTGCCACAGTAGTCTTTGATGGGACCATCAGGCTCCAGCTCTAGGTCGATGATGAGCTCTGCTAAAAAAAAGTAGCTGCCCTGCTCGCGGGTGAGGAGGTTGCTGTGCTTACCCACCCAGCCGGTGCCACTTTGGGCGGCCCAGGCTTTTTCAAGCACGGGGGCGGAGTCTACAAATACGCGGCCGTCTATGTCGCCAATCTCGTCGCGAAGTACACTGAGCAGCTCCCGGAGCTTGTCGCGGACCACAAAGTGGTAGTCTTCACCATACGCATACTGCGAAACTTTAGGTGCGCCGGCGATTTGTTTGGCTGGATGGTGGTAATTGTAGCCCAAACTCACCACCGATTTGGCACCTGGCACCAGCAATCGGGGGTCAAGCCGCTTATCGAAATGGTTTTCCATATAGGCCATCTGCCCATGCTGACCATTTTTCAGCCAGTTTTCGAGTCTGGGTGCCTCCTGCTCCAAAAAAGCCGCCTCGCTTACCCCACAAAACTGGAAGCCCAAACGGGCAGCTTGTTGTTTGAGGAAGGCGGTATGGATCCGGGCTTGGTTCATTTTTGCAGCAAAGGACCTTTGAAATGGAGGCGCAGGCGTTCCACGGGTTGGTTATTCACGAGGTGACTTTCGATGATTTCTTCCACATCTTCCAAGCCCAACGCCCCGTACCACACAGCTTCGGGATATACTACGAGGGCAGGGCCATGTACACAGGCGTCTAAACAACCTGTTTGCTGCGCACGGATATCGATTTGCAAGCCACGGGCCTTGATACCTTCTTTAAAAGCCGCTACGAGGGCACTGCCGTGTTCTTTGCCGCAGCTTTTTTTGGCGGGATCGGGACGTTCGTTGTTGCAGATGAAGAGGTGTTTTTGGTATTTCATGCTGCAAAATACGACCAAAAAGAGTTCAAAGTTTAAAATTCAAAGTTCAAAGTTTAGGTTGAGCGGAGCGAAATCAGCAAGGTGGAGGTTCAAAGTTTAAGATGACAAGCAACGCGCAAAAATTGATGAGGTGAGAACATCGGGCTGGCTTTTAAAACGAAATAGGTCTAGTCCTGATGAAATTTTCCACATCCCGTTACAAATGCCGGCTTTTTGCAATTTGTTTAGCAGTTTTACACAGTGAGTACCACCTTGCCTTTCGCCGAAATTTTGTTGCCCTTGCACATCCCCACTACCTACACCTATGCGGTGCCGGCGGAGTTGGGAGGGCGTTTGCAGCCGGGGCAAAGGGTAGTGGTGCAGTTTGGCAAAACCCGTTTGTACACTGGCTTGGTGTGGGAGTTGCACGACCGCCTGCCAGCCGCGCATCAGCCCAAGTTTATTGTGGATGTGTTGGATGAGGAGGCCTTTCTTTTGCCTGTTTTGCAGGATTTTTGGAAGTGGCTTGCCAGTTATTATTTGTGTTTTCAGGGAGATGTGATGCAGGCGGCTTTGCCGGCGGTGTTTAGGATGGGTAGCGAGACAATCGTTTTGGCGCATCCCGACCTCGAAGAGGGGGAGTTGCCCGATGGCTTGGATCCGCAATCGGATGCGGGACTGGTGTTGCAGTTGCTTGTCCATAAAAAAGAATTGAAGTTTAGCGATTTGCAGCAGCTGCTGGGACGAAAAAACGTGCTGCCGCTGTTGCGCGATATGATGCAGATGCAATGGCTCGTTACCCGCGAATCGCTGGTGGGCGGCTACCGCGAAAAACGGGAGTCGTTTTACCGTTTGGCAGCCGATTATCAGTCGGATGAGGCCCTGCAACCGCTCCTCGACCAGCTCGAACGTCGCGCCGTGAAGCAGCTCGATTTGCTGATGAACTATCTCTTTTTAGCCCAAAAATATGGCTGGATAGAGCGCAGTCAGTTGCTGGCCCGCGAAGGCATGAGTGCCCCGGCGCTTACGGCTTTGGTCGACAAAGGGGTGCTGGAGCATGCCAAGTTGCGGGTCGATCGCCTGCCGCCAAGCCGTGGTCGCGACGAAGCCTACGGTCTTTCCGATGCCCAAACCAAAGCACTCACTGCCTGCCAGCAGCTGCTCGCCGTCCAAAAGCCGGTTTTACTGCACGGCATTACTGGCAGCGGCAAAACCCTGGTGTACATCGAGCTCATCAAGGAGGCGGTGGCTTCGGGCCGACAAGTGCTGTACATGGTGCCCGAAATTACGCTCACTGCCCAGCTCATTGAGCGTTTACGGCGGTATTTAGGAGCCGCAGTAGGCGTGTACCACAGTCGCTTTACCGACGACGAGCGCGCTGAACTCTGGCAGCAACTGGTCGATAAGCGCATCCAAGTAGTGCTCGGCGCCCGTTCGGCCATCTTTTTACCCTTCAGCGATTTGGGTTTGGTGGTGGTAGATGAGGAGCACGATGCCTCCTACAAACAAACCGACCCTGCACCCCGCTACCATGCCCGCGATGCGGCCCTTTGGCTGGCGCGCGAACATGCGGCCGCCGTGGTGCTCGGCTCGGCCACGCCCTCGGTAGAAAGCTGGCAGCTGGCGCATCAAGGCAAATATGGCTTGGTACCCTTGTATGAGCGCTTTGGGGGCGTGCAATTACCCGACATCCAGCTGGCCGACATTCGCACCGAAACCCGGAAAAAGCTCATGAAAGCCGACCTCACCGGCACTCTTTACGATGCCATTGTAGCTACTTTGGCCAAAAAAGAGCAGGTCATCCTCTTTCAAAACCGCCGGGGCTATGTGCCGTATACCGAGTGTGGCGATTGTGGCTGGTCGCCGGGCTGCGTGAGCTGCGACATCACCCTCACCTACCACAAACTGCAGCACGAAATGCGTTGTCACTATTGCGGCTACCGCGAAAGGCCCGTACCGGCTTGCAAGGCTTGTGGCAGCACCAAGCTGGTGACCCGTGGCTTTGGTACTGAAAAAATTGAGGAGGAGATAGCCGTCTTGTTCCCCGAAGCCGCCATTGCGCGCCTCGATTTAGACGCCACCCGCAAGAAAAACGCCTTTGCCAACATCATCCGCGACTTTGAGCAAGGCAAAATTGATATTTTAATTGGCACGCAGATGGTGACCAAGGGGCTCGACTTCGACAAAGTGACCCTCGTAGGTGTGCTCAATGCCGACCAGAGCCTGCGCATGCCCGATTTTAGAGCCAACGAGCGCACTTTTCAGCTCCTCGAGCAGGTAAGTGGCAGGGCCGGCCGCCGCGACATCAAAGGCCGGGTGATTATTCAAACCCGTGAACCAGGTCGCGCTATTTTTAAGCTGGTGCAGGAGCATGACTACGAGAAATTTGCCGAGCTCGAGCTCATCGAGCGCTCTATGCACGATTACCCGCCCTTTGTGCGCCTCATCCACATCAATTTGCGGCATCGCGACTTGCCCGTGGTAGAGCTGGCGGCCCGTAATCTCGCTGAAATGTTGCACAGCCGCCTCGGCGACCGCCTCAAAGGGCCCAGCATACCCGCCATCAGCCGTCTCCGCGACGAGTACCACCGCGAAATGCTCCTTAAAATGGAGCGCGGCAAACTCGACCCCGCCAAAGTCAAGGAGTTTGTAGGCCTCTGCCTGTTCCGCCTCGAAACCGACCCCCAGCTCAAAGGCCTAAAGGTGTACTTGGATGTGGATCCGTATTAGGTGAAGTGGTGGTATTGAAATCAGTGCGAATCAGAAGTTTTTTTGCCAATAAACTGGTTATCAATACTTCTGCCGTGCAGGAATCACACCCCTCACGCCGCCTCGTGGATCAGGCACGTCGTGGTTATAACGAGGAATGAGGTGAAGGTGCACATGAGGTACAGTTTGACCAGCACTTTCGCCTATGTTGATGCCTACGTTAAAGCCATCGGGGTTAAATTCAGCTGCAACCAAGTTTTTAACCTCGTTGAGTAGTTGCCAACATGCCGCCTGCTCCTCAGCTGTTAAATCGAAATAATTAGCACAATGCTTTTTTGGGATGATTAAGATGTGGCCTGCATTTACAGGGTATTTATCGAAAATAGCAAAAGCCATGTCTGTTTCTAACAAGGTGCTGCGGTCGGTGAGCGTCCCGCAAAATGGACAATCGTTGGTGTTGTTCAAATGCTCCATGCTTCAAATCCCCGGTTTTCGATTAAATAATGGCAGCTGCTTTGAAGCTGGGTTAAGCCCGATTCTTTCCAAGAAGAAAAGGCACGATTACCGAGTAAAGCCACCTGCATTTCGCGCTGAAACCGTTGGTCTTGACTTTCCTGGATGATTTGCCAGTAATTTAAAATCAAGTCTTTTTGCTTTTCAATCAACGCAGGTGATGGAATCCTATCCCGTTTTTGGTTATTGATCTTGGCATCGGACGGAAGTAAATTCCACAGATCATTGTTTTTCCAAACGGAAAAAGGAATAACGTGGTCAATGTCATAGTTGAAAAGCTGCTTGCCAGTCCAAACGCAATGCACCTTGCCCTCTTGCTTCAAAATATCTCGATAAATCCTTTTCGATTCGTCGATGTTACGGGCGGTAATTGGACTCTTAAGTACCTCATTAATCACGTTTTCGATTGCCAAATGTTGGCCTGAGGCATTCACCGAAAACTGAGCCCATTTGAAGAGGATGGAGTTTTGACCATTTATAAAACTTCCAAAAACTTTAAAGGCTTCAAAATATTCGAGCGGGATGCTGAATGTGCCACCTTGCTGAATGAGGTATTCGATGTTCAAATGGACTGGCGGGGTCATTCTCGGGTTTTCATAGTCGAAAATAGAATAAAAGTCGTTGCTGATCGACCGGCCGATATACTTCATCGGCATTTTGGTAATGGTGTCACGGATTTTTTTGATGAGTTCAAAAAAGTCGCTGTGGAGGTCATTCGGGATGCCTTTACTTTTCAAATCGTTGTAAAAGGCAGAGAAGCCACCTCTTAATTCATATTTGTTGATTATTCCTTTCAGTTGAAGGCCAAAGGCCAGGTTTACATCGCCATTAATTTGTGGTATCGATGCCTCAGACTGCAAGATTGGATAATAATAAATCAGCCATTTTTCTATCAGCAAGCCAGTTGGTATCTGAACACGGCCACTTACTTGGGTTATGTAAGGGGAGTTGTCTTCAATAATGTCAATCACCCCACGTAAAAGTGCAAATTTGTAGGTGGTCGACTTACTGTCGCGCTCTATGATTTTGCTGATATTGGCGAATACTTCCTTATCCATTTAAATTCAACGCTGACTTTTGGTCATTGCAAAATAAGGTATTCTAGTAAAACTTCTCGAAGCGTTCGCGGAATAAAGGAATTAAATGATAATTACTTGAGCCGTCAGTTGGTCTATTTCAAACCCTTTTTGTATTCCTTTTTCCAATTCCCCTTTCTTCCCCTTCCATATAGCCGTTTTCGTAAGTAGTCTCAATCATCGACTCGGTGATGTTGGTGCCTTTGATGAGTTCGTGTAATTTGGCTTTGATTTCGGGTGACATCTCTTCTTAATTAATGCGGCCATTTTCGATTAAAATCGATTTGACCTCATCCATTGGTCTTTTTGTTATTTTTGCAATCAACTGGATATCAAGGCCATTTTCATAGGATTCTAATACAGTTGTTCGAATTTGATCGTCTTGCCCTTTTACCATTCCTTTCGTCATTCCCTTCTCTTCCCCCTCCAAAGCGCCGTTTTCATAAGCAGTCTCAATCATCGACTCGGTGATATTGGTGCCTTTGATGAGTTCGAGGTATTTGGCTTTGGTTTCGGGTGACATATCGTCGATTTTTAACTGTTCAGCAACTTCGGCAAGACCCTTAGCCCGGTAGGTTTTGGGCAAGGTGCTCGTTTTGAGGTAATAAATCCATTCGTCGAGCGTGTTGCGCGCTACTTCATCAAAGTTATTGATTTTTAGTAAATAATACTCCGGAAACAGCTCTCCCGCGAGCATTTTTCCATATTTTTTGCGCTGTAACTTGCTCAAGGCGAGGATGTCTTGCTTGTGCTGGCCTTTAAATGCGAGTTGCCCATGATAAACGTAGTCGCTGCCTTGGCCAAGGTCAAAGTAAAGGATATGCACCGAATATACCTTGCGTACTTCCCCGTATTTGGCACCCCGTTCGAGGTAGTCGGTAATGAGCTTTGAAGCGCCGAATAAGATGCGCTGAAAGTAATCTACCTCGTCGTGGTATTGCACCTCAATAATCACGAGCTCTTGTAAGTGGTTTAAGCACAATAAATCTACGCGATTTATTTTCTGTTCTTCTGCATCCGCATTGCCTTCCGATTCCAAGAGATTCACAATCTGAATGTCTTGATACAACAATTCCGTTAAAAAGCCTTCAAGAATTACAAAGTTCGCCTTGTTCCGAAGCAAACGCTTCAATGCCCAGTCAAAACTGATGAGGGTGCGTTCAGAATGATGCTGCTGTGCCATCCTTCAATACTCCAACTAAATGTGCCAAAGAGTCGGGAGTTAAACGTTTGAAAACGTTTGTTAACGGTTACAGACCAATAGAGGGTGGTGTATACTTTAAATGGTTCGATGTCGGCCTCAAAACGAGTTCGCCGCAGCCTACCGCAGCTTTATTTTTTTGTAAATGCCACTTTTCTGCTGTTTCGCTGTTATGTAATTCTTAGCTTCGCACACACATGAATATTGGAATTGTATGTTATCCCACCTATGGGGGCAGTGGTGTAGTGGCCACTGAATTGGGTAAAGGACTGGCTGCCAGGGGGCATAAAGTGCATTTTATCAGCTATACGCAGCCCGCACGGCTGGATATTTTCATGGAAAACATCTTTTACCATGAGGTAGCCATGGTGCATTACCCGCTTTTTGAGCATTCGCCTTACGTTTTGGCGCTCACAGGCAAGCTTGTAGATGTGGTGAAATACGAAAAACTGGATGTTTTGCACGTGCATTACGCCATTCCCCATGCCACCGCCGCCAATTTGGCACAGCAAATATTGGCTTCCCAAGGCATCCGCGTAGCAGTAGTTACTACTTTGCACGGCACCGACGTAACCCTGGTGGGCAAAGACCCCACCTATGAGCCTGTGGTAAGCTTTGCCATCAACCAAAGCGACGCAGTTACAGCAGTTTCCGAATTTTTGAAGGCCGATACCTACAAGCACTTCCACGTAAACCGAGAAATTGAGGTAATTCCCAACTTCATCGACCTCAATCGCTTCTCACATAAATCGAAAAGCCATTTTAAAATGGCCATCGCCCCGAATGGCGAACGCATCGTTACCCACGTATCAAACTTCCGCAAAGTAAAGCGGGTAGATCATGTGATTGAGGTGTTTAAAGGTATTCAAGACCGCCTTCCCGCCAAATTATTGTTGGTGGGCGATGGTCCCGAGCGCCAAAAAGCCGAGCAGCAATGCCGCGAACTAGGCCTGTGCGATGAAATTCGTTTTCTTGGCAAACAAGAGGCCATTGAAGAAATTTTATCGATTTCAGATTTGTTTTTGATGCCGTCGGAAACTGAAAGTTTTGGACTAGCTGCCCTCGAGGCCTTTGCTTGTCAGGTGCCCGTGGTGAGCAGCAATGCCGGCGGGTTGCCAGAGGTGAACATCCATGGTGAAACTGGCTTTTTAGCTGATTTTGGTGACGTTGCGGCGATGGTCGACTACAGCGTGCAGATTTTAGAAAGTGATGAACGCTTAGCTTTTTTCCGCAGAAACGCTTTACAACAGGCCAAGCAATTTGAGCTGCACAATATTTTGCCTTTGTACGAGGCTTTGTATGAGCGCACTTTGGCTGCGCAGGCGGTTTAATAGGCTTATTTGCGATAGATAGTGTAGCAGGTATCTGCACGTTAAGGCCAGGATGTTTTGGTGGTGAGATGCGGTTTTGTAAGCTGGTTTTTTTTACGCATATTCGTTTTGCAGCGCTTATGGCTGCTTAAAGCTTACCTTATGAAGCGTTTTATGAAACTTTTTTCAGCCCTCTTGTTTTCAACGGCATTATTTATGTCTTGTGCGTCTAACAAGCCGAAGCTGCTCAGCTTTGAGTATTTGCCAGTTGATTTTCAGTCTATGTACAACGAAAACGGTCCAAATAGCTATCTGATCAACAGCGAAATGGACATGCAGCAAGTGCTGAAAAAACTTGAAATGCAGCCGATAAATGAAGTGGACTATAGTTTTTTTTATGAAAAAAACAGCCTTCTACTTATTTACGGCGGTATGCAACGAACCACAGGTTACAAAGTTGATCTGAAGTCTGTATCTCTCGTTAAAGGGAAGCTGGAGGTGCTGGCGGAGTTGCATAGCCCAGGCGAAGGTTGCCTCATGGGGGATGCCATAACCTACCCCGCTCAGCTCATTGCGATTCAAAAAATGGCTAGTCAGGATGTGAAGCTAACGATGCCCTTGGTCTCCAAACCTTGCCGATAAGGTGTATTTGTGTAAGTATTTGGAAGTGAATTGTTTAAAATGTTAGATTTACAGTGTGAAAAACATCTTGTGTTTGTTTTTGCTTGCTTTTGCCACCTTGGGATGCGCTTCCCAAAAGGGGCAAATGATTGTTTTTGAGAACATCCAAGTGCGTTACGATGGCGCTCATCCCCAGCAAGGCCCGAACGCTTACATCATCAATTCCGAGGAGCGTTTAAAGGGGGTTTTAGCGGCTTTGCAACTTACGCCGCGCCTTGGCAATCCCGATTTAACGGCTTATTTACCAGAACATACATTGATAGTGGTGTATGGCGGCATTCGCAAAACGGGTGGTAATCGCTTTCATGTAACCAAAATCTTGCAGAAAAAACGGGAACTCGTGGTGCGGGCGCGCCTGCTGCAACCGGGCCCAAATTGCAATACTACTTCGGTAATCAGTCACCCCGTGCAAATCATAGCCGTTCCCAAAAATGCCACGAAGCATTTGGCGTTAGATTTTTTGGAGTCAATTCAGGATTGCAAATAAGGCCTGTTTGCTGCGCAACAGTCTGATTCTTTAGGTATTTTCAATTTTACTACCTATTTTCGTCATGTGAAAAAGACGCTCCGTGTGTTTCCTTTGCTTTTATCGCTGCTGCTGCTGCTCGGTCATCAATTGGTGCCCCACCTGCATGAAGCGCCAGTGGAGGAAGTGAGCATAGGCCACGCCGAAAGCGCCGATTTGGGCTGGTTGAGTTTAGTTTTTAGTCTCGACCAAGGCGCCGAGCACCTCGAACATTTCCGCCAATTATCGGACAGTGAGGAGCATCTGGATCTCCAGCAAATAGCCCTTCCTGCCTTTACCGCAGTGGCATTGGCTTTGCCTCCTGCATTTACATCACTTTCGCATCACATTCCTGTCAGGCAACCTACAGTCTGCTACGCACACCAGTTGCGCGGTCCACCGAGCTGCTAAGCGCCTTGCGCTTTTTGGCAGGCCCATGGCTTTGCCTCGCTTCTATGGATTTATGCGTAATAAAGCACTATGATCGATTCAATTATCAAATTTAGCATCCACAACAAATTTGTTGTGGGACTTTTGGTGGCCTTGCTAGCCGCCTGGGGGGTGTACTCTGCCGCCCATTTGCCGCTCGATGCAGTACCCGACATCACCAACAACCAGGTGCAGGTGGTAACGGTTTCGCCCGCCCTCGCTCCCCAAGAGGTGGAGCGGTTTATCACCTATCCTGTTGAAATTGCCATGGCCAATTTGCCAGGGGTGAGCAAGGTGCGGAGCATTTCGCGCTACGGCCTCAGCGTGGTCACCATTATTTTCGATGAGGGTGTACCTACTTTGGAATCGCGCCAATTGGTGGGCGAAAAGTTAGCCGTTTTGCAAGGCGAGATGGATGCTAAAGTGGGACTGCCGTATATGATGCCCATTACCACTGGTTTGGGCGAAATTTACCAATACACCCTCGAAGTAACGCCCGGCTACGAAAGCAAATACGACGCCATGGCCTTGCGGTCGATTCAGGATTGGCAAGTAAAACGCCGCATGGCCGGTGTTGCTGGCGTGGTGGATGTGAGCAGCTTTGGCGGCCACCTTAAACAATACGAGGTGGCGGTGGATGCCGAGCAACTGCGCAGTTTTAACCTTACCGTGCAGGATGTTTTTGTGGCAGTGCAACAGAGCAACGCTAATGCAGGGGGCAGTTATATTGAAAAAGGACCAAGTGCTTATTACATCCGTTCCGAAGGCTTGCTCACTGAACCCGAGCAGCTCAACGAGGTGGTGGTGGGCTTTCGCGAAGGCATGCCAATCAAGCTGCGGCAGGTGGCGAAGGTGGGCTTTGGACAGGCCATTCGCTATGGTGCCATGACCAAAGACGGTCAAGGTGAAGCCGTGGGAGGCATTGTGCTGATTCTCAAAGGCGCCAACGCCAGTGAAACCATGAAGGCGGTGCATGCGCGGGTGACCGAAATCCAGGAGTCGTTGCCCGAAGGCGTTATCTTGGTGCCGTTTTTAGACCGCTCCGATCTTGTGGGCAAGGTCATTGGCACGGTGAGCACTAACCTCATAGAGGGTGGACTGATCGTGATATTTATACTCATTTTGCTCATGGGCAATTTGCGTGCGGGTTTGGTGGTCGCCTCCGTGATACCCCTCGCCATGCTCTTTGCCTTGAGCATGATGCGCGTTTTTGGAGTGTCGGCCAATCTGATGAGCTTAGGAGCCATTGATTTTGGATTGATTGTAGACGGTGCGGTGATCATTGTAGAAAGCATCGTGCACCGATTGCACCTGCGGCATACCGATCGCAAGCTTACGCGGCAGGAGATGGACGGACTGGTACTGGATGCCTCAGTGAAAATCCGCAGCTCCGCAGCCTTTGGTGAAATCATCATTTTAATCGTGTATTTGCCCATTTTGGCCCTGGTTGGGGTAGAGGGCAAGATGTTTAAGCCCATGGCGCTCACGGTGAGTTTTGCCATTTTGGGTGCCTTGATTTTATCGCTGACCTACGTGCCCATGATGAGTGCCCTGTTTTTGAGTCGCACGCGGCAACTCAAACCTAATTTCAGCGATAAGCTCATGGCTATGTTTCAGCGCTGGTACCAGCCAATCAGTCGCCTGGCACTGGCGCATCCAGGCCGGGTGGTGGGCAGTGCGGTGCTGGTTTTTGTGGGCAGTTTGTTACTCTTTACCCGCTTGGGTGCCGTTTTTATTCCCAACCTCGAAGAAGGTGACTTAGCCATGCAGATGGCCGTTACGCCGGGCAGTTCGCTTGAAGAAAGCAAGGCGATGAGCACCCGTGCCGAGACGATTTTACTCGCCAATTTCCCTGAAGTAAAGGCGGTGGTGAGTAAAATAGGCACTGCTGAAATTCCCACTGATCCCATGGCTGTGGAGGATGCCGACGTTATGATTTTGTTGAAGCCCAAAGAGGAGTGGGTGTCGGCGACCAACCGCGATGAGCTCGCTTCGCAGATGAAAGAGGCGCTTGAAGTACTGCCTGGAGTGAGTTTTGAATTTACACAGCCCATTCAACTGCGGTTTAACGAATTGCTGACGGGCGTAAAAAGCGACATTGCTGTGCAAATCTACGGGGAAGACCTGGAAGTTTTAGCCGACCAAGCTGAACGCGTAGCGGCCGTGGTACAGCAAGTTCCAGGTGCTGGCGACGTGCTGGTGCAAGCCACCGAAGGTTTGCCTCAACTGATGGTGCGCTGGGACCGTGCCAAAATGGCTAGTTACGGACTCAGCATCGAACAACTCAACCAACAGCTGCAAACAGCCTATGCTGGCGGCACCGCGGGCACCGTTTACGAAGGCGATGCCCGCTACGATTTGGTGGTGCGGCTGCAGCAAGCCAAGCGCAACGAGCTCGACAAACTGGGCAATTTGCCTGTGCGCACTGCCAGCGGCGGCCTGGTGCCGATCAGCGCCGTGGCCAAAATCAGCATGGAAGAAGGCCCGATGCTCATCAACCGCGAAAGCACCAAGCGCTATGTAAATGTACTCATCAATGTGCGCAACCGCGATATGCAAAGTGTGGTCGACGACATCCGGGCGCGGCTCGATGCCGAAGTAAAGCTGCCTGCCGGGTATTTTTACCATTACGGCGGTCAGTTCGAAAACCTCCAAGCCGCCAGTGCGCGCCTCAGCATTGCGGTGCCGGTAGCGCTCTTCCTCATTTTGGTGCTGCTGTTTTTCACTTTTGGCAGTTGGGTACAGGCTTTGCTCATTTTTAGCGCCATTCCTATGTCGGCCATCGGTGGCATCTTAGGCCTCTGGCTCCGCGATTTGCCCTTCAGCATCAGTGCTGGGGTGGGCTTTATTGCCCTTTTTGGCGTGGCGGTACTCAACGGCATTGTACTTATTGCACAATTTAACGCACTCAAAAAAGAAGGCATGTTAGACGTAAAAGAACGGATAAGAGAAGGCACTAAGTTGCGACTGCGACCAGTGTTGATGACCGCTGCCGTGGCTTCGTTGGGCTTTTTGCCCATGGCCTTGAGCGATTCGGCGGGGGGAGAGGTGCAGCGCCCGCTGGCAACGGTGGTGATTGGGGGCTTGATTACAGCGACTTTCCTCACTTTGCTCGTTTTGCCCGCTTTGTATTTGTTGATTGAAGATGGCTTTTTTAAGAAAATGAAGCCCAAGGGAGTAGCACTACTTTTGTTTTTGGTAGGCTTTTGGCCGATGTTTGGTCAAGCGGAAACGCCGCTCAGTTTAGACGATGCCATGCGTCGCGCCTTGCAAAAACACCCTGACCTCCAACAAGCCCAATTGCGGGTGGAGGCCAGTAAGGTACGGGTGGCTGGGGCCTTTGCTTTGGGTGAAACGGAGCTTGGGTACCAACGCGGACAAATCAATTACCTGCTGGTAGATGGCAATTTTACCGTTTTTCAGCCGCTGGGGGCGCCTTTGGAAATGTTTGCCAACCATAAATACCGCAAAATGGAGGTTGATATGGAGCGGGCTCGCTTGGCGCAGCTTCAAAACCAAGTGCTGCGGGAGGTGCGCGATGCTTGGCTCCAGGCTGCCTTTTTTCAACAACGCGAGCAGTTATTAACCGAGCAACTGGCACATTATGCCCGTTTCGACACCATTTTGCAGCTACGCTATCGCACCGGCAACATCAGTTTATTCGCTCAGTCGCTCAGCCAACAGCGGTACGACAACCTGCGTTGGCAGCTCATGCAGTTGAGCACCGAAAAAATGGCGGCTTTGCGGGCATTAGCAACGCTCTTGCAGCTAGACAACACACCCGAATTGGCCGTATGGCCTGGTAGAAGCAGTGATTTACCTTCCCTTCCCAATAAACAACATCCGGGCTTGCGCCTTTTGCAAGCACAAGCTGGCTTTACCCAACAGCAGCAACGGGTAGCTGCGGCGGCTTTTGGTCCTAGCGTAGGTGTGGGCTATTTTAATCAATCACTTGAGCAAGTAGCAGGTTTTCAGGGCCTTCAGCTATCTGTAGGCATTCCCCTTGCCTTTTTCGACCGCAGGGCCAGCTACAAGGCAAGTCGCTATGAAACGCAGAGCGCCCAGGTGGCCCTGCAAGCAGGCAGCATGCGTCTCAGCTATGAACAAGCGCAAGCGCAAGCCGAGTTGCGGCTGCAACAAGAGCGCCTCGACTTTTACGATGAGGTGGCTTTACCACGGGCCACGGCCATTTTGAGTCAGGCCAACCGCCTCTTTGAACAAGGCGAAATTGAATATTTTGAATATCTGCAGGGCTTAGATGCTGTTTTGAACATCCGCATGGAGCGCCTGCAACACGAATTAAGTTTTCAACTGGCCGCCAACAAATGGGCCGAAATGAACAATGCTTATGGCTACTAAAATGTATTGGGGGATCGCGATCCTCCTGCTGCTCACTGCTTGCGGTCCTTCAGCCGACCCCACCTCTGAAACCCCTGTCGCCGAACTGCCCGAAAACCACGTGCAGTTAAGTGAGGCGCAGCTGGCGCAATTTGATTTGCTACTCGATAGCGCCCAACTGCGTAAAATTGGCGGCAGTATTGAAGTCAATGGCGTAATCGATGTACCGCCCCAAAACCGCTCCTTGTTGCACCCGCCTGTGGCTGCGTATGTGCAAGATTTACGAGTTAAAGTGGGACAGGTGGTGCGCAAAGGGCAAGTACTGGCCATACTCGAACATCCTGAAATACTCGAAATCCAGCGCCGCTATTTAGATGCTCGGGCACAACTGACCTTTTTAGAGCGTGACTTTGCCCGCCAGGAAGAGCTGGCCCGCGACCAAGCAACGGCCGCCAAGCAACTCGACAAAGCCCGGGCCGATTTGTACTCCGCCCAAGCACTCACCGCCTCGCTCAAAGCGCAAGTGCAGCGCCTTGGCATCTCACCCGCCGGCCTACAAGCTAGTACTTTACAGAGCACTTTACAGCTTTTAGCCCCTTATAACGGCTTTATAACTGCAGTAGAGGCACAATTAGGTCAGTTTGTTGGCGCCGATCAACCCCTCATCGGCATGCTCAACAAAGAACACCTGCATGTGGAGCTCGATTTGTATGAGCGCGATTTGGCAGCGGTTCAAAACGGCCAAAAAATCCAATTTCAGCTTACCAATGTGCCTGGTAAAAACTTTACGGGTGATGTCTTTTTAATAGCACAGACCCTCGATCCAGACAAACGCACCATCAATGTACATGGTCACATAGACCAGGAGCACGATCCGATGCTACGGCCAGGTTTGTTTGTTACCGCCCAGCTTTTAATGGGGGGAGCTTCGGTATGGTCGCTGCCCGAAAGCGCGCTTATTCGCAGTGGAGCAGGATTTGTGGCCTTTCGTTACCTAGCGCCGGGCTTGTTCGAACGGGTGACGATGGCAACGGCTGGCGGAGAAAATGGATTTGTGGCCTTGCTGCAGCCTCCTCCCGCAGGTAGTCGCTGGGCTACCACAGGCGCCTATCGTTTAGAAGGCGCTTGGCAGGCGCGCTTTGCCACCGATAGCGATTGAAACGCGCCTAAAAATCACCCGTAACCCCTATATTTGTAATTATCTCGAGCCATGGCCAAGCATCACGAACATAAATTACATCAACAAGACAAAGGATTTCTCACCAAATTCAGCGATTACCTCGGCGAGTTTGTGTACGGCGGCATCGACGGCAGCGTAACCACTTTTGCAGTTGTAGCTGGTGCAGCGGGTGCCGGACTCAATTCTACCGTAGTCATCATACTCGGTTTTGCCAATTTGCTGGCTGATGGTTTTGCCATGGCTGTGGGAGCTTATCTCAGCAAACAAACTGAGCAGCAGAACTACGAAAAGCATAAAAAGGTGGAATATTGGGAAGTAGAGCATCTTCCCGAAAAGGAAAAAGAAGAAATCAGGGAGATTTACCGAGGCAAAGGCTTCGAAGGGGAGTTGCTCGAGCAGGTGGTGGCCACCATTACCGCCGATAAAGACCGCTGGGTGGATGTGATGATGAAAGAGGAGCTGGAGATGATGGAGGAGTCGCGGTCGCCCCTGGCCATGGGCGCAGTGACCTTTGTGTCTTTTATCACCGTGGGATTAATTCCGCTACTGGTGTATGTGTACGACTATTTTAGTCCCATTGCTTTCGATTTATTCACCGTTTCATCCATCATGACCGGCATCGCCTTTCTTTTTGTAGGCTGGATGAAGACTTTTATAACCCAAACCAGCAAATGGAAGGGGATGCTAGAGACTTTAGCCCTCGGTGCAGCAGCGGCCATTGTGAGTTACGCTGTGGGCAATTGGCTAGAGCGGTTGTTTTAAAACGACTACACCTTACCCCCTTGGATTTTGAACCAGTTGCCGATAGGCAGAGGGTTCCATTCCTGGGCTTAGGTAGGAGCAAAGCGGCTGTGTAGCTGAAAAAGGTGCAGGAATGTTCCAAACCAAGCAAAACTGCGCTCATATATATCACAGGTTGTTTGGAGAGCAGGCTTCGCTTGCAAGGAATATACGGGATCTACCACTATTACACCTTGCTTTCTGGATAAAGCACTCCTAATTGGCGTCATTTACCGCCAAAAACCTTAAATTCGCAACGCTAATCACCTTACCTTTCAACCTATGGCAGCAGCAACATTTTGGGAAGGCTTTGAACCGCAGTCGCTTGCCGATTGGGAGCAAGTCGTGGGCAAAGAATTGAAAGGTTCGTCGCTTGATAAGCGCAAGCACCACACCCTGGATGGTTTAGAATTCAGCGCTTATAGCACCGCTGAAGGCCTTCCCGCCAACAGTGCTGACCACCTGCCGGGTGAATTTCCGTACCGCCGTGGACTGCGCACCATCAACAATGCTTGGAGCAGCGCCGCACTTATTGCTTTTGAAGATGTAAAAGCCGGCCATCGCCAAGCGCTGCATGCCCTCAATCACGGCGCGGATGCGCTCATATTTGATGGCCCCGTGCGCAACGAAGGTGATTTTAAGGTGTTGGTGGCCGATATTTTGCCGCAGTATGTGTCCTTGGTTTTTCGCAACCTCCCGGCCTTGGAGCTTGGCAGCTGGCTACTGCAGTGGGCAAAAGCACTGGCGATTAGTCCGTTTGCATTCAAAGCCGGCCTCGCCTACACCCCCGATCAACTCTCCGATACCACCCAATTTCGTGCGATAGCCGATTTTTACAGGCAACAATTGCCTTCTGTGGCGCCTTTCATCATCCGTTTGGCACCCTTGCGTGCCCAAGGCGCTGGGTTAATTGAAGAAACGGCTTTGGCCTTGGCTGCCGGTCACGAACTGCTCTTTAACCTCGTTCAATCTGGTTTAAAAGTTGATGAAGCGGCACCTTTGCTGCAGTTCGAACTCGGTTTAGACACTGATTATTTTGGGGAGATGGCGCGCATACGTGCCTTCCGACAGGCATGGTCGCAAACGGTGCAGCCTTACGCCCCCGAACACAGCTGTAGCAGTGCTACCACCTTACATTTGATTGGCGGTACCCAGGCATTGTACAGTCTCGACAAACACACCAACCTCCTCCGCCTCACCACCATGGGCATGTCGGCGGTCATTGCCGGGGTACAATCACTCTGCTTGCCGGCCTTCGACCAGCCATTGGGGTTCAATGATGATTTTTCGCTTGAATTTTCCCTTCAAATACAACTCTTGCTGCGGCACGAGGCACAACTCGATCAAGTAGTGGATCCTGCTGCAGGCTCCTACTTTTTGGAGCAGCTCACTGATCAAATCGGACAAAAAAGCTGGCAATTGTTTCAGTCGATAGAAGCGGCTGGCGGTTATACAAGCTGGGAAAAGTCCCATGCCCTGGCACAATTGCTTCAAACAGGCAGCGAAAAACGGGCACAAGCACTTGCCGCGCGCAAGCAAATTAGGGTAGGCGTAAACCAATATCCCAATGAGCAAGAAAATTTGGCAGATTGGTCGCCCCAAACCCTTCACAACGATTTTGACACCTTGCGTTTTGCAGTGGCGCAAGCCCCGCGCAAGCCCCGCATCTTTTTAATGCCAATTGGGGATGTGGCCATGCGCATGGCCCGCCTCAACTTCAGTTTAAACTTCTTAGGTTGTGCTGGCTACGAGTTGATCACCAATAACGGCTTCAACGACCTGCCTTCGGCCATTCAAGCTGCTGAGGTGGCCCAGGCCGACGCCATTGTGCTCTGCAGCGACGATGCCAGCTGGGCTACCGCTGTTCCCGCACTCGGTAAAGCCTTCGGCGGAAAAACCATCCTAGTACTAGCCGGAGCCCCTGGCGAAGCCGAAGCAGATTTCCAAGCAGCAGGTTTTTCCCATTTTATCCATCTGCGCGCGCCTTTATTGGCAAGTCTACAAGCCCTTCATCACCAATTGCTGCCGTTATGAAAAGACCCGATTACAGTGCCATGCCTTTCGCAGCCGCCCCTCGCGATGAGTTTTTTGCCGAGGCCAGGCAAGGCAGCTGGACTACCTCTGAGCAGCTGGAGTTGAAATCGGTGTACACCGCTGCCGATATTGCTGAGCTCCCACACCTCGGGTTTGGTGCTGGAAAAGCGCCTTTTTTACGTGGTCCATATGCCAGCATGTACACCCAACGGCCCTGGACCATCCGCCAGTATGCTGGCTTCAGCACCGCCGAGGAATCGAATGCCTTTTACCGGCGAAACCTTGCGGCAGGACAAAAAGGACTCTCGGTGGCCTTCGATTTGGCCACGCACCGCGGCTACGACTCCGATCACCCGCGGGTAGAAGGCGATGTAGGCAAGGCTGGGGTGGCCATCGACTCGGTGGAGGACATGAAAATACTCTTCGATCAAATTCCCCTCGAGGAAATGAGCGTAAGCATGACCATGAACGGAGCCGTTTTGCCCATCATGGCCTTCTACATTGCCGCCGGTTTAGAGCAAGGTGTGCCTGTTGACCAACTCAGTGGCACCATCCAAAACGACATCCTTAAGGAGTTCATGGTGCGCAACACCTACATTTACCCGCCAGCCCAGTCGATGCGCATTATCGCCGACATCTTCGCTTACACTTCCCGCAAAATGCCCCGCTTCAACAGCATCAGCATCAGTGGTTACCACATGCACGAGGCGGGGGCGCCAGCCGATTTAGAGCTGGCTTACACGCTCAGCGACGGACTCGAATACATCCGCACAGGCTTGGCTGCTGGTCTCAAAATCGATGAATTTGCACCCCGATTGAGCTTTTTTTGGGCCATTGGCATGAATCATTTTATGGAGATTGCCAAGCTCAGGGCTGGTCGCCTGCTGTGGGCCAAGCTCGTGCAGCAGTTTGAGCCGCAGCTCGCCAAATCGATGGCGCTGCGTACCCACTGCCAAACTTCGGGTTGGAGTTTAACCGAGCAAGATCCCTTTAACAACGTAGCCCGCACCTGCGTAGAGGCTTTGGCTGCTGCCTTGGGGCATACGCAGAGTCTGCATACCAATGCCCTCGACGAAGCCATTGCCTTGCCTACCGACTTTTCGGCACGCATTGCCCGCAACACCCAGTTGTATTTGCAAGACGAAACTGGCATTACCAAGGTAGTCGACCCATGGGGAGGCTCCTATTACGTAGAAAAACTGACTGCCGAATTGGTTGACAAAGCCTGGGAACACATCCAAGAAGTGGAGCAGTTGGGGGGGATGGCCAAGGCCATTGAAACGGGACTGCCCAAAATGCGCATCGAAGAAGCTGCGGCCCGTAAGCAAGCGCGCATCGATGCTGCCAAAGACATTATTGTAGGCGTAAACCGCTTCAACACCGGGCGCCCAGCCAACATCGAGCTCCGCGACATTGACAATACCAAAGTACGAGCCTCGCAACTCGAGCGCTTGGCTGCGGTAAAAGCCAATCGCGATACAGCCGCTGTACAAGGGGCGCTCGCTGCCCTCACCGCCTGCGCCGCAGGAGGGGAAGGCAATTTACTCGAATTGGCCATTACCGCCGCACAAGCCCGTGCCACTTTAGGAGAAATTTCAGATGCCCTCGAGGCTGTTTACGGGCGTTACCAAGCCACCATCCGCTCCATTAGCGGGGTTTATGCCAAAGAAATTATGCAAGACGCAGATTTTAAAGCCGCCCGTGAAGCGGTAGAAGCCTTTGCCGCTACAGAGGGCCGTCGGCCCCGCATTATGGTGGCCAAAATGGGTCAAGATGGGCACGACCGCGGCGCGAAAGTAATCGCCACCAGTTTTGCCGACTTGGGATTCGATGTAGACATCGGTCCGCTTTTTCAAACCCCTGCCGAAACCGCCCGGCAAGCCATCGAAAACGATGTACATGTGGTAGGTGCTTCTTCGCTGGCTGCCGGCCATAAAACCTTGGTGCCCCAGCTCATCGCGGAGCTGGCCAAACAAGGCCGTCCAGATATTTTGGTCGTAGCCGGCGGGGTAATTCCGCAACCCGACTACGACTTTTTGTACGCGGCTGGCGTAGTGGGTATTTTTGGTCCGGGCACCGTTATTGCAAAAGCCGCGCTCGACATCCTACACAAACTCAATCGCTAAAATGCTACCGCTCCCCGACATAGCGCAACTCAAGGCTGGAATATTGGCTGGTGACCGTGCCTTACTGGCCCGCGCCATCACCCTGGTCGAAAGTCAGGCTGCCGCGCACCAGTCCCTCGCCGAAGCCCTGCTCGACGCCATACTGCCCCATAGCGGTCAATCGTTGCGCATTGGCATTACGGGTGTACCAGGTGTGGGCAAAAGCACTTTTATTGATGCGTTAGGTACGCAACTCACCACTGCGGGACATAAAGTGGCTGTTTTGGCCGTGGACCCTAGCAGTGCGCGTACAGGTGGTAGCATTTTGGGTGACAAAACCCGCATGGAGCGCCTGGCGCACGATCCCAACGCGTTTATTCGTCCTACCGCTGCCGGCACCGCCCTTGGTGGCGTGGCCCGTGCTACCTGGGAGGCCATGGTGCTGTGCGAAGCCGCGGGCTACGACATCCTTCTGATTGAAACCGTAGGTGTTGGCCAGAGCGAAATTGCCGTAGCGGGTTTGGTCGATTTTTTCATGCTGCTCATGCTCAGTGGGGCCGGCGACGAGCTCCAAGGCATCAAGCGAGGCATCATGGAAATGGCTGATATGCTGGTGATCAACAAAGCCGAGGGAGATAACCTGCCGCTCGCCAAACGTGCCGCATTAAATTACCGTAATGCGCTGCACCTGTTCCCGGCACATCCAGGCAGCTGGACACCCCTGGTGCAGCTCTGCTCTGCCATCGACGGTAGTGGTGTTGCGGAGGTCTGGAAAAGTGTGGAATCCTATTTCGATTTGTGCATCCCCAACGGCTACCGCAACCAAAAAAGAGCCGAACAGCGCCTGCAACACTTCCACGAATACACCCGTCAGCGGCTCGAGCAACAGCTTTTGGGCCGTCCAGCGCAGCAAGAGCGGTTACAAGCATTAGAAAAAGAAGTGTCCGAAGGACGGGTAAGTCCGTATACCGCCGCCCGCCAATTGCTAGCCGGACTTTAAACAAAGCTGAAAGGGAAATACTGCGTTTAGAAAGCAGTCACAAAACCTGTTACTTCACCAAGCTCAACAAACTTTCCAAAATCCGCAAGCCATCGGTATTACTCAGGATGTCTTCAGCGGCGCGTTCTGGGTGTGGCATCATGCCAAACACATTGCGACCTGCATTGGTAATGCCTGCGATGTTGCTGAGCGAGCCATTGGGATTGCTTTCGGCGGTGATGTTACCCGCTGCGTCGCAATAACGAAACAAAACTTGGTCGTTGTCGTTGAGGGCCTTCAAACCTTCGGCATCAATGTAATAATTGCCTTCACCATGTGCAATGGGCACTTGCAGCACCTCGTTGGTGCTTAGGCCTTGCGTGAGTAAAGTATTAGTTGTTTGTGGCTTGAGATAAATGTTCTTGCAAATAAACTTGCGGCTTTCGTTGTGCAAGAGCGTTCCCGGAACCAATTTTGCTTCGGTGAGCACTTGGAAGCCGTTGCAAATACCCATTACATAACCACCGCGACTGGCGTGGGCGATGACCTGTTCCATGATGCGCGAAAAACGGGCAATAGCGCCTGAGCGCAAATAATCGCCATATGAAAATCCACCTGGCAGCACCACCATGTCAACGCCCTGCAAATCGGTTTCTTTGTGAAAAAGGGGCACAACTGGCTGGCCTAACACTTCACCAAAAACATGCAAGGTATCGCGATCGCAATTGGAACCAGGGAAAATGACTACTCCGATTTTCATATGAATTGTTTAAGGTTACAAAGTTCGGAAAAATTGCGGCAATTTTTAGAAAATACCGCTGCTCCAAAGCAGTAAGGAAAGCCAGCACACGACTAAAAAATTAAGCAATACTTTTTTCTGAAGTGCCTCTAAAAAGCGGCCCATGTAAAATGCACCAACGGGAATAAAGATCCCTGCATTCAACCAACCATCTCCCGGCAGCAAAAAGACGCTTAGTGTGGCGCATATCAACAAGATAAAAAAGATACGTTGCGCATTGCGAAGCGCGTTGGTTTTGAGATTGCCTCCCGAAAAACTGATGGCCACGCCGATGGTGAAAATGGTGAGGCTAAAGGCCAGTAACAATTTATCGGCTAAACTGAGGATGTGCAACTGCCACGGGCCATCCAGCTTCACTACAAACAAAGCGGCAAATAGCTCTGTTTGGTTGTTGAGGTAAACCACCGAAGCCATTAAATAAATAGGGGTTATGTAGCCCAATAACCACAGCATGAGTGCTTGAAATCGGAAAATCCCACCTAAACCAATGCTCACCAAACTCACAGGCAACAATACCCAGGCCGGCTGGTACAGCAGAAAGGCGAGGCCCCCAATCCAGCCCGCATCAAACACTAAACTGAGCTGATTACGTGAATTGCCTGCAATCATCATGTTGCGGATGATGAATAAAAACAGCAGGGAAGTGTAAAGTGCAGGCTGCAAACCCGACCAAGGCCAATAGCTAAAGGAGGCTACCAAGTAGGCAAGAAAAAACAAGCTATTGTAGTCGCGACTTACCTTTTCTCCAATCAACAATTGGTTGAACAAAATAGCAGAACCAACGATTGCCAATACATTAAATAAGATCAAAAGGCTATTGGGAAGCTTTAAAACCAAATCCATCAGCCACTGCTCGCCGCTCAGTGTCAACGGCGCCTCAATGCCTAAAAAATGCACCATCATTATGCCCAAAGTGAGCGCAAAGCCAGTGCCATAGGCAAAAAGGAGTCGGTTAGATTGAAAAAGAGAAGCAATCATACTTCGCCAAAGGTAAGACGAAAAACGCCTTTCTTTTTACGTTTGTTGGCAGGAATTAAAATCGTTTTGGGTGAAATAATGCGCGCATCAGCAGGCACAATCATGGCATCGGTGGTTTCTGTATTGAGCAAGCTTCGTGGTGTTACGGCGCCCGTATTGCTGATGCTGTAGAGCATTATGGCTGATTTACTGCGACCCTCTTCGTTGAACAGAATGTGTAATTCGCTACCTACAGCAAAGGCGATATAAGAAAAATAGGGGCTTGGCGATACGCTTGTTTGTTTTTTTGGAATGATCTGACGCCAGTCTAAACTGCCATTGGGATTGACTGAAACCATGATAACTTCGTCGTAATGGTAATAAATGATTTCGCGATAAATGGGAAATCCTTGGCTGTACTGTACAAATGTTTGGTTGGTTTGGTAATTCGATTCTCCCAATAACACCACGCCTCCGTCATCGCGGATAATGAGCTCACTTAAAAAGTAGTCGGTAAGCTCTTTTTCTTTTTTACTGGATTTGTAGCCTTGCACTTTACCGGCAAATTCGGGGTCGAAACGACTGAAGCCTATGGTGTCGAAGTTGAAATTATCGGGCTGGATGCTGGCTAAAACTACACCGCTGAGTGCTCCGCGATCTTTATCGCTGTAAAACCCTGCCAATTTGATACGTTCATTTAACCGGTCGAAGCCAAGCTGCATGCTGTTGAGAAAATAGATGCTAGAACCTAGTTTGAGTTCGTCTGTTTTTAAAGAGAAACGGTCTATTTTGATGATTTTATAGGCAATGCGCTCTGGGTCGTTCAGTTTTTTGTCTTTTTGCAAGCTCCGCATCAGGATGTACAGGTTGTAGCGGTTGTCGTGGGTAGGCTTACTGATTTCATAACGCTCGCCTGTCATGGGTAAAATCAAGCGGGTATTGGTAACCGGCTGGATGAGTGCATCATAAAAAGCGATCTCTAGGATGGTTTCATCGGGGCGGTGCTGGTTTTCGTGCATGGCAGTGAAGCCACTCAGATCGTCATTAGGGGTGATGCGGAAAAAGGACCGTGCGCGGTTGCTTACTTGGTTCATGTCCATTAAAATCACCGGTTTACCTGGCTCGCCTTGGTGGGGCAGTACCATGTAAAAGAGGCCGTGCTTTCGTAAACTCGCGTTGAAAATCGAAAAAAATACCACTACATCGTTGCGCCGCACCAACAGTTCTTCGATTTCGATGCTGCGGTCTTCGAGCGGTATTTTATGCGCATACACCAAGGCATTGTTGTAGCTGTATTTTTCGATTACGCGCTCGCGGCCACTTGATTGATACACATAATAACCTTGCAAATCTGCACCTAATACTTTGTGTTGATAAGCGCCTTTAACGGTATTATTGCTGATGTTGAACCAGCCTTCATCAGGTGCTTGTGCCTTGCCGTTTTGCCAAAACAAAAGGAATACCACTACTAACTGCCAGCAACGATTATTCATGCCCTAAAAATACCAAGCTTTACGCAGCTCTAACGTTTTTTTGGTGTATTTAATGTGAAATAAATAGTGGAATTGGTTGCTTTACGGGAGAAGGGTGTATTTTTACAACCGATCATTAGCCTTGTAATCATACATTCCGAATGCCTTTACCCCTTATAGATCAATTGTATCAAGCTGCTCAAAACGGACGCAAGCAATTGGCTGTGCTTATTGACCCTGATAAAGCGACGGAGCAGCACCTGCTACTTTTGGTACGGAAGGCGGAGGAAATGGGTGCTGATTATTTTTTTGTTGGAGGTAGTTTATTGAGCAGCAACAAGTTAGCGCATACTATTGCATTTATTAAGCAGCATGTCGAAATTCCTGTAATTATTTTTCCGGGCGGTCCAACCCAAGTGAGTGATAACGCGGATGGCATTTTATTGTTGTCGCTCATTTCAGGTCGCAATCCTGAATTTTTGATTGGTGCGCATGTAATTGCTGCCCCAGCTTTACGACGGTCAGGTATTCAAGTGCTGCCTACAGGCTATATGCTGGTGGATGGTGGTGCGCCAACAACGGTTTCTTACATCTCTAACACAACGCCTATCCCCGCCAATAAACCAGATATTGCTGCTTGCACCGCTATGGCGGGTGAAATGCTTGGTTTGCGATTGATTTACATGGATGCCGGTTCAGGCGCTCCAAATCCAATTCCTGCCGCCATGATCAAAGCTGTCAAGCGCGCTGTAAAATTGCCGGTAATCGTTGGAGGGGGTATGCGCACCGCAGATGCTGCCCAAGCGGCCTGGCAGGCTGGTGCCGATGTGGTGGTAATTGGCAATGCGCTTGAAGAACAGCCTCGTTTTATTGAAGAGTTGGCGACTGTCCTGCGCGGTGCTAATCACCTGTATTAAGCTTGTAGCAGTTCCAGTGCTGTGGTAACATCGGTCACGGGCAATTGACATTCCCTGTTTTTGCAGATGTAAATAAGCGTGCTGTCAGGTTTTTGTCGATGTAGCAACAAAGGATGTTCCTCTGCAGCACCAAAGGCCCAAACGGACTGCGGCTGATATGTCGTTCGTAGTTCACGGGCCATTTCAACAGCCTTTTCCCCCGCAATGGCCACCTCTTTCATGGGTAGATGGAGCAACAAGGCCGCTTGTCCCCAGCCTCCAAAATACAGCCATCCACTGCTGCCAGTTTCGGGTAAAATACGCAGTACCATGGTTTGGGCACGCTGGCGAAGTTCATCGCGACCGCTGTGTGCGGCTAAGCGAAGCAGCAAACGGGCGTAAACGCTACTGGCGGCAGGAATTACATTGTCGCTTTTTTCGTATTGTCGGCTGATGAAATCGGCTTCGTTTAGGGGCGTCATGCTGAGTAAGCATTGTTCTTGGTCATAAAACCGCTCACTGAGGAGCGCTTCTAGCAGCAAGGCCTGCTGGTAGTGTTCCATTTGTCCTGTTAGTTCGTACAAATCGAGGGCAGCAGTGGCCATAAAGCTGAGGTCTTCGGCTTGTGCTAATACTTTTTCGTGCTCTGTATGCAAGCGATACCAGCTGCCGGTGCGGCAAAAATGCTTTTGCATGGCGGCGCAGAGTAATTCGGCCTGTTGTTGCAGTTGGGCGTCTTGCAAGGCCGTGGCTGCTGCCACCAAGCCTGAAAGAAACATGGCGTTCCAGCCTAATAGGGCTTTATTGTCGAGGGCAGGAGCGGGCCGCGTACTGCGTTTGGCCAGCATTTTGGCTTGGGCACTGGCTAAAAGCTGCTCTAGCTCGGGTAATGATTGCTGGGTTTCGAGCGACATTTGCTCTAAACTTTCAAATACCATAAGCACGTGCTGGCCGTGCTCCCAATGTCCTTTACCGCCCAAGTCGTAATGCTGGCGCACCACCTTGTATTCAGCCTCGGTTAACAGCTGCTGCAGCTCGTCCAAGGTCCATACGTAATATTTGCCCTCTTCTCCCTCGCTATCGGCATCTAAAGCACAAGCAAATAAGCCGTTTGTTAAACGCAACTCGCGGTTGGCCCAATCGATGGTTTGGCGGATCACTTTTTCGTAAAGCGGATGAGGTTTTTGCTGGTAGCCATGGGCATATAACTGCAAGAGCTGCCCGTTGTCATACAGCATTTTTTCGAAATGGGGCACATGCCAAAAGCCATCTACCGAATAACGGGCAAAGCCTCCGCCTAGTTGGTCATAGATACCGCCAAGCGCTATTTTTTCAAGGGTGAAGTGGGTTTGCGCCAAGATATCGGAATGATTTTGCGCGCTGCCATAGTGCAACCCGAACTCCCAAAGTTGCGGCATCGGGAATTTAGGAGCCTGGCCATAGCCGCCCCAACGCCTATCGAATTGGAGCTGCATGCTATCCGCGCGGTCGCTCAGGTCGGTACTGCGAAAGGCCTCCCGGATGTTGTTTGGTAGCAGGTTTACGGCCAGTAAGCCTTCACGCAATTTGGTGGCATACTGCATTACTTTTTCTGGATCAGCTTCCCAAAGTTCTTGGAGTTGTGCCAATACGGCGAGCCAATCTGCTTGCTTAAAATAAGTGCCGCCATAGATGGGTCTTCCATCCGGCAAAGTAATCACGTTTAGCGGCCAGCCACCTCTGCCGCTCATTATTTGAACGGCTTGCATGTACAGGGCATCAAGGTCGGGCCGTGCCTCCCGGTCGATTTTGATGCTGATAAAATGTTTGTTCATCACGGCTGCCACGGCTTCGTTTTCGAACGATTCGCGCTCCATCACATGGCACCAATGGCAAGCACTGTAACCAATGCTCACAATCAAGAGGCGCTGCGATTGCCGGGCTTCGAGCAGGGCTTCGTCGCCCCAGGGGTACCAGTTAACGGGATTGTGGGCGTGTTGGCGTAAATAAGGACTAGCGCTGTTTTGCAGGCGATTGGGCATAATCTGGGGCTTTTCGACAGCCCACTAACGCAGTCCTGCCGGATTTAGTTGCGTTTTTTCAGCGATTTGCTCGTCTACAGCATTGCCAGTTACAAACACCGGGTCGTTTGGTCGCACCAAAAAGAGGGCTGTAAACGTCATAAAAAAGCTGATGCCTGCTTGTGTTCCGAAGGTAGAATCACTCCACATGCTTACAAAAATGAGAATGCTAAAGAGGTAGCCCAGCTTCCTGAAGCTGGGATTGAAGGCGCGGATGGTGAAAATCCATACTGCTAAAAATAGCAGCAAGCCTACCACTCCAAACTTTATCATGGTTTCGTAAAATTGATTGTGTGGTTTTTGGAAGGGTATTTGGAAGGGATTGTCGGCGAACAACGGTTTTCCTTCTAACACTAAATCGCCTGTGCCTATGCCAAAAACAGGATTTTGGACGAAAAGCGGCCAGAATTCTTGGTAAAACGCCACCCTTTGTCCGATGGAAGAATAAGTAGGTTCACTTGTAGGATAGCCCGTTTGACTTTCAATAAGCTCATCTACCGCTTCATTAAAAGGCTGTCGTACGCCTTCAAAGCCAAAATACATGCCGGCGGCCAGCGCCACACTAATGCCACCCGCCCACAACCACCGCAAGGTGCTGCGTTTGGTAAATTGCAGATAATGCAGCACAAAAGCAGGGGTAAGCACCACAAAACCGAGTTGTCCGATGCGGCCTTTCATCAAAATCAGTCCACCCAACAACATCCCTGAAAAAATAAACAAGGTGGTTTTGGCCTCGTTGCTGAGCTCATGCCATTTACTGAGGAGGTATTCTCCGAAGATAAAAATGCTGAAACAGAGGAACAGACTAGCCCTAGGGCGCTGCTCGAAGGCGCTAGGGATGTGCGGCGAACCGTGGAGCAAGGTGTTACCAGTGGCGGTGATGTAAAAAACGGTTACGGCCACGAGCACATTGGCGATGGCGAAGCTGAGAAATGCCCAGCGCACTTGGTCGCGACTCAATTTTAACGTCCCCACCAATAAAGGCAAACTAAAGAAGTAGTGCTTCATATTCAGCTCTTTCAAGCCTTCGGTGATGTCGGTGGTGTACAGCAATCCCAGCGGATAAATGAGGTAAAGGGCAGGGAAAAGCAGTAAATAAGGAGCGGTTTTAAGTGTGTGAAAGCGCCGGGTGCGGATGTTGGTGTTTGAAAAGCCGATGATCCAGCTGACAGCGAGCAGCACTTCGGCAATGCTGGCAACGGCTTTAGACAAGGGGATGGCCGCCAGCAAGATGGCCAAAAAGCCAAAGGAAACGAGTTCCGAGTTAAATTTAAAGGTTCCGCTGGTAGTGGGTTTCAGGCTCATCCGTTCAAGTAGATAACTACAAACGCTAATTATTAGGCTAAATTATGCTTTTTAACATAAATTTAACATGAAAAAATTGCTGTCGTTTCATTTCTACAGGTGAATGTTGCGGGTGTTTTTGAACTGCTGTGACTTGAGTAGCAGCAGTGGCTGCTGGTAATTTAATGGAGCCTTGATGAACATTCCACCCAAGCCGCTGGTTCTTATTGATAGAAGCGTTTAAAGCTTACGTGAAGTATCCGTATCTTTGCAGCAATTTTTAGAATATGCAGGACAAAATCAAGCTTGACAGCATAGAATCGGCCGTTGAAGCCATCAGAAATGGAGAAATCATCATTGTGGTGGACGATGAGGACCGCGAAAACGAAGGTGATTTTTTGGCTGCGGCAGCTTGTGTGACGCCGGAAATGGTAAATTTTATGGCCACCCATGGACGCGGTTTGATTTGTGCGCCAATTATCGACGACCGTTGTGAGGCCTTAGGGCTAGACCTGATGGTTGGTAAAAACACTACCCTGCACGAAACTCCCTTTACTATTTCTATTGACTATTTAGGCAAGGGCTGCACCACGGGCATTTCGGCCCACGACCGTGCGGTGACCATTAAAGCCTTGGTCGATCCTGATACCAAGCCTGAGGATTTTGGTAAACCAGGTCATATTTTTCCACTTAAGGCCCGCAAGGGTGGGGTATTGCGCCGCGCAGGACATACCGAAGCAGCCATTGATTTTGCGCGCCTCGCTGGGTTTTCACCAGTAGGCATCATTTGCGAAATCATGAACGAAGATGGTTCTATGGCTCGTTTGCCAGATCTCAAAGTGGTGGCCGAAAAATTCGACATGCGATTGGTGAGCATCAAAGACCTCATTGAATACCGATTGCAGAAGGAAAGCTTAATTAAGCGTGAAATCGCTGTGGAAATGCCTACCGCTTATGGCGATTTTAACTTGGTGGCCTTCCGCCAAATTAACAACGACCAAGAACATTTGGCTTTAATTAAGGGTGAATGGGCTGAAGCAGAGCCGGTTTTGGTGCGGGTGCACTCTAGCTGTTTGACTGGCGATATTTTTGGCTCGTGCCGATGCGATTGTGGTGAGCAATTGCACGCCGCCATGCAAATGGTAGAAGCCGCTGGCAAGGGCGTGATTGTATACATGAACCAAGAAGGCCGTGGTATAGGCTTGCTAAACAAATTGAAGGCTTATAAATTACAAGAGCAAGGCATGGATACGGTACAAGCCAATTTGGCTTTGGGCTTTAAGATGGACGAACGCGATTATGGCATTGGTGCACAGATTTTACGCAATTTAGGTGTTCGAAAAATGCGATTGATGTCAAATAATCCTACCAAAAGAGCCGGCTTGATTGGTTACGGGTTAGAAGTAGTTGAACATGTGCCCATTGAAATCACGGCTAATAAGCATAATGAAAGTTATTTATTGACCAAACGTGATAAAATGGGGCACGAAATTCTCAAAGGTCACTAAAACGCTCCCTGGAGCTTCCTGCCTTGCTGAAAGCGCGTTCATGCGCCTCCCTTTTCTGTATCGAAAGCTGCTGCTTGCACAACAGCCGCATAAAGACACCATAATATTTTATAAATTGTGCTTCTAAAAACCAGCACAATGGTAGTATTAGGTAGTTTATTCAAACGGGGTTTGCAGCTGCGCATCAAGTTATCGCTGCAACAGTTTGAGCCTGCCAAACAGCAGGAAATTGTGCTGCGAAAGTTGTTGAAAAAGGCCAAGGATACTGAAATTGGACGGTATTACGGCTTTGCTTCGATGCTCAAAAAGCAGGACGTTTTTACCGAATTTGCGCATCGGGTGCATCTCAATGATTACAACTCGATGTATACCCGATGGTGGTCGAAAGCACGCGAAGGACAGCCCAACATTGCCTGGCCCGGAAGCATCAAATATTTTGCACTCAGTTCGGGTACCTCAGAGGCCTCGAGCAAGTTTATACCCGTGAGCAGCGATATGATGTTGGCCATGCGCAAGGCCAGTATGAAGCAGATTTTTACCCTAGCACAGTACAATTTCCCATCCGATTATTTCGAAAAGGGCATGTTGATGTTGGGCGGAAGCACCCACCTCAATTTTACTGGGCGTTATTATTACGGTGATTTAAGCGGAATCAACACAGGAAAAATCCCGTTCTGGTTCCAGCGTTTTTACAAGCCAGGCAAAGAAATTTCGCGCATTAGCGATTGGAATGCCAAAATTGACGACATCGTAAAGCACGCCAAGGAGTGGGACATATGGGTGATCGCTGGGGTGCCTGCTTGGTTGCAGATCATGATGGAGCGCATCATTGCCCATTATGGCGTTAAAAACATCCATGAAATTTGGCCGAACCTTACCGTATATGCTTTTGGAGGTGTGGCTTTTGAGCCCTATCGCAAGAGTTTTGAGAAGCTGCTGGCCAAGCCGCTCATTTATTTTGAGACCTATTTAGCATCGGAGGGCTTCATTGCCTACGATGCGCGCCCGCATACCCAGCGTTCAGGCATGCGCTTGGTGCTGAATAATGGCATTTATTACGAATTTGTGCCCTTTACCTCCGAAAATTTTGATGAAGAGGGAGCCATGAGGCCAGGTGCACAGGCACTAAACTTGCGGCAGGTGCAGGAGGATGTGGATTATGCTTTATTGCTTTCAACCTGCTCGGGTGCTTGGCGCTACTTGCTTGGAGATACCATACGTTTTACCTCTTTGGAGCACATGGAAATCCGAATTACAGGTCGCACCAAGCACTTTTTGAGCCTGGTAGGTGAACATTTATCGGTCGACAACATGAACACCGCCATTCGCCGCCTGAGCGAAAACACAGGCCTAGAAATCAAAGAATTTACTGTGCATGGCAAACCATACGGCAGTTTATTTGCCCACCAGTGGTACATTGGCTGCGACGAGTTGGCAGATGTGGCGGTGGTTCGGCAACAGATTGACCAAGTGCTTTGCGAAATTAATGATGATTATGCGGTGGAGCGCAAGCATGCCTTGCAGGAAGTACTGGTGGAAATTGTGCCTACGGCTTGGTTTACAGGGTGGATGGCGGAGCAGGGCAAGCTAGGCGGACAAAATAAATTCCCAAGGGTAATCAAAGGCACCCACCTCGAAAGCTGGCAAGCCTATCTTGAGCAGCAAAAAATGGCCAGTGTTTGATTTGCCGATTATAAAGGGCATTGGGTTCGGACTGCTGATTGCGGTGCTGCTTGGGCCTGTGTTTTTTGCCCTCATTCAAACCAGTATTACCAAGGGTTTTGGAGCCGGAGCAGGCATGGCGATGGGCATCGTACTCAGTGATGCTTTTTGCGTAGCCATCAGCTTTTTGGGTTTGATGCAGGTGGTGCAGGGGCCAGTAGCTTTGCGCTGGATTGGTATTATTGGCGGGTTGTTTATGCTGATTTATGGCATTGTGTTGCTGTTGAGTCGCAAAGTACAACGCGAAGCAGTGCATTTGCCGGACGTAAATACAGGTGTGGTTTTTGGCGGCAGCCTGGCCAAAGGCTTCCTGCTCAACATCCTTAACCCATTTGTAATTGTATACTGGCTAGGTGTTTCGAGTTTTGTATCGTCGATGCCGGAGCTGGATAAGACGGATAAGTTGTGGTTTTTTGCCGGTACTTTAGGTACCATATTAGCCACTGATTTACTCAAAAGCTGGGGCGCAAAAAAATTGCGGCATTATGTAACCCGGCAGGTGATATTGTGGCTCAACCGAATCTCTGGCAGCGTTTTACTGCTATTTGGCGTTAAAATATTATACGATGTTTTGGTGCTTAATAAGAGTTTTATAATGCACTAGTTGTTAGGGTAGTTGAGCATGGCAGATACACTGCTCAAGCAATAACGCATCTTCCCATTTATGCGATTGGGTAGCTTTTGGTGGGCGCTTGATTTGCAAAAAAGCTATTAGTTGCCGGCCCAAGGACTTCCAAACAAGCCTACCGCTAATTCTCCCCATACCAATAAAAAAAGGAGAAGTACGCCAAGGATCAGGCTGGTTTTTGTTTTTTTAGAGAGGCCCATGCTTTTTGCCAATCGTAGCAGAAGCGCTGCGGCTGTGAGTAGAAAGCCCATGATGATAAAGTCGGCCACCGACCAATTAACTTCATTGGTAAACTGCATGGCCACAAATGGAAGTAATAGCAGTGCACCAATGGCCAGTAGCATTTTAGGAAATGACAGAATTTTCAAAACAAGGTTTATCTATTAAGCGTCTATGGAGCTATTTTATTATATATCATGCAAGGTGAACAAAATTAAATAGCCATTGAAGCAAAAAAGCCCCCGCTGATGAGGCGAGGGCTTTTGCATGTAAAGCTGTTGTTTAGCGTTTAAGTAAGACGCGCTCGTTAAAGCTCCCTTGGCGGGTTTCGCCCTGAATGAGGTACATGCCGGCCGGTAAATGCTGTAACTGTAGTTTAACAGTGGCTTCGTTCGGCTGCATGCGGAGCACTTCGGCACCGAGCAAGTCTCGCACTACCATCCAAAGAACAACGTCGCTGGCCTCGAGGGTTACTTCGCCATCGCTTGGGTTCGGGTACATGCGTACTTTCGATAATTCGATACTTTGAAAGCTGCTGGTTAGTCCAACACGAATTAACTTCAACTGCTGTGGACTGCTGGCCAGTTTGTTGCTTACGCCGCTGCGCGCGTTCACGGTCCAAGTGATGGTAATGCTGTCGCCAATGGGCACGCCGGCTAGGTTGAGCAAGCTGTCGATAATGCCAGTGGTTAAGCTAAGCTGTGTGTTGGCACCTTGGTTGTCGGAGGCAAACTGCAATAAGGGGCTGTTGAAGTTAGCTGCAGGATCGGCTAGCCAAGTGTAGCGGATAGGAGCAGCGGCTGGACTTGTAGCTGTTTGCCAAGTGATGTTCACTGGGGTGCTGGCAGGTCCACGTACTTCCAAGCGTGCATTGTTGGCAGGGCTGAGTAGATTGAAGTTGCTGATTTGTGCGTCTCTTACCAAGCGAATGTTAAAGGTTGTGTCGGCAAGGCGGCTCAATGGGCCATTGATGGCACGAACTGTCCAAATGAGTGATGAAGAATCGCCTGGGAGCACCAAGAACGAGTTTAACAACGAGTCTACCGAGCGGTTGAGTAACGTTAAGTTCGTGGCCGCGCCGTTGTTGGCTGAAGGGAAGCTCAGGATAGGTGCACTGAAATTACCGTTCGGGAAGTCAACCAACCATTCATAATTGGTGGCGTTTGCCGAAGCCTGCCAAGTGATGTTCAACGGCGCGTTGTTGGTAGGCGCGGTTACAAATCGACTGTTGTTGGCAGGCGTTAGTAACTGGAAGCTGCCAGGCTGCGCTACTTGACGCACCAAGCGCAAGTTGAATGCAGCGGCGAGGGTGCTGTCGCTGCCATTGTTGTAGAACGATTTAACGGTCCAACGGGTGTTGATAGAGTCGCCCGGAGCCACGCCTAAAGAAGCCAACAAGCTGTCTATGCGGCTTACGGTGAGGGTAAGGGTGGTGTCAACGCCATTGTTGTTAGAAACGATGTTTACCAAGCCTGGGGCAAAGCTACCAGTGGCTGTGGTGAGCGACCATTTATACGACTGCGCGTTGATGGCTCGGTTCCATACGATTTGCACGGGTGTGCTGTTGGTTGGACTGGTTAACAAACGGCTGTTGTTAGCTGGTGCCACCAAGGTGGCTACGTCGAAAGGCAACAGTCCTTCGTTTCTGCGGCTAAGATCTTGGATGCGGAAGTCAGCGCTTGCTGGTGTTTCAGCTATGCTGTAAGCTGCTGTAGCTGGGTGTCTTACCACCATGTACTCGGCAAAGGCATCTTGCTCTGAACCAGGTACGGTGAAGGTAGCGGCACCGGCAGCGGTAATCACGGTGTCGAGGTCAACACGGTTGGTAGAGTTAGCAGCGAACGGATAACCATCACCACCACCTGCGAGGAAGTTGAGGGTTACCATTTTGTAGGTGCGATTCGGGTTACCGTGGATTTGGCCGTTGCGCACCAAGGTGTCAACGATGTTACCCAGGGAGTCGAGGCGTACCACTGAACGGATGCGGCTGTTCACCGGCAGGCTAGGGTCATAGCTAAAGGCCATGCCACCTACTTGTGGGAAGCGACCGGGGGTTGCACCAGGTACTGTTTGCGCCACACCATGTTCGAGCAGGGCTTTGACGCCGGTTACAGGAACAGTTACCACGCTGAGGCGGTTGTTGAAGCGCAGTGAGTTTTCGATGTCGAGCTGACTGATGTCGCCGGCTTGCTTGTTTGCGGCTGGGTTTGGTGCCGTTGGTCCGAGGGTTACGGTGCTGCCTGTGGCATTAACGGTACCCATGGCCTGGCGGATGCCACCACCATTTTTGAGGGAGAGGGTTACTGTTGGGTCAGCCCTACGTGCCTGCCAAAGGTTGGCATCGGAGGTAAGGTTACCAAGATTGGTTTCTTCGGTGCGGGTAAACTCGCGGCGACCTTCGAGGAAGACGCTGGCTTTGCCGAACACATTGCCATCTTTAGCAACAATAACGGTTTGCATGGCATTGGTGAGTGCTCTTACATTGGCGCCCTTGGTGCCAGGGTTGAAGGCGTTGGCGTAGTTACCCCAAACGCGAGCCACACCTGCTGAGTCGGTAGCATAAGCACCGTTGATCATGGGGTTCAACATCGAAGTGTCGATCACACCAAGGCTGTCGAAGGCAACTACCAAACGACCTACATAACGGTATTCAGCGGCAGTGTTCACCAAAAGGGTAGGCTGACCGTTGGCACCAGTGCGGAGCTGCGGATACGTACCTACGGCTACATCGCCAGGGCGCAGGATGTCGTTGGCATCGGCCAAAAGACTGTGCGAGCCACCGGCAATGATCACGTCAACACCTGTTAACAAAGGCGCGAGGGCTTGCTCGAGACTGAGCTGCTGGAGGTGTGAAAGCACGATGATTTTGTTGATGCCCTGACCGATGCGCAAGCTGTCGATTACCGGCTGGAGGATGGCTGCCAAAGCAGGCATGTCGTTTACTGATGGTCCTACTATGGTGGTGGCACCTGGTGAGCTGATGCTGGCCAATACTTGTGTGGTAGCACCTACGATACCAATCTTTTGACCACCGCGGGTAATAACGGCTGAGCGTGCGATGCCTTTCTTTTGGCTGTTGGCGGTGATGTTGGCAGCAGTCCGGAAGCTGGTATCGGCTTGACCATCAGGAGTAACAAGGTAGCTGAGGTTGGCATCGGCTGAGAAGTTGAGGTTAGCGCTCAAAAAAGGAAACTGAGCACCTACCCAACGCTTGTCGGCGCCGCTATTGCGGATGTCTACACCAATCATGCTGTTGAGCTCACCAGTGCCGAGGTCGAACTCGTGGTTACCAAACACCGAGGCGTTAAAACCAATGAGGTTCAGGATGGCGATGTCGGAGCGACCGATGGCTGGTCTTACGGCATGCGTTCCAGGGTAAAACAAGTTGGTAGCGTTACGCAAAGGCGTTTGGATGGTTGGGTCTTCGCCGGCGCTGAGGAACGGACTAGGAATCACGTTGTCGCCGCTCGAAAGAATCACGGTGTTGGCATAAGTGCCTTCGAGACTATCGATTACCGCTGCAAAGTTCGGTGCGTCTTTCGGTGCATCTAAGCCACCTTCCATGTCGGAAGCATGCAATACTTGCAAGGTGTAGCGCGGAGGCGGAATGTTGAACTGCAAACGAATGATGCTGAGTGTGCCGCTGATTTCATTGGCCACCACGAGGTAAGCCATGCCATCGGCACTTTGGTTAGGTGCAATGTAAATCATGGTTTCAGGACCACGGTCGCCACTTACACTCGTAACGCTGCGTGGATTCAAATAACCATTAAATACCGGGTTCTGTGGATCTGTTACATCATAAGCCATGATGCCGCCAATGCGCTCCAAGCCGATGAAGGCAAAGGTGCGGCCATTGATTTGGGCCAAAGTCAGGCCTTCGGGTTCTGGTCCTTTAGAGCGACTGCGGTTTTTGCGTGTATTGCTTTCGTGGTCGGCATTAAATACCGCACCAAAGGTTGGATCCATTGAGGTGATGAGCTCCAACTGGTTTTTGCTGTCCCATACCTGTGTGCCTGTGTTGGCATTCCAGATGCTAAAAGAGCGTGGACCAACGCTGATCAAATCGTCATAATCGCCATCTGCATCATTATCACCATTGAGGTTGGTGATGCGCAAGCGGCCAATGGCATGGTTTTCTTTGAGCATAGCGGCTGCTGGGAAGCGGGCCGAGTCGAGGTTTACAGCACCAACAGTTGTACGCTCATTTAAAACTTGATATTCACGCTCGTCGCCTTCGTTGGCTGTTACTAAATAGGTGGCGCCGTTTGCGGTGTATGAACCGATGGCATCAGGCATGTAAAAGCTCTTGGTAGGCCAATTTACGAGGAGTACCTCGGGAATGTTGTCGGAAGCATCAAAGCCGTTGCCTGGCTGGCTGTTGTCTTTGAGTCCCATCGGACGAATAGCCGTTACCGTGTTGTTAAGCAGGTTGATTTCAGCTATGCTGTTGTTTTCTTGCAAGGTTACCCAAGCTTTGCTGTTGTCGGCTGCTACGGTAATGTATTCAGGCTCGAGGTTCTGCGAAAGGGTACCAATGGTTGATCCTTTGCGTACGCCGGCTGCTACCAAGGTAGCTTCTTGTGCGTTGAAGGAAGTAAAGTTGAGGGTGGTAACGTTGGCCTGACTAATGATGGTGTCGGAGGTATTGATGATGCTCACAGAACCTTCGGGGTCTACGCTAAAAGTGGTGTTTGGCTGGCCTTCGTTGGCTACGAGGAGGCGGTTGCCGTCGGGACTAAACGTCAACATATCGGGCAATGAACCTACGGTAACCTGACCTCTATAATTGCCAAGGGTATCGAAAAACACTACCAAACCTGGGAGCTGTTCGTTGATGTTTGGACTTCCAACCGCCACTAAACCTGGCTTTACAGCAATGCTGGTAATGCCACCATAAGGAGCCATCGATACGCTGCGAATGGTTACTGGGTTGCTTGGGTTGCTAAAGTTGATGATGTCGAATCGGTTTTCGATGGCGCTGCTGGCAAACATTCGACGACTCAAAGGGTCATACACCACTACTTCGGTGGTGCTTCCTGTGGGAGAAGGGTCAAAACTTGTGACCAAAGTCATGTTAACAGCCGAATCGCGGGCCGGCATGCGGCGGTCATTGTCGCGGATGTATACCGTAAAGTAGTTCGGGCCTTGCAGTTGCACGCCTTGTAAGCTGTCAATTTGCAGGATGATGTACTCATCGTCTTCAACCGTCAAATCGTCGATGATACCAACAGGCAAAACGATGCTGCTGCTTGTGGCGCTGGTTTGTACTGTTTGGGTTGCAAAAGTATAATCGGCAGCTGAGGCATTGCTACCGGCCGCTACCCGAATGCGGAAACTAGCTGTTGCTGGGAACTGCAAGTTGAGGGGTAGGTTTACACTGCCTGCATTTTCATTTACCACTAAATAGCGACTGCTGAAACTGAGGGTAGGGTTGTAGTTAAAGTTGAAGTTGAAAGCACCAAACATGGCCAGTCCAGCTGCGTTTTCAACGCTGTCGATGCGGAGGCTATAGGCTTGACCTGCTGCAAAAGCTGGGTTTATGGTGAGGGTAACGGTGTCGCGGAGATTACCATTGTTGGTCATTACAGCTGAGGTGATGCCTGCCAACTGGCTGTACCTTGCCAAATTAGTGGCAGAGGCTTGTAGCATGTTTTGCGTAAAGGCCACTTGCACTTGGGTGCCGTTGAGTACACGTACACTGGCTACGGCAGGTGGACCAGGGAAACTCCAGTTTGGCCATACTTGCGCTGGGGTACCAGAACCTGCAATTACCCAGTACGTAGGATTGAGAATGCTATCGCGTACGTTGACACCGCTTTGTGGGCCATTGTAATAGCCATTTACCGATAATCCTGAGGCATTGCCTGGGGCAGTGCTGAGGTTGATGGCATTGAGGCCATTGGTTAAACCAGTTGGCAACATGCTAAAGCTGCCGCTGCAAGTAGTATTGGTTGCCAACCAAGCATTTGCGCTCAGGGCAGTGATATAATTGGGCTGCGTGTTACTACCTGTATATACAAGTACTTGGTCGCCGCCTGAGCTCAAACCAAAAGTGCTACCTGTTACGGTTCCTGTGCTCGCCGAGCCATCGTCGGTGCCAATCACAATCACTGTACCGCGCGCCACGCCGCTGGCTGGGGCGGTCCAAGTAATACCACCAGGACATTGAGCCGGGGTATTGGTTGTGAATTTTGCATCGGTCAACTGAATGTTGGTGCCTGGGAGGATGTTTACAAACGTAAGCAATGAGATCGCATCGGCGGTTCCGGTGGCGTTCATACGGAAGGCTACAGGAACCAAATCACCTGCTTGAAAAGCAGTTTGGACAGCGAGGGTGCTAAAGGTAATTTGTTGACCAGCTGGCAACAAATTACCAGCGAGGTCTGCCAGCAAACCATCACGAATGCGTAAAGTATAAGTGGTATTGGGCTGTAAAGTAGCTGTTGGGATGATGGTAAGGGTGTCGCCACTGCGTTGACTGCTAAAAGCAACCGCGCTGTTGGCTGGTTGTACCCGTAATTGCAAAATGGTATCAGCCATGGCCGCTGTTAAAGCTGCGCCGCCAATGCCTGCCAAACGCATGCTTTCGCTGAATATGATGCGGGGTTGAATGCTTACCGGGTGCTGGCTACTGTTGTTGAGCGGCGAAAAGTTGGCAAGGGGGGGGACGGTGTCTGAGCCACCCAATGAAATGCCTTCGAGGGTAAAGTTGTCGAAACGGTTGTTACCCACTGTACCGCCCAAGCCTTGGGCAAAAGCAATGCGGATTTTAAAATTAGCGTTATTATTGGCTGCTGAAATGCTGCTAAAGTTGAGTGTTTGCAAAACTGGGTTACCATCTACCGGAAAAATGCTATCAAATAAGGTATAGGTGCTGCCATCGGTGCTGTACGAGATGTATTGCGTACCTGCTCCTGAACCTGAGCGGCGGGTAGCGAATCTTACTATTGCGTTTTCGAAGCCGCTGGTTGGGAGGCTAAATTCGAGTTGCCCTCCAATAGGATCGTTAAAACGTAAGTGTGTACCAGCCACATCGCCATTACGCGCATTAGGATTGGTGATGTCGAAACCCTGTGCCGTATTGCTGGTGATAGCAATGGCGCTGATGCCTCCAGTAAGGTGACTGATGCTGCCGCTCCCCAGGTTAGGTGTAAGCAAGGAAGTTTGGGTAGCTGAATTATTGAAATTCCAATAATGCACCAGTACTTGGGCATTGGTAAGCGATGCACTGCCAACAAGCAGGCACAGCAATAACAGTCGAGTAAGTTTGTAACGCATAATATTTAGTTAAAACCCAAAGGTCTAAACGCTACATTATGCCAAACTTACCAGTTTGTGAAGCAATTGGTTGGTTGGGTTAAGCTTTCGTTAATCAAATGTAAATAGGCTTAACATTCGGTCTAAAATCCTGGATTTTTTACGCTTGTCTACCATAGATGTTACATGATCGGAATACTCCCACTGTATAAAGAAATATATCGCAACATGATTTTAAAGATGTTTTAGCGGGACAGAAAGAATAATTTGATTCAGGATAATGAAGAAAAACCGCTTTTTAATGAGGGATGTTAGCGGAAAGCCCGGAGCTTCCGACGCAGGAGGAAGCGAGGACTTGCCAGCGAAGCTGACCCGACCGCGCGCAGCGGTGGCACCCCTAAAGGAAACCTATCAATATCGATTAGTAATTGTCTTTCATTTTGGAGCGTTGCCATGCATACCACGTGAACCTAAATCCAACGAGCTGCCACCTGACAATCTGCTGTCTTTTGTTATAAACGCGCAAAACGGTAAGCTCTGTAGCAACTAGAAGGCAATGGTTTTTATTGGTCTAGCAGGATGACAAAGCCTTTTGCTGGCAGCAAAAAAGTGTTTTTAAGTAAGCTGCTAGCTTTCGACTGGTACAAGATTTTCGACTTAGTAGTAAGGCCTTCTAAACCTACGGCTCGTTGCTCAGCGCTGTTGTTGAGCACCACTACAATGCCTTTTTCCTTCCCGTTTTCATGCCTGCGAAAGGCAAAAATCTCTTTTGTATCATCGGCGAGCAGGGTCGTAAACGCACCCGTTTGGAGCAACGGCTGACTGTTACGCAGCTGGATGAGCTTTTGGTAATGCGCCAGCATATCGCCCTTTACCGCCACCAGCTGGGGCTCTGGGTAGTTGCTGCCATCGGCTTTGTACTGCTCCGGGTTGTAACTTAGCTCGCGCCACACCATGGGCTTGCGGCAGTCGGGGTCGTTGGCGCCCCACATGCCCACTTCGTCGCCGTAATACACCATGGGCGCACCCAAATAGGTCATCTGAAACACGGCAAATAGCTGCTGGATGTCGTACTCCTCGGCGGTGGGCTTGCGGGTGTTGTAGGCGGGGTTTTCAGACTTCGACTTGCCAAAATACTCCCCCCAGTCGCCATAGCGCGCAAAATCGCGGTTTACGATGTGGGAGGCGAGGCGGTTGGCGTCGTGACTGCCAAACAAATTTTGCTGCACATAGGCCACTTCCAAGCCGTAAGCCTGCCGCAAATCGGCCAGCTGCTGGTCGAATTCGCTGGTTCGGATGCGCTTTTTTTCGTTCACAAACCAGTCGGCGCTGATAAACGCGAAGTTGTAGTTCATGATGGCGTCGAACTCATCGCCTTGCAAATAGGGCTTCACTTTTTCGATGTTGTCGATGACTTCGGCGGTGAGGTAGGCCTCGGGATTGATGTTTTTCACGAATACCCTCCAGTCTTTCCAAAAAGGATGCGCCACGCAAAAAGCCACATCTAGCCGCCAGCCGTCGATGCCTTTGCTGAGGTCGCCGGTGCCGCTGGGATCCATCCAGCGACGGGTGCTGGCGAAAATGTATTCCTTGGGCCCGGCCACAATGCCGTTGCTATCTTCCTTGATTTCGGGCAACGATTTTACCCCAAACCAGCCTTTGTAGCCGAATTTGGTGCCTTTTTCGGCATCGTCCCAGCTGTCTATCTCAAACCAATTGGCGTATGCCGAGGACTGCTGCTTGGCCAATACATCCTGAAAAGGAATGCTGCCCGAGCCCAAATGGTTGAACACGCCATCGAAAATGATGCGTATGCCGCGGCGGTGGCAGTCGGCAATGAGTTGCAAAGCCAGCTTGTCGGCAGCCGTCCATTGCCAAGTGGTGGGGTCGTGAAACACTTCTTTTTCGATAAGCGCAATGTCGCCAGTGGGGTCCGGACCCAAGTACGGATCCACATGGTGGTACATAAAGCCGTCGTATTTGTGGTGCGAGGGCGACCAAAAAACAGGGTTGAGGTAGATGGCGGTGATGCCGAGTCCTTGTAAATAGTCGAGTTTATCGAAGATACCCTGCAAATCGCCCCCATACCTGCGGCGAGTGAGGTTGTGCGAGAGGCCCTTCCCATTGGCCTGCTCCCAAGGCTGTTGTTCGTACCAATCGCTGGTCCAGGGGTGTATTTGCCACGCATTCACTGTATCGTGCGGCCAGGCGTGGAACTGGCTCCCCAAAGGTGGGTCATTGCTGGTGTCGCCGTTGTGGAAACGGTCGGGGAAGATCTGGTACCAAACCACGGTTTTAGCCCAGGGGGGAAGGGAGGGTTGGGCAATACTACAAGTGGGCAGCAAGAGCAAGCACCAAAATCGGATGGAGCAAAACATTTTTAAATTTACAGAAAAGAATGTTACGTTGAGCGGTGTTGCTATGGTGGAAAGGCAGGGTACTTTCTAAATATGGAACAAAAAGCATAGTTATGGAAGGGCGCTCGGTTTTATGCGCAGATCATGCTAAAAACGAATTGAAGGGGCTGATTTGGTTAGGATGCTACATTTTTTTTGGGTTTTAATCTTTTAGTGCGCAACCCGTAGTACTTAGTGCCTTTTGGGTGGTCACTTTATGAGCTTTATGCGCAAACTGTCGTTTTGAAGTGGCGCAAGCAGTTGTGAACGCATTGCTTTTTCCAGGCTATGATGTCATCGCAAACACTTCTGGCCAAGATATGTGTAGTTTTTTGCCAAAATAAAGCTGAACTTACATCCTTAAATTGATAGCCATGGCTAAGGGAAAAGACATCAAAAAAGGCTCGGATAAAACGGCTGCAGCCAAAACACCAAAAGAGAAAAAGGCCGACAAAGCGGCTAAAAAGAATGAAAAATTGAGCTCGAGCAAACTCGGTTCTTAAACCAAAGCCAGCTGGGCGCAATTCAAAGCCGATTTTAACGCTGATATGGATGCTTTAGGCCAGTCATTTAAGGGAATGGGCGAATAAACGCCTCCAAAACGGTTGGCTACCCGTTTGCTTTTCAAACGCACGCTTCAACTTTGCCTTCAGGTAAGGTTGGGGCGTTTTTGGTTAAAGGGGCTTAGGCCTGTTGAGCTTATGTTAAACGACTGTTTTTGAGCAAAAAGGATTTAAGATTTTCTAAGTAAATGGTTGTAATTTGGCTGAACAATGGCAGCCATTTTGCCACAACATGCCATGCTCTACTTTATCGACCAAGATTTTACTAAAGCAAAGCTGCTTGAAGCGCCGCTACAACAGGGTGAATACGAAAACTGCAGTTTTAATGAATTGGACCTCAGCGAGGCGGATTTTTCGCAGTTTAGGTTTATCAAATGCCGCTTTATAGACTGCAATTTGAGTTTAACACGCCTCTCGAAAACGGCCTTTCAAGAGGTGCAGTTTAAAACATGCAAGATGTTGGGCTGGCGCATGGACCAATGCCATGAGTTTGGCTTGTCGGTGAGCTTTGAGCAGTGTGTGTTGCAGCATGCTTCCTTCTACAAGAAAAAACTAGCCCGCACCCGTTTCGAAAACTGCGAGCTGCAGGAGACCGATTTTTCGGAATGTGACCTCAGTCATGCCGAGTTTGTGAACTGCGACTTAAACCTAGCGGTATTTTCAAATACCAACCTCGAAAAGGCCGACCTGCGCACGGCCAGTCGCTACACCATTGACCCGGAGCAAAACCGCCTCAAGCGTGCCAAATTCAGCTGGCCCGCCTTGTCGGGATTGCTGCACAAGTACGATGTAGACCTCAGTGAGGATGAAGAGGCTTTATAGTGCCTTTACAGATCAATCACACAAACAAGCTTGGCACTCGGCCTCGGTGGCAAAGCCATAGGCCCCGCAACCGCTGTACCCAATGAGTTCGCATTGGTTTGTGCCAGCATTGTAAAACCACCGCTCAAAATAGGCCGCACAGGCTTCATTGTTGGGTGGGCGTTCGCTGCAAGTGGCTAGGGCATTATCGCAGTTTTTTTGGCAAGCACCAATAAACAGGATAGCAGTTAGGAATAAAAAGCCAAAAATTTTATTCATCTTTTAAAAGGAGTTGAGGTAATGTTCCTGATGCCTTAAAGATAAAAATTATTCTGTATATGTGCTTTTTGGCTGGTTTAAAGCACTATTGATAGTCTTGCTACCCTAGTTAGAAGCAGCATTGAAGTGCCTGAGGTCGAAAAAAACACCGCATACAGCGTCTTAACGCTGTAAATTCATACCAAGTTGTTGTTACATCCATCATAATTTCACAACTTTAAGCCTGTGTAACTTATAACATGAACAGACGCTTTAGTTTGATTTTGAGCTTAGTAGCTTTGCTGACTTTGTGGGGTTGCCGAAAAACTACGCAAGTGGTGGTGCCCGATAATGTGGCGCCTTGGTACGATGGCATTCCTACTGTTTTGGTCGAAAATTACGTAAACCGCTTGTTTATCGATTTGCAAGGCCGCGAGCCTATTGATTCGGAGATGGTGATTTATGTTGATTACCTGCGCAGCAATAAATTGAGTATCGACAGTCGGCAAGCGCTCATCAGTCAATTGCAGTTTGATACCATTCCTGCCGCTGGAGATTCTTCTTACCAAAGCATTTATTTCAAACGCTTGTATGAGCAAATGAAAGTGCGCCTCATTGAAGGCGCCAGTGATGGCTATTTACAAGGAGAAATAGGCATCATTCGCTTCAATGCTGTTTTAGATTCGCTGAACGGCGATACTGCAGGATACAACAGAAATATGGCAGAAATTGCCAAGTTCCAGCGGGTAATCGATAGCCAATGGCACTACCGGGCAGGTACTTACAACCTCGATAGCATGTGTGCGTACCTGGTAAACAATCCGGTTTACGACTTCATCAACATGAATTCGTTCAACTTTATCAATGCTACTTTCGACAATTTGTACTTCCGTTTTCCTACTCAAAGCGAGTTTGAGCGAGCTTATGTGATGGTAGATGCCGAAGAGCCAGCCAGTTTGTTTGGTCGCAGCGGCACGAGCAAAAACGATTACATCAACATCATTGTGTCGCAGAACGAGTTTTGGCAAGGACTGATCATTTGGGCCTATAAAACGCTGCTGGCACGCGACCCCAACACCACAGAGCTGTATTTAGCCATGCAGGAGCTCAAAAGCTCGGGCGACTTTCACAGCGTGCAACGTAAAATTTTAATGACCGATGAATATGCCAACTTCCGTTAAACAGCTGCTGGCGCCACTGTTGCTGCTTTTGCTGCTGGGCACGGGCTGCCGGCGCGACGAATACCTCATTTACGATGTCAATCCCGTTGATGTGCAAGGGGTGAACTACGGTAAAAACAAGCTCAAAACCACCGAGCAGTACATTGCCATTTTGCATGCCAATTTGTTTCAAAAGGCTTTATCGGCCAATCAACAGGTCGAAATCAGCAATTTAATTGAGTCGATCGGCGACAAACAAGTAGGTTTTGAGATGGTGGTGAGCAATTTTATAAATCGGCCGGATGTGGTGCTGCCGAGCATGACGGATATGCGATCGGATTTGGATGCATTCATTATCGACACCTACCGGCGATTTTTAATACGACTGCCAACCGAGGCTGAGAAGGCGTGGTTCCGGAATTTCATCACCACTAACACCTTTGTTACGCCGGAGATTGTGTATTTGAGTTTTGCTTTGTGTGATGAATACCAGTATTATTAGGTTCAAAATTCAATATTCAAAGTTGAAAGTTTAAGAGAAGCGATGTTAAATGGCAGCTGTTGGAAATGAACTTCAATTCGAAACAAGGCAGGAGGCTAAGCACATTATTAAATGAGTTAGGGATTGCAAAGTGAAATAGCGTTTTATTCGAAATTTAAAGGCTTAAACCTTCTTTGAATTTTGAACTTTTGAATTTTGAATTAAGGGAAATATGAAGAGACGTACATTTCTGAAAAAGCTTAGCGTTGCCACGGCAGGAGCGGTAGTAGTACCCTACATCTTGCCAAGCGGCAGGTTGTTTGCTGCCACGGGCATGCAGTTGGCACAGCACGTAGTATATGTCATGTTTGCAGGTGGCGTACGTCAGCAGGAGTCAGTATTGCAGCGCTACCTCAGCGATTCGCAGCAGTTTCCAGTAGCAGGCAATTTGATGGTAAACATGCTCAACGGAGCGCAACCCATCACCAAGCGGGTATATGGCACAGATCCTACGGGCGAGCCGCGGGGCAGCGCACCCATCCCTGCCATTCTGCAAACCACATTGCAGACGCAGGGCACACTTTTTCCCGAGTTGCGGACCACTACAGCGGGGCATTTTTCGGGACTCAACACCCTGCTCACCGGCAATACTGGAGTAACGCAGGGGCTACGCCAAAAGCCCGTTTTCCCCACCATTTTTGAGTACCTACGCCGCCATCTCAATACCCCCGCCAGCAAAGTTTGGTTCATTGGCAACCGCATCGGCAACAGCATTCCGCTGCTCAACCACAGCGAACACCCCAATTATGGCATGCAATACGGCGCCAACTTTTTGGCTCCCAACGTTACCTTCTCACAGGCAGGTTATACCCATTTGAGCAACGCCAAAATCTACCATCCCGAAGAAGAACTGGCGCCAATGTTGCAAATGAAATACTTCTTAAATAACACCTACAACAGCAATGGGGGTATCGCTTTGCCTGAAATTGGCAATACGGAGGAGGAAAAACTGGCTATCCGCGAGTTCATTCGGCAAATGTACCAGAAGCAATTGCTGGGCCAAGTAAGCATGCCGCCTGTGGCTGATAATGGCGATTTGCGCAACGTGGGCTATGCTTGCGAGGTGATGAAAACTTTTAAACCAGCGCTTACTGTGGTAAATATGGACGCGGTAGATGGCTGCCACAGTAATTTTACTGGGTATTTGCGGGCCTTGCACAGGGCCGACCACGCGGTGGGCTATTTGTGGAATTACATCCAAACTCAAATTCCTGAAATGGCGGGCAATACGATCATCATGGTTTCGCCAGAGCACGGCCGTAACCTCAACCCGAACCCCATTCAGGATGAAAACGACTGGTACGCTTACGATCATAGTGATCAAAATTCGCTGCGGACTTTTAGCTTGATGGCGGGACCAAATGTGCCAAGCAATTTGAGCGTAGGCACGCCAACCAATCCGGTAGGATTGGCCATGGACCACGTGCTGACCATTGCCGAAGTGTTGGGCTGTAAAAACGAAGTGGCCTCAAGTGGGCTTTTGGCAAGTAGTGTTCAATCTTTATTTGATAGGATATGAGGCATTTTTTGATCATTACCTTGTTGGGGATGGTGGCTTTAGGGGCTTGTAAAAAGAACAATCGCCCTGAAAACCCCTTTGATGACCCAAAAAACAACCCGCCAGTAAATACGGGGCCGACTGATCCCTTAAGTTTGGCAAATTTTGCTGGCTTGCACCGTCAGATTTTTAAGCCTACTTGCTCTAACAGTGGGTGTCACGATGGCACGTTTGAGCCAGATTTTCGCACCATCGAGAGTGCTTATAACACAATGGTGTACCAGCCAGTAATTAAAAACAATCCCGCGGGCAACTTTTTATACCGGGTTTTGCCAGGAAACGCCATTAACTCGGTGCTTCACGAGCGGGTGGTCGTAGACATTGATGGCATTTCGGGCATCATGCCGCTGTCGGTTGACCCGCAAAGCGACTGGCCAGCCAAAAAGACTGAGTACATTGCAGCTATCGTAGCTTGGATCAACGGAGGTGCCCTCGATATGTTCGGCAATCCGCCAGTAAACGGCCCTGCGAATCCCCGTTTACAAGGAATGATGCTCATTAATAACGGGTATGCCCTAAGTTTTGGGGCAACCGAAGCGCCTGAAGAGGTGCTGTTAACCCATCGACAAAGTCACAGGGCAGTTCGCCGGTCAATTAGGCCGCTACCGCAACCCATGCGTGGAAAAAATGTTTTTGGGGAGGCCAGCGGCTTTACTCATGTTTTAACTTTGGAAGGACTGGAGGCCGGTGTCTATGCGGTGGGAGTACCCGGAACAGCTGCGCCTGCTATCGAAAGTTTACAAAATGCCTTGTCTTTTGAGGTCCGCTAAGCTCTTTTTGTTACTGCTATTGGGTGTAAGCTGCAGGCCAGACCCGGTTGTTAAGCTCGATGCAGCACCTTTGATTCGCATCGAATCGGTTACGCCAACGAGCATCCGAGAGTTCGACGGTAGGGTATCGGTGGTATTGCGTTATGAGGATGGTGACGGGGACATGGGCAGTGTGCACCCTGATAGTTTGCTATTAGAAGTGCGTGACGACCGTTTAACGGCACCAGACTATTATTTTATCCCGCCTTTGAGTCCGGTTGGCAGCAATGTGCCCATCCAAGGCCTGCTTAACTTTACGTTAAACGGCACCTTTATTTTTGGCAACGGCAGTTTTGAGGAGACAATCTACAGCATACGCCTGCGTGATCGGTCCGGGAAATGGAGTAACCAGGTCAATACGCCCACCATCCTCATAAACCGAAATTAATGCGCAAATTAGGTTTGGTTTTCCTTTTGCTGCTCAATGCCATATTGGGTGAGGCGCAGCCTACCTACATCATGGGTAACCAAACGGTGACTGATTGTCGCGCTTTTTTTGAGGATTCAGGCGGAAATCCAATTGCGCCAGGCAATTACAACAACAACGAAAATTTTACTTTCGTGATCCTCATTCCGCAGGCCACGCAAATTATCATGACCTTTCAGAGCTTTTGTACGGAGATTTTTGCGGGGGGATTTGGGGATAGGCTGCGTATATTCGATGGGCCCGATACCAACGGGGTGCTTTTAGGTAGTTTTTCGGGACCGAATGTAGTTTTTCCACCGCTTGTAGCTACGAGCGGGGCCATGACCATTCATTTTAAGAGCGATTTAAGTGTTACTTGTACGGGCTGGAATGCCTATTGGTACAGCATTGTGCCGCCGCCCATACCACCCACCATCACCCAAATTACTGCCAGCTGCCTCACCAATACCATCAATGTGGTACTCGACAGCAGCGTGCACTGTGATTCGGTGTACGCTTCAGCCTTTGTGCTCAGCGGAGCGCCTGCCCGTACCATTGTAGGGGCGCAGGCCTTAAACTGCGTAAACAATCGCACTAATACCCTGCGCTTAACGGTGAATACGGCATTTTCAGACTGCGCATCCTATGGCCTCAATTGGAACCTGAACCTGCGCGACATCTGCGACAGCCTTTACACTTTTTTAATCACTAGCAACTTTGCGATCAATAACTGTCCGTTATCAGGCAGCCTCACCGCGAGCGATGATTCGATTTGCATCGGCGAATGTGTGCTGCTCACCGCAGCGGGTATTGGGGGCGATTGCAATTACAGTTACAGCTGGAGCAACGGACTGCCGCCCACCGCTGGGCCGCACTTGGTTTGTCCGCCCCCCGGTACCACCACCTACACAGTCATTATCAACGATGGTGCAGGCAACGGTCCAGATACCTTGAGCATTCCTATTTTGGTTACCAATCCGCCTGAAGCAGGGGCTGATACCTTGGTTTGTTTGTCCTCCCCACCTTTTAACCTGGCAGGTCGGGTGTCGCCAGCAGGAGGGGTGTTTTTTGGCCCTGGCATCACTGCGGCGGCGGCGGGTACCTTCAACCCAGCCCTTGCCAACCAAAACCAAGTCCGCATTTTTTACACCGTAAACGGCTGCGCTGACTCGCTCACGATCAACATCGCAACCGTAACAGCAGGACCAACGGCAGGCAGTTGTCCAGGAGGCCCGCCCTTTACGCTCGGCGGGGCAAGTCCGCCTGGAGGCTACTGGACGGGCCCAAATACCGACTCCGCCGGTAACTACGCGCCGCCGCTCACAGCGCGTGTAGATACCATTTTATATCACTTTGCCGGCTGCTCCGCCCAAAAATTGGTGTTCATCGATACCATCACCATGAACAAAATCGACACCATCTGTCAAAGCTCGCCGCCGTATCAATTGGTGTTTAGTCCACTCGGTGGTACTTGGTCTGGCGTGGCGCTGGTAAATCCGCTCACTGGCATCCTTGACCCACGACTTACCCTGTCCGGTAATCACCAGCTTATTTACAGCCTCAATGGTTGTATGGATACACTTAACTTGCATATTAAGACCATTCAAGCCGGCCCCGATTTTATTACTTGTCCGCTCAACCCGCCATTTAATCTCCCAGCAGGTACGCCCGCAGGGGGGTATTGGACCGGCCCTGGTATCACCGACAGTCTGCTCGGTACCTTTAATCCGGGTATCAATGGTACCGGAAATAGCCAAGTCAGGCTGCTTTACCACCGCGATGGCTGCATCGATACGCTGCAAATAAATTTAAGACGCACCAATGTGCCCGCCGACACCCTGCGCCGCTGTGTCACTAGCGCGATTTGGCCGCTAAATTTTGCGAATACCGGTCGTGGCCCAGGAGGAGGCACTTGGAGCGGGCCGGGGGTGAACCCAGCAGGACAAGGCAGTTTTAATGCTGCCACTGCAGGCGTGGGCTGGCACCGCCTTTTTTACACCGCCAACAACTGCGCCGACAGCCTTTGGATGGAAGTACAACCTGTTCCGCAGCTCCAATCCGATACGGTGGTGTGCTTATCTACCTCACCTTTCGCCATCCAAACCAGCTACGCGGGTGGCGTTTGGAGCGGCCCTGGCATTACAAGTGCACTGCTAGGCACCTTCAGTCCCCTCAATGCTGGTATCGGCAACCACCGTATCTACCAAATATTGTCAGGCGGTTGCATCGATTCTATACTCATTACCGTTCAGGCAATTCCAGTAATTGGTTTTGGTGGGTTTGATACCAGTTTTTGCTTCGTGAACACCAATTACCCCGTGCCTGTAACGCCAGCAGGGGGCACGCTCACAGGCCCCGGCATCACTGCCCTCAATTTTAATCCCCGCCAGGCCGGGGTAGGTACGCACTGGCTGTACTACACCGCGGGCACCGGCAATTGTCAGCGCACCGACAGTCTGCGCATCACCGTGGGCGACAGTCTACGCTTGCAACTTTTTGCCTCTGCCGATACCCTGTGCTTTGGCGATAGCATTCGTTTACGCGCCCAGCTCAGCGGTGGCCGTCCCGGCGCAAGCCTCAGCTGGCAACCCATTGGTAGCACGGATACCTTACTTACGCTTTTGCCAACGGTACCTACTTGGTATGTAGTAACGGCCACGGATGGCTGCTCAGATCCTATAACCGATTCCATTCAGGTGTTTGTGCATCCTGATTTTGTGTATCAGCGCAATCAAATCAACATCAATTGCTACGACAGTCTGGGTACCATGCGCATCAACTTCGCTGCAACAGCGCCATACCGTGTGCTGTGGCTTACCAATCCGCCGGTAAACGGACCTATATTTCAAGCCCGGCAAGGCAGTTACCGTGTGCTCCTTACCGATACCACAACCGGCTGCACCCGCATCGACACAGCGACCATCATTGCACACGATCCGATTTCAGCGAATTTTACACCTAATCCAAACCGAAACAGCTGTTATGACCTTTCTGAGGCCTTTCTAACGCTCATTGATTTGAGTTTAGGAGCGCAAACAGGCTTTTGGGATTTCGGAGACGGCACCATCGAGCCTTATATTTTGGGTCAATACCCCAGGCACCAGTACACCGACACCGGCCGTTTTGAACTTCGGCTTTTTGTTGAAAACCCCGCGGGCTGCAGTGACTTAGCCATCCGCAGTATCTGCGTAGTGGTGCTGCCGCGCATTTACGTGCCCACGGCTTTTACGCCGAACTTCGACCTTACCAACGACCGTTTTAAAGTGGCCACCGTGGGCATCACGACGCTCGAAATCACTGTTTTCGACCGCTGGGGGCAAAAAGTGTACGCAGGTTCAGGGGTGGATTTTGAATGGGATGGCACCAATAACGGAACTGAACTGCCACCTGGAGCGTATCCTTATGTGATCTTTTATACCGATTTCACCAACCTCGGCCGCCGCATGCAAAGTGGGGTGGTGCGCTTGATAAAATAGCCCTGTTGCTGGCGTCTGCTCTACACTTCATCCAAAACAAGCGCAACGCCTATTCGACAACCAGGTATGCAGGATTTTAGTTGGGGCGTCCATTTTCGTGGCCACTGAGTGCTTGGCGTTACCCAGATGACAAAAAATCCAATTACTTTTGAGCATGAGCATACAAATCGGCTTTCGCTTGCTGTTTATTTTGTTGTATTTGGCTGTCGCCTATACATTGGATGTGGTCTTTGCCTTAGGTTGGTTGGCCCGCTACCCCTTCTTTTTTGGTATGTTGCCAGTACTTTTGGGGATGTATACGGCCAATTATGTAGTGAAGAAGCGTGCGAAAAAGGACAGTTAACCTTCAAATAGGGCCACATGCGCCTGTAAATCTGGAAAAAAGCGATTAAATTCTGCTTCAAAAGCAGGATATGCGCTTTCTAACAAGGCCGGGGCCTCGTGCATGCGCGATTCAAATCTGCTACGGCGACTCATGCCGCTCATCACCCGTTCAATGCCGGCTATGTGCGCATAACCGCTCAGCCAGTCGTGCTGCCGCATATAAGGCAACATGTATTGCGCCCCAGCTGGAAGTTCATCAAACCTATTTTGAAGTAAGGTGTAGGTTTGTTGGGCGTACTCCTGAAGTGGCTTTTCGTGGTATTGCTGCCAGTTGGCGGCTAAAAAATGATCGTAAAAAACATCTACTATCACGGGTGCATATTTACCAAATTGGGCCCTTACCCGGTTTTTGCTCTCGGCTACCACGGGATGGGCATCGGTGTAGGTATCGATGCTGCGGTGCAATTGGATGCCTTGCTTTATTGATTCGGGATAGGGCCGCTTGCGGTCTTCTCCTTTGAGGTGGTCGGCTATAAAATTCCCCAGCAGTAAATCGGCGTTATTGCCCGATAAATACAAATGCGCGAGGTAATTCATGTTGTTAAATTAGATATTCTTTGCCTTAGTTCCTATACGCGATGAAGGCATAAAGGGAGTTTTACCTTTCCAGTAATTAATTGCAGCTGTTTCTGTTGTTTTTTGAGCTGGCTGAGCAAAATCAGTTTTATATCCGCTAATTTAGTCCCTTTGGATATGGGTAACCGGTTGTTTACAGTGAGTGTTTTTGTGTTGCTTTTGGGTGTATCCAAAAGTTATGCTGGCGTTTTGCCTACAGATTCCTCGAAAAGAGAAGGTTTTGCCGTCATCCCGTTACTCTATTACACACCCGATACCCGATTTGCTTTGGGCGCGGCGGGGGTATATTACTTCCGCACCAAAAGCACGCGCGACAGTGTGCCAGTGCCACGCTTGTCGTACATACAGGCCTTGGCCGATTATACCCAAAACCGTCAGCTCGATTTGTGGGCGGTTTGGTCGGTATTTACGAACAACGAAGACTACCTGCTCCGTGGTGAAATGCGCTACCGCAATTTTCCAGATCGCTTTTATGGCGTGGGTAACAACAGCAGTGAAGTCGACAGGGAGCGCTATTATTACGATTTGGTGAGTTTCAAGGCCTTGTTTATGAAGCGTTTTGGCAAGCATTTGTTTGCAGGTTTCGATTACCACCTGCGCCGTGAGTATAATTTTGAGTATTACGAAGATAAGAATTTGGTACTGGGCACCATTCCTGGTTATGCAGGTGGTATTGGGTCGGCCCTTGGAGGGGTGGTTACATTCGATAGTCGTGATAACGTAATCAATGCCTACAAAGGCCGTTTTTTCGAGTTTTCTTCCTACTTTTTTAACCAAGCTTTTGGAGGTTCCTTTAATTTTGCCGCTATTAATGGTGTTTACAACACTTATACAGAAGTGCGGCCGGGCTGGATTTTAGCCACCAACTCGCGCGTAAACCTCAACTTTGGCGAAGTTCCTTTTTTAGATATGGCCAAAGCCGGGGGCGAAGAAATGTTGCGTGGATATGCCGCCAACCGTTATCGCGATCATCATTTTGTGGGTAGCCAAGCCGAGCTCCGGATGCCGCTCTACAAGCGTTTTGGCGCAGTTGCCTTCGTGGGCATAGGAGATGTGTTTCGCGCGCCAGCGGATGTACGCCTCGATTTGCTGAAATACAGCTTCGGAGGAGGCTTGCGGTATGCCATGAATAAATCAGAGCGCCTCAACATCCGCCTCGATTACGGCATAGGCCGAGGGTCGAGCAGCTTTTATTTCTCAGTGACAGAGGCTTTTTAAGCCGTTAATACCAAGAGGGGACAGCCCATTATTACATTCCGAGGTTGCCTGGAACGATTTTGATTTTTACACAAAAAAGCCCGAGTATGATTCGGGCTTTTGTTTGAAAGAGCGGAGCTGCTTACCTCAAGCTTATGACCAAGGGCAGGCTGAGGTGGCGACCAGCGTTGGTCCAGTTAACCACATACATGCCCGCTGCCAAAAAGTCGAGGTTGAACGGGTGCGCTACAGTGCTCAAGCCAGCCGCAATGCGCTCGTTGTACACCAAGCGGCCTTGCAAATCGCGCACTTCTAAAGCATTGCCAGCGGAGGCATCTAGGCCATTCAAGCGTATTTGAAAACTGCCTTTGCCTGGATTTGGGAAAATCACAGCCTTTAGGTCCGCTAGTTCGCGCACCGAAGTAGCAAATACCGCTATGGTTTGCTCGGTGGTATCGGTTTTACAGCTGCTGATAGCCAAGTGACGCACTTGATACACATTTGGTACCGTGTAGGTATGGGTTGGATTGGTATCAGTGGAGCTGTTGCCATCGCCAAAATCCCAGAAATAGCTGCTGGCATTGATAGAGGAGGAAGTGAAGTTCAGCGCAGCGCCATTTTGTACAAAACTAAAGTTTGCGCTGGCAGGCAGACTGATGTTGAAATTTTCGTCGGCATTGATACTGCCTAAAGGGCCAGTGATAGTTAAAATGGCTGTTTTTGGACCAGTATTGTTGTAACGCACGAGGTGTGGGCCAGCGGTGTTGGCCGTAGCAGGTGTGGCACCTGCGCCAAAATCCCAGCTGTAGCTGCTGATGTTGCCAGCACTGGTGCTGCTAAAGGTAAGGTCGGTATTGATGCAATAATCCCCATTTAAATCAAAACCTACCGACATGGCATTGCTTGTATTTACTGCAAAATTGCTTAGGTACAGATTGTTGCCATAGCCGCAAATACCCACAAATTTAATACGGATGCGGTTGCCGATGTAAGGGCTTAGGTCTACCGAATCGCGCCGCCATTGTGCCGCAGTATTAGGTGTAAAAGCAGCGGTAAGGGTGCCCGCTGTGGCCAAGGCAGTTCCTTGTTTGAAATAAGTACTCGGCTGGAAAGTTTGTCCGCAATCACTTGATATTTCAATCCTTAACCCATCAAACAGGGTGGCACTGTACTGAGCATAAGCCACATCGAAGAATAAATACGGTGCAGTAACGCCACCTGTGAGGTCAATTACTGGACTGATGAGGTCATCGAGCTGGCCGGCAGCATTGTAACTGAAAAAGTTCATCCAAGCCATGCCAGTAGTGGCAGAACCGCTCGCACCTGTACCCGTTCGGAATTGCCAAGTGGCTGCATTATCAGGGTTTTCAATGCTCCAGTTAACAGGAAGACTGGCTGTAGCGAAAGTTTCGCTGATGGGAATGGACTGGCCATTGCCCACAACGATGTAGTTCAACAACAGGGTGGTATCTGCCCCAAACTGGTTGCTTGCAATGAGCTGCACATTGTAGCTGCCATTGGTGCTAAAAGCAATTACAGGACTCTGGCTACTGTCGTTAGTACCGTTAACGTACGTAAAGGTAGTCGGTGAAATGCTCCAGCGCCATTGCGTAGCACCGTTCATACTTTGGTCGGTGAGGATCACGTTTTGGTTAGGACAAGCTGCCGTGGTGCTGGCTACAAAGCCTGCTGACGGTGCTGATTGACAACCGAATGTGGTATTGAGCGGCTTGATTACAGCCAAGGAACGACGGCCTTTGATGCTATTAGCCCCAATAGGTGCTACTGCAAACCAATCGGTATCGCTAGGGGTGGTGCCAACAACTGTGAAGTTGGTGGTTGCCGTAACGCCAATCGAATCCATGTAACGTTGGCCTAAACGGTAAACAATATAACCTTCAGCATTTGAAACAGGGTTCCAGCTGAGGCCGAGCTCGGTAGGACAAATAAAGGAGTAAGTAACATTGCTCACCAGTGGAATGATGGTAAAATTTTGAGCCGATTGTCCTGTGTTGGTGCCCGCCGTAACGCGAATGCGAGCTTGTCCTGTAATCGTATTCGGCACCGTCCAGCTCACATGCCGCACGTTATTGGCCAAATTCGTGGCGATGTTGGTCCAGCTACCTCCGTTGTTTGTGGTAAATTCAACATTAAAAGTGCCTGATACTCCCACGGCATCCCAGCGAATCAATTCTGTTTCACCGGGCACAAAGCCTTCGCCTCCCATAGGATAGGCTACAGTCAGTTGTTCGGTGTACCATTCATATACCACCCAATATTTTTGTGGCCCAAATGGCACCGCAGTGCCATGCACTCGGATGCTGTAGTTGCCTTCAGTAGGATTGGTGATTGTAACTTGTTCAACATTGTTGAGGGTATCGATGCCACGAACAGCTGGACTGTTCAAAGCGGCCACGGTTGGTGTTGGGTTAAGCACCCAAGGTAAAAAAACGCTGTCGGCAGGGGCATGAACACGCAAATCCAGGTTATTAACAAGTGCCTTGGTGGCATTGGCTACACCTGCTTTATCGGCCCAATACACCATGATACGAAGTTCTTTTACATTAGCAGGCACAAGTAAAGTATGCGCGGCACTATCACCTGTACTGATGTTTCCTGTAAAAAAGCGGTTGTTTTCGATGGTTTGCACCGCACGTAGGGCGTTGATGCGGCCCCAGCCGAAGCGAAAATCGGGACCAGCATTGCCCAAATCTTCAGCAGTGTTGAGCATGGTGGCTTTTAAAAAGGCAGAAGGCGGTACGGAGTCGTTGTTATTGGCGCGATAAGCGTGGCTCAGCTGCGCATAGATGCCAGCAATACCCGGCGAAGCTGCTGAAGTGCCTCCGCCTACTAAATAGGTGTTGTTGGGTCCCGTCGACAATTGATTGTAACCATTGGCAGCGATATCAGGTTTGATACGGCCGTCTTGCGCTGGACCGCGACTGCTGCTATTTTCCAGCTGATCGGTATTCCGTAGATTGGCAACGGCCATTACGTTTTTAGAGGCTTTGTAACCTCCTGTAATGTTACCCCAACCAGCACCTGCGCCGTAATTGTGGTTGGCAGTACCCGCATTTCCTGCTGAAAATACGTGCATCAGCATGGTATTGTTGCGTATTTGGTCATCGATGGTGGCGGCATCAGCAGTGTATACTCCGCCATTGCCCTGACTGTATGACGTGGAGGTGATGGTGGTGCCTAAAGTAGCGTAATTGGCCACAGCTGGTATAATATGGGGGTAATTGCTGATGCTATACATGTGTAAGTATGCTCCAGGTGCCATGCCTTTTTTGGTGGGGTCGAGGTTAGCAGCACCAAGTGCAATGCCCGAAACCATATCGCCATGCGTATTGTTCAAGGCAAAATTAGTGGTGTATTGGGTAAGTCGGCCTTTCATATCAATGTGGGGACCAATGGCACCATCGTCGGCAATACCCATGATCACGCCTGTACCATCATAACGGCGGCCACCCAACATTTGGTTATCGATGCTGTGCGAGCGGTGCAAGGAGCGGCCCTCGCGGTCTTCTGGCTCACCCAAGGGTGCAGCGGGCTCAATAAACTGTATGGCGGGATGGGCGCTCAAAGTTTTGAGATCGCGCGGATGCACAAAACCACTCACTAAATGCTCGCTGTAGCGGTTTTTGGTAGGACTAAAGCTCGAAGTGCTCCAAATAAAATGATTCAGTTTGCCCAAATCGGCCGATTCATAAGCTTGTATACTCACCAAAATACGATCGCCTTGCTGTTCTAAAGGCCGGTGTTCTTGCGGCTTTACCAGGGCGGGGTCGAGTTTAATGGCTGCCGGAACGGCACTTATTGCGAATAGGGCGCGCTTTTGTAAAATTGCAATGTCAAAATTGGCAGGAGCTGAGGCAAAATATGCCGTCTTTCCCGCATATCCCTCAAAAAACAAACCCGCTTCTTGCAGAAAATTAAAATCAGCCTGAAGAGGCAGTTGGTTAAAGCTTACCACAAAGTACTTTCTTCCTTCAAAAGCAACGAGTGTTTCCCACTGTTTCTTGAGCTGGGCCCCGTCTTGTTTTTGGAGCGTGATGCTGCCGTTTTGAAAGGCCAAGTGGTGCATTTTTTGAGCAAAACTGACAGAAATGCTGAGGGTTAAGCAGAGCACGAACGCAGCGAAAGGCTTGAACAATTTACGATTCATATACAGATTTCAAGGATATTTAAAGGCTAACATACGGCTTTTTTGGGTAAGATAAATGCTCGTCGCTTAGTTTTACAGGACGGGGTTTCCATATTATTTTTGGATTGCAATTAACTTTTGATCTGCGCAATTGTTTGTTTTAAGTTATTTCTTTATCAATTGGATGAACGGTTCTCAAAAAGTTCTTGATTTTAAGCAATTTCCTTATTTATGAATAGGCATACGAGCATTTGGGTTAGAGTTCTCCTAGGGTTTGTGTTGTTTCTCCTTTTATTTAGAACAGTATCTGTGCAAGCGCAGCAGCAGCAATGGGCTGCTGTGAAAACTGACATTCGTTTTTACATTAAAAATGCTGGGCTGGAAGTGGAAGGGAGCTTTGACGAACTTGCTGGTACTTTTGTCAGCGGTGGCCCACAGCGTTTGCCTATTTTGGTGATGGGCGTGGCTCAAGTGAAAAGTATCCGCACGGGTATTGGCCTGAGGGATTCCCACTTGCAGGCTAAAGCATATTTTGATGCCGCTAGTTTTTCTGAGATTCGGATGCAATTGGTGGGTATTGAAGGTAAAAATGCCAAGTTTAGCGTGACAATAAAAGGACAATCTCGGCTGTATGAAATGCCCTTCGAATGGAAACATACCAAGGACAAAGCACATTTCTCGGCCGTTTTCAGACTCAATCGCCGTGATTTTAATGTTGGAGGAGGCAGTATGGTCTTAGCTGATGAGGTTTTAATCAGCATAAAATTGGATTTACGTTTTTTAGCTGTTCCGGAAGTGCAATGATCTTATTCGCCAGGTGCATCTGCCTAGGCGTGGTTATGCCAGTGGAAGAAGCAGGTCATTAAGCTTTGCCCAGCATTTACCCATTAATTGCAGTTATATTTATCGAATCTTGATTTAGGCTGTTAACTTGCAGACACACCTGCATTCACATAAATGTTCTGGAAATCTCCCGCCTTTCGCCACCTGCGATTGCCCTTCTCGTGGTTTTTGCTGCCTGCTTTTTTGATGGGGCTCTTGGCAGTGCCAGAAATCGACTTTGTAAAGGCTTTATCGCTGTTTTTCGTGCTGCATTTTTTGGTGTACCCGAGCAGCAATGCGTTTAATAGCTTGCAGGACCAAGATGAAGGTCCAATTGGCGGCATGGAGCGACCCCCGCAAGCCCCCGCCATTTTACGGCCTATCAGTTTAACCCTCGATTTTGTGGCCTTGGCCCTCGGCTTTTGGCAACATTGGGGGTTAGGTGTAGGTTTATTGGCCTACATTTTAGCCTCTCGGGCGTACAGTTACCGTCCGATTCGCTTGAAAAAGCACCCCTGGACTGGTTTTTTCACAGTTTTACTATTCCAAGGCCCATGGGTGATGCTGCTCGTGGCCTTATTTACCACACCCGTTTTTGATTGGCAGAACGCATCCGCTCCCGGCTTGCTGTACCTCGCCACTGCTTTGGTGCTCGGCGGCAGCTATCCGCTCACCCAAATCTACCAACACGAAGCCGACCGCAAGGATGGTGTGCTAAGTTTGAGTGCCTTGCTTGGCGTGGAAGGTACTTTTAAGTTCTGTTCAGTGGCCTTCGCTTTGGGCGGTCCCGCCCTGCTTTTTCCACTTTGGCAAGCTGGTCGGATAGAAGCTTTAGCACTGCTAGCCGCTGCCCTTTTGCCGGTGCTGCTTTACTTTTTTTGGTGGTGGCGACAGGCCAAGCAAAACCCACACGCCGCCAATTTCAAAAATACCATGCGCATGAATCTGCTGGCTTCCAGTAGTTTAAACTTGGCCCTAGGGTTTATTTTAGTTTTCAATTTATGAGTTTTCTCACCGCTATACATACTGCTGTTCCCGCTTTTGAAATCAATTCCGTTGATTTTGAAGCTTTTGTGGAGGCACGCCATCCCAATGAGCCCGATACCTTGCGCAAACTACGGTTTTTGAACAGCCGCACAGGTATAGACAAGCGCTTTGCAGTGATTAATGATTATGCTGACCTACAAAATGGGAGGTTGTACTGGCAAAAAGGACAATTGCAGCATGCCAGTATTCAAAAGCGCATGGCCATTTACCGCGAAGAAGCACTAAAACTATCGCTGGCTGCCATTCGTCCTGTATTGGCCACCACATCAGCACCACCAACCCACGTAGTGTACACCAGCTGTACAGGTTTATCGGCGCCCGGCATCGAAATTGAGCTCATTCGAGCGCTCAACCTTCCCCCTCACACCTTTCGGCATACCGTCAATTTTATGGGCTGCTATGCCGCTTTGCACGCTTTGCGCACGGCACATTACATTTGCGAAGCCGATGCCAACGCCCGGGTGCTGGTGGTTTGCACCGAGTTGTGCTCGCTGCATTATCAGGAGGCTACGCACGACGATGCCTTGCTCTCGAACCTGCTTTTTGGAGATGGCTCGGCGGCTTTGCTGCTCTGCGGCGCGGCACAGGCGGAGGGGGCCTTGCTGGAGCTGGACGGTTTTTATTCGAGTTTACTGCCGGGGGGCGAAAGTGATATGAGCTGGGACCTCACCGGTACCGGTTTTGAAATGAAATTGAGTAGTTATGTGCCCGCTTTGCTGTCGGGTCACCTCGAAGAAGCCTTGGTGGGGGCTTGGGAGACTTGGGGACTCCAAAAAAGCGACGTTAAGCACTGGGCCTTGCATCCCGGCGGTCGCAGCATCCTCGAAAAACTTCAGCAAGCCTTGCAATTACAGCGTGCCGAATTAGCGGCTTCATACGATGTGCTGCAAAAAAATGGCAATATGTCGTCGGCCACCGTTCTTTTTGTGCTGCAGCAATTGCTCGCAGCGGAGCACCAAGCTGGCGAGTGGCTGGTGTTGGCAGCCTTTGGTCCGGGACTCAGCATGGAGCTCGGCAGCGCCCGTTTTTTAACCAGCAGGCAGTCATGAGGATTTGGCATTATCCTGAACGCTCACCGCGGTTAGAGCTGCTCGATGCCGAAGACCTGCCCGTGGAGTCGCTGCACAGTAATTTGCGCGAGTTGGCTGTGATCAACCGCTGGTTGGGCGGCTACCGCATTTCGGAGCTCGCTTTAGAAGCCATCAAGCCATATTTTAACTTCCACACTTTTATAGATATTGGCTGTGGCGGGGGCGATACACTGCAGCGTTTGTTGCCAAAAATCCAGGAAGAGGTGCAAGTAGAGGGCTGGGACCTCAAAGCCGACTGCCTTAATTTTGCCCAGCAGCATTTTGCGCATCCCCGCATCCACTGGCAGTTGGGTGATTTTAGAGCAGCGGTACGCCAAAGACCTGCGGGCGTGCTCTTTCACGCCAGTTTGTTTTTTCATCACTTTAAGGATGAAGAAATATTGGCCTTTTTGCTGGAAATAACAGCGGCAGGTCATGCCCTGGTGATCAACGACCTGGAGCGCCATCGTTTTGCCCGCAATAGCATTGCGCTTATTACCCAGCTTTGGCCGGGCGCTTCCCATTTGGTGCGACACGATGCACCATTGAGTGTAGAGCGCGCTTTTATACGCCGCGACTGGGAGCTTTTACTGGCCGAAGTGCCGAACATTCACTTTACCATCAACTACCGCTGGGCGTTTCGCCACCAAATTTGCATCTGGCCAATCAAAAATGCGCATGAAGGCTGATTTGGCAGTGATCGGAGGCGGGTTAGCAGGACTAGCCTTAGCCATTTTAGAGGCCAAAGCTGGTCAGCAGGTGCTACTTTTCGAGAAAAAAAGCTATCCCGCGCACAAGGTCTGCGGCGAATACATCAGTCTCGAAAGCTGGCGCTTTTTAGAAGCGTTGGGGGTGCCACTCAGCCATTGGGACCTGCCCATTTTATCGCACTTACAGCTCAGTTCACCCGCCAAAATGATTGATTTGGAACTCGATTTAGGCGGATTTGGGGTGAGTCGCTATAAACTCGAAGCCGCTTTGCTCGACCTAGCAATCCAGGCAGGCGTACAAATACATACCGAATGCGAAGTGCGGGCAGTAACCATTCAGGCCAATGGCTTTTTGCTTCAAGCTGAAGCAGGCGTTTTTGAAGCGACTCGTGCCGCTGGCAGCTGGGGAAGGCGGTCGGTGTTGTACAAACAAGCTCCGCAAGCCCAAAACTATGTGGGGGTGAAATGGCATTTGCAAGGCGATATGCCTGCCGACCTCATTGCTTTGCATAATTTTGAAGGCGGCTACGGAGGCATGTCGCGCATTGAAGACGGATTAACTTGCTTTTGCTACCTCGTGCGCAGCGAGCGTCTAAAAGAAGCAGGGAGTATACTGGCTCTGGAGCAAGCCATGCAGCAAGAAAACCCCTATTTGCGCGAGCGTTTGCAAGGCTTGCAGCCGGTATGGGACGAGCCGTTGACCATTTCGCAAGTTAGTTTTAGTCCCAAAGCCACCTCTCACCAAGGCGTATTTTTACTCGGAGATGCCGCTGGTAGCATTGCGCCCTTAGCCGGCAACGGCATGAGCATGGCCTTGCATGCCGCTTATTTGCTGCACCAACAGCTCGATCAAGTGCGCCAAGGCCATCTTACCGAAAACCAGTTAGCGGCCGCTTACGACCAGGCTTGGAAAAAACAGTTTAAGCTGCGCACCGCGGTGAGTTACCGCATTCAAGGCCTCTTTGGGCGTAATGCCCTCACCACGCCTTTACTACACACTGTAGCTGCTTTGCCATTTTTAGGCCGGCAGCTGATGAAGTTAACGCATGGACGCGATTTTATACCGCCTCAAACGTAACTCACCCACCATTTGCCGCGGTGTTTGCTTTTGAATTTGAGCCAGTAGGCCGACAAAGGGTATAAAATCCCCAACAATCCCAGCCAAACCAAGTACACCATCCCAAGTGAAAAACCATAGCCTTTTAGCTGGGGTTCATAGCATACCCAGCCTTTGAGTAACATGCTTTGCCAGCCAAATCCACTGATTTCGGCTGCCACCAAGGCCAGTAGGTGAATTATAAACAGGTGCACTACGTAATAAAAGAGGGGTACCCGACCGATGGTGATAAACGGCGCGTGCCATTTTTTAGGGGAAGCAAGTTTTTCCCAATGTGCCAGCAGCAACAAGGCAGGACCGAGCGTCATCATCAAATAAAGCAATGAAGGCGGGTATTTGGTGAGGTTGAAGAACGACAGTAGGGTGTACAGGGGCTCTTGGTATTGCACCCACACAAAAGGATCGCCGTAAATGCCAGTAAGACGCAGCAGTACAAACAAAAGCACTGCAAAATAGCCCGTATTACTCAGCCAACGCTTTCGCAGGTCGGCCGGAAAACCAGGTGCAAACCAGCTGCCGATGGCATAACCGATCCACAATACGCCGGTCCAGGGCAGGATGGGGTATGCTGCGAACAGACTTCCACCGTCAAAAACGAAAAACCCGGTTTGATGCAATACCGCCCAAAGGATGCTACCGAGGCCATTGCCGCTGAGTTGAAAGCCGTCGAGCAGGTTGTGCCCAAAAACCATCAGCAGTCCGAGGCCAGCAATAAAGCGCAGTGGCAGCCAAATTACCGCTGCCAGCAGCATCATCGACGCGCCAATGGCCCAAATCACAATCAGTAATTGGTGTTCGAAAGTGGGATTAAAATACCAAGCGAAATTGACAACCGTCACTTCGAGCACCACGAGCCACAAGCCACGACTCAGTAAATAGCGTGCCAGCTCGGGCTTGGTATGCTTTTTTCCGTATAAATAAGCCGCAGCACCTGCCAGCAGCACAAAAATTGGGGCGCAAAAATGAGTAATCCAACGGGTAAAAAAGAGCCAAGGAGAGGCTTGGTCGAGGTCGTTGGGTTCAAACAAAAACGCATCGGCGTGAAAATAGTCGCGCACATGGTCGAGGGCCATCACCACCATCACCAAACCGCGCAGCAGGTCGATGGCAGGTAGGCGTTTGTTAACCGGTGTTTCCATAGCTTATTGTGATTTTGACATGCCTGAAGTAAGCGCCTGCATCCATTTGGCATGCCCAAAGAAGACAGCAAACGGCAACATCATGGTAACAATAGCGGCTGCCGACTGGTAAGGTATAATGCCTTTGATACGCAGCTCGCTGAGCCAATTGCGGGTGGAGGAAGTCATGTGCGAATATAACCATTTCCCTGCTATGTGGTTTTGCTAGGTCAGCGTTCCTTTTTTGGGGAGCGGTAGAGCAGCGATGGATGAACATAAAGGGATTGCTATTTTACTTCCGCCTCAAAGCTGCCATCGGCTACAAAAGTGCGAATGGCTTGGCCGGCTTTCACCTGCTTTATGCTTTGTACCCGCTGACCAGCAATGCTGGTGATGCTGAAGCCTCTTTTAAGCACGGAGCGGTAGTCAAGACCCGCTAATCGCTCTGCCAAAGCCCCTAATTCTTGTTTTCGGAGCTTGATTTGCTGCCGCAAGCCCAAGCCGAGCTGTAGCTGCAGTTCGGTTACATAGTTTTGATAGTCGAAAAGCTGACCGCGCAGGCCGTTTGCCAAAGCTTCCGCCGTTTCATCGAGCATTTGCATGAGTTCGAGCTGGTCGGGACTCGCCATTTCCGCTGCCGCCGTGGGGGTTGGCGCACGCCGATCGGCCACAAAATCGGCCAAAGTAATGTCGGTTTCGTGCCCTACCGCCGAGATCACTGGTTTTTTGAGCTTGGCCATGCAACGTACCAGGGCCTCATTGTTGAAGCACCACAAATCTTCGATGCTTCCACCGCCCCGAGCCAAAATGATGAGTTCCACACCTGGCTGCTTGTCGAGTGCCTCCAAAGCCGCAATGAGCTGCGGCACGGCATCTTCGCCCTGCACCTTGCTGGGTGCTAAAAGCACTTTGCTGGCGGGAAAGCGCCGCTCGAGGGTGTTGATGATGTCGCGGATAACGGCGCCGGTGGGTGAAGTAACCACGCCAATGGTAGCCGGGAAGCGCGGAAGGGGCTTTTTACGGCTGGCCTCAAACAAGCCTTCGCGCTCTAACTTAAGTTTGAGCTCGAGGTAACGCTGGTACAGACTGCCCATGCCTTCTTTTTCGAGCTTGTGCACTTGCAATTGGTAATTGCCGCGGGGCACGTACACACTGATGTCGGCGGTGGCGGTAACTTGGTCGCCAGCCATGGGTTCAAAAAGCAAACTGGTGGCGGCTTGCCGAAAAAAAACGCAGCTAAGCTGACTGCCTTCGTCCTTCAGCGAAAAATAATAATGACCTGAGCTGTGCCGGGTGAGGTTGCTGATTTCGCCTTTTACTTCAATGCGCTGCAAAAACGGCGCACTTTCAAGCAGTGCTTTTACCACTTGGTTGAGCTGACTAACGGTGTAGGTTTGCGGCATGGCTTAAAGATACACCACGCGGCGTTGCGCTCAAGGGCTTGTGGAGAAATGTTGCTAAAGCAGTGGGTTGATGGGATTTTACATAATAGTGTTTTTGCGATTTTAACGCAATGCATGCGCAGATATCTCGGTATTTTACTCGACATTGTTGGGTGTAAAGTATTGCAGCTGCAAGTCTAAATAGAAAGCGTTTCATACTTTATTTAGGACTTAGTGGATCTTATGCAGCGCAACGGGAGCAAGTCTTTTGAATTCCTAAAAAACCTATTCCAATTTGTTGGCTTTTAGATTTTGACGCAACCCCCATCCAAACACCAATTGGTGAACCCCTTGCAACGAATGCGTAGCCAAATGAGGCGCTCCACCAAAAAAGTGCAGATAGCGGTAGTTGATAGCGGTATGCGGTAGCAAGTACCGATTGCCTTTACCGTCTTTCATCAAGCCAAATTCTATGCCTCCGAAAGTTCGGGGATAGATGGCCGGAAAATTAAACGCGAGTAAACTTTGGTCTTGTATGCGATAATCTTTTTCAAGACCACTTGGCTGGGCTCCTCCGTATAGCTTAACCCCAATACTGTATGCGCCATTGAGTGGCTTTCGATAACCAAGTCCGATTAGTACGCGTGTGCTAAAATTAAATTTGTTTCTGTCGCTCCTCAGCTCGATGGGCTCGTGCCTGTTCGTGGCAAAATTGTAAGAAAAATCCTGCATTGTTACGTCGTACTGCATTACGCCAATCCCCAATCCTACCACTACAGCCCAGTGCTCATTGAGCCGAACGCTGTTTTTGAAGTCAAAGTCAACCAAATAATCGGGCTTGAAGGATAAGCGCCGCCGATTACTCAATGGCGACTGCGAACTACCCAAATCGGTTTGGTTTTCGGTAAATACGGTGCGCTCTTGCCAGCCATGTAAGCCGATACCGGTGGTGAACTCCCAGTGGCTCCGCTGCCCAATAAATATATCCAGTAAGCTCTGAGCCTGTACAACAGGTGCCGCGAGTAGCATGCATGTCAATGCGCACGCAGCAAACATCTTTTTCTTCATAAGTTGCTATTTATCAACAACTACGAAACTAGCGAAAGAAAAACGCAACTCAATAACAAAGCACTGATACTTCTCCACGCCAAAACACAAGAATTACCAAAACTGCTTGTTCACAAAAAGACCAGGGGCGTAGCTTGTTGGCGCCCCTGGTCTTTTTTAATGAGGATTTTATTTGCGGCCTTGTCGCTTTTGCATGGGGTTGGGCGTACCCTGACCTGCATTTCGGCCACCTTGCCGCATCTGAAACAGCTGCAATGGCGTAGGTTGGGCATTTGCACCTTCCCGCGGCCAAACGTGGTTGCTCTCATCAATATCGGCGGTTTCGCGCCAAGGATCAAGCACAATGCGTTGCACGGGCTTGTTTTTCATAAAGGTTTTAACCACCCGCTGCTCGTCTTTGCGCCAAATGTAGGCACTGATACGCTCTTCTTCGATGCTGCCGTCGGTATACTCCCAACGCAAAATGATTGGCATTACCAGGCCTCCTTTGTTGCTAAAGTGCAGCGCGTAGAGGTATTTCTGGTCAAAAGAACCCGCTTCATACTCCGCAGTGGTTAAGCTGTCGAGCCCGCCAAAAGCTGCCACCGGGGCCGCTGCCGCTTCTTCAGCATCTTCTTTGCGCTGCTCCTTGTTGTAGAAGAAGTAAAAGTCACGCAAAGTAGTGTCAACATCTACCAAAAAAGTAAGGCCTTCCTGCAGATTGCGTTGCCGGCTTATGTGGATGAAGTCGTCTTCTTGGGCAGCTGCACGGTTGCGGCGTGGGCGGTTTTGGGTGCTGTCAACCACCAAGCGGCCGAGCTCGGGACGGCGAACAATCACGCTGTCGAGACTGATTTCCACCGGCTCAATGTCGTAAAACCAGCCGCGCCAAAACCAGTCGAGGTCCACGCCCGAGGCATCTTCCATGGTACGGAAAAAGTCGGCTGGACTCGGGTGCCGGAAGGCCCAGCGGGTGCTGTAGGTTTTGAAGGCATGGTCGAACAAGGCGCGGCCCATGATGGTTTCGCGCAGGATGTTGAGCGCGGTGGCGGGCTTGCTGTAGGCGTTCGGACCAAATTGCACGATGTTTTCGCTGTTGGTCATGATGGGTTCGAGCTGATCGACCGGCAGCTTCATATAGTCCACAATTCTGTGGGCGGGTCCCCGCCGCGACGGATAGTTGTTGTCGAACTCCTGCTCTGCCAAAAACTGCACAAAGGTATTCAGTCCTTCATCCATCCAGCTCCAGTTGCGTTCGTCGCTGTTCACAATCATGGGGAAGAAATTGTGCCCCACTTCGTGGATGATCACCCCAATCATGCCGTATTTGGTTTGCTCGGTATAGGTGCCGTCCTCGTTGGTGCGGCCGTAATTGAAACAAATCATGGGGTATTCCATGCCGCTGCTAGCCTCCACGCTGATGGCCACGGGGTAAGGATAGGGGATGGTGAATTTGCTGTACACCTGCAAGGTATGTGCCACCACTTTGGTGCTGTACTTGCGATACAACCCGTAGGCTTCTTTGGGATAGGCGCTCATGGCCATTACTTTTTTGCCTTCGATTTGCACCGGCATAACATCCCAAATGAACTTGCGGGAGCTGCCCCAGGCAAAATCGCGCACATTGGTGGCCGCATATTCCCATACTTTGCGGCCTTTGGCTGGCGCTTTTTCGCGTTGAATGGCTTCGGCCAGGGTTACAATCTCTACTGGCTCGGTTGCGGTTTGGGCCGATTTCCAGCGTTGAAGCTGCGCTGCGCTGAGCACCTTGGCGTAATTGCTGCATTCGCCTGTGGCCACAATGAGGTGGTCTTCTGGCACGTCCATGCGCACTTTGTAATTGCCAAAGGGGAGCGAAAATTCGCCGCGACCGGTAAATTGCTTGTTGTTCCAGCCCTGGTAATCGCTGTACACGCACAGCCTCGGGAACCACTGCGATATGGTAAAAACGATGTTGCCATCGTCGAAGCGCTCGTAGCCGCCCCGGCCACCGATGCGGATGCGGTCGGGAATGCGGTAGCTCCACGCAATGCGGAAGCTAATTTTTTTGCCGGGTGCCAAGGCCTTGGGCAAATCAATGCGCATCATGGTTTGGTTGATGGTGTAGGGGAGAGCCCGCCCCTGATCGTCGGTTACCGACTTGATTTTAACGCCATGGCCCGCCAGTTCGGTTTGCACATCTAACTGCTCTAAATCGCGAGGCGAGATGCGCTTGCCCAACTGATTTTCGTTGAAAAAATTAGCCTCGTTGTTGGGGTCGTGCTGGTTTTCGTCAAGCTGCAGCCACAAATAGGCCAAAGCGTCGGGCGAGTGGTTGGTATAGGTTACCCGCTCTTTGCCATTCAACACCAAATTCACCTCGTCGAGCTGCGCATCAATCTCATAATCGGCCTGCTGCTGCCAATATTGGTGTCCGGGCGCCCCAGAAGCCGTGCGGTAGGTGTTGGCATCTGGCAAAATGGTGCCGAGTTGTTCAAATTTATTGCCGTGGTTCGAAGTGGGATTGTTGCGCAGATTTTGGGCCTGCACAGCCGTTTGTAGCGAAAATAGAAAGCCTGCGAGCAAAAGCCCGCGCTGCAAGAGGTAGTTTTTTATCATAAAGGATATCTTTCAAAAGTCATAAGCAAGGAAATGCCGAAAATGGCAGCAGAAAGGAATAAACGCCAGTCGCGCTCTTTTACTTTGAGGAGCGCAGCCAGACTTCCCAACATCAAAACGCCAAGTAAAATAAGTATTTGGCCCGCTTCAAGTCCCACATTAAAGGCAAACAATGGGAGCAGCAAATCTGTTTGGCGACCGAGCATCGATTTTAGCAAGTAGCTGAAGCCCAAGCCATGCACCAGGCCAAAAAGTAAGGCCATCGCATAGCGTATTTTGTCGCCCTGCACTTTGCGGTTGAGCTTGCTGAGGTTGTAAACGCTGGTGAGCACAATGCTCAAGGGGATGGCAAATTCGATATAGGCGGCTTTGATTTTAACGACTTCGAGCACACTCAGGGCGAGGGTCAAGCTGTGCCCCAGTGTAAAGGCCGTTACGAGCACCAAAAGCGCTTTCCAGTCGCGCCACTGGTACATACAGCACAAGGCCAGCAGAAACAAAATGTGGTCGTAGCCCTGCCAATCGGCGATGTGCCACAGGCCGGTTTCGAACCAAAGCGAAAAATCAGTCAATTTGTAGGTCTTAGCAAACCGCCAAAATAGTTGTTTTTGGAGAAAGTTGGTCAACTCAAAGCCATATCCTGCGGATTTTCAAGTTGACAGCTCTTTTTGACTTGTGATTGCCTTTTATTTGTAGAGATAGGAGTGCTTGCACCAAGGATTTAACCTTTCTTAATACCGTTTTAGCCCTTCCTTTAGTAGCTTTGAACTTGCATCTAAAACCTAATCAGATGAAAAAACTATTACCTAGCATTGCCGCCGGCGCCATTTTATTCGCCGCCTGCGATCAAAAACCAAAAGAAGAAGCCCTCGTGTACCCAGAAACGAAAAAAATGGACCAGGTCGACGAATATTTCGGCACCATGGTGAACGACCCTTACCGCTGGCTCGAAGACGACCAATCGGCCGAAACCAAAGCGTGGGTGGTGGCGCAAAATGAGGTGAGCTTTGGTTACCTCGATAAAATCCCCTTCCGCGACGCCATCAAAACCCGCCTCGAAGGCCTCTGGAACTACGAAAAATACAGCGCACCCTTTGTAGAAGGCGCTTACACCTACTTCTATAAAAACGACGGCTTGCAAAACCAATACGTTATTTATCGCCAAAAAGAAGGGGGTGAACCCGAGGTTTTCCTCGATCCCAACACCTTTTCGGCCGATGGCACCACCTCGCTGGCGGGCATCAACTTTACCAAAGACGGCAGTCTATGCGCCTACCAAATCAGCGAAGGCGGTAGCGACTGGCGCAAAGTAATTGTGCTCAATGCCGAAACCAAAGCGGTTATCGAAGACACCCTGATCGACGTAAAATTCAGCGGCATCAGCTGGAAGGGCAACGAAGGCTTTTACTACAGCAGCTATGAAAAGCCCAAAGAAGGCTCGCAGCTTTCGGGCAAAACGCAGTACCACAAGCTCTTTTTTCACAAACTCGGCACCAAGCAAAGCGCTGATCTGCTGGTGTTTGGGGGAGAAGCCCAGCCACGTCGCTACATTGGCGGTGGGGTGACTGAAGATGGCCTGTTTTTAGTGATTACAGCCGCTGATGCCACCTATGGCAATGAGTTGTATGTGCAAGATTTGAGCAAGCCGGGCAGCAAAATCCAAACCCTGGTGAGCGGCTTCGACAACGAGCACGATGTGATCCACAGCGAGAACGGCCAACTATTTATCCAAACCAATTTAGGTGCCCCCAACCGCCGGGTG
>CAMCHJ010000008.1 GCA_945874665.1 Chitinophaga pinensis | reverse complement strand
CCTGGTCGTGGTAATTATACCGACGATGGTGGATTTTACACCGTTAAAACATACAGCTACAATCCTAACGATTATGGCATTTACAACATGGCGGGTAATGTGAGTGAATGGACGAGCACGGCTTATGATGAGTCTGCTTTCAGCACCATTCACGATTTGAATCCCGATTATAAATATGAGGCCACCGAAGAGGATGACATTGTGATGCGTCGCAAGGTAATCCGTGGAGGTAGCTGGAAAGATGTAGGTTACCTCATCCAAACGGGCACACGCAGTTTTGAATACCAAGACTCAACCAAGTCTTATGTAGGATTCCGTTGCGTAATGGACTTCCTCGGAAGAGACCTTAGAGACTTTTAATTACCTAAAACTATTTTTTACTTTAAATTAATTCGTTAAGCATGTCAAGCTTTTTGCAATCCAAAAAAGGAAAGTCGTTACTCAACTATGCATATGGTTGGGGCGCAGCAATCGTAATCATCGGTGCTCTGTTTAAGATTCGTCACTTACCAGGAGCCGATTTCGCCCTTACCTTAGGTTTGGGTACAGAAGCCCTCATTTTCTTTATCTCAGCTTTTGAAAAGCCACATGAAGAATTGGATTGGTCGTTGGTTTATCCCGAATTAGCAGGTGGTGAAGGTAGTCAGCAAAAAGCAAGCGCCGGCAATTTGGGTGCTATGCTCGAAGAAGCTAACATCGGCAAAGAAGTGCTTGAGAACTTAGGCAATAGCTTCAAGTCGCTGAGTAGCAATGTTGGCAAAATGGCTGATATTTCGGATGCTACAGTAGCTACGGATGAATATTCAAAGAGTGTGCGCGAAGCAGCCACCTCTGTAAGTGGATTTGCACGCACAGCCACAGAAGCTTCAGCCGTAATTGGTGAAGTAGCAGCTGTGAATGCAGAGGCTAAAGGTTATGCCACGCAATTGCAGGCTTTGGTTGGTAACTTAACCAATGTAAATGCGATGTATGAAATGGAGTTGAAAGAAACCAACAACCATTTGCAAGTACTCAATAAGTTTTATGGCAACATTTCTGGCGCCTTAAGCTCTATGGAATCTGCACAAGCAGATGCTCAGAAATACCAAGACGAGATCGCAAAACTCGCTAAAAACCTCAGCTCCCTCAATGCAGTTTATGGCAATATGCTCAATGCCATGACAGCTCCCCGTGTTTAATTCATTAAAAGCGGAGAATTTATAAAATGGCAGCAGGAAACATAGGGCCTAGGCAAAAAATGATCAACATGATGTATTTAGTACTAACAGCGATGTTAGCGCTAAATGTATCTGCTGAGATTTTGAAGGCCTTTGCTATGATTAACCAGAGCTTAGAAGATACGAATGTATCCATTTCGCAGAAAAATGTGGTGTTATACGCTGCGTTTGAAAGCAAAATGAAGGATGAGCCGGGCAAGACCAAGGCGAGCTATGACAAAGCTATGATCGTAAAACGCGAATCAGAAGCGATGTTAGCTTATATCCGCAGTATCAAAACAGAAATGATTGATCTGGGTGGTAATAAGAACGGTGAAGAAGACGAAGGAGATTACAAGGTAGTACAAGGGGTGCGCACAGTTATTGAAGATGGAAACATCGACATCAGCTCGCATCTGTTGGTAAACCCTGATGGAAACAGTAAAAAAGGCGCAGAATTGATGAGCAAAATCAATGCTTATCGCAAAGCAGTTTTAGGTGTTTTACCAGCCGGTGATCGTTCTAAAGTTAAAATCTACGTAGAAGAGGCTAAAGACCCAGGGGCAGCATCAGGTTCGAATGTTAAAAAGAATTGGTTGCAGTCAAATTTTGGCGACATGCCATTATCTGGTGTGATTACCCTTTTTACTAAATTTGAGAGTGATATCAGGAATACTGAGACAGAAGTAGTGGCTTATTTACTCGGTGCAATTGATGCGGCTTCTTTCAAATTTGATAACCTCGAAGCAAAAGTAATTGCGAAGTCAAATTATGTATTGACTGGACAAGAGTATGAAGCCGACGTATTGTTGGTTGCTTACGACAGTCGTCAAGCACTTGACATTCGCCTGGAAGGTGGTGGTACCGTTCCTGTAGAATCAGGCTTAGGTCGTTACAAGGTGAGGGCTTCTGCTGAAGGCATGAAGAAGTGGGGTGGTTTCATTGTCGTTAAAAACCCAGGTACTGGGGAAGAAACACGATATCCATTCAACACTGAATACACAGTGGCTAAACCAGCTGCCGTTATCTCTCCCGATAAAATGAATGTGTTTTATATTGGTGTAGATAATCCGGTTTCGATTTCGGCACCTGGTGTTATACCAGCCAATTTGATGCCTTCAATGACAGCAGGAAGCATTTCTGGCAAAGAAGGTAAGTACACTGTTAAGGTTTCTCAACCGGGTGAAGTAACGGTAGATGTGCGTGGTAAAGGTCCTGATGGAAAAACCACGGCAGTTCTTGGATCTTCTAAATTCCGCGTGAAATATGTACCAGACCCTATTGCCACAATTGGTGGCTTAGAATCAGGTCAAGTTGGTACTGCGCAGTTCAAGGCGCAGGGTGGTATGATTGCCTTATTGAAAGATTTTGTATTTGACTTACGTTTCGAAATACAGAGTTTTCGCATGATTTACATCGCTCCCCGTCAAGATCCCCAAGTAATAACTGTAACAGGTCCTGTATATAGTTCGCAAGCTGCGACCATTATTCGCAATGCAAAACCTGGTGATCGTTTTATCTTTGATGAGGTAAAAGCTATTGGTCCTGATAAGGTTACTCGTAAATTGAATGCCGTTACATACGGCCTAAATTAATTATCCAATGAAAAAGCTGTTAATCGCCTTTTGTGTATTGCTGCTCGCCGGTGAGGTGAATGCACAATCACAGCCCATGGAAATTGTGGATGGAGCTTATAAGCGTGAGAAGTACAAGAAGCGTCCACCAATTCCTTTGGCGCCTATTCGTGAAGCTGACGTGATGTACAGCTGGAACATCTTGCGTGTGTTAGATTTGAACCAAAAACCGAATCTGATCTTCACCTATCCTAAGAGCATGTTTATCAATGTGCTGATTTCAGCTTTAAAAAGCGGTGAACTAGAAGGCTATCTATTCAAAACAGAAGAGCTGTTTCCTGAGAACGCCATCACTTCTGATGAGGTATTGGCCACCTTGGAAACTACTGATACCTTGTTGGTAACCAATCCGATTACTTTGCTCCCAGAGCAGAAGATTGAAAAAACAGAGTTCAATCCTAATGACGCGGTAGCCATTCGTATCAAAGAAGAATGGGTATTCGACAAACAAATTTCTACCATGGTGGTGCGTATGATTGCGGTAGCGCCAGTGATTAATTTGAAGTCTGAAGGACAAATTGTTGGTCAAACTGCCATGTTTTGGGCGTATTACCCAGCGATTCGCAATATTTTGGCGAGCTCTGAGGTGTTTAACTGGAGAAATGATGGTCAGAAAATGTCATTTGATGATGTTTTCATTCGCCGTATGTTTAGCAGTTACATCTACAAAGAATCAAACGCAAAGGATTTGCGTATTGAAGACTATGCTGCTGGTCGTGATATTTTGGTGGAAGCCGATCGGATCAAGTATCAGATTGTAGATTTCGAGCAAGCCCTTTGGGAATACTAATTTCCATAATGATAAAAGCCCGGTTCATCCGGGCTTTTTTGTTTTTAAGCCGTAACTTTTAGCATAGTATTGTTGTTTCTATTGAGATGAAAGGTTTTCGATTTAGCGATTATATTCCCCAAGAAGGCAGCAATAAAACGCCATTCGAAAAGCTGCTCGATATCTTTTTGGAGCTCATTCAGTATACCTCTGGTGATGTGCCAGAAACGTTGGCGTGGATGAATGAGCTAGACAAGCAATACAAATTGACCGATGACAAATATGGCATGGGTGATTTTATTGAGGATCTCAAGCGCAAAGGCTACATCAAGGATGACCCGCAAGGCGTGCAGCAACTTACGGCTAAAACAGAGCAGCAGCTTCGAAGCCGTAGTTTAGAAGAGATTTTTGGCAAACTCAAGCGTGCGGGTCGTGGCAGTCACCACACCACTTTTACCGGGAACAGTTTAGAAAGCACTGCTGACCGCAGGGCCTACCGTTTTGGCGATGGCATGGAACAAATCGATTTTACTGATTCGATACGGAATGCTTACATGAATCATGGCATCGAGGATTTTACCCTTACCATGGATGACCTCGAGGTGGTAGAAACGCAGCACGATGCACAGGCCAGCACGGTGCTCATGATTGACATTTCGCATTCGATGATCTTGTATGGTGAAGACCGCATTACACCTGCAAAAAAAGTGGCTATGGCGCTTAGCGAGCTCATCATGCGCAAATACCCGAAAGATACCCTCGATATATTGGCCTTTGGGGATGATGCCTTTCCCATAGAAGTAAAAGATTTGCCTTATTTGCAGGTGGGGCCCTTTCACACTAATACCGTTGCGGGTTTAGAACTGGCGATGGACATGCTACGCAGACGAAAAAATCCCAATAAACAAATATTCATGATCACCGACGGTAAGCCGAGCTGCTTGAAGGAAGGGGATGAGTACTACAAAAACAGCTTTGGTCTGGATGTGAAAATCGTAAACCGATGCTTGAGTCTGGCGCAACAAGCCCGCAAGCTCAAAATCCCTATCACCACTTTTATGATCGCGCAGGATCCTTATCTACAAAACTTCGTGCAGCAATTTACAGAGGCTAACCAAGGGAAGGCCTTTTACAGCAGTCTGAAAGGCTTAGGTGAGTTTGTTTTTCACGATTATCAGCGAAACCGTCGTAAAAACGTACGCTGAGTTGTAAATTGCGTCGTTATGGCGGGACTTTACCTTCACATTCCTTTCTGCAAACAAGCGTGCCATTATTGTGATTTTCACTTTAGCACCCAGTTGAAACAGCGGGAAGCCGTGCTTGATGCCTTGGTACAGGAAATGGCCATGCAAAAGCACTACCTGCATGGTACGTCCTTGAGCAGTGTATATTTTGGAGGCGGAACCCCTTCTTTGCTCAGCGAAAAGGAGCTAGAGGCACTTTTTTCAGCCATTCATCAGCATTTTGATATTGAGAAAGACGCTGAAATCACTTTGGAAGCCAATCCCGATGACCTTGATCTCTATACCCTCAACAGGCTTTATGATTCGGAAGTAAATCGGTTGAGCATAGGCATTCAGAGCTTTCGGGCAGAAGATTTGAGTTTAATGAACCGGGCACACGAGGTGCAGCAGGCTCGCGATTGTTTGCGTTTGGCCAAGGAAGTGGGTTTTACCTTGCTCACTGCCGATTTGATTTATGCCATGCCCAACATGACCGATGCCGATTGGGTACAAAATTTAGATGAGCTGCTGCAATACGATTTGCCTCATTTTTCGGCCTATGCGCTCACGGTAGAGGCCAAAACGGCCCTGCATAAATTTGTAAAGGATGGTAAAGTGCTGCCTGCTAGTGATGCCGACCAGAAGCGACAGTTTGATTTGTTGATAGACATGGCCATTTCGCGCGGTTACGAGCACTACGAAATCTCCAACTTTGCCAAGCCTGGACAGCGAGCCGTACATAATGCCAGCTATTGGAAGGCAGAGCCCTATTTGGGCATTGGTCCTTCGGCGCATTCGTTTAACGGCCACAGTCGGCAGTGGAATGTGTCGAACAATGCCAAATACGTACAAGCCTTGGCTCAGGGAGCGCTACCAGCCACTGTGGAGCTGCTAACGTCGTTTGATCAGTTTAACGAGCAGCTACTAACGGGCTTGCGCACTGCGGAGGGCATTGATTTGGCGCGTTTGGAGCAACAATTTGGTGCAGCATTCGTGACACAGCTGCATACAGCTTTACTCGATTTAAAAGACGATTGGTACCAGCTGCGCAACAATCAACTTACTTTAACACGCTCAGGTAAGCATTTTGCCGATTTAATAGCGTCAGATCTTTTTATTTTAGCCGATGAACACAACTAATTGGATGCAAAAGGTGCAGTGGGATGCGCCCATCGACCTGTCGTTGCCTTTGCAGCGCGGGCATGATAACCCGAATGCTTTTTACATCGCTGACCCGCAAATGGAGCCTTTTCGGATGGGCGGTTTTGTGGGGAAGGTGGCTGAAGGTGGGCCATGTAATGTGGAGCAGATTAGTTTTAGTCCCCATGGCAACGGCACCCATACCGAGTGCGTGGGGCACATCAGTACCGAACGCATCACCATCAACCAGTGCTTAACACGCTTTCATTTTAGCGCTCGGCTCATCAGCGTAACCCCTGAGCAGCATGGCTCAGATGGCATCATTACCGCAGCACAGCTGCAAGCTTGCTCAAGCGATTTATCAGGAGTAGAGGCGCTGGTTGTGCGTACCCTGCCAAACAGCCTACAGAAACGTTCGCAGCGCTATTCAGGTAGCAATCCTGCCTACTTTGAGTCGGCGGCACTCCATTGGCTCCAGCAGCAGGGGGTTTTGCACCTGCTCACCGATTTACCCTCGGTTGATCGGGAAGAGGATGGAGGCGTATTGTCGGCGCACCATGCCTTTTGGCAATACCCACAGCAGCCGCGCCTGGAAGCCACTATTACAGAGCTCATTTTTGTGCCCGACGCCGTGGCCGATGGCGATTACGTGCTGAACTTGATGATTGCTGCTTTTGAGTCAGATGCGAGTCCTTCGAAGCCGGTGTTGTACCCTTTGAAAAAGTGAGTTGAGATCTGTCGCTCACAAATCACGTTTAAAGGACTTGGCGCAATATCATTAAAAGGCTTGTGCAACCATAAAGTCTGATAACTAAGAATTAAAGTGATTTGGAGTATATTTGATACATTCAAGCACATTCAACTCATCCACATGACTGATTCAGACCTCAACCAGCTATCTCCTCATTTGTTTTGGGATGTTGAACAAGTTTCTTGGGATACACACAGCGCATTCCTTGTTCAGCGCATTTTGGAGTACGGCAGTCTAGAAGATTTTAGATTACTGCGATTGAAAATTGGCTTGGACGGAATTGTAGAAATAGCAAAACAGTTGCGGAGTTTAGAGCGTAAGACGTTGAATTTTATCTCCGTGATCGCGAATTGTCCATTAAATGAATTTAGATGCTACAGTTCCATACCATCTCCGATGAGCTCTATAGACTTCTGAAATACATTCAACAGCAGCCAGGATTGGGTGATTTGCGTTTAGTGGGTGGTACCGCGCTTGCTTTGCAATATGGACACCGCGAATCAGTGGATTTGGATTTTTTTGGCAGTTTAGACCTAGAAGATATAGCCATTGTACTGAAGCCATTCGAATCTGTTCAATTGATTCGTAACAGCACTAATATCAAGATTTACCTTGTCAATGGCATTAAGGTTGATTTTGTTAATTATCCCTATGCTTGGATAGATCAAGCTGTACTTGAAGAGGGGCTAGTTCTGGCTTCTGATAAAGATATTGCCGCCATGAAAATTGCTGCAATTACTGGCAGAGGGAGTAAAAAAGATTTTATTGATCTCTATTTCTTACTCAAGAAATATTCGTTGGACGAAATCATAGCGTTTTACATTCAGAAATTTCCTGATGCAACGAAACTTATTGCTTTAAAGAGTTTGGTGTATTTTTCTGATGCTGACGCTGAACCTACACCTAAAATGATTCATAAAGTTTCATGGGAGGAGGCTAAACGTACGATTATAGCCGCAACCAAGGATTTTTTAATCCAATGAACACTTCTGTTTTAGCGGTTGAGTATCCGCTTCCCTCAAAGCTTTAAATGCGCAAAGCCATTAGCCGTTACCAGCTCGTCTAATTGCGCGCTCATTTCGCGGGTTTGATGTGCCGTAAATAAGCTCATGGGGATGGCCTTGCTTTTCATAAAGCCTTTGGGCGTTTTGCGATACAAAAAGAGCTTCCGGCGCAAGCCAGCATAACTTTTTTCAATTTCGTATCCGGCCAGTTCGTTGGCAGGCATGATCAGAAAAAACTCGGATTTATCTTCTTTATCGGTACTGATCAAAATCTTACCCTGCGCCGTTTCAAAGGCCAAATAACCAGGCTGTACCATCAACCAAAAGCTCACAAGCACCACCAAGGAACCGATGAACAAGGCCATGCTCGCTGCTTGTTCAAGATCGGAGAACAGTGCCAAGGTGCCCAAACCTACAATGCCAAAGGCCAAGCCTCTGAAAAGTAGTACCTGCCGAATGTTGTGAATGCTGCTGCGGTTCATTGGAAGTTGTACTTGGTGATGATTTCGTCGATGGCGGCGTCCAAGGCAGGGCTGCCGAACTGCTCATGCCAATTACCGCGGGTCATGAGCTCATCCATGAGGCTGTCTTGGTAATGCCCGCGCGCCAAGGCTTCGGAGTAGCGGATGCCTGGACTGAAAGTAACCATGGTGTACAGCGGAATCCAAATTTGCGGGTATTTAGCATTGATTTTGGCTTCGATTTTTTTGCGCAGCAAGAAATCCACATCGGCCACTTTATCACGCATCTCCACAAAATTGGCCTTGGCCAAATCGGCAATGGCATCGGCATCAGGTTTGCGCGACAGCTGGAAGGCGCTGAAAAGCTGCTCCCAATCTTCGCCAATTTGTTCATAAAGCTCATCGAAAACACGGGCATCTTCAAAGCCGGCGTTCATGCCTTGACCATAAAACGGTACGATGGCATGTGAGGCATCGCCTAAAAGGAGTGCTGAATCGTTGTATTTCCACGGAAACGATTTTACCGTTACCAAAGAAGGAGTGGGGTTGGAGAAATACTCTTCTACCAATTGCGGCATCATAGGGATGGTATCGGCGAAGTAGGTCTCAAAAAAGCCCATTAAATCGGCTGGGGTGTTGATTTCGGAGAAAGAAGGACTTCCCTCGTAAGGAAAAAAGAGGGTGCAGGTAAACGATTTATCGGGATTGGGCAGCGCAATCATCATAAAATGACCACGTGGCCAAATGTGCAGGGCGTTCGGCTCCATGGCAAATTCACCAGCAGCGGTAGCGGGAATGGTGAGCTCTTTGTAGCCGTGAGGCAGGTAATCTTGACTGTATTCGAAGCGGTCTGTCTTCATTAAACTGGCCCGCAGTGCTGAAAAAGCACCGTCTGTACCAAAAAGACGTTCGTAGGAAAGCGACATTTTTTGTCGGGTATCGCCTTGCTCAAAATGCAACGTTTGTTCCTGCAAATCAACATCGGTACAGCGCAAGTTGAAGTGTAAACGCACGCCTTCAGCCTCTGCCAAATCCATGAGTTTGAAATTTAAGCCGCTCCGTGAAACAGAATAAATGCTCTGGCCATCTTTGCCATAAGGCTGGTAAGTGAGCTCGCCTTGTGCATCATGCATCATACGGCCGTGCATAGGGATGCCTACCTTGCGAATTTCATCATCTAGTCCAATGCGCTTGAGCGAAGCAAAGCCCCGATCGCTGAGCGCCAAATTGATGGAGCGCCCACCATAAGCACCTGCTTTGCGCAAGTCGGTACGGCGCTCGTAAATAGCCACGTCGTAGCCGCGGCGTTTGAGGTAGATAGAAAGGAGGGAACCAACCAGGCCGGCTCCCAAAATGGTCATGTTTTTGTTCGAATGATTCGCTGGCATGTGCCAAAGATACGAAGCATTTTACAGCGAGTCGCGTTGAATTTTGTATTCAAAACTTGATCCGAAACAGCCTAAGCCCCCTTCTACATTGCTGTATACCACTACAGGTTCACTGAAACCACCACTGGTATTAAGTTGGGCAGCCAAGGAGCTAAAGTAGCGGAAGCTGTGTACATCTAGTTCTTGTAATATGCCTGTAAGGGAAGTGGTGGTTTCATTGCCAGGTTCTCCCACCCATCCCAGATAAATGGTTTCTCTAAAACGAAACAGCCTGTTTTCTTGCTGGGCATCGCTGTAAAATTGCGCTCCGTTCCAATCATCACTGTTGGGCCAGTATTCATCGACAAAAAGCTCACTGCTGGTTTTAACGCCGTAATTAAAACGGTAAAAGCGATCAGGACCAGCAACACCTTGCCAACGGGCTTCTAAAAGTGCTCGTTTTTCAAATTCATTCAAGGGTTCTTGTGGCGTTACGGTGAAGCTGTAATTGAAGTTTTGTACAGTTGGCACGGTAGTGCTGGAAGTTACCCGTTTTCCATCGGGCGTACTAACGGTGAGGGTGTATGTGCTGCCGGCTACAATGTTGAAGCTGGCTGCTGGCAAGATGTACCGTTCTAAGTCACTGTTGAAAGTAAAGTTGGTGCTGTTGTTGCCATCGCTAATTTGAACAGTGGCGTTGTTTATAATGTCGAAATCAAAGGGGTTGTTGTTGCGCTTGTAAAGTGGTTTCGACAAGGTGACGGTGGCATACAAGGTGTCGTCTTGCGGATTGATGAAGCAACCGACCACTAATTTCTCAGGTATGTTTATTGTGGCAGTGCTGATTACAGTTTCGCGGCAAGCGGTTGTTGCCACCAAAAGCAGGAGGAGGGGAAGGAGTTTTTTCATATCAAAAACGGGCGATATAACTGATGGAGGGAACAATGCCAAAAAGACTGTATTGTACAAGTACCGATTGGCCGTTGCGCACGCTGGTATCTAAAAACCAGGGGTTGGCACGGTTATAAAGGTTGTAAACGCTTACTTCGATCACACGCTCGCCGAAATTTTTAGCCTTGATAAATTGTACGGATAAGTCCAAACGGTGGTAAGCAGCCATGCGGTACGAATTCATGGCGCCATAATCGGTGGCGGTATTGCCCCAGCCCCAACCCCAGCCGCCGCCAATTTGATTGGGATTGGGCGGATTAGATGGCGCTTGATAGTTAGCTTGTGGAAGGGTAATGGCATTGCCTGTGCCGTACACAAATACAGCAGAAAGTTTAATGTTGTTTTCATTGCTTTTTCCCTCTTTAACATCATAGAAGGTTACAATACTGAGGTCGTGCCGGCGGTCGAAGCGTGCTGGAAAAGGTATTCCGCTGTTGATTTCGTCGAATTGTAATTCGGTTTTACTGAGGGTGTAGCCAATCCAGCCGTTGAATCTGCCACGGTGCTTTTGGGCGAGTAATTCTAAACCATAGGAAGTGGCGGTGCCGGTAGTAACCTGCTTTTCCCATTTTACGTCAATCACTTCACCGTCAAGTACATCTTCAAAATTGGCTAATAAAAAGGAGGCGCCTGGCCGGTAGGTAATTACATTTTCTGACAGTTTATAATAGCTTTCGGCGCTGAAAGTGAGGTTTTTCTTTTTTACATCACGCGAATAACCGAGGGCATATTGAATCGACTTTTGTGGCCCGATGATGCTGTTGGCCGGCACCCAGAGGTCGGTAGGTAGCCCAATACCTGTATTGCTGAGCAGGTGCATGTATTGGTTCATCATGCTGAATGCCGCTTTGATGGAGCTCTCTTCGGTGAGCATGTAGCGACTGCTGAAGCGGGGTTCGAGTCGCCAATAATTTTTTTTCTCGGCATAAAATTGACTGAGGCGCAAGCCAATATTGGCCTCAAAGCGCTCACTAATGCGCCATTGGTCTTCAGCGTACAAGCCCGACTCTACCGATAGTTCGCGAGATACCCGGTCAATATCAAACTCAGGGAATTGCGAATCTTTGATGATAAACGCAGTGGGTATAAAAATGTGACGGGTAAGCTGAGCACCTAATTTGATCTTGTGATTGGCGTTTGGCAAATAATCCACATCATACTTTAGGCCATAGTCGCGGATACTGCTGCCATACCTGAGTTGGAAGGTATCGGGAGGATAAATGTCGCTGGCGAAGGTGCTGAATTCATAGTCGCTTAAAATGACCGAGGTATTCATGAACAGCTTGTCGCTATATTGATGGTTCCAACGCAGTGTGCCAGTGCGGTTGCCCCAATTAATACCAGCCTTGGAATCGTAGCCGGGCTCGTTATATCCTGCGTAAAACACATCCCTTCCAAAATAGCCGCTGAGGTACAGCCTGTTTTTGCGGTCGATTTCGTAATTGACTTTTGCATTCAAATCGTAAAAATAATAGCCCGCGGAGGTGCCAGGATCACTTAAAGCCACCAAGGGCGACACCAAGGCATCTACATATGTCCTTCTACCTGAAACGATAAAGGAGGCTTTGTTTTTTACAATGGGGCCTTCGAGTAGGATTTTGGAGCTGATTAAGCCAACACCCGCCTCTCCGCCGAACTTCGACTTGTCGCCGTCTTTCATGCTAATGTCAACCACACTCGACAGGCGCCCGCCATACCGCGCTGGAAAACCGCCTTTGGTGAGGGTCACGTTTTTGATGGCATCTCCGTTAAAAACTGAAAAAAATCCGAACAGGTGGGAGGCGTTGTACACTGTGGCCTCGTCGAGGAGGATGAGGTTTTGGTCGGGTCCCCCGCCGCGTACATAAATACCCGACTGGCCTTCGTTACCTGATTGCACACCAGGCATGAGCTGCAGGGCTTTCATCACGTCCTTCTCCCCAAAAAGGGTAGGCACCTCTTGTATTTGTTTGGCGCTGAGCTCCACTGTGCTCATTTGTGGGTTTTCGGCCTGCCTTAAAATGCGGTCGTCGGTTATTACTACCTCCTGCAAATTGGTGGAAGGGATCAGGTTTACATCGAAAAATTGGTTTTTGGATAGGCTGATTTTGAGCGACTGTGTTTGGTAGCCCACATAAGAAAAGTTAAACGTGTATTCGCCTGGCGGTAGGGTGATGCTGTAGAAACCGTAGGCATTGGTTACGGTGCCGTTTTTGAGTTCGGGGAGGTAAATGTTGGCGCCGAGGAGGGTTTCTCGGCTACCGGCCTCACGAATGTAGCCACTGAGGGTAACGCGGTTGACTTGGGCTTGTGTTAAGCTGGGTGTGCAAAGCAACAACAGCAAAAGCCAGTGGGTAATTGACTTCATAGATAGGTTAAATCGGGATTTGAACGTAAAAAAGGCGCTGTTGGTGTAACCCGCGTTCAAATTTACTTATTATCAAGCATGCCCAAAGCTTCATCCAAAAGTTTAACTAAATGGTAAACGTCTTCAAAGCTGTTGTAAAGGGGTACGGGTGCCACTCTAATCACATCAGGTTCACGCCAGTCGGCAATAACGCCATTTTTTTGAAGGTGCTCAAATACTTGACGCCCGATGGTAGGCAGGAGCATCGACTGCTGACAGCCACGTTCGTGTGCCTTGGTGGGGGTGATGATACGGAGGCCGCTTTGTGGGAATTTATGCTGCAATTCGGCCAATAAAAAGGCTAAATAGCCAGTCAGTTGTTCGGATTTGGCGCGCAAAGCAGGCATGCCTACTTGGTCGAAGAGGTCTAAGGATGCCAAATGCGGTGCCATGGCCATCACTTGGGCATTGCTCAATTGCCAGCCGGCCGCACCCTGCATGGGTTGAAAGCCCTTGCGCATTTTAAAACGCTCGCTTTCATCGTGTCCCCACCAGCCTGCAAAACGAGGCAGGGCTGGGTTGTTGGCGTGGCGTTCGTGTACAAATACGCCGGCTGGTCCACCAGGACCGCTATTGAGGTACTTGTAGCTGCACCAACAAGCAAAATCAACGTTCCAGTCGTGCAGCTGCACCGGCACATTGCCCGCGGCATGCGCCAAGTCAAAGCCAACCACCGCACCTACGTCATGACCGGCTTGCGTAATTTCAGGCATGTTAAACCACTGTCCTGTATAATAATTCACCCCTCCAAGCATCAACAAAGCAGTTTCTGCTCCATTTTCTTGAATGGCTTGAAGGATGTCGTCGTGCCGCAAATGGACTTCTCCCTCGCGGGGCACCAATTCAATGATGGCGTCATCGGGTATAAAACCATGGAACTTTACCTGACTTTCTACCGCGTATTGGTCGGATGGAAAGGCACCCCCTTCCATGATAATTTTGTAGCGCGTGGCGGAAGGGCGGTAAAAACTCACCATCAACAAATGTAAATTGGTGGTGAGGGTATTCATAACCACCACCTCGAGCGGCTTGGCGCCCACAATTTTGGCGGCTTTTTCGCTAAACAGCTTGTGGTAATGCATCCAAGGGTTCGGTCCCTCAAAATGGCCTTCTACTCCGTAGGTTTCCCAGCTTTTGAGCTCCGTTTCTACATAGGCACGCACTTTTTTGGGCATCAGTCCCAATGAATTCCCCGTAAAATAGTAGCAGTTCTGATTTTGATGCTGCGGGAAGTGAAATTCATTGCGGTAAGGCGCTAAAACATCTTGGGCGTCGCATTTTTTTGCAAAATCTAGGCTGTTTTGGTAGTGCATGGGTGTGTTTAAGACTACAAAGCTATCTTTTTTCATCGAGATGCAAAGGCATCAATTTGTGGAACAAAGTGATTATATCGTAAAATTACGATAAATTCACCGCATGGAACAGCAAGCAGCAGGCATTGGATTTTTTGAACGGTATTTGAGTGTTTGGGTAGCGCTATGTATTGTGCTAGGACTGGCCATTGGTCATTTTGTACCCCATACAGTTACTGTTTTGAGTGGCTGGGAAGTGTATGGTGTAAATTTGCCCATTGCTGTGCTCATTTGGTTGATGATTTACCCGATGATGTTGCAAATCGATTTTAGCAGCATCAAAAACGTAGGCAAAAAGCCAAAAGGGGTGCTACTTACGGTAGTCGTCAACTGGCTGATCAAGCCCTTTACCATGGCTTTTTTTGCTTGGTTGTTTTTTACCCAGCTGTTCGCGGCTTGGATCGACCCTGCCCAAGCGGGTGAGTACATTGCCGGCGCCATTTTATTAGGCGCTGCCCCTTGCACGGCCATGGTTTTTGTGTGGAGTTACCTCACCAAGGGCGATGCAAATTATACCTTGGTGCAGGTGTCGGTAAACGATCTTATTATTTTAGTGGCCTTTGTGCCCATTGTGGGACTGTTGCTGGGTATCACCGACATCCAAATTCCCTATGCCACCCTTTTTGCTTCGGTGGCTCTTTTTGTGGTGGTGCCTTTGCTCGCCGGTTACCTCACCAATCGCATTTTGATCAAAAGCAAGGGGGCGGTCTGGTTTAACGATTCCTTTTTGCCGGTTTTTAAGCCCGTTTCAATCCTTGCCTTGCTGCTCACCTTGGTGTTGTTATTTGCTTTTCAGGGAGACAACATCTTAAACAACCCGCTCATTATAGCGCTCATTGCTGTGCCGCTCATTTTGCAGACCTATTTTATCTTTTTTATAGCGTGGTATGGCGCTCGCAAGTTAAAATTGCCACATGCGGTTGCTGCACCCGCGGCGCTCATTGGAGCCAGTAACTTTTTTGAGCTGTCGGTGGCGGTGGCTATTTCGTTGTTTGGACTTGCCTCGCCAGCGGCATTGGTAACGGTGGTTGGGGTATTGGTGGAAGTGCCTGTGATGCTAACGCTGGTGGCCTTTGCCAATACGCGGCGGGGGGCTTAGGCCTGGCACTTGCGGCAAATGCCGTTTACCACAAAGTTGTAGTCCACAGCCGCATAACCAGCCGGCAATGTTGGTCGCGTTACCATTACTTCCTCAAAACAAACCGTTTCGGAGCAAGAGGTACAATGAAAATGGAGGTGTTCGTGGTGGTGGTTGTTGCCCTCGCAATGGGTATTGCAAAGCGCATATTTCATGCTACCGCTGCTGTCGGCTACGGTATGCAGCAAGCCGTTTTCGTTGAAGGTATTGAGGGTGCGGTACAGCGTTACCCGGTCGAATTTATGCACCAGCGCATGCTCCAGCTCGGGTTGCGACACGGCACGGTGGCTGTCGATGATAAAATCGAGCACATCCATGCGGGCATCGGTTTGCCTCAGCGCATGTGTTTTTAATAAATCACGCGCTTTTGAACTCACTTGCTGGCTTTACGCTCGTTGTCAATGTCTTCGAAGGCACCCATGGTCACAAAATAACTCACGCAGGCCAACAGCGCACAAAAAATAAGCATTTGGGTATAGCCGAGCGCATCGGGATTGGTGATGCCCGTAAAGGCGATAAAGCCGAAGAAGGCGAGCGAAAGCAGGGCGAAAAGAATGGCAAGTTTGAATTTCATGACCTTGTTTTGAAATGCAAAAATAGTCATTCGCAGCGTAGCTTCAAATTTTATAGCGGCATTCGCTTTTATTTTGCAATTGCCGCCCAGCTAAGTATCTTAGAGAAAATTCAAAAGATGTTTACAAACGATACTTTATCAGGCAAAAATATATTGGTTACTGGCGGTGGTAGCGGTTTAGGACTAGCCATGGCCAAGATGTTTGCTTCGTTGGGCGCGCAGGTGGCCATTTGCGGACGCAGCGAAGAAAAACTGCAAAAAGCCGTGCTTGAAATTGGCCACAACGCCATCTATGAAAGCTGCGACGTACGCGATTATGAGGCTGTGGGCGCCATGATGGCTCGGTTGGAGGAGCGCATGGGTGGTATCAACGGCTTGGTGAACAATGCGGCGGGTAATTTTTTATCGGCCTCCGAAGATCTTTCTCCCAATGCTTTTAATACAGTGGTTGACATTGTGCTCAAGGGCACCTTTAACTGCACCCAGCATTTTGGCAAGCTCAACATTGCTGCCGAACGTAGGGGGGCGGTTGTGCTCAATATCGTAACCACCTACACAGAAACGGGCTCTGCTTTTGTGCTGCCATCGGCCTGTGCCAAGGCAGGTGTATATGCCCTTACCAATTCACTGGCGATGGAGTGGGCGCACTACGGCATCCGGTTAAATGCCATTGCACCAGGACCGTTTCCAACGGAAGGGGCGTGGAGTAGACTGCTGCCAGACAAATCGATTGAAGAAAAGTACATGAAAGGCATTCCCGCTGGGCGCTACGGCAAGCACGAAGAACTCGGCTGGCTGGCTACTTTTTTGATGTGTGACATGAGCGCATATATGACCGGTGAGTGTGTGACCATTGATGGGGGCGAGCGTTTGCAGGCGGGACAGTTTAACATGTTCGCCAATCTTTTTCCCAGAGAGCAGCTCAGGGCCTTTTTTGGGATGATGAAGGGTTCTCGGAAATAGAGGTAATATTGCTTTTTAGAAAAAGTACAATTACTTCTATTGTTGAAAAGCTAGTATAGATGTTTTTGTTTCCGATTGAGGAACGTGTTGGAAGTGCTTATCCATCAAGAATAAAAAAAAACGGATACCTAAGCAATTTAGGTATCCGTTTTTAGTGACGTTTGCCTCTATTGCTTCTGCCAAGGTAAACTGGTATGGCCTAAGTCGCTCTGCAGCTGCACGAAATATATGCCTGCAGGCCATTGCTGGGTGTTGATTTGCAGGGTGGTTTCGTTAACGAGACCGGTGTACATCAATTGGCCTAGGGCACTATATACTTTCACTTCTACCTTTTGAAGCTCAGTTGGCCATTGGAGTTGCAGGTAATCGCTGCCAGGATTAGGGAACAGCTTTACGTCGATTGATTTTCCGAGTTGTTTGAGGCCAACCGTGCTTACTTGTACACAGGCGGAGGTATCTGAACAGCCGTTTTCAGTGATGCGCACGGCATAACGGCCATTAGCAGCGGCAACAAAAGTGGCGGAGTTAGCACCCGCAATGGCACTAAACGCAGTGTTGCAATTGAGCCATTGGTAGGTTGCCGTGGTATTTACGGCACGCAAGGTATCTCTGCTTTGGGTTACGCCTACTTCAATGGTATCTGCTACCAAGGTTAAGAGGATGGTGGAGTCACAGGCTTCGGTATAAGTAGGTACTTTCACACGATAGGTGCCTGCTTGGGTGAAAATTTGTCCTGCAAAAGGAAAGGGAACGCCTGGACAAAAAGTCAGCTGAGCTGTGGTCATCCGAGTGGTACCTGCTACAAAATTGGAGGTGGTTCCGTTAAGTGCGAGTCCATTAAAAGTGCCATTAAGCCCGGTAGCTTCATCCACCACATTGGTTACCGCAACATTATTACCACCTGCAATGCCTTGGTCCATGGTGTAATAGTGGAGCAGCCCAGGCATCAGCGGGTCGATTTTCTGTGTAGCCGTACAAAATACTTCAGAATCTGACAAAGCACGGTTCCAAACTGCCGCTTCATCTACCCGACCGGCTAGTAGAAATGGGGTAGTTTGAAAGTTTACTCGTCCGATCGTGAGGGGCAAGGAGGTGTTGGTGATGGTGCCGGAGGCGGCAATGCTCTGACTCAAAACGCCGTTATGATAAAAACGCAATTGACTACCTGTATAAACCAGGGTGATGTGCTGCCAAGTGTTGAGCTGGCAAGTATTGCTGTTGATGGTAAAAGCCGTACCGTTGCTGTTTCTAAACCGCAGTTCAAAATTAGTTGGACTGAGCTGGAGCATGAAAAAATCGGCATTCAATTCGTTACGAAAGCCCATGATACCGTCAAAGTTGGGGAAGGAGGGAGCTGGATTGGTGGGGTAAACCCAGCACGACATCGAAAAACCTGAAAGCGTGGCCAAACCAGCAGTAACGTTCGGCACCACAATGTGATCGTCAATACCATCAAAGTCAATGCAGTTTTGTTGCTGGGCACGAGCTGGCAGTAGGGCAAGCAGCAAGCCGCAGAGCAGGAGGGTCTTTTTCATAGCAGGCCTTTAGGAACGGAAAGTTACCAAAAGCCTAAGTTATAATCAAACCAAAAACGCAATCACTGCGCCAGCGAAGGCTAATAAGATGTGTTTGGCGCTAAATTGGTGATTTGCTGTGCTTTCGAAAAGAATGGTAGTGGCAATCTGAAGGAAAGAGCCTGTTGCTAATGCCAAAAGTATATGGAAGGTTTCTTCCATGTTGGCGCCCCCAATTTGTAAGATGTAGTGGCCCAGCAATACGCCCAGCGGTGTCATCAAGGCAAAAAACAGCAACATGCCAATGCGCTTTTGTTTATTGGGTACCGATTGTTTCAAAACGGTCATGAGCGCAAAGGCGGAAGGGAATTTGTGAATGATCACACCAAACAGCAAAGGGTTTTGCCAAAAAGGCTGGTCGATGCTGAAGGTGCCGTTAAGGGGGATGCCTTCGATTAGGCTGTGCAGTGAAAGACTAAAAAGGAGGCCGAACGACAAACCGTGCCGGTGATAATGCGAATGGTCGTGGTGACCATGGTCGTGTCCTGCATGTCCTTCTAAATGCAAATGACCGTGTTCTACACCTTCAGAAAACTTCTCCAGCAACATTTGCATGAAAAAGCCTACCAAAATCAACAAACCTTCGTAGTGGTGGTTGGTTTCAAATACTTCGGGCAATAGGTGCAAAACCGCCGTGGCAAACAAAAATCCGCCGCAAAAGGTAAGGAGCAGCTTTAAGGCACGGGTGTATTGGTCCTTGACGGCCATCACCAACAAGCCACCAATAAGTGGACTCAAAATCAACAAACTCAGTCCTAGCCAACTCATGGTGCTAATTTAAAATATCGCTTGTAAAAAATGCTAATTAAAAACCCGATGCTGCTGCCGAGCAGGGCGCCTGCAATCACATCCAAAGGGTAATGTACCCCTACATACACTTGGGCCAAGGAGATGGTTCCCGCCCAAAGCAGCAATAAAAAAAGTGCTGGTTTAAAAAAGGGCTTGAGCACCAGGCCCAAAAACATGGCCAAGCCGAAATGATTGGTAGCATGGGAGGAGGTGAAGCTTTTGCCGCCGCCGCATTTAACAAGCAAACGCACATAATCGGCCAAATCAGGGTCGTTGCAAGGCCGGAGCCTGCCTACGAGCGGCTTGATGAGGCTGCTGCTAATCAGGTCGGTGCAGGCAAAAGTAAGCAGTACCAAGCCCACCACAATCCAGCCTTTTTTGCCAAAATTAATGCTGAGCCAAGCAATGAAAAACAAATAAAGTGGTGCCCAAAGCCACATATTGCGCGTGGCAGGCAGCAGCGCATCTAGCAGCGGGTGCGCCAAACTGCGGTTGATGAGCAGGAACAGCTCTTGGTCGAGTTGGAGCAGTTGATTCATCGGCTTCGGGCTATGAATATGCAACGGGGACTGTCGGGCTGCGGCGCTTCCAATGCATAATTGCCGAAGCTGCGCAAAATTTCGAAACCGCTTTTATGGAGCAGGGCGGCGAGTTGCTCGGGACTATAATTACGCACTTTTTCGAAAAAGCGGTAGTTGTTGCCGGCATCTTCAAAGCTTATTTGCTTGATGATCCAGTCGGCTGTAATGTGGCGTGCAATGCTAAAGTGAATGTCATCCACCTGCTTTTCTTCGCTTGGCACATGAGTTTCGGCAACAAAATCGGTGTGTAGATAGTCGAAAACGAACAAACCACCAGGTTTGAGCCCGGTGCGGATGGCTTCCAGCACCTGCTGGTCTTCTTGTTGCTGCTCGAAATAGCCGAAGCTGGTGAAAAGGTTGAAAGCCACATCAAAATAGGTGGGTTTCCACACTTCACGCATGTCGTGCTCAAAAAAGCGCAACCGCTCGTGGGCTATTTTACGGGCTTCAGCGATGCTGCCTGGTGACAGGTCTAAACCGGTCACATTCAAGCCGTTTTCGGCCATTACTTTTGCGTGCCGGCCCTTTCCACAGGCCAAATCGAGCGCTAAACTACCCGCTGGCAGGTTGAGGTATTGACAAAGGAGATCGATAAAGGCCTTTGCTTCTTGCTCATCCCTGTTTTTATAGAGCAGGTGGTAATAGGGCGTGTCGAACCACGAACTGTACCACGTTTGTGCCTGGGCGCGCTCGTTCATTTAAGCAATTCAAATTGAACACTTACGGGCAAATGGTCGCTGTACCCGCCCAAATAGTTGGTGCCACCGTAAGTGCGCCACGGGTTTCCAGCATATTTGCCCTCTTTTTCGAGTAGGAAGTCGAATTTTTCGGCTTTGGCCGAACCTGCTAGGTATTTGAGCTTGCTGTTGCTGCTCGATGTATGGGTAGAAATGCTGATGTGGTCGATGAACTGCCAGCTGCCGCGGTAGTTGTAGCTGCCTTGGGTAGTGTCGCTGTTGAGTGCGAGGAAGGGGTTGTAGAGGGGACTGGGACCGTTCGGCAGACTGTCGGCACCCATGATTTGGCGCGGTGACATGTCGGTAGGACCGTCGTTAAAATCGCCCATGGTGAGGATGTGGGCAGTGGGATCGACTTTCAATAAGCTATCGATGGCCCGGCGTACGGTTTTGGCTGCCGCCATGCGGTTGATTTCGGATTTTTCTTGTCCCCCACTGCGTGATGGCCAATGGTTTACAAAAACGTGCAGTCGGGCTTTGTTTTTAAGTTGGCCCGTAACCAGCAGCACATCGCGCGTTGGCCAAGGTTTTTCGCCGGGCAAGATTACCGCTAAGCTTTGGGCATGAAGCAGTTTGAATTTTTTGCTGTCATACAGGAGGCCTACATCGATGCCGCGATTGTCGGGCGACTCAAAATGTGCCAAAATATAACTCCTCCCTTTTTGGTGGATGTTTTTGCGCAGCTCGTCGGCTACCTGCCTGTTTTCGATTTCACAAATACCAAGTAAATCCGGTCCAGCCCCTGCGTTCATGGCCCGCACAACCTGCGATAATCGGCCGATTTTCTGCGCATAACGCTCTGCTGTCCATTTATTTTTACCCTCAGGCAAAAACTCCTCATCGTTTATTTTAGGGTCATCAATGGTGTCGAAGAGATTTTCGACATTGTAGTGGGCCACAAATAAGCGATTTGATTGGCCCGAGGCACTAAAATAAATCAAAAATAATGCACTGAATAACAGCGTTTTATAAAATATTCTCATGGGAGTAACAAACAGTTAACCTAGTTCACTTTGGAAAGCGAAATTAACACATTAAAATTGTAATGTTTGTGAAGCCATGGTAAACAGCATGAGATGATTCAAAAACACTACAAATGAAGACCTTAATGTTATTGCGCCATGCCAAAGCCGGCTTTGACCTTTCTGGACAAGCGGATGCGGAGCGCGTTTTAACGCATGCTGGCAAGCAAGACGCCATTAAATTGGCCTATAAGCTCAAGGGCAGGAATCATAAAGTAGACTTGTTTTATTGCAGTGCGGCTACCCGAACACGTCAAACCCTAGATGTCATCACTGAAATCGTATCGCATTCGGCCAATATTGAAATATTGGGGAGCCTTTACCAAGCCAGTGAAGAAACGGTGTTGGATGTAATCAAGGGCACTCCCAATCGGCTCGCAACCATTATGCTTGTTGGGCACAATCCTGCCATGACCCAGCTTTCCAATTTATTGGCAAGCGATTTACGTTTAGACCACTTACCCTGCTGTGGCTTGGTAGTAATCACCTTCGATGCTTTGAATTGGGAGCAGCTCCAGGCAGGCTCAGGTGAGGTAGCTTGGTTTGATATTCCTAAAAACGACTATTCTATTCTATAAAATGAGTCTCAAGAACCCCGCAATCTTATACAAAAAGCAAATCAATGGCTTGAAATTCCAGCTATTAAACCGTGAAATCAGCTGGTTGGCCTTCAATGAACGGGTATTGCAAGAAGCCGAAAATCAGGAAGTACCCTTGTTGGAGCGCATTAAGTTCTTAGCCATTTTCTCTTCCAATTTAGACGAGTTTTTCCGGGTGAGGGTGGCTTCGCAACGCAGGTTGCTCGCACTGCGCCCGAGTCAGTTGCAGAAGTTGAAGTTTCATCCTGATAGCGTGCTGACCCAGATCCAACAAACAGTAATCAGGCAACAAGCGCGATTCGAAAGTATTTTTCACGATGAAATTTCTCCTGCCTTACAAGCAGAGGGCATTGAAATAATCAATGAAAAGGCGTTGGATGAGGAGGAAGGGGCGTATTTGAGACAAGTATTTAAAACCCAAATTTTTCCATACCTCACGCCCATCATGCTCAATACCCTAGCGCCCTCACCGCATGTGAAGGATGCTTACATTTATTTAGCGGTAAAAATGGGTAAGTTGAAAGACCCGGATGACTTCAAATACGCATTGATCGAGCTGCCAACCAAAGTAATGCCACGCTTTTTTGTAATCCCATCTAAAAATGAACACCGGAAGGTGATTTTGTTGGACGACGTAGTGCGCTATAACCTCAACCTGGTATTTGCGTTATTCGATTTTGATAAGTTCGATGCTTATACCATTAAGGTTACACGCGACCAAGAACTTGAAATTGAGAGCGATTTAAGTGCATCGTTGGTTGATAAAATTAATCGGTCGCTTAAAGACCGAAAAAAGGGCGACCCGGTTCGGTTTATCTATGACACCACCATGCCGCTCGATTTGCTGCAGTTTTTGATCCGTCGGCTTGACCTTGACAAGTCCAACCTCATTCCTGGCGGCCGCTACCATAATTTCAGCGATTTTATGGATTTCCCAGATTTGGGCCGCAGCGATTTGAAATTCCCGCAGCTTCAGCCCCAGCCAGTGCCATATCTCGATAAGCACTACCGCATCTTCGACGCTATTCGCAAGCAAGACGTGATGGTGCATCATCCCTACCAGTCGTTCGATTATGTAATTCGTTTTTTACGCGAGGCAGCCATTGATCCAGAAGTAAAAAGCATCAAAATAACGCTGTACCGGGTGGCGAAAATTTCGAGTGTAGCTAATTCGCTCATTACCGCCGTAATGAATGGTAAAGAAGTTACGGTATTGATTGAAGTACTGGCGCGATTCGACGAAGAAACCAACATTTACTGGGCAGGCAAGCTCGAAGAAGTAGGTGCGAATGTTATTTACGGCTTTGAAGGCATGAAAGTACACAGTAAAATCTGTTTGGTATCGCGTCAAGAAAAGGGCCGCATCCGTGAATATGCCCATTTGAGTACGGGTAATTACAATGGATTTACGGCACGTATTTATTGTGATGATGGTTTATTTACGGCCGATCGGCGCATTACCTCAGAAGTGAGCAGACTTTTCAAAAGCATGGAGAAGGGCAATCGGGTGTATGCTTATCGCCATTTATTGGTGGCACCTCACTACATGCGCGATCGTTATGTGGAGCTGATAGACAAAGAAATTGCGAACGCGAAGCAAGGTCATGTCGCCTACATCATCCTCAAAATGAACAGTCTTGTTGATCCCGATATGATCCTCAAGCTCTACGAAGCCAGTGTAGCTGGTGTGAAAATCCGACTGATTGTACGCGGCATCTGCTGCCTGCTGCCAGGTGTCAAGGGTTTGAGCGAAAACATTGAAGTGACGAGCATCATCGACCGCTTTTTGGAGCATTCGCGCGTGTATATCTTCGCTAACAAAGGCAACGAAAAAATGTATTTATCGTCGGCCGACTGGATGACCCGCAATTTAAGCCACCGCATCGAGGTTGCTTTTCCGATTTTAAATGCTGACCTCCGTCGGGAAATCAGAGACATGATCGAATTTCAGCTGCGCGACAATGTGCGTGGTCGAAATATGAACCACCCGCTACAGAACGAGCTAAAAAAACCTAAATTTGAGGGTGATCCCATCATTCGTGCTCAAATGGCTGCCCATGCCTATTTTGGCCCTTCAAAACCTGAGTTCACCCCGCAAATAGAAAATCCAAATTGAATGTAGCCGCCATCGACATCGGGTCAAACGCAGCCCGATTGTATATCTGTAGTTTTTTTAATGATGGGGAAGATCGTGCCCGCATTAAAATCCTAGAATTTGTTCGCGTGCCCTTGCGTTTGGGTGATTCGGTGTTTCAAGATGGTCTCATCAGTGCCGAAAAGGAGGAGGATCTTAAAAAGATGCTCATTTCTTTCAAGCTGCTCATGGATTTGTTTGGGGTGGAGGACTTTCGTGCGTGTGCCACATCTGCCATGCGGGAGTCTAAAAACGGACAAGCAGTAGCAGATCGTTTAAAAACCGAAACAGGCATATCAATTGAAGTTATTAGCGGTCAGCGCGAAGCAGAGCTCATCTACAAAGCCCACCAAGGCTCTTTGGAGGAAGGTAAAAAAATCATGTTTGTAGACGTAGGCGGTGGTTCCACCGAAATTTCGTTGTTGCATGGTGAAAAACAACTGGCCTCCCGCTCCTTTAATTTAGGCGGCGTGCGCATTTTGGACGGTCGCGATACGCCCGAAAGCTGGAAAGAAATGAAACATTGGTTAAAAACGGTGATTAAGCCGTTGGCGCCAGACTATGCGTTAGGTACTGGCGGTAACATTAACAAAATGTTTGACCTGATGAGCTTGAAAGAAGGAAAATTTGCCACTTCAAAGCAGTTACAAACTACTTATGATTATGTGAGCAGTTTTCCGATGGATTTAAGGATCAAAAATTTAGGCTTGAATCCCGACCGGGCCGATGTGATTTTGCCAGCTTGCGATATTTACTTGTCGGTAATGAAGGCCAGTGATGTAAACCGGGTCACCATTTCGGGCCTGGGCTTAAAAGAAGGCATTGTGGCCGAATTACTCGAGAAACATTACCAAGCTGTGATCCGCCGCTTTCAAGGAAACGAGCGCTTCAGCGTACATTGAGCCTACTTCCGTTTTAAAATCCAATTGTCTTGGATCGGCTTCCCATTGCTTATGGTGCCTGCTTGGTGCTGAAGAATGTCAAAGTGCGTGCCCCAAAAAGCCTGCATGAACATGGGAGGGTGGTAGGCTCCGAAAATCCGATGGCCTTCCGGTCCCGTTGCGCGCACAACCAGTTGGTTCTGCTGGTAAGTATGTTGCTCAGCGCTGCTCATTTGCTGCAAAAAAACATCGCCTTGGGTGGTGACGAATAACAGGCCACCTGGCGCCAAAACACGGGCAAGTTCTAACTTCCAGTTTTCGTGTGCCGCGGCCGAAAGATGCGTGAAAATAGAAATACTGATAGCTGCCTGTACTGCAGCTGAGCCAATGGGTAACGGAGGCGTAAGCTCGTTTTTGAGAAATTGGATGTTGGGAAGGGCTTCGCTGCACCAGTCGATGGTGGCCTGGTCGTAATCGGTGCCAATGACCTGCCAATTTTCGAAAACTTGGGGCAGGTGGCGGGTAATGCGGGCAGGACCACAACCCCAGTCTAACACAGTGCCTTTTTCGGGAAGATGTGCAGCAAATTGACCTTTGATCCAACGCGCCGTACGTTCGCCATCTTCTAAATAGTGCTTGTAATTGAGCCCATAGGCGATATATAACATGTACGAAGGCGGAAAAGGCAGTTGAGGGTGTGCGGCTAAAAAAGCTTTCCCTTCGCGGTAATAGCTCAGGTAGGTTTTGAGGTATTTGAGCTGCGTGATGAACATCATCAGGCCCAGTTTGCGGAAGAGCGGCTTTAGTTGGTGTTTTAGCGACATCGGTGCTTCAAAAATACGGCATTCTACGCAAAAGTGGTTAGTTGCGGCCAGCTTTGCCATTGGCAGGTGTAGGGCGACTGTTTTTTAGGATTTGCTTTTGCCTCGGTTTGGCTGCTTGTTGATTTTCTCCGAAAATTTATAGGCAATCGATGCCCCGATGATCAGGTTGTTGTTTGTTGGCAGGGTTTTGGTTTCAAACAGGGCTTCTCTACTTTTTAACAAACGGCCCTCTAATCTACAAACGAGTTTGGGCGACGGGGCGTAGTCGAAATTTAGGGAGAGCCCCGTAGTTCTAAAGCCGTTTTGAGTGCCAGTAAAAATCATAATGCCCGTTTCGTCTTCGTAATATTCGGCTCTGATAGCGGTTTTCCAAGCGCTGTTGATGGTGTATTGGCCAATTATAACAGGACTAAACCACAAGCCATAATCCAAACTGCCTTTCGTACTTTGCTGTGCCCCAATGTCAAAACCCGTAATCAAACTGAGTTGCTCCGATAGCTGGAATTGCCCATAAAAGTTATTGAAATACCGCATGCGCCTCGTCGAATCGGGGTCGTTGGTGCCTATAAATGTGCTCCAGTTTAAGGTGATTTTTGCTGTTGGGGAATATTTTAACTGCGTGCCAAACGATGGCAGCGACTGGCCTGCTAACCTATGGATACGCTGCCAACCATTGAGTAGGAGTGCAACGATTTCTAGCTTGGTGCTTGGCGTGAAAGTTAGTTTTGCCCCACTCAAATAATAAGGAGAGTTTTCTGCCAAAATGGAGCGTGTCATGGTCGAGTTATCGATCGAAATGGCACTTTCAAATCCAATATGGGAAGCAAAAACACCAGCATCTAACCATAAGTTTTGCCGTTTATTCAGCGAAATTCCTGCATTGGCCTCAAAGAGGTGTTTTAAAATGCCTGGCTCTGCGGCATAATTGTCTGTAGCATAAGTGCCCGCCTGCAGTGCAAGGTTTGCTCTGTATCTTTTATGATCAACCGCCAATTTCACAAAACCCATATTCAAATTGAATGTATTGTGTCGATTGTGGTTGAATAAAAACAGTTGTCTTTCGGTGCCCTGCGGTTGGTTAAAGTCATATACATAAAACACATCGGCAAATCCTGAAATGTTCAAGACTGGTTTTTGCTTCCATGGATGGTTGTCTTGTGCCGAAAGTTTGAAGCTGAGCAAAGTGAACAGCAGCACTGTTTTAAACGGCCAAATCAACTTCATCTGTTAGTGTTTTATTTCGTTTCTTCTTGCGGGCATGGCTAAGCCAAAAGTGAGTACGCCTGCGCGCCCTGTAAACAAGGTAAAATTAGCATTACTTTCTTCATTAAGATAGGTTAGTCCTAATTCCTGTGCCAAGACTAGCGGTTGCCCCAGCCAAAAAATACTGCTAAAATCGGTATTGCGCTTGCACCCTTAATTCGGAGCGCTTGTTGCCTTGGCTGGCCTCTAATCCACTGCCTACACTGCTGCGGTCGCTAAAACGACTGCTACTGTAGCGCACCCAAAAGTCGAGGCCCCTTTTGTAGCGGTATTGCACCAATAAAACCGACCGCAGGCCTTGTCCCGATAACATGCCCATGCCCTGCGCATACAACACATCGGGCTCGCTTAAGTAAAAGCGGTTGTCGAAGTTTTCGGCATCAAATTGGGCTTGTTGCCAACTGATGCGCCAAGGACCATTTTGCCATTTTAGGCGATAGGAGAGCACAAAGGCAGTTTCTACAGGGCTGTTTTGCTCAAAAGTATGGCGGTCGGCACGCAGCTGCACCTGCCATTGCTCGTCGATTTGTTGCGACCATTGGGTGCTTAAGCGCCATTGTTCAAAGGGCGCGGGTGCAGCAATGGCATTTTCGGTAAGGTTGCGCTCCCGAACCGAATGCCGCAAGCGCACCCAAAGTCTGCTATTGCGATTCGGCTGGTGGCTCCATTGCAAGCGCTGGTCGAGGGCCTGGGAGGGCGCATTCACCCGAAATCGCAACCAGGGGTGTTGGTACAAGTCGATGTAATAGTCGAATTGATTTTTTCGGTTGTGCTCAAAAGTCATTTGCCACAGCATGCCTTTTTCGTTGGTTAACTGACTGCCTGCACTTAGGCTGTTTCCAAAAAAGCTGTGGTAGGCGGCCGGGTAATGACGGTAACTCCATTGCAAATGCAGTTTAGAGCTGGCCGATAGCATTAAATGCTGCACTACAGCTGGTGTTTGGCCTTGAAAAAGGGCTATTTCGCCAAATTGCTGCCATTTGCCGTTGCGCCAGCGGTGCGAAACGCTGCTGTGTAAAAAGACAGCACCGGTTACGTTAAACCGCTGGTACAAGTCTGGCCGCGGAAGCAACGGCATACTTGTTTGCAAGTATTGCGTTTGCCAATGCACGCCAAACTGGGGGCGGTTGTAGCTGAGCTGAAGACCGGCACCTTGGATGCCTAAATTATAGCGCCGCTCGCGTTCGGTTGTTGTGCGGAAGCGATTTGATAACTGTAGGCTGGTGGCACCGAGCAAACCATCTTCAAAATCAGATTCCACGCTGGCTGACCACCGCATTTTGAACACCCATGGCAGTACATGCCAGTTCGAATGCAGTCGGTAACGCGCAGCAACGCCTCTGTAAATGCCAAAGGGCTGGTTGCCGCTGGCGCCTTGCACGCCGCTGCCCGCTTGGTAGCTGCCGGTAATGCCAGCACTGCGCCCGGGTGTAAAGCCGTTGTTCACCACGAGGCCTTGTCCGAGCTGAAGTTGATAATCGCCAACCACAAATCGCTCCAAGCGACCGTTCGATTTGCTCATAAAATGCCCGCCAATGCGGTCGATGCCGAGCTCGCCGGGGTCGCGACTGGCGGTGAGGGCCAGGCTGTGGCGACTGCCAGACTGCCGGTATTGTAGGAGCAGGGCTTGGGCACTGCCGCCATAGTGACTCATGCCCGCGTCACTTCGGGCGGGATCATAGCCTTGTTGCGCTTCTAAAACCCGCAGACTGCGTACCAATAGGCGGTGTTTGGCGCTGCGGACACTGTACCACAAACTGCCTTGCTGATGACCTGGCGTTACAAAGCAGTAGGGTGCTAGGGCTTTGAGGCGCTCAGCACTAAAACCAGCAATGGCTTGCAATTCATACCAGGCGAGTAGCGCTCCAAATTTTTGCCGATGGGCGAGGAGCGCGGCAACCTCGGCGGGATGGAAGAGGCCGGTTTGCAACAATTGACTTTCGTCAGCGCGATTGAGGTCGATAGGGTGCGCCAATAAGTGCTCCTTCAGCAATATAAACTCGGTTAATTGCTCTTCTTTTATTTCCGTGCCCACTTCTTCTTCACTTTCGAGCCATTCTTCGAGCCAGGTTTCGGGTGCTTGCGCCATACTCATTTTCGGATGAAGGAGCGATAAGCATCCCAGACTGATGGCCAGGGCTATTTTTGCATGGTCAAACCAACGTCGACTCATGGCCAGCCTCCCTCAAAGCCGCTGTTCCACCATGGTCCAGGGAGCAATTGGTACATTACCCCAAAGTGGAAGCGCATTTTTCGATATTGATACTGCGTGCCCAAGCTTAACCGGCGGTAGCTGGTAGACCAAGCAAAATTGATTTGCCATTGTTCGCGTGGCTGGTATAAAAAGCCCAGGCCAAAATCTCCACCAGTACCTAACTGCTGCCGGTAGGTGGCCAGTAATTGGTATTTATATTGCTGGTAATGCAGGGCGATGATACTTTGGGCCCGTTGCGGAGGTGCACTTTGGTCTTGCTGTAAGGGTTGATAAAGCTGTTGCAGGGCGGTATGGACTTGCCATTGCGCGTTGATACGCGAGGAGATGCCAACACTGGCGTTCATTTGGGTTTGACTTTGCGAAACAATTTGCCAGCGAGCTGCGTGTATGCCAATACCGAATTGCCATTTGCCTAAAAAGAGACCTGTGTGCAGTCGGTAGTGCTGCTCACGGTGAATTGCATCCCCCCAATCATCCATAAAAAAGGCCTGGTGATACCTGCTTTTTTGTCGATGAATAGCTATTTGGCGCGCATTGAGGCCCTCTACCTCTCCGTAATGATGCAAACTGGCACCGAACCACCAACCCATCTCCAACTGCCTGCCTTGTGGGAAGCTGCGTGCACCAAAAGCTGACGTTCCCACTGGCATATCGATGCCCAGCGCCTGCAGTCTATTCGCCGCCGGCAGAGGTACCTGCGCTTTTACAACTACGCTCCAGCACAAAATCAGACCCAAAATCCCCCAAACTTTCATGCCTTTAAACTACACAACACCCGAGGACTAGTCGGTAATTACCGGATAAAATTCAGTCATTTTGTCTGTAATTAGGTAAAATAAAGGACAATATGTCATATACATCTGCCGTCACTAGCCAACATGGCCCCTGAAGTCTCCATTTTAGGTGTTGGTACGCCCTTTGATGAACAACCCTCGAAACCAAAACAATTAAGGAGATATACAAATGACAACCGTAAAATTTAACAACAGAACCACTTTCCCAACATTCGCAGACCGTTTTTTTAACGGTGACCCTTTTGCCATGGCAGAAAGCCGTTTAAAACCAGCCCATAGCTTCTCGCCTGCTGTAAATGTGCGCGAAACCGAAACCGCCTTTGAAGTCGAAATACTTGCTCCAGGTCGCCAGCGCAACGATTTTAAAGTGCAGTTGCACGAGCAAGTCCTCAGCATCAGCAGCGAAGCAAAGGCGGAAAGCGAAAGTAAAGATGCGCAAGGCAAGTACAACCGCAAGGAATTCAGCTTCGAGCGCTTCGAACGTTCGTTTTCTTTGCCAGAAAACATTCAAGACAACCAAATCAAAGCCACTTATGAAGCTGGCCTCTTGAAATTGGTGATCCCAAAAAAGGAAGCGGAAAAAGCGCCGCAACCCCGCTTGATTGATATTCTTTAAGAGCAGCGTTTTTTTTAGGTGGAAGCCGGGATGGAAAGCCAAAAGCTAGAAATTCCGGCTTTTTGTGTATTCAACGATAGGCTTTATCACAAGCCTCGTTATTTTTGAATAAGTTTGTGCTTTAATCGCTCGTCATGAATTTCTATCGCAAGTATTTCCGTTTCCAACCCCTGTACCATTTATTGATTTTTCCGCTTGCACTCACCTTTTTTGCGGTTTGTGTTTACATGCTGGTGGTGTACAGTTACGAGGGCGCTGGCATTGAAGTAGCCTATTTCGCGTTGTTAAGCGTATTGATTTTGTTGATTGGCTTGCAAAGTCGCCGTTTACCTTTCCGCAACCAACGCCGCATCATGATGTTGGAAATGCGTTTGCGCTATTTGGAATTGGCAGGTAAAAGCTTCCGTAAACTGGAGCAGCAGCTGAACATTCAACAAATTGCGGCTTTACGCTTGGCCTCGGATGAAGAATTATTACTGTTGATCGAACAAACTTTAGCGGAACGGCTCACGGGCAAACAAATTCGCCAACGCATTAAGACTTGGCGCACCGACAAGCACGTGATTTAACATCCCTCAAAAGCAACATCCTATAAAACCGAGTGAAATCGCTGCCCAGAAGCCGATTTCACTCGGTTTTTATTTTACCAGCGCATCAAGGCTGATGCCCATGTGAAGCCGCTGCCAAAGGCCGCAAACATCACTAAATCGCCCTTTTGAATGCGACCTGCCTCCCAAGCCTCGCTTAAAGCAATGGGTATGGTGGCAGCCGTGGTATTGCCGTACCGCATGATGTTGTTGTACACTTGGTCGTCGCGGAGCTGCATTTTTTGCTGGATGTACTGACTGATACGCAAATTGGCTTGGTGCGGAATGAGCAACTTGAGATCGCTGGCTTGCAATTGATTTGCCGCCAATGCCTCGTTAATGACCTCCATAAAGCGTACTACTGCATGTTTGAACACAAAATTGCCGTTCATGTAGGGGTAGTAGGTGGTGTCTTCAGGGTCGTTGCGGGCCATGATGGCCGGCACCCAGTCGCGGGTACTCGGTCCTTCGAGCGCGAGTTCTTTCGCATGTTTGCCTTCACTGTGCAAATGGGTACTCAAAATACCGCGGTTCAACTCGTCGGTGGCGCTCATCACTACAGCACCGGCGCCATCCCCAAAAATTACGCTTACGCCGCGTCCCCGGGTGGTCATGTCTAAACCGCCGCTGTGTAGCTCAGAGCCAATCACCAGTATGTGTTTGTACATGCCGGTTTTGATGAACTGATCGGCTACTGACATGCTATAAACGAAGCCTGAGCATTGGTTGCGCACATCGAGGGCGCCAATTTCGTGCTTTAAGCCGAGCTGTTCTTGCACTTGCACACCTGGACCAGGGAAGTAATAATCGGGACTCAGCGTAGCAAAAATGATAAATTCGATATCGTCGGGTTGCAAGCCAGCGCGTTCAATGGCGATTTTTGCAGCCTTTGTGCCCATTGTTGAGGTGGTGTCGTCGCTGCCTGGCACCACATGTCGGCGCTCCTCTATGCCTGTACGCTCCACAATCCACTCATTGTTGGTTTCCATGCGCTGGGCGAGGTCGTCGTTTTTGACCACATTGGTAGGCACATAATGCCCCACACCGCTGATGATAGACCTTTTAAACATATGCTATATTTTAGCCGGTTAATATACAATATTGCCGTCATATTCCAGATTGAAATTGAGGCTTTGTGATCCAATTGGATGCCGATATCGCGCTTTAAAATCAACTAAGGTTACAAAAACCCCAATTCTAGTTTAGCCTCTTCGCTCATCAAGTCTTGGCTCCAAGCAGGCTCAAAGGTAAGTTCTACTTTCACATCGCTTACCCCGTGTACGCCTTTGATTTTGGCTTCCACTTCGCCGGGCAGGGTGCCGGCTACAGGACAAGCGGGTGAGGTAAGGGTCATCAGGATATCGACTTTGCCGCCTGGACTCACTTTAACTTCATAAATTAAACCCAACTCATAAATATCCACGGGAATTTCGGGGTCGAAAATCGTTTTGATGATGCTGATGACGTCGTTTTGTATCTCAACGAAGCTGCGTTCGGGTACTTCACTCATTTTATCAGGCGTTTTGGGTTTTCGATTGAAAAGCCAGGGCATAGGTCCGCATTTGTTTGAGCATATGGCCCAAGCCGTTGGCACGGTTCGGAGAAAGGTGGGTGGATAAGCCGATGCGATCGACCACGTAAAAATCGCCATGAAGGATGTCATCGGGCGTTTGCCCATCAAAAACACGCACCAAAAGAGCAATTATACCTTTGGAGATGAAGGCATCGGAATCGGCTTGGTAGCGCACGCGGCCGCCTTCGAGCTGGGCGTGCAACCATACGGTACTCTGACAGCCTTTGATGACATTGTCGGCTATTTTTTGCTCGGCAGTTAACGGCTGCAGGCTTTTGGCCAAGTCGATGAGGTAGCCGTATTTATCTTCCCAATCTTCCAAAAAACCGAAGTCTTCAATCAACTGATCTTGTATTTCGTTCATTTTAGCCATTATGAAAGCATTTTTTGGACCTTTTGCAAGGCGGTGATAAACCGGTCGATTTCTTCGAACGTATTGTAAAAAGCAAAGGAAGCACGGCAGCTGCCAGGAATTTGGTAGCGGTCCATCACCGGCTGCGCGCAATGGTGGCCAGTGCGAATGGCGATGCCCATTTGATCGAGCAGCACACCCACATCGTAAGGATGGGCGCCGCCAAGCATAAAGCTAAGCACGCAACGCTTTTCTGGGGCGGTGCCAATGAGCCGTATGCCAGTGATTTCACTGATTTTGGCGGTTGCATAGTCTAAAAGCTCGTTTTCACGCGCTTCAATGTTAGCCAAACCGATGTTTTGCATATAATCGATGGCGGTGCCAAAAGCAATCACATCGGCAATGTTGGGCGTACCTGCTTCGAGTCGCAAAGGCAAATCGTTGTAGGTCGTTTTTTCAAAGGTCACTTCTTTGATCATATCGCCACCGCCTTGGTAGGGTGGCAGGGGCTCTAGCACTTCTCGCTTGCCATACAAAATGCCGATACCTGTAGGGCCTAGCATTTTGTGGGCCGAAAAACATAAAAAGTCGCAGTCTAACACCTGCACATCAATTACACTGTGTGGTGCAGCCTGAGCGGCATCTACCAGTGTAAAAGCACCTGCAGCCTGCGCCAGCGCAATCATTTTGTGCACAGGATTTACCGTGCCTAGCGCATTGCTGATCCAGCTAAATGCTGCCATTTTGGTGCGTGGCGAAAGCAATTGTGCAAAGGCCTCCAGCGATACTTCTCCATTGTCGAGAATGGGTGCTACCACCAATTTGGCACCTGTGCGCTCACAAAGCATTTGCCAAGGCACAATGTTGGCGTGGTGCTCGAGTCCTGTAATTAAAATTTCATCGCCCGCCACTACATGCAACGCACCCCAGCTGCTGGCTACCAAATTGATGGCCGCAGTGGTGCCGCTGGTGTAAATGATTTCGGCTTCCTCGCGCGCGTTGAGCAGCAGCTGTACTTTGCGGCGGGTGGCTTCAAAGGCGGCGGTGGCTTGCTGACTCAAGCTGTGCACGCCACGGTGCACATTGCTGTTGTAGCGACTGTAATAAGCTACCAGCGCATCTATTACCTGCTTTGGTTTTTGGGAAGTGGCGGCGTTGTCGAAATACACCAACGGTTTACCATGTACCTGTTCGTCAAGTATGGGAAAATCGGCGCGTATGGCCTGCCAGTCGATGCGGGTAGCTCCTTTCATTTATTCAAAACTGATTTGCATGCGTTGAAGCTCCTCCATCAACTGGGCCATCAAGTCGTCGCGCAATGCTTCAATACGCACCGCCTCCACCACTTCGCCAGCAAAGGCGGTGAGGAGAATGGTACGGGCTTTTTCTTCGCCTATGCCGCGTGATTTGAGGTAGAATAATTCATTCAAATCTAGTTGACCCACCGTAGCTCCGTGAGAGCATTTTACATCATCTGCAAAAATTTCAAGCTCGGGTTTAGCGTTCACTGTGCCAGTATCTGCCAGTAATATATTGGCATTACTTTGATAGGCGTTGGTTTTTTGGGCATCCGGCCTTACCAGCACTTTGCCGTTGAACACTGCTTTGCCTTCAGGACCAACGATGCCTTTGTAGAGCTCGTGACTGTAACAGTTTGGCATGGCGTGGTCCATCAGGGTGTGGTTGTCGATGAGGTTGTCATGATCTAACAAATACAAACCGAAAAAGTGTGTTTCACAGTTTTGACCAGCGTGGCGGGCTTGAAGATTGTTTCGGATCATTTGCCCGCTCCAACTGATGGTGGCATTGTAATAACGCGAATCGCGATCTTGCTCCACGCGGGTGGTGCCTACCTGCCAAGCATCGCCGTAGCGGGTTTGGAGTTTGTAGTGCTCTACATTGGCGTTGCTGCCCACCACAATTTCGGTTACGATGTTGTCGAAAACAGGCGATTGGCTGATGTACTTTTCAATAACTACCAGGCGACTGCCTGCTTCGGCCACTATCAAATTGCGTTGGTTGTTCCAACCGCGGTCGTGTGTGCCGGTGGAGAGTTGATAAATGACAACGGGACGGTCGCAAACTTCGTTTTTGGTTAGGTGGATTACGAAACCATCGCTCGCCATGGCCAAATTGAGGGCGGTGAGGCCTTCGGTAGCTTGCTGCGCGTATTTCCCAAGATGTGTTTCTAGCAAGTGGTGCCGCAAATTGCGGGCCTTGGCCAGGGTGCTCACGTAAAGCTGGTCACTTTCGAATGGCCGGCTTAAACTGCCTGCAAAACGACCGTTTACAAATACCAGTTCGATGGCGTCGAGACCTGCAATCCTGTATTTGCTGATGTCGATGGTTGATTCATCTAAAATGGGCAAGGGATTGCTCGGGTCGAGTGCCTTGAGGCCCTTAAAATTGGTGTATTTCCAATCTTCTAAATCGGGATGGGGTAGACCTAAGGCTTCAAACTGCGCCAAAGCCTCGAGTCGCTGGTGTTCCTGAGGACCACTGGCGGTGTGCTGCACAAAGTCTTTCAGCCGGTCGATCAGCGGCTGCTGTGTGGTAAGCGTGCTCATAGGGCGGCTTCTTTCAATTCAGCCTTGATCCAATCGTAGCCTTTTTCTTCAAGCTCGTAAGCGAGTTCTTTGGTCCCTGATTTTACAATCTGACCGTTCATCAATACGTGCACAAAATCAGGTATGATGTAGTCGAGCAAACGCTGGTAGTGGGTGATCACTACAAAGGCGTTGTCTTTATTACGGAGCTTGTTCACGCCGTTCGACACAATGCGGAGGGCGTCAATGTCGAGACCAGAGTCTGTTTCGTCGAGGATGGCCAGCTTAGGATCGAGCATGGCGAGCTGGAATATCTCATTGCGCTTTTTTTCACCGCCTGAGAAGCCTTGGTTTACTGAGCGCTTCATCAAATTAGGGTCGAGCTCCACCAATTCCGCTTTTTCGCGCATGGTTTTGAGGAAAGTGCTGGCGTCCATATCAGGCAAGCCGCGGTATTTGCGCTGCTCATTGATGCAGGTACGCATAAAATTGGTGTTGCTAACACCGGGTATTTCAACTGGATATTGGAAAGCGAGGAAGATGCCCTCCCAAGCCCGTACTTCTGGTGCCAATTCGAGTAGGTCTTTGCCGTTGAACAACACTTCGCCGCTTACTTCATAGCCTTCGCGACCAGCAATAACGCTTGAAAGGGTTGATTTGCCAGAGCCATTCGGGCCCATGATGGCATGCACTTCACCCGGCTTAACTTCCAGGTTGATGCCTTTGAGGATTTGTTTGTCGTCGATCGACGCTTTGAGGTTGTTTATATTAAGCATTGTAATTATGTTCGGAGCGTATAAGGGGTTGCTGATTATTTGTTCTAAGTTGATTGCGGAAGTTCAAAATTCAAGGTTCAAAGTTCAAAATTCAAAGTTCAAAGTTCAAAGTGCGAGGTTTAAAGCTCGATGGATACGGGTTTCAAGGGTTGCCATTTATTTTTATCAGGCTATTTTTTTATTCAGACGTGTCTCTCGTTTGGAAAAAGTGTTCTAGGCCTTGGAATTCAGCCTCGGGCTCTCTTAATTCATTATGATACTTTGTGCCTTTCATTTCACTTTTTTGGAGATAATTAATCATTCCTTGAATCATTTTACTAATGGTTTTAACCTTATCAATTAAAGCATCAAGTTCTTTTTTATTCAGGAAGTTCAAATCACTCGCCAACCATAACTGGGTTCTAACTTCTCCCGCTGATCCCTTTGCAATGAATAAGAAGTGAATCAATTCTTTGTTAGTAGACCTTTCAAAACCTTCGGCAATATTTGAAGGAATGGAAATTGCTGCACGTTTGATTTGATTTCCGAGCGCGTAATCCTGCGAAAATGCCGTACTATTTTGGATGGCCAAATAGATGCTGTTGACAAGCTTACGTGACTCTTGCCAAATTTTCGTCTCCTCAAATGCCATATAGCCAGCCATTGTTCTTTCCCTTTTCCTTGCTAGTTTTTGAATTTTGAACTTTGAATTTTGAACCCTGTCGGTGTTATCCCACAGAGCCTTCGAGTGAAATGGCCAATAACTTTTTAGCTTCTACAGCAAACTCCATGGGCAATTTGTCGAGTACCTCTTTGGCATAGCCGTTTACGATGAGTGCCACCGCATCTTCTTGCGAAATGCCGCGCTGGTTGCAGTAAAACATAATGTCTTCCCCAATTTTAGAGGTGGTGGCTTCGTGTTCTACCGTTGCGCCATTGTTGTTGATTTCGAAGTAGGGGAAGGTGTGCGCCCCGCATTTGTCGCCCATCAGCAGCGAGTCGCACTGACTGTAGTTGCGAGCGTTGGCGGCCGATTTGCGCACTTTCACCAGACCGCGGTAGGAGTTTTGGCTCTTGCCAGCGCTGATGCCTTTGCTTACAATGCGACTTTTAGTGTTTTTGCCGATGTGGATCATTTTGGTGCCCGTATCGGCTTGTTGCAGGTTGTTGGTAACCGCCACGCTGTAAAATTCACCGATGCTGTTGTCGCCTTTTAGCACCACGCTTGGGTATTTCCAGGTGATGGCAGAGCCGGTTTCAACTTGGGTCCAGCTGATTTTGGAGCCGTTGCCCATGCACACACCGCGCTTGGTAACGAAATTATAAATACCGCCTTTGCCGTCTTTGTCGCCCGGGTACCAGTTTTGTACGGTACTGTACTTGATTTCGGCACTTTCCATGGCTACAAGTTCAACGACTGCCGCGTGCAACTGATTTTCGTCGCGCTTGGGTGCCGTGCAACCTTCTAGGTAGCTAACATAACTGGCATCTTCGGCAATGAGGAGGGTGCGTTCAAACTGCCCAGTACCTTTGGCGTTGATGCGGAAGTAGGTGCTTAATTCCATCGGACAACGAACGCCTTTGGGGATGTACACAAACGAACCATCGCTAAAAACGGCGCTGTTGAGGGCTGCAAAATAATTGTCAGTGTATGGCACCACGCTGCCAAGGTACTTTTTGATCAGCTCCGGGTGTTCTTGCACAGCTTCACTGATGGAACAAAAAATAACGCCTTTTTCAGCGAGTTTTTCTTTGAAGGTGGTGATCACCGATACCGAGTCGAGCACCGCATCTACAGCCACTCCAGCCAAAATGAGCTGCTCCTCGAGGGGAATTCCTAATTTGTCGTAAGTGGCCTTGATCTCTGGGTCGAGCTCGTCTAAGCTGTTTAGTTTGCTGCCTTCTTTAGGGGAAGCATAGTAGCTAATGTCTTGGTAATCAATGGGTGGGAATTTAACGTTCTGCCAATCGGGAGGCGTCATGCCCAGCCAGTGTTTGTAAGCCTTTAAACGCCAGTCGAGTAACCAATGGGGTTCATTTTTTTTCGCAGAAATAAAGCGCACCGTGTCTTCCGTCAAACCTTTAGGAATGATGTCCTGCTCAATGTTGCTTACGAATCCATATTTGTAGTCGTCGCCGGTAATCTGCTCGAGTATGTCCTGTTCTGATGTGCTCATTCCGCTTGTACGTATTTAGACTTAATCTGAATTGGGCAACAAAGATAGTTTAAAAAAGGTTTAATTTGATGGCTAAATGTATCAGTAAATCAAGGGATTCGGATGTTTTTGTCCTTTTATTGGAGGCTTTCAATTGGGAGGATGAGCAGTATTTTTTGTGCTTTGCGTGCCAATCGTTGCGGTCATGGCGACTGGTATTTTTCATTCTTTTTAAAGGGAGATTTGATGGCTGGTCCGCTCGCTTTCTCAACAATTGCTTAAATTCGCTGCATGCATTTACCCGATCCCCGCCTCCAAGCGTTCAGTCGCTTGCTTACCATTATGGACGAATTGCGGGAGCAATGTCCCTGGGACCGCAAGCAAACCATGGAAACGCTGCGCCCGTTGACCATCGAAGAAATGTACGAATTGGCCGATGCCATCGTTAAAAACGACTTGGACGAAGTAAAGAAAGAGCTGGGTGATGTGATGTTACACTTGGTTTTTTACGCCAAAATTGGAGCTGAGAAGGGTGCTTTTGACATTACAGACGTGCTTAACGGCATATGCGACAAGCTGGTACACCGCCATCCCCACATTTACAGCGATGTAAAAGTGAGCGGGGAAGAGGAAGTGAAACAAAACTGGGAGAAGCTTAAGCTCAAAGAAGGCAAAAGCTCGGTGCTTGAAGGCGTGCCTGTGTCGCTGCCGGCCATGGTAAAGGCTACCCGTATCCAAGAAAAGGCCAGGGGTGTGGGTTTTGATTGGGACAACCAAGAGCAGGTGTGGGACAAATTGCAGGAGGAGCTGGACGAGTTAAAGGCCGAGGTAGACGCCGGCAACAGCACCGAAATAGAAGCCGAATTTGGCGATTTACTATTCAGCATGATTAATTACGCGCGTTTTTTGGAGGTGAACCCCGAAAATGCACTCGAAAAAACCAACCAAAAATTCATCAAACGCTTTCAATACCTCGAAAAAGGCGCTGCCGCATCAGGGCGCAAGTTGCAAGACATGACGCTAGCAGAGATGGATGCTTTTTGGAACGAGGCAAAGAAACTATGAAGCACTTGCGCATCCAGTTGTTCGCGCTGCTCGGCCTACTTTTGCCGATGGCCGCAGCTGCTCAGTCACCAGCCTTTTTGCAGTCAACCGGTACAAGCGGGAGTTATTTGGCCGCTGCTCAGCCTTCAACGCCTGCTTTGCGTTTGCATCCTTTCTCTAAAGACTATCTGAAATCATTTGCGCAGGACGGCTGGGGCCTGCTCAAAGCACCAGCACAGTGGAACGGCAGCGATTGGGCCAAATTGGCTTTGTCGGGCGCCACCCTTACCGCCGCTTGGTACGTAGATCGCGATTTACGCCAGTTTAGCGAACGCAGTACACGCTGGACAGAGGTGCTGAAGTACACCGATCCCATGGGTAACGGACTGGTAACCATACCGGTGGCTGGGGTAATTTGGTTGGAAGGCCGGTATCGCAACAATCCACATACCCAATTGGTGGGGTTAAATGTGGCCAAAGCCTTTATATTGAGCCGTGCTTTGGTGCAAGTACCTAAATACATCTTCCAGCGGCAGCGACCAGTGGAGGCAGGCAACAACCCCGGCCTATTTGATGGTCCCGTTGGCCGCTACATCCATACCAGCTTTCCATCCGGACACGTAACCTCGGCCTTTGCAGCGGCAGCCGTTTTTAGGCAGGCTTATGGCGACGAGCATCGCTGGGTGCCCATTACTTTTTATATCTTGGCGGTGGCCAATGGCGCAAGTCGGATGCTCCAAGGCAAACATTGGTTCAGCGACGTGGTGGCGGGGGCCATTCTTGGGCAGGTAGTGGGCGATTACATCGCTAAAAAGGGGGTTACCCGCTTTGAAATTGCGGGGAACGGAGTGGTTTATAAGTTTTAAATCAACCCTTCTTCAGCTGCTCTACCTGTGTTAAGCCACGCTTAATTTTCGATGTTTACGCCATCGCGGAGGCCAATGGTGTTGTTGCAATTTTCGGCTTTTGTATGCAAATTGTGTGCAAATGAAAAGAGGGAGTATCTTTTGATTGGAAAACCCACTCGGGTTGACTTGGTGGGAGGCAAGATTGACTCACTGCGTTCGCCCATCTTGAAGGGGGGAAGAGGACTAATGAAACCCGTCAGCTGCTGGCGCAGCTGAACTGGTTTTTCATTTTCCAGCTTCCTTGCACTGCTGGGCGCAGTGCAGAAGCGCGCTGTGGTGAGGGCCGGAGGCAAGATTGACTCGCGTTGCTCGCCCATCTTGTTGGGGGGATAGGACTAATGAAACCCGTTCATACGCTGGCGCGTATGAAACGTGTTTTTCATTTTAGCGCTTGCTTGCACCGCTGGGGGCGGCGCAGACGCGCGCTAAAATGAAAAACCCGCATCGCCTGCGGCGATACGGGTTTCATTGTCGGGGTGGCAAGATTCGAACTTGCGACCTCCTGCTCCCAAAGCAGGCGCGATAACCGGGCTACGCTACACCCCGAGCGGTTACCTGTGAAGGTGCGGTGAGACCGGGATTCGAACCCGGGGTACAGTTACCCGTACGACAGTTTAGCAAACTGTTGGTTTCAGCCACTCACCCATCTCACCATTGGCCGTGGCCAATTGGGACTGCAAATATAGAACTTTCCATAGCGCTTTACCCCCTGGAAAGAAAAAACCGAAAATAATTTTCTCGGCCTACTTGCGAGCTCCTTCTGAGCGTTGCGATCCCGTTTGGATTCGAACCAAAGGCCTACTGCTTAGAAGGCAGTTGCTCTATCCAGCTGAGCTACGGGACCAGTAAACGGCTGCAAAGATAGCATTTTTTCGTAATTTTGCACCGCATGGGAACCAAATCAAGCCTCACGTCCTTATGCAGCAAGTAAAAACTTAAAACAAAAATATATGTCAGTATTAGTAGGCCGCAAAGCCCCTCATTTTAGTGTTGGCGCCGTTGTAAATGGCGACGAAATCATCGAGAACTTCTCACTCGACCAGTACCTTGGTAAAAAGCACGTGATTTTCTTCTTCTATCCAAAAGATTTCACCTTTGTTTGTCCAACCGAATTGCATGCCTTCCAAGAGAAAATTGCTGAGTTCGAAAAGCGTGGTGTGGCCATCGTAGCTGCTTCAACCGACACAGAAGAGTCGCATTGGGGCTGGTTGCAAATGCCAAAGAACGCTGGCGGCATCCAGGGCATCACTTACCCAATCGTAGCAGATACCACCAAAACCATCAGCATGAATTATGGTGTTTTGGCCGGTGCTTACGACTACAACGATGAAGGCGAAATGATTGCCAACGGTCCAATGATCGCTTACCGCGGCTTGTTCCTCATCGACAAAGAAGGCATTGTACAGCACCAGGTGGTGAACAACTTCCCACTCGGCCGCTCCGTGAGCGAAGCCCTCCGCATGGTTGACGCACTCCTTTTCCACGAGGAAAAAGGCGAGGTTTGTCCAGCCAACTGGGAGCCCGGCAAAGACGGTATGAAGGACACCCACGCTGGTGTAGCTGATTACCTAGCCTCTCACTAAGTCAACAGCACCTATCAACAAAAAGCCCCGTTCTTGTTTAGAACGGGGCTTTTTTATGTGCCAGCAACAGGCGTTTGGCTTATTGCTTAATGAACTTAGCCTGGTACATCCAGCCGGTAGTTTGGTTTACGGCGGTGATGGTGATGAAGCCGGCTGCAAATCCTGGCAAATCAATGCGTTCGCTGGCTTCGGCGGTGCCGCTGTAAATCAGCTGGCCGTTAATACCATACATATGTACGTTATACTGGCCTTGGGGCAGCTTTAAATAGATGAATTGGCTGGCAGGATTAGGGAAGATGGCGAACTTTTCAGCTTTGTTTTGGTAAATGCTGCTGTTCAAGCCCAGAATAGTGATGTTGCCACTCGCGTCAAAGGGATTTGACCATTTAGGATTCGTAAACACATCCACGCCAGTGAGGGTGCGCAGGAAGTCGGCCAACTGTGTTTTTTGCAAAGCAGTAAGCTGCAAATTGCCTCCTGGGCCATTTAAACGGGGGTCTAAATTGGTATTGGCTGGGTTTTGGGGGATGGCATTGTAGTGCTCAATAACCTGCTCGATGGTGGTAAAGGCGCCGTTATGCATCAGTGGACCATTCAAACTACCAGAAGGATTGAATAGGTTCCTTAGAGAGGGCGCGCGGGTATTTGTTAAATCGAACCCTGTTTGGTCGCCAGCCTTGGTGATTACGCCATTGTTTAACGACAACGGATCAATGTCAAACTCTGGCATGCGGTGGCAGCTTTGGCAACCCGGAGTACCCATGCCTTGTGCATGCATAAAAATTTGTTTACCTGCATTCTCATTGGCGGTAAAGTTGGGGAAGGGCATCCCTTGTCCCGGTACCTGCGCCCGTCCAATATCGAATTTAGAGTCGAACGATTGAATGCTTCTTACAAACTGCGCCATGGCCTGCTGCATTTTGGCTTCAGTAATTTCAGGCGAGCCAAAGGCAAACTGAAAAAGTTGCGGGTAATAGGATAAAGTGGCCATTTTGCGGATCAACGAATCGATGCCGGCTTGCCCGCTGAGTCCGCTGAAGCCCATTTCTACATGGTCTTGGATGGGCTCGGTGACCTGGTGCTCGAGGGTCGGCGCGCGCTCATCCCAGAAAAAGCTCGGACTGGTGCCATAGCGGGCATTTACTAAGCGCATCGAGTGCCTGCCAGTTAAGCCGCCATTTAGTCCGACGCTGCGTACCGCAGTATCTGAAAAGGCGAAAGCCTGGTTGTGGCAACTGGCACAAGCAATGCTGTTGTTGGCGGATAGCTTTTTGTCGTAAAACAACACCCGGCCCAAGGTAGCGCGGGCATCGGTTATGGAGTTGGTAACGGGGGTATTGTCTTTATTAATGTAACCAGGCTTGCCCTGAGCGCCGTAATTGTACAAATTGCTGAGGTCGATGGAGCTGGCGGTAATGAGCAGGGCACTCAAAAGGACCAGTACAGATAAGATATGCTGCTTTTTCATGGTAAGTTGCGTAACAAGCTTATGACATCACTTTTCTGGGTAGGATTAACGCCAATGTTCAAATTTGAACATTTATTTTTAATGAACGGCATTTGCTGCCGGTAGGTCAAAAAAAAAAATGGATGTCTCCGGTAAAACGAAGACATCCATTTACATAGCGCTATGCTGGAGGTTAGCCTTGTAGGCCTTGCGCCATGCCATTATTCACCATACATACTGTCGTAATCGGATTTGAATTTTTCCATGATTACTTTGCGTTTGAGTTTCATGGTAGCGGTTAACTCGCCGCTTTCAACGCTCCAAGAAGTGGGCAGTAACTTGAATTTTTTGATTTTCTCCCATTGCCCAAAGCCTTCATTGTAGTGGTCTATTTCGCTTTGAAATTTCTCGAGGAGTGCAGGGTTTTTGATCACTTCGGCTTGCGTGGTGAACGCAATGCCGTGGTGTTCGCACCAGTATTTCACATTGTCCCAAGCCGGTGAAATAAGTGCCGAAGGGAAGTTTTTACTCTCTCCACACACGATCAACTGCTCAATAAGCAACGACTCTTTGAATTTATTTTCCATCACCTGCGGGGCAATGTACTTACCGCCAGAAGTTTTGAAAATCTCCTTTTTGCGGTCTGTGATTTTGAGGTTGCCGTTGGCTGTAAAGGTGCCTATGTCGCCTGTATGGAACCAGCCATCTTTGTCGATGACCTCTTCGGTGAGCTCCGGACGCTTGTAATAGCCCATCATGATGTTCGGGCCTTTGCAAAGAATTTCTCCGTCTTCGGCCAACTTTACTTCTACACCTTCTAAAACAGGACCAACAGCACCAAATTCCACCTGCATGGTGGCATAGTAGTTAACCGAAATTACCGGCGATGTTTCAGTGAGGCCGTAGCCTTCTAACACTGGTATTTGGGCCGACCAAAACACCCGGGCTAAACGGGGTTGCAGGGCAGCTGCTCCACTTACAATGGCCTTTACATTACCGCCCAAAGCTTCGCGCCATTTGCTGAAGATGAGTTTGTTGGCCAGTTTGAGCTGGGTTTCGTACCACCAGCCATTGGCACCATTGATTTCATAGCGCAAGCCGAGGTTGAGCGCCCAAAAGAACAAGGCCTTTTTTACGCCTGTGAGCTCGTGCCCTTTAGATACAATTTTGTCGTACACCTTTTCGAGCAAGCGCGGCACCGAGGAGAATACCTGCGGCTTGATTTCTTTGAGGTTGTCGCCGATGGTTTCCATGCTTTCGGCATAGTGAATGCTGATCGAACGGTACATCATCATGTAGGTGAGCATGCGCTCATAGATGTGGCAGAGTGGCAGGAAGCTGAGGGCGTTGTCGCCAGGACTGCACGGCACCCGCTTGTCGCTGGCTTCTACGTTGCTGGCCACGTTGCGGTGACTGAGCATTACGCCTTTAGGGAAACCTGTGGTGCCCGATGTATAAATGATGGTAAATAGATCGTCTGCTTTTACGTTGGCTTTGAGGGCCTCTACTTGCTTGAGGTCACCGCCGTCGCCAGCCTGCTTTACTTCGCTCCAATGTTTGGCACCCGCTACCTGGTCGAAAGTATATACAGCTTTCACAGTAGGTACTTTTTCGGCTATTTTAGCGATGCGCTCGTACAACTCAGCACTTGATACAAAGATGTACTTTACCTCAGCGTGGTTGAGGATGTAGTTGTAGTCCTCGTCGGTAATGGTGGGATAAATGGGCACGTGCACGGCTCCAATTTGTAACATGCCAAAGTCGAGGAAATTCCACTCCGGACGGTTGTTGGAGATGTTGGCAATTTTATCACCTGGCTCCACACCCAAGGCCAACAGACCTAAGCTCACGGCATTGGCTTCAGCAATGAGGTCGTCGGTGCTGTAATGCACCCATTTGCCCTTTTCTTTGCCTGCTAAGGCTGTTTTGAGGGGGTGGTTTTGCTTCTGGTGCGGAAGTATGTCAAAAAGTCTTTCAATTTTCATGTCGTTGGCTTTATTCGCTCAATTTCGTAAAGAAACTCTGATTTTTCAAAGGCTAAAAAAAAATCCCCCCAAAAAATGGGAGGATTTATGCTTTTGGTGATTTATTTTATTGCTTCACAATCTTGCTGATCTGCGATTTGCCGTTTACAACGCTCTGCACCGTGTAAATGCCAGCGGGGAGGGAGGCCACGTTCAGACTGATTTTGGCCTCTGTATTTTCAATGGCAGTAGCATGCTCGAGTACGAGTTGACCAAGACTGTTGAGGATCTGCACGCGCACAGCGCCGTTTACTGCTTGGTTAAAGTCGATGAAAAGTTCGTCTGCTACCGGATTTGGATAGGTACGCAGCGGAATGCTGGTGGCCTGTTCCTTCACACTTACGGTATTTGGAATCACTACCTCATCGAGGAAGAGGTTGTTGCCATAGTCACTGGTGCCTTTAAAACGAACTAAAACATCGTTTTGGCCAGCCACACTCGATAAACTAATCGTTTCTTGGCGCCATTCGCTGGCAGCAACCGATGTATATGCGCCTGTCATCGCTGGTCTGGTTGAGAGTGGAGCGCCCGATTTGTCAAAAATCGAAGTCCATGTGGCGCCACAATCGATAGATACTTCCACCTCTAACTTGTCGCTTGTTGTAGCTGTGTATTGCGCATGTGCTACGTAAAAGGATAAGTTGGCACTTACCGAAGCCTGACTCATGTCTAAGCGGGGTAAGTATAAATAATCTACTTCTCCTACACCTATGTCATAAAAGTTGATGCGGGCAGAACGGGTTGTGCCGTTAGCACCTGGCACTCCGAGCTGCCAACCATTGGTGGCCAAAGCGCCATTGTCTACTGCCCAGTTGGCAGGGGGGAAAGTGCCTTGGAAGCCTGTTGCTATACTGTTTAATTGGTCTGGGGTGTAGAACATGGCGCCTGATGCCGTTGCACGCACAACACTTGGGTGCGGCGTACCATTCATGGTCATGATGCGGAACTCGAAATTAGAACGACCATTTGCGAGGGTGGCCGGATTTAAAGTTACGTTGGTAGAGGCAGCAGGTGCTAAGGTACCCGTCCAGTTAACCGTCTGCACGGTTGTGCCTATCGTTTGTCTAATTTCTAAACTTGTAATGGGCGTGGTGCCTTGGTTTACGATGCTCACCTGTGGCATGATGGCCGGTGTACAAACATAAAAACCACCAGCACTGTACTCGAGCTTAGAGTTCAGGGGCACAGGAAGGGGGTCTGATTTTTTGGCTTGTGCAATTTCTTTGCTGATGTCGTCCTGTACGAAAGCTACAACACCCAATTCTGCGATATCGCGGATGTACGAAGGCACTGGAGCCGCAATGGTAATTACTTGCGACTGTCCGTTAGTCCAGGTAGCTGGCAAGCTAGTCCCTGTTGCATTCGGCAGCATTTTGCGCATTACACTGTAAAAGTCAGTTTCACCATTGCTTCCTGGAGGCGTTGCAAAGTTCATGTGGCGCTCTATGAGGGCAATGCGGGCAAACCAGTTGCCAGCGGTAACCACTTGCGCCGCGGTTACGGTCATGTTGATAAAAACGCTGTCCCAGTTGGCATTAAAGCTGTGCTCTAAGGCGATGGTGAAAGGGGAAGTGACACTTTGGCGGCTGGTGATGATGGCTTGGGTGAGGTTGAGACTGTGGCCGTTACCAATCACTTGTCCTTCGTGCCGCGCATTGGGCGCAGAGTTTACACCATAATAGGTACGGCGCGCATTGGGTTCGGTGGTGTTTTGGTTGTGAATAGGACCTGCGCTTGGAATCGCTACTTGGTACTTCAAGCCAATGATGGCCGCACTGTTGGTGGTTAAAAGCGCGTGCGTGGTAGGATTGGCCGAGGCGCAAGGACCGCAATTTTCGCCCGAAAATACTTCGTAAAGCTGGGTCCGAGGGGCTTGCGCATGCGCAGAAAGGGCTGCTACTGCCAAGCTTATGGTGAGTATTCTTTTTAACATGAGGTTTTTTTAGGAAAGCGAATATAACAAATTCACAAGAACAGCGCATGGTAGCAACAAAAAAAGCCGGACGAATCCGGCTTTTTTTGGCATACTAACAAGCTTACTGCTTTACAATGCGCTTGATTTCGATTTGATCGTTCATGCTGGTTTGGATGTAGTACATGCCGGCAGCAAGATTGCTCATGTCGAGGGTGTGGCTGTGAGGACCTGCTAACAACTCACCTAAGTTGCTGCTGTGTACCTTTTGGCCAGCAATGTTCATGATGTCTACGGTTACCTCGCTGTTGCGAACCAAGTTGAGGTTTATAATAGCGTCTGAGGTAACAGGATTTGGATACACTTCGAAACTACCAGAAACAAGGGCGTTGTTTTTAACAGAAGAAGCCAGGCTTGAGCCAACTTTGATTTTTGCGCCTTTGTAGGCAACTTTGGCAGCATTGGCTTGCACAAACACCACTACAAACAGGCGGTCCTGAATAAAGCTAGGCGGCAAGTTGTAGCTGTAATCGAATGGCGTTGAGATTTCGCCGTTGCCTATATCTGTTCCGTTTTGATTAGGAATTAATTTACGAACCACAGACGGGAAATCTTTTTCGCCATTGGTACCTGGGGCTGTAGTGAAATTGATAGGGTCTTCGGTTAAAATGATGTGCAAACGCAAATCGCTGGCGTTGATGCCGATGTTGCGAATAACGCTGCCATCTACACGTAAAACGTTATTTTCAATGCGTGTATTTACTGCATAGGTAAAAGCAGCGGGCATGTTGTTCGCGTAATTATCGATGGCTACTTGCGTAACTTGGCTTGGCGACATGCTTGCATTGGCACCTAAACGAACCGCAGGAACGCCGGTTACACCGTAGTAGTTTACACGTGCGGTTGGGTCGGTGGTGTTAAAGCTGTACATGGGGTCAACACCGGGCCAGCTCACATGGTATTTTACCGATGTTGCTTTCAGCTTGTTGTTGTTCATTACCGCTTCTAAACCTGGGTTTTGAGCGGCACACGGACCACATGAAGCATTGGTGAAATGCTCAAACACCACTAAATCGGTGATTACGCTAGATATAGCGCTTATGGTTACCGTTAAGGTATCGGTGTTAACACCCGCACCATTGATGTTGCTCATCCACATACGCAGGGTATAACTGCCCGCAGTGGTTAGGGTGAGTGGTGTGCCATGACTAAAGTTGTACATGGTTCCACCAGCTACATTCAATCCAGTAAGCGCTTGGGTTACCGCTGCACCACCATTTACGTTGTAGTGCAAACTGCCTGAAGTAATGGCTGTAGCGCCAAGGTTCAAGATACGGCCTGCTACTGTGCTTGGGGCATTGAGGTAAACGAAAGAAGGCATGGTGCTGCTGGCCAACTTGGCACCTAAAGCAGGCTGTACACCTGGAATAAACTCGTAGTAGTGATTGGTTGCTCCACCTGCGTCGGTACCAGCCAATGGCGGCACTGTGCCACTTGGTCCTACGCTTGTGGTGGCATCAATTTTAACGCCTATACCAAATTGAGTTGAACAGTTAGCATAACGCTGATCCACAATGTAAATCTTGTTCGTGCCTTCTTCCAAAACAACAGCCCAATACGTCCAACAAGAAGCGCCAGCAGCTATGCTGTAAGAGCTGTACTGGATCCAGTGCTGACGATTAGGCGCGGTACCAAAAGTCTTGGTTACGATGTTGTCATTGGCTTGTGTGCCTTGCAAGCCCATGATCGCTACTGAATTATCAGGAATGTCTGCAGCAGGGAAAGTTGTAGAGCTGTGGGCGGGCTGAGCAGTGCTTGAGGTTGAGAAAGTAATTACACCAGACGAGCCAGCTTTGTACTCCGTTACAGGTGAACCATTAAAATTAAAGGTGAAAGGGATGGTTTGATTCGGTGAATAGGTCGGCGCAACGTTTGAGCCAGTTAAAATGGTTGCCCAGCCAGGAGCTATACCACCGCCAACTGGAAACTCTGCGTCTTGGTTTAATCCACCCGGATTGCCAGGAGCATAGGTGTGGGATATCATGTAATAGCCAGTTTGGGCTTGCAAAACCAAAGAAGAGGCCAGTACAAATGCTAAAAGTGTAAATAATTTTTTCATACAACAGGTTAAATTAGACGACGATATTAGGGAATTCTTGAGTAAAGCACAATCTTTTTTTATTTTAACAAAAAGAGGCGACTGCCATTCTGTCACATTCTGCTTCAGGCTTCTTATCTTTGTGGAAATTTGAATTTATGGCCAAGCAGTTTTCAGGAAATGTTTTTGAAAAGGTGCAAGACGAACAGCGGCAGGGTGAGGTGTATGAAGCATCGAACCTGTTAGGCGGGAAGAAAAAAATGTACCTCGAAAGTTATGGTTGCCAAATGAATTTCAGCGACAGCGAAATTGTGGCGTCCATCATGGCTGACAATAATTACGTGGCTACCAATGAGCTTTCAGAGGCCGATGTGGTATTTATAAATACCTGTTCGATCCGTGAAAACGCAGAGCAAAAGGTACGGGGTCGTTTGCAAGTCTTCCGTCAACATAAAAAGCAAAAGCCCGATATGATGATTGGCGTTTTGGGCTGCATGGCCGAGCGCCTCAAGTCGAAATTGCTCGAACAAGAAAAGCTGGTGGATTTAGTGGTTGGTCCGGATGCCTACAAAGACCTCCCCAACCTGCTCAATAAAGTAGACTCAGGTCAGCAGGCAGTAAACGTGCTGCTATCTCGCGAAGAAACCTATGCCGACATTACCCCCGTACGTTTGGGTGGTAATGGCATTTTGGCCTTTGTAACCATTATGCGGGGTTGCGACAACATGTGCTCGTTTTGCGTGGTGCCTTTTACCAGGGGCCGCGAGCGGAGCAGAGATGTACATACCATTGTAGAAGAATGCCAGCAATTGGTAGCGCAGGGTTATAAGGAGATTACCTTGTTGGGCCAGAATGTTGATTCGTACCACTGGACCTCAGAAGACGGGGCAGAAACGGTGAATTTTGCAGATTTGTTAGCGCGGGTAGCGGTACTCGATCCTTTGGTTCGGATTCGCTTCTCTACTTCTCACCCCAAAGACATTACCGATGAAGTGCTGCACACCATGGCCGCACACCACAACATATGTAAGTGTATCCACCTGCCAGTGCAGTCGGGTAGCAGCGAAGTGCTTAAGCGCATGAACCGCACGTACGACCGCGACTGGTACCTCGACAGGGTGGCAGCCATTCGCCGCATTTTGCCCGATTGCGCCATTACCTCCGACATCATTGCTGGTTTTTGTGGAGAAACCGAGCCGCAACACCAAGAAACCATCAGCATCATGCAGGCGGTGGGTTATACCATGAACTTCATGTTCAAATATTCGGAACGACCAGGCACCTTGGCTGCGCGTAAGTTTGAAGACGATGTGCCCGAGGAGGTAAAAGGCCGCCGTTTGCAAGAAATCATTGATTTGCAAGGACAACATTCCTTAGTTAGCAACCAAGCCGATCTAGGAAAAGTGTTTGAGGTGCTGGTAGAAGGCCCTTCACGCAAGTCTGACGAGCACTTCTGCGGGCGCAACAGCCAAAACAAAATGCTCGTATTCCCGCACCAAGGCGTAAAAGCTGGTCAGTACGTAAACGTATTGGTAGAGCGCGTAACCCAAGCCACGCTCATTGGGCGTATTGTGGATTAAAACAGCCACCTCATGGAATTACAACAGGTAAAACAACGATTTGGCATCATTGGCAACGCGCCCTCGCTGAACCATGCCCTGCGTATTGCCACCCAAGTAGCGCCTACCGATGTGTCGGTGCTTATTTCGGGTGAAAGCGGGGTGGGAAAGGAAGTGTTTTCCAAAATTTTACACCAACTCAGCAACCGCAAGCATGGCAAATTTATAGCCGTTAACTGCGGTGCTATTCCGGAGGGCACCATCGATTCAGAGCTCTTTGGGCATGAAAAAGGCTCCTTTACGGGTGCTTTCGAGGCTCGGCAGGGTTATTTTGAGACCGTAAACGGCGGTACCATCTTTTTAGATGAAGTGGCCGAGATGCCGTTGGGCACCCAAGCCCGATTGTTGCGGGTGCTCGAAACCGGCGAATTTATCAAAGTAGGTGCCAGCAAGGTGCTCAAAACCGATGTGCGGGTAATTGCTGCCAGTAATGTAGACTTGCCCACTCTCATCAGCAAAGGCAAATTTCGCGAAGACCTCTACTACCGCATGAATACGGTAGCCATCCACATACCTGCTTTGCGGGAGCGGCCGGAGGACATTCCGCTTTTGTTCCGCAAATTCGCGGTCGATTTTGCTGGTAAATACGCTACGCAAGCCGTTCAGCTAGATGCCCCAGCCATGCAGTTCATGCAGCAATACCCATGGCCAGGCAACATCCGCCAGCTTAAAAATGTAGCGGAACAAGTATCTGTACTCGAGCAATTTCGTTTGGTAGAAGGGGAGGAAGTGTTGCGCTACCTGCCGCCCATGGTGAGCCGAAGTCAGTTGCCCATGGTATTGCCCAACGGCGGCGCGCAAGAAGAACTTAATGAGCGCGACATCTTATACAAGGTGTTGTTTGATATGAAAAAAGACTTAAACGAGCTGAAAAAAGTGGTTGGGCATTTGGTTACCCAGGAGCGTTTGGAGGACATGCCTGCTGCCGAGCAGGTGTATATCCAAAACCTAGTGGCCGAAGGAGAGGAGTCAAAAAGCCTCAGCATCAGTCCGCAATTTGTGAGCAACGCCCCCAACACCGACTACCGCTCGCGCTATGATTCGCAGCCCGATGTGGAAGACATCGAAGAAAACCTCTCCCTCGAAGAAGTGGAGCGGCAAATGATTACCCGTGCCTTAAAAAAGCACCAAGGTCGGCGTAAAAACGCGGCCATCGAACTCGGCATCTCTGAACGCACGTTGTACCGCAAAATCAAGGAATATGACATCGATTTTTAGGTGGCTGTTGTTTGTGGTGCTGTTGCTACCCCTGGGTGGCTGTGGTATTTACAGCTTCAGCGGCGCATCGATTCCGCCGGAGGCCCGCAGTTTAACCATCATTCAGTTCGAAAACAACGCGCCTATTGTGGTGCCGGTGCTGGCGCAAGTGCTATCAGACCGCATGCGCGATAAATTTTTGGCCGAAACCGGCTTGCGCTTGCTTGAAGCCGATGGCGACCTCAAGTTTGAGGGCAGCATTACCGAATATGCCGTTTTGCCTGCCGCACCAGGTGCCAACGAAACCACCACCTTGAGCCGGCTTACCATTGGGGTAAAGGTGATTTACACCAGCAGGATCAATCCGAAGGACGATTGGGAGCAGACATTTAGGCGCTTTGCTGATTATGATGCTACACAAGATTTACAGGCAGTAGAAAACCAATTGATTGACGATATTGTGCGTCAATTGATTGATGACATCTTCAACAAGGCATTTGTAAACTGGTAATGAATTTAGACCTGCTCCTTTCGTTTGTACAAGATCCCCACAAGATGGCCAACCATGCTGTGTCTGATCTGGAAGACATGGTAGCCGAATATCCTTACTTTTCAGCAGCGCAATTTTTGCTGTTGAAGCAGTACAAATTGCAGAACAGCAGTAAGTTTAACAAACAATTGCGCCATGCTGCGGGTGTTTTACCCGACCGCAAGCAGTTGTATCGGTTGATAGAAATTTGGCCGGAGGAAGTAGCGCAGGTCATCGAAGCCGAAAGCCTCACAGCGATGGTTTTGGAGCAAGCTGCTGCACCTGCCGTGGAGCCAGTTACCTTGGCAGCGCCAGTCGAACTGAGCGAGTTGGCTGCACCTTTGTTGGAGCAGCCGGTACAGCAACCCCTGGCAGAAGTACAAGCTGTGGCTGCAGCTGACGCGCTTGTGGCCTCAGAGATAGCTGCGGCCAGCGATGAGCCAGTGGCAGTGCTCACAAACAGCACCACTGCCACTCCTTCAGAAGTTGTTTCGGAAGCGATTGCAGCACCGCTGTCCACAACGGATGCTCAAAACGCCACTGAAGGCAGCTTGCCTGTTGAAGAATGGCCTGAACCGCCCGTGCTTGTGCCAGCAGCGCTGGTGGCCGCCGAAGCGCCAATCGTTGCACTGGAAGCTGCTCTGGCAGTTGAAGTAAGCGTACCAGAACAAGCAGCGCCTACAGTCCCCGAGGCTCCAGCTCCAGCACCGCAAGAGGCAAGCACCACTGTTGATGGTTCTCAATCGGAGCTACAAGCAACAGCCGATTTTATGGCGCAGCCGCACGACCGTCTGAGTTGGTTTAAATTTTATGCCGGCAAGCCTTTGCGAGAACAGAGCGAGGAAGTGCTTGATCAACTTTATCAGGAGCACATGCAGCAAGATTTGTTGCGGGCGCCGGAGCAAGATCAGCAAATTGTGGCCATCCGAGCCCAAATAAATCGCGCCGAAGAAGTGCCCAGCTCTAAAGCTGTAGAAGAGGAAATCAGGCGGTTAGCTTACGAAAGCATATCGGATGATGAGTTGCCAGCCAGCGAAACCTTAGCAGGAATTTATGCGGCGCAGCATGATTACAAAAAGGCCATCCGCATTTATCAAAAATTGATTTTGAAATTTCCCGATAAAATGAGTTACTTTGCCCTCCGAATTGATGCGTTACGGGCTCAAAGTTAAGTCCTCATCCATTTCAAGAAAAAAACAAACAAAAGCATAAGCATTTAAAATGTATACATTCATCACCATCTTAATCATTGTGGTATGTGCCCTGATGATTCTCATCGTTCTCGTTCAAAAGCCAAAAGGCGGCGGTTTAGCGTCTAATTTTTCATCTACCAACCAAGTCATGGGTGTTAAACGCACCACCGACGTGGTTGAAAAAGCTACTTGGGTATTGAGCATTTCTCTTTTTGTATTGGCCATGATGATCAACGTATGGATTCCACGCGACGAGATGGCAGTACAAAACAGTTTGTTGAAGGACAAAGCCGAGCAGGCGCCCATCAATGCAGCTGGTGCTCCAGCTCCAGCAGCCAATCCAGCAGCCGATCCAGCAGCTGAGCAGCCAGCGGGTGTTGAAATGATTGAAGCAGCGCCAGCTGAATAAGCAGTTATAAATTCTAGGAAAGCCATTCTGAAAAGGATGGCTTTTTTTTGCCCGCTGCAGGAGGCCGGCGCAAAGCAGTGGTTAGCTGTGCGGTCGCAGCTTTACAGCCTTTAAGGCCGCTCGGCCGCGTTAGCAGGTGTGGTTTGTAAGGGAGGCGTTCGCGATAAAGCGGGTCATTTTTGGGTGCATAAAGAAGCAGGGGTCATGCTGCATTTTGGCAGATGCGACTGCCATTTTTGTCAGGATAAAGCAATATCTACGCAAAGCTGTCAGCCTTTTTCGCCACTTTGCATCTTGGCACAATAGCTGTGCAATCGAACACATCCATTAAAAACACAAATTCAAAACAATATGTCAGTAAAAATTCAACCGATTGCAGATCGCGTGCTCGTAGAAGCTGCCGCTGCAGAAGAAAAGACCGCGGGTGGTATCATCATTCCCGACACTGCCAAGGAAAAGCCACAGCGCGGTAAAGTAATCGCCGTAGGTAAAGGCAAAGTCGACGAGCCGATGACTGTTAAGCCAGGTCAGAACATTCTGTATGGCAAATACGCCGGCACCGAAATCAACATCGATGGCAACGATTACCTGATCATGCGTGAATCAGACATCCTCGCAATTATTGACTAACACAAACCCTCAAACGTAAAAATAACATGGCAAGTAAAAGTATTCATTTCGATACAGAAGCCCGCGAAGCCCTCAAAAGAGGCGTAGATGCTTTGGCAAATGCAGTTAAAGTAACTCTTGGTCCTAAAGGACGCAACGTAGTGATTGATAAGAAGTTCGGTGCTCCTAGCGTAACCAAAGATGGTGTATCGGTAGCACGCGAAATTGAGTTGAAGGATCCCGTAGAAAACATGGGTGCGCAACTTGTAAAAGAAGTAGCTTCCAAAACAGCCGACCAAGCGGGTGACGGTACAACCACCGCCACTGTTTTGGCACAAGCCATTGTAAAAGCTGGTTTGAAAAACGTGGCAGCAGGTGCCAATCCAATGGATTTGAAGCGCGGTATCGACAAGGCGGTTATTTCTGCCGTGAAGTCATTGCGCAGCTTGAGCATGGAAGTAGGCGACGATTTTTCTAAAATCGAACAAATCGCTACCATCTCTGCCAACAGCGATGCCGTAATTGGCAAACTCATTGCCGACGCCATGAAGCGCGTTACCAAAGAAGGTGTAATCACGGTAGAAGAAGCCAAATCAACCGAAACCTATGTGGATGTGGTAGAAGGCATGCAGTTCGACCGCGGTTATGTATCACCGTATTTTGTAACCAACGCCGACAAAATGGAAGCGGAGCTCGAAAATCCTTACATCCTGATCTACGATAAGAAGATCTCTGCGATGAAAGAATTGCTCCCAGTTTTGGAGAAAGTAGTACAGTCAAGTCGCCCGCTCCTCATCATTGCAGAAGACGTAGACGGAGAAGCATTGGCTACTTTGGTGGTAAACAAAATCCGCGGCTCGCTTAAAATTGCAGCGGTGAAGGCCCCTGGTTTTGGTGATCGCCGCAAGGCCATGCTCGAAGACATTGCCATCCTCACCGGCGGTACTGTAATCAGCGAAGAGCGCGGTTACAAACTCGATGCGGCTGACCTTACTTACTTGGGTCGCGCTGAGAAAATCACCATCGACAAAGACAATACCACCGTGGTAAACGGTGCTGGCAACAGCGAGGACATCAAAGCCCGTGTAGGCCAAATCAAAGCCCAAATCGAAAGCACCACCAGCGATTACGACCGTGAAAAGCTGCAAGAGCGTTTGGCCAAATTGGCCGGCGGTGTAGCCGTATTGTACGTAGGTGCCGCTTCTGAAGTGGAAATGAAAGAGAAAAAAGACCGCATCGACGACGCTTTGCACGCCACCCGTGCTGCAGTTGAAGAAGGTGTGGTACCTGGAGGCGGTGTAGCCTTTATCCGCGCCATCAAAGCCCTTGATCGTGTATCGACTGTAAATGCTGACGAAAAAACGGGTGTTGCCATCGTTAAGCGTGCCTTGGAAGAGCCACTGCGCCAGATTGCTGAAAATGGCGGTGTAGATGGTTCTATCGTTGTGCAGAAGGTGAAAGAAGGCAATGGCAACTTCGGTTACAATGCCCGTCTCGACAAATTCCAAAACATGCTCGTAGCTGGTGTCATCGACCCAACTAAGGTAGCACGTGTCGCTTTAGAGAACGCTGCTTCGATTGCGGGCATGTTGCTCACTACCGAATGTGTGATCTCGGAAGATCCAGATAACGATCCAGCTCCAGCCATGCCAGGCGGTGGTATGGGTGGCATGATGTAAACTAAGTTTATTTAAGTAATTATTAAGCCTCGGATAAATAATCCGGGGCTTTTCTTTTTTTCAAGAAGACAGGAGCGGGGCTTTAATAGCCGCAGCAAGGTGTAGAGGCTTGCCGGTTACGGCTGTTTTGGCGAGTAGGTAGGCTGCCGCTGGGCTGTTTGCGCACGGACTTGGTTGAGTTGGTTATTTAGACTGATTTTAAACAGCATTTTTCCCTATTTTCCTTTCCTGCAAACTTGTGAACTGAGCGGTCTAGCCTTATTTTTGCGTAGTTCTAAAATATTACTATTCTCCAAATGAATAAGTTTACAACGCTGTTACGTTCTTCTCTTGGGCGTAAATTGATGATGGCCCTCACAGGTCTTTTCCTCATTTTATTTTTGGTAATCCACCTCATTGGCAATTTGCAGTTGCTTGCTGGCGATGGCGGAGAAGCTTTTAACCGCTACTCTTATTTCATGGCCAACAATGGCTTGATTCAATTGGTATCGAAACTCAACTTTGCTTTCATCGTGCTGCACGTGATTTACAGCATTTGGTTAACACGTACCAACGCTGCTGCCCGGCCGATTGCCTATGGTGGAAAGCCTAAAAACGTACAGTCAAATTGGAATTCACGCAATATGGGTATCCTCGGAACCCTCATCCTGCTGTTTTTAATTGTGCACCTGAAGAGCTTTTGGTTCGAATTTAAATTTGGTACTGGTTTACCCATGATTGAAGCAGGCACCTACGATGGTTTGAATTTCGCAGTGCTGGATGCTTACACCGTGGTGGCCAGCGCTTACAGCACCCTGCCGTACATGCTTATTTATGTGGTGGGCATGTTGGTTTTGTCTTTTCACTTGTACCACGGCTTCCAGAGCGCTTTTCAAACTTTGGGCCTAGGTTTTAGCAGTTATAAAAAACTCATTGAAGTCATTGGTGTTGTTTATGCTGTCATCGTTCCCTTGCTCTTCGCGATCATTCCGGTGGTGATGTATCTTCAACAAGCTTAAATTTAACAAGGCATGAAGCTCGACGCAAAAATCCCTGCTGGTCCCATTACTGATAAATGGACCAAATACCGTTCTACCGTTCGCTTGGTGAGTCCGGCCAACAAACGCAAACTCGACATCATCGTAGTAGGTACCGGCCTTGCTGGTGCTTCAGCCGCTGCCTCGCTGGCAGAGTTAGGCTATAAGGTGAAGGCTTTCTGTTTCCAAGACAGTCCCCGCCGCGCCCACTCCATTGCAGCCCAAGGCGGTATCAATGCAGCCAAAAACTATCAAAACGACGGTGATAGCACCTATCGCTTGTTTTACGATACCGTAAAAGGCGGTGACTACCGTGCCCGCGAAGCCAATGTTTACCGTTTGGCCGAAGTGAGCGCCAGCATCATCGACCAGTGTGTGGCACAAGGCGTTCCTTTTGCCCGCGATTATGGCGGCTTGCTCGACAACCGTTCGTTTGGTGGCACCCAGGTATCGCGTACATTTTATGCACGGGGCCAAACCGGACAGCAACTCTTGCTCGGCGCTTATTCAGCTCTCAACCGCCAGGTAGAAAAAGGTCAGGTAGAGATGTTCACGCGCCACGAAATGGTTGAGGTGGTGATGATCGACGGCAAAGCCCGCGGCATCATTGCCCGTAACTTAATTACTGGTGAGCTCGAGCGCCACAGCGCACATGCCGTGGTAATTGCCAGCGGTGGCTACGGAAACGTATTTTATTTGAGCACCAACGCCATGGGCTCAAACGTAACCGCAGCTTGGAAAGCACACAAACAAGGTGCGTTTTTTGGCAACCCTTGCTTCACACAAATTCACCCAACCTGCTTGCCGCAGTCGGGCGAGTACCAGTCAAAGCTCACCCTCATGTCGGAGTCGCTGCGCAACGACGGTCGCGTTTGGGTGCCCCTCCACAAAGCCGACGCCGAAGCCATCCAGCAAGGCAAAAAAGTAGCGGCAGACTTACCAGAAGAGGCCCGCGATTATTTCTTAGAACGCAAGTACCCAGCTTTTGGTAACCTCGTTCCCCGCGACGTAGCCTCACGCGCTGCCAAAGATGTGTGTGACGAAGGCCGTGGTGTAGCGCCAACCGGCTTGGCGGTATTTCTCGATTTCCGCGATGCCATCAACCGCATGGGCCAAGATGTGATCAGCGCACGTTACGGTAACTTATTCGAAATGTACGAGAAGATTACCGGCGACAATCCCTACAAAACACCTATGAAAATTTACCCAGCGGTGCATTATACCATGGGCGGTTTGTGGGTCGATTATAACCTCATGACCAATGTGCCCGGTTTGTACGCCATCGGAGAGGCTAACTTCTCTGACCACGGCGCCAACCGTTTGGGTGCTTCGGCCCTTATGCAAGGTTTGGCTGATGGTTATTTTGTATTGCCTTACACCATTGGTGATTATTTGGCAGATGAAATTGGCACAGGCCAAATCAATGTAAACCACGAAGCCTTTGTGGCTGCTGAAAAAGCGGTGGCCGATCGTTACAACAAGTTTATGAGCATCGGTGGCAAGCAGTCGCCAGAGAGTTTCCACCGCCGCCTCGGCAAAATCATGTGGGAATATTGCGGTATGGCCAGGAGTGAAGAGGGCTTAACCAAAGCCATCAGCCTCATCCAGGATTTGCGCAAAGAGTTTTGGAGCGACCTGCGCTTGTCGGGCAGCATCGGTGAGTTTAATCCCGAGCTCGACAAAGCCATGCGTGTGGCCGACTTCATTGAACTCGGCGAGCTCATGGTACGCGACGCCTTGAGTCGCAATGAATCATGCGGTGGTCACTTCCGCCTCGAAAGTCAAACCGAAGAAGGCGAAGCCAAACGCGACGATGAAAACTATGCGTTTGTATCGGCTTGGGAATGGCAGGGCGAAAACGCTGAACCGGTTTTACACAAAGAAAACCTCGAATTTGATGTTGTTAAACTCACACAAAGGAGCTACAAATAATGAGTAAAGAGTCGTTAAATCTCACGCTGAAAGTTTGGCGTCAGAAAGGCAGCAAGGATAAAGGTAAGTTCGAAACTTACAAGTTAAAGGACGTATCTACCCATGCTTCCTTCCTCGAAATGATGGATGTGCTCAACGAATCACTGATTTCGGAGCAGAAAGAGCCCGTGGCATTCGATCACGATTGTCGCGAAGGCATTTGCGGCATGTGCAGCATGTACATCAACGGCCGTGCACACGGACCGCAGCGTGGCACCACCACCTGTCAGTTGCACATGCGCCATTTCGAAGACGGTGAAACCATCACCATCGAACCTTGGAGGGCCGCGCCTTTTCCGGTGTTGAAAGATTTGGTAGTAGACCGCTCTGCTTTTGATAAAATACAGCAGGCTGGGGGCTATGTATCGGTAAATACCGGTAACGCACCCGACGGCAATGCCGTACCCATCCCGAAAGAAAATGCAGATGAAGCCTTTAACGCCGCTGCTTGCATCGGTTGTGGCGCGTGTGTAGCGGCTTGTAAAAATGCTTCTGCCATGTTGTTTGTATCGGCCAAGGTGTCGCAGTATGCTTTATTGCCACAAGGACAGCCAGAGCGCAAGGAGCGTGTTGGCAAGATGGTGGCCAAAATGGATGAGCTCGGTTTCGGCAATTGCACCAACACAGGTGCTTGCGAGGCCGAATGTCCTAAGGGCATTAGCATCACCAACATTGCCCGTTTAAACCGCGAATACCTCGGCGCCATGCTCGGTCCAGGTAACTAATCGTCATATTTTTGTTAAGAAATCCAGTAACGCTTGTTGCTGGATTTTTTTATGCTTAAATTTAAGCTTAACATGCAACAAATCAGGCCCTTTTTGCATTGTATGAGGTATGGTTAGAAGCCTACAAAAAGGTATGTTCCTCCTGCTCGCGCTCCTATTTTTGGGGCCTTTGGTGGTTGAGGCAACCCACAACCGGGGCGGCGAAATTACATTTAGGCATTTAAACAACCTGACGTACGAAATCAGGGTGGTTACCTACACCAAAGACCAAGACGCAGCAGACCGCCAATTTTTGCCCGTTTCATTCAATTACGGCAACCCTACCCGCATCGATACCGTGCAACGCTCGAGCCGGGTGTTTGTAGGCAATGACCTCGTTCGCAACATCTACCTCACCACCCACATCTTTCCAGGCGCAGGTACCTACACCATATCGGTTACCGACCCCAACCGCATCGGCGGTATCAACAACATTCCCAGCTCCATCAATTTGCCGTTTCACATCGAAACGCAGCTCATCATCAATCCTTTTTTGGGGGTCAACAGTTCGCCGGTGCTCAATTTTCCACCCATCGACAATGGTTGTGTGAGAAGGCTTTTCGTACACAATCCTGGTGCCGTAGATCCCGATGGTGATTCGCTTTCGTTTGAGCTCACGCCTTGCAGAGGCGCTGGTGGCCTGCCCATAGCTACCTTTTATTACCCAAATCTGCCCCCAATCCTCACCATCAACAGCAGAACGGGTGATTTTATATGGAATACGCCAGATACCCCAGGCACTTTTAACTTCGCCATCATCATCCGAGAATGGCGCAATGGCGTGCAAATTGGCAACATCATCCGCGATTTTCAGGTAACCATATCGGTATGCATCAACCGACCACCTGAAATTAAAGTGCCCAATGATACCTGTGTGATCGCGGGTACCTTACTCACGGGCTTTATCTCAGCTTCAGATAGCGATGGCAACATGGTTACGCTGTCGGGTGTGGGCGCACCCTTGGCGCCGCAGCGTGGTATCCTCACCAATTCGCCTGCCACATTCAACGATGCCACCGCTCAAACGGTGGTAGGCTCGGTGTTTAGCTGGCAAACCAATTGTGGGCACATTCGCCGTGATCCATACCAGGTTATTTTTAGGGCCGAAGACAATGGTAATCCACGCTTAACAGCCTATCAAGTGTGGAATGTGCGCATCATACCACCGCCTGTCGAAAACATTCAAGCCAATTCTAGCGGCGGTAAAATCACCGTCACCTACGATCCCCATACGTGCAGCGAAGCACTTGGGTATAAAATTTACCGCAAACAAGGTGCGGGGCCTTTTACTCCCGATACCTGCCAAACCGGCGTGCCCGCCAGCACCGGCTATGTGCTCATCGATACGTTGATGGGGCGCACCAGCACCACTTACATCGACGACAATAACGGACTTGGCTTGCCATCAGGAGAGGAGTTTTGCTACCGCGTCACCGCTTTTTTCAGTCAGGCCAGGTTCAACCCACTCGGTGGCATCGAAAGTATAACCTCCAACGAAGTGTGCGAAGTGGTGCTCCGCGATTTACCGCTGTTAACAAAGGTGAGTGTAACGGCCACGGCACAAAGCACGGGCAGCATCGATTTGCAATGGACGGGTCCTGTTGAGCTCGATACCATTCAATTTCCGGCACCCTATCGCTATCGCTTTTACAGAAGCGAAGGCTTGCAGATGGCTGCCAACCGCACCGCCATCGGCACGCGCACCTACAACAGTTTTGCAGCGGTGTTGCGCGACAGTCTGTTTACCGACCTCAACCTCAACACCACCGAAAAGCAATACTGTTACCAAATCGATTTTGATGCCCTCGGCAATACCGAGGTGGGCAAGGCTACGGCTTCTTCCTCGGTGTATTTAGACATCCGTAGTTTCGACAGTCAGCTGCTGCTGCAGTGGGAGGCAAACACCAATTGGCTCAATGATTCGGTACACATCTACAAAGAAAACTTGGCAGGCACATTTGAGTATTTGACCACCACTACCAGCAACAGCTATCTGGACACCAATTTGGTAAATGGCGTGGTGTACTGCTATTACCTCACCACCTTTGGGGGATTTGAAAATGCGTCGCTGCCCGATTCCTTGCTCAACGATTCGCAGATTGCATGCAAAATGCCTACCGACACCATTCCGCCTTGTCCACCTGATATCAGCGTTGCGGCCGACTGCGATCGGTTTATGAACACAGTGAGCTGGATACAGGAGTCGTTTTGTGCCCCCGACCTCCTGCGGTGGCGCATTTACTACCGGCCTAGCTTATCGGCGCCTTACACCCTCATCGACTCGGTGGCGGCGAACCAACCGCTGCAGTTTGAGCACTTGAATTTGCAGACGAGCCTGGCGGGTTGTTACAAACTAACGGCGGTAGACAGCAGTACAAACGAAAGCGGTTACAGCAATGAGGTGTGTGTTGACAACTGCAACCTGTACGAGCTACCCAATATTTTTACGCCCAACGGCGACGGCATCAACGACCTTTTTGGGCCAATGCCAGGCTGGCGTTTTGTAGAAAGCATCGACATGATCATCCTCAATCGCTGGGGTCAAGAGGTGTTCCGCACCATTAACCCTGCGGTGCGTTGGGAGGGCAAAAACCAGCTCGGCGACGATTTGGAAGCAGCTACTTATTACTATCGCGTTAAAATAAATTTCAGAACGTTAGAAGGCATCACACAGGTAGATAGGGTTGGTGTGGTGGCCATCAAGCGCTAAATCAGGCTATGTTTACAGGAATCATTGAAACGCTCGGCGAGCTGGTGGCCATGCGCCAAGAAGCACAAAACATGCATTACACCATTGCATCACCCATTTCTGGGGAGCTCAAAATCGACCAAAGTGTATCGCACAACGGTGTTTGTCTCACCGTGGTGGCTTTGGGTGAAGGACAGCATACGGTAACGGCTATTTTGGAGACTTTGCAAAAAACCAATCTCCAAGACTGGCGTACAGGTGCCAAAATCAACCTCGAGCGCTGCATGCCAGCACACGGCCGTTTCGACGGGCACATTGTACAAGGCCATGTAGATCAAACCGCCCAGTGTATTTCGGTGGCCGATGAAGGTGGCAGCTGGCGGTACCGCTTTGCTTTCGACCCCAGCAAGGGCAATATGGTGGTAGAAAAAGGCTCGGTTTGTGTGAACGGCGTTTCACTTACGGTGGTAGACGCCGCCGACGATGCCTTTTCAGTGGCCATCATTCCGTATACCTACGAGCACACCAGCTTCCACCAACTACAAGTGGGTAGCATCGTCAATTTAGAATTCGACATCGTAGGCAAATACATCCAGCGCATGATGCAAAAGCAGGCGCTATGAAGCAACAGCCTGGCGAACTCGATTTCAAAGCACTGTACAGCTTTTTAACAGCGCTCAAACCCAATAATCACAAGGCTTGGTTTGATGGCGAGCGGGACCGCTACCAGCAGCTCAGACTCGATTTTATTGCCTTTGTGGCCGATTTGATTGAAAGGGCCAGCGTGGTAGATCCAAGTCTAGCTGGACTAGAAGCCAAAAACTGCATCTTCCGTATCAACCGGGACGTGCGCTTTTCGGCTAATAAAAACCCCTACAAGACTAATTTTTCGGCTTATCTAGCCAATGGCGGCAAAAAATCCCCAGGCGCAGGCTACTACATGCACTTTGAGCCCGGCGCCAGTTTTATGGCAGCAGGCATTTGGATGCCCGAAGCACCCTTGCTCAAAAACATCCGCCAGGAAATCGACTATGGCTTTACGGCCTTCGAGGATATCCTAAAAGCACCGGCCTTGGGTGCATTTACGTTTGAGGGAGAACAGCTCACACGTCCGCCCAAGGGCTACGAGCAAGACCACCCAGCCTTGGCCTACTTAAAGTACAAGAGCTTTGTACTTAGGCAGCCGTTCGACCCAGCAAGCTTCGAAAGTAATGCTGCTTTGTTAAGGTATTTTCAGGAGTCTATCAGCCAGTTGGCGCCTTTTGTACATTTCCTCAACCAGGCTTTGATCACCGACTAAGCCGGCGGGGCAAGGCATTAATCCACTGCCTTGAGACTGTTTCTGCAAGGCCGAGGCAAGCACACAGCTGTTTTTAGATGCGCGAGTGGCGCTATGGGCAACAGATAACTTAACCCTTCTGAAAAAGCATCACATGGAGTGCCGTTAAAGCCTTGCTTGCGGCAAAAAAGGCAAAAAAAATACCGGGACGAGCCCGGTATTTCAATCACAAAGGAAGTATTATGACTTCGTGGCGGCGAGGTTTAACTCGATACCGATTTCGTCGGAGATTACTTTGTCGCCAAGTTCAGGGAAAAACTTACCTGATTTGTATTTGATGTCCCACAAGGTACGGTCGATGTTAAACTTAGCGCTGGCGTTGATGCCGGCCTCGTTGTTAGCTACTTTAGCAGGAAAAGAGATGCCTTGCGTAATGCCTTTGATGGTAAGGTTGCCACTGATGGTGTGGGTATTGCCAGCTTCGTCGGCAGCGGCCAAAGCCTCCACACCGGTAATTTCAAAATTGGCGGCGTTAAACTGGGCTACATTGAAAAAATCCTCCGAGAACAAGTGGTCCGTTAAATCTTTGTTTTGCGCTGCGTCTGTCAGGTCTTCAACCGTAATGGTGTTCATGTCGATGGTGAAAGAGCCACCGCTCAACTGATCGCCATCTACAAACAAACTGCCTTCAGAAATATTGATTTTACCGAAGTGCTCGCCGGTTAACTTTTTACCAGTCCATTTCACAGTGCTTTCAGAAAGGGCCAATACCGTGGCTTCGCCCGCTTCTACAGCCGTGGTTACTTCGGTGGTTTCAGCCGTTTCGGTTGAATTGCTACAAGCGGTAGCGAAAGCCGCTACGGCAAACATTAACAGTACTTTTTTCATAGTTTGAGATTTTAATATGGTGTTAAACCAACGAAGGTTACAAATTGTTCAATGCGTTTAAGGTTTGTAGTAAAGGGGGGCGCCAGGACCAATAGGCAAGTCGAACGCAATCCATACCGCGAACAACAAAATCCAGCCTATCAAAAACACCACCGAGTAGGGCAGCATGGTGCTGATGACGGTGCCGATGCCGGCTTTTTTGTCGTAGCGCTGAATAAAGGCCACAATCAAGGCAAAATACGACATCATGGGAGAGATGATGTTGGTTACGCTGTCGCCGATGCGGTAGGCACATTGGGTAAATTCGGGTGAATAGCCCAGCAACATAAACATGGGGATAAACACCGGCGCCATGATGGCCCATTTGGCCGAGGCACTGCCCATGATGAGGTTGATGGTGGCCGCAATGAGGATAAAACCGACCATGAGGGCCATGTCGTTGAGACCGCTCGATTTCAACACTTCGGCGCCTTGGATGGCGAAAATCAAACCGAGGTTGGTCCAGTTAAAATACGCTACAAACTGCGCTGCAAAAAACACCAGTACAATATACGAGCCGAGGGTTTCCATCGACTTGGCCATGCCTTTCATCACATCACTATCGCTTTTGAAGGTCTTGGCGCCAATGCCATACGCGATACCGCAAAAGGCTGCTACCAAAAAGATAAAGGCCACGATGCCCGACATGAAAGGCGACTTCAAAATGCCACCATCTTCTGGGTTGCGTAAATAGCCATCGGCAGGCACCAATCCCCCTAAAATAAAGGCCATAAACAACGATAAAGCTATGCCAGCGTACAAAAGACCGCGTTTTTCTTCTGTGTTCAGGAAGCGAATTTCTTCTGGCTTTTCATCACCCGTATATTCCCCAAGCCGTGGCACCACAATTTTTTCGGTTACCCAAGTACCCAAGCCCGAAATCAAAAAGGTACTTACAAACATAAAGTAGTAGTTGCTCGCAGGATTTACGGCATAGCCGGGCTCAATAATGCGGGCGGCTTCTTCCGACAAACCCGCCAGCAGCGGGTCGATGGTGCCCAGCAGCAAATTGGCACTGTAGCCGCCCGACACGCCGGCAAAAGCCGCTGCCAAACCTGCCAACGGATGCCTTCCCGCCGCTAAAAAAATGACCGCTGCCAAGGGTACGAGTAATACGTAACCTACTTCGCTGGCGGTATTCGACATCACACCCGCAAACACAATTACAAAAGTGAGTAGCTTTTTGGGGGACGAAAGCACCACCAAACGCAGCACCGTGCCGATTAAACCGCTGCCTTCGGCAATGCCGATGCCGAGCAGGGCCACCAAGACAGTACCGAGGGGGGCAAAGGAGGTGAAATTGACCACCATTTTGGTTAAAATCATGTGGAGGCCTTCGGCCGACAGCAAGTTAAAAGTGGTAACGGTTTCGCCGGTGCCGGGGTGCACCACGCTCACGCCGAATTGGGCCACTACCCACGACAGCAGCACGACTAACAAAGCGAAGCCGGCAAATAAGGTGGCCGGATGGGGCAGGGCATTGCCTACTTTTTCGATGATTCCTAAGAACCGATCAATGGCACTGGTTTTTTTTATAGTCATTTGAGTAGGATAAGGGCTTGTAGGTGAGGGGCGAGGCTGGTATCGAGGCTAGATTTGCGGTAGCCACCGGCTTCGGTTAAAAGTAGGTTTGCCTTTTGGGTGATTTGCCCGGCTTTGGGGTCTTGTTTGGGGCTGATGAGCACCAAAATGCCTTCATTGTCGAGTTTGCTCAGCAGCTGATTGATCAAAGCGGCCAGTTCATCGGCTTTCAAGTCTTCCTTGCTGCGGTCAATTAAAATGCGGGCGTAGGTTTGTTCGGTGCGCAAGCCGCCTTTGCTCAGCAGCACTTGGCTGAGTGCCAGTGCAGTAAAATCAGGACTGGTTTGAAAGCCGGTCAGCTGCGCCTCGGTAGCCGCTAAGTCGGTCTGGAGGCCATAGGCTTGCAGGGCGCTGATAAAATAAAGACTATCTCCCGCCACATACAAGCAGTTCGAGGCGCCGCTTAAATTCAGGTGCCCCATCACTTGGTCAACCGGCACCGGGTAATAACCCTGTTTAGCAGCGGTATTTGCTTTTTTAGAAGCGCTACAGCCTGCCAAAAGCAACCAGAGGAGCAACATTTTTTTCGACATAGCCGCTAAGATAATCAGCTTCCCACAGCTTCCAAACCATTATCGCTTGCCGATGGTTATTTTTACACCGTGCTCAAAATTGCTTACCACCCGCTGTACGCCCATCCGCTGCCCGAAGGTCACCGTTTTCCGATGCTCAAATACGAGCTCATTCCCGAGCAACTGCTCTACGAAGGCACCATCCAGCCCGACCAGCTTTTTGCGCCCGAGGCCTGCAGCGAGGAGGCTATTTTGCGGGTGCATACCGCCGACTATTGGCAACGGATGCAGGCTTTAAAGCTCACGCCCAAGGAGATGCGCAAAATTGGCTTTCCTTTAAGTGCAGCTTTGGTGCAGCGCGAAATAACCATTGCCCAGGGCACTTTGGATGCGGCACAGTTTGCCCTGCAACATGGCGTGGCCATGAATGTGGCGGGAGGCACGCACCATGCCTATGCCGATAGTGGGGAAGGCTTTTGTTTGCTCAACGACCAAGCCATTGCCGCGGCGCATTTGCTGGCGAAAGGTCTGGCCCAGCGCGTGTTGGTGGTTGATTTAGATGTGCACCAAGGCAACGGCACGGCCAAAATTTTTGAAAACGAGCCACGGGTGTTTACGTTCAGCATGCACGGCGCTTCGAATTACCCGCACCACAAAGAACAGTCGAACCTCGACCTGCCGCTACCCAACGGCACCGACGATGCCACCTATTTGGCGCTGCTCGACGAGCAACTGACCCGCATCCTGGCCGAGTTCCAACCCGATTTTATGTTCTACCAAGCCGGGGTAGATGTGTTGGCCACCGACAAACTCGGTAAACTGGGCCTCAGTATCGCCGGTTGCGCTGCCCGCGATGCCTTTGTGCTGCGCCAAGCCCACCGCCTGCACCTGCCGCTGGTTATCTGCATGGGTGGCGGCTACTCTACCGACATCCGCCACATCCTCGAAGCCCACTGCAATACCTACCGCTTAGCGCAGCAAATCTTTTTCGAATAAGGCGGTCCCTGAGTTTATCGAAGGTGGTCCCTGAGCTTGTCGAAGGGCGGTCCCTGAGTTTATCGAAGGGCGGTGTTCGGTTTTTTTTACCGCGGAGGACGCGGAGAACGCAGTTGCGGTTGCTGAGTTTATCGAAGCATCGAAGGTGGTCCCTGAGCTTGTCGAAGGGCGGTCTAAAAAAAACTCCGTGTCCTCCGTGACCTCCGTGTTTCAAAAAAAAGACACACCTTTTCACCCCCAGCCCCTATTTTTGAACAAACAAAACAATGAAACGCCTCACCCTCCTCAACACCTCCCCCGAAGCGCTGCCCATGGCCCTGTTTGAAATACCCAAAGACCATCAGGTAATTGAAAACAAACCCGCCATGTTTGATTTTGGAGGTAGCCATGATTGATGAACAGCACAACCCCTGGCAAATAACAGCCGAAAAGGAGGTGTACAGCAACCCCTGGATCCAGCTCACCGAGTACCAGGTGCTCAACCCCAACGGCAATCCCGGCATTTACGGCAAGGTGCATTTTAAAAACCTGGCCATCGGCATCGTGGCTTTCGACGAGCACGAGCAGCTGTGGCTGGTGGGCCAATACCGTTTTCCGCTCAATGCCTATTCGTGGGAGCTGCCCGAGGGCGGGGGGCCACTTACGGCCGATCCCCTGGCTTCGGCCCAGCGCGAGCTGCTCGAAGAAACCGGCTGCACCGCCGAGCATTGGCAAGAGCTGCTGCGCCTGCACCTCTCCAACTCGGTAAGCGACGAGCTGGCCATTGTGTACGTAGCCCGCGGGCTCACCCAATTTGAACCCGAACCCGAAGATACCGAGCAGCTGCAGCGCAAAAAAGTGAGTCTCGATGAGGCTTACGCCCTGGTAAAGTCTGGCGCCATTACCGATGCCATTACCGTAGCCGCCATCCAGGCGGTGGTGTTGGAACGGCTGGGGGCTGGTAAGGGGGGAGTTTACATCTCTACCCAACCCCCAGCCCCCAATCCATCCCCCCAAGCCGCTGCAATCTAAAGCCGAAACCCTATTTTTACGGCATGAAGAAGATGCACGCCGCTTTTGCCCTGCTGGCCATTTTGCTGCTGGGTTGCAACAGTCCTAAGCAAATTGCTGTTAATCCCAACGAAGCCACCACGGCCATCCCTATACAGGCACCAAAACCGCCTAAAAACATCATTTTCCTCATTGGCGATGGCATGGGCACGAGCCAAATTTACGGCGGCATGATTGCCAACCACAATGTGCTGGCCCTGGAGCGCTTTAAACACATCGGCTTCATTAAAACCTACAGCTTCGACAACCTCATTACCGACTCGGGTGCGGGGGCAACGGCTTTTAGCATCGGTCAAAAGGCCTACAACAACGCCATCGGCGTATCGGCCGATACCATGGCGCACGAAACGGTGCTCGAATCGGCCGCCAAAGCCGGCAAGTCCACGGGCATCATCGCCACCAGCACCATTACCCACGCTACCCCGGCTTCGTTTGTGGCCCACGTGCCGCACCGCGAAATGCACAATGAAATCGCCTGGGAAATCGTAAACAGCAAACTGCAGCTCTTCATCGGCGGCGGTCGCAAATACTTTAACCAGCGCACCGACGGTCGCGACCTCGTGGCCGAAGCCCAGCAACGTGGCTTTTTTATGGTAGATAACGAAATGGCCATGAACGAGCTGCCTGCCAATGTGCGCTTTGGTGCGCTGTTGTGGGAAGATGCGGCACCTAAAAAGACCGATGGGCGCGATGATGTTTTGCCCCGCGCTACCAGCTTTGCCCTCGACCGCCTCTCGCAGAACGAAAAAGGCTTTTTTCTGATGGTGGAAGGCTCGCAAATTGACTGGGGTGGTCATGCCAACGATGCCGATTACATTGTGCAAGAAATGATCGACTTCGACAAAGCCGTGGCCTTGGCGCTCGATTTTGCCGAAAAGGATGGCGAAACGCTGGTGATTGAAACGGCAGACCATGAAACAGGCGGTTTTGCGCTTGCGGGTGGCGATTTTGTGAAGGGTACCGTGAAGGGCGCTTTCACCTCCACCAAACATACGGCCGTGATGGTACCGGTGTTTGCCTTTGGTCCGGGTGCCGACTGGTTCACGGGCATCCAAGAAAACACCGACCTTTACCAACACATGATGAAGCTGCAGGGACTCCAAGCAGCGCCTCCTGTGAGTTGGCGCGCCATCAAGCGGCAGTAACTGAGCCGTCGGCATGCTGTTGTAAAAAGCAGACTAAAGGGGGGAGGCAGTCCGGCTGTCGGCTTGGCATCAAACAAAAAAGCCGAGACCTCTAGGCCCCGGCTTTTGCTATTTGCAGCTGATAAACAGCTTATTTTTTCACGTACATCACTTCCTTCACGGCCTTCACCACCTTCTCTACAGAAGGCAAATAGGCCTGCACCAGGTTCATGGCGTAAGGCATCGATACGTCGGCGCCGTTGATACGAACCACCGGTGCGTCGAGGTAATCGAACGCATCTTTCTGCACGCGGTAAGCAATCTCCGAAGAAATGCCGCCGTAAGGCCAGCTTTCGTCGATGACCACCAAGCGGTTGGTTTTTTTAACGCTGTTGATGATGGTCGCGTGGTCGAGCGGACGGATGGTGCGCAGGTCGATCACCTCGGCAGAAATGCCTTCAGCAGCCAACGCCTCAGCAGAAGCCAGCGCCACTTTCATCATTTTATTGTAAGAAACGAGGGTAATGTCGGTACCGGCACGCTTCACATCGGCTACGCCAATGGGAATGAGGTATTCGCCTTCGGGCACCTCGCCTTTGTCGCCGTACATTTGCTCCGACTCCATAAAAATCACGGGGTCGTTGTCGCGGATGGCCGACTTCAGCAAGCCCTTGGCGTCGTAAGGGGTAGAAGGGGAGATGACTTTGAGGCCCGGCACGTTGGCGTACCAGCTTTCGAATACCTGCGAGTGTTGTGCGCCGAGGGTGCCAGCCGAGCCCGAAGGACCGCGAAACACCATGGGTGCGCCAAACTGTCCGCCCGACATCGATAAAACCTTAGCCGCAGCGTTTACAATCTGGTCGATGGCCACCAACGAAAAGTTGAAGGTCATAAACTCAATGATTGGCCGCAAGCCATTCATGGCCGCACCTACGCCAATACCTGCAAAACCCAGCTCGGCAATGGGGGTGTCGATAACGCGGCGGTCGCCAAATTCGTCGAGCATGCCCTGACTAACCTTGTAGGCACCGTTGTATTGGGCAACTTCTTCGCCCATTAAAAACACGCGATCGTCTCTGCGCATTTCTTCCTGCATGGCTTCTCGCAGGGCTTCGCGCATTTGAATTTCTCTCATGTAAAGTTCTTTATTTCCAGATTTTTTGCGACTGCAATAATAGGCATAAATGCGTTAAGGGCGAAAAAAAGGAGGGGAGAAAAATGGCTGCATATTTCTCAGCTGCAATAGGCAAGCAGCGCTTGCTGAGTTGTTCGAAGCATCCAAGCTGGTCCCTGGGGTTCGACGGCGGTCCCTGAGCTTGTCGAAGGTGGTCCCTGAGTTCATCGAAGGGCCCGCCGGTCGAAGGCGGTCCCTGAGCTTGCCGAAGGGGGGCTACTTCTTCCCCTTGGGTTGCAACGGCCTGATTTCTACATCGACTGTCAAAAAATTAGGCGACGATTGCAGCAGCTGCACCAAGAGCGTTGCCACATCTTGCGGCTGCAGCATGTTGGGGTTGATGGTAACGCCCTCTACTTCATCAAAAAAGTTCGTAGCTACCGAACCGGGGTACACGCAACTAACCTTAATGCCGTCTTCACGCAGCTCGGCGTACAGCGAATGACTGATGCCGCGCACCGCAAATTTGGTGGCGGAATAACCGCTGCCTTGCACAATGCCATTCAAGCCTGCAATGGAGCTGATGTTGATGATGTGGCCAGCTTGTCGCGCTTTTAACGTGGGCACCACCACCCGCGTGCAATACATGAGTCCGTTTACATTGGTGTTAAACATGGCGTGCCATTTTTCTAGCGGCAGCTCCTCCACCTTCCCAAAATGCCCAAAACCGGCGTTGTTTAGGAGTCCGTACAACTGCGTGCCCATCTTGGCCTGGGTTTGCTGCCAAGCCGCTTCTACTTGCGCAAAGTCGGACACGTCGCAGCTAAAAAAGTGGAAATCGGGGTGGGTGTACGCCGGTGCCGTACGGCCCCAACCCGCCACGCGGTAACCTTGTTGGTTTAATAGTTGAACAGTGGCCAAGCCAATGCCTTTACTTACGCCTGTAATGATAATGTAATCGGAGGTTTGCATGGGATAAAGATACGGTTAGTTGCTGCTGAATACGGGTTTAATTTGTGGATAGGGGGCTTAGAGGGAAGCGGGTAACAGGGCTTTTAAATCGGTTAAGTGATTGGCTTGGTCAACGGTTTTATCGTGCCGCCACCGCAAAATCCTTGGAAAACGCACCGCTACCCCAGCTTTGTGGCGGTTGCTGGGCTGCAAGCCTTCAAAGGCAATTTCGAATACGAGCTCGGGCTTGACGGTGCGCACGGGACCGAATTTTTCGAGGGTGTTGGCTTTGATGAAGGTGTCGACGGCTTTGATTTCTTTGTCGGTGAGACCGCTGTACGCCTTGGCAAAGGTAACCAACTGCGTGCCTTCCCACAGGGCAAAGGTGTAGTCGGTAAACAAATTGGCCCTGCGACCGTGCCCTTTTTGGGCGTACAGCAAAACGGCGTCGATGCTTAAAGGCGCTACTTTCCATTTCCACCAGCTGCCTTTTTTGCGGCCCTGCTCGTATGGCGCCTCCAAGCGCTTGAGCATGAGTCCTTCGGCAAGTTGCGCGCGCCCTTGTTCTCGAAAGTCGGTAAGCTGCTGCCAATCTTCAAAAGCCAAACTTTCCGACAAAAGCAAGGCCGGTGAGGCATGTTCGGCCAGCAGCTGTTCGAGTTGCTGGCGGCGTTGGTGGAGGGGTAGGGAGCGGAGGTCTTGACCACCGAGTTCAAGCAAATCATAAGCCATCAGGGCGGCAGGTAGTGTTTGCTGCATTTTTTTGGATGGCTTTTTCCTGCCCAGGCGTTGCTGCAAGACGTTGAACGATAGTATTTGACCGTTTTCTACGCACAGCAGCTCGCCATCGAGTACGGTGCCGTTAGGCAAACCGCTCAAGGCTTCGCACAAATCGGGGAATTGCTCGTTGAGCAGTTCTTCGCCCCGCGACCACAAATACACCGCATCGGATCGTTTGATAAGCTGCGCCCGGATGCCATCCCATTTCCACTCGGCTTGCCAGTCGCCAGTGGCACCCAAATCGGCCACAGCCTGTTCCAAAGGATAAGCCAAAAAGAAGGGGTAAGGCTTCGAAGCGTCGCTGGCGGCATCTACCGCTAAAAGCTGCACCAAGGTCATTTGGTCTGGCTGCCATTTGCCAGTAAGGGCATAGGCCACCGCCGCTTCGTCTATTTGATGTACTTTGGCCAAGGCTTTGGCTACTAACTTCTCTGAAACACCCACCCGGAAGCCACCGGTGAGTAGTTTGTTGAATAAAAATCGTTCGGTGCCAGCTAATTGCGACCAATACTGGAGTACAAATGCTTTTTTTTCTGCCTCGTTAGCGTACTGGAGCTGCTGAATAAGCTGCAACAATTGATGGAGCTGTGGCGACTGTTGGGTTTGAGAAGGGGAAGGGAGTAGCAAGGCCAAGGTCTCTGCCAAATCGCCTACTTGCTGGTAGCATTCGGCGAGCATCCAGTCGCTCAACCCACTCACTTCGGCAGCCCATTGCTGCAAAAGACTGCTGTTGATTTGTCGCTTGGGCCGCCTGCCGCTAAACAAAGCCACCATCCAAATAGCATCCTCTGGCACAGCGGTATGCAGGTAATGCTCCAAGGCGGCCACTTTGGTTAGGTTGCTGTTGCTGCGGTCGAGGGCCTCAAAAAGCTGGGCAAATGATTTCATGCCTCCTCCTCCTGGGCATCCGCGCCGCCTTCTCCCATAAACAAGGTACGTTCTTCTTGCGCTGCAATGCCCATTTCGCGCAGTTGCCGACTAAAAAGTGCGGTGAAACCATGGGTACAAATTACCTTTTCGGCCCCCGTGGCGCTAATGGCCTGCAACAAACCCGGGTAATCGGCATGGTCGCTGATTACAAAACCGCGGTCGAGCGACTGCCGCCGGCGGTTGCCCCGTACCTGCACCCAACCCGAAGCCGTGGCATCGGTATAAGGCTCGAGTTTCTTTTGCCAACTGCCTTCGGCCGCACCGGGAGGGGCCAGCACCATTGCCCCCGTGCCGTGCACACTGCGGTTGTAGCTGCTTAGCGGCAAGGTGGCAGGCAGCTGAAAGCCCACCGCCGCCAAAGCATCGTTCATTTGAGCAATGCTGGGATGCACAAAAATGGGTCCGATGCTGGGATTTAAGCCGCTCAACAGCCGTTGCGCCTTGCCCAACGAATAGCCAAAGAGCACGCAGTTTTTGCCAGTTGCCGCAGCCTCGGTCCACCACTGGTTTATTTCTTCAAAACGCAACGCCTGGGGCTCCCAACGGTAAATGGGCATGCCAAAGGTGCATTCGGTGATAAAAGTATGGCAGGCGATGGGTTCAAATGCGGGACTGAGCCCGTCGTTTTCTACCTTATAGTCGCCCGAAGCCACCCAAACCTCGCCTTTGTGCTCCACCCTAATTTGGGCCGAACCAGGAATGTGACCCGCCGGGTGCCAGCTAAACCGCACGCCGTTGATGTGCAGCGCCTCGCCATAAGCCACCGTTTGCAGCGAAATATCCTTGCCCAACCGCGCCCGCATTACGTGCTCGTTGTGCTCCTGGGCTATGTAATGCCGCTGTCCCCAGCGTGCATGGTCTGCATGCGCATGGGTAATGAGGGCCTTGTGTACCTTCCGCCACGGGTCGATGTACACGTCTGCGGCTGCACAATACATGCCCTCAGGCCTAAATTCGAGTAAATGCGACATATTCAAAGGTATGCAAGGGAGCAGACACCTATTGTCAACAAAAAAATAAGCCGCAGGTTTCAATGGCTGCATTTCTTGTGGGTACAATTTCACACACTTCCGTAACTTTGGTGCTTTATGTGGAGTAGTCAAAAAATCAGTTTTCTGTTGGTGGTCTTTGTGCTCACTGGCGCCGCCGTGCTCCTTACCCGTTTGGCTAACGACAAACAATTGCTTGCACGGGTGCAAGTGGTGGCCCACGATGGCAGTATTTTAGGCGGTGGACAGCAGGTTTTTGCGGAGCTGTTGGCAGACTCGCAGTACAGCGGTGTGTTTTATGAAAAGCACAGTCACCATTATACGATGCCGTTTCCCGATCAGCTGGATAGCATATTGTTGCTGCCTTTTCAACAGCAATCGGTACTCGATTGGCACGATATGACACCAGATACCCTGTTTTTAAGGGCCTTTTTGTTGAGCTATGCCAATATGATTTATAAAGTACCAGCGGCACAAACCGATTCGCTGAACCAACATTTGGCACAAAACGAGCGACTGCGGCGCTTGGCCGTGCTGGCTAAAGGCGCCCAACGCGATGCCCTATTGGCACGCTTGCATGCACCAATTGATCAATGGACTGCCGGTCAGTCCGATAAACTGCGCAAACGCTACGTCAACCAGCTGCTCAGCCATATCAGCGAAAAAGTGCTGGCCGAACCGGGTAAGTCATGGGTGGTGCTGGTGGATATTGAGCATTATGCCGACCTCAAAGTCAAATTAAATGGAGCTGCACGGTTTGAGTGGATGGATTAAAAGCGGCCTGTTAGGCGTGCTGCTTTTGGCGAATACAGCCACTTTTGCACAGATTTTGAATGCCGAGGCTTTCCAAAGTCAGAATGAGCCGCTTGAAAAATGGCGTGGGCAAACGGCTTTTGGAGTCAATCTCGATAAGCAGCAAGCCTTGGTGTACAGCGTTTTCACCGACGTAGATGCCGCCCTCCGCATCAAAACCAAATCGCTGCTCACGGCCTCCCGTGTGCGGGTAACGGGTACCGGCAACGACCTGTTGCTCAATGGTGGCTTTGCCCATTTTCGGCTCCGCGATAATACCGGCAAATTGCTGCTCCTAGAGCATTATGCGCAATACCAGTGGGATGGTGTGCGAGGACTAAAAAACAGATTTATACTTGGCTCTAACATTCGGCAGCAGTTGCAAAACGATAGTCTAGGCAGTCTTTTTGCTGGTTTTGGAGCCTTTTATGAGTTTGAACAGTGGGGCTACGGTGCGGTGCCGAGCGAACGCCGCCCACTTGTGCTCACCGATCGCAATGTGAACCTCTTGAAGTTTAATGCCTACATTCGGTTTTTTAGAAAAATAGCACCGAATTTACGTGTGGGCTCTACCTTTTATTACCAAGCACGTCCTGAATATTTTTTCAACGATTTTCGCCTCGCGGGTAACCTGGAACTCATCTTTTTGGTGAGTAAAAACCTCGAATTCCGCGTTAATTACGACGGTATTTACGATACCCAGCCGGTTGTGCCCATCGAAAAATTCTATTTTACACTTTCTAACAGGTTCGTATTTAGATTTTAGCGCATTTTAATGCCTGAATCCCTATTTTTACCTTGGTGAACAATGTTTTGCAGGCGTTAAAGGCGCAAGTTTGGCTGTGGTTGGTGCTGCTTTGCGGTCTGCCGAGCCTGCTATTTGCCCACAACGATCAAGCAAGAGGCGCCTATTTTGTACCCAATCGCGGTCAATTCCCGTCCGAAGTTCTGGCGCAACTCGATTTACCAGCCTTGCGTATTTTTGTGACGAAAGATGGATTTACCTGGTTGAGCAGCAGCGCAGCCGATTTGGCGGCCATCCACCAAGGTGCCAAAACCAATAATTTGGTGCAACAACATGCCTGGAAAACACAGTTTGAGGGCAGTACTTTTTCAGGTCAAGTTATTTGGGAGGAGCAGCAGTCGTTCGAGCTCAACTATTTTATCGGACAAGACCCTTCCAAATGGGCCAGCGCCATCAAGCCGTATAAAAAAATGGTGCTCAAGGATTTTTATCCTGGTATCGACCTCCACCTCGACGCCCACAGTGGCTTTAAATATGAGTTTCATGTGCAGCCAGCTGCCGATCCGGCTTTGGTGAGGGCCCGCATCAGCGGATTACAAAGTGCGCTTTTGCCCGATGGCAGGCTCCATTATCCCGCCCAAACCACCAGTTATTACGAAGCGCCACCGACGGCCTGGACCGAAACAGCCGCCGGTCAGCAGGCTGTAAACATCGCCTTTGAAAGCACTGCCGACGGCTGGCAATTCCGCCTGGGCAACTACAATCCGCAGCAAAAACTGGTGCTCGATCCCACCTTGGTGGCGAGTACCTACACGGGTTCAAATACCAGCAACTGGGGTTTTACCGCTACCTACGATGCTGCAGAGAGTATTTATCTGGGTGGTATCACCTTTAATTCGGGTTACCCAACCACCTTGGGCGCCTATCAAACGGTTTTTGCGGGTGATGTTGACATGGTTATTTCTAAGTTTTCGCAAAATGGAGGGGCGCTTGTTTACAGCACCTACCTCGGGGGCTCGGGAGCCGATTATGCGCTGAGTTTGGTGACCGATGCCGCTAATCATTTGTTTATTCTTGGAAAATCGGACGCTTCCAATTTTCCTACTTTGTCGTCGGCCTACGATCCCACACACAATGGGGGTTACGACTTGGTGGTAAGTCGCTTGAATGCCACCGGCAGCGTTTTGGTGGGCTCTACGTACATTGGTGGCAGTGCCGATGAGTCTGAAAACAATGGAAACAACCAGCAGTATAATTTAAACTCACTGGAGTTTAATTATGGGGATGACGGACGCGGGGAAATATTGATTGACCAACAAGGAAATGTTTTGGTGGCGAGCAATACCAATTCTAATAATTTTCCGCTGGTGAATGCTGCGCAAACAACTTTTGGCGGGGTACAAGACGGGCTGCTCATCAAGCTCAATCCCACTTTAACGAGTCTGCTGTACAGCACCTACCTCGGGGGCAGTGGCATGGATGCGGCCTACGGCGTAAAGAGTGCAGGCGGCGATACCGTTTTGGTTACGGGCAGTACTTTTAGCGGTAATTTTCCGATTACAGGCTTGTCAACGGGTTTTCAACGCACCCAACAAGGGTCTAGCGATGGTTTTTTGTTGCGGTTGCGCACCACAGCAGGAGGGGGTATTTTATCGGGCACCTACCTCGGTACCGCAAGTTACGATCAAGCGTATTTGTTGGATACCGATGCAGCCGGTAAGGTGTACGTAACGGGTTTTAGCATGGGCAATTTCCCGGTGCTGCCAGCCAGCATTTATCAAGTTCCAAATGCACGCCATTTTGTGCAGCGCTATAGCAGCGATTTAACTGCTTTGGAATTAAGTACGGTGATTGGGGTGTCGAATGCCGCGGGCCCGCAGTTTTCATTGACTGCTTTTTTGGTGGATGTGTGTGGTAAAATTTATGTGACAGGCTGGGGCGGGTCTGTGAATTTTGGACGAAATGCTTTTGCGAGTCCAATGACTGGCCTACCCACCACCAGCAATGCCTTACAAGCCACCACCGATGGCAGCGATATGTACATCACGGTGTTCGAAGCCGATATGCAGTCGCTGTTATACGGTACTTTTTTTGGTGGCAGTACTTCCGATGAGCATGTGGATGGCGGTACTTGTCGCTTTTCGAAAGAAGGGATCATTTACCACGCGGTTTGTGCGGGCTGTGGCGGCAACAGCGATTGGCCCACCACACCAGGCGCGTGGTCGGCCACGAACAACGCCAACAATGGCCCTGGCGAATGCAATGGCGCCGTATTCAAAATCGATTTAGAGTATGTAATTCCTGTGGCGCAATTCACCACGCAGTACCTCCTCGACAGTGTGGTTTGTTTGAATACGCCTGTTCAGTTTAGACCAACAGCCACGCAAACAGGTGATTTTTATTGGAGCTTTGGTGTAGCAGGGGCAACTTCTAACCTGCCATCACCCTTATTTACATACACCAGTCCTGGTACCTACCAAGTGCAATTAATCATCGTTACCTGCTTTGGTGCTGATACCATCCTTCAAAACATCGTGGTAGAGCCACTGCCTGTGGTGCTGATTGAGCAGATTGGTGCGGCTTGTCCCGGCGACTCAGTGACCTTACGGGCCAGCGGTGGACTGCAGTACAGCTGGCGATCCGATGCCACCTTGACCGGTGGTGCTGCTGATTCAGTGCGTGTTTTGGCAGCTTCCAGCCGCTGGTACGTGGTAACCGTTACCGATACTCGGGGCTGTATTTCTATCGACAGCACCTTTTTGGAAGTTCTTGCCCCCATTTCCCCCTTCCGAGGTCTCAATGCCTCCTGGTGCTTTGGCGAAAACTATGTGCTCGACCCCAATTTGGCCGCTGCTTTTGTGGGCTTTTCGTGGCTACCTGACCCCGATATTACAGACCCTAGTTCTTGGCAACAAACCTTCAGCAGCTTGCCGGCACGCTGGGTGTATTTAGCGCTTTCCGATACTTTAGGCTGCAGTTACATCGACAGCATTCGCATCAATCCCGAAGTGCGGGTGCAGGTGAATGGCAGCGCCGACCGTTACGTATGCAACGACGATACGGTTACCCTCCAAGTGAGTGGGGGCACCCGCTATTTATGGAGCACTGGCGATACTACCTCCAGCATCCGTGCTACCACAGCCACGCAAGCGGTGTATTGGGTAATTGCTTATCTGGGCGATTGCCGCTCGTTGAACGATACCATTTTATTGACCAATGCTACTGCGGAGGCCGATTTTACTTTTAGTCCCGATACCGGCTACGCCCCTCAACTGGTGAACTTTACCAATTTGAGTCCTGATGCCAACCAATTGCGTTTTGTATGGGATTTTGGTGACGGTAACGGCAGCATTGAAGCCAATCCCCAGCACATTTACCGCGCACCCGGTGCCTACAGTGTGCGTCTCAACGTACGTAATGTAGTGACGGGCTGCAGCGACAGTCTCCTTTATGAATTTGTGATCATCGACAGCATTCAAATTTTGCTTCCAAATGCCTTTACACCCAATGGTGATGGTATAAATGACGTTTTTAGGGGCGTAATACGCAACTTTAAAGCTTTTGAGTTTTTAATCTACGACCGCTGGGGGGGCTTGGTATTTACCGGTAAGTCCGAAACTTTTACCTGGGATGGCACGCAAAATGGTGAAGCTTTGCCCGCTGGGGTTTATCCATATGTGCTCAAAGCCCAAGGTAAAAACGGCAGGCCTTACAACCGTACTGGGCAAATTGTGTTGATTCGATGATGCACATCGTTGAAGTGCGTGACCCAATGACGGCGCGCTTATTTGCCCAACTGCCCGACCTTTTGTATCGCAACATGCCGCATTATGTTGGTGTGCCTATTCAAATGGCGGAGCGTGTTTTTGATCCGGCGCACAACCAAAAAGCCGCGGAACTGGCACATCAGCGTTGGCTGCTGTACAACGATCAACAGCCTGTAGGCCGCATTGCTGCTTTCGATCATCCTAAAAAAGCCCCTCACGAAAATGCTGGGGCGGTAGGTTTTTTTGCCTGTATCAACGATGCTGCGGCCGCTGCCTGCTTGTTCGAAACAGCCGAAAAATGGCTGCGGAATAAAGGTTACGATTGGGTGGATGGGCCGATAAATTTGGGTGAAAACGATCAGTATTGGGGACTGCTCACCGAGGGTTACGACAACCCGTCGTTTGGCATGAACTGGAATCCTCCCTATTGTGTGGCCTTTTTTGAAGCTGCAGGCTACCTGCCATATTACGAGCAGCTGACCAGTTTTATTGAAATGGGAAAAGGCTTACCCGAGCGATTTCATAAAATTGCCGATTGGGCAACCGCCAAGTCTAAGGTGCGTGTAGCGCATTTTGATTCGAGCCGTTTCGATTTTTATGCCAATGCTGTGGTACACGTTTTTAATAACGCTTGGTCTAATTTTGAGAATTTTAGTCCCATTGATCTGGCCAAAGTGCAAAATGATTTTCGCCGAATGAAGCCTATTTTGGTGGAAGACCTCATTTGGTTTGCTTTTGTAAACGACGAGCCCGCGGCTTTTTTGTTGATGCTCCCCGATTTGAATGAGGTTTTGTTACGTACAGGGGCCGTAAATAGTCTTTTTTCAAAACTTAAGTTTTTGTACTACCGCCGTGCCACCAAGTTTCGCCGGTTAAAAATTGTGGCGATGGGGGTTCAGGAGCGCTTTCAAAACATGGGCATAGAGTCGGTACTGCTTCAAAATGCCTATAAACAAATACGCAAAGCACACCCGACTTTCGAAGAGGTGGAGCTCGCTTGGGTAGGCGATTTTAATAAGAAGATGCTTGCTTTGCATGCTGCTGTAGGCGCGACCCCCCTCAGAAAGCACTTAACATTGCAAAAACCACTGCTTTCAGGCCACCAGGTAAAAAAGTTTGAGATCAAAACAGCTTGATTATCAAATACACACAGCTTCTGAGGGTGTTTTTTTGCTTTTTTACAGAGCTGCTTTTGCTTTTTCGGTCGATAACTCTATCTTTGCACAACCTTTTCAAAACCTCGGTTTGAAAACGATTCTGTAGCTCAGCTGGTAGAGCAATACACTTTTAATGTATGGGTCCTGGGTTCGAATCCCAGCGGAATCACCAAAGAGCATTACCAACCGGTAATGCTCTTTTTTTTGCTTTTTTTTGAAGGTCACGGAGCCTATTCGCTGGGATATGCGGTTTAGGTTTGTAAGGGTTAGTTTACGATCTTTATGGTGATTAGGGCGCTAAAAAATTCGTTTTATTGCCTCAAAACACAAAATCATTACGTTATGCGCTCCTTGCTTGCTCGTTACTGGTGGTCCTTGGCTTTGCAAGGATTTTGTTTATTCGTATTTGGTCTCATTGCCCTCACGTCGCCAAATTTGTCAACGGAAACCCTTGTATTGTACCTTGGATTTTTGTCTGTATGCATGGCCTTGCTCTTTGGTTTTGTGGGATGGCAGTCGTTTCAAAAAAAAACAACCTGGTGGCCATTTGCTTTGCTTGCCATTCTGGATGCTGTGATTGCCTATTATTGCCTGTTTAACACGGCATTTGCGGCTACTGTGTTTTTATTGATGATTGGCGGCTGGGCCTTGTTCATGGGTGCGGCCATTCTGTTGATTGGACTCAAATCGAGTGGAACAGCTCGTGTACTCATCCTCATCAACGGTTTGTTGAGTGTTGCTTTTAGTATGTTTATCTTCTTTAATCCACTCAAAAGCACCACGGTTAATTATATGGTTGGGTTTTATACCCTTTTATTGAGCTTGTTTTTGATGTATTTGAGCTACCGGGTGGCGATGCTAGACCGTTTAACGGAAGCAGCTATTTTGAAAGCGAAAAAAAAGGAATCGGGTGGGTGAGTGCTTTGTAAAAAGTTACTTCAGCTGCAAATAGAATGCGCTGGTGAGCTGTTTGTAGGCCTCGGTATAGCTGTTGTCGGCTAACCTGATGCACAACGACCGCTCCGTTACACTTGCTGAAGCAGTTTTACGATAGGCGGCTATTTGTCGGTTGCAGCTTTTGTCTATTTTGGGGTAGATGGAGATGCGTGTTTGCAGATACAGCCCTGCTTTTGCCAAGCACTGCTGCAAGTCTGGCATGCCTTCTGCCGGTAAAATCACCCAAAAAATACCATTTTTCTGCAACAAACGGGCAACACTGTGGGCGAGTTGCTCAAAGTTGAGTTGCTCCTGACTCCGCGCCACGCGTCGCTGCGCATCGGCAATGGGATAGCTGTTTGAATAAAAAGGCGGATTGCAACAAATCATATCAAAAAGCTGCGCTGGCTCCCATTGGGTAACGTCAGTCTGAACGAGCTGCAGGCGCTGGCTCCAACTACTCGCCTCAAAGTTGCTTTGCGCTTGTGCAGCCGCGGAAGCGTCGATTTCTAGTGCCGTTACCGCTGCTCCCTCAAACCGTTGCGCTAGCTGCAAGGCAATGACGCCACTGCCGGTGCCAATGTCCAAAACAGTAACAGGAGCGGGGTGTTCGGCCAAACAGCCCAACAACACCGCATCGGTACCCAGTTTCATGGCCGCCCCGCTGTCGTCGAGCGAAAATTGTTTGAATTTGAAAAGTCTACTCAAGGCGCTAAACGCTCAATCACCCAGCCCTGCGGCAGTTGTTTGTACTGAATGCGATCGTGCAAGCGCGAAGCACGGCCCTGCCAAAACTCAATGAGCTCAGGCACCACCCGGTAACCGCCCCAGTGCGCTGGCCTAGGAATAGGCGTGTCGCCGGGGTACTTGGCTTCTAAAATGGCGGTGAGCCTGTCAATTTCTTCACGAGCGGGAATTACTTCGCTTTGTGGACTCGCCCACGCACCTAAACGACTGCCGCGCGGGCGACTGAAAAAGTAGTCGTCGCTTTCGGCACTGCTGATTTTTTCGATCCTGCCTTCAATGCGCAGCTGCCGCTCTAGTTCCGGCCAAAAAAAGGTGAGGGCTGCAAAAGGATTCGCTGCCATTTGCCGGCCTTTTTTGCTTTCGTAATTGGTAAAAAACACAAAACCACGGCTGTCTAAACCCCGTAATAAAACAACACGACCGCTGGGCTTGCCGTTTGTATCTACCGTGGCTAAATGCATGGCATTGGGCTCAAGCACTTTAGCAGTCACCGCGTCCTGCATCCACACTTCGAATTGATCAAAAGGGTTTTTAGAAACGGCGGCTTCATCTAACGACTCCTGTGTGTAGTCTTTGCGCAAATCGCGAACGGTATCTTTGATGTCGGCCATGGTGATTTTGTTATACTAATGTAAAATTACGTTGTTTTTGAGAGAATAAGAACCATCGAGCTGCTTGTTTCGTTTTTTATCCACAACCTTTTTTTTGATTTTGTGGGAAGTGGTTGCGCAACTTAAACTAGATTCGATAATGCAAAAACTGACACTCGAAAAAGGCATTTTTTTGGTCTCCGAGCCATTTTTGCCTGATCCTAATTTTAAGCGAACGGTGGTGCTGCTCACTGAGCACGACGAGGATGGGAGCATCGGTTTTGTGCTCAATCGCAAAACCAATTTGGTGCTTAACGATGTGCTCGAAGACTTCCCCGAATTTCCAGCGCCACTTTACATGGGCGGTCCCGTTGAGCAAAACACCCTCCACTACGTACACCTTGCGCATCACAACATTCCTGGTAGCAAACCAGTTTTGCCAGGCTTAAATTGGGGCGGCGATTTCGAAATCATCAAAGAATTGGTGGCCAGCGGTGTCATGCATCTCAACGACATCCGGTTTTTTATCGGCTATTCTGGCTGGTCGGTCGCGCAGCTCGAAGCAGAAATGGACGAAAAGGCCTGGATTTTATCGCCAGCCGACAGCGCCATGGTGATGCAAGAACCCGACTCCGATCTCTGGAAAGAGGTGCTGAGCAAAATGGGCCAGCAGTTTAAACTCATGGCCAATTACCCTGACGATCCTCGCCTAAACTGAAGTCCCAACAGCAGTCCGGTTTGGCGCTTTTATGTCCTTCATTGCCTTTGTGTTAAGGCATTCTGGCGCAGCGTTAATTGAAGCAGCGCGATTACTTCTTGCTGGTAGACTGGTTTTGGATGCGGCAGCTGGTCATCCTTCTGCAGCAGGCGCCCACAGTCTATTTTAGAAAGTTCACAAGCCAATTAAAATACACTTCAAGAACTAAAATTTGAATTATTTTTGCGGCATGAAACAACTAGCAATCCTGCTAGCAGTGCTTTTGATGGCCTGCAGCACCTCAAAAGATCAAATACATAAATTTTCGGGTGCCACCATGGGTACTACTTACAATGTGGTGTATGCAGGTGAGGTGCAGGCATTGTTGCAAGCAGGGGTTGATAGCGTTTTGTTGGTTGTAAACGCATCGCTTTCAACGTATATTCCTTCTTCCAACATCTCCCTCATCAACCAAGCCGAAAAAAGTGCTTGGGCCGATGCCATGCTGCAAGTGAATTTTCACAAGTCTATGGAAATTTGGAAGCAAAGCGAGGGTGCTTTCGACCCAACGGTTGGACCATTGGTAAACGCTTGGGGCTTCGGTTTCCAAAAAATGCAAGGCGAAATAGACAGTGCTCGCATCGATTCGTTGCTGACCTTGGTGGGATTTGAGCAGGTGCAGTTACTAAACGATACCCTTTATAAGGCGCAACCAGGTATTATCCTCGACTTCAGTGCCATTGCCAAAGGGTATGGCGTGGATGCTGTGGCGCGCTACCTCGAAAGCCAAGGGGTTAAAAATTACATTGTAGAAATTGGCGGGGAACTGCGGGCAGCAGGTGAAAAGGCACCTGGTTTTAAGTGGATCGCGGGCATCGAAAAGCCGATCGACGACCAAACGGGCCAGCAACGCGAAGTGCAAATGACTTTGCCACTCGCCGACAAAAGCATGGCCACCTCGGGTAATTACCGCAATTTTTACGAAAAAGAGGGTCGCAAATACGCCCATACCATCCATCCCAAAACCGGCTACCCAAGCGAAAGCAATTTGTTGAGCGCTTCGGTTATTGCCAACGACTGCATGACCGCCGACGGTTACGCCACCGCCTTTATGGTGATGGGGTTTGAAGCCGCTCGTACCTTGGTGGAAGCCACAGACGAGCTCGAAGCGGTGTTTTTGTACAGCGATTCTACAGGGGCTGTGCAGGAATACATTTCGCCAGGTCTCACTAAATTGGTGAAGCAGCCTTAAGCCAAATTCTTGCCCCGTGAGAACCTTCAATTCCGCTCAGCGTTGTATCTTTGTACTCAAATTCCAATTATGTTACCCGTACTCCTCCTTACTTTCGTTTTTTTAGCACTCGGATTTGCTGGTTTAGGCATTCGCATGTTGTTTTTAAAGAAGGGGGAATTTAGGGGCACCTGCTCAAGCCACAACCCGCTGTTAGCCGCAAAAGGGGTCGACTGCGGTACTTGTCCGAGTCGTTATAAAGGAGAATGTGCCGCTTCTGGTACGCACTAAAGGCCTAAGGCTCCACTAACTTGTCATTTTGGTGCAGAGGCAGTATGTTTGAGACTGTTTCCTAGTTATGCACGCTACTTTCGAAGCTTTTTTAGCCCAATTACCTGTTCAGTTTGTGCTGCCAGTGACCTTTCAGGGCAAGGCACAGCTGCTGTTCGATTTAACGGCGGCCAATGAGGCGCTAACCCCTGATTTGTTACGATCGGAATCGGCTTTTTGCGGGTATATCAGCGAAAGTATGGCGCAAGCAGGTGCCCTGTTGGGTGTTGGCGCCTATGCCGAAGACCGCGTTATTTATCGTAAAAGTGAAGTATTCTCAGGCGCTGAAGCCCGATCACTGCACCTCGGCATCGATTTATGGGCGCCAGCTGGTACTCCCTTGTATGCGCCAATCGAGGGCACCCTCCACAGTTTTGCGAACAACAGCGCTTCGGGCGATTACGGCCCCACGATTATTTTAGAGCATTGTATATCGGCACAAACATTTTATACGCTTTATGGCCATCTCAGCCTGTCTTCGCTCCAAAGTCTGGAGGTGGGCATGTCGTTTGCCGCCGGTCAGCCTCTCGGTAGCCTCGGTGCCTGGCACGAAAATGTACACTGGCCACCGCACTTGCATTTTCAAATCATACGTGATTTAGAAGGCCGCAGCGGCGATTTCCCAGGCGTTTGCGCACCCTCAGAAGCTGCTAAATGGCTGGCGCTTTGTCCTGACCCCAATTTACTCCTGCGCCTTTAAGGCAGCATCCGCCTGGAGCACTTCCTAAAACAAGCTGACAACGCATTTTCTCCTGTAACCGGCGTTTATCCTTGCTTTTCCTGTTCGAAACGATGTTTTTTTGGGTGAGCCTCCGCTTTAACACTGCGAGCTTATTTGCGTACTAGATCTAATTTACAAGCAGCAGCTTGTTTAAAAATTGTACCTTTGCGACTGTTATGGGACTTTTTATCGCCACTTTTAGCGCTTTGTTTTCGGTTGTCAATCCGCTAGGCGCCATGCCCGTGCTGTTGGCACTCACCGCCAACGATAGTCCTGCCTGGCGCGAAGTCCAAGTCCGCAAAGCCGCCATCTACCTGGCTTGTATCCTGATTGTTTTTTTCCTAATCGGCACTTATATCCTCGATTTTTTTGGCATCAGCATCGAAGGTCTCCGCATTGCAGGCGGCATCATCATTAGTAAATCGGGCATCGATTTGTTGCGTTCTAAATCTGAATATTCGAAAGGCCGCGCCATCAACAAAAAGGTGAAGGAAGAAGCCCTCCTTAAAAACGACATCAGTTTTTCGCCGCTGGCCATGCCGATGCTTTCAGGCCCAGGTTCCATTTCGCTGCTCATCAGCTTGGCGCTCGAGCTCACTGTTATTTGGGATTACCTGCTGGTGATTGCCGCAGTGCTCGTGATGGCGTTGGTAACGTATTTGATTTTGCGCGTTTCACCTCGATTGGTAAGTTTTTTAGGTGAATCAGGCATCAGTGCCATGTCGCGTATGATGGGCTTTATTGTATTGGCAATTGGTATTCAGTTCATCGCCAATGGTGCCATTCCCATGTTAAAGTCGGTTTTTGGCGCAGGCTAAACGCCTTTTTCGAAATGCATCGTCGGATAGCTGATTTTCCATATCCCACGCACACTCTGTAGTTCAAAACTTACAGCTTTGTGTTATGCGAAGTAACTTTTAACTGACTAAAGCACGTCACTGTTCAGCACCGCGCTTGGGGCAGGGGCTGTAAGCATGAACGCTCTTTTTTGGGGGAGTTCGCTGCCGGTCACCAGTGCAGTTACAAAGGCGAGTAAAGCAGCAGGTATTTTACCACTTTATTTTTTCTTTGTTGAGAAACGATTTAATGCCGTGCTGACAATCGTCGGTGGCACGTGCTTGAGCATTGCGGTCGGCAGCCAATGCCAAAGCGGCTTGATAGGGCAGGTCTTGTACTTCGGCAAGCAATCTTTTGGTCATGGCCAAAGAGTTACCCGAACAGTTTTTGGCCAAACCCAAGGCGAATTGTTGCACGCGCTCGGCAATCTCATCGGCATTTACCACAAAACTAATCAAACCGTACCGAAGTGCTTCCTCGGCACTGATGAGGTCGCCGGTAAGCAACAGTTCGCGGGCTTTTCCTTCGCCAATTTTGCGGGCTAAAAACACTGAAACGATGGCTGGAATAAAGCCAATGCGCACTTCGGTATAACCAAAGTTGGCGCCCGGAACCGCAAAACTAAAGTCGCTCACGGTGGCCAATCCACAGCCGCCGGCAATGGCATGGCCTTCAACTTGACTGATCACTACTTTGGGACCAGCGTAAATCATTTCGTATAAAGCCATCAGGTGCCGCGAATCGGCCTGGTTTTCTTCATACGTATTGTTTTGTAACTGCTGCAGGTAGCCTAAATCGGCACCCGCGCTAAAAACCTCACCTTTGGCGCGCAGCACAATAATTTTGCAGGCCTCGTCTTGGTACAGCTGCTCGAAAGCGTGTTTCAGCTCGGTAACAAGCGCTTCATTGAAGGCATTGCGTTTTTCGGGTCGATTGAGTACGATGTGTCCGATGCGTTGCTCGAGTTGTAAGTCGATGTATTGATAGTCCATGGCGTAAATACCAATGCTCCCTGCTCCGCCACGCTGAAAAAGCGCAATCCAGCAGCCAGCACTTTTGCTTTTAGCTTTTCACAATAATAAGGCGAATTCGACGAATCGAGAAGGATTGTTCGGTATTTTGTCAGCTGGCGTTCTACCAAGTAAGGCGGAGGTTGGTTGCTGAGCAGCAATACATCGGCTGCAGGCCAGGTTTGTGGCGGCGTTTTTCCATTCACCCACAAGATGCGTTGACCTTGCCAAGCGAGTAATTGCAAAGGCGGCCTTATCAGGCTGTCGTACCGCGAAACCCCCGCATGTAGGAGTTCACTTTTGGCGGGGGAGAAGGGTATTTCGGGTTGGGTGCCCCACAACCAAGCTTTGTTGCCACTGATAAAACTACCACTGCTGCCGCCAAAGCCGTCGTAGAGGGTAAATGTAACCTGCTTTTGCTGCTCCATTTTTTGAAGCAAGGGCTGTACCAACAGCGCCGCACCCAGCCAAATGGTGACGAGCCGAAAACGATTTTCTTTGCCCCACAGCCACCAACAACCACTTAAAATGAAGGCATAGCTGAGCCAAAAGGTGGTGGGCGACCAGGCAATGCCCTCGGTTAACGCCCCCGGCAATTGTTCGATTTGTAATATGATGGCATTTACTAAATCAAAGGCCTTCCCCAATAACCAACCAAATTTTTCAGCTAAATAGGGCAGGGGCGAAAGTGCCAATAGCAGCAAACACCCCAAAAGCAGGGGAGCGGCAATGGGAATGACCACAAAATTGGATAGTAAAAAGTAGTTGGGAAATTGGTTGAAGTAGTACACGCTTAAGGGAAAGGTAAACAGCTGCGCGGCCAACGAAACACTGGTGAGCTGCCACAGCCAGTCGGCCCATTTGTGTTTTAAATATACCAGCTTATACAATTTGGGCTGCAAATACACAATGCCAATTACCGCCGCAAACGATAACTGAAAGCCGGTTTCGGTTAAAAAAGCAGGTTTCAGCCAAAGTATTACAAAGGCGGCTGCCGACATGCTGTTGTAAATGAGTGCATCGCGTTTGAGCTCTTTGGCAATGGCAATCAAACTAAACATGGTGCAAGCGCGACTCACCGAGGGTGGCAGGCCGGTCACAAGGGCGTACAGCCAAAGGGCCAACAACACCACTGCCAAAGATCCCCAGCGTTTGAGTCTGAATAAATGCATGCTCAGCCAGCGCACCAGCATGTAAAAAATACCTACATGCAAGCCTGAAACTGCCAACACGTGGATGGCACCGCTACTGGCATAGGCCTTCACCAAATCTTGGTCGAGCGCACTGCGGTCACCAAGCAGCAAAGCCGCAGCAAAGGGTGCCTGCTGCTCCCCTTTTAAAAAGCTAAAAAGTTTGGCCGTGGATAGTTTTTTGAGGCGACTGGCAAAGCCCATAGGTCCTTTCAAAGCGCTCGTTTCATATACCCGCCAACTTCCAGAGGGTAGTTTAAGTTGGAAGTGAATGCCCCTGCTGGCCATGAGTTTTTTGTAAGAGAAGGCATGTGGGTTGCGACTTTCGTACAAGCCGCGCAAACCGCTACTCGCTACAACCAGGGTATGGCCAGGGGTAAGCTGTTTCGCAGCTACATCGTTGCTGTCAAATTTCAATAGACAGCCTTGGTGTTCGAGAGGCCAATAACGACTGCTGTCTAACGCGCTGCTAACTTGGCCCTGAACCCGCAAAAAAGCGCCTTTTGATTCGGGATAATGGGTTACTGTAACTTTGAGCGCGGCAAAGGCTTGTAAGTCTGCCAAGGCAACTGCCTGGTGTGTGCGCAAATGCTCCGCCTTGTGGGTAGCTCCTGCCAGTACCACAGCCAAAAATAACAGGCTGCCCTGTAACCACCTCCAGCGGTAACTGGCGCGCCAAGCCGATTTTCCGAATAGCCACTGCGCCACCACCAATACTGTAATAAGTGTAATGGTGATGTAACCAGGCCACCACCACCACGCCGAAAGCTGGTAACCCAACAGCAAAGCCAGTAAAAGTCTAAAAAAGGGTACTTGGCGCCAATCAAAATCTACCGCATTTTGCATCACCCAATTTAAGCAGCTAGGGCACAACTAATGGGCTTGTATGGGTTTTTGTATATATACAATTGTATATACAAGCGTGCCATCTGGGGCTGTTTAGGATAGTAAGTTTGTGTAAGTGCGCAGATTTCTTTTCTTTTGACCATCCATGCAACCAGTACGCAACAACAGGTTCCGCATGCGGCGGCGCACCGCCGTTTGGCTGTGGCAACTCACCGAACGTTTGCCCGGCAGCGCTACTTTTAAAGGTGCCTGTGTTAAAATAGCACACGAGGGAGGCTTTTGGACGTTGATAGCCTTGTATTTCACATTTCCAGCTAGCCGCTGGCCCATCATCGCCATCTTTTTATTTGCCTGGCTAAGTCAATTGATTTTGGGTGGGTGCATCGTGACCGTTGTTGAGCGACTGCTTACCAACGATCGCACCACCATCATGGATCCTTGGTTGCAGCGTTTTGGCTTGCCCTGCACACACCGCTGGCGCATGCGCCTCACCCTCATTGCCTCAAGCAGCGCTTTGTTGGTGATGATGGCTGCCCAGTTTTAAGCCTCCGCCTGCCACACACATTTATAATGGGGGATATTGGCCTCCCAAAAACGATCTCCTAGCGCTAAAAAACGGTGGCGCTGGTAAAACGACAAGGCGTGCTCTTGGGCATGTAAATAAATGGGACGGCCATCTTTAGGGACCTCCCCAAGCATTTTTTGAAGCACCATACCACCGTAGCCTAAGCCCCGCACTTCCGCCATAACGGCCATGCGCTCTATCTTCCAGCCATTTTCGGTTCGCCGAAACCTGCCCGTAGCACAAGGCTTTTCGTTGGCCAAGAGCAAAAAATGACGCGAGCTGTCCTCGTACTCGTCATACTCCTCCTCCGGATCAACCGCCTGTTCCTCCACAAAAACCTTTTGTCGAATTTCAAAAACGGCTTTTAAAAGCACGGAGTCACTAATTTCTTTAATTTGAATGTTTGCTGCTGCTGGAATTCGGTCTGACATTGGATTTTTGCTTAGTTTTGTCTCTTTCGAAACTAACCCAATAATAACAGCTCATTATGGCAAATCAAAAGATTGTGGATGCTTTAGGTGCACAAGCCGATTATTTACTCGGTCACCAATCGAAAACCATCAGCAAAGACATGATCCACGCACCGGGTGCCGACTTTGTAGATCGCATCTGGGCCAACTCCAACCGAAACATCCCCACCCTGCGCAGCATGCAGGCTTTATACGACCACGGCCGCTTAGGAGGAACTGGTTTTTTGTCTATTTTGCCAGTAGACCAAGGCATTGAGCATGCCGCCGGTGCCTCGTTTGCACCAAATCCTATTTATTTTGATAGCGAGAACATTGTAAAGCTAGCCATTGAGTCGGGTTGCAATGGTGTAGCCTCTACCTATGGCGTGCTCGCTTCAGTAGCTCGCAAATACGCACACAAAATTCCTTTCATTGTAAAAATCAATCACAATGAATTTTTGAGCTACCCTAATAAGTACGACCAAATTATGTTTGGCACCATCCGCGATGCGTGGAACATGGGGGCAACAGCAGTAGGCGCGACCATTTATTTCGGTTCGCCAGAGTCGGCTCGCCAAATTGTAGAAGTAGCCAAGGCCTTTGAAATGGCGCATGAGCTGGGCATGACCACCATCTTGTGGTGCTATACCCGCAACAATGGCTTTAAGGTAGATGGCGTGGATTATCATACCGCTGCCGATTTAACAGGACAAGCCAACCACTTGGGCGTAACCATTCAAGCCGATATCATCAAGCAAAAATTACCGACCAACAACGGCGGTTATTTAGCTACCAAGCATGGCAAAACCCACCCCAAGGTGTACAGCGAGCTCAGCAGCGATCACCCGATCGATTTGGCACGCTACCAAGTGGCCAATAATTACATGGGCCGCGCGCCTTTGATCAACTCAGGTGGTGAGTCTAAAGGCGCCAGCGATTTGGCTGAAGCCGTTTCAACAGCTGTAATTAACAAGCGTGCCGGTGGTGCAGGCCTCATTTTGGGCCGCAAAGCCTTCCAGCGCCCTATGGCAGAAGGGGTGGCCTTGCTGAATACCATTCAGGATGTGTACCTCGACAATTCTATCGACTTAGCGTAACTTAAAATAATCGAATGGCTTGGTTTAAGCGTTCTACCGCGGGTGTAACTACCAGCACAGAAGAAAAATTGGATGTACCCGACGGACTTTGGTTCAAATGTCCGTCGTGCAAAGCCTCTTTGTTGTCGAAAGACCTCAAAGCCAATAAGTTTGTATGTACCCAGTGTGACTACCACTGCCGGATTGGCTCAGCCGAGTACTTCGAAATTATTTTCGACGAAGGACAGTGCGAGGAGTTAGATGCTAATCTCACTTCGGGCGACCCGCTCAACTTTACCGATACGAAGCCATATCTGGACCGTTTGAAGGCAACCCAGGCCAAAACCGGCCTCAAAGATGCCATCCGCACCGCCAAAGGTTTGGTAGAAGGAGAAATGTTGGTGGTTACTTGTATGGATTTTGACTTTATCGGTGGCTCTATGGGCTCGGTGATGGGTGAAAAAATTGCCAGGGCCATCGACAAAGCGCGGGAGCTGAAATGCCCAGTGATGGTGATCAGCAAATCGGGTGGCGCTCGGATGATGGAAGCCGCTTTTTCGTTGATGCAAATGGCCAAAACCTCGGCCAAGCTGGCGCAGGCGGGAGAGGAGCAAATTCCTTACATCAGCTTGCTCACCGATCCAACAACGGGGGGTGTAACAGCTTCTTTTGCGATGCTCGGCGACTTCAATTTGGCAGAACCCAATGCTTTGATTGGCTTTGCAGGTCCGCGGGTAATCAAAGAAACCATCAAGAAGGATTTGCCAAAAGGTTTTCAGTCGGCCGAATTTGTGTTGGAGAGCGGTTTTGTAGACTTAATTGTCGATCGCAAGGAGTTAAAATCCAAATTAGCACAGATTCTAAGACTTCTTAAAAACTAGTTTGTCAATAAAAATAAATGTGCTACATTTGCAAACTCGTTTAAGAACAAGGAAAAAATTATATACAGATGCATCTTGATACCGCTCAAAAGCAAGAGATTTACAAGAAGTTTGGCGCTGGTGCGCAAGACACTGGATCACCAGAAAGCCAAATCGCTCAGTTCACTGAGCGCATTAGCCATTTGACGGCTCACCTGAAGAAAAACCGCAAGGATTATTCTACACAGCAAGCCCTCATCAAAATGGTAGGCAAGCGTCGTGATTTGCTCACATATTTGCAAACCAACGACATCATGCGTTACCGCGCAATTATCGAAAAATTGAACCTCCGTAAGTGATTACGAGGTCTTAATAAAAAACAAGGCGATTGTATTATACAATTCGCCTTTTTTAGTTTATAAGCTGCAATTAAAGAAGAGAGGTAAAAAATGAAACCAAGTCCTGTAGTAAGAACCATCGATTTAGGCGATGGCAGGAAAGTAAGCATCGAAACCGGTTTATTGGCCAAGCAGGCCGACGGTTCGGTGATTGTAAGAATGGGCGACACCATGTTGCTCGCAACCGTGGTATCGGCACGTGAAGCCAAAGAAGATGTGGACTTCATGCCGTTGACCGTTGATTATCAAGAGAAGTTTGCATCAACTGGTAAAATTCCAGGCGGCTTCTTAAAGCGCGAAGGCCGTTTGTCGGATTATGAAATTCTGATTTGTCGTTTAATCGACCGTGCCCTGCGCCCACTGTTCCCTGAAAATTATCATGCCGACACCCAAGTTCAGGTTTCCCTGATCAGTGCCGATAAAGATATTTATCCAGATGCCCTCGCCGGATTGGCTGCCTCGGCTGCCTTGATGGTGTCGGATGTGCCGTTTAACGGTCCTATTTCTGAAGTGCGTGTAGCGCGTATCAACGGACAATTTGTGATCAATCCCAACATCAGCCAGATGGTAGATGCAGACATGGACATCATGTTGGCAGCCACCATCGAAAACGTGATGATGGTAGAAGGTGAAGCCAAAGAATGTTCTGAAGCCGATTTGGCAGAAGCCATTCGCATTGGTCATGCTGCCATCAAGGTGCAGTGTCAGGCGCAAATCGACATGCGTGCAGAATTGGGTCTTAAAGCACGTGAGTACAATCATGAGCGTTCAGACGAGGCTTTAGAAGCTGCTATCCATGCTTTTTGTTACGATAAGGTTTACAAAGTGGCCATGTCGGGCGCTTCTAAGAACGAGCGTGCCGAAGGCTTTAAGCAGGTATTGAAAGACTTTATTGCTGCACAGGGCGAAGGCGCTGAGCTCGATAAGTTTTTATCTAAGAAGTATTTCCACGATGTGGAGTACAAGGCCATGCGCAACATGATTTTGGACGAAGAGCGCCGCTTAGACGGTCGTAAACTCGACGAAATCCGTCCAATTTGGTGTGAAGTTGGCTATTTGCCTACCACACACGGTTCGGCTGTGTTCACCCGTGGTGAAACCCAATCGTTGACTTCGGTTACTTTGGGCTCAAAAGACGATAACCAGATGATTGATAACCCGCTTTTCTCAGGTTACAACAACTTCATCTTACATTACAACTTCCCAAGCTTCTCAACTGGCGAAACCCGTCCAAACCGCGGTCCAGGCCGTCGTGAAATTGGTCACGGTAACTTAGCCATGCGTTCGTTGAAGCAAGTATTGCCGCCACACGATGAGTGTCCTTACACCATCCGCATTGTGAGCGATATTTTGGAGTCGAACGGCTCTTCATCTATGGCTACTGTGTGCGCAGGCACCTTGGCTTTGATGGATGCCGGTGTTAAAATCAAGGCGCCTGTTTCAGGTATCGCCATGGGATTGGTAACCGACGGCAAGCGTTTCAAAGTATTGAGCGACATTTTGGGTGATGAAGATCACTTGGGCGACATGGACTTCAAGTTAACCGGCACAGAAGCAGGTATTACAGGTTGTCAGATGGACATTAAGATTGACGGATTGCCATACGAAGTGCTTTTGCAGGCTTTGAAGCAAGCAGGAGCGGGTCGTGCGCACATCCTCAATGAGATGAAGAAGACGATTGCCGAAACCCGTGAGGACTACCGTCCACACGTGCCACGGATTACCCAGTTGAAGATCGACCGTGAGTTTATTGGCGCGGTAATCGGACCAGGCGGTAAAATCATCCAAGAAATTCAGCGCGAAACCAATTCAACCATCAGCATCGAAGAGCAAGGTGAAATTGGCATTGTACAAATTTATACCAACGACAAAGCGGGTATGGATGCGGCAGTGAAGCGCATTTCGGGCATTGCTGCCAAGGCTGATGTGGGTGCTACCTACAAAGGCAAGGTGCGTTCAATCATGCCATTTGGTGCTTTTGTAGAGTTTTTGCCAGGTAAAGATGGCTTGTTGCACATCAGCGAAATCAGCTGGGAACGCATCGAAACCATGGATGGCATCTACAAAGAAGGCGATCAAATCGACGTGAAATTGGTAGAAGTTGATCCGAAGACGGGCAAGTTCCGTTTGTCGGTGAAGGCGCTTTTACCACGCCCTGAAGGCATGCCAGAGCAAGCCGACCGTCCACGCCGCGAAGACCGTGGTGATCGTGGCGACCGCCGTGGTCCACGCGACGGCAACCGCGACCGCGGCCCGCGCGAAGACCGCGGTCCTCGTGAAGAGCGTGCTCCCCGCGAGCCACGTTCTGAAGACTAAGTATTTATTTATTCTGTTTTGAAGGCCATTCGCGAAAGCGAGTGGCTTTTTTGCTTTAGTAGACGGCGTATTTTGCATCACTCGGCTTACCAAGCAAGGCTCCGCAGTTATCATCTATTTGTTGTTTAGGCGAAGGCCACTAAATGCTTGTTGTCGATTTTTAGTTAAGCTGCACCAAACTATAGCCGGTTTTACGGATTGTAAGAAGTTGTGGTCAAGTTTAATTTAAATCAAAAGTCGAATTAAACCTTTTGTCTTCACGATTATCTTACTAAAAATCAAATATTTAAGATGATGATAATAAAACTACAATTTCTTTTATTCAGTTACTTTAGTATTTCCGCTTATGGGCAAGGGCCACAAACTCCACCATGTGGGATTGTTGAAATTTTGACTCATGAAACGATAGCTGGTGTGAAATTTCCAAAAGGTCAATATCAAATAAATGTTATTGGCATGTCTTGTGAGGAAGTGATGGGAGAAAAAGGTCTCTTTAATACGTTCCTGCAGCTCGGGGATAATGACACCTTGCCTGCACCATGGATTTATTTGAAGGGAGCAGTGGGAGCGCCTAAGTTTGTAAAGGGGCGAGCTGTAGGTTTCCGTGTAGAAAGAGTTGCCGATTGACTTTTATACTTCAATTAAGTAGCGTATCACCATACATTTTTTGTGTATGCTTATTTAAACTATTGCCACAATTAGCCAAGATATTTTTGGTTCTTAAATTTTTAAAAATAAGATTATGAAGAAAATAACATTACAAATTATTCTATTGTGTTGCATAAGTTTTTCCTCATCTGGACAGTGGCAACAATGCACAGGAACTACGGGCTTAAACATGCAGGCATTATTAACAAATGGTATTTATAATTTTGCAGGTGGTCAAACAGGCTCGTATCTATCTACCGATAGTGCCGCCAATTATACATCATCCAATAATGGAAATGATGCTGTTGGTCCAACAAGGGGTTATACAAGGGATAACAATTATATTTATACATGTACTAGCCAAGGTGTTTTCAGAAGTGCTAACAATGGAGCAACTTGGGTTTCAAAAAGTGTTGGATTAACTAATCTGTTAGGAAGCGGAATTCTTAATGTAGGAACAAGATTGTTTTATGTTGGGCCAACTGGTGTTTTTATGTCAACAGACCAAGGAGACAATTGGAGCGCTGCCGGATTATCAACAACCGATGTAAGAGCTATTACCGCTATTAATGATACATTATTTGTTGGCACAAATGGTGCTGGTATTTACAAAAGTGTTGATTTTGGTGCAAACTGGGTTGCCATCAATAATGGATTAAACGGAGCATTGAATTTTAGAGCCATTGAAAGTAAAGGAAATACATTATTTGCTGGAGGACCGATAGGAACTGGCGTTTTTCGCTCATTAGATTATGGAACTAACTGGACTTTGTTAGGAGGCGGACTTGCTTCAGGCTCTTACAGAGGTTTTGCCAGCAACTCACAATTAATTGTTGCAGGGTCATTTGGCAATGGTGTTTTTTACTCCACAGATAATGGGGACAATTGGACTACAATCAACACTGGTTTGACCGATTTGACAATTTTTGATTTAGAA
>CAMCHJ010000007.1 GCA_945874665.1 Chitinophaga pinensis | reverse complement strand
TAGCTCAGTTGGTTAGAGCGCAGGATTCATAACCCTGAGGTCACGAGTTCAATTCTCGTCCTCGCTACACAGAAGGATGGCTTAGGTCGTCCTTTTTTTTTGCCTGATTTTTTTGGGGTGGTGTATGAGAGGTGGGGTAAAGCTGTTGGGGTATGTGCTAAATTTACCCAAGAGCAGGTTGGATGTTTCAAAGATTTAGTTAGTAGTAAGGATGTGATGCACCCATTTTGCAAAGTCTTTTTGTGGGCATCATGAACAATAACGGGCCTTTTGCGGTAAAGCCAAATTTACTTACTACTTTAGAGTTATTAAATGAATGAGATGGAAAATTACAACGCCGTAGTACAAATGGCCATTGCTGTATCTGTTGCCTTTGTGTGGATTTTTAGATTCCACAATGTAGAGAAGGAGTTTAACCAGTTTGGGTTGAGCGTTGTGGTAAGAAGCTTTGTTGGCGCCTCAAAAATCGCGCTGGCTACCTTGCTTTTGGTGGGTATTTGGTACCCCGAGTTTATCATAATTTCGGCGGCACTCATGGGCTTTTTTATGGTTTCGGCTCAGTATTTTCACTTCAAAGCCAAAAATCCTTTTCAACAACGTTTGCCTTCACTCATCCTTTTGCTTTTGTGTTTGTTCTTAGTAGGAACAGCACTTTAGCAATACAATGATGACCATCAACACCTTTTTGGTGCTCTTTTCAAGCGGGGCATTTTTTATGTATGGTATTTCTTACTTCGTAACACCCCATATGAAGGAGGAATTTAAGCGGTTCGATTTAGAAAAGCTTGGCTTGATGACCATCATTTTAGAGTTTGCGGGAGCGGCGGGACTTTTAGTAGGCCTGTTATTCAATCCCCTGCTTATTTTTTCTTCCTTGGGTTTGGCCCTGTTGATGTTTGCAGCTTTGGTGGTGCGGGTGCAGCGCAGAGACAGTCTATGGATTTCGTTGCCAGCCTTGTTTTTTATGTTTTTAAATGCCTACATCTGTTGGGCAGCTCTTTAAAGCGCATCATTTTGGCATGATCGGTCCCGGTTTTTGGGGATGTCAGGGATAGGTGCAGGCCAACCAATGGGCCTGTTATGGAGTAACTGCTCGCTTTAACCGGTCATTGATGGCGCGGCCAAGTCCTGTTTCAGGCGCTTTTTCTACCAAAATAAGATCGTAAGCACTTTGGTCGAGCTCGCGCAAGAGGGCGAACAGCCGACTGGCAGCTTGTTTGAAGTCGCCCGAGGGACTGAGCACAAACTGCTGCTTCAGGGGAACGTGCGCCAAAGGCTCGCTGAAACGAAGCCAGGCGATTTTATCCATGGCAACAGTTGGGGTTTGGGGCGCAGCATCGGCCCAAATTAATTTTTTGTTAGGCGCATAATGCTTGAGCAGCATGCCCGGCGCCTTCGGGTTGGAGCTGCTGGTTTGCAAGGTCAATTTTTGGCCTACGGCCGCTTCCAACTGCTCCAAAGCCAATCCCCCCAAACGCAACACTTTAGGAACCGCTATGCTGAGGTCGATGATAGTGCTTTCGAGGCCGATTTCGCAGGGCCCTCCATCTAATATATAGGCAATTTTATCGCCGAGTTGGTCGGCTACGTGTTGGGCGGTGGTAGGACTTACATAGCCAAAAGGATTGGCACTCGGCGCCGCCAAAGGAAAATCAAGTTGCTGCAGCAATTGTAAGGTGAGTGGGTGGTTCGGAATGCGGATGCCCACGGTGGGCTGGCCCGCACTTACCAAATCGGGGATGTGGTGGTTTTTTGGGAGGATGAAGGTGATGGGACCTGGACAAAAAGCCGCTGCGAGGCGATAGGCCAGGTCGGGAATTGCAGTGCAAAAGGCTGCGGCCTGCTCAAAATTGGCCAAATGCACAATCAGCGGATCGAACGCGGGCCGGTTTTTGGCTTCGAAAATACTGGCTACCGCCTGTGCTTCGAGGGCATTGGCAGCGAGGCCGTACACCGTTTCAGTAGGAATGCCCACGAGTTTGCCAGCACGCAGTTGCGCGGCAGCAAAGGGGAGGTCGGTACCGATTTTATTCATCCCCTCAAAACTACATGAAAGGCCTCTTTTTTTTGCAGAAAAAAACGTGATTTTCAGCTGTAAAAGAATGATTTGGCTTTCTTTATGGTTTTGATGTTAAATAAAGATTGAGTAGCAATGTATGGCGCAAAGTTATGCCGCTACATTTTTAATCGCTAAATTAGCCACCCTATATTTAATTAAAAGTCCTTGAAATGAAAAAAGCTTTACTGGTATATTGTTTGTTAATTCTGTCCTTTTCAGGGCAGGCGCAATTAAATCTCTTCACTTCACCACCTTTAACAGGAGGAAATGGTGCCGGTTCAGGAGGAATTACCTTCAATGTAAGAGCCAATAGTGCTATATTACTTGACAGTATTTTTGTTGCCTTGTCGGGTACTTTGAATGCAGCTACTTCATTGGAAGTATGGTATTCTACAACTCCCATTAACGGGAATCCAGCAGTAGGCACGAACCCAGCGTTTACACAGTTATTGCCGAATCAGCCAACAATCGTTGGTCAGGCGAGTTCAACTGCACCAAGCGGTTTTGTGTTTTCTCGCATCGCCATGCCAGGTGGTCCCTTGTTGATTCCAGCTGGAAGCGTCTACGGCTTTTACGTAGGGGTGCCTACAGGTTCGAATGGTTCGCCTGTTTATCAGTCGTTTACCGTTGGAAATGTCGATACGTTTTTTAATTCTTTTGCAACCATTTATACAGGCACTAACGTAGGTTATGGCGGGCCACGTCCCGGTCACGTAAACACGCCTCGTCAGTTTGTGGGTGGTATTTCCTACATCCCAGCCAGTGGTCGCGATGCGCGCTTGGCGAGTTTGATTTCTCCCATTACCTTGACAGTGGGTACCAATACAATGACTGCTCGCGTTCAAAATGCTGCAGCTGACCCTATCGCTCAAGTAGATTTCGGATATCAATTAGGCACCAATCCGCCGGTTCTAAATCCAGGTATTGCGATTTTTCCTGCTTTGAGTCCAGGACAGAATTTTGACCACACATTCACCGCACCGATCAATGTTCCTGCGAATGGCACTTATCAGGTCAAAGTTTGGGCTACCAATGCCAATGGTTTGGGAGCCGATAATAACGTGGTCAACGATACTTTAATGTTGAATTTATGCACAGGCTTATCGGGTGTTTACACCGTTGGTGGTGCAACGGCGGATTATCCTACAGTACAAGCCGCAGTAGCAGCTTTGGCGCAGTGTGGTGTGACAGGCGCCGTGAGTTTTTTAATTAATCCGGGCACTTACATTGGCAGTTACACCATTCCTAACTTCCCAAATTCGGGTGGCTTTTCAGTTACTTTCAATAGCGCAACGAGTTTGGCTACCGATGTCATTTTAATTCAAGATACGGCTTCGGCTACCACCACCAATCGTTCACATTTTGTAATCAATACTGCCAATAGAATTTCATTTCAAAATCTAACATTCCGTCGCACCATCAATCCAGGGGGTGCTGGTCAAGGTAGTCTTGTTTATTCAAGTGCCTTAGCGAGTGGAGAAGTGATCGGTTGTAGTTTCGTTGATATTCCACAAACCAACAGTACCTTTAACAATGGCATCATCTATCGTGGAAGTAATGGCCTATTTATCAATAACAGTTTCAGTGGCTTTTATTATGCTATTTGGTTAGATGGACCAGCGTCAAACACCTTCTCGAGCTTAAACAACATCGTTTCTAATACCTTTACGAGTTATATTTATCGCGCGGTTTATGCCCTCAACCAGTTTTCAACCACCATTACTAGTAACCAGTTTACTAATTTTAGCGGGACTTCGACAATAGGAGCAGGTATTTGGACAGCGAACAATATCAATGCGGATGTTTCTTCAAATATTATATCGGGTGCCATGAGTGCCACAGGTATTTTGATGTCCAATCCAAATTCCGATACGCTCGTGCCAACCAATGTGAATCGTTTGTATAACAATGTAATCAATGGTTTTCAAGCCAGTACGATCACAGGTACTACTTTGGTCATCACACCATTAAACATTACGGGCTCATTCAGTGCATCAACGCTTACGCCAATGAATCCGCGTGATGCGATTGAAGTAATCAATAATACAGTTGTGTACAATATCATAACTACTTCGACTTCCACCTCCCAGGCTGCTATCAGCATGACAGGTGGCACGGTGGCAACGCCTTGGTGGTCTAAGATTGTAGTTCGAAATAACCATTTTGAAGTGAATCCAATAGGAGGTAATTTACCTACTGCCTTTCGCTTGTTTAGATTGGTAGACCAATCGCAATTGGATAGCTTAGAGAGTTCAAATAACAACTTTGTATTGGGAGGCACGGTACCACCCAATATGTTCCGTGTAAACACCCCTAATTTGGATTTTCCATCTGTAGCAACATGGAGGGCAAGTACAGGTAGAGACACGATGAGCTTAAGCTTGGTGCCTAATTTCTTATCGTCAAGTTTGTTGGTGCCAACAAACATCGCCCTAGATAATAAAGGAACCCCAATAAGCTATGTGGCAACCGACGTTGCTGGTACAGCCAGAAGCGCAACTACGCCGGATATCGGAGCCTATGAATTTACAGGCGCACAGTTTGCCCAAATTTCATTAACTGCACTTGGGGATACCTTGCCTGTAGCTTCACGTCCCTTTTTGGTGAATATTCAAGACACAGCCAGCAGCATTACAGCTGGTAGTGCACGTATTTTTTACAAAAAAACCACACAGGCTACCTGGTTAGTTGATAGTTTACCTACCATCACAGGTAACAATTACGCGTTCACTATCAATCACGCCGCATTAGGTGGTGTCGCTGTTTTTGATACCATACAATATTACGTTGCGGTTCGGAGTGCCACAGGCACCGTTACAACTGCGCCTTTGGGTGGTTTGGGCATACACCTTGCCAATGCGGTACCTCCTCCAAGCTTGTTGTCGTACCTCATTTTAACAAATGTATCAGGTACTTACAGAGTTGGAACGAGCGGTCCTTCTGATTTCAACAACCTAACTACGGCCGTAAACTTCATCAATAACGGGTTGATTACTGGTCCCACTACCTTCCTGCTTATCGATACCCTGTACAGTGCAGGTGAAACTTTCCCGTTGGTGATCAACAACCGGCCAGGAATGGTTGCAGCCAACCCAATGACCATTCGTCCAGATAGCTCCCGTTCAAATGTATTGATTCAGGGTACTTTTTCAGGCAGCAATGGTTTGATCGTATTAAATGGTGTAAATCATTTTCACATCAACGGTGCGAACACTGCTACAGGAACAACTAGGAACTTAACCATCCGCAGTAATAGTGTTTCTGACAATAGCGCGGTTCTTTTACTGCGTTCAAGAATCATAGCGCCTGTTCGTAACAGCACGATTAGCAATGTTAACATTGTGGGGGGTTCAAATACAGTCACCTCAACATTCGGTATTGTAGCCAGTAATGCGAACATCACCACTTCTACAACAGCAGATTCATTACACAATCTCATAATTAGAAACGTTGGTGTAAGCAGGGCCTATTATGGTATTTTCTTGCGAGGAGCTTCGGCGGGTACTAACAATGGCACATTAGTAGAAAACTCACAAATTGGTTCAACAGACACCTCTCAGTTTGTGATTTTTAGAGGTGTAGACGTAACCAATACCTTCAATTTACGTATTCGCGATAACCAAATATTCAATTTGGTGTCTTCAACAGCAACATCACAAGCAGCGGTTGAGGTGAGCACCAGTCCAGGCGCTGTTATTGAGCGCAACCGTATTTCGGGTGTTAAAAACCTCAATACAGGTGGCTGGGGTGCTTGGGGTATCAATGTGAACTCTGGCGACAGCGTACGCATCGTGAACAACGTAATTTATGACCTGCGCACCTTAAACTATTCGAACACGAGCAACACCTTTAATGCCTTTGGTATTCGATTGACTGGTGGAATAAATTATAGGGTTCATTACAACAGCGTTTATTTGTATGGCACTTATTCCAACGTAACTACGGCTGGTGCTGCCGCCGCCGCGTTTGGGATTACCAGTGCAGCTGTGACTGGAGATGTACGGAATAACATTTTTGCCATTGATGCTACCTCAACGGGAACCGCAATTGCCACCTTTATGGCGGTTTGGTTGCCTTCCGGCTACAACTTCACGAATTTGACGATGAACAACAATGCTTATCACGTTCCTGTTCATCCGCAGAGTTTTGTTGGAAAGCTTGGCACAACAGCTGCCGCTGGAAACCACGTGACTGTGAACGATTGGAAATTGATTTCTTCTGTAGGTAATGCCAACAATGATGCCGCTTCGGTACCACCAATTGGCAATAGCCTGCCTCCGTTTACTTCGCCTACTAATTTAACGATACCGACTGGCACGCTTACCCCAATAGAGTCTGGAGGTGTAGTGATTGCTACTTTAGGCACTCCAAATACAGATTTTAACGGTACGAACCGTCCAGGCGGCACAGGTATCGCACCAGACATGGGTGCCTTTGAATTTGATGGTGTAGGTGGTTCGGATTTATTCCCACCTATTATTGATTCATTCACAGTAACACCAGCGGCCAATCAGTGCACACCGACCAGTCGTGCCATTACCATTTTTGCACGTGATAATGCGGGTGGTAGAGGTATTGATACTGTATTGATGCGCTACACAATTGCTGGCACTGCACAAACGCCAATTTTGCTTACACGCACTGCAGGTACAAGCATGGCAGGTACTTGGACGGGCACACTGCCGGCTGCAACTGCTGCTAACGTAATCGTTGCTGCCACGGTCGTTGCTCGTGATAGCAATGCCAATTACACGCAGGCTGCTAGCTTAGGCTCGTTCCGTGATGATTACATTGTGCCAAATGCTGGTTTAGATACAACCATTTTGGCAGGCGATACAGCTACGCTGCGGGGAGCAGGTTCAAGTTTCTTGGGTACACTTGGTACTGGCATTCTCGAAAATACTGGTACAACGTATCCAACAGGTTATGGTAATTACTGGTGGGGTGCCCGTCAGCAGTTCCTCATTACCGCTGCTGAGTTAACGGCATCAGGCATTGCGCCTGGCGCATTGAGTTCTTTGGCTTTTGATGTAGTTACACCTGCAGGTACAGCGCTTCAGAATTATACCATTAGCATGGGTGCGACCACGCAAACAGCGCTTACTTCGTGGGTTACTCCTGTAACGCAGGTTTTTACAACTCCTTCGTTTACCGATGTGGCTGGCTGGAATACCCATAATTTCCAAACGCCGTTTAACTGGAATGGTACGAGCAATATTGTGGTGGAAGTTTGTTTCAACAATACTGCCTTCACATCAAATTCTATAACTCGGATGACCGCTATGCCTACCACCTCTTCGTATTGGTACAATGCCGACGCAGCGGGTGTATGTGGTAACACGCTCAATTCGAGCAGCAGTGTAAACCGTCCAAACATGCGCATTGGTGGTGGTTATCCTGCTACCTGGACCAATTTGACTACGGGTGCTGTAGTAGCTTCGAACCAAGCGGTTGTGCGGGTAAACCCAATCGTAACAACGAGCTACGAATTACGTTTAACGGATAACATTTGTACTAAATCTGATACCGTAACTGTATTTGTAACAGCCAACAACGTTAGTGACGTTGCCATGGATGCGATATTGACGCCACTGGTGTCAGATGCCCCACAATTGAACCAAGCCTATACCGTTAAGGTGGTTGTTCGTAACAACGGAAATGTGCCGGCAACTGGTTTTGACGTGGCATTCCGAGTGAATAATGGTGCTGAGATCAATGCAAACGCGATTACGCGCACCATTCAGCCAAACGACACGATCCACCATACCTTTACACAGGCATGGACGCCGACTACGGGCGGTAATGTGAGACTCTGTGCTTATACACGTTGGGCGAGTGACACGACGGCTTCCAACGATACAGCTTGTGTACAGTATTCAGCGGTTGGCGTTGAATCGGTAAATCATTTGTTGAATAGGGTTTATCCGAATCCGGCTGATCAGTTTGTGATGTTTGATTTTGGCATGAGCGAAGGCGTTGGTACTTTAGAATTACGTGATCAGTTGGGTAGGATTGTTCGTGCTCAAACGATTGACTTGTCACTGAACGAACGCCACGAAATCCGCACAGAGCATTTGGCAACAGGAGTTTACAACTATCGCTTTGTATTCAAAAACCAAGTGCAAAACGGCCAAGTGGTCATAAGACGTTAAAAATCTTATCATTAAAATAGCAAAGGGCTGGGACAGAAATGTGCTCAGCCCTTTTTTTTGATTGCAGACAGCTGTTTGTGCGATAAATTTTGTTTGTACCGCAGGACTATTTTAAAGGCATTTAAACCTGTGGCAGGTGGTGCTGAGGTTTTGCAATCGTATTTTTATAGATTTGTAGGGTATAAATCGATATCAATTATCTTTCACTTTTGATTGAAACGGCTTTTGGCCTTCCGCTGCTGTTTTAAAATTACTGGACTCATTATGATGAAACCTATATTCGCTATTTTAATCTCCCTCTTGCTGACATTGACAATGCATGCGCAAGAAGTTGTTCGTTGCTATACCACCGAAATGCAGCAACAGTTGCGTAACCAAGGGCGTTTGCAGGAAACGGATGAGCAGTTTGAGCGATGGATTGCCGAGCGCATTGCTGAATTGCGGCTAAATGGCCAAACGGAATCAGAATATGTGATACCGGTAGTCGTACACATCATTTATCAAGTTGAAAATAATCCTTGGAACATCAGTGATGCACAAGTGCATTCGCAAATACAGGTGTTAAATGAAGATTTTTTACGCACCAATCCCGATACCGTCAATACCCCGGTGGCTTTTAGGCCAGCAGCAGTAAATACAGGCATCAGCTTTTGTTTGGCGCAACGCGACCCGCTGGGCAATCCTACTACGGGCATCATCCGCCATGCATTTCCAAATACCACCGCCTGGAGCTCAGGTGCAATGAACAGCACGGTAAAGCCTGCTACCATTTGGGATCCTACTAAATACATGAACATTTGGGTAGCCAATTTAAATGGTGGCTTGCTGGGTTATGCGCAGTTTCCTACGGGTTCGGGTTTACCAGGACTAGGCGGTGGTGGCAGCGCCAATACAGATGGCATCGTGGTGCTTTACAGCTCCGTTGGCCGCCCGCCTTTCAATCCATTTAGCGGTGTTTACAACCGTGGGCGCACTGCTACCCACGAGGTTGGGCATTATTTAGGGTTGCGCCATATTTGGGGAGATGGTGGTTGCTCAGTGGATGACTTTTGTGGGGATACGCCTTCTTCAGATGCGTCCAATTTTGGGTGTCCCATTACCCACGTGTCTTGTGGTACCGTAGATATGGTGCAGAATTACATGGATTATACCGATGATGCTTGTATGAATATTTTTACTGCCGACCAAACTACCAGAATGCTTGCGGTGATGCAAAACAGTCCACGCCGGCTCACCCTGCCTACCTCTTTGAGCTGCTTACCACCAGTGCAGCGGCCGCTGGCTGGGTTTCAGCAGTCGGGCGATAGCATTTGTGTAGGCGGACAAATTAGCTTCAGCGACCAAAGCGCCAATCAACCCAGCAGTTGGTTGTGGCTTTTTCCAGGGGGAACGCCAGCTACTGACACCACAGCCAATCCAGCCAACATACAATACAATACACCTGGTGTTTACAATGTAACGCTCATCACCACCAATACGGCGGGCAGTGATACACTCGTGCGGCAATTTTCGGTGGTGGTACAAGCCGGTTTAAATGCCGTTTTGGATACCATTGCGCCATTTTGTGCCAATGATTTAACGCAAGTCCTCACTGCAGGCTTGCCTCGTGGCGGTGTATATAGCGGTCCTGGCATTGTAAACGACAGTCTCTTTAACCCTGCCACGGCAGGTGTTGGCGTTCACAGCATTGTGTATAGCCTGCCTGGATGCGGCAGCAGCGATACCACTACCATAACTGTTTTTGCTCCACCGGCACCTGATTTCCAGTTGTCCGTGCAGTCTTTTTGCCTAAACAGCAGCGTTGTGCAGCTTACGGCTACCCCAGCGGGCGGTACTTTCAGTGGCCCTGGCGTTACGGGCAGTAGTTTTTCACCGGCCTCGGCGGGCACAGGCGCCCATACTTTGATATACAGCGTAAGCAATGCAGCTGGATGTGTGAGCAACGATACCCTTTTAGTAGCGGTGAATGCTTTGCCACAACTTACTTTGCCTATTTTGATGCCAGTTTGCGTGGCTCAGGCCTTTGTGGTGCTTCCAGCGGTTGCTGTTGCGGGCAGTTGGTCCGGACCAGGTGTTTCCAACGATACCCTCTACCCAGCGATAGCCGGAAGTGGACTGGTATCATTAACCTACACAACTGCACCGGCAGCCCAAACGGGATGTATTAACAGTGCCACGGCAAGCATTAACATTACCGCTGTGCCTGCCCTTACTTTTGCAGCGGTGGCTCCGCTTTGCGTTCGTGGCACCACTTTGCTCCTCAACCAAGCCAGTATTGGCGGTGGTAATTACAGTGGACCAGGCGTTAATTTCGGCATTTTTAATCCTGCTAATGCTGGCGTTGGTACCCATACCATTCAATTTACGGGTAACAGTGGTGGTTGTTCGGTAGCTGGTAGCTTTACTGTTGAAGTTTTGGCAGCGCCGGTTGCTGAGGTCGAAAACGGCACGGTCGATAGTCTGCGCTCGCGCAACGCGGCTGATGTGTACCGCTGGTATTTCAACGGTCAGCTGTTGCCTAACGATACCAGTCGCAGCATGCGCCCTGAGGCAAGCGGTATTTACACACTTGAAATCACGGATAACGACTGTCCCTCGTTCCGAAGTACTGATTTTGCGTACTTTATGACTTCAGTGCAGGATTTTGGCACCACTGGCTTCCGGGTATATCCAAATCCATCAACGGGCGTGTTTGTTTTTGAGCCGGCCGCACAAAACGGCTCCGCCTATCAATTGCAAATTACCGATGTGCAAGGCCGCGTCATGCAGCAGTACAGCAGTCTGGCTGCACAGCTTGAAATTGACTTGACTACGGCACCAGCTGGGGTGTATTTACTCCGCTATAGCAGTGGTGAAGCCGTGCGGTGGATGCGTTTGGTGAAGCAGTAGTTGGCTCGCCTTATTTACCTTTAGGCGAAGCATTCGGTCATGCAGTTTACTGGCGCAAGCTGTGTAGTGCTTTTTTGATGCCCTCAGCATCTAATCCGCAGAAGCGATATAACTCGTCGGGCGAGCCGTGCGGCACAAAAGCATCGGGCAGTCCGAGCGACTGAAAACGGCCTTTGAAGCCGTTTAACAAGAGCCATTCGCCCACGGCACTGCCAGCACCGCCTGCTACGCAACCATCTTCTACGGTTAAAACATGCGCGTATTGTAGCGCTGCTGTGAGCATTTCGGTGTCGAGTGGTTTCACAAAACGGAGGTCAACGTGGGCCACATCTTGTAAGTCTGCAATGGCCAATTGCACTTGTTCGGCCAAGGGCCCAACGCTTATGACCAAAGTGCTGCCGCCTGTCTTTAGCCATTCGGCTTTTCCGAGGGTCACTGTTTTGAAAGGCTGCTGCCAAGCTGCATTCTGGCCATTTCCACGGGGATACCGGATGGCGATGGGTCCAGCTTCGTATTGCGCTGCAGTAAAAAGCAGGTTGCGTAGTTGTACTTCGTTGCGCGGAGCGGCTACTATGAGGTTGGGAATACAGCGTAAATAAGCTAGATCGAAGGCCCCGTGGTGGGTAGGACCATCGGCGCCTACCAAGCCCGCGCGGTCGATGCAAAACACCACCGGCAGTTGTTGCAAGGCCACGTCGTGGATGAGCTGGTCGTAGGCACGCTGCAAAAAAGTACTGTAAATGGCGCAGAATGGTTTGAGTCCCTCTGCGGCCATGCCCGCTGCCAGCGTCACGGCATGTGCTTCGGCTATGCCCACGTCGAAACAACGCGCTGGCAAGGCTTCCTGCATAATAAGCATCGACGAGCCGCTCGGCATGGCCGGAGTGATGCCCACGATGTTGGGGAATTGCTGGGCAAGTTCTAGCAAACTGTGACCAAAAACGTCTTGGTATTTTGGCCCTAGCTGCGGCTTTTCAGCCTGACGCGTGCCACTAATTTTGTCGAACAAACCCGTAGCGTGCCAGTGCGTTTGTTCTGCTTCTGCAGGTGCAAAACCCTTGCCTTTGGTGGTTACTACATGCAACAGCTGCACGCCGCCTTGTTTTTTGGCTTGTTCAAAGGCCTCGAGTAAGGCGGGGAGGTCGTGACCTTTAACCGGGCCGGCATATGGAATGCCCATTGTTTCAAAAATCGACGTCCGAGCGACAGCAGCTACACGCAAAGCGTTGAGGTGCTCCTGCAAACCACCCACATTGGGGTCAATGCTCATGGCGTTGTCGTTGAGCACAATCAGCAAATTTACCTGCTCGGTTGCCGCTTGGTTCAGCGCCTCGAATGCCATTCCCCCCGTTAAGGCTCCATCCCCAATAACTGCCAAATGCCAGCGTTGGTTTAGTCCTTTTTGCCGAGCGGCGATGGCCATCCCCAATGCTGCGCTGATGGAAGTGCTGGCGTGTCCCGTGCCAAAGGCGTCGTAAATACTTTCAGATCGGGAAGGGAAGCCGCTGAGGCCTTGCCAGCGGCGGTTCGACTGAAAAGCGGCCCGTCGGCCGGTGAGCATTTTGTGGGCATATGCTTGGTGCCCAACATCCCAAATAAGCCGGTCGTTAGGGGTGTCGAAGGCGTAATGCAGAGCCACGGTGAGTTCCACCACGCCCAGTCCTGCCCCAAAATGCCCGCCCTGCGCACTCACTGCATCAATCAAAAATTGCCGCAGTTCGCCTGCCAGCTGTGGCAGCTGCTCAGGCCACAACAGCCGCAAGTCGGCCGGCCATTCGATGCGTGAAAGCAGGTTTTCGGTCATTTAGCCACGTTGAACCAAGTACCAGGTGTAAGCAATATATAGGAGTACAAACAGCAATCCTTTCCACCGCCCCACCGTGTGCTTTTTGCCTAAAAACATCACCGCAAACAGCAGTAGCGAGCTGGCAATCACGGCAGCGATATCGGAGTTGGTGGAAGTATTAAAACGCAGCGGCTTGATAGTAGCGCTAAGGCCTAAAATCCACAGGATATTAAAGATATTAGAGCCGACTACATTGCCCACGGCGATATCCGTTTGTTTTTTGTAAGCAGCAATGGCGGAGGTAAATAATTCGGGCAAGGAAGTTCCTACGGCAACGATTGTTAAACCAATCAAGGCCTCGCTGACTCCCCAACTTTTGGCTAAAAAGATGGCATTGTCCACAAAAAGCTGTCCTCCCCAAGTCAATGCAGCCACCCCTACAAGAATAAATATTACGGTTTTACGGAGGGGCATGGGTACAAATCCATCAAGCTCCATAGCAACATCTTTACCTGTTTTTACGAGGTGGAAAATGTACCACATGAAGCCAGCGAAACAAATGAGGAGGATGATGCCGTCGCCGCGACCAATCATTTTTTGGTCTACGGTGCTTTCGAAGCCAAAGTGGGCTAAAACGCCTAGTAATACAGCCGCCAACAACGAAACTGGTATTTCAACCCAAGTGGTCTTACGCTGTACGGTGAGTGGAAAAATGAGGGCCGACAGTCCTAAAATGAGAAGAACATTCGCCGTATTTGAGCCCAGCACATTGCCAAGGGCGATATCGGAACTGCCTCTGAAGCTCGAAAGCAGGCTCACCAGCATCTCTGGCATCGAGGTGCCAAACGAAACAATAGTGAGTCCAATCACGATATTTGGTACATTGTACTTTTTGGCCAGCCCCGAGGCCCCTTGCACCAACCAATCTGAGCCTTTTACTAGCATGGCCAGTCCGGCTATCAACATTAAAACCTGTATCATTTTTTTTATTAGCGCGCAAAAATAATCATAAATCTACTGCCGTTGTGTTTTTGGTGCCGAAATCCACACTTGCAAAATGCTGACTGTACATGGATTAATTTATTTCCGACTTCCGCAATAGGCCTCCCTTTCATCCGTTTAAGAAGCAAATTCATTCTATGGCGCAAAGCTCTACCAACAATCTCCTTTTCCTGCATCTTTTTAATGAACTACCACCGGTGGATCGCAATCAATTCGAGCACCTGCTCATTAGCGATACCGATTTACAGCAGGATTACTCTGAATATGCCGAAATCATTGGTGCTTTAAATGCCCCGCTCCTCGAACCAAGTAAAATGCGACTGCAACAATTGCTCGATTACGCGGCGAGCGTTTGATTGATCGTTAAGTATTTGGTCCTACCTCCAGCGCCATTTTATGGGTTGGGGGATGGCTATCAGGAATTTGGACAGGTGTTGGTTGCGTGACCATGCGCGGTACTTGGTGCGGGTTGAAATTCCTTGTGCATGCAACTGCTTTTTTGCTGCCCACTTTTCACTGATTTCTGTGTAATTTCGAGCACTTATGCGCCGCAAAGAACGCTACCAATTTGTGATCGACCATTTTCTCCGCACAGCGCCGGAGGCAGAAACGGAATTGTTTTACGGCAATCCTTATGAGCTGTTGGTGGCCGTGGTGCTGAGTGCGCAGTGCACCGACAAACGGGTGAACCTCACCACGCCGCGCTTTTTCGAGCGGTTTCCCGATGCACAAGCGCTGTCGGAGGCCAGTGTAGACGAGGTTTTTAGCTACATCCGCAGCATTTCTTATCCAAATAACAAGGCGAAACATTTGGTAGGCTTGGGGCAGATGTTGCACCACGAGTTCAAAGACCAAGTGCCTTCCGAAATCAACGAGCTGGTGAAATTGCCGGGTGTGGGGCGCAAAACCGCCAATGTCATCGCCTCGGTGATCTTCGACAAGCCCGCCATGGCGGTTGATACGCATGTGTTTCGGGTGTCGGCACGGCTTGGACTCACCCAAAAGTCGCGTACCCCCCTAGAAACTGAAAAGCAGCTCGTAAAATACCTCCCCGAAATGCTGATCTCCCGCGCACACCATTGGCTTATATTGCACGGCAGGTATGTGTGCGTGGCCCGAACGCCTAAATGTGCCGACTGCGCCCTGCAGGAAGTGTGTGCTTTTTACGAAAAACAACAGCGTCGTTTGGCGCTCAAAGCAAAAAAAGATGCTACAACTTGATTTAACTGGAAAAACTGCCCTCGTTTGTGGCAGCACCCAAGGCATTGGCAAAGCTGCCGCCGAACTGCTCGCCAGCATGGGCGCCACGGTGGTGCTGATGGCCCGCAATCCCGATAAGCTCATTGAAGTAGCCAGCGCCTTGCCGCGACCAGCGCAGCAAGAGCACAGCTGGATTGCTGCCGATTTTCAAGACCTCCGCATGCTTGAACTTGTACTCCAAAGCTGGGTAGATGTGGGCCATGTGGCGCATATTTTGGTCAATAATACGGGTGGACCGCCTGCCGGGCCCATCCAAAACGCCAAGGCGCAAGAATTTACCGCAGCCTTTAACAGTCACCTGCTCGCCAACCACATTCTGGTACAAAAACTGCTTCCAGGAATGCGAAACGCGGGCTATGGCCGCATCATCAACGTTATTTCTACCTCTGTGAAGCAACCGCTCAAAGGTTTGGGCGTGAGCAATACCATCCGCGCCGCTGTGGCCAACTGGGCCAAAACGCTCTCGTTGGAGGTGGCCATAGACGGCATCACTGTAAACAATGTCCTTCCGGGTGCTACGCGCACTTTGCGCTTAGAAAACATCATTGAAAACAAGGCTGCCAAAACTGGCCATGAGGTTTCTGATGTGGCCGCGGAAATGCTAGCCGAAATTCCCGCCGGCCGCTTCGGCGAAGCCCACGAAATTGGTTCAGCCATTGCCTTTTTGGCGAGTCCCGCCGCTGCTTATATCAACGGCATTAACCTGCCGGTAGATGGGGGCCGCACTGGAAATCTTTAATCCTACCGCCATGCTTCTTCACATACAAAACTACATCAATGGCCAGCTGCAGCCGGCTTTATCGGGACAAAGTCTCCCCAACTATGAGCCAGCCACCGGCAAGGTGTACGGCAGTTTGCCCGATTCCAGCGCTATGGATGTGGAAGTGGCGGTGGCGGCTGCCAAGGAAGCCTTTCCAGTTTGGTCGGCCATGCCTGTGGCCCAACGCGCGGCCATCCTCAACAAGGTAGCCGACCTCATGGAGGCCCGGTTGCCGGAATTGGCGCAGGCTGAGAGTCGCGACCAAGGCAAGCCGGTGGCCCTCGCCATGCGCATGGATATTCCCCGTGCGGTTGATAATTTCCGCTTTTTTGCCTCGGCTATCCAGCATGCGGCTTCGGAGTCGCACAGCACCGACGGCACGGCCATCAATTACACCTTGCGCCAGCCGCTGGGGGTAGTGGCTTGCATTTCGCCTTGGAATTTACCATTGTATTTGTTTACATGGAAGATTGCACCGGCCCTCGCGGCGGGTAATACTGTGGTCGCCAAACCTTCGGAGATAACGCCGATGACTGCTTTTTTGCTCAGCCAACTATGCATCGAGGCAGGTATGCCAGCCGGCGTGCTCAATATTTTACATGGATTAGGTGCCAACATTGGCAATTCGCTCAATATCCATCCCGATGTGCAGGCCATCAGTTTTACCGGTGGCACACTTACGGGCGCCACCATTGCCAGCCAGGCGGCACCGCTGTTTAAGAAGCTGTCGCTAGAGCTGGGAGGCAAAAACCCCACCCTTATTTTTGCCGATGCCGATTACGAATTGGCGCTGAGCACAGCGGTACGGTCGGCTTTTACTAATCAGGGCGAGATTTGTTTGTGTGGCTCCCGGATTTTGATTGAAAGAAGCATTTACGACCGTTTCCGTGCTGATTTTATAGCGCGGGTAACGGCTTTAAAGGTAGGTGACCCTACCGAAGAAGGCAATGATTTAGGCGCCATTGCCTCGGAGCAGCACTTCAATAAGGTGATGTCGTACATTGCCTTGGCGCAAGAAGAAGGCGGCCGCATCCTTACGGGAGGCCATGCCGTGCAGCCTGGGGGTCGCTGTGCAAAGGGCTGGTTCATCAGGCCTACCGTTATTGAAGGACTTGCGAACAGTTGCCGCACCAATCAAGAAGAGATTTTTGGTCCCGTAGTAACCCTCATTCCCTTCGATACCGAATCGGAGGCGCTGCACATAGCAAACGATACGGCGTATGGACTGGCGGCGGGTTTATGGACCAGTCATGTGGGGCGCGCCCACCGCCTCAGTGCCAAGCTCAAATTTGGCATTGTTTGGGTAAATTGCTGGTTGCTGCGCGATTTGCGTACGCCTTTTGGAGGTGCCAAGGCTTCGGGCGTGGGCAGGGAAGGGGGCTGGGAGGCGCTGAAGTTTTTTACCGAGGCTACCAACGTTTGTATAAAGTATTGAGACTGACGAGCGCAGTTTAAGCGTCGATGTGCGGTGAATAAGTAGGTTTTTACCGCATTTTTTGCGGTGAATACGAGTAGTGCCTCCTCCGCCCAGTTCTAATTACAAGGTCATAGGGGGGTAAAAGAAGTATCCGAACACCAATGATTGGCTTATTTGGTTTTGAATTACTTTAGCGGGGTTGTGCAAACATAAATGTGGGGTGCTATTTGGGGTCGCTATAGAGTGCCCGAGCACGCACTATTTGATTCAATTTACACAGGCTCCTGAAGGAGGGTGACAGCCGACCGCCTTTATTGCCTACTTTTACTCCATGCAAGCCTCTCACAGCGACGAAATTCGATTCCAACGTTGGTTGGTGGTGATTGGCACCCTGCTTTTAGCACTCAAATTACTCGCTTGGCAACTAACAGGTTCCAATACCATCCTCAGCGATGCGGGCGAAAGTGTGGTAAATGTGCTGGCCGGCGCTTTTACTTGGTACAGTTTGGTGCTGAGTCAACGCCCGCGCGACTTAAACCATCCTTATGGCCATGGCAAAGTAGAGTTTTTGGCCGCAGGGGTGGAGGGCGCCTTGCTCGGACTGGCAGGCCTGATCATTGGCGGCAAATCGCTTTACAACCTCTGGTCGCCACAGCCGCTGCAGTCGCTCGACTTGGGTTTGGCCATCACTGCGGCAGCGGGACTCGCCAATTATATTTTAGGCAGTTTGGCCTTACGAAAGGGAAAAATAGCCAATTCTCTGCCCCTTTTAGCGGGGGGAAGGCACCTTCAAACCGATGCTTGGAGTACTTTAGCGATGGTGCTCGGACTAGGCTTGGTGCTGCTTACCAATTGGTTTTGGCTCGATAGTTTGGTGGCGGCTGGCTTTGGTGTGTTTTTAATGTACACCAGTTACCGCATTTTACAACCCAGCGTGGCAGGCATGATGGACGAAGCCGATGAGGCACTCATCAAGCGCTTTGCCGTGGTGTTGCAGGCGCAGCGCCGTCCCGACTGGATCGACTTCCACAACCTGCGGCTCATTAAATACGGTCGCATGCTGCATGTAGATGGTCACATGACCTTGCCGTGTTATTACGATGTGCAACAGGCGCACGACGAAATTCAGCTGGTAGATGCGCTGGTGGCGTCGGAGTTTGGACAACGGGTAGAGTTTTTCATCCACGTAGATCCTTGTTTGCCCAGCAGCTGCAGCCTATGTGTGCAAACCGATTGCCCAGTGCGTTCGCAGTTGTTTGAGCGGCAGCTCGAGTGGACCTTGCCTTTATTGATGGAGAATCGGAAGCACAAGCTTTGAAGGCGCCATCAGCGCAACTTTTGTGAGGAATTTTTGCTAGATGACAGCTTAAAAATTTTCGATTTGCGGCTCAAACGGGGTCTGAAATAAGCTTCATTTCAAAAAAAAAACGGGCTTCAAATACAAGATTCACTACGATTTACGCTCAGCAGCCCTCTTTTGCATGCTTTTGGTGATGCCCGAGCGGAGAAAAACGTACAGCAGCACGCCAGCCAAGCACAACAGTTCGAGCCACCAGAGGCGGGCTTGCATGCCTGCTACCAAGCCGCCGCCAAGGGCTAACCCAAGTACAAAGTGAAGGAGGGTATTCGCTTCTGATTTGGTAGCAGTTTCGATGGCTGCTTTGTTTGCAGCGTCATGCGTAGACTTTTTTACAGCTTTGCCCGCTTGTTCGGTATTTGCGCTCATAATATTTCGGGGATAACGGCCATGCACTTGAGCTCAATGGCAATGGCGGTGGGCAGGGCACCAACTTCTACTGTAGTACGACACGGCTTGGGCTCCATTTCCCTAAAATACTCGGCATACACGCGGTTAAAGGTTTTAAAATCGCGCTTCATATCGGTGAGGTACACAGTGATGTCTACAAGGTCTTCCATGCGAGCGCCGCTCGCTTCAAGCACGGCTTTTACATTGGCGAGCACCTGGTGCACTTGCGCTTCAAAATCGAAGGCTTCGAAATTCCCGTTTTTGTCTAACTGCAAGCCCGGTACCTGTGGGTCGTTGGCATCGGTGCCAGCGGCACGGGGACCAATGCCCGATAGGAACAATAAATTACCAGCGCGTCGCGCGTGCGGATACAGTCCCACCGGATTCGGTGCACTGCTGGTTGAAATGGTAGCCATGTCACAAAGTACGCTGCCGTAAGTCACATTCGCAAACGAAGTCTGTAGCAAACATGCAAAATTCGTCCCGATCAAATCTGCAATGCGAGCCGAACAAGCCGTTCCTCTGCCTATGGCATCGTTATTCGCAGTCGCAGCGCCGTGTTGCCGAACGCAGTGGTGCCTGCTTCGAGTATACGGAAGCTGTATTTGAGCTTGGATTGCCGCCAGCCATAAACTAGTTGGGCGTCGGGCAGGGGCAGGTAGCCGAGGGTTTGGTAACCTTGCACCACAGCCACTTGGGCGAGTTCTAGTTTGCGGTCATAGGTATATCGCAAGCGTGTTTTTTTATCAACTCGGTAGCGGCCCTGGAAGCGCGCTGGCACTACCAGATGGGTATCGAGCAGCAGTTGCAGGTTGCGGGCTTGGGGGCGTTTCATCGACCAGCCAGTCCAGCGCCAAAATGTGGGGAGTGTAGCCGCTTGCATATTAGGCAGCTTGGGTCATGATTTCTTCAGTTTCGCCGGCGAAGTAGGCTTCGAGATCGGTGATGTCGGCAGGTACACAATCTAATACGTCCTCAATGATGAGGATGGGTAGTGCTTTCTTTTGGATGTGCTTTTTCATGTCTTTTTCCTTTTGATAATACTAAGGTATCGGCATGAATTGACACGTCTTGTCAAGTTATATTGAAGCTATTTATAGAGTTAACCAGCTGTCTATTTTGTACTTCAAGTACTTCGAACAGCTTAATAAAGGCGTAATTAACTGTTTGGCTGGAGCACCACTGCCGCCCACAAAAAATTACTGCAATAATTTTGCTAGTTTGGTTAGGTAGGTTTTAAAGTCAAGTGGACCTAACACTTCGAGGTCATCGACCAATCCTAAAGTAAAACGACCAATCCCCCGAAAATCCGCAACCCTCAATTCGAGCAGGTTTCGGCCATCAGGCTGAGGCTGCAAAAACGGCAGCGCAGCTGGGTGTTCTTCGCGCAAGAGGTTGCTGGCGAGCCGTCCTAAAAGCAAGCGCACTACCAGTTTTTCTTCACTAAAAGGAATGCCAAAAATATCGGTTTCTTGCTGCTCGTGCATGTATTCGAATTGCCAGCCGATTTGCTCTAAGCGCACCTGACCGATGCGCTCTAGTTTGAAAAATTTGTTTTTGCGGCTAGAAGGCTCGTAGCCATACACGGTATCAAGGCGCTCATTAAAAGCAAAGGGCTCCACCAGGCGGTTGCTCACACTCTGCGAGCTCGGCGAGTTGTAGTCGAGCAACAACGCCTGCTTTTTGTCGCGCATGGCCTGCGCTAAAAGCTGGAAATTATGGGCAGTTTGTTGGCGCTGCAAGCTCTTGAGTTGCTGTACGCTACCGCTGAGGGCATGCACCTTATCGAAGAGCATTTGTTTTACAGGACTCTCAGGCAGCGATACCAAGGCCTGCTCCAACAGTCCGGCTTCGGTTTTGTTGAAGTTCATCTTATCACTGATTTCGCCCGCATGGGCCAAACGCATGCGCTTGGTCTGGGGATTTTGAATGATTTCAAAACCCGTTTCTTCAAATATTTTGATATCGCGGTAAACGGTTCGGTAGCTCACGCCAATCTTGTCGGCCAGCTCGTTTACGGTATAACCACGCTTGCTACCTGCCAAAAGGTTCATTTCACGAAAGAGGCGCAGGAGCTTACCAGGGTCTTTCATTGCCCCAGCAGCGTTTCTTCCACCCAGCCTTTGCCCCACTCATCAAGCTCTGCTGCAGACCAAAGCTCAGGGAAAAATACCCGCTTTTGGAAGCGGGGAGGCAGGTATTTCTGCCAGTTGGTGCCTCCTGTGGCGGCAATACTCTCAGGACGTTGCTGCAAATAGCGCACGGCTGATTTATAATGCACCAACGGCCAATTTACGTTTACATGAACGTCAAATTCACGCAAGGCGTCGGCTACTTTGCCTTTTTCAGGTCCCTCGGGGAGCCTGCGGTACACCTCATATAAGTTGAGTTCCTGCTGCTTTTCAGCCAGTCGGATGAGTTCTTCTTGGTACTTTTTCTCAAATTGCTTGAGGGTGAGGGTTTTTCGCCCGGTGCTCAGCTCTGTGGCACCCTTTTTCCAATAAATGTATTCGAACTGCTCACTCAAAGGCGCCCTCAACACTTCGGCCGTGCGGTGGTCCTTATCCAGCAAATTCACAAAATCAGTGGCGCATATCTCAATTTTACGGTATTGCACACTTTGAAAGCCCGAGGCTGGGAGTAACGCCATGCGGAATTTGAGGAACTGCTCCTTTTCCATGCCATCGACCATGATGCCGAAGGAGGTTTTGAGGGCCTGAAAATAACGGTTGATGCGGGTTACCCGAGCCAGTACCCAGCTCGCTTCAGGCTGCGCGGCTTCTCCCAGCTGGTCGAGCTCATGCAGCACCAAATTGAAGTACAACTCGGTAATTTGGTGGTACATGATGAAGATCTTTTCATCGGGTAAATCGGTGCGCGGATGCTGTAAATTGAGTAGCACATCGAGGTGTACATAGTCCCAATACGGCAAATAATCAGTATAAATCAGGCCTTCGAGGTACGATTGCATGTCTTGGCCCATGGCTGCGTACTTCTTTTCAAGACGCTGCAGTTTTTCAAGGATTTCAGGTTGGAGCTCCATGCTCAAAGATAGGGATTTCCGATTTATGATTTAAGACGTCGGATTTATGATTAGCGAATAGCGAATGCCGATTTAGGATTTTTTTGAGTTCTTCTGGTCCCTGAGCCCTGTCGAAGGTGGTCCCTGAGCCCTGTCGAAGGGGCGATTTCAGATTTATGATTTAAGACGTCGGATTTATGATTTGCGATTTCGATCAAAACACGGAGCCGCTATTCGAACGGCGTCACAAAATCCACCCAGCTCGATTGCACCTTGTCTTTATCCGACAACAGCGGATCAGCCACGCCCCAGTCAATACCCAGCTGCGGGTCGTTCCACAACAGGCCGCCTTCGCTTTCTTTGTTGTATAAACCAGTGACTTTGTAAACAAAAATGGTATCGTCTTGTAGGGTTAAAAACCCATGTGCGAAACCAGGAGGTACCCACAACATCTTTTTATTGTCGGCCGAGAGCTCAATTTTGAGGTGCTCACCATACGTGGCGGAGCCTTTGCGAATGTCTACCACCACATCGAGCACGGCGCCCACAATCACGCGCACCAATTTACCCTGCGCAAAAGGAGGGGCTTGAAAATGCAAACCGCGGAGGATGCCACTGGCGGAAAGCGATTGGTTGTCTTGCACAAAATCGGTAGGCAAGCCAGCCGCCTTGAAGGCCGCTTCGCTGTAACTCTCAAAAAAATGACCCCGAGCATCACCCCAAACTTTGGGCTGAATGACCTTCAGGCCTTCGAACGGGGTATGGATGATTTCCATTAGTGAACTGCAAAAAACGGGTAGGTAAGCAGATACACCACAGCACCCGCAGCGTAGCCGATGAGCGCCAAACCGCTAATTTTTTTAACGTACCACATAAAATCGATGCGCTCCATGCCCATCACCGCAACACCCGCTGCTGAGCCAATAATGAGGGCACTGCCGCCAGTACCAGCGCAATAAGCCATAAATTCCCACATCCAGTGGTCGGTTGGATAGGTGGCCATGTCGTACATACCCATGCTCGCAGCTACCAAAGGCACGTTGTCGACAATGGCCGAAAGCAAGCCGATGATGAATACGATGATACGCATATCACCAAAAACATTATTGAGCACGCCTGCGAGTTCACGCAATACGTTTAAACTTTCGAGCGAGGCAATGGCCAAGAGGATGCCTAAGAAAAACAAAACACTCGAGGTATCGATTTTGCTCAAGGCATGTATCGCTGAATAGGGCTTTTTCTCCTCTTCTGTTTTGTCGATGTGGATGAACTCAGAGGTAATCCAAACTAAACCCAACCCAAACAACATCCCCAAATATGGAGGGAGGTGGGTCACTGTTTTGAATATTGGCACGAATAGGAGTACGGAGATGCCCAAAATGAACATGAGGCGACTGCCTTTGATCAATTCCATTTCATCGGCCACTTTGTAGTCGTAAGCGGCACGTACTACCCTGCCTTTCATCTGGCGAGCCACGATTATCAGTGGTATAATCAAACAAACCAATGATGGTAAAAACAAAGTTCGCATGATATTTCCCGCTGTAATCTGACCGCCAATCCACAACATGGTGGTGGTTACGTCGCCAATGGGCGACCAGGCACCGCCGGCATTGGCGGCAATGATGACCATGCCCGCGTAAATTTTGCGCTGTAGGGGGTTGTGAATGAGCTTACGTAGTAAACTCACCATCACAATGGCGGTGGTGAGGTTATCGAGTACGGCCGACATAAAAAAGGCCAAAACACTGATGATGATCAGCAGTTTTTGGCTGTCTTTGGTTTTGATGCGGTTGGTAATGACTTTAAAGCCTTGGTGTGAGTCGATGATTTCGACGATGGTCATGGCGCCGAGCAAGAAAAATAAAATCTCAGCAATGGTGCCCAAGTGATGGTTGAGCTCGTATTTGGTGAAGGCTTGAAAGAGCTCTCCTGTGCTCATGCCTTCTACGGCATGACTCAAGCTGTACTGTTCTAAAAAATGCTTCCAAATTTCGGTGTCAAAAAAGTTGGCTGGTGTGGGAAACAGCACCAAAATGGTCCAGCACAGCACTGCTGTAATGAGGGCCGAGGCTGCTTTGTTGACGTGAAGGGGATGCTCGAGTGCGATAGCCAAGTAGCCAAGCACAAATACGATAACGATTGCTAGTACCATTTTGCGATGAAATTCGCTGCGAAAATAGGGAATCTTATATTTTCAAATGATTAATTTTCAGCTTTCTGTCATTTTTGTGACCGAAAAGCTCCCTTAGGGTGTTAAGGCGAGTTTGAAGGCGAAATTATCTCCGAGTTCGGTACTGCTGTACGGGCCGTAACGGTAAAATATGCCTACTCCCCAGCGCCCGCCCAAAAGTAAAATGTTGGTGAGCGAAACGCCACTTTCGTGGTAGCCCAAGCGGGCATCGGTTATGCGTGCTACAAAGCGGGTGGCTTCGGTAAAATAATGGTCGCTGGGCGCGTCTAAAACACTGATGCCGCTGTTGTGGTGCAGGGCAAAAATGGGCTGCTGCTTGTAGGTTTTGAAGAAAAGCGACTCAAAATTGTGCCGCAAATTGAGCTGTGCAAAGCGGTTTCCGGAAAAATCATGCATGTCGAAGGTTTGGAAATTGAGCGGCACCATAAAACCATTGTTGCGCCCCGTGCCGCGCATAAAAAAGAGCTGTTGAATGGGCAGCGAGCTGTTGCTGAATACGGCGCCACCAGTGGCCACGGCGGTAAACACGCCGGCATTGCGGATAATGAAGTCTTTTTCGACCCGCAACAACAGGCGGTGGTAGTCAAAATCTCCCCCAAAACCCGCAAAGCCTTTGTGGAAATTGAAGTGCACGATGGGATACTTGCTCTCCACAGTGATTTCACGATCGGCCATGCGCAGCATTTTTTCACGGAAGGCATAACGCAGTTGCACCCCAGCTTCCCGATAATTAAAGGCAGGCGGAGCCGCGGCCTCGGGCAAGGTAGCGGAGGGATAGCCAGGCGCCAAGGGCAAGTAGCGGTATTGAAACCAAGGTGTTTGCTGGCGGTAACTGCCTTTAAAGCTGATGTCGCCGCTGAGGTAGCGCACATTGAGGAAGCGAAAACGGGCGCCAATGGCCTGCTCGCGGTCGAAAAAGCGGTTGAAAAACTGGGTGAGCTGGTCGGGATGGGTGTTGATGAGTCCCGTTTGGTTGTTGAAAAGCTGGTAGCCGCCGTTTACTACGAGGTCGTTGTGACCAAAGAAACTGAGACTGTATTTTTTGCGGGGATCGAAAAAGATGTCGGTGTTGAGGCCGTACTTGCCTTGCCGGTCGCTCAAACCGTAGGCTGCATAGCCTCCCGCCGAAAACCAGTGGCTCACTTTGTCGTTGGTGGCCACGCTCATGCCCAGGCGGACTCCTTCGTAGCGGTTGCCACTAAGGATATCGCGCAGGCGGAGGTCGAGCGGCCCCACCGGCAGCCGGCCTGTGCTCACGGCCAAGGCATACCGCAGCCGGCGTTCGAGCTTAAACTGCGTGCTGATGCTGTCGATGAAGCGGTAGGTTTCCCAGTCGCGCTCGCTCAGCGCCTCCCGCCGAAAGGGCTCCCAGTAGCCGATTGGCTTGTTGGTGGCGTCGCGCAGCACTTCGCTGCCGTTGACTTGGATGTCGCTGCGCTTTACAGGTGGATTTATTTGGATATTGCTGAGGTAGGCGTTGGCAACGGCCACCGGATGTATGCCGCCAAGGTCAATACTTTTAAAGAGGATGGTGGTATTGAGTTGGGTAGGAAACCAGCGTTGCCCGTTGATGAGGTCGTAATGCTGCCGGATGCGCAGCTGCAAACCCGCAATGGTGTCGGCAGGCTCGGCCAGTACGTTTTGGAGGGCGTAGCCGTTGGTGTGGATGTACAAAAGCCCTTTCATGCCGCTGATGTTGCTGCTTTGGCGGGGTTTGAAGCTGATGACAAAAATGGTGTCGGAGGCGTCGTAAAGTGTGTCTTGCAGCTGAAAGAAGTATTTGCTAGTACTGCCCGGCGAGATGGGATTGAGGTAGCGGATGTCGAGGATGCTAATGTAGTCGCTGTAAAAGGAGAAGCTTTGAAACTGGCTCGACAACAGTAAAAAGAGGGGGTTTTGCACGCCGGAGGTGCGGGTGCCTATAATTTGCTCTTGACTGAGGTCGGGGGCACGGAAGGTTTTTTCGCTCACCGACTCGCTTAAGAAGAGGTCACGGGCGCGGAAAAACTGGGCCCTTTCGTAGTTGCTGGAGTCGGTTAGGAGGGTGTCAGACTGGTCCTTGCGCTTTTTTAAAGTAGTAGCAATGGTATCCACCAATGGCCGGTCGCTTGAATCGATGGTGACCACAAAGCGGTTGTAGGCGGTATATCGAAAGCTGTTGAGTTTTTCGGGGTTGTTGTCGTTGCGCCGCCGCACGGCTTCCAGGATGACGCGGTGGGCAGGATTTTCACCCGCTAAAATGGTCACTTCCTGCAAGCCAAAGGCTTTTTTTTGCATTTCTATGTTGATGCGCTGACTGCCGGCTGGGTGCTGGTATTGCAGGGGCTCGTAGCCCACATAGCTGAGTTTGAGGCTGCGGATGGGCTCGCTGAGTTGGATGCGAAAGCGCCCGTTGATGTCGGTAATGACCCCCGTTTTGCCTTCATTCACGAGCATGTTGACGAAGGGTAACGACTGTTTGTTTTCAGCATCCAGCACTTGTCCCTCGAGCAAATACTGCGCTTGCGTGGTAAAACCGGTAAAAAGGAGAAACAATAAGCTGAGGATGCGTTGGGCCATGTTACGAAAATAAGCGGTTCGCTGTCATTTCCGCACAAAATATGCCAAAAAGCTGCGTTTCCCACGTATTTTTGGGGATGCAGCGGTTTAACTTTTCTCCTGCCGATCCAGATTCTGTGCAAGAGGCTGTAGCGGCGCATTTACGGGCCTTTACGGCTTCGTATTTCGGCTTGGAGCCAGCAGGAGAAGGTGAAGTCGAGGCCATAGCTGGTATTTTAGCGGGCTTGAGCGATGCGCCAGATGCGGAGCAGGAAGCAGCCGTGGCACAGCTGGCGGCCTATCTTCACAGCGAAGGTACCAGCGAGGCGCTGCTGCTGCGCGGTTCGGCGGGCACGGGCAAAACGAGTTTGATGCGTGGACTGGTGCATTACCTGCGGCAGCTGGGGCGCACGGTGGTGCTGTTGGCGCCAACGGGCAGGGCAGCTAAAGTGCTGGCGGCGCGTACGGGTGCGCAGGCGAGCACGGTGCACCGACAAATTTATGTGCTGGAGGAGCGGCTCGACAAAGGGGGACAGCTCAGCGGCTTTTCGTTTCTGCTCAAACATTTCGAAAGCGAAGAACCGGTGGTTTTTGTGGTCGATGAGGCCTCCATGGTCAACTCCATGCCCACCAAAGAGGGGCAGTACCACATGAACGGCTTGCTGCCCGACCTGCTGCAGCACGTTTTTGGGTCGAGCGGCTGGAACCGCCTCGTGCTCGTGGGCGATCCTTTTCAATTGCCCCCTGTGCACGAAATCGACTCGGCGGCGCTGAGTAAGCTGCGTTTGCAAGCCTTGGGATTGGGGGTGCGCCAAATCGACCTTCAGGTAGTAAAGCGCCAGGGAAGTCAATCGGGCATCCTGCAGCTGGCCACTCAAATCCGCGATGCCATCCAAGCCAAACAAGCCCCCGTCTACCTGCCAGAACTCGAAGGCGATGTGCTCGAAGTGCAAAGCACCGAAGCAGCCCTTGAGCTGTACCTGGATTTGTACCGCCGCGACCCCGATTCGGTGGTTTTTGTGACCTACAGCAATTTTTGGGCGCACCGGCTCAATGTCCGCATCCGCAAAGCCCTTCACCCCGAGGCCGGCCGCTTTCCCTTGCCTGGCGAGCAGCTCATGGTGGTGCGCAATCATTTTTTAAAGAACCGCGACTTCATCGCCAACGGCGAAACCCTGCAACTCGAGGCCCTCGACCCCGAAATAGAGGAATATGCGGGCCTGCAATGGCTCAAAGCCGAGTTCAGCTATACCGATTTAAAAGGCCACCGGCAGTATTTGCGGCAGCGGGTGCTGTTCGATTTGCTCAACAGCAAGGAGGCCAGTTTGGGGGCCGCCGATTGGCAAAACTTGTGGCGGGCGCGGCGACATGCCGAAACCTTTGGCACCTACGACCCCTATTTAAACGCCCTGCACCTCAAATATGCCTATGCCATTACTGGGCACAAGGCGCAAGGGGGCGAGTGGCCGCATGTGTTTGTGTTGATGGAGAAGGCCTACGGGGGCGAGCAGCAGCACTTGCGCTGGCTGTACACGGCGGTTACCCGGGCCAAAAGTCAGTTGTATTTGGTAAGGGCGGTGTAGGCTGCCAAAAATCAGCGCTGGGTAAGTTTAGTAAATCTGAAAAAAGAGCACCACCTCGTTACGGCAACCCCATCCGCATTAACCTATCCCCACCAACTCCGCCAAAGCCCCTTCGCGCAGCGACCAGGAAGCGCATTGTATATACTCCGGCTGGATGGCATCGGTGAGCAGGCGAATGAGCAGCAGGGCATACACAATCATCTCTTTCCGGTTGGGTTTCATGCCGGGCAGGGCTTTGCGCTGGGCACGATCGCTGGTAAGCAGCCGCTCATGCCAATGCATAAAACGATCGAGGGGCAAGGGGTTGTAACGGGCAGGTGTAAAGCCTTGGGCGGCCGCTTCCAAATCTATCAAAACATCAAAAGAACCCGCCGAGCCGCACAGTTGCGCGATGCGCTCGCTGCGAATGAGGTCGATGACCGGGTGCAGCCGCTCTCTTAGCCAGGTTTCGCTTTGGGCGAGGGTTTGGGGCAGGAGCGGGTCGGTGAGCGGGTACAACTCGCCGAGCCGGGCAATGCCGATTTCGAGACTGCTTTTCCAGAGCACTTGGCTGCGGGTGGCGTACAAAAACTCTACGCTGCCGCCGCCAATATCGACCACTAAACTAGGCTGATCGCTTAAAGCGCCACTGTGGCGTACGCCTTGCCAAATGTAATCTGCTTCGGTGAGACCGTCTATGATGCGCAGGGGTAAGTCGAGCTGCGCTTGTGCCGCGGCCACCAACTCCCCAGCATTGCTGGCGTTGCGCAGGGCCGAAGTGCCAATGGCCACCAACTGGGTTGCTCCCTGTGCCAAGGCTTGCTGCTGCAATTGCTGCAGGGCATCCAAGGCCCGCATCTGGGCTTCAGAGGTGATGAGTCCGCGCTGGATGCCGCCTTTGCCCAAGCCCACTGGCAGAGAGTGGGTGTGGAGCAGCTGCAAACCTGCCGCCGACCGCTCGCCCACGGCCAGGTTAAAGGTATTGGTGCCTAAATCAATGACCGCCCCGATCAACGGTAAAACAGCCACTTGCCGATTTCTTTCAAACTCACTTTTTTGCCGTACATGAGTACGCCAATCCGGTAAATGCGCGCGGCAATCCAGGTGGTAAACAAAAAGCCGCCAATCATCAACACCATTGAAAGAGCCAGCTCCCAGCCGGGTACGCCAAAGGGAATGCGCACAATCATCACAATAGGTGCCGTGAGTGGTATCATGCTAAACCAAAAGGCCACGCCCGAGGTGGGGTTTTGTATCACCATCTGCGCCACAATGATGGCGATGATGATGGGCACGGTGATGGGAAAGAGCAGTTGCTGGGTGTCGGTTTCGTTGTCGACCGCCGAGCCTACCGCCGCAAATAAAGCCGCGTACAGCAGGTAGCCGGTGAGGAAGTAAAACAAAAACATGCCCACGAAATAGGGCAGGTTTACGGTTTTGAGCTCGTCGATAAACGAAAGGCCCATGTCTTCTTGCGAAGCCGCCACCTCGGCCTGCACCTCTGGGTCGAGCATACCCACTCCGCGGGTTTCGGCATTGGCGGCTACAATTTCTTGCTGGGTATCAGGACTCAAGGCCGACTGCGCCACCGTAATAATGCCAAAACTGAGCAAAATCCAAAGGGTAAATTGCAGCAGTCCTACCGCGGCAATCCCCAAAATTTTACCCAACATCATTTCAAACGGCCGCACCGACGAAACCATCACTTCCATGATGCGATTCGATTTTTCTTCGACCACCCCGCGCAGCACCATGGTGCCGTAAATAAAAATGAACAAATACATCACAAAGGCACCCGCAAAACCCAAGCCCGTGGAGGCATTGGTGCTGCTGTTTTCCACCCCGGTTTCGGTGAGTTTGAAGGTTTCGATGCTCACTTTGCTCTTGAGCGAGTCGATAAAGCTCTTGCTCAAGCCCGATTCCTGCAATTTAATGGCTTCAATGCGGTTGCGGATGGTGGACGTGATATTGTCTTTGGCACCCACACCCAGCGGATTGGTAGAATAATACGTAAAACCCTCTGGCTTGTAGAGGTCGAACTGCTCCGGTATCACTAACATACCGGTGTTTTCGGCATTTTTCAGGGAGTCTTGCCAATCTACACCGCCTGCTTCCAAAGGCAAAAAGGTGAGGCCGGTGGTGCTTTGAAACTCGTTTACAAACAAGCCCGACTGGTCATCCACCCAAATGGTTTGGTTGTCGTCGTTAAACATGCCAATCAACAGCGGCACAATCACCACCAATGAAATGAGCAGCGGCCCGAGCAGCGTTAAAATGATAAATTGTTTGTTTTTTACGCGGGTCATAAATTCCCGCTCAATGATGATACCTACCTTGCTCATGCCCCTTGGTTTTTAACGGTACGGATGAAAATTTCGTTGAAGGAAGGAATTTGTTCTTCCAAAGTATGCACGGTTACGCTGCCCATTACTTGCTGTAGCAAGTGGTTTGCGTTGCCCTGGTGGATGGTAATCATGCTTTCGTTCATGCCGAGCTGCGACTGGCTGTGTGTAACTTCAAACTGCTCGCTGAGTGCTGGCAACTCGCCTTCGTAGCGCAGCAAATAGCTGTTGGTGCTAAACTGCCGCTTGATGTCGCGGGTATTGCCTTCGAGCACTACTTGTGCTTGGTTGATGAGGGCAATGCGCTCGCAAAGCTCCTCTACCGACTCCATGCGGTGTGTGCTAAAAATGATGGTGGCCCCTTCGTCGCGCAAATACAAAATTTCTTGTTTAAGCAGCTCGGCATTGATGGGGTCGAAGCCCGAAAAGGGCTCATCGAGGATGATGAGCTCAGGCCTGTGCAGCACGGTACACACAAACTGTACTTTTTGTTGCATGCCTTTGGAAAGCTCTTCCACCTTTTTATGGTACCAGCTTTGGATTTCAAACTTCTCGAACCAATACTTCACCCGCTCTCGGGCTTCGGCTTGGGTGAGTCCTCGCAAACGCGCCAAATACAGCGCCTGCTCGCCAATTTTCATTTTCTTGTACAAGCCGCGTTCCTCGGGCAAATAGCCAATACGCCGCACATCGGCTTGGCGCAAGGGTTGGCCGTTGAGGAGGATTTGGCCTTCATCAGGACCAATAATTTGGTTAATGATGCGGATGAGGGTGGTTTTGCCTGCGCCATTCGGGCCCAGCAAGCCAAAAATGGCTCCTTGGGGGATATCGAAACTCACCCCGTTGAGCGCAGTGTGCTTTTGGTAGCGCTTAACCACCTGCTGCACCGATAAAAAAGGTTCTTGGTTGCTCATGGGTGGTAAATTTAAGAGGTTCTCTGAAAATCTAATTGATAAATAGCGTTAATAAAACTAGGTGAGCCTTGCTGTTGAAATCCAGCAGCAAGGACCATAACTACTTCAGAAGTTGGCTTGCTGGAAGCTTCTTGGGTTTTGCTTATACCGTTATGGCCTCTTTCTCTCCGCCCAGAAAAAACGAAACGGTAGTCATTAATCGCTTAGAAGAACCACCCTTGTTTTGGCAGATTTGTTGGAGACGCTCAAGCCATCACCTCATTGGCTGGCTTCATTTGGGTTGGCGGGGTTATTGGTCGCGATGGATGGCCAGCAAGTTCTGGAATGCAAATATCTCTTTGAACAAAAAGTTTTCACCTTGGAGCGGGTAAAAATCATTTGGCATCAGTCGGTACAAATCGTAGCCTTCGAGCAGCTTTTCAAAGCTGGTGTAGCTGGCGTGTGAGGCGATGTTCATGCTGTTAAACTCAAACATTATCATCCGAATGCGTTTGTTTTGCAGCAGTTGCTTGGCGCCTTTCAATACCTCTAGCTCAAATCCTTCTACATCAATTTTTAGCAAGTCGATGTGGGTGTTGCCAAAGTCAGCGGCCAAACTATCAAGCGTTTTTACTGCCACCCGGTGGGTTTCGTAGGCAGTTTGATGCACCTCGGTAAATACCCCTTGCTGAAAACTGGCGTGTTGCGAACCGGCTTGTCCCGCGTGATCAAACAGCTCCAGCTCTCCATTTTCACTGCCTAGGCCCATTTCAAAGCCTTTCCAGCGGTTGTTTTGGATGTTTTTTAGAAGTTTTTTGAAGGTGAGGGGGTGGGGTTCGAATGAAATCACCTCTGCCTCGGTCAGTCGCAAACACAATTGCGCAAATTGACCTTCGTTAGCACCTACGTCGAGTATCAGCTTGGGGTTCTTGCTTTTCAAGAAGCGCACAAAATGTGCTTCTCCTGAAATTTCATCAGTTTCGCTGTTCATGATCCCCATACCGCGGATAGCCAGTCGGTACAGCAGTCTGTGAAACGACATCAAAGCAGGTTTGGCAAACAAGCGGGCGTACCACTGATATAGGTTATTGGCGAGCATGGGTGTGAAATTCGAACGAAAATAGGGGATTGATGCCAACTTTTGAAATACAGCGGGCTAATTGCGTGCTGATTGGCGTGTTGCAAGTGGTGGCAGTCTGCAATTCCCACATAAAATCTACACGAACTAGTGCAGAGCGGGGTATATTTGCACATCATGTTACATACGCACAAACTCAACGAGCTGCAGGTTTTACTGCAGCAACAACGCAACATCGTAATCACTACGCACCACAAACCCGATGGAGATGCCATGGGTTCGTCGCTCGGACTGTATAACGCCCTGCTACAGCTGGGGCATGAGGTGCAGGTAATTACCCCAAACGACTACGGTGCTTTTTTGCATTGGATGGCTGGTAACGCTACGGTGATTGAGTTCGAACGTGAAACGGCACGTGCCACTGAGCGCCTCGCTGCAGCTGAGTTGGTGTTTTGTCTCGATTTTAACGATCTCAAGCGGGTAAATGAGCTCGGCGACCTGATTTTAAACAGCGGTGTACCTACCGTCATGATCGACCACCACCTCGATCCACCTGGTTTTGAAACCTACACTTTCCACAATACTGCTGCTTCGAGTACGTGTGAACTCATTTATGATTTCTTAGAGGCCATCCAGCTTAAACATTTGGTAAATGCCGATGTGGCGAGTTGTTTGTATACGGGTATCATGACCGATACAGGTAGTTTCCGTTTTCCTGCCACCACGCCCAAGGTACACCGTTTAGTGGCCGAGCTGATGGAGCACGGGGCCAACCATGTGTTTATTCACCAGGCGGTTTACGACCAAATGAGTGAAAATGTACTGCGCTTTTTGGGCCATTGTTTTAGCCAAAAGTTACGCGTATTGCCTCAATACAGCACCGCTTATTTTATGGTATCGGCCGAGGAACTGGAGCAATATCAGCTCAATACCGGCGAAACAGAAGGGCTGGTAAACTACGCCCTCAACCTGCAAGGCATGCGCTTTGCAGCCCTTATCATAGACCGCACCAAGGCAGTGAAGATGTCGTTTCGCTCCAAAGGCGAGGTACCTGCCAATGCCTTTGCGCGGCAGTGGTTCGAAGGCGGTGGGCATTTTAATGCGGCGGGTGGACAAAGCAGCGATTCTCTTGAGCGCACGGAAGCCCGTTTTTTAGAGGCATTGGAGATTTTTGGACCACAATACCTCCTCGCCTGAAGTTGAATTTCGTATTTTAGTAACCCATTGCACAAAAATCGCTCAAGCATCCCATGAAAAAATACCTCCTCCCTTGGCTACTGCTTTTGGCAGCGTGTAAGCCAGAAGCTCAAAACAACCGTTTGGTTACGCCAAACGGTTTAGAATATGAAATGCACGTGAATGTAGCCAAAGAAAAGGCCGTTTTGGGCGATATTTTGGTGATCGATATGAAATACGGAACCGCCGACTCGCTCATTTTCGACTCTAAAAGTTATGGTCGCCCCGTTTACCTGCAAGTTACTAATCCCGCTTACACAGGCAGCATGGAAGAAGGCCTGGTGCTCCTTGGCGCTGGTGATTCTGCTACTTTTTACCTCTCTGCAGACTCAGTCTACAACCGCATCTTCAACCAGCCATTGCCTCAGGGCATCAAACCAGGCAGCGAAATGGTGTTTCACATTGGGGTGTTAGCGGTGCGTAACGAGGACCGTGATCTCGAAAAATTTCTGCTTAATCAGGGCATCAGCGATACCGCGCGCAACTCGGGCCTCCTCATCTCGCGTAAGCTCGGGGGCAAGGGCAAAGCCGCCCTTTCTGGCAAAAAAATAACGGTGCATTACACTGGAACCCTGCTTGATGGCACCAAATTCGATAGTTCTCGCGATCGAAACGAGCCTTTTACCTTTGTTTTGGGGGAAGGCCAAGTGATTCAAGGCTGGGAAGAAGGAATTGCGTTGTTGCGCGAAGGGGATGTAGCCCGGTTGATCATTCCTTCTTACTTGGCGTATGGGCCAAAGGGGGCTGGTGGTGGGTTAATTCCGCCCTATGCCACGCTTTTGTTTGAGGTGGAAGTGTTGAAGGTAGATTGAGGAATAGGAAATCAATCGTCTTTAGCAAGCAGGCTTTTGAGCCGGGTATGCTTGCATTTTAACTGCGCGCTTCGAAAAAGTCAAGGAGCAGTTTATCGGCCAGCACTTCTGAAATTTTGCGGTAAGATTCTTTAGTCCAGCCGGCCACATGCGGACTCAGCAGCACCCTGGGATGCGCAAAAAGCTGCTCCATGAGGTCTTTCTGCCAAAGCTGTGGCTTTTCGTTTTCTAACACATCTAAGCAAGCTCCTGTGAGTTGGCCCGATGCCAGCGCCGCCACTACCGCTTCTAGCTGCACAATTTCGCCCCTAGCCGCGTTCACCAGCACCAGTGGTTTTTGAAAGGCACCAAGGAAAGCAGCATTCACCATGCCGTGGCTCTCTTTGGTAAGTGGCAGGTGCAAACTCAGGATATCGGCACGCTCAAACAGCGCCTCCAGCGGCACCTCTTTCGTTCCCTCACCACCAAAACCACGCTTGTATTTATCGTAAGCCAGTATTTCGCACCCAAAGCCATGCAGTACGCGCGCCGTGGCCTCCCCATTGTTGCCGTAGCCAATGAGTCCCACGGTTTTGCCGCTGAGCTCTGTGCCACGGTGTTCCTCACGCTCCCAGCGGCCACTTCTGATGGCCGCATCTCCCTCGCGCAAATTGTTGAATAAACTGAGCAGCATGCCTACCACATGTTCTGCTACCGCTTGCCGGTTGCCTTCAGGGGCGTTGTAAAGCTTAATTCCAAGTTGTTGGGCAGCACCTTCGTCGATGTTGTCGAGGCCAGCACCCGCCCGCGCAATAAAGCGCAAATGACTACAACTGGCCAGCAAAGTACCTGTGAGTTGCGTTTTGGTGCGTATCACTAGACCGTTATAAGCGGGCAGCACTGTAGCAATGGCCTCAGGGGTAATCTCTGGCTGATAATCGAGCACCAGCTGTGGCAGAGACCCCAGGCGCTGCAGCAGCACCGGGTGCACATCGTCTACAATCAATACGCGAAAAAGCTCAGTGGCTACCATAAATGCTGCGGGTTAAGTCTATAAAATCAGCCACGCTCAACTGTTCGGCCCTTTTACTGAGAATTTTCATTTCATCTACATAATCCTCGGGCAGCACTGGTTTGAGTGCGTTGCTGAGCATTTTGCGGCGCTGGTTAAAGGCAGTTTTCACCACGCGAAAAAGGTCTTCGGTTTTGCAATTCGGACTCGAAGGCAAGCGCTGCAGCCGAATCACACCCGATTTTACTTTTGGAGGGGGGTTAAAAACGCCTTCGTTTACGGTAAACAAATATTCGGCATGGAAAAACGCTTGGGTAAGCACGCTGATGATGCCGTACACCTTGCTGCCATGGAGGGCACAAATCCGTTGGGCCACTTCCTTCTGAAACATACCGGTCATTTCGGGGATCCGATCGCGGTGTTCTATCACCTTAAAAACAATCTGGGTACTGATGTTATAAGGAAAATTGCCCGTAACCGCCACTTGCTCTTTACTGAGGTAAGCTGGATCGATGTTTAAAAAATCACCGATAAAATCGGAGCTCAAATAGCCTTTTTCTGCAATGAGGTGGTCGATGCTTTCTTGGTCAACCTCCGACAAAATAAGCTGGTAAGGATGCTCCTTGAGGTATTGGGTGAGCATGCCTGTGCCTGGCCCAACCTCAATAACCGTCTTGTAATCGCCATAACCGGTAAGGGTATTGGCAATGCGCTTGGCAGTGTTGTGGTCGGTTAAAAAGTGTTGTCCTAGCTGTTTTTTGGGTCTAACCTTAATATTCACACTTCAAAAATACGCGATTGCCCCCGAATGCCATCATTTATTACAAAACCAGCTCCAACTCCTTCGAACAGGATTGCGCATCGTTACAGGAATGGCCGCTTCGCAGAAGCACCCCTGACTGATGTTGGAGAGGTCACACATCCATAACATCCCAACAAACGCGAAGCACCCTTGACTGACCGCAGCGGGGTCACATCTCCATAAAAAAAACCCTCGGACTTCTCAGTCCAAGGGTTAACCAAACTAAACCTATGAAAAACTACCAACTTGCGCTGGTATGTCTTGAGAGCTTAACGAAAAGCTAACCTCTTTAGTTTTCTAATTAAATATTTTCTTCGAACCTGGTTCCTCATCGATACATAATACATTACAGGAACCAACACCAATGTTAAAAATGTAGCGAAAGTTAGTCCAAAGATGATCGTCCAGCTCAAAGGCCCGAAGAAGGTAACGCTATCTCCACCAAAAAATATTTTTGGATTGAGCTCTGTAAACAACGATCCGAAGTCGATGTTCAAACCTACCGCCAGCGGAATCAAGCCTAAAATAGTCGAAAGGGCGGTGAGCATTACGGGCGTCATTCTGATTTTACCAGCTTCAATGATGGCTTCTTTGAGGCTTATACCTGGTTTTTCGAGCATTACATCAATGTATTCCACAATGAGGATGCCGTTTTTAACTACAATACCAGCGAGCGCTACGATGCCGATGCCCGACATCACCACCGACATATTCATACCTGTAATGATGAAGCCAAGCAATACACCTATGATACTCAACAAAATCTCACTCAGAATGATGAGGGTTTTGTTGATGGAGTTAAATTGGATGATCAAAATCATAAAAATTAAACCCACACTGATCAACAAGGCGTTGGAGAGGAAGCGGCCAGATTCGGCCTGTTCCTCTTGCTCACCAGTCATAGCAATGCTATAACCTTCAGGCACGTCGAATTCTAAGATTGATTTGTTGATTTCGGCCACCACTTGGTTGGCTGTGAAACCACCGAGTACGTTTGAACTGATGGTCACCACCCTTTTTTGGTCTTTGCGCTTAATCGAACCATAACTGTTGGTGTACTGGATGCGTGCCACTGAAGAAAGCGGAATTTGGCGGATGGCACCTCCAGCGTTCATATCGCGGTAGGTGATGCGTGCGTTGATCAAGCGGTCTACGTCTTTGCGGTTCACTTCGTCGTAGCGTAGCTGAATGGGAATTTCGTCGTTTGCATCACGGAATTTGCTGACTTCTTTGCCGAAAACAGCGGCACGGATTTCAGAACCGATTTGGGCGGTGCTCAGGCCTTCGCGCTGGGCACGCTCGCGGTCAATGGCAATGAGTAATTCAGGCTTGCTGGCCTCGAGGTCGCTTTTGAGCTCTTCCACACCAGGTACATCGAGCGAGTCGAGGTACTGCTTGAGGCCTGCTGAAATTTGTCCGAGCACCTCAAAATCATCACCGCTCACTTCAATGTTGATGGGCTTGCCGGTAGGTGGGCCGTTTTGCTCTTTGTCGACTGAAATTTCAACGCCTGCAATACCTTTTACAGCCTCGCGAATTTCGTTAAGCACGGGTTGCGTTTGGCCACCTTCACGTTTCGCAAATTCAACAAAAGCCACGGTTACCTTGCCTTTGTTAGGCGCAGCAGCGCGGTCGCCAGCCATTGGATCACCAGCACCAATGGTTACGTTGGCAATCACCGACTCAATCATGGGATTATCGCTGCCGATGACCTTGGCTACGCGCTTTTCAACCACCCTGGTAATGCTGTCGGTATAATTTTGATCGCTACCTACTGGCGTTGTGATGTACACATACACAAAATTGGGGTCGCCTTGTGGGAAGAAATCGACTTTCAAACGGCCAATTTGAGCTGCCCACACGGTTAAAAAGAGGGTGCCGATAAACACAGCAACGGTGCCGCCTAAGATCCAACGGGGATTGGCCCCGCGCAACGCCCAACGCAACAGTTTTTCGTAGGCGCCTTGCGCCTTTGGCCAGCGGTTTTCTTGGAAGTTGAGGATGGCTGGGGTGAGTACATAACGGTTCAACCACAACACGCCTACTACAAAAAGGAGGAAGTTACCAATACCCGGTGAAGCCATCAGATGGGCAATCATGGCAGCCGCGGCAAAGCCAATGGAGAGGAGTACAAGGGAACGTTTTTTGCGCTTTTGCTCAACTGGACCAATGCTTTTGTGTTCGGGCTTCATAAACTGCACCGCAAAAACCGGGTTGATGATGTAAGCTACTAGTAAGGATGCTGTGAGGGTGAGGATGAGGGTGATGGGTAAAAAATACATGAACTTACCTACCACGCCACTCCAAAAGGCCAATGGCAAGAAAGGGGCAATGGTGGTTGCGGTACCTGCCAATACGGGCAAAAAGATTTCTCCAGCAGCCATTTTAGCGGCTTTGTCGATTTTTCGTCGCCCATTCCCATACAAACGGTGGATGTTTTCTACCACCACAATGGCATCATCCACCACCACGCCGAGCGCCATGAGGAGCGAAAACAGCACGATCATGTTCATGGTAAAGTCGATGCTCGGCATAAACAAGAAGGCCAAGAAGCTCGAAAGCGGTACCGATAAGCCCACAAACATGGCGTTGGTGGTACCCATGAAGAACATCAACACCAAGGTTACGAGTATAAAGCCGATGATGATGGTGTTGGTGAGGTCGTGCACCGTGGTGCGGGTAAAGGTGCTTTGGTCGCCAGTAACGGTGATTTTAAGCTCGGTCGGCAGCTTTTCGCGCTGGGTGTCGAGTATCGCCCGGATGTCGTCGGCGGTGCTGATGAGGTTTTCGCCTGATCGCTTGATGACGTTGAGGGTGATTACGTTTTCGCCGTTTAAGCGGGCAAACGACTCTTTTTCTTTAAATCCGTCGGTAATGGTGGCGATGTCGCGGAGGTACACTGGCGTGCCAGGCATGCTGGTGACGATGATGTTGCTGAGCTCGCTTACTTTTTTGAATTCACCGGCCACACGGATGGCCCTTTTCATTTCACCGGTGTTGATGCTACCGCCCGAAATGGTCATGTTTTCGTACTTGATGGCGCGCTCAATATCATCCATTGTGATTTTGGCGGCTTGCATTTTGTACATGTCCACATCTACCTGTATTTCGCGCTCGAGTGCTCCTACAAGGTCTACGCGGTTTACCGAGCTTACACCTTCGATCACGTCTTTAAGATCGTCGGCATAGTCTTTTAACTTGGCTAAATCGATTTTGCCCGATAGGTTGATGAACATGATTGGGATCTCCGACAAGTCGATTTCGAGCACCGTTGGGTCTTGGGGGAGGTCTTTAGGTAGCTCAGAACGGGCTTTGTCGACCGCATCCTTTACTTTTTGCTTCGCCACGGTCACGTCTACATCGGTGTCAAACTCTACAATGACGTTCGAAAAGTCTTGTAGCGAGTTAGAAGTGAGCTTTTTGATACCCGAAATGCCCTTGATTTGCTTTTCAATGGGCTTGGTCACCAAGTTTTCCATGTCGGCAGGCGAGGTACCTGGGTACACGGTGCTTACGTAGATGGTGGGGATTACAATTTCGGGGAACTGCTCCTTGGGGATGGAGTTATACACCGAAAAGCCGGCCAGGGTGATGATCGCCGACAGGATAAAAATGGTGATCCTGTTGTCGATGGCCCAACTGGTAGGCTTAAATTCTTTGAATGGCTTTAAGTCGTTCATTTGCGTTTTTGGGGCTTAGAAGCGTATTTCCTGACCTTCGTTGAGGTCGGCGTAACCTACTGTGATGAGCTTGCTGCTGAGACTGAGTCCGGCCGTGATTTCGGTGCGTGAGCCATACGTTTTGCCAGTGCTTATGGCTTGGCGACGTGCAAACCACTGCTTGTCTTTTTGCTCGGCAACCATTATATACATGCCTGTTTCAGCGCGCTGAATGAGGTTGATGGGTACGGTGATGGCCGAATCAACGGCATAATCGTTGATGCGCAGCACTACGATCATGTTGGGGTTGTAAGTAGCAGTACGGGTATCGAGGTCGGTTTCAACCCGAAAGGTGCGGTTCATTTGATTGATGGTTTTGGCTACGTAGCTTATCTTGGCAGGCGATTCTTTGTCGTAGTCTTTGAAGTACAACAATACATCATCACCTTTTTTGACTTTCGAAATGTAGGATTCGGCCAATTCGGCAACTACGCGCATGTTGTTGTAGTTTACTACTTTAAAGGCAGGGAGCCCGGGACTAACTGCCTGGCCTAACTTTATATTTACTTCGTCTACCGTGCCAGCTACGGGTGCCGTTATGCGGGACATGTTGAGCTGGGTTTGCAAAGTGGCCAAACGACCTTCTAAACTTTCTTTTTGGTTTTTGGCTTGCAAATACTGTACTTCTGAGCCTATTTTTTGCTTCCAAAGGTTTTCTTGCTTCACAAAAAGTTGTTTGGCAAAGTCGTACTGAGTTCTTACTTCATCGATGGAGCGCTTGAGCAAGTCGTTGTCGAGCTCGGCCAACACAGCTCCTTTGGCTACTTTATCACCAGCTTTTACGTTGATGCTTCGAACAATGCCCATGTTTTCTGCGGTAGCATCTAAACTTTCACGCGCATCAACGCGGCCTTGTACTTCGAGGTAGGTTTCAAATGGACCGCTTTCCACGCCTTCAACAACCACTTGCTTGCCGCTAGGAGGCAGCTCGCCGCTTTCGGTTAACTCGCTTTCGAGCTGCTTGATTTGGATGGCGAGCTCGGCCTGCTGTTTTTTAAGGTCTTCTAAAAGGGCAGCTTTATCAGAGGTTGCCTCGGTGCTGCAAGCAGTGATGCCAGCAAGGGCGATGACTGCGAAAAGTAATTTACGTAACATATTAGGTGGGGGTCGTTTTTATTTGAGTAATAGTTGTCCTTTGGCTTTTTCAAGCTCTACTTTGGCGATGAGCAAGTCATACACCGCATTGTAATAATTGGCTTGCGCCTCTCTAAATCCAGCTTCTGCATTGATTACTTCGAGGTTCGAGCCTACGCCTTCTTGGTATTTGATGCGGCTCACGCGCAATACGTCGGTTGACAGTTGGAGGTTTTGCTCCTGCACTTTCATGGTTTCGTAGCTGTTGCGGAGCATGATGCTGGCTTGGCTCGATTGCAGCATCACCGCCTTGTTAAAATCAAAGATGGTGTTATCAACCTTCTCTATCTCAATACGCTTTTGCTGGGCTTGATAGCGTTTGGTAAAGCTGTCGAAGATGTTCCAATTTACGCCGATGCCAACAGCGCCATAGGCGAACCAGCTGCCATTGGGGTCAAGCACTTGGTCAAAGTTATTGGCACCAGCCAAAGCCCCGCGTGACGCCTGAATGCCAATCGATGGCAGGTATCCCGCTTTGATGTTTTTGAGCTCTAATTTAGTAGCTGCTTTTTGGGTTTGTAGGAGGCGCATTTCGGGGCGGTCCATCGGATTTACCCCTGTTTGCTCGAGGATGTTGTCATCAAAGGCAACTTCACGCAGTTTATCAATTAGCACAAGGGGTTGATCAAGCGGGTAGCCCATCTGAAACTTGAGCAAAAGCAAGGTGATTTCGTCAAAACGATTGATTTTATCACGCTCTACCGCAAAATTGTTACGCTGCACTTGTAACCGATCTACATCTATTTTTTCGATAAAACCGTTGGCATACATCGACTTCATTTCAGCAAGTGTGCTGTCGAGAAGCAGTAAGGATGTGTTTAACAATTCCTTTCGCTCCTTCATTACTAAAACCCCGTAATACGCTTTCTTGACGTTTTCAGCGACTTCTACTTGGGTCATTTCGTTCGAACGTGCAGCGAGGTCACGATAGGTTTGAGCAGCCTGTAAGCCTACAATGTATGAGCCATCAAACAACAATTGGTTGAGGTTTAGCGAAGCATTGCCGCCGTATTGAGGCTGAAATTCGAGTGCCAAAGGCTGACCGGGAGTGCCTCCAAAGATACCTCCATCGGGAATAATGGCCCTTTGAATGATGTAGTTGTTGTTAACACCGTAAGAAGCACTTATTTTCGGAAAACCAATGGTGGTAATTTCACGCACTTTCATTTTGGCAATGCGCACGTCGAGCTGGGCATTTTTGGCTTTTACATTGTTTTGAAGTGCGTAATCAACGGCTTCTTTCAAGGTAAAACTGCTTTGTGCCTGGGCCATACTGTTACCGAATAGGAGCAGCAACACAGCCAGAGCGGGGAGGCGTTTGAGTAGGTACATTAGGATTGTATAGAATTGGATTGGTTTAACAAGCTGGTGTTGGCCATCATTTTGTCAAGTTCCTTAAGGCCTTTGGTAGTGGCTAAACCACGGATAAAGGTGATCATGATGGTGTATAAAATACTGCGTACTGGTTTGTTGGTTTGTGAAAAACTACCCGGATCAACAATTAAGTTGAGGTGCTGAATGTGCATGTGGGCAGCTATTTCGATGTCAACATCTTCTCGAAATAAACCTTCGCTGATGCCGCGCCGTAAATTACTGGTTACTTCTTGGTAGATGGAGGTATTCCGGAAGGTTTCGAAAGTCGACCAAATGTCGCCATGGTATTTGCGCAGGTCGAAAATGAAGCCCGGGGTGATTTTGTCCATGCGCTCCATGCCCAAGCCGGCAATCACAAACATTTCTTCAATGGCATTGCCGCTGTCTTTTTTGGCCTGCTGCACTTCTTGGTGGTGGCAGTTCAAAAAGTCCGACATCATGGCCTTGAGCATCGTTTTTTTGTCTGGGAAATGCGTATAAATGGTCTTTTTAGACATGCCCAATTGCCTGGCAATGTCATCCATTGTCATGCTTTTGATGCCATAACGGAAAAATAAATCCCGCGTACGGTCGAGTAAATGTCTTACTTGTTCTAACATCGAGGCACAAAACTATGGAAACTTTTTATACTATAATCGTTTCCGATGTGGTTTATTTGTTAAATTAGATTAACAAGTTTTTGTTCTTACTGTTTTTGAAATCGGGTCAAATTTTAGACGGTGTTTCTGAGATTGGCTACTTTCGGGAGCCTTGACTTGCAATTGAACCGCAGCCTTCTCGTTTTTATCCCTATTTTTGCGAGGTGAAAACCCTCTTTTCTTCAGATTTTACATTGGGTATTTTGGGCGGCGGACAGCTGGGTAAGATGCTGCTGTATGATACCCGCCGGCTCGACATACGCACCCGGGTGCTTGACCCTTCGGCCGATGCCCCCTGCGCTATTGCTTGTAATGAATTTATACAAGGTGATTTGATGGATTATGATACGGTGGTGGCTTTTGGTCGCGATTGTGATGTGATCACCATCGAAATTGAACACGTAAATACGGAGGCCTTGCAAGCACTTAAAGCCATGGGCAAGCAGGTGCATCCCGATCCGGAGGGCTTGGGCATCATCCAAGACAAGGGCATTCAGAAACAGTTTTACCTACAGAAGAATTTCCCAACTACTGGGGCAAGCTTTTATCCCGGTGTGGTGACTTTAGAAGATGCCGTACGCGAAGGCCGCCAAGCGCTGCCTTTTGTTTGGAAATCGACCCGTTTTGGCTACGACGGCAAAGGGGTGAAGGTAATTCGAACGGCAGAAGACCTCAATGACTTGCCACATGTGGCTTGTTTGTGTGAAGAGCTGGCGCCGATTGCTGCTGAAATTGCGGTGATTGCCGCACGCAACGCCCAAGATGAGGTGCGCTGCTTTCCTGCCTGCGAAATGGTATTCCATCCCGAAGCTAATTTGGTAGAAGAAGTGGAGTGTCCTGCTAGCTCCCCCGCACACGTGCTGGCCGAAGCCGAAGTACTGGCCACCCGCCTCATCCGAGAGTTAAATTTATGCGGCTTGTTGGCGGTAGAGTTTTTTATGACCAAAGATGGCCGTTTGTTGGTAAATGAGGCTGCACCACGACCGCACAACAGCGGTCATTTTACCATCGAAGCCTGTTATACATCGCAATATGAGCAACATTTACGAGGAATTTTGGGCTTGCCGCTTGGCGATCCTGCCCTGCACAGTCCCAGTGTGATGGTAAACCTCGTTGGCACTGAAAACCACAGTGGTGAAGTGTACTACCAAGGTGCCGAGCACATCATGGCACTCGACGGTGTATATTTACATGTGTATGGCAAAAGGCAAACGCGCCCGTTTCGCAAGATGGGCCATGTTACCATTCTCCGGAAAACCTTGGCTGAAGCCCGGGTTTTAGCTAAAAAAGTTCAACATCAACTAAAAGTAATCAGCAAATGACGCAAGCCAAAGTTGGAATTATCATGGGTAGCAGCAGCGACTTACCCATCATGAAAGAAGCCGCCCTTGTTTTAGAAGAACTAGGTGTGGCCTACGAGCTCACTGTGGTTTCGGCGCACCGTACGCCTGAGCGCATGGTCGATTATGCACAAAAAGCAGTTGGTAAGGGCCTTGAAGTGATTATTGCTGGAGCTGGTGGCGCCGCCCATTTGCCAGGCATGGTGGCTTCTATTACGCCCTTGGCCGTGATTGGGGTGCCCATCAAGTCGAGCAACAGCATCGACGGCTGGGATTCGGTTTTGTCGATTTTGCAAATGCCGGCTGGTGTTCCCGTGGCCACTATGGCACTCAACGGTGCCCGCAATGCTGGCATTTTAGCCGCTCAAATTGTGGCTTCTCACGATGCCGTGGTCATGCAACGGGTGCGGGAGTTCAAAGAGCGGTTGCGCGAAAAGGTGATCGACGATGCCAAGGACTTAGAAGCTGGTGGCTGGCGCGACTTTTTGAAGGGCCACGATTGATGCACTTTTAAAGCTGCTGTTCAAAGGTACCAAACGGAGACTTCCTCCAGCCTTTTCTTACGCAGGTTTGGCACTTGAGCGTCTTTGGCGGGGTATCCTACTGGCAGTAGTAGAAACGGCTTTTCGTTTTCAGGGCGTTTGAGTATCTTTTGCAAAAAAGCCATGGGGCTCGGTGTATGGGTAAGGGTAATGAGGCCGGCCTGGTGTATGGCAGCAAGCAAAAATCCACAAGCCAATCCTACAGACTCCTGCACGTAGTAGTTTTGGTGCTTCCCATCACTTTCTATTTCATATCCTTTTCTAAAGGCTACGATGAGCCAAGGTGCTGTTTCTAGAAAGGGCTTGTGCCAATCGGTACCTAGCGGTTTGAGATCATCGAGCCACTGAGTGTCCATGCGGCCGTTATAATTGATAAACTCCTCCTTTTCGGCGGCTTCACGGATCTTTTTTTTGATTTTAGGACTGGCAATGGCGCAAAAAGTGTAAGGTTGTCGGTTTGCACCTGATGGGGCAGCCGCTGCAGCCTTGATCAAGGACTCGATAATCGATTTGGGCACGTCCTGCGTGCTGAAGTCGCGAACACTACGCCTTTTTTGCAAATCAGCCGCGAAGTCTTCGGCACGCTGTACGCTTTCTTCGAGACTAAAATTTGCCCCGACATAGGGGATAAAGGCGGGTTGTAACTCTTCCATCATCTAAAAATAAGGAGAAAAACACAACCGCGTTGGTTTATGTCATTCATGTTGGTTTCATGCGGTTTGAGACGGCCTTTTAGGCGTCGATAGGTTCGGCTTTGTAGCCCAGCGCTTGCAGGGTGTCGATCACCGTTTTTGTTTCGCCTGTCTCGCTCTCAACAGTAAGTATTTTATCGGGATGGGTAATGTCTACCTCCCAGTGACTTATACCTGCAAGGTTGTTGAGGTCGTTTTGCACGGCGCTGATGCAGCCGGCACACTTGATATTGGATTTGAATTGTAAGGTTGTCATGATAAATAGGTGTATTTGAGTCGTAAACTATTTAAAACCACGCTCACAGAGCTAAGGGCCATGGCCGCGCCTGCCAACATGGGGTTGAGTAAAAAGCCGGTGAAGGGGTACAGCAAGCCTGCGGCCACGGGAATGCCAATGATGTTGTATATAAAGGCCCAAAAAAGGTTTTGGTGGATGGTGCCCACGGTTTTTTTGGAGAGTTGGAAAAAGGCAGGGATTTTATGGAGGTCATTATTGAGTAAAGTCACCCTGGCCACGTCAATGGCCAAGTCGGAGCCCTGTCCCATGGCGATGCTGAGGTCGGCCGTAGCCAAGGCCTCACTGTCGTTAATACCGTCTCCGATCATGGCCACCACCTTTCCTTGCGCCTGCAAATCGCGCAAATACGCAGCTTTGTCGCTCGGCAGCATATCGCCTCGTACCTTACCAATACCGAGTTCCGTGGCTACTTGTGCAGCAGTAGCTTGGCGGTCGCCACTCAGCAAATGTACTTCCATACCTTTCTTTTGGAGTTGTTGGATGAAGGCAGCGGCATCTGCGCGCACGGGGTCGTGCAGCTGCACACAGGCCAAGGCATCTTGCTCGTCGGCAAACCAAACCAGGGTATCTGTCTGAGGATGATCTTGCCAAAAGTCGCTTAGTTGGATACCGGCGCTTTGCAACAAGGCCAAGTTGCCTGCGTACCATTGCCGGCCGGCCACTTCAAAGCGGATGCCTTTGCCGGGTAGGTTTTCAAAGGTATCAACGGGTAAGGCTTGGATATTGTGACCTTCGAGTTCGCGTACGATGGATTGTGCGAGGGGGTGGTCCGACTGCCGTTCGCCAGCCAGCAACACGGCCTCGAGCGCGGCTTTGTCGCCCGAACTGGGGTGCCAGCTTACTTGCCGCACCACTGCTTGAGCTCTGGTAAGGGTACCTGTTTTGTCGATCACCACTTGGGTTATCTGCCGGCCACGCTCTAAACTCTCCGCATCGCGAATGAGCAAGCCTAAGCTAGCGCCTTTTCCTACCCCGACCATGATGGCGGTGGGGGTGGCGAGGCCGAGGGCGCAGGGACAAGCAATCACCAGCACGGTAACCATGGCGAGAAGGGCATGGGAAAAGGCGTTTTCGACTCCTGAAACCACCCAAACGACCATGCTCAGCAGTGCAATACCCAGCACCACTGGCACAAAAATGCTTGCAATGCGGTCAACGAGCTGCTGCACGGGCGCTTGACTGCCTTGCGCCTCCTGTACACGCCTCACAATTTGAGCGAGGAGGGTGTCTTTACCCACTTTTGTGGCCAGCATCTCCAAGCTCCCTGCTTGGTTGATCGTGCCAGCAAAAAGGGCATCTCCCTCATTTTTGCCAACAGCTACGGGTTCGCCGGTAAGCATCGATTCATCCACATAAGAGCTGCCGTTTTGCACTTGGCCGTCTACCGGGATTTTTTCACCGGCCCTTACGAGCAGCAAATCGCCTAATTGCACGCTATTGATGGCGATTTCAAGGTGTTTGCCAGCACGAATGACCATTACGGTTTTGGGCTGTGCGCCCAGTAGCTTCGAAATAGCCGCTGCGGTGCCGGCTTTGGCACGTGCCTCCAACACCCGGCCGAGTAAAATGAAGGTGATGATGACGGCAGCGGTTTCGTAGTATACGTGAGGGTGTAGACCGCGACTGTGCCAGTATTCAGGGAAAAAGGTGTTGAACAAGCTAAAAATGAAGGCGATACCCGTGCTGAGCGCCACCAGGGTGTCCATATTGGCGCGTTTGGCCCTAGCTTGTTTATAGGCGTTAATGTAAAATTGTCGGCCGAAATAAAAGAGTACGGGAATGCTTAGCGCCAGCATCCAAAGGTTTGCATGGGGCGCATCCATCCAAAACATCCCCAATAAAAATAGAGGTAGGGTAAGGAGGGAAGCACCCCAGAGGTTACGCAGCAGCACTTTGTATTGCTTTTGTTGCTCCAGGCGACTGCTTTCCACCGCATCATCAGCATCGATGAGCAGGTCGTAGCCACCGCTTTGTACGGCTTTTTGGATGGCCGGTAAGCTGGCATGCTGGTCGTATTCGAGCAACAAAGTATGTGTAGCGTAATTGACTTGGGCATTTTTAACACCGGGTTGTGCCATGGCCAAACTGCCCACGCTGCTGGCGCAAGCCGCGCAACTCATGCCGCTTACGGCGATGGTTTTTTTGTAGAGGGGCATAAGGGGTTAAAACAAAATTTGAAGCTGCTAGGTTCCAAGCATGTGGCATGGAGGCAATGGCTACGATTTACTTTCGCGCTTCTACATAAAGAGAACCATGCTTTCGATTGGCGTTGTCTTTGATGATATCGTGATTTGCACCTTCACCAAAAGCTACCTCTTGGGCTTCGGAAAAGCCTGCTGTTTTCAAAAAATCAACCATGTGTTCGCCATTCCAAACTGAGTAATGCCCCCAAGTTTGGGTTAGGCTCCAAATGGCAGTGGCTAAATTACCGTAAAGCATGCGCATTTCTTTTGCGTTTTCACTTTGGTCGTTAGGGTCGATAAATGGTTTTATGCTTTGGTCGAGTCCAGGAACACAAATCCGCAAATACGCACCAGGCTTCATGGTTCTGTGCAATTCCTTAAACAAGGCTAATATCGAAGCCGGTGTGAGGTGTTCAAAAGTATGTTCGGTAAATACGCCATCCCAGTGGTTGTTATCACATTTGAGCGGGAACCGTAAATCGAGTTGCCATTCGGGTTGTGGCTTTTTCCAAAAAAGCAGTCTAAAAAAATCTGCATTTACCCAGCCTTTCAAATAAGTAGTGCCACAGCCTAAGTGTAATAAATTTTGTTGAGGCAGACTTGGGGCTCTATTTGCGAGAAATAAGCGGCCAAACTTACTGATCAGTTCAAACTGAAGTAGGCCTTGCCAAGTCGACTGGTACTTAGTGGTGAGTATTGAATAGTCGGGATGAACCGGGTGGTCTTGAGGTGAAATCATAGGACAATATTTTAGCTAAGCCATTGTAGCCGCACAATTTTACGAAAAGCATATGTGTTTTTCATACCAATTACGCGTTTCTCCGAAAGTCCTACATTCCTTATCTTTCGTTTCAAACGCTTTTCTTAATTTTGCCGGATGCGTAATTTTTTGAAAGGGCTGGGTTTAGTCTGGCTACTGAGTATTTCCGCCGTTTTCGGTCAGAGTTTGGTAAGCGTGAGCACCAACCAATTGCAGTTCCAAACCATTTCAGAGCTGGGGCTCGATAGTCTTACGGTTACCCTCAACAATGGCAGTGCTAATGCCATCGATTGCAGGGTAGTTACCTTTGATATTTACGAGCAAAAGCCTTTTTGGACACCAGATTCAGTTTTTTTATTGGCGGCAGGTGCACAGCGCACCATCAAAGTGTATTTCAAACCACAGCACAACATCCTCAATAATAGCGAGCTGGTTATCCAAACCAATTCGGGTTTTGGAGCTTTGCGGGTCGATTTACAAGGACAAGGCATCTATTCAAAGGCCTATTATGCCAGCACCCAGAATGCCGAGGGCGATGCTTTGCGCACTGCTTTAAACGTGCGCTTGGCTTCTCCCTATACCCAGCTCGGTTACAGTGGCACTAACAACGCCCGTTTGCGGATGTTTGGCATTGTAGATAACTGGAAAGTGAATGGTCGCGAGCCAGCTGCGCCCCTGCCTTACAAAAACGAATGTGTGTATACTGGGCGGACCATCACGTATAACGTAGCCGATTTTAACACGGGCACCCTCAACAACGCCCCTTATTCTATGAATACTGAGCATACCTGGCCCCAGAGTTTTGGCGCGAGCAACGATCCCATGCAGAGCGATATGCATCATTTGTATATTAGTGATGGTGGTGTGAACTCCGCCCGCGGGAACAAGCCATTTGGCTGGGTCCCAAACCCAACGCTTAATTACGCCGGCGGTTCAAAAGCCAATTCATCTACTTTTGAGCCGCGCGATGCGCATAAGGCAGGTGCTGCTGCGGGTATCTTGTATTTCGCGACGCGTTACTACAACAATACGGAGGTGAGCATGAGTTTTTTATCGGCCAATATGGAAAACGACCTGCGCGCATGGCTGAAGCTCTTCCCGCCCGATAGTCTGTTGCAAAACCGCAATAATGGCATAGCGTCCTTCCAACTTAACCGCAATCCTTACATCGATTATCCGCAGCTTTTAGACCGAATGACGCAACTACGTGCCACGGCTGCCATTCCCGCAGTACAGCGGGTATTTGTGAGTGACACGGTGGCTAACTTAGGACAAGTGGCAGCTGGCAGCAGCGTTACCTACCGGGTGGTAGTGGTAAATGCAGGCACGCAGGCGGTTCAACTCAGCGGCATTCAGGTAAGCGGCGCGGGATTGACTTATGCTGGTTCGGCATCACAGACCATTGCCCGTGGCGAAGCGGCCGTTTTGGAACTGCAATATAGCGGCAACGGTAGTCCTTTTAGCGGCAATTTGCAGTTTGGCACCAACGTGCCAGGTGCTGCTAGTTTCAATATCCCAGTGCAAGCCGGTGTGGGGGCCTCTACGATGAGTGCCTTTTCGCTGTTGGCACCTTTCGATGGGCTTACCTACACCATTGAAGGCGATAGCAATCTATTGGTGAATTTCCGTTGGCAGCCTTCGGTGGCCAATACGCCTGGCCAAACTTCGTATGAATTTGAGCTTTCGAACATGTCAAGTCCTAGTTTGCCACCGGTGTTGGTACGCAGCGGCTTGCTCGACACTACTTTATCGATCCGCGTGGGCGAATTCAGTCGCCTGCTCGACGCCTTCAACGTGCAACCTAACCAGGTGCTCGCCTGTAGTTGGATTGTGACGGCCAGCAGTGGGCCTTTGAGCCGCCAATCTGAGGCCGCGCGCAACATCGGTTTACGCAGAGGCATCATGAGTTCCGTTCAAAATCAGGAGCAAGTGGTGCGCCTGTACCCGAATCCTGCCAGTGATGTGCTGTTTTTGGAAGCCGATGGCATTACTGAAAACAGTGTGGTGGAGCTGCGTGATTTGAGTGGCCGCCAACTCAGCACAGCGACGCAAGTCCAAGTGGGAAAAATTAGTTTGAAAGTGGGCCATTTGGCGGAAGGGGTTTATTTTGCTTATCTTGTTACCGAGGGCCTCCCGCGGGTGCTACCTTTTGTAATTAAAAGATAATGCTAAAAATCCTCGCGCACCTCATCATCGCGGCTTTTGCAGTGATGATTGCCGCATTTTTGCTGCCAGGGGTGTTCGTCCCGAATTTTATGACGGGACTGCTGGTCACTTTGGTGCTCGTTTTGCTCAATTTATTCGTGAAACCCCTGCTCGTCCTATTTACCATTCCGGTGACGGTGGTTACGTTTGGACTCTTTTTGCTGGTCATCAACGCTTTCATCATCCTGCTTGCCGCAGCGCTTGTTCCTGCATTTAAGGTAGATGGCTTTGGCTACGCTTTGTTGTTTAGCTTGGTTTTCACCTTTGTACACAGTCTTTTGCAGCGCTTCAACACCCGTTTGGAGACTAGAAAGCGAAGCAGGTAGCGGTAATGCCCCTTCTGTTAAACGCCTAGCAGGCAGTCGGCCTTTCCTGTCCTTGCCCCTCACCCCTAAACAAAAAAGGCCAACCCCGCAGGATTGGCCTTTTGCTTTGCAAAGCAGCTTTACTTGGTGTACAGCAATTCGCGATACTTCGGCAACGGCCACAGCTCGTCGTCGGTAATGAGTTCGAGCTTGTCTGCATGATAGCGGATGTCGTCGAAAAACGGCTTCACATCCTCACAATAGCCGATGGCACGTGCCCGGGCATCCTCTTCTTCGTTGAGCTGTTTGCGGGTGAGGCGCATGTCTTCTACTTTACCAATAATGATGTTGATGTGTTCCGTGATGCGGGTTAACATTTTGGTTTGGGCATCATAAGCAGCGCTGTTCACACCCAAAGCCTTTAAGCCGCTGAGGTTGGTAATGAGCTGGTTTTGGTAACCGATGGCGGCTGGAACAATGTTAGTAAGGGCCATATCACCGATGATGCGCGACTCGATCTGGATTTTTTTGATGTAGTCTTCAAGCAAAATTTCGTGGCGAGCCTCGATTTCACGCTTGCTAAATACACCTATTTTTGTGAAGAGCTCCATCGACTTTTTGGTCATCATGGCGTCGAGTGCATGTGGCGTGGTGCGCACATTCGGCAAACCGCGTTTTTCGGCTTCCAAACGCCATTCTTCTCCGTAACCATTGCCTTCGAAGCGGATTTTCTTCGACTGCTTGATGTATTTCTGAATCACAGTGAGGAGGGCTGCATCGCGACTCTCGCCATTGCCAATGAGCTTATCGACCTCTTCTTTGAACTCGTTAAGGGTTTTGGCCATGGCCGTGTTCAACACCGTAATGGCCTGGGCGCTGTTGGCACTTGAACCTACCGCGCGGAGCTCAAACTTATTGCCGGTGAAGGCAAAAGGAGAGGTGCGGTTACGGTCGGTATTATCGAGTAAAATTTCAGGAATGGCCTTGATGCTATTGATCAAACTGCGCACTTCGCCTTCGTTGTGCTCAATTTTGCCTTTTTCGATTTCGTCAAGCACCTGACTAAGCTGCGAGCCTAAGAAGGCCGACATGATGGCCGGCGGGGCTTCGTTGGCACCCAAGCGGTGGTCGTTGCTGGCTGAAGCAATGGCGGCACGAATCAAATCTGCATAATCGTGGAAAGCCTTGATGGTGTTCACAAAGAAGGTGAGGAACATTAAATTGCTCTTCGGCGTTTTGCCGGGCGATAGCAGGTTTTTGCCGGTATTTGTGCCGAGCGACCAGTTGTTGTGCTTGCCCGAGCCGTTTACGCCTGCAAACGGCTTCTCATGCAATAAAATGCGGAAGTGATGGCGCTTGGCGATCTTCTCCATCAAATCCATCAACAATTGGTTGTGGTCGATGGCGAGGTTGATTTCTTCGAAAACCGGTGCGCACTCAAACTGACCAGGGGCTACTTCGTTGTGACGAGTTTTGAGTGGAATACCCAATTTGAGGGCTTCGTACTCTAAATCCACCATAAAGGCGTGCACCCGCTCAGGGATGCTGCCAAAGTAATGGTCTTCGAGCTGCTGACCACGGGCGGGGGCGTGACCAAACAAGGTGCGACCAGCCATCATCAAGTCGGGGCGCGCGGCAAACAAGGTACCATCTACCAAAAAATACTCCTGCTCGATGCCGAGGGTAGGGGTTACTTGTGTGATGTTTTTATCGAAATACTGACAAACGGCTACACCAGCAGCTTCTACTGCGGCGAGCGACTTGAGCAATGGTGACTTATAATCGAGCGATTCGCCGGTATAAGACACAAAAATGGTAGGGATGCAGAGGGTGTTTCCTGCTGGTCCTTTGAAGATGAAAGCCGGTGAAGATGGATCCCATGCGGTATAACCGCGGGCTTCGAAGGTGTTGCGGATACCGCCGTTCGGGAAACTCGACGCATCAGGTTCTTGCTGTACAAGGGCACCTGCACTGAAGGCCTCGATGGCCTCTCCTTCGTTGTTGAGTGAGAAAAAGGCATCGTGTTTTTCGGCAGTAGCGCCGGTAAGCGGCTGGAACCAGTGGGTATAGTGCGTAGCGCCTTTGCTCACAGCCCAGTTTTTCATGCCATTGGCCACTTGCTGGGCAATTTCTTTGTCAACCCGCGTGCCTTTGTTAATGCAGGCCATCAGACTTTCGTATACATCTTCGGCGAGGAATTCGCGCATCGACTTGCGATCAAAAACATTCTCACCAAAAATCTGTGAGATTTTGGCGGTTGGAGCGGTCACCTGAATGAGCTGACGGTTGCGAACCGTTCGGAGGGCTTCTTTGCGGATAGTTGACATGTTTTTTGAAATTATACCACAAAAATAGAGTGTTTATTTGGATTGGAAATAGATTTTTTGTGTTTGAACTATTGTTTTTATATTTTTAGTTCAAAATATAGCACTATTTGCCTCATAATAAATATATGTTTTTTGTTTATTTGATTTGTTTATGTGTTCACCAACACCAAGTTTGCAGCGCTCAGGTACCATTACAGCAGTAGAACCATCAGAAATACGACGTCGGATATCATAAATCAAAAATCACAAATCGCCAATCATAAATCGTTCTTCTTCTTCTCTTAAAAAGCGTAATTTCGCACCCGTATGACAAAGCGCATTCTGTCCATTTGCCTGTTGCTGTTGCTTGCTGCTCCCGCGGTATCGGCGCAAAAAATCAAGCAAAAAAAGGTTCCTTTCGATCTGTTGGTCGTTTTTAGGGATGCCTACCCAGCCGCTACCGAGCAACAGTGGCGCAAACATCCAGAGGGTTTTTTGGTGAAGTTTGAACATCTGGGCAAGCGCAAAGAAGTGGTGTACAAGCCTAATTTGGAGTGGGTAAGTCGCGAAAGCAGTCTAACCAAAGCTGAACTTCCCCTTCCTGCCCTTTTGCATCTTCAAGAAAACCTAGCAACCTGCGATGTACAACAGGTACGCGCGTTAGAAACAACCAGCAACGTTACCCTTGAAGTAATTGCTTATTGCCCTGCCGATAAAAAAACACAGCTATTGCGTTTCGATCGCAATGGACGCTTGCTCAAACAAAACGATTAAATAGCTCTCCGTGGAAGATAAATTGACTACTGTAGAAACTGCCAAAGAACTCGGCTTGTTGCCAGAGGAATTCGACAAAATCTGTGAAATATTGGGTCGCGTGCCCAATTTTAACGAACTCAGTGTGTATTCGGTGATGTGGAGCGAGCACTGCTCCTATAAAAACTCCATTGTTTGGCTCAAAACCTTACCCAAAGAAGGCGAGCGCATGTTGGCCAAGGCGGGCGAAGAAAATGCGGGTTTAGTCGACATCGGCGATGGCCTCGGCTGCGCATTCAAAATCGAATCACACAACCACCCTTCGGCCATTGAGCCTTATCAAGGTGCGGCAACGGGAGTGGGTGGCATCAACCGCGACATATTTACCATGGGCGCACGCCCCATTGCGCAACTAAACAGTCTGCGCTTCGGCAACCTGCAGCAAGAACGCACCAAGTGGATCATCCGCGGGGTGGTGAAGGGCATTGGCGACTACGGCAATGCATTTGGCGTACCTACCGTTGGTGGCGAAGTATATTTTGATGACTGCTTTACGGTTAATCCGCTTGTGAATGCCATGTCGGTAGGTATCGTTGAAAAAGGTAAAACGGTTTCTGCCATCTCTTACGGGGTGGGTAATCCGGTGTTTATCGTGGGCTCGCATACAGGCAAGGATGGCATCCACGGGGCAGCTTTTGCTTCGAAAGACATTACGGAAGATTCGGCCGACGACCTGCCATCGGTGCAGGTGGGCGACCCCTTCCAGGAGAAATTGCTGCTAGAAGCGACTTTAGAGGCCATTGATACGGGTGCCATCATAGGCATGCAAGACATGGGCGCTGCGGGTATTATCTGCTCGAGCTCCGAAATGTCGGCCAAAGGCGAGCATGGCATGGTGATTTGGCTCGACAAGGTACCAACGCGTCAGCCGAACATGAAGCCATGGGAGATTTTATTGTCAGAATCGCAAGAGCGCATGCTCATCGTTTGTAAAAAAGGCCAGGAGGACAAGTTGTTGGCGGTTTTCGACAAATGGGACATCAACTGCGAGCAAATTGGCGAGGTAACAGCCGGCGAGCGTTTGCATTTTTACATGCATAACGAGCTGGTGGCCGATTTGCCTGCCGAAAGTTTGGTGCTAGGTGGCGGTGCACCCGTTTACCACCGCGAATACCGCGAGCCTGCTTATCTACAAGAAATTGCCAAATACAACAATGCCGCAGTACCTGAACCAGCCGATTTGTTGCCTGTGATGAAGCATTTGGCCACGCACCCCAATCTTTGTTCGAAGAAATGGGTGTATCAGCAATACGACAGCATGGTGGGTACCATCAACATGACCACCAACCAGCCATCGGATGCGTCGGTGGTGGAAGTGCGCGGCACCGATAAGGCGTTGGCCATGTCGGTTGACTGCAACTCCCGCTACATTTACGCCGATCCGCACAAAGGCACCGCCATTGCAGTGGCCGAAGCGGCACGAAACATTGTTTGTTCGGGTGGAGAAGCCGTAGCGGTAACCAACTGCTTGAATTTCGGTAATCCTTACAATCCTGAGGTGTACTGGCAGTTTGTAGGGGCCATCAAAGGCATGAGCGAAGCGTGTTTGGCGCTCGGTACCCCTGTAACCGGCGGAAACGTGAGCTTTTACAACCAGTCGAGCTACGAAGGTCCAGTTTATCCATCGCCCGTAATTGGCATGGTAGGCATCCTCGACAATAAAAACCAACATCAAACCCTCTATTTCAAGCGCCCGGGCGATTTGATTTATGTATTGGGCGAGATGAACAATGACCTCGGCAGTTCGCAATATATTTACAGCTACCACGGCATCAAGCACAGTAGTTGTCCCCATTTTGAAATCGAGGCTGAAGTAAAGCTCCACCAAGTGCTCCACCAAATTCGCGCCAACAACTTGGCTGAAAGTATGCACGATATTGCCGATGGCGGACTGTTCATCAACCTCATCGAGAGTGGTTTTTACAACAAACTTGGCTTCAGTATCCAAACCGATGCTTCCTTGCGCACCGACGCCTTTTTGTTTGGCGAAAGTCAGAGCCGCGCGGTCATCAGCATCGATCCACACGAGCAACCTGTGCTCGAGAAGTTGCTTAAAGCCGCTGGAATTCCTTTTAGCTTTTTGGGAGAAGTCACCGACGGGACTGTGCACATCAACGGTGCCGATTATCCAAGCATCGAGGCCTTTGGTCAGTTGTACGACGAGGCCTTGGGCAAAATCATGGAGGCGTAATGCCGGGGCCTTTACGGCTTCCTAAATTCTTTTGGATTACGCTCCTTACCCTTCCGCTGCTGATTACCTGCAGTGAACAGGGCGAGGATGCTTATCGTGAGTCGCCACCGGGACCAGTATTCATCAACGACCCTGCCGACATTGCGCGCAAGGCGGCCAGCATCGACAGCTTGGTGCTGCACCGCTTTAAGCCACGCGGATTTAATGGGGTATTGTTGGTGGCCCATCGCGGTCAAATCATCTACGAAGGCGCCGTGGGTATGGCTTCGGGCAAGCGAGGCGACAGTCTGCAAACCGATGCCCTCTTTGAGCTCGCCTCTGTCTCAAAACAATTCACCGCCGTGGCTATTTTGCAGCTCATGGAGGCGGGTAAACTCTCGCTTAGCGACAGCATTCAGCGCTTTTTCCCCGACTTTCCGCACCCTGGCATAACGGTACACATGCTTTTGGCGCACCGCGGTGGCCTGAGCAATTATATGTACGATGCCGAACGCCTTTGGCCCGACCAAAGGGAGTACCTCGACAACCATAAGCTCGTGCAGCTACTGAGCGAGCATCCACAACAACGTTGGCACGCGCCCGACCGTCGCTACGAATACAGCAATACCGGTTATGCTTTGCTCGCCGCCATTGTAGAAGAAGTGAGTGGCATGCGTTTCCGCGATTACGCCCGAAAATATCTGTTTGAGCCGGCGGGCATGCACACGGCTTTTGTCATCAACCCTAAAAGGAGTCTGCCTAAAGCCGCGCTGAGCGGTCATACGGGGTTCTTTCGGCCTGTTACAACGCAGTATTTCCTCAATGGCGTGGTCGGCGACAAAGGCATATATGCCTCGCTGCGCGATTTATACGCTTGGGAGCAGGCCCTTTTCCGCAACAAGCTCATCAGCGCCAGCAGCATGGCCTTAGCCTTGCAGCCGCACAATCCCCGCAACCGCCACTTGGCTAGCTACGGCTATGGCTGGCGCATGTACACCACCCTGCATGGCTACGAAGTACGGTTTCATGGCGGCTGGTGGCGTGGTTTTAAGACCTTGTTGGTGCACATGCCGGAGGATGAAACCTGCATCATTGCCCTCAGCAACAAAACCAGTGGGGGTAATGTTGATAAGGCGGCTATCTTAAGTATTTTGTATGGCGGGGGACCGGAAGAAGAGGGACTAGAAGAGTAGTGTTTTTGCGTTACTGAAGTAGCTTGTCATTGCTGCTTCAGGAATATCGGCACGCGCTTCAGCCACTTTCTCTGCTTATTTCTCGAACTTTACCCCTTCCTTGAGGTTATTACAAAAACACCATGTCGAAGTCTACCTGGTTTGATCAACTACAACAATTGCTCGGTGGTAAGGCCAACACTGTTGCCGCCCAGCAGCTCGTACACGAGCCGTTGGTGCGTTCGAACCGCTTTGAGCAGGAGTTGCAACTGTATGTGCAGCACCAAGAGTCTACCCACCTAGAACTGCTGCGGCAGAACTACCAGCGGGCCAGTTTGCAGCCCGGTAGCGTAGCCAAATTTGTGGTGCTCAATGGCGAGCATGCCGCAGGCTTTATGTGGTATGCTGAGGCTGGGGTGCCGGAGAAGCATTACGATTTTATGCTCGACCGACTGGCGCGCTTGGTTACCGAACAGGGCTATGTGGAGCAGCAAAACGAGCGTAAAATATGGCCGGTGGGCGAGTCTTGGCAAGAGCTGCAAAAGCGCTACCTCAAGCCCAAACTACGCGCCGAGGAGCTGGCCAGCGGCCTCATCAACCAGCGCTTTGGCAATGTGCTGCTCGAAACGCTGCGGCGCGATGGACAGCTGAAATACTTAAAATTGCAGTGTAATGTGTACCAGGACCATCAATACACGCCTGCCCAAAGCTTCGAACGCTTGATGGAGCTGGTGCTGTCTGGGGGTGCGGCCGACTAAGCTGTGGCCAGCTGAAACATTTGCGCATGCCAGCTATCAGCGAAAGGCAGCAACCACTTGGTTTCGAGGGCGTCTTTGGTAAACACCATGTTGTTTACCACAACGGTATTGGCGGTAATGCGGCCGCTTTGTACGGCTTTTTCGAATTCGTTGCGGTGCAGGGTGATGAGCTCCCCCTTTTCTTCAAAGGCCAACAACATACGATCGAACAGCGTTACGCCCAATTCACTCTCAATAATCTGCATAAAATGCACCGATTTGTCGATGCTGCAGCCCGAAGCCGGCATATTGGTCTCGTCCACCGCCAGCACAATAAACTGGTTGCGCAGGATGAGGTAACTGCCTTGGAGCTCCTTGTTGTGGGCGGTCCAGCTTTCTACAAAAGTGCGGAGGGCGGCGTGCAGACTGTTAATTTCGCCAGCTTGAAAGGGGCGATTGCTTTGGTAAATCCAGATTTTTGAGGCGGGCGAAAGGGCTTCGAAGGCTGCGTACATGCTTTTTTGGGAATTGCTTAATTGATTAAACCATTGGCACCGGCAATGAGTTCAGCGATGTCGTAAACTTTGATGCTGCTTTCTTTTTCTTTGTTCTTCACGCCATCGGTGAGCATGGTCATGCAAAAAGGACAAGCTGCGGCCACCACATCGGGTTGGGTTTCGAGGGCGTCCTCGATGCGTTCGATGTTCACTTCTTTGTTGCCTTTTTCGGCTTCTTTGAACATTTGTGCGCCGCCAGCCCCGCAACACAGTCCTTTGGCCTTGCTCCGCTTCATCTCCACCAAATCGGCATCCAATGCCTCGAGCACTTGCCGCGGTGCTTCGTAAATGCCGTTGGCGCGACCTAAATAACACGAATCGTGGAAGGTGATGCGTTTGCCTTTGAAGGCACCGCCATCTTTTACCTTCAATCGACCCTCGTTAATGAGCTGCTGCAGCAGGGTGGCGTGGTGCAGCACCTCGTAATTGCCGCCGAGCTCGGGGTATTCGTTTTTGAGGGTGTTGAAGCAGTGGGGACAAGCCGTCACAATTTTCTTCACCTCGTACATATTCATTACTTGGATGTTTTGAGCGGCCTGCATCTGGAACAAAAACTCGTTACCAGCGCGCTTGGCAGGGTCGCCGGTGCAGCTTTCTTCGGTGCCCAGCACGGCGAATTTCATGCCTACTTCGTGCAAAATGGCAGCCACCGCCCGGGTGATTTTGCGGGCGCGGTCGTCGAAACTACCGGCGCAACCTACCCAAAACAATATTTCGGGCGCTTCGCCTTTGGCGGCCAGCTCGGCCATGGTATCAATTTTCAGCGTAATGGCGCTCATGCTTCTGCGTTTTTAGTTTTCACTTCAAGGTTATCGGCCCAGCCCATGCGGTCGGCCGCCGGGAACTGCCAAGGGGCACCGTTGTTTTCGATGTTGTTGAACATCAAACCCCATTCAGACGGCACCTGCGAGGCTTCCATGGCTTGGTAGCGGCGTAACTCGGTGATGATGCTTACGGGATTGATGAGTACTGGACAAGCCTCTACACAAGCATTGCAAGTGTTGCAAGCCTGTATTTCTTCGGCCTTGATGTGGTCGCCGAGCAGCGATTTACCGTCATCTACAAACGAGCCATTTTTATCGATGTTGGCGCCCACAATTTCGAGTCGGTCGCGGGTGTCCATCATTATTTTACGCGGGGAGAGGAGCTTGCCGGTGGTGTTGGCCGGACAAACACTCGTGCAACGGCCGCATTCGGTGCAGCTGTAGGCATCGAGCAGGCTCTTCCAAGGAAGGTCCATCACATCTTTGGCGCCAAAACGACCAGGGGCTTCGGCACCTTCGGCCGGGGCGGCATATGGATTGGCGTTCGGGTCGAGCATCATCGCCACTTCCTTTTGCACACTTTCCATGTTGTTCATTTGTCCGGATGGCTCCAATTGCGCATACCACGTATTCGGGAAAGCCAAAATGATGTGGAAATGCTTGCTATAAGGCAGGTAATTGAGGAAGGCGAGGATGCCCACGATGTGCGCCCACCAGCTGATGCGTTCGATGCTGTGCAAACCATTTTCGGATACGCCCGCCAGCATCGGTGCGAGTAAATTACTGATGGCATAGCCGGTTTTGCCTTCCATATTGGCTTCAGCGGTATTCATGAGCAACAGGGCGCTCATGAGCACCACTTCAATGATGAGGATGAGGTTGGCATCGAGGCGGGGCCAGCCGGTCATTTCGAGACTCGTAAAACGCGCCACGGGTTGGATGTTGCGGCGCCAAAAGAACACCACGCAGGCCAAAATTACGCCGATGGCTAAAATCTCAAAAAAACCAATGATTACGTTGTAAAAATCACCTAAGAGGGGCTGAAAAACGCGGTGCGTGCCAAAAATGCCGTCGATTACAATCTCCAACACCTCCAAGTTAATGAGCACAAAACCCACGTAAATGAGGATGTGAAAGAAGCCGGCTACAGGACGTGCAACCATTTTGCTTTGGCCCATCGCTACCCGTGCCATGGTAGTCCAGCGCTCCGACTTTCGATCGGTGCGGTCGAGGGGCCTGCCTAAGAAAATATTCCTGCGGATTTTACCCACTTTGCGGGCAAAAATGCCGCCTCCCAAGGCGAGTAATATGATGAATACAATGTTTTGTAGCATGCCTTTTGCTTTAAATGCCAAAATAAGCGTAGATGGCCGTATTTTTCAAGAAAACGCTTGCTGTTTTTGCGTATTTCTATACTTTAGAATCATTCTAAAGTAATGCTGGTGTGGTGAACAGTTGTTGGGATGTTTTTAGATAGCTTATCGCATAAAAAGGCAATTGGACGTTTGCTTTGCCAATGGTGGAAGCTGGTGCTAAGACGACTGACTGCGGCCTTTCCATTTCCAATTTTTGTTGCCCATGGTTAAAGCAGTGGCCAAGGCGTAAAAAGGGTGTGAACAACTGGTGGCGGCCATGGCCAAAAGGCTCAACGGGACGTTAAACCGCTTTAATACACTGGCAACTACCAAATACTCGATACTGATTTTTAAAGTCCATAAGCCTAAAAATGCCTGTAGGCCAGGCTTTCCGAGTAACAGTAAAAATGGACTTACCAAAAACAGCAGCAGTAAAAGTGCAGGTAATGCGGCAATGATCAAATGTCCCTGGTCGTGCCTACGCCACTTCGATGCCCAACGCGCCCGCTGTGCCAAAAAGCTGGTCCAGTTGCTTTGCGGTTGCGTAGTAACCAACAGCTGAGGTTGGTGCAGGTATTTGACGGCCGTTTTGCCATAGGTGTGCAGTATTTTTTTGAGCAAAAACTCGTCGTCACCCGACAAAAACTGACCATTCCCAGCATACCCATTTACTTGCTCAAATGCCGATTTTCGGTACGCCATATTGGCTGCACTGCACATAAAGGGAATGCCCGTACTAAAACTCAGCCGTGTTACCAACAAAATGCTGGTCCATTCAACCTGCTGAAAAGCGCTAAAAAAGTAATTGGGGTGGGCAGTGGTCATCACTGGCCCTGCAACCAGTTGTATGTTTTGATCCGAAAAGGGTGCGACCAGCAGGTCAATCCACTCGGGCGAAAAGCCGCAATCTGCATCTGTTGTCACGATTAATTCGCCCTTGGCCACCGCCAGCGCGGTGCTGATGGCGGCTTTTTTGCCGCTGCCCACCGACTGCAGTACGCGCCAATGGCCGCCCACAGCTTGCGCTTGTATTGCCGCTTGCTGCATCAATGCTAAACTTTCGTCCTCCGATTGGTCATCTACCAATAAAACTTCGAGTGCTGGGTAGTTTAATTGGCGGAGATGGGCGAAAAGTGCTGCTAAATTGGTTTGCTCGTTGCGAATGGCAATCACCAAACTCACTTGCGGTAGGGATTCTAACATTCCCACAGCTTCCTTCTTCCCAAACCAAAAATAAGCAAAAGCTAAAAACAAGACCACATACCCTAAGCCGAGGGCCCAATAGGCGTTGGTAACCAGATCAACCCATAAAAGTGCGTGTAGCTGCAGCATCTTAAAAGTGGCGCATAAAACGGGTGAAAGTGAGCATATGCAAGGTTAAAAGTGCTTGCGCCGCAGGGAGTTTAAAAGCTCAAATCTATGAATTAATATGGAAATTGGTCCATTGGAGGTTCTGTAACACGGGTTCATTTTGTCTTACTTCACCCTCTTTTTGACGCAGTTGTTGCACCTAGCAAGCTGGGGTTTTGTGGATACGACGGAGTGCTGTATCATTTGATTTGGTGATAATGGTTTAATGCGCACTTCCGAACTGTTATCTTCGTTCCATGCACGGCAAATTGTACCTCATTCCTTCTTTGTTGGCGCCCGATACCGCGCTCCAAACCATTCCCGCGGCCATTACCCCTTTGGTAACCTGTCTGCAGCATTTTATTGTGGAAAGCGAGAAGGAGAGCCGCCGTTTTTTGAAGCTGCTGAACCGCGATATTGACATCAATGCGCTGCAGTTTCAGCTGCTCAATGAGCACACCCGCGAAATGAGTCCAAAGCGCTTTTTGGCTCCGGCTTTGCAGGGGCACGACATCGGCTTGTTGTCGGATGCAGGCTGTCCAGCTGTTGCCGACCCTGGTGCTTTGGTGGTCGCCGAGGCCCATCGCCAAGGCATACAGGTGGTGCCGCTTACCGGGCCTTCAAGTATTTTATTGACCTTGATGGGGTCGGGATTTAACGGACAGCGGTTTTGTTTTCAGGGATATCTGCCGGTGGAAAGGGCGGCGCGCAAGCAGGCTATTTTAGAGCTGGAGGCCGAAAGTCGCAAGCGCAACATGACCCAGCTGTTTATTGAAGCGCCTTATCGCAACAACCAAATGCTCGAAACACTGGTGCAAAGCTGCCATCCCAACACCAAACTCTGCATCGGCACTGAGCTCACGGGTCCCAACGAAATGCTTCGCACCCGCCGCATTGCCGACTGGCAGGGCGCCCTGCCCGATTTGCACAAAAAACCGGTGGTGTTTGCTTTGTATGCTGAAGGGTAATTTACTGGCTTAGCAGGCTGAAAACACTCAGCTTTTCAACTACTGATTACCTACTACAAGGAGACCGAAACGCCTTTACTATCGTTCTTTTGCTTCCTCCTGCGCCAACTGTTTTTCGAATTGGTTGTGGATGATGAGCATGAGCAAGCCAAAAAGAAGGGCGGTGATGATGAGCAAGGTATTCAAAAGGCCTTCGACCGAAAACGACAGGCGCAGCAGGATGGTGGAGATGATGAAGCCCGAATTGCGCATTACTTTGTGAAATTCGTCGGTGTAGAAAAATGAAAAGAGCAGTAGCACCACGTCGGCAATGATCAAAACTGTAAAAAACTGCTCAAAAAACACGTTGTTAATGTTTTCGAAGGATGTGCCTTTGACTAATCCTGGGCGGATTTCGCTCACACTCCAGCTTGAAAAGGTGTAAACAGCCAGTGCCATCAACACCAAAACCAAAGAGGCTGCAATTACTTTTTTGATTTTGATAAAACGCGTGATGCCATCGGCATTGAGCTCGTCCTGCAAGGCAGAACGGTACCTTTTGCTGCTTTGTCGGTAAAATTGGAAGATGAGGAAGAATAAAACAACCGAAGCCAGGAGGTCGTAAGTAAACTGCAAGTCGTATTTAATTTCGAACCAGTCGTATGATAAGCTGAGGTTCGACAAATCTTTGAACAGCCGTCTAATAATGATCAACGAAATGATTTCGTATTGTTTGGCGATGTAGGTGGTGATGGATTTTGGTAAATAGTACAGCAATAAATATACCTCGTACACCAAAATGAAGGAAAAAGGGGTGTAGATGGCCGCAATGGGATTGGTGAGCAGGTCTGATGGATCGTCGAGCTGGATGAAGCCGAAATCGACTAAAAAAATCAAAAGCAAATGCGCCAAAAAACTGACGATGGCGATGATGAGGATAAAGCGCTCCCCCTTTTTTTTGGTTTGTACCGACAGTAGTTTTTGGTACAGCTTTTCAAAGATGGTTGAGACGGCCATGGCAGGGTTTAGGGCTTAGGAAGGTTATGTAACAATGTTGGGGCTTAAAAGTTTTATTGTCAGTAGGTTGGATGAATTTTAGCTAGTTTTTAATGGGGTCATTGTCTCTTAATCAACCACAGGCAACTGTAAACTGTCGAGGGTTTTGGCGATTTGCTTTTGCTGCGCGCTGTGGAGTCCAAACCATATTTTTTCTCCTGTTTTACTTTCCAAATACAAATACGGAGCCTCTCCTTTTTTTAAAAACACCCGTACTTTCTGGCCGTCCGTAGCTGTAAAAACGCCTTTTTTCAATTGGTCATCGGCAAAGCCGTAGCGTTTGTTGCGCAAGGCAGGCGGGTTATTGCTGAGTTGCCAGCGGCTTACATCGGCGAGGGCAATGCTGGTGCCGTACGAACCAAGGATTTCGATTTTTTGGGCGGTAATCACCACTTCATTGTTTTGATAATCGCGATAATTCAACCACGTAATTCCCAATCCCAACAAAAGCAAAAAGCTGCTTAATGCAGCATAAAGCGTTTTTTGTTGGGCACTAAAGCGTGCGCCCTGCTGATAAAGCATCATAGCCAGAGATGTAAATAGCCATAAAACACTGCCTATGCGCCAGCTGGGAGGCGCAAAAAAATGGAGCAGCAAATCAATCGCTAAAAACATACCGGCAATGCACAACAGCCAGCGTTTATGAAACTGCAGGTAGTTTTGGAGGGGAAAAGCGGCCTGCTCTTCAGGTGCCATCTGGTTGTAACCAGAGAGCAACGAAGCGGCATTGTTGCGATTAGGCAGCAGTGCTGCCAACACAAGCACTGCGAATACGAAAAGCGAACCAAACAGCATGTTGGGGTTTTTGATATACGAATATAGCAAAAACCCCCTGTTTATTTCAAGGCCCTTAAAGCCGCTGCGTAATCGGGTTCCTGCCCAATTTCAGGTACCAGCTCGCTATGCAGCACTTGACCTTGCTCGTTGAGCACAAGCACAGCGCGCGCGAGGAGTCCCGCAAAAGCACTGTCGGCAATCGCCACCCCATAGGCGTTACCAAAATTGTGGTTTTTGTACTCGGCCAGCGACAGTACCTGGTCGATGCCCTCCGCGGCGCAAAAACGCTTGTGGGCAAAGGGGAGGTCGCGACTCACGTTCAACACCTTGGTGTTTTGCAAAGCCGCGGCTTCTTGGTTGAAACGACGCACGGAGGCCGCGCAAACCGATGTGTCGATGCTCGGGAAGATGTTTAACACCAGTTTTTGTCCAGCGAAATCAGCCAAAGAAACATCCTTTAAGTCGCTGCCCGTCAGCGTAAAAGCAGGTGCCGCACTGCCCACGCGGGGGAGTTCGCCGTTGGTATGAATGGGATTTCCTCCCAGGGTAATGGTTGCCATAGCTTGTTTTTAGAAGTAACAAACAACGTGGCACAAAAGCTTTAATGCAAGAAAAATTTAAAAGTATCTTTGCCGACTGTGGAAAAGCGGTGGTGGTGGAGTGACAACTTGGCATAGAATTCAGCCTTGGCAAACATCTTGCGCCACTATTAAAAAATTAAGATTAGAACGCATGAGCAACGAACAGGAAGCGATACACGACAAGAACGCCGAAACGACTGCCGAAAAGGCAGCAGAAATGCAAGCAGAGGCGGAGCAGCTGAACGCCCAGGCCGAAGCTGAAGGGGAATTAGGTACCGAAGTCGACGAAGCCGCAAAATTGCGTGCTGAATTGGATGAGATGCAGAAAAAATACCTCTACCTCTTGTCGGAATTTGAAAACTACAAGCGCCGTACTGCTAAGGAGCGCCTCGACTTGTTTAAGACGGCCTCAAAAGACCTGCTGGTAGAGCTTTTGCCTGTACTCGACGATTTTGAGCGTGGGTTGCAGGCCATGGAAGTATCGGCCGATGTGGCGGCTGTAAAAACCGGGGTAGACCTTGTTTACAACAAATTTAAAGGCATCCTCACCAACAAAGGCCTACAGCCGATGGATTCGGTGGGCGCCGATTTTGATACCGAATTGCACGAAGCCATTTCGCAGGTACCCGCCTCGGAGGAGGCACAAAAAAATAAAATTATGGCCGAGGTAGAAAAGGGTTATAAGCTCAATGAGCAAGTAGTGCGCTACGCCAAAGTAATTGTAGGGGTGTAACCACATGGCAAAAAGAGATTATTACGAAGTGCTGGGCGTAGCCCGCAGTGCATCGGACGACGAGCTGAAGAAGGCATACCGGAAGGCGGCGATTAAGTTTCACCCTGATAAAAACCCCGGGGATGCATCGGCTGAGGAGAAGTTTAAGGAAGCCGCTGAGGCCTATGAGGTGCTTAGCAATGGTGACAAGCGTGCGCGCTACGATCGGTTTGGGCACCAAGGTGTAAACAACGGTCCTGGCGGCGGCGGCGGCTTCAGCATGGACGATATATTCAGCAATTTTGGTGATATATTCAGCGAAGGGTCACCCTTTGAGAGCTTTTTCGGCGGTCGCGGCGGCGGCGGCGGCAGCAGGTCCAGGGCCAACCGCGGCACCAATTTACGCATCCGCGTAAAGCTTACCCTCGAGGAAATTGCCTATGGGGTAGAGAAAAAAATCAAAGTAACCAAAGCCGTTGCGGCCGAAGGCGTTACTTATAAAAGCTGTGCTACCTGTGGTGGCGCTGGCCAGGTGAGTCGCATCACCAACACCATTCTCGGTCAAATGCGCACCAGCAGCACTTGTCCGCATTGCGAAGGCTCCGGCCAAATGGTCGATCGGCGCCCTGCCGGGGTGGACCCCGATGGTTTGGTGCGTAAAGAAGAGGTCATCAGCATCAACATTCCAGCAGGCGTAGCCGAGGGCATGCAGCTTACTGTGAGTGGCAAGGGCAATGCGGGCCGCAGTGGCGGGCCTGCCGGCGACCTCATTGTTTTGGTGGAGGAAGAGGAACATGCACATTTCAAGCGCGACGGCAACAATATTTTGTTTGACCTCGACATCAGTTTTGTGGATGCCGCTTTGGGTGCGCAAATTGATGTGCCAACCTTGGAAGCCAAGGCACGTATTAAGTTAGATCCGGGTACGCAGCCTGGAAAATTGCTTCGCCTCAAGGGCAAGGGTTTGCCTGCCGTTAACAGCTACGGCCGAGGTGATTTGATTATTTTCGTGAATGTATTTGTGCCCTCGAAATTGAGCCGCGAGGAGCGTGAAACCCTCGAGGGGTTACGTGACGCGGCTAATTTTCAGCCAGGAGCAGACAATGTAAAAAAATCGAGTTTCTTTGATCGGATGCGGGATTTTTTTAATGAATAATGGTTAATTTATGATTTCGGATTTATGATTTTAGACGTATGATTTAAGATTTGCATCTGCCAAATCGTAAATCCGAGATCTGAAATCATAAATCATAAATCCGAGATCATAAATCTTAAATTTTTATTTTCCAAAGCGTTCGAAAGCCGCCCGGTCCAAAGCCTCCCGGTGATTTGGATGGGCTATGCTGATGAGCGCATTGGCGCGCTGCTTCAGGTTTTTGCCATACAAATCTACTGCGCCATACTCGGTAACAATGTAATGCACGTGGGCACGTGTGGTTACCACGCCCGCACCTTCTTTCAAAACAGGCACCAATTTACTCACGCCTTTGAGGGTTTGCGAGGGTAGTGCAATGATGGGCTTGCCGCCCTCCGAAAGCGATGCACCCCGGATAAAGTCCATTTGACCGCCTACCCCAGAGTACATTCTAGTTCCGATGCTGTCGGCGCAGACTTGTCCCGTTAAATCAATTTCAACCGCTGAATTAATGGCTGTTACCTTCGGGTTTCGGCGGATCACCGCGGTATCGTTCACATAAGCTACATCGAGCATGGCCAGCTGCGGGTTGTCGTGCATAAAGTCGTACAACTTTTGGGTACCCATGGCAAAGGTGCTTACAATTTTGCCGGGGTGGATGCGCTTCAGAGAGCCGTTTACCACGCCCGATTCGATCAAGGGCAGCACGCCGTCGCTGAACATTTCGGTGTGGATGCCAAGGTTTTTGTGGTTGTTCATAAAGCGCAAAGCCGCGTTAGGAATGCCCCCGATGCCCATTTGCAAAGTCGCACCATCTTCTACCAAGCCCGCCACATGCCTGCCAATGAGGGTTTCGATGGGGTCTGGCTCGCCGAGGTCGTACGCTGGCAGGAATTCATCCACTTCTATGCAGGCATCGAACTTACTCATGTGTATAAGACCGTCGCCCAGACTGCGGGGCATTTTTTGATTGATTTGGGCAATCACAATGCGGGCTTTTTCGACCGCCGCCGGGGCAGCATCTACCGACGTGCCCATGGAGCAAAAGCCGTGGCGATCGGGTGGCGACACCTGCAGCAGTACCACATCTACCGGCAAAATGTTGCGGCGGAACAAAAGCGGAATCTCACTCAAAAACACAGGAATGTATTGTGCATGTCCCGTGTGCACGGCATGGCGGATGTTCGCACCAATAAAAAATGCACTTACTTTAAAGCTTTCCGCATACTCGGGCTGGGCGTAGCGCGCCACGCCTTCGGTATGCAAATGGTAGAGCTCCACATTGCGTAATTCGCTAGCGCGGTCGGTGAGGGCGTTTACCAAATGCTGCGGTGTGGCTACGGCGCCATGTATAAATATGTGATCGTTCGATTGTATCAATTTTACCGCTTCTGCGGCTGAGGTTACAAGTTTCATGCGCGATGATGTTTGTGTCGGCAAAATTAGACAAAAAAGTCTAAAATATAATTCAGCCGGTTTTTAATTTTGTAATAGGCAAGCATAGGGCGATTAAGTTGCGTTTTTATCGCTTATATTAGTGGTATTATGACGTGGATACTTGCCCTTTTAGCCCTACTCGCCTTGCCCGTGCGGCCCGATTTGCCCTTCGAGAGGTTACTGCCGAAATATGCCACCGCTGCTTCGCAGTTTAGGGAGGTGCAGGGCATCGAAACGCATTATCGCGACCAAGGACAAGGGCAGCCGATTGTATTGCTCCACGGCATGGCCAGTAGTTTGCACACTTGGGAAGGCTGGGTAGCGGCACTGTCGCCAACTTACCGCGTCATTACGCTCGACATGCCAGGCTGGGGCCTCACGGGGCCCGATTCGCATAAGCGCTACCGCATCGAGGACCAAGTGGCCTTTTTGGCGGCTTTCCTCGACAGTCTGGGTATTGAAAAATGTGTACTTGGCGGCAATTCGATGGGTGGCTGGTTTAGCTGGAATTTCGCCCTATCGCATCCCGAAAGGGTACAGGCGCTGGTGCTGGTGGATGCGGCTGGCGTGCCGGTCGAGCGCGCAGTTACCACGCCTCAGTCCGATAAAGATGCCCCCAAAGCCAAGCGCCCCTCTTATTTTAGTTTAACGGAGCAAGCCTGGTTGCAGTCGTACGCCCGTGTGGCAACGCCCCGCATCCTCTATAAAAAAATGCTGCAGCAGGTGTATGTGCACGACAGTTTGGTAGACCGCCAGCTCGTTAACCGCTATTACCACCTGATGCGCCGCGAGGGCAACCGGCAGGCTTTTCTAGACCGGGCCAAACAGCGGGCTACAGGCGAAAGCCGTTTTCACGAGCTGCCTCAATTGCAGATGCCGGTGCTGGTGTTGTGGGGAGAAAGCGATCCATGGATTCCGCTGGCAGATGCCACCCGTTTTCAGCAGCAAATGCCGCAGGCGGTGGTGGTGACCTTTCCACAGCTTGGTCATGTGCCGATGGAAGAAAATGCGGCCGCTACAGTGCAGCCCGTGCAAAGTTTTTTGGAGCAGTTGCAGCTCTAAAACTCATTCATCACCCACGGCAACATGGCGCGCCAAGTAGGCCAGTCGTGCGTCCATTCCTGTCCCCAAATGCTGAGGTGGTGCGGAATGGCCTTGTTGTGCAGCAGGGTGCTGAAATCGCGTGAAGCATTGGGGTCTTCATAGGCCCCGCTGCCGGTGGCAATGAGGATTTTCCCTGCCCGAATGCGCTCTAAAGTGGGGTGATCGATGAGGTTGGGGATGTAGTGGGCGGGACTGTTAAAATACACCTCGTCGCTAAAAAAGCCGTCGGTATACTCCTGTAAATTGTACACCCCGCTCATGGCCACTACACCTTGAAACAGGTCGGGTCGCTTTAAAAAAAGGTTCATGCTGTGCAAGGCCCCAAAAGAGGCACCGGCCGTTATTATGGGCGTATCGCCAGAGCTGTGGTTTTGAATAAAAGGCACCACCTCGTTAAAAATATAGTTGTTCCACTGGTTGTGGCGGATGGCGCGGTGCTCGGGCTGCATTCCTTTGTTGAGCCAGCTTTCGTTGTTGATGCTATCAACGCTGTAAACCTTTACCTTGCCGGCCTCGATATGCCCGCTAATTTGGTCGAGCAGCTGAAAACGTTCGTACTCGAGATAGTCGGCCGCGGCCGTAGGAATGAGCAGCAGGGCAGGACCAAAATGGCCATAACACGCAATGGGCATGTCTTTTTGCAAGGCGGCGCTGTGCCAGCCCGTAATTTCGCGGTGCATACGGTAGGGGTTGGGTTTCGAGCCTAAAAGCTAAGCATTTTTTGGGAGATGGGGAAGGCTTGGGGAAAGTGATGTGAGTTTGTTCAAGGTTCATATGAACTGATAGGAGCGCTGAGCAGGAGATAAAGATTTGCTTCAAAGCCGCAAAATTTTTATTCAGCAGCAGGCTGATTATCCCTGAAAAATAAAAATCACATTTTATAAAGAGCAGGGGAAGTCATGCGATAAACAGCATTTTTAGCAGAGCAATTTGGGATTTTCAATAATGTGATGTATGTTTGCATCGCTTATCCAGAAGGACGGAGGGAACGGCCCTACGAAGTCCTGGCAACCGCAACGTGAAGCTTGCTTTACGTTGGTTTGGTGCCAATTCCGCTGCCACTAACAAATACTTGAGGCAGGAGATGAGCAGGCAGTATGCAGCTAAAAAGGGCTGTGTGCTATCTGCCAATCGGTACCCGAATTCTTCGGGATAAGCTAAACTCAAAGTTTGGCTTTTTTTATGCAATACGATATTCAAGAGGAGATTAAAAAGCGCATTCTGGTGCTCGACGGCGCCATGGGTACGCAAATTCAGGATTACAAATTGAGCGAGGCCGATTACCGCGGCAGTCGGTTTGCAGACTGGCCGTCGGACCTCAAGGGCAACAACGAATTACTCACGCTTACCCAGCCGCAAATCATCGAAAACATTCACCGGGCGTATTTTGAAGCGGGGGCCGACATTGCCGAAACCAATACCTTCAACGCCCAGCGGGTGTCGATGGCCGATTACGGCATGGAGGAGCTGAGCTACGAGCTTAACATTACTTCGGCACGCATTGCTCGGCGGGTGGCCGACGAATTTACGGCTGCCAATCCCGCCAAACCGCGTTTTGTTGCCGGCGCTGTGGGGCCTACCAACAAAACGGCGAGTATCAGTCCCGACGTAAACAACCCCGGCTTCCGCAGCATCAGCTTCGACGAGCTGGTAGCGGCTTATTATGAGCAAATCAAAGGTTTGGTAGATGGCGGGGTGGATGCTTTGCTGGTGGAAACCATCTTCGATACCCTCAACGCCAAGGCGGCTTTATACGCCATCGACAAATATTTTCAGGACGAAAAGCGTGCTCCGCTGCCCATCATGGTGAGCGGTACCATTACCGATAATAGCGGTCGGACCCTGAGTGGACAAACGGTGGAGGCTTTTCTCTATTCGATGTCGCACCTGCCTTTACTCAGCATTGGCCTCAACTGCGCCCTCGGTGCCGCCCAAATGCGTCCACACCTGCAGTCGCTTTCCAAGGCTTCCAAATTCCGCATCTCGGCCCACCCCAATGCGGGCTTGCCGAATGCTTTCGGGGAGTATGATGAGAGTCCTGCCATGATGCGCGCCCACATCAAAGACTTCCTCGACAACAGCTTTGTGAACATCATTGGCGGTTGCTGTGGCACCTCGCCCGCGCACATTCGCGAAATAGCGGCCGAAGCAGCGCTGCACCAGCCCCGGCAGTCGCCAGCCCTCGAGCCCGTAATGCACCTCAGCGGCTTAGAACCCGTGAGCATTACCAAACTAACCAATTTTGTGAACGTAGGTGAGCGCACCAATGTGACCGGCTCGCGTATGTTTGCTCGCCTCATTAAAGACGAAAAGTTCGACGAAGCCGTGGAGGTTGCCCGTCAGCAAGTAGAAAACGGTGCGCAGGTAATCGACGTGAACTTCGACGAAGGCATGCTCGACTCCGAAGCCGCCATGACCCTCTTTCTCAATCTCATTGCCGCCGAGCCCGACATTGCCCGGGTGCCCGTGATGATCGACTCCTCGAAGTGGAGCGTCATCGAAGCAGGCTTAAAATGCGTGCAGGGCAAAGCCATCGTCAACTCCATCTCCCTCAAAGAAGGCGAGGAGCGTTTTAAATACTACGCCCACCAGGTATTGGCTTATGGCGCTGCAGTGATTGTGATGGCGTTCGACGAGCAGGGCCAGGCCGACAGCTACGAGCGCCGTATCGAAATCTGCCAGCGCGCCTACAACATGCTGGTGCAGGAAGTCGGTTTCCCGGCCGAAGACATCATTTTCGACCCTAACATCCTCACCGTGGCCACCGGCATTGAAGAGCACAACAACTACGCTGTTGACTTCATCAATGCCACCCGCTGGATCAAGAAAAACCTGCCGGGTGTAAAAGTTAGCGGCGGGGTAAGCAACATCAGCTTCAGCTTCCGCGGCAACGACAAAGTACGCGAGGCCATGCATGCTGCCTTTTTGTACCATGCCATTCAGGCGGGTATGGACATGGGCATTGTGAATGCGGGGCAGATTGAAGTGTATGCTGAGGTCGACAAAGAGCTCTTGGAACACGTTGAAGATGTGCTCCTGAACCGCCGCGACGACTCGACCGAGCGCCTCATTCAGCTCGCCGAGCAATACAAAGGCGGCAAAGGCAAGGAAGCGGCGGCCAAAGACGAAAGCTGGCGCCTCGAGCCCGTGCAAGCGCGGCTCACCCATGCGCTGGTGAAGGGCATCGACGAGTACATTGACCAGGATGTGGAAGAAGCGCGGCACCAATTCGACAAGCCGCTCCATGTGATTGAAGGTCCACTGATGGCCGGCATGAACGTAGTCGGCGACCTTTTTGGCGCAGGCAAGATGTTTCTGCCGCAGGTGGTGAAGAGCGCCCGGGTAATGAAAAAAGCCGTGGCCTACCTCATGCCTTACCTCGAAGCCGAAAAACTGGCCAATCCATCTGAACACAAATCTGCCAAAGGCAAAATCCTGATGGCAACGGTGAAGGGCGACGTGCACGATATCGGCAAGAACATCGTGGGCGTGGTGCTGCAGTGCAACAATTACGATGTGGTGGACCTCGGAGTGATGGTGAGCTGCGACAAAATTCTAGCCGCTGCCATCGAACATGAGGTGGATGTGATTGGCTTGTCGGGTTTGATCACCCCTTCCTTAGACGAGATGGTGTTTGTGGCCTCCGAAATGGAGCGCCTCGGCATCAAAAAGCCGCTGATCATTGGCGGAGCCACCACCTCGCGGGCCCATACCGCCGTAAAAATCGCCCCAGCCTTCAACGGAACCGTGGTCCACGTGCTAGATGCGAGCCGCTCGGTGCCAGTGGTGAGCGCCTTGCTTAGTCCCGACCAACGCGATACCTTTACCGCCAACACCCGTGCCGATTACGACAAACTGCGCGAGGGCTACCTCAGTCGCGGCCGCGAAAAAGCCATGTTGAGCATCGCCGATGCGCGCGCCAACCGCTTCGCAATCGATTGGAAGGCCGAAGATTTGGCCGTGCCGGCTCAACCTGGCATCCACGAATTCCGCCAATATCCACTGGCCACTTTGGTTGATTACATCGACTGGACGCCCTTCTTCCAAGCCTGGGAGCTGCATGGTAAATACCCTAACATCCTCCACGATGAGGTGGTGGGAGAAGCCGCCACCAAGCTCTTTCAAGATGCACAAGTGATGCTTAAGGCCATCATTAAAGAGCAGTGGCTCGATGCTCGGGCGGTATTCGGACTCTTTGCAGCCAATGCGCAGGGTGACGATGTGGTGTTGGAAGATGGGACAAGCTTCTTAAGTCTACGCCAGCAAGCCAAAAAAGCTGATAACTTACCCAATATAGCCCTCAGCGACTTCGTAGCACCTGTCGAAAGCGGCTTGAAAGATCATGTAGGCCTATTCGCCGTTGGTATTTTTGGAGCTGAAGAGCGGGTCAACGAAATGAAGGCGGCGCACGACGACTACAACGCCATCTTGCTACAATCGCTTTCCGACCGCTTGGCCGAGGCCTTTGCGGAGCACTTGCACGAGCGCGTTCGCAAAGAATATTGGGGCTACGAGCCACAGGAGCAGCTTAGCAACGACGAGCTGATTGCCGAAAAATACCGCGGCATCCGTCCCGCGCCCGGCTACCCTGCTTGTCCCGACCACCTCGACAAACGCACCCTCTTTGCCCGCCTACAAGTAGAGCAGCGCATTGGCCTGACCCTCACCGAGCACTGCGCCATGTGGCCTGCTGCCGCTGTGAGTGGCTACTACCTGGCCCATCCACAAGCCAAATACTTTGGCGTTGGTAAAATCGACAAAGACCAGGTGGAAGATTATGCTGTGCGCCGCGGCATGAGTCTCAAAGAGTCTGAGAAGTGGTTATCACCCGCCCTAAACTACAACCTATGAAAATTACAGAACACATAAATACCGCCCAGGATACTCTCTTCTCCTTTGAGATCCTGCCGCCTTTAAAAGGCCAAGACATCAGCCAGATTTATGCTGGTATTGAACCCTTGATGGACTTCAATCCGCCCTTTATCGACGTGACCTATCACCGCGAGGAATTTATCATGAAGCCTTTGTCTGACGGCACCTTCAGGCGTATTACCACACGCAAGCGGCCGGGTACGGTAGCTATCTGTGCTGCCATCATGAATAAGTTTAAGGTAGATGCGGTGCCACACCTCATTTGCGGTGGTTTTACTAGAGAAGAAACGGAAAATGCCCTCATCGACCTGCACTTTTTGGGTATCGACAATGTGTTGGTATTACGTGGCGACAACCTCAAGCATGAAACTGTATTTATGCCGGAGCCAGAAGGCAACAAAAACTCGCTCGAATTGCTGCAGCAAGTACAGGAAATGAACAGAGGCATTTATTTGGATGAGGATTTGGTGAATCCAGTAGCTACCAATTTTTGTATTGGTGTGGCAGGTTATCCCGAAAAGCACCAAGATGCACCCAATTTGAAGTCGGATTTAATTTGGCTGCAGAAAAAGGTAGATGCGGGTGCAGAATTCATCACTACCCAGATGTTTTTCGATAACCAAGCGTATTTCGATTTTGTAGCCAAATGCCGGAAGCAAGGCATCGCTATCCCAATCATTCCAGGCATCAAACCCATCGCAACCAAAAAGCAGCTTACGATTTTGCCTAAAATCTTTCACATCGACATTCCCGAGGCATTGGCCGAAGCCGTGGAGAAGGCCAAAGACGACCGACAAGTGAAGGAAATAGGTATTGAATGGGCTATTCAGCAATGTAAAGAGCTCAAAGCCGCTGGTGCACCCGTGCTCCACTTTTATACCATGGGACGAAGTGAAGCCACCAAAAAAATAGCAGAAGCTGTTTTTTAATTTTGGCTGTATTTAGCAGCAGCGCGCCATGAATAACGGATTTAATAAAATTGATTGGTCGAGTTACGGGTATGCGATGGTGTATTTAGGCCTGCCCATTTTGCTGTTTGGGCTGAGCTTGGAAACGGATTTAGCCCTCACCAAGACTTTAATTTGGCTACCACTTGGTACAGGTGCTGGGGTTTTGTTGCTTTTCGATAGAAAACAATTACTCAAATTTGTGAACCCTTTTGCCCTTCAAAGTGGAAGAGGCACAGCGCGTTATCTGGGTTTGCTTGGATTGCTGGCGTATACTTTTGGCCGTGTGGTTACGGTCGATTTTATAAAAGTGAATGGGCTTCTGAATGCTGGTTTGCTGCTCATAGGCGCTTCAGTATTGTGGTATGTGATTCGAATCACGAGATTTAAGGAGCGGGGGTTATAGTCCCTTTGCTTTTATCTAATTAAGCAGCTGCCTCATTTCACGGGGTTCCTATATTTTTGAGATAACAAAAATGCCCCCAAAAGCAGTTGGCTCTTGGGGGCATTTGATTCAGGGCATTTCTTTACCTGGGATCTAGGATTTGCGTAATGCGATCAAGGCAATCTTCATAATGCGCTTTCGTTAGCGGATCGGTGCTGCCTGCTATTTTCAGCTCGCGCTGCAAAATACGTAGTTGTGCTTTGGCCGCCGAACGAATGTCGCTTTGGCTGGCCTTTACATCGGTACGCTTGATCCAGCGGCGGTATTCGGCAGGAATGCTAGGCGGCTCGTTTTTGAGGAGGTATTCCAAACGCTCAATGTGTGCCTTTTGTAGGTTACGGCGATAGGTATCTGATTTACCAGCGGTGCTGAGTTCTTTCCAGATGCCTTTGCGACTGTCGTCGAACAAGCTCGTGAGCTTGTAAGCTTGCTCACCGTTGATGGCCTCGTTTTCAATGGTGCGGGCCAAACGACCAAAGTCGTACAGGTCGTTTAAAGTACGCACCTGCATGCTCCTCACTTTTTCCACCGCACCTGTAAAATCGATGCGGGCGAAAATAGCTGTGTCGAGTAACCAGGTTGGCGTGGTAAAAATTTGCTCATTGAGGTACTTCATACACTTTTGTTGATGGGCTTTGGAAACGTGACTAAACACGGCACCGGCTTGGTCGCTGGTTTTGGTGTATTTGTGGATGCCACCGATGTTGGCTGTTACATGACCGGCATAGCGGTTAAACTGACCAATCAATTCACCATACATTTTCTCAAGCTCTTCGTAATCTTTGCCAGTTTCCGAAGTCCAAGCCATCAGGTTAGGCATCACGCGCTTCATATTGGCAATGCCGTACAGACTGGCTTTCACGGCATCGGCGCCGAGGTCTTCGGTTTGTGAGCTGGGGTCAATTACGCCCGACTGCTGTGCACCAAAACGGTACACGGGGTCACCAGCTCGCTCGAGGATCCACTTATCGAGTATCGGCTTTTCGTCTTCTGGCGTAGCCGCCTCGAGGATGGGCTTGTAGCCCCACATGATGCTGTATTTGTCGTATGGACCAATATCTGGCATCAAACTCACTCCCACATCAACAGGCTGGGCCACGTAATTAAAGCGAGCATAGTCCATGATCGAGGGTGCGGTGCCAAATTGCTGTGTAAAGCTAGCTGAGCGCAATGAGTCAACAGGGTAGGCCACGCTCGAACCCATGTTGTGCGGCAACCCGAGGGTATGACCCACCTCGTGCGACGATACAAAACGGATGAGGCGCCCCATCACTTCTTCTTTGAACTCCACGCCGCGTGCCTCTGGATTGATGGCTGCGGTTTGGATGAAGAACCAGTTGTGCAGCAAAGTCATCACGTTATGGTACCAATTGATATCGGATTCGATGATTTCGCCCGAACGCGGATCACTGATGTGTGGTCCATTGGCGTTGGGAATAGGCGAAGCGAGGTAGCGAATCACCGAAATGCGGGCGTCTTCAGGACTCCACTCTGGGTCTTCCTCCGGCGTTGGTGGCTCTAAACACACAATGGCGTTCTTAAAACCAGCTGCTTCAAAGGCCTTCTGCCAATCTTCGACCCCTTGCTTGAGGTAAGGACGCCATTTTACAGGTGTAGCAGGATCGATGTAATACACAATTTGCTTTTTGGGCTCTACGAGCTCGCCGGCTTTGAATTTCTCTACATCTTCATCCTTCACCTCCAAACGCCAGCGGTCGAGGTAGGTGCGCGAAGCTGTTTTTTGCTCTTCCAAACCATAATCTACCTGCGAACGCGAAAACCAACCTACGCGCGGGTCGTCGTAACGGCGGCGCATGGGCTCTTTCGGAAGCAAAACCATTGAATTGCTCATTTCCACAGTGATGGTTTCGGAAGCTTTGTTGGTCGGCGGTTCGGAGGCCACGTAGGTCTTCACCGAACGCGTTTCGATGTTGATGGGGTAACTGCTGATGCGGTCGATGTACGAGCGGCTTTCATCGAGGCGCTGTATTTTGTATGACTGTCGCATGCCGCTTGGAAAACCGATGGCTTTGATGTCTTTTTCGAAAAATTCGCTGACTTCTACCACCATATTCGAGTCTTTGCCATAGGCTTTCACCGGAAAAGAGTGCAGTATGGGCTCGAAATTGGAGCTTACTACGGCTTGGTAAATGGGCAGCGAGTCGGCAGCGGTGATGCTATGCGATACCAGTTTGAGATGAAGGGTGTTGTTTACACGTACCCAACGCACCACATCGGTATTGGCAGTTTCGCCACCAAAACCAATGCCGGTAGCGGTTTTGGCGATGCGCGATACGAGCAACATTTCGCGACCGAGCAGCGAATCGGGGATTTCATAGAAGTATTTTAGATCTACTTTATGGACTTTGAAGAGGCCTTCGTCGGTTTCAGCTTTTTCGGTAATGACTTTGGCGTAAGGCTGTGGGCCTTCTTTTTTAGCCGGGGGTGTGGCCGTTTGTGCGGCTGGCGGAGGCGTTTTTTTCTTTTTCTTCTTGCCAAACTGAGCTGAAGCAGCTTCTACCGAGAAAAGACAAAGTGCGGCAGCAAGCAAGGTGAGTATGTGTTTTTTCATATTTTGATGTTGATACAATTTTCTAAGGTAGCAAAAGAAGGTATTGGGGGGAGCTTTAGCGACGAATTTTATATAGAAATCCTCAAAGTTTGCATCTTTTATGGTTTTAGACTGCGCTCAAACAGCCTTAGGATGCGTTTGTATTCGTCGATCCAGCTGCTGCTTTCTACAAAGCCATGGTCTTCTAAAGGAAAAACAGCCAGTTCCCAACGGTCTTTGCGCAGCTCAATGAGCCGTTGACTAAAACGCACCACGTCTTGGAAATGCACGTTCATGTCGACCATGCCGTGCAACATCAGCAGCTCACCTTGCAGGCCCTGAGCATGGTAAATGGGCGAACTGCGGCGGTAGGCAAGCGAGTCGGTATGCGGCAAATTGAGGATGTTGCTGGTGTAACCTTGGTTGTAATGTGCCCAATCGGCTACGCTGCGGAGTGCCGCACCACTGGCAAATACGCCAGGTTGGGTGGTGAGTGCCATGAGGGTGATGAAGCCGCCATACGATCCGCCGTAAATGCCTATGCGCTGTGCGTCGATGCCATGCTGCTGCACCAGATAGCGGGCGCCATCTACCTGATCGCTGAGGTCTTTGCCGCCCATGTGCCTGTAAATAGCAGTACGCCAATCGCCTCCGTAGCCTGCTGAACCGCGGTAATCAATGTCGAGCACGGTGTAGCCCATATCGCTAAGCAGGTGGTGGAACATGTATTCGCGGTAGTACTGACTCCACCAGTGGTGCACGTTTTGAAGGTAGCCGGCGCCGTGGACAAAAATAATGGCCGCGCCGTTGCTGTTGGTAGGCTTATAAAGTCGGGCTGGCACTTGGGCACTGTCGGCTGCGATAAAACGCACAATCTCAGGTTGGCGCCAAGGGTGCGCACGGAAGTCCTCAGTGGTGCTTTGGGTAAGCTGTTGGCGGTTTTGAGGCGCTTTGGTGGGTGCTAAGAACAGCTCCGTGGGCTGGTTGCTGGCCGAAAAGAGGATGGCCATCTGGGTTTCGTCGGGCGAAAGCACCACTTCATGCTTGCCTTTTTGGCTAGTGAGGGCCGTCCAACTTTGGTTTGCGATACGGAGTCGGTAGAAATGCTGCTCGTAGGGACCGGTTTTATTGGCGTGCAGATAAAAATATTGTTGGTCGTTGCTGAGTTGCACCTGCAAAACCTCGAAGTTGCCGCTGCTGAGGGCGGTGGTTTTTTGGGAAGGGAGCTCATACAAGTACAAATGACTGTAACCTGTTTTTTCGCTGAGGTACCAAAGGTGTTGGTTGTCGATAAAGCCTTTGCTGGCGAATGCAGCAGCGGGACCGCCAAGCCAAGCTTCGTTGCGCTCGCGGAGGATGGTTTGGAGCTTACCAGTGGCAGCATCGACGAGCACCAGCCAGCGGTCTTTGTTGTCGATGGCGCGGATGTCGAGGAGGATTTGCTGGCCGTTGGGACTAAAAACAGGCGGTAAAAAGCGCAGTTCGCGGGGCTGAGTGGTAGTATCCACCCAAGTTTGGCCGGCAGTTAGATATTCGCGGAGGTAAGCGGGCTTTTGGTAGATGCCCGGGAGCTGTTTAAAATCGAGCTGGTAGGCTGTGTCGCGCTGGGTGTCGTACAACCAATATTGGCCGCCTTTGGGCTCGCCGCCCACTTTGCTGCGGGCGCGGCGCGGATCGGTGTAGCCGCTTTCGGTCACATAATCGGGCACCACAGTGGCAGTTTCGTCGCTGGCGGGGTACAATTGGTAGTGTACAAAGCGCATATCAGGACTCAACCGTTGGCTGCTCAAGCGGTTTTTGCCGGTGTAGATGGCTTTGGGGCGTTTGGCAGCCAGACGCTCGGCCAGGGCTTTGCTGCTATCGATTTTGTTCTTGCGCTCCCGCAGTACTTCAAACAGCTCTAATTGGTCGCGCTCGAGCCAAGCAGCTTGGGTACTGGGCTTGGGCGAGCTGGTTTCGGTGCCACTTTTAAAATGGCTATGCTGGCGGATGCTGCCATTGGCCACACTCCAGCTATAGAGGTTGTTGTCGAGTTCAAACAGTACATATTGCTCATCGGCACTGAAGCCCTGCAAGCGCTCGCTTGCCAATGTATTGGTAATTTGCTGAGTAGCGCCGTTGCGGTGGTTGGCTAAAAATAGGTCGCCCTGGCTGCTGTATACACTTTTACTTCGGTCGCGGGTGTAAACGGGCTCACTACTGGGTAAAAGTCGGTTTTCTTGATCGTTTAACAGCCATGTTCTACCGTTGCTCAGTGTGTAGCCGTGGGGTTGCGCACTGCGCATGCTATCGCGCTGCCAGTCGAAATAGAGCACCCTGCCGCCGGCCGACCAGCGTGGGTTTTCGGGCAAATGGCCTATGAATTCGGGTCCGCGCATGATGGTTTCGAGTTGCAGCGGTGCGGTTGTGGCTTGCCCATGCCCAAAAATGGGCAGCATCAAACTCAATGGTATGAAAACGAGGGCGCGAAGGAGCTGGGTCATGGGTAGCTTTGGATAATGGATTCCCTAAATCAACGCTTCTTTGATCTTGACAATAACCGCATCCAACTCGGCTACCTTGTGAGCATACTGGGCGGCTGCGGGTAGGTCGGTATTTAGGCTGATGTAGTATTTGATTTTGGGCTCTGTGCCAGAAGGCCGGGCCGAAATAATACCGCCATTGGCTGTTATGAACTGCATTACATTCGACTTAGGCAGGTCAATAGGGTAAACTGCCCCGGTGCGCAGGTCTTTTTCTTGCTGCAACTGATAGTCTTTCACCCGCACAATCGGCATCCCAGCCAATTGCTGCGGCGGATTGGCACGGTAGCCATTCATGAGTTCCTGTATTTCTTCTGCGCCGCGTTGGCCGGCCTTCGTAAACGACAACAGTATTTCTTTATACAGGCCATATTGCTGGTACACCTCCAGCAGCACCTCATACAGCGATTTGCTTTGGCTTTTGTAAAAGGCACACATCTCAGCAATCATGGTGCAGCCCACCACCGCGTCTTTGTCGCGCACGTGGTCGCCCACCAAATAGCCATAGCTTTCTTCACAACCTGCAATGTAGGTCTGTTTGCCTTGCAACTCGGTCATGAGTGCGCCAATAAACTTGAAACCCGTAAGCGTATTGTAGCAGGCCACATCTTTGTCAGCCGCAATTTTGTCGATGAGGTAGGTGGTTACCACCGTTTTGATGATGTATTCGTTGCCAGTTAGCTTGTTTTTGGCCTCCCATTGGTTGAGCAGGTAGTAAAAAAGCAGGGTGCCGGTTTGGTTGCCGTTAAGCAAAATAAATTGCCCTTTATCGTCTTTAATGGCGATGCCAACGCGGTCGGCGTCGGGATCGGTGGCCATCACCAAATCGGCATCAATGGCCACAGCTTTGGCTAAGGCCATGGTCATGGCTTCGTGCTCCTCGGGATTGGGGTAGATCACGGTGGGGAAATTGCCGTCGACCACACACTGCTCTTCCACAAGGTTAACATTGCTGAAGCCGAGCTGGCGCAGGGCGCGCGGCACAATGTCGACGCCGGTGCCATGGATGGGCGAATACACAATTTTGAGGTCGTGTTGCTGGCGGATGGCCTCAGGCTCCAAGCTCACAGCACAAACGGTGTCAATAAACAGCTGGTCCATCTCCGGCCCAATTATTTGGATGAGGGCGGGATTGGCGGTGAAGTTGATTTGGTCGACCGACTGAATGGCCAGCACTTCGGTGATGATGTTTTTGTCGTGCGGGGCAATGATCTGTCCACCATCGTTCCAATACGCCTTATAACCGCTGTATTCGCGCGGGTTGTGGGATGCGGTGAGCATGACTCCGCTCTGGCAACCCAACTGGCGGATGGCGAAGCTGAGTTCAGGCGTAGGCCTTAAACCATCGAAAAAATGCACATGAATGCCGTTAGCCGAAAACACATCCGCCACAATTTGAGCAAAGGGAATGGCGTTGTTGCGACAGTCGTGGGCAATGGCGACCTGTATTTTTTGATCTGGAAATTGCTTGCGCAAATAATTGCTGAGTCCTTGTGTGGCTGCTCCTAAAGTGTATTTGTTAACCCGATTGGTGCCCACGCCCATGATGCCGCGGAGACCGCCGGTACCAAATTCTAAATCGCGGTAAAAGGCATCGTTCACGGCTTCTTTGTCGCCTTGGTTGAGTAGTGCCTGCACAGCGGTTTTGGTTTCGGCATCGTAATTGCCTTGGAGCCAAGTGTTAACGCGTTGTTGTATAGTAGGGTCGAGTGATAGCATGGGTCGAATTGATTAAGCGCACAAGAGCTTTGGCTGCTGCTGCACACGGTTTACAAGCAAATAAAGCGCAATTTCAGCTCATTTTGAAACCAATTTTCCGATTTTTACATATTTCAACGCGATGTGTGAGCAGTGATTTGTGCCATGTGGATTGCTCCGGAGGTGTTGGCTCAACAAGCAAGGGTGCTGGGAGCCAGGTAGCATGGATGCTTCTTTTCCACGGTATGACCTAAATCTGTAGCTGTACAGCTGAATTGGTATAAACTGTATGCCTGATGTGGTTAAAGAGGGTAGGTCAGGATGGCTGCTGCTGCGAAAGGCTGTTTATAACCACAGCTTTTGTAATTTTGCAATATGGAGCAACCTACTTTTAAGAGCATCAGCTTGCGGCTGTTGAAATATTTCATGAACGGACTTCTCCTCATGAGTCCTTTGGCCATTACAGGTTATGTTGTTTATTGGGTTATTACCACCCTCGACGGCTGGCTTGATTTAAGTATTCCTGGCCTCGGGTTACTCATTACCCTTGCCGGCATTACCTTGGTGGGCTTTGTGGGTAGCGGCTTGTTAATCGGACCCATCCTCTCGTTTATTGAAAAGCTACTTACCCGCGCGCCATTTATCAAACTCATTTATACGTCTATTAAAGATTTGATGGAAGCATTTGTGGGCGATAAACGCAAGTTTAACCAACCTGTGATGGTGAAGCTCAGCGATGGTACTTTTAAGCCTGGCTTTTTAACGCAGGAGGATTTGTCGCAGCTCGGTTATCCCGGCTTTGTGGCTGTTTACCTGCCGCATTCTTATAATTTTTCGGGGAATATTTTCGTTGTGGCGGCAGAAGCTGTCAAAAAAGTGGATGTTAATGCCACCGAATACATGAAGTTTATAGTTTCGGGGGGAGTAACACATTTTAACTGATGCGCAAAGCTATCGCAAGTTTCATTTTTAGGCTTTGGGGCTGGAAGGTGGTGGGTGAAGTGCCGCCAGTACGTAAAGCCCTTTTGGTGGTTGCGCCGCACACCAGCAGTTGGGATTTTTTAGTAGGGGTGTTTTCGAGGGCCATTTTGGGCATTAAAATCCAGTATATTGGTAAAGAATCCTTGTTTAAACCACCCTTTGGCTGGTTGTTTCGCTGGTTGGGTGGGCATCCGGTGAACCGAGTGCAGCGGCAAAACACGGTGCAGTTTATTGTGGAGCTTTTTAATAAGCATGACGATTTCTTTTTTGCGCTGTCGCCAGAGGGTACCCGCGAATATGTACCTCAGCTAAAAACGGGCTTTTACGCCATCGCTCAAGGTGCACAAGTGCCCATGGTGCTGGTAGGCTTTGACTATGCCAAAAGGGAAGTGCAGATAAATCCACCTTTTTACGCTACTGGCCATCGGGAAGCCGATTTTGAGCACATAATTGGCTATTTCCGCACGGTAAAGGGCCGGTATCCGGAGCAGGGGATACGGTAGCGGAGTGAAAAAAGGAGCAACAGCTTACTGCTCAAAAAAGGCGCTGCTGCCGCCAACCCAGTTAAAGTCTTTGTTGTAGCGTACGCCGATGAGTTTGCCGCGACTCAGTCGGGCGAGGTTGGTGATTACTTGTGGCTGTTTTTCACCTTCGGGGAGGAAGACCATCATGCGGATTTCGACTTTGACGGGCGCTTCGGGTGATTCGAGCACGGCAGCATATTCAACTTTTCGCTGGAGCAGATAGTGCTCTGGATGGGCAAGTGCGGTGATATCCGCGGCGGTTACATCTACCAATACGCCAGCGCCGGCGAAGGAATAGAGGGGTTTGAGTACCCAATTTTCGAGATCGCTGGGGATGGTGGTGAGTTGGTGCACAAAATGCGATTCGGGTACAAAAGGGCTTTTGAGGAAAGGCAAACTGTACTTACTCATGCGGAAATACCAATTGGGATGGCATACCCATTCTACAGCTACCTCTTGGGTGAGGTCGAATTCGCCAATGAGCTCCGGCCGTTGCTCCAACTCATCAAAAATAACGCGGTTATAGAGGCGGTAAATGGGGACTAAAGCGCCTTCATTCTCATAAAAAAGCTGTTTACCTCGCCGTTTTATTTGGCTCAAACAAACTGAGCGCACACCTGTGAGTAATTCAGTGGCATGAAAATCGGCGCGTGTTTTTTGTTTTTCGGGCTCCAATTCGAGCAGCACTACATTTTCGGCTTTGTGCTTGCCCTTGATCCAGTGTTGCAGCAGGTCTACAAAACGCTGCTGGGTGTAGCCGTTGAGGTATGGACTGTAATTACTGGGTAAATCGTAAATGGTGCTGTATTGGTCTCCCAACACGCTCTGGTAGCAAAAAAGCGAAGGAAAGCCCTGGAGCTCAATTACCTGTGGGTACAAACTGCCATCTGGCTGCTGGCAAACCGCAAAGTCGATGATCATTACCGTGGGTTTGGCATCGTTACCTGGCACAAACTGGTGCGGTGGAATGGCGGCAGTGCTGGCGTCATAATATGCTGGTGTAAGCAGCTGCGCGCAAATGTCATTGCATGCAGTTACCAATTGATCGCGCAATGAGGCCTCTACAAAAACGGGCGACTCCGCCACACGAAAGTCAACGGGTTCGCCAAGTATTTGGCTCAGGCGCGCTAGTAAATCAACATACAGTTCTTGCGAAAAAGCTGCGTTTACTTTAGCCCTGAGCCCCGCAATCATGAATATTCCTCCTGCAGGCTATAAATGGCTGTTTCGAGGAAGCGTGGGATGATGGTGTTGTGTGTTAGTGTTATCTTTTCGATGTCTTTCAGGTGCAGCAGCATGTCTTCATATTTCGCTAAACCATGGTTGGTTACAATCTGCGCCTTTTTATCGGCCTGCTGCATATAGGTCATCATGCCCTGGGCGTTGGCCTCGGGATGAAACTGGGTGCCAAAAAAGTAATCGCTAAACCGGATGGCCATGATGGCACGCTCGTAATCGACATGGTCGCGAATCTTTTCAAGGGCTAGTAATTGAGCGCCAAAGCGGTCGAAAGACCGCAAATCTGGCTGAATCACCTGCCAATCGCGTGAATCGACTGCCCAAAAGGGATCCTGCAGCGTTTCTAGCAATGGGTCATGTACCCCTTCTTGGGTTTTGTGTACTGGGAAAATGCCAAAGCTGGTGCTGCGCCTGCGGGTAACTTCCCCTAAACCAAAATGCTGCACCGCCATTTGAAAGCTGTGGCAAATGAAAAAAACATGCTTTTTATTTTCGTGCCGCTGGTTGTGCCGCCAAAGTGTGTCGATGAGCCTGAGGTAGTTTTTCTCCCAAGCTTCGCCGCTGAGGAGGGGCGAGCCGGGACCGCCCGTGGAGATGTAAATATCAAATGCCAAGTCTGGAAACTGGTTTTTGCCACGGACGTCGAACACCTCGTAGTGCAAATTCACCCGGTAATCTTCTAATATATCCAGAATGTTGCGCATTCCTTGGTTCGCCGCCCCAGCGTACATGTCGAGTACGGCTACCTTATATGTCTTTTTCTGCTTCTCCATCCTAACGTTCACTTCAAATCAAGCAGCAAAAATACACTTAAGCGTTAATACCAAGCAAGGTTTGTTCAAGATAGTAATCCACAACTGCCCGTAAGTCGTTGGTTTGCTCGTAGATAGCTAGTTGCCGATCGGCCCCTGTGCCGTTTTTGAGTATGTCGTGTACACGGTTTATTTCGTGTCTGCTACCCAATTCATCCACTACATCGTCTACAAAGTCGAGTAATTCGAGTAATAGTGAGCGGGTGTTGGTTTCGGTTTCTTTGCCGAAGTCAATCATTTTGCCATCGATGCCATACCTGCCAGCGCGCCATTTGTTTTCGTTTACGAGTGCTCGTTTGTAGATCATAAAATTGAGATTTTGTGCTCGTAACTTATACAATTTGGCTACTAACGCTTGTATCAGGGCAGTGATGGCGATGGTTTCGTCAACGGTCATGGGCACGTCGCAAATCCTAAACTCAATGGTGTCGAAGAAAGGATGCACCCGCACGTCCCACCATATTTTTTTGGCGTTGTCGATGCAATTTGTTTTTACCAAAAGCTTTACGTAGTTCTCGTATTCCGCAAAACTCTCGAAATAATCAGGAATGCCGGTGCGTGGAAATTTATCGAATACCTTGGAGCGAAAAGACTTAAATCCTGTATTACGGCCTTCCCAAAAGGGCGAGTTGGTTGATAAAGCATAGATGTGCGGCAAAAAATACCGCACCGAGTTGGCAATATGAATGGCCATTTCTTTGTCGGGCATGCCCACATGCACATGTAATCCGAAAATGAGATTCGAGCGGGCCGCATCTTGTAGCTCGTTTACAATTTCGTTGTAACGCGGGTGCTCTGTGATGAGCTGGGTTTGCCACATCGAAAAGGGGTGGGTGCCCGCCGCACCAATGGCAAAGCCGAGGCTTTGGGCTACCGATGATACAGTTCTGCGCAAATGAGCAACTTGCTGGCGAGCTTCGTCTATGTTTTGGCAGATGTTGGTACCTACTTCGACCACCGCTTGGTGCATTTCAGCCTTCACTTGGTCCTCAAGTAAGCCGGTGGCTGCTTCTACAATTTTTTGCTCATGCGAAGTTAGTTCGCGAGTAACGGGGTCAATAACCTGGAATTCTTCTTCTACACCAAGGGTGAATTTCATAGGAACGACGTTAAGATGCGCTTATAAAATAAAAAAAGCCTCAGTGGTTATGGGGCTTTTTTTGATCTTTTGGAGCTGGTGAAAAGCCTGTTTAAAGGTCTTTTCCCATCATTTTTTCAGCAGCTAAAACAGCTTCAAGTCCGATCAAATCACCAAAGGGCTTTTCGATTTTAACACGTTTTTGGCGTACGGACTTGTTTGTTTTGGACTTGCGTCCTCCTTTTTTTGGTGCTGATTTGGATTTACCAGTGATGGCGGATTTGGGTTTTCTGCCCCGTTTTTTTGGTTCTGCTTTGGTGCCTTCAGTTTTCGGTTTTGCAGGTCTGCCGCGTTTTTTTGGTTCAGCAAGGAGGTCCACCTCGGTTTTTGGCTTTGCAGGTCTGCCTCTACGTTTAGCTTCTCCAGCTACGGTTTCTGCTTTTGGCTTTGCAGGTCTGCCTCTGCGTTTAGCTTCTCCAGCTACGGTTTCTGTTTTTGGCTTGGCAGGTCTGCCTCTGCGCTTGGGAGCTGTTGCGTCGGTTTCGGCTTTGGGCTTTGCCTTACGGCCGCGTTTTTTGGGTGCTGCAACTGACATAAAGCCAGCCGCTTGTTTGATGTAAGTGCCCCAGGTGAGGTTGTCCTTGCCAGGCGTTTGTGCTAAAGCGCGCTCAATGGCATAGGTAGCAGCGGTTTCAACAACCCACTCAAAGTTCTCGGGCCCTACCGAATTTGCATCTGCATCTGGCGCAGGATTGCAAAAGTCGATGGCATAAGGCACACCATCGCGTACGGCGAATTCAACCGTATTGAAGTCATAGCCTAAGGCATGGTTCAAACGAAGTACGTAGTCGGTGAGTGTTTTGAGCATGCGCTCAGTTGGACGATGATTGGTTACGTAGCGCAAATGCGGCTCATTGCGAGGCTCATAAGGCATTATTTTGACGTATTTACCTCCAATACAATAACAGCGGTAATACTCTTCAAATACAATTTCTTCCTGCAGCATCATTACCAATACATCTGTTTCGGCATGTTTTGCAAAGAGGTCTTCAAGACTATCCACGCGATAAACACTCTTCCAGCCACCACCCGAATGAGGCTTCATGTAGGCAGGAAAACCAATGTAATCCACAATGCCTTGCCAATCCATAGGATATTTGAGATTGCGGAAAGAGTCTGCCGTTGTATCAGGTGGCATTTGTTTTGATGGTAATAAAATGGTTCGGGGAACGGGTACACCTATTTGAATTGCCAAACAATTATTAAAGAATTTTTCGTCTGCACTCCACCAAAACGGATTATTAATTACCGCTGTACCATTTAATGCTGCATTTTTTAAATAGGCACGATAAAAATTAACATCTTGAGAAATACGATCGATAATAACCGCATACTCAGAAATGGCGCCTTGTATTACTTTATCGATTTGAACGGGCTCTGCCATAATGCCTGGAACGCCTTTGGCGTTGATTCTGGCCACAATAGCTTCGGGAAAAGAAGTTTCTTGTCCGTGTAAAATGCCTATTTTTTTCATATATTGTATGGAGTGTTTTTTATATTTTATATAATTCTTCATCAAAAATAAATATTGTCTAGTTAAAACAAAATTTTTTTAAATAAAAACAATTCTTTTTGCAGAATAATATTTTAAAATAATTTTTTTGCGAGCCCCTATTTGAAATGCTTGACTAGTGTTAAATTTATTATTCTTCACTATTTTTGCATTTATTTATATTGTTTTTTATATTTCTTATACATTTTTTTTTCACTTTAAAAAGGCTATTTTCTAGCTGTCAAGCGCTTTTATGTTGTGGAAATCTTCCTGCAAGCAAATCAAGCAGTATGCTTATGTTTGTTAGCATACATCAATCACAGCCATTTTGATTCCTATTCTACAGCGACAAGCTGACCAGCGTTTTAAAACAATTCATACGAGTTTAAATGCTCTGGTACTTGATCGTTTGGTGCCTATCACCTTGATGATGCCTGATACCTTTGACCAGCCTTTATCGCTGCTGGTGCTTAACGATGGGCAAGACCATGTGGCTATGAAATCAGAAAGCACCTATCAAAACTGCCTCGAAAACCCTTCTTTAAAGCCGTTTTTATGGGTATCCGTACACGCGGGAGAACGGCTTCAGGAATATGGGGTGGCGGGTATGCCTGATTACAAAGGACGAGGCGCAAAGGCAGCTGCCTACACGCATTTTATACTCAAAGAGCTGCTTCCTTGGCTGAATGCGCAATTTCCAATTAGCCATCAGGCAGCCGATAAGGTGATTGCAGGCTGTTCTCTTGGGGGGTTGTCGGCCTTCGATATTGCCTGGAACTATCCTCATGTGTTTAGCAAAGTCGGGACTTTTTCGGCTGCTTTTTGGTGGCGCAGGCGTGCTTTAGACGAAGGCTACTCTGATGCCGATCGCATTGCTCATCACCTGGTGCGCCTCGGAAAGGGAGGGAAAGCACTGCAGTTTTGGCTGGAGGTAGGCACAGAGGATGAAAAGTGCGACCGAAACAACAACGGGGTCATCGATTCGATTGACGACACCCTTGATCTGATCACCGAATTGATTTTAAAAGGCTATGCCCTGGAGCGTGACATCCGTTATTTAGAAGTAAAAGGCGGCAAACACGATTTGCAAACATGGGGTAGTATGATGCCTGATTTTATTTCATGGGCGTTTTCATATAATGGCAATTAAACCGTGGTCATATGAGAACACAATTCCTCCCCCGTTTGGTGCCTGCGACCAGCGCCCAAACGCATGTAAACATGGTTAGGAGATCTGAGGCGAGCTTCAAGCTGAATCAAGCCGGCTATAGAATGGTTTCAAGTGTTTTTAATTGATTTATTGATCCGCCCGTGAGTCCAGCCGCCCGCACTGAACACAGCATCGAACTCTTGTCGCAAGGTTATTTTGTGGCATTCGATTTTGAAACAGCCAACAACAGCCGAGCCAGTGCTTGTCAATTGGGTTTGGTGGTTTTTAACGAAGGGCGTGAAGCTCGGCATTTTGTGAGCTTAATCAAGCCCATGGTACCTGGCTTTATGCATACGGGCATCCACGGTATCGGTCCTGAGCAGGTGCGCAACGCGCCCACTTTCCGCGAGGTGTACGAGCAGGTGGCGCGCGATTTATGGTCGTTGCCCTGGGTGGCGCACAACATGCCTTTCGATTTTGGGGTGTTGAAGGCTTGCTTAGCGGCCAACCACCTCACCTTGCCTACGATTGGGCGTATGTGCACGGTGCAGGCCAGCAAGCAGGCTTTGGTGCTGCCCAACTACCGGCTAAGCACGGTGGCTGATTATTTTCGGTTACCGCTTAACCACCACGAGGCTTTGAGCGATGCCAGGGCTTGTGGCAACATAGCCTCAAACTTATTGGGCCGGGTTGATTTGAAGCGGTTGGTGAAAGTTTAAAACGACCTTGGCACAAAATCAAAAAGGCTGACATTGCTGTCAGCCTTTTTTTGTAGCCCGTAGGGGAATCGAACCCCTGCTACCAGAATGAAAATCTGGCGTCCTAACCCCTAGACGAACGGGCCGTCTTTAATGTGGGTGCAAAGATAAGGTGAAAGTGTAAATCTGCAAGGGGTAGAGATAAAAAAATGAAAAAAGCCGTATTGCGCTCTTGTTTTTAGGGGAATTTAAACCAATCTCCAGGAATATTGCACCCATGCCGCAAGAGGTAATTTGCTGACAGCCTGATACAAAATTGTATTCAAGTGTCTTTCAATACTAAGCTAAATAGCCCATAGGCTTTAGTGCAGATTTGCTTATCTTTGCACCGCAATTCGCACTAATCCTTATAACATGAAAAAAACCAAAATCGCGATTAACGGATTTGGCCGCATTGGCCGCTTGGCGTACAAGTTCCTCCTCGAAAATGAGGCTGTAGAAGTTGTGGCTATCAATGACCTCACCGATACTAAAACCTTGGCCCATCTCCTTAAATACGACTCGGTACACGGCCGCTTTAATGGCACTGTGAGCAACGACGAGGATGGCATCATTGTTAACGGACATAAAATTAAGATTTACGCTGAGCGCAATCCAGCGGCTTTGCCATGGGGCAGCCTGGGCATCGACGTAGTGATTGAATCGACCGGTCGCTTTACCGATAAGGATACTGCTTCGGCCCACCTGCAGGCAGGTGCCCGCAAAGTAGTGATCAGTGCACCCGCTACTGGCGACCTAAAAACCATTGTATTGGGTGTTAATGACAACCAGCTTGATGGCAGTGAAACCATACTTTCGAATGCCAGCTGTACTACTAATTGCCTTGCGCCGATGGTGAAAGTGCTCGACGACAACTGGGGCATCGAAAGTGGCTTCATGACCACCATCCATGCCTATACAGCCGACCAAAACTTGCAGGATGCGCCGCACCAAGATTTGCGTCGTGCCCGCGCTGCTGCTTACAGCATTGTGCCTACCTCAACTGGTGCCGCCAAAGCCGTGGGCTTGGTGATGCCGCATTTGAAAGGCAAACTCAATGGAAACGCCATGCGCGTACCTATTCCTGACGGTTCGGTAACCGATTTCACTGCCATACTCAAAAAGCCAGCTACTGTTGCAGAGGTAAATGCTGCTTTTAAAGCCGCTGCCGAAGGCCCGATGAAAGGCGTACTCCACTACGAAATTGATCCGATTGTATCGATTGATATTGTAGGCAACCGCCACAGCTGTATTTTTGATAGCGACTTGACCATGATGATTGGCCAGACCGTGAAGGTGGTAGGTTGGTACGACAACGAAGCTGGTTACAGCGCGCGTATCGCTGATTTGGCTGCCCGCGTTGGCCAAATGTAAGCCGATGAAAAGCATTGATGATGTAAACTTTCACGGTAAAAAAGTGGTCATGCGCGTTGATTTTAACGTGCCCCTCCACAAAGAAAGCCGTGAGGTAACCGACGATACCCGCATCCGTGCAGCTGTACCCAGCATCCAAAAGATTTTGGGAGATGGTGGATCGGTGGTGTTGATGTCGCATTTGGGTCGCCCGAAAGAGGGGCCTGAAGACAAATACTCACTCCGCCACACCGTTGCTACCTGCAGCGCGCTGCTGGGTTTAACGGTGAAGTTTGTAAACGACTGCATTAGCGACGAAGCCTTTGCTATGTCGGCGGCTTTGCAACCAGGCGAAGTGCTTTTGCTCGAAAACGTACGTTTTTACAATCAAGAAGAAAAAGGTGACGTGGTCTTTGCCGAACAATTGGCCAAGCATGGCGATTTTTATGTGAACGATGCCTTTGGTACCGCGCACCGGGAGCACGCCAGCACAGCCACGATGGCCCGCTTTTTTGGCAATAACAAAGCGGCGGGGTATTTGATGGCGGCTGAGTTGACCAATGCCGACAAAGTAATTAAACATGCCGAACGTCCTTTTACCGCCATTATGGGGGGTGCTAAGGTGTCAGACAAAATCATGATCATCGAAAATCTGCTCGACCGGGTTGATAACCTGTTGATTGGTGGTGGCATGGTGTTTACTTTCTTTAAGGCCATGGGCGGCAGCATCGGTAATTCACTTTGTGAAGATGATAAGCTCGAGTTAGCCCTGCAACTCATCGAAAAAGCCAAGGCCAAGGGGGTCAATCTGGTGCTTCCTGTTGATTCGGTGGTCGCAGATGCATTTTCGAACGATGCCAATACCAAGGTGGCTGATAATACAGCCATTGAAGCAGGTTGGATGGGGCTCGATTTGGGTCCGAAGGCCATTGCACAATTCACCGAAGTAATTGCCAACAGCAAAACGATATTGTGGAACGGTCCAGCCGGCGTTTTTGAAATGCCGAAGTTTGAGGCTGGTACCAAAGCAGTGGCTGAAGCCATCGTGGCGGCTACTAATAAGGGTGCTTTTTCACTCATTGGCGGGGGCGACTCCGCGGCAGCCATTAACCAATTTGGTTTGGCCAAGCAGGTGAGTTATGTAAGTACTGGCGGTGGTGCTTTGCTCGAATACATGGAAGGCAAGGAATTGCCGGGTGTGGCGGCGCTTGGATTTTAAAACAAGGAGATTTAGGATTTCTGATTTCCGATCTCGGATTTAAGATTTGGGGCCGTTTTCCTTTGGGGAAGCGGTCTTTTTTTGTTCAAACAAGGAGATTTAGGATTTCTGATTTCCAATCTCGGATGTAAGATTTGGGACACGTTTTCCTTTTTTTGGTTTTGATGAATTTATTACTTGCTTTAGACCTTAGTAACGTTAATCGGTATTAATGATAAAATCAAGCCGATGCGCATTGAAGTGGCATGAATTCCATAGCGAAGTTCTATTGTGAATTATTGATTTAATAGGTGTGGGATAGCCTTACTTCTTTTTGGTTCAGCTTTGAAGGCCCCAATGCTTACCAAGTATTGGGGCTTTTTATGACCCTTTTCGATTAAAACTAAGCAAGGAGGGAGGAAATGCTGCTCAAATCCCTCCACTTTATCCCACCTTTTGAACTAACTCTCAAAATCACCCCTTTTTGAGGCGCTTTGGATGGCTTAGTGCAGACTTTACCGCCATCCATCCATCCTTCTGATGCACCAAGGGCCTCCTGTTCCTTTCTTCAAAATAGCATAATACAGCCATTAAAGGCAATTTTATCTTGTGCAATAGTGCTGTGGATAAAAACAGGATGTTTGTTAGTGGGAGAAAGTGGGGGAATGTGGAATTCTTTGTACCTTAGTGCTTGTAAAAGACCTAATTGTGACCCAATTCCTTGGAGAATACGAAATCAAGCTCGACGCAAAAGCCCGCCTGGTGATGCCAGCAGGCTTGATGCGCCAGTTGCCCGCAGCGGCAGCAGGTAGACTTGTGCTCAATAGGGGGTTCGAAAAAAACTTGGTGCTCTACCCCGCCAATGAGTGGGAGGTGATTGTAGCCGAACTCAACAAGCTCAATCCTTACGTAAAAGAAAACCGCGAATTTGTGCGCTACTTTTTGCGTGGTGCTACCCCTGTGGAGCTCGACGGCGCCAACCGCATCCTCCTGCCAAAGTCGCTACAAGAGTACGCTGCTATTGAAAAAGACATCGTGCTTTCAGGTAATCTCAACAACATCGAAGTTTGGTCGAAGCAATTGCATGCTGCAGCCATGGATAACGAGCCGGCCGATTTCTCAGCCTTGGCCGAAAAGGTAATGGGAGGTCGGATTTAATGACCGACCAAGCCTACCACTTGCCGGTGATGCTTAGCGAATGTCTTGACGGACTCGCCATCAACCCCAACGGCACGTATGTAGATGTAACCTTTGGTGGCGGCGGCCACAGCCGGGCCATCCTCGAGCGCCTCGGTCCAAACGGCCGCCTCCTCGCCTTCGACCAGGATCCAGACGTACAAGCTCATCTCCCCCAGGATGAGCGCTTTATTTTTGTGGATGCCAACTTTCGCTACCTCAAGCGTTTTTTGCGATTGAACGGCGCCTTGCCAGTAGATGGTATTTTGGCGGATTTGGGCGTGAGCTCGCATCAATTCGACGAAGCTGAACGTGGTTTTAGCTTTCGGTTTGATGCCCAGCTCGACATGCGCATGGATACCCGCACCGAAAAAAGTGCGTGGCACCTGGTAAATGAATACGATGAGCAGCAGCTCAAGCACATTTTGCGCCTTTACGGCGAGCTTACCAATGCCGGACGAGTGGCCAAGCTCATTGTGTTGGCACGAACCCGCGGTCCACTCGATACCATCGAGCAACTCAAGCAAGCAGTGGCTCCTGCTATGGGGGCTGACAAGCCTGCTAAGTTCTTCGCTAAAATTTTTCAAGCCATCCGCATTGAGCTCAATGAAGAAATGGCTGCACTTGAGGCCTTTTTGCTGCAGTGCGCAGAAGTATTGAAGCCGCAAGGCCGGCTGGTGGTGATGAGCTACCATTCGCTAGAAGACCGTTTGGTGAAACATCTAGTAAAGCAAGGCAACCTAGAGGGCAACATTGAAAAAGATTTTTATGGCAACGATTTGCGCGATTTTGATCCGTTGAACGGGCGCGCCATCATTGCCAATGAACAAGAGCAGGCGCTGAACCCGCGCTCTCGCAGTGCTAAATTAAGGATAGGAGTGCGAAGAGCATGATCAACACGCCACGCCCCCAAAACGAGCCCCGCGCCACCGAAAAAGCCAGCGCGAGCAGCGAGCCTAGGCGTAGCTTCAACCTCTTTCGGTTGTTCGATCCAGAGAACTATTTGAATTCTGAGCAGGTCGTCAAAAACCTCCCCTTCGTGCTTTTTTGCAGCTGTTTAACCTTGCTCTACATCGCTAACGCCCACACTGTTGAAAAGCGCATCCGCAAAATCAACAAGTTAGAATACGAAATGAAAGACCTGCGCGCCGAATACATCACCCTCAAAAGTGAACTCATGTACCTCAGCAAGCAAAGTGAAGTGGCTAAAAGAGTAGAAGTAGCAGGACTCCTGGAATTGAGCTCGGCACCGAAAAAGATATACATCGACTGATGAGCGTTAAAAAAGATATCGTAACCCGTATTTACATCTCCTTTGGGCTGATGGTGCTGCTGGGACTGGGCATATTGTCACAGGCCGTGCGCATCCAGACCGTACAAGGGGCGTATTACCGCGATATGGCCGACAGTTTAACCACTGCCTACCGCAACATTGAGGCAGTACGGGGCAATATTTATGCCGCTGACGGGAGTCTGCTCGCCACCTCGGTACCCATTTATGACTTGCGCATGGACACCAAGGTAGATGGGCTCACCAACGACCTCTTCGAAAGCAAAGTAGATTCGCTCGCCCAAGGTCTCAGTCGCATTTTTGGCGATTACAGTCCCCGTGAATACGCCCGTAAAATCCGGGAAGCCCGTCGTGCTGGCAAGCGTAATTTCCTCTTGAATCGCAACATCGACTATCAGCAACTGCAAGCCGTTAAAAAGCTGCCCATCTTTAATTTAGGCAGATACACAGGAGGCTTGGTTGTAGAGCAAAAAACCAAAAGAGAAATGCCATTCCGTCACCTCGCCAAGCGCACCATCGGTTACGCCATTTCCGGTGTGGCGCCGGTGGGTTTGGAAGGGGCTTTCAACGACCAGTTAGCGGGCGTAGGCGGCAAGCGCCTCATGCAAAAGATTGCTGGCGGCGTTTGGATGCCCATCAACGACCGCGACGAAATTGAACCGCGTGATGGCAATGACATCGTTACCACCATCGATATCAACATACAGGACGTAACGGAGGCTGCTTTGCTGCGTACTTTAGAGCGCAACCAGGCCGACCACGGTTGTGCCATCGTTATGGAAGTGGCTACGGGTCAAATCAAAGCCATTGCCAATTTGGGGCGCGATGCCGAAGGCGGCGTGTACTATGAAAAATACAACTACGCCATTGGCGAAAGTGCAGAGCCTGGCTCTACGTTTAAACTCGCCAGCATCATGGTGGCTTTAGAGCGCGGTGATGTAAAACTCACAGACTCGGTAGACCTCGAAAAGGGCACTTTTAGATTTTATGACCGGATCATGCGCGACTCCGAAAAGCATGGTTATAATAACATGAGCGTTGCTGATCTCTTCGCCATCAGCTCAAATGTTGGCATGAGTAAAATCATTACCAACCTATACGGTAGCAGTCCTCAAGTGTTCGTAGAAGGCATCCGTAAACTCGGTTTAGGCGAACTCACAGGCATTGAAATTACGGGAGAAGGCAAGTCGGTTATTAAGGACCCCAAGGGAAAAGGTTGGAGTGGTGTAACCCTGCCGTGGATGAGTGTAGGTTATGAATTACGTTTGAGTCCGTTGCAAACCCTTGCGTTCTACAATGCTGTGGCCAATAATGGCACCATGATGCGGCCCTATTTAGTACAGGAAATTCGCGAATATGGCGATATCCGCAAGCGTTACGAGCCCCAAGTGATGAAAAGCAGCATTGCCAGCAAAAGCACCATTGAGCAAGCGCAGGCGCTATTGGCTTTGGTAGTGGAGAAAGGTACTGGCAAAAATCTACAAGGCAAACAATACAAAGCTGCAGGTAAAACAGGTACGGCCTTGATTGCCGACAACAGTGCGGGCTATAAAGGTAAAATCAAATATCGGGCATCTTTTGCCGGTTACTTTCCTGCCGACGCGCCTCGTTACAGCGTGATTGTGGTGGTGGCCAATCCTACACAGGGCGTTTACTACGGCGGAACGGTGGCGGGCCCCGTGTTTAAAGAGATTGCCGATAAAGTGTATGCCTCGCACATCAGTCCTTATTTAGAAGAACGCAACAAAAAGCGTGCGCCTAAAACACACATAGAGCTTAAGAATGGCCGTTGGGATGAGTCAGAACTGGTTTTACGCGAGCTCAACATCAACTACAGCGGTGGCTCAGAAGGGGAGTGGATGCAGGGCCAAAGCAGCGATAGCTTGAAGCTTGCCGAACTCAAAATTGTAAGCACTGTTGTGCCTGAGGTCACTGGCATGGGCTTAAAAGACGCCCTCTTTTTACTCGAAAATGCTGGCTTGCGAGTGGTACCTGTTGGTCGCGGCAAAGTAATCCGCCAAAGTCTCAAAGCCGGCTCAAAGCACCAAAAGAACCAACAAATAATCATAGAACTCAGCTGATGCAGTTATTACGCGACATATTGTACAAAGCCGGCGCCGTAGAAATACACGGCACTACCGACCGCAGTATCAGTGCGGTGGCCCTCGACTCCCGCAAAGTGGTGCCGGGTGCGGCTTTTGTAGCGGTGCGCGGCAGTGTGGTTGATGGACACCAGTTTATAGCCAAGGCCCTCGATTTAGGTGCTGAGGTAATTGTATGCGAGGAGTTACCAGCAGCTCGACAAGCAGGCGTTACCTATGTACGCGTGGCCGACGCCCACAAAGCCTTGGGTTGGATGGCCAGCAACTTTTATGACAATCCTTCTGAGCAGCTCAAACTGGTAGGCATTACCGGTACCAACGGTAAAACCACTGTGGTAAACCTGCTCTTCACCCTTTTTACCCAGTTGGGTTATCCTTGCGGAATGCTCAGCACCGTAGGCAACCGCATTGGTAAAGTGGTGCTCGACGCTACCCACACCACACCCGATGCTGTAACCCTCAATGCTTTGCTGGCGGAGATGGTAACAGCTGGTTGCAGTCACGCATTTATGGAAGTAAGCTCGCATGCTGCACACCAGCACCGCATCGAAGGCTTGACTTTTGCGGTGGGTATTTTTAGCAACATTACCCACGACCACCTCGACTACCATGGCACTTTCGACAATTACATCCATGCGAAGAAGTCGTTTTTCGACCGTCTCCCTGCCGGCGCCACTGCTTTGGTAAACCGCGACGATAAAAACGGCTTGGTGATGGCGCAGAACACCCGCGCCAAAGTACAGACCTACGCATTGCGCAACGATGCTGATTTGCGTGCCAAAATACTTGAAAACAATTTTGCCGGTTTGCAGCTGCTGCTCGATGGCACCGACTTCCACAGCACTTTGATCGGCAGTTTTAATGCCTATAATTTGCTAGCCACTTATGGTGCGGCCATGGCATTGGGTGAAGATAAAACAGAAGTCCTTACGGCCCTCAGCGCCCTCAGTGCCCCGAGTGGCCGGTTCGACTACGTGCGTTCCGCCCGCCAGGTTACCGGTATTGTAGACTACGCCCACACCCCTGATGCCCTCCAAAATGTGCTCAACACCATCCGCGATATCCGCTCGGGCAACGAACGCATCATTACCGTGGTAGGCTGCGGCGGCGATCGCGACCGCACCAAGCGCCCGGTAATGGCCGCCCTGGCTGCTCAACTCAGCGACAAAGCCATCCTAACGAGCGATAACCCTCGCAGTGAAAATCCGGAGACCATTCTCGACGAAATGATGGCCGGCCTCACACTCGAGCACAAGCTTCGCACCATTCGTATCAGCGACCGTGCAGAGGCCATTCAAGCTGCTTGCATGCTTGCACAGCCGGGTGACATCATTTTGGTGGCCGGCAAAGGACATGAAACCTACCAAGAAATAGCCGGTACCCGCCAGCACTTCGACGATAAAGAACAACTCCTCAAAAACTTTGAAAGCCTCTAAGCATGTTATACTATCTATTCGATTACCTCGATAAATACTACGACCTGGCAGGCGCCGGGGTGTTCCAGTACATCACTTTCCGCGCTTCGCTCGCAGCGCTGTTGAGCTTGCTCATCAGTTTGTTCATCGGCAAGCGCATCATCAACTTCCTCAAGGCGAAACAAATTGGCGAAACCATTCGCACTGTGGGTCCCGAGAGCCATTTCAGCAAAAAAGGCACGCCAACCATGGGTGGTATCATCATCATCATCTCGATTTTGATTCCCACCCTCCTTGTGGCCAAGCTCGAAAATGTGTACGTGATGGTGATGGTGCTTTCGACCCTCTGGATGGGTGCCATCGGCCTCACCGACGACTACATTAAAGTGTTCAAAAAGAACAAACAAGGTCTTCGCTCGCAGTTCAAAATCATCGGCCAAATTGGCTTGGGCATCATCATTGCCGCCACCCTCTTTTTGCACCCCGATGTACAGCAAATAGCCCTGCTCACCAACCTGCCCATTGGCAAAACCCTCCTCAATTATGGTAATTTGGCCCCAACGCCCGAGTTGGCCTGGGTCATTTATTTCCTCATCATCATTTTTATCGTCACTGCGGTAACCAATTCGGTGAACCTCACCGATGGCATTGATGGTTTGGCTGCAGGTGTATCGGCAGTAGTAGGTACCGGTCTCGGTATCCTCGCTTACATGAGCGGTAACACCATTTTAGCCAAATACCTCAACATCCTGTACGTGCCGCTGAGTGGCGAAGTGGTGGTGTTCTTGGCGGCTTTGGTGGGTGCTTGCATCGGCTTCATCTGGTACAACAGTTTTCCGGCGCAGGTTTTTATGGGAGATACCGGCTCGTTGGCCCTCGGCGGTGCCTTGGCAGCGGTAGCCATCATCATTAAAATGGAATTGCTATTGCCCATACTTTGCGGCATTTTCTTCGTCGAAAGTCTCTCCGTAATCATCCAAGTAGGCTATTTCAAATACACTAAGAAAAAGTACGGGGAAGGCCGGCGGGTGTTCCGCATGTCGCCCGTGCACCACCATTTTGAACTCGGTGGCATTCCCGAGCCAAAAATTGTCACCCGTTTTTGGATCATCGCCATCCTTTTAGTGATCGTAACCCTCGCTTTGTTGAAACTCAGATAAAATGCAGCCTCGGATTGTCATATTAGGCGCTGGCGAAAGCGGCACAGGTACAGCGGTACTGGCTAAAAAGCTGGGTGCGGAAGTATTTGTGAGCGATAGCGGCACTGTGAAGCCAGCCGTTGCAGCCGAGCTTAACGCCCTAGGCGTGGCTTGGGAGCAGGGCGGCCACACCGAGGCACTGATTTTAAACGCCGATGAGGTGGTGAAAAGTCCGGGCATTCCCGACACCACCCCACTCATCCAGCGCTTGAAGCTTAAGGGCATTCCGGTGATCAACGAAATTGAGTATGCCGCGCGTCATACCAGCGCCAAACTTATCGGGATAACGGGCACCAATGGCAAAACCACCACCACGCTGCTAACGTACCATTTGTTTCAGCAGGCGGGACTCAAAGTTGGCTTGGCAGGCAACATCGGCAAAAGTTTTGCACGACAGGTAGCTGAGCAAGATTTCGATTACTACATCCTCGAGATCAGCAGCTTTCAGCTCGACGGCATGTTCAACACCCGTTTGGACGTGGGCGTGCTCACCAACATTACCCCAGACCACCTCGATCGTTACGACTATCAACTCGAAAACTACGTAGCCTCCAAGCTTCGGATTGTTCAGAATATGGGTCCCGACCAAGTGCTCGTGTACTGCGCCGACGATCCCATCACTACCCAAGCGCTCGCAGGCGCCAGCGTCAAAGCGCGCAAAATTGCCTTTTCTCTCCAGCACATTTTGGAGGAAGGGGCTTGGAAACAAGACAACAACATGATCATAAGCATAAACCAAGATACCATGACAGTGCCATTCGATGAACTTTCGCTCAAGGGCCGCCACAATGCGTATAACGCCATGGCCGCCAGTGTACCCGCCAAACTGTACGACATCCGTAAAGAGGCCATCCGCGACAGTCTCAGCAGCTTCGAACAAGTAGAGCACCGCCTCGAAGCCGTGGCGACCATCAAAGGCGTGGAGTATGTAAACGACAGCAAGGCTACCAACGTAAACAGTACTTGGTACGCGCTCGAGAGCTTCAATAATCCCATTGTTTG
>CAMCHJ010000006.1 GCA_945874665.1 Chitinophaga pinensis | reverse complement strand
ACCAGACCAGGTTTTGCTTTGTTAATTCCAGGCATTCGCTGGCACCAATCAGAAGGCAAAGCCATACAGTTTGGTTTTTCTGGAATCATCACGGATGATGGCTCTTTCCCAGTTCCGATGGTGATGTGGTATCGCAACTTAAATTAATGCTCGTCGAAGGCTGGGCCTAAAGTTGTTCGAAAGACCAAATTCTCACTTTACAACCACCTCATCCACAAAAATATAAGCCTGCTCCCCGGCACTTACATGCCAAGCGGGCAAGGTGCCGGAATTTTCAGCCAACACTTTTACATAACGTATATTCCGCTTCTTCTTCAGCTGCAACGCTAGTTCCTGTGTTTGTATTTGGTTGTTGTTTGTAGGTATTTGGTTGCTCACTTCTCCTAGTAGCGTGTAGCTGTTGCCATCTTCAGAGCCGTAAAATTGGACTTTGGTTGGGTAAACAATCCAAGCCCTGGTATCCTGCAAAAAACCAGCGCTGAGCTGCTTCAGCTTTTGCGCTTTCCCGAGGTCAATTACCGCTTCAAAATCTTCGCCCCAATAGCCCTGCCAGTCGCCTTTGCGCCAGTTGGTGGTGCCGCGGATGCCATCAATCAAACTGCTAGGACCATTGGCGCTGTATTGCGCGTGACTCGGTCGCAGCTGCTGCACTTGCCAGTTGGGCAGGCGGTAGTATTGCCCAATAACAATGGCGGTACTGCTGCTGTCGGTAGGGTTAAAGGCCAATGTCTGCACTTGACTGTTTTGATGCAGAAAGAAGGGAGCCGTGTAGGGCGTTGAGGAAGTGCTGGGGAGACTGCCGTTGGTGGTGTAAAAAAGCTGCAGCTTGGGGTTGGGATGGGTGATTTGGATGCGGAGACTGTCGCGGAACACCTGACTGGCCGCTGTAATCAACGGATTGGGGGTGTAGCTGCTCTGCGGCTGTTCTGGATTGCTTAGCGGTGGTTGTACCGGCATGCAATCGGCCGCTTGCTCACTCATGCCAAAGGTGTGCAAAGCGTTAAATTGCAAGTCGTTGTAGTGCAGTGGTGCGATCTGGGTTTGTGCGATGCCGTTTTTCTCAAAGGTTTTAGGGTAGATGGCCTTGGAGTTGTTGCGTGGCGCGCGAATGCGAATGGTTTCGCCGTTTTCGAGCCGAATGTCGGCTGCCGCAAAGTGCGGGGCAAAATGGTTGAAGTAGGGCTGGCCGGGGGTTACTTGGTACAAACCCAGACTGGCCAGCACATACCAGGCGCTCATCTGTCCAGCATCTTCATTGCCAATGAGTCCATCGGGGGCTGTGGTGTAGAAGTGGGTGAGCAGCGTATCTACCAGCTGCTGGGTTTTGTGCGGCGCGCCTACATAGTGGTACAAAAACGCCATGTGGTGCGAGGGCTCGTTGCCGTGGGCATACTGCCCAATGAGTCCTGTGATGTCGGCTTGCTCGCGGCCTGTAGTGCGTGAATCTGCGGCAAAAAGCGCGTCTAATTTGGCTTCGAAGGCTTTATCCCCTCCGTGTAGCTGTATCAAACCGGGAATATCGTGCGGCACAAAAAACGAATATTGCCAGGAGTTGCCTTCGGTAAAGTGGTTGTTCACTTCGCTGGGGTCAAAAGGCTCGAGCCACCCGCCGTTTTTCTTCGGCCGCATAAAGCCAGTGCTGGGGTCAAACAGGTTTTTCCAGTACTGCGACCGGGTGCTGTAGTGTTTGTAGGCGTCCACATCTCCAAACATCAACGCCATTTGCGCAATGCACCAGTCGTCGTAGGCATATTCGAGCTGTTTCGACACGCTTTCGTGCTCATCATCAACCGTAATTTGGTGATTTTGCTTGTAGGCAGCTAATCCAAGGTGATTCAACTCGGCGCTGTGCCGCATGGCATCAAAGGCCAGCTGCAAATCGTAGTCGCGAATTACCTTCGCCGCCGCATCTGCCATTACGCTTACGCTGTGGTAGCCTATCATGCAGTCGGTTTCGTTGGCCGCCAGTTCCCAAACGGGCAACCTGCCGCTTTCGAGGTACATATTTAAAAAGGTGCGAATGTAATCGCGACTGCGTTGCCTGTCAATGAGGGTGTACAGCGGATGCGCCGCCCGAAAGGTGTCCCAGAGCGAAAAAACACTGTAGTGTGTGTAATTGCGGGCATTGTATAGCTTTTGGTTCATGCCCCGGTACAGGCCATCCACATCGCTGGCGGTGTTGGGGTGCATCATGGTGTGGTACAGGGCGGTATAAAACTTAACGAGCTTGCTGGTGTCGGGGTCGGTTACTACTATTTTGCTGAGCTCTTGCTGCCAGTGCTGTTGGGCCTGACTGCGAATAGCGTCGAAATCCCAGTGGGGTACTTCTTTTTCGAGGTTGCGCTGCGCACCAGCGGGCTGGGTATGTGCATAGCCGGTTTTGATAATCAGCGGTCGGCCAGGCGACAAGCTGAATTGCAGCATGGCCTTGCTGCCGTCGGTGTTTTTTTGGAGGCGAAAGGGTGCCGAAAAGCGCACATAGGCGTAGGCATGTTGCTCGGTGGCCCAGGCGGTGCTGATGCGTTTGAGGGCCAGGGTTTGCGGATCGATGCTGTCGATGCTATGCGCCAGCAATTGGTCGCGGTGGTTGAGGTCAATCACCACATATTGCTGCTGGTTGGGAAAATGAATGCGCTGCACGCCCACCCGGGTGCTGGTGGTGAGCTCTACCTCGATTTTATTGTTCAGCTGCACGCGGTAGTAGCCCGCGCTGGCTTGTTCATTGGCGTGGGAAAAGCCGGTGGCGTACTGGGCAGGGGTCCAGGCATCGGGCGTTTGTACTGGCATAAAGTGCATATCGCCGTAGTCGCTTACGCCGGTGCCGCTGAGGTGGGTGTGACTAAAACCATAAATCACACTGTCGCTGTAGTGGTAGCCGCTGCAGCCATCCCAACTGCCGTCGATGCGCGAATCGGGCCCCAGCTGCACCATGCCAAAAGGCGTGGTCGCCCCCGGAAAAGTGTGCCCGTGACCGCCCGTACCGATGAAAGGATTGACGAAGGGGGTGAGGGAGAGGCCAGGGTTTTGGGTGATGCTGGTATTTTGCGCCAAAGCAGCAGCAGGCAGGAGTAAGGCCAGCAGCAGAATAGCCAAAAGGGCAGGGTACAGTTTTGTGCGGGCAGGAGCCAGGGGTTGCAAAGCGTATGCGTGCTTCATGGGCAGGCTTTAGGTTTTTTTTGGGGAGGAATGTGCTGGTAAAAATAGCAGAATTTTTGGGGCTGGGGCTGGCTTATCTATTTCAAGCCATTTAGTAAAAAAGCAGATACCGAAGCAGGCTGGCAGCATGAGCAGATTGTGTTGAAGCCCAAATCCTATGATCCTGCCTATGCCGACATCGTTATTGAGCCAACAGCTATCAACGACAGTGCCTTCAACGTGATTGGGGTATTTGAGCGCGTGCTGGTGTAACGCGTTTAAAATGTGTTGCTAAAGCGACTATTTAGCATTTCCTTACCCATATTCGCCAAGTCCGCGGCTCAGTTATTCACCGAGAAATGGGTATCTTACCAACCCGAAGCGTCAATGCTGCGTTTCACTCAAAATAGTCTTTCAAATGGACAAACACTACAAAAACTGGTTGATCCAAGCCCCCTTTGGTTTAATACTGATTGGTTTTGGCGCTTGTTTAATTGCAGAATCAGCCATCTTAAAAGCAGCCAGCGCCGAAACTTGGCAGTGGGTGGTGGCGGGCACGGTTTCCCTCTCCGTTTTTAATGCGGGCTTGTGCTTTTTCGGGAATGCCATTCTCGAAAGGATGCGCTATGAGCGCAAATTGGATGAGCATAAGCGGGGCAGCTAGTCCACACGAAGTTTTAACCCCTTCAAGCCAGGAAACTTTAAATATGCACTAGCCTTTTGAAGGAGGGCTGGCTTAGCTATTTCTAGCCACTGCGCCATGCAGCTATCGGCTTAGCCAATGTCCGCCAACAACTTCTCCATCACCACATACGTAATCGGACAAAAAGTACTGTTTTTGAGGGTGATGTTGGGGCGTTTGAGCAGCACATCTTCGTCGGTGTATGGAAACCGCTGGCAGTCGGTAGGCCGTATGTCGTAAATGCTGCAGGCGTTGTCGCTGCCGAGGAATGGGCAAGGCGTGCTTTTTACCACGTAGTCGCCTTCCTCATCCATGCGCAGGTATTGCGCTATAAACGCACTTTCGCCTTGTCCGAGTCCTTTGCTGATGCGCTTAATATCTGGGGCCTTGAACCGTGGCGAGTAGCCTTTACAGCAAGCCGCGCAGCTTAGGCAGTCGATTTGCGCCACCGCCGCTTCGTGGGCTTCAGGCAAAGCCTTCAAAAAAGCCTTTTTATTGGCCCGCAGCAAGAATTTCTTATAGTTTTTTTGCTGGGCGAGGGCGTGTTTGTGCCAGGTATCGGGCGGGAGGTTTTTCATGATGGACTGTGAAATTAAAACATGCGAGCGAGAAAGCAAGCCTAATATGAGATTGGTGCAAGGAGGCGGGCGTTTGTTTATGCTGGGTGTAAATCTTCATCATGCTTCGTACCCAAGAAAGTAAACAAATTTGTTTATAAAATCTCCATGCGCTATCTTTGTATTTTACCTTTAACACAATGATACCAGCATTTTCTAAAGTAAAAGGGGTACACCCTGGAGCCGTATTAAAAAGAGAGCTGAAGTTACTTGGGCAAAAAAAATGCGAACTCGCGCAAGAACTTGGGGAATTCCCCCAAACGGTTGGCGCCATTTTTAATGAGAAGCGAGGGGTTAATCCCAAATTATCCATCAAACTTGGTCGCAAATTTCAAGTGGCAGACGATTATTTTATGATGCTCCAAGCCAGTTATGATGTCAAAAAAGCCCATGCAGTGGCTGAATCGCAGCTGCCTGATTTAAGTAAAATCAGAAGGGTGCTGTTTTGGGACACTGATTTTGATAAAATTGATTGGGACAAAAATCGCAAGCCTGTTCTAAAGCGTGTTTTTGAGAGAGGGAATGAGGAAGAAATAGCTGAAATGATCCGGTTTTACGGCAAAACCAGTGTTGCTAAGGCTTTAAAGGGTGTTGAAAATGATTTTTTACCATCCTTCAAGGAGAACCTAAAGCGGCACCATATTTTGGAAGAATGAAAATTTTCAAACAAACGGTTTCCATTTCGCTTTGGGAAACATTGTCGGAGTTGATGGAGCTACCTGAATTGCAGCCTTTCAGATTAGTAGGAGGTACTTCATTAAGTTTGCTCCTTGGTCATAGGGTTTCAGTTGACATTGATTTGTTTACGGATGCAGCCTATGATTCTATTGATTTCGAAGGTATTGAGCGCATCCTTCTTGAAAAATTCCCTTACGTGGATCTTGGATTCCGAGCAGGAGTAGGGCTTGGCCAGAGTTATTACGTGGGGAAAAGTGAGGCTGATTTAGTCAAATTAGATTTATTCTATACCGATCAATTTATTCGACCAATCATTACGTTCGAAAATATCAGAATGTCGCAATGCGAAGACATCATAGCCATGAAATTGGAAGTAGTAGCTCAGGGTGGTCGAAAGAAAGATTTCTGGGACTTACATGAGTTGGCGAATGACTTTAACCTAGATCAAATGTTGGCTCTTTATCGCGAAAGACAACCATTTGGGTTTTCTGATGCAGTTATTTTAGAAAAACTGGTTGATTTTGGCAGAGCTGATGAAGACTTTGATCCGATATGTTTGAAGCAAAAATATTGGGAATTAATCAAGCTTGATTTTGAGGTACTTGTAAGGGATTTCAAGAAAACTAAAGATTAGCCAGTGAAGACGTAATCGGTTTCGGAGTTTTATATCCGTTGGGTGGAATTGATTGCGGCTCCTTTTATTTTCTTGCTATTGATTTTTCAAGTCAAACAAACTCATCCATTTTAACTGCTGTACTGGTTGCTTGATAGTGCCGGCTGGATTGGGGGGACTAAAGTGAAGCACCTTACTTTCACCAGGCAACAGGTCAAAGTAATTGTCGCTGGGCAGCCAAGGATGCTCAAAGAAGATGTTTTTGGCGGGCCAACTTACGCTTATACGCACTGTTTGGGCATCAATAGATTCAATTTTAACCTTGGGATTGCGCCAATGCTGGTCTTTGGGCTTTAAAGGCGACCACAATTGCTGTGCCAGCACCGAATCGGCTTGCAGCAAGCGGATTTGCAACACGCTTTGGCCGCGTTTGAGTCTGCGGAGGTAGGCGCGCGGCACTTGGCCTGCAGCCAGCACTTGGCTCGGGGGCAAAACAACCGCTTCTTCCCAGCGGCTCAGCACTTTGCCGCTGCGCAGCGACCATAACTGCAGCTCGAGGGTTGCAGGCAGCGAATCGAGCGACTCATTTACCAGTTGCAGGTGGTGTTGCGCATGGCTATCGGGTTTCACCACAAGGAGCTGAGGTGCATATAGCCGCTTTAAGCCGTAGTAAAAGGCTTTCGGACGGCCATAATGGTCAATCGCACTCCAAGAAATGGCAGGCCACACATCGTTGAGCTGCCAAAAGAGCGTACCCATGCAGTAAGGCATGGCACTGCGGTGCGCTTCAATGGCGGTTTCCATGGCCCGTAACTGTAGCAGCTGACTGGCGTAGGCGTACATCGGCAGGCTGGCCGGCACGGGGAAATCGCGCTCCAAATAAGTGTTGATGGTCTCAAAGCCCGTGGGGTGCTTTTGGTGTTGGCGTAACCGACGATCAATCAGACCTAGCGGCAGGGAGTCGGAACCTGTCATTTGCTGCAACGATGGGTACTCTGGCAAGCTCTGCATGCCGTATTCCGACACAAATCGACCTACTTTTTCACGGTAGCTTTCAATCGGCGCCAAGCCCCACCACACGCCCCAATAATGTACATCGCCCAGGCGGTAAGCCTCGGACCGGCCCCAGCCGTTGAGGGGCGAAGAGTGGGTGTAAGGCCGCGCCTGGTCGAGTTGCGCCAGTTTTTGGGGAATTAGCTGATGGAAAAGCTGCTGATAATCGGCCAAAACAGCTAAGCTATCTTCGCTGCTGTAGCCCAGCGACTTTTGCCATCCCCAATTGCCCCAGCCTTCCCAGTTTTCGTTGTTACCGCACCAAACTGCCAAACTGGGCTGGTTGCGGAGGCGCGTCACCTGAAAATCTACTTCCCGAGCCACACTGCTCAAGAAGGTTGAATCGCCAGGGTACATGGCGCAAGCAAACATGAAATCTTGCCAAATGAGTAAGCCGAGGCGGTTGGCCAGCTCATAAAAGTAATCACTCGGATAAACACCGCCGCCCCACACGCGCAGCATATTGATGCCCACGGCTGCCGCTTGGTGCAGCAAACTGCTGTCGGCTGCACGCTGCCCAGCGGCATTGAGGTGGGTGGTAGGGATGTAATTGGCACCCTTGGCAAATACCGGCCGCTTGTTTATTTGGAAGTAGAAAGAGCGGCCTACCGAATCGACTTCCTGCACAAGTTCCACGGTGCGCAACCCAATATCGGCCCGCACTTCCTGCCGCTGTACCCAGCCGCTGGGGGTTTCTTCGAGTAAAATGAGCTGGAGGGCGTATAAAGCGGCTTCCCCACTGCCGTTTGGCCACCAAAGCCGTGGCTGGGGAATGCGAATGGTAAATCGTGCGTGGTTTTGGTCGAGGGTTAAGTCGCCAGGACTGGCATACACCAACTGCTCCTCGTTAAACAGCAAGGCCCGCAAATGCAGCTGGGGCGAGGCAGCGTGTAGCTCGACTGTAACAGCTAAGGTCGCCAAGCTGTCGGTTAAACTGCTCATCTCGTACTGCCAGTTTTGAATGCGCGCTTGTTTTGAATGCCGCAAAAACACCCTGCCGGTGATTCCACCCGCTGTGAGTTTTGGTCCCCAGTCCCACCCAAAATGAAAAGCCGGCTTTCGTACATACACCCGATGGGCCTCTGGCAGGTCCACCAGCGCCAATGCTGCAAGCGAATCGTTGATGGGCGCAATGGGACTGATGACTACTTCAAGCGTATTTTGACCGCCCACCAGCAGCTTTTCTACATCAAAGCGCCAAGCATGAAAGGCGTTGTGGGTAGTGCCGAGCCATTTTCCGTTTAAATAAAGCTGTGCATAGGTGTCGATGCCCTCAAAATACAACTCACTGTTTTGTTGCAGCAGCGTGCTATCGGCTTCAAAATGGGTACGGTACACCCAGTGCTTTTGTCCTACCCACTGTACGCTGTCTTCGTTCTGCCCCTCATAAGGATCTGGAATGCGCTCGGCAGCCAAAAGGGCGTCATACACCCTCCCCGGCACAGCAGCTGGATACCAAACTTGCTCCTCACGGGATTTCAGCTCCCAATGTTGGAGTTCGATTTGGCCTTGGGCGATGTTCGACAAACATAAAAGCAGGAGTAAGAAACGGATCATCACGGCAAGATAAAAAAGCCTGTAGGAATTGTGGTGTTTTTGTACCGCCACCTGCATTTTTATGTGTCCAATTTTAGCGTGAGGGATAGTAGCGGAAAGCCCGCAGCGAGGTACGAGCGAGGACTTGAAGCTAATTGCCCGACCCGCAGGGGCACGCCCAATTAATAAAGTAACTGCACTAAAGGCAGCTTTATTGTTGGTCGATGAGCTGTTTGAGCCGACTGATTTCCTGTAAATCGGGCAGTTCGGTGCTGGGCAGGAGGGCGGCGCTGTGGTAGTCGAGCTGGATGTTTTCGGCCAGCAGCAGCGCGAGGTTGTGACTGCGGAGGCCACCGCCGGCGAGGATGCGCAGGTTGGGACCGGCCAAGGCGCTGTATTTGTGCAGTTGCTCCATGCCTTCGAGCGCGTTGTTGGTGCAACCAGAGGTGAGCAGGTTGCTGCAACCGGCTTGGCGGAGTATTTCGAGCACTGTTTCGGGCTCCTGACAGTGATCAAAGGCCCGGTGGAAGGTCCATGGGTGCTGGTCGGCAGCCTGGGCGAGCTTTTCGAGGGCAAATTGGTCGAGGCGATCGTGGGGCAACAGCGTTCCGAATACAAAACCATCGGCGCCAGCGCTTTGGAAGTCGCGGATTTGCTGCTGCATGCGCTTTACTTCGGTGTTGGAGTACACAAAATCGCCGGCACGACAGCGAATCATGATAAAAATGGGCTTTGTAATTTGTTTGCGCAACAGATCAAAGCCTGCTACGGGAGGGGTGATGCCGCCGTGGATGTAATGGGTGCAATATTCGAGCCGGTCGGCCGCACTTTTGCCTGCTAGCAGCAGGGCTTGTGGCGAAAAACAAGCGATTTCAAGGATGGGTTTTACCATGGGAGGAGGGAGTCGGCGTCGAGCAAGCGGTTGGTTTGTGGGTTGTGAACGGCAAAGTTGAAGCCCGGTTTGAGGGCGAAGCCGCCATATTGGCCTTGTTTGTTGAGAGCCAAAAAGCCTATTTGAGCTGCTTTAAGGTCGGCACCCCGCTTTTTGAACTTTTGCAAAATGAGCTCTACGGCTTCTTTACAGGCTGCCTGCGGGTGCTTGCCCTGGCGCATGAGCTCCACCACAAGGTGCGAGCCCACCACGCGAATCACTTCTTCGCCATGACCGGTCGCGGTGGCGGCGCCAACTTCGTTATCTACATACAAACCTGCACCAATAATTGGTGAATCGCCCACGCGGCCGTGCATTTTAAAGGCCATGCCGCTGGTGGTGCAGGCCCCGCTGAGGTTACCGGCGGCATCGAGGGCCAGCATGCCAATGGTGTCGTGGTTTTCGATGTTTACGATGGGTTCGTAGCGACTGGTTTTGAGCCATTCACGCCACTCCGCCTCCGATTCGGGGGTAAGCAGGTTTTCTTTGGGGAAGCCTTGTGCCAGTGCAAATTGTAAGGCTCCTTCGCCCACGAGCATCACGTGAGGTGTTTTTTCCATGATGGCGCGGGCCACCGAAATGGGGTGCTTGATGTGCTCGAGGCAGGCCACCGAGCCGATGTTGGCGTCTTGGTCCATGATACAGGCATCGAGCGTCACCCGGCCGTCGCGATCAGGCCGGCCACCATATCCTACGCTGCGCTCCGCCGGATCAGCTTCAACCAGCCGCACGCCTTTTTCTACGGCATCGAGCGCAGTGCCACCCACGCCCAATACCTGCCAAGCGGCTTCGTTGGCTTGTATACCGAAGCGCCAAGTACTTAATACCAAGGGTCCACCTGCGCCAGGCGCTGGTTTAGATTTACCAACGGCAGCCAAGCTCTGCAAGGGCTTTAGACTGAGAGCAGCGGCGGTTAAAAGACTGCCTTTAAGAAAGAAGCGGCGGGTGTTCATTTTTTTGTAGATTTCTTAGTGTTTTTCAGTACTGCTTTTCCATAATAATTGTAACCGCTCGCATCAAAAATGACCTTATGCGCCGTTAACCGCTTCGTGAAATCTTGAAAATCCTTATTCGCCGGATTCGTCCACAATACCTCCGCCAACGCAGCCATGCGAGGCAAGGCCATATAAGTTACTTGATCGAAAGTAGGCATGTATTCGGTCCATACATTGCCCTGCGCTCCTAATATATAGCCAGCTTGCTCAGGGGTGATACCTGCAGGAATTGGCTCATAGGCGTAAACGGCCTCTAAGGGATTGAATCCACCTATTGCCAACGGTTCGTTCTGGGTTTCTTGGGCTTGGTAGTGGTCGAAATAGCAGGGTTTGCCAGGACTCATGACCACATAATGACCAGCTTTAGCCGCTGCAATGCCGCCTTCGGTGCCCCGCCAGCTCATCACAGCTGCATTGGGCGCTAAACCACCTTCTAAAATCTCATCCCAACCGATGATGGTTTTACCGCGACTGTTCACGTGTTTTTCGATGCGTTTGATGAAGTAGCTCTGTAATTCGTGTTCATCTTTTAAACCTTCAGTCTGCAGGCGCTTTTGGCAAGCCGCACAAGCTTTCCAACGGGTTTTTGGGCATTCATCTCCGCCAATGTGCACAAACTGACTTGGAAACAGGGCCATTACCTCGTCCAATACGTCGGTTAAGAAGTTAAAGGTTTCGTCTTTGCCCGCACAATAAACGTCCTCAAAAACCCCCCAGCTGGTGGCAGTTTTGAAAGGACCATCGGTGCAGGCATATTGCGGATAGGCGGCCAAAGCAGCGCGACTATGCCCCGGCATTTCAATCTCTGGCACCACCGAAATGTGACGTTCGGCTGCATAAGCTACAATTTCACGCACTTGCGCTTGGGTATAAAAGCCGCCATGCCGCTGTCCATCGAATTTCATTTTTTCACTTGGTCTGCCAATTAGCGTTTCATCGCGATAGCCTCCAACTTGCGTGAGCAAAGGGTATTTTTCAATTTCAATGCGCCAGCCTTGGTCGTCGGTAAGGTGCCAATGAAACACATTCATCTTGTACATGGCCAACAAATCGAGGTAGCGTTTTATCTCTTCCACTGAAAAAAAGTGTCTGCTTACATCCAAATGCATGCCACGCCAAGCAAAACGAGGTTTATCAATAATGGTAAAAGGGTAGAGGATGCTTCCGCCGTTTTGCTTTAGCAACTGTAGCAAGGTGATGGCTCCGTAGTACAAGCCACTTTCGCTGCCACCCGTAATTACCACGCCTTCACGGCCGTAGCGCAACATGTAGCCCTCGGGATGCTTAACGCTGGTATCTATGAGTAAAGTAATTGAGGCAGCACTGTCGATGCCCGTTGCTAATTGTGATGAGAGCAAGGTAGCCACGCGCCCGCAGGCCGTTTCGTGCAGTGGATCGAGCTCTAATGCGCTGTTATGACCAATGCGAATGAAATTTGCGGCAGCATCATCCGTCAATTCCACAAATTGAGGCTTGGGAATAAGGGGTGCTGCAGGGAACTGTGCCTGGGCAATGGATGCAGTGCCCGCGAGGATGCAAAAGAGCAGCGTGGTGCGGATATGAGGCTTTATAGGCATATTTTTTCTTTCTTGTAGGAGTACTAAGTGGGGAACTAGCTTAACAGCTGGGTTGTGGGTATTTTTTCAATTTGTAATATCTCAAATTCCGGCAATTTCACCGCTGTTTTTTAAAACAAATCGCTAAAACAATCCGTTTTTGTTAAATTGCCAGCTATTTCTTGTCCGTATGAAATGTTTAACCTTACTGTGGAGCTTTATTTGTGTAATGGCGGCCACCGCTTCTGCACAAAATTTCATTTTTGCGGAGCTGCAAGGTCAGCCTACCATGAGTACTACAGGTTGGAATTTAAATGGCGGGGCTTATGTGGGGGACACAGGAGGGGATGCCGATCCATTTAACAACGAATTGGTTTTGGTTAATCCAGTTAATTCAACCAGCGGCAGTATATTTTTTAGTCAGCCGTTGAATTTGAATTTTTGTACACGCTGGACCGCCACTTTCGATTTTAGGATTTTTGATGGCAATGCAGCTGATGGCCTCGCATTTTGCTTTATAGATGTGCCGCCAACGGGATTTGTTTCAGGTGGTGGCGTGGGCATTCCGGCCACGGCTAATGGACTTAAGATTGTATTTGACACCTACGACAACGGTTGCGGTGCGAATCCGGAAATCCAGATTTATAGCGGTCCAGGCTACGATGAGTGCATTCCTGGTATCGTAAAAGTGAACAATACTGCTGGCAATCTTAATTTTATGCGGTCGAATGCCTACAATACAGCCACGGTACAGTACGATAACGGCTTTATAGATGTGACTGTTAATGGCGTCACGTATCTCACTGGTGTTTTTGCGCCAGTAACATTTACAGGCTTCTTAGGCTTTACTTCGGGTACGGGCGCTCAAAACGACCGCCATTCATTGCGTAATGTGACGATTTTTACGGATGGCTCTAGTTTAGGCGGATTTTTGAGTCTAGACACCACCTCCACTTGGCCAATAGTGGAAGCACATTGTTACGACAGTGCCTTTGACTTAAAAACAATTGGCAATTTCCGTTGCTCCACAGTTGACCCTGGTGGTTCCGATTTTCGTTTGTATGACCCCAACGGGTACCTACTCCAAATTGCCAGCGTGAGCACCGCTTGTACCAATGACCGCAGCGACAGCCTGCATTTACGTATGGGCGTGCCCTTCGGTAGCAATGGCGACCACTACCTCGTACTGCGCCAAGGCATTGACGGCAATGTGATTTTAGGGGATTGTGGCGCCGAATTATTTGCCTTCGATACCGTCATTATTCGGGTAAATGATTGTTATATCTATGATCAACCTGTGCACCTGCGCAACGTAACGGTGCAACCCAACGACGACTCGGTGCTGCTGCAATGGGAATACCCAACGGCGCTAGATACCGCTTTTTTTAATGGCTATCGCATCCAAATGAATGAGCAATGGGGCGGCGCCGTTTGGCAAGATGTAGCACTGGTAGCCGCTGCTGGCGATACTACCCTTGTGCTCGGCACTTTGCAACCCGATGCCGAAAGCCGGGATTTTAGAGTTGTTTTGCGCGTACGAGGCAATCCCGATTGCCCGCCTGGCGATTCCATCAACAATATTTGGCTTAAAAATCCTGACGGCAGACTGACCAATACCGACGCCCTGGAGGCTAGTCTTGAATGGTCAGCCTATGACAAGGCCTGGTCAATGCCTGAATATCAGGTTTTTTTCCTCTTTGGCGGAGACAGCGTGCTGGCGGCGCGTACGTCAAACACCAACATCACCTTAAAAAAGCCAGAAACAAATGGCAACTACCAAGTGGTGGTGCGCACCGATGCCCCAGCCGATCCCCGCCAGAGCCGTAGCAATGCTTTAGATTTTACAGTTGAAGTGAAAGAAGTGGTGATTTATAATGTCATCACCCCGAATGGAGATGGTTTTAATGATGTATTTCAAGTAGATAACCTGCAGTTTTACCCAGGAACCGTGCTTCATGTGTTTAACAGATGGGGCCAAGAGGTGTTTAGCTCAGTTGACTACCGAAATAACTGGTCGCCAACTACTTTAGGAGCAGGCACTTATTACTACAAGCTCCTGTTGCCGAACCAAAAACAATACGAAGGCAGTTTGCGGATCGTAAAATAGCCTATTAGCAGCCCAGCAGAACTTACGTTACTCTAACACGATTCGCTGACTGCTCAGTCCATACGAACTCTTTACCACCAAATGATACAGCCCTTTGGCTTGCTGGATTTGTAATTGGTGTTGACCTTGACGAAAATCTACACTTTCTTGAACAAATACCAAACGGCCTAGTGCATCGTAAAGACGCAGGTTAATTGGCTCGCTGTCGGCAACCCCTTGCAATTGAAAAATACCATTGCTGGGATTTGGAAACACTGAAAAAGTAGGTCTTTGATGCAGGTTGTTTACAGATAGTGTGGTCATACGCACTGCAAATTGACTGCTATCAGCCACAAAGTTTACGCGCTCATACACTTCATTTACGGCTGCATCGGCATTTTTAAGATAGATCAAGCTGTCGGTGGTGGCACTGTAAAACACGCGAATTGCGGGTCGCAAATTACTCGCGCGGTTTATAGAATTGGTAAGGTCTTGCACAACCATCATGATTTTGCCATTTACATGGTGAAAAAAGCTGACAGAAGGACTTCCAGGAGGTAACAAGCTCATCACAGCACTGGCTCTAATACCGTTTATTTGAAAAGAAAGGGCCGTTAACTCGCAGGCATCGTTGCTCAAGCCGATATCAATAAAACGCTGTACGGTGTCGAGGTGCAGTATCTTTATATTTACCTGCTGTTGAATGTTGTAAAGGCCTCGTGGAAAATCGCAACTGGCACCACCGCCTTGTACCAAACAATTGCCCAGCAAAACAGCATCCCACAAGGTAACAACGCTGTCACCGCTAAGATCTTTACATACGGTGTAACTCATGGTATCGGGTAAAAGCGCTGCCATGTAGGCCGTATAATCGGCAGTGGTGCGCACGCTATCACGGTTTAAGTCACCTGCCAAAGCCATGCCGCCACAATTGCCCTCACAGTCGAGTTGCGCATTGCCATAGGGGGTGCCATTGCAATCGAGATAGGGTGCGCAATTGGGATATTTGGTGAATTGCTTGCGACCGAGACTATCTGTGTAAATGTTGATGCACGCCTGCGCCCAGTTGTTGGCGTAATTGGTCTCATACCGTCCCAAGGCGTCGGGCGATTGGTCCCAGTTTACTTTTGTAGCCAAAGTATAATCGCCATCCGCCACATCGGTAATATCGATCCATTGACAGTCGAGGTACGCTCCGTAAATATCGCCGCAACCCGCCGTAATGCCCATGTTGCCGCAGCCGTATTTGGCAGTGTAGCCGGCAGGACAAGCTAAATCCATCACACAAAAGCCGTTTTTGAAGCCGATTGGAATGCGATTGCCAACGGTAGGGTACAGCACATACTCGGCATAACCTTCGTAATGCGCGTGGTTGTGGCAGTTGTTGTTGTTAAATTGGGTGGGATGGGTGGCAGGACTTCCAATAAAATAATCGGTTTGACCGATATTTCGAATGTCGGTATCAAAACGTATTACAGTGCGCTGACCGTAGCCCGTTAAGCAATTTTCGGCGACCATGCAGTTAGAAGAGGTAACCGTGCCCCTTACCAAGGAGTTTTCGAATACGCTTTGTACCAATTGAAGGTCTGGCCCCGGCGGACACAATGGATTACCAGCATAATAACAAGGCCCCAGCACCGTGGCCAACGGGTCATAATTACACGCATTCGAATCTAAACAACCCGCAACAGGCCCCATGTAGGTTATGCTAAAGGGAATGGTACCCGTGATGTTGCTGCCACCCACCCTGATTAAATAGGTAGTGGCTGTATCTAAATAGGCGTGTATACGTGCTAAATTGCCGCAAGTGCTGTTGGTGTCGTTATAAAAAAGCGTACCCATATTGTCGGTCGCCAAAACAGGTACGTTGCAATTGTCGTACACCCATAATTTTGTGTTTAAGCTGCTCGGTGCGGTGCAGGTCGAAATCACGTAGGAACCCAAACTATCAGGCTTGAACCTGTACCAGCTATTGGCAACGGGAGCGGTATAGCTACCCACAGTGGCTACCACCGGGCTGTTACAGGCTTGTCCAGTGCTGCAATTCACGAATTTAGTCTCGATAAATCCAAAAGTGCCACCACTCGCCTGCACGGTGCCATTCACCTTAATTTGGTACGATCCGTTGCCATAGGCACAGCAGAGACCATCGCCATAACTGTCAAAAATGCTAAATACCAAACAACTTCCCGTAGGCACACAAAGGGTATCGCTATTGGCCAAGCCAGCGGCCAGGGTATCACCTGCTTGATTTTGAAGCAACCAGCTGGTTTCGCCAGGGTAGTTGTCAGGTACGATTGTTACGATTATTTGGGCTTGTGAGGCAGTGCAACCTTGTGAAAAGCTGCTGCTAAAACTGCTGAGCAGCAGCGTAAAGCAAATCAAAAATCTAAAATTCATACGATGCGAGGTCAATAGGTAATCCAAATGTAATGAATTATTTGAAAGTTATTTTGGAGCTGGCGTTACTTGTTTTGCCGTAAAACCGATGCATCATCACAATATGTGGCGCACTTACTGCGGCTAAGAACACAAAAAAGACCGGAATCCAGCCATCAAACGACAAATCAAAAGTAGCGGCTGCGATGCCTAAGCCAATAAAGAGCAACCAAGCCGCGGTCGAAAACGGTAAGGCTTTCTTAAAAAGCGCCACATCTCCCATCCCCAAACCAGTGCGCAGGTGCCGCCAACCGCGCCAACTGTGCAAGCCAATAAAGTAAAAACCAAAGGCTGGTAGTAGCGGGAGCAAACTGCCTCCAAAAATCACTAGAGCATTGATGGCATAGGCCAACCTGCTCTTTTTAGGCAAAAAAACAGGTAAAATTAAAAGCATAATTCCTAAAGTTAACGATGCTGACACCCCCTGCGGCACCTGCAAGTCGCTGCCAAGTGCGGTTATATGCTGTTGTAATTCGGCAGGATGGCTCATCAGCACAAAGCCCAAGGCGGCAACACCATATATAACGGCCCATAATGGCTGCGTTTGTCCCCATACCTTAGCGTCGGTTTGGCCAAAATGCCATGCACTGTAGCCAATAAAAGCGAGTAACGCCAAGCTCGGCGCTAACCACCATAACAGCACCACTGCGAGCATGATGCCCACGTATTTGAATACAAAAAGGGGTAACGATCCTGTTTTGAAATCAAGCAGGTGGTCTACCGCGCCATGCGGAATGCCAGGAAACAACAAGCCGATCCCCAATAAAACCGGCAGCAATACCGCATTGGCAGCAGGCCACAGCCACTGCAGCAGCACGCAAAGTAGCAAAAGCAGCAGTACAAGTCCATCGGCACCTATGTATTTTCGTCCCGCCGCCGCTAAAAAAGTAGGTACAGGCAAGGCCGCTAAAATGGGGAGTTCTTGCTTCAGACTGCTTTGCTCATCTAAAAAGCGAAAAACATGCACCAGGGGTACTTTTTTGAAGAGTGCCAAAAATATACCCTTGCCTTTGGTGGGCTGGCGCTTTAAAATATCGAGTAAAAGGGCGTCATAAAAACTGTGACGCGGAGGGTGGTAAGGCGTGGGTAGCGGACTCGCTGCTAGCATGGCTGCACTTATGGCCTCGGCATGCTGCCACATTTGTTTGAAGGCGTAACCGGTGCTGGCCTTTACAGCTCCCGCGGCTGTGCCAATGGCGATGTGCCGTTTTTGGACAAGATGCAAGGGTTTTGGGGGATTGAGTTGCATCTGCATGGGGATGCGACCGCCTTCGAGCTCTAGCATATCGAATGCACCAAAACGTTCACTGATCCAAGGCTGGAGCAGGGCATGGGCCGCCTCCCGATCTATTGCCTTTTGATCGAATCGGGTGATCTCCACCAAACCCTCCGTTTCACTCACAGGCAATACGTATAAAAACTGTGTGCTGCCCTGCTGGTCTACTTCAAAATTCATGAGTTCCATGCTGTCAGGCGTAAAAGCCGCTTGCTTTAGCCGGATGCGCATGCCGTAAAATGACTGCCACAGGCCATCGTCGGCAAAGGCGTTGCTGGGCAAGCGACTGTCGAAAACCTGGTTAGCTGTGAACTCACCCGCCGCGCTGGTTAAAGCACAGGCGTGGATATTTTCTTGCACATCAGTCACTGCAGCCTGCACCCAATCGAGCTGCGGATATTGGGGTAAAAGGGCCTGAACGGCCTCATACAGAGCGCTGCTGCGGATTTGGTAATAGCGGTAGGGGGCTAAATTCTGCTCTTTGCCAGCCACCAAAGCCGTTCCCCAACTGCTGCCAATCAAATGGCCAAAGGCTCCTAAAATGCTGTCGTTCGGCTTGGCCCAAAAGCACCAAGTACGATCGTTGAGCTTTTTTTCGGCCGGTTCTAGTACCAAAACGCGCTTGTGTTGCAAAATACCCGCGGCATGCCAACACTGCAACAAGCACATGCCTGCCCCGCCGGCTCCAATCAAGGCTAAATCGTAGTGTTTTTGCGGCATTTTGATTTTGATGCTACCAATATATTAAAACAATTACAATTGCTTACGCACTATTGTTTGTGCCAGTTCAATTGTGAAAGCTTTTGCAGGTCTAGCTTGCATTTTGAGTGGAGCTCCGTAGCTTGCATCAAAATTGAATGGCCATGAGTTTAAGATTTAAAATCGTTGTGCTGGTGCTGGTGGTACTCACCGCAGCTGGCGTTGTTTGGTTCCGCAATGTGCAAGCCGAAACCCGCAAACACAGTCCTGTTCAAACAGCTACACTCGCCACCCCCGGCATCGAAGTAATGTATTGTAGTCCGGGCGTGAAAGACCGCGCTATCTTCGGTGGCCTCGTGCCCTACAACGAAGTTTGGCGCACCGGAGCCAACGAACCTACTACTTTCGACACCCAAGTGGCCCTTCAAATTGGCGATAACACATTGGAGCCTGGTATTTATACGCTCTGGACCATCCCCGGGGAAGAAACATGGCAAGTAATATGGAACAGCAGCATGTACCCTTGGGGCGTGAGCTGGGGCGGAAAACCGAGTCGCAAACCCGAAAAGGACGTATTGACAATCACCGTTCCCGTTACCAAGCTGGATGTATTGCAAGAGCGGCTCAACATCACCCTCACGGCCGAGCCCTTGCAAATGCAATTGGCTTGGGAAAACACCAGTATCACGGTGCCAATGCAGCTGAAATAAGATGTCGAACGGCCTGCAACCTGATCCCGAGGTGCTGCGCAGCCTGGTGACTACGCGCATGCCATTTGGCAAGCACAAAGACTGGCTACTCAGCGACTTGCCGGTGCATTACCTCGAATGGTTCGCCCGCCAAGGCTTTCCCGCTGGTAAATTGGGCATGCAGCTCGAAACGGTGTTGGTGATCAAAGCCAACGGACTAGAAAGCATTTTGCAAAAGGTAAAACGACTGCCAAACGTCTACTAAAAAAGGCGCTCTACTTAGGTAAAGCGCCTTTTTTTGGGGGATAGCTGAATGTTGTGATCAGATGACCAAGGTTTTTATGGCCGGCCCAGACTTACAAGCCTGCCTCTGCGCCGCACTCGCAACTAAAATCGTGACCCGCGTTACCGATGGCATGCCACTAGAAGCAGCTTTTCAGAAGTCATTTAACGAGCTCAAGGCCATCGATGGCTTTGCTGGTGCCATTGGCATCAGTGCCGCTGGTGAGCTTTTTCACCTCGATTCGCACCCGAGTATGGTGTTTGCTTGGACCGACGGACAGCATTTACAGTTTTTTCAATAGCAGGAGCACACTGTTCAGGAAGCTTGAAATTTTGGGCATGAGAGATATACATGCCCGATTTCGATGCTAATGCCCTGTCTGTGTTTTTGGGTAGGCCCGGCAGCTGCGCGCCATGTAAGTGAAGATGGTGTTAGGAGGGCTTAGCCTCAAATTAAAAAACGCAAAGGCCATAATAAAACCCATTAGCATCGGTTTTTAGCGCATTTCACTGCTTCCTGATGCAAAGGTGCTGGCAGTCTTTTCTATTTCTTTCTTCCACCAAAGTCAGTATGCAGGGCTGAGTGCCTGCTTTATATTTTTTTATTTGGAATATTTGTTTTTGATTAAATATATATTTATACCTTTATATCCGAATTAAAAAAGTAACCTCATGAAAATAATTCTGCCGATTGCAAAAGTAGCTGCGCTTGCGCTCACTTTGGTCCTCACTGTTTCTTGGATGGGGGTTGTGAAATTTTCTAATAAAGCGCATCAAATGACTATTTCTGGTACTTCTAATCTACACGATTGGTCTACCAAAGTAGGACAAATTCAACTGCATGCCGAAATGGAACTCGTAAATGGTTTTGTGAGCTCAGTGGGCATGGTCTCACTTTCTGCTCGCGTTGAGTCGATTAAGAGCGACAAAGGAAGTGTGATGGATAATAAGACCAAGGAAGCACTTAAAGGCGACAAACACCCAGTGATTACTTACCGCTTAAAGCAGGTAGCCATCAGCGAGCAAAAGAACAAAACTTCCCTCCTCAAAACCGAAGGTACCCTCAACATAGCGGGCGTATCCAAGCAAGTTAAAATGGATGTATATGCCCGTCAACTCCCTAATGGAGAAGTTGAAGTTTGGGGTGGCAACGATATAAAAATGTCAGATTATGGCATGAAAGCGCCTACTGCCCTCATGGGTTCTATTAAAACTGGAGATGCCGTTCAGGTAACCTTCAGCGTCATCCTCAAAAAATAAAACCACAAAACCCCCTAAATCCTATCCTTATGAAAAAGTTTTCAAATTTGCTGTTTGCGGCCTTTGCTTTGTCTGCTTCAGCTCCAGCATTCGCCCAACAGGCAGAAATTCAATATTTCAGGCCAAACGACCAAAAAGGCATTCATGTGTTTGAAACGCCAAAAGAAGACACCGTTGCGTTTAAAGGTCTAGCCGTTCGTATCGGTGGTCACTTTAGTCAAACCTTCCAAGGCATCAGTCACAGTAACGTGGCCGACACCAATGCCGCTTACCGTTTAAAAGAAATCACCCCAGGTTTCAACCTTGCCACCGCTAACTTTAACATCGATGTGCAACTGGCCGATGGTGTGCGCTTGAACTTGGTAACCTACCTTTCTTCACGTCACCATTCTGAAACATGGGTAAAAGCAGGTTTTATCCAGTTTGATAAGCTCACATTTTTGAATTCTGCCTTGATCGACAACGCCATGCAATATCTCACTATCCGTGCAGGTCAAATGCAAATGAACTATGGTGATGCCCAGTTCCGCCGCGCCGACAACGGTAACGGCATGTACTCTCCCTTTGTAGGCAATATCATATTGGATGCATTCGATACCCAAATTGGTACCGAAATTGTGTTCCAAAACAAAGGCTGGTTGGGTATGGTGGCCGTATCTTCAGGTGAAAACAAAGGTTTGGTAACCCCTGGTCCTAACATCAGCAACGACCCTAACAAGTCGAAAGCCCCAGCCCTCTACCTCAAAGCGGGTTATGACAAGCAAATGGACGAAGATCTCCGATTGAGGCTTACCGGCTCGCTCTACAGCACTGCTAGCTCAGCACGTAACTACCTTTACGATGGCGACCGGGCCGGCTCACGCTACTACTTGGTGATGGAAAATGAAGCAGCAAGCACTGCAAGTCCACACTACTCAGGTCACTTCATCCCTGGTTACAACGACCAAGTTACAGCCATCATGATCAATCCGTTTGTAAAATACAGAGGCCTCGAGTTTTTCGGTACTTTTGAAACTGCTAGTGGCCGTTCACATAACGAAATCGATAGTCGTCCAGTACAACAACTCGCTGGCGAGCTGATTTACCGCTTTGGAAAGTCTGAGCAGGTATTTATCGGCGGTCGTTACAACAAAGTAACAGGCACTTTGGCGGGCGCTGCAGCTACTGAAATCGACATCGATCGCATGCAAGTAGGGGCAGGTTGGTTCTTAACTCCGAATATTTTGTTGAAAGGCGAGTATGTGAACCAAAACTACAATGGATTCACCACTGCCAACCGTTTTGCTGGCGGTAATTTTAATGGCTTCATGCTAGAAGCTGCCGTAGGTTTTTAATCAAACAACAATAAGGTAAGAGGGATGTGTCGCAGGATGCATCCCTTTTTTACGTACTTTACAGTTTATGTACCGTTATTACCTCCTCCACAAGCCTTTTGGCGTTTTAAGTCAGTTTACCACGCCTGTGCCCGGCAAAAAAGGACTTGGCAGTTTGTTTAATTTCCCGAAGGATGTGTATCCGGTTGGGAGGTTAGATGAAGACAGCGAAGGGCTGCTGCTGCTTACCAACGACCCGCGTATGAACGCACAATTGCTGGGGGATGGCACCGAAAAAACATATTGGGTACAGGTCGAAGGCAGTCCAGTTGACCAAGATTTAGAACCGCTTCGCCGGGGTATTAACTTGCGCATCAATCAAAAGGACCACCGTACTTTACCAGCACAAGTGGAGCTGCTCGACCCACAGCCTACGGTCCCTGAACGCGATCCGCCCATTCGTTTCCGAGCGAGTATCCCTACTACCTGGATCGCCATCACTATCCGCGAAGGCAAAAACCGCCAAGTCCGCCGCATGACAGCCGCCATCGGCTTCCCTACGCTCCGGCTACTGCGCATGCGCTTCGGGCCCTACAGCCTGCAGCAAATGAAAGCCGGCGAAGTGCACGAATTCGAATTGTAAGCGCATAAAAAAGCGGGTAGATTTACTATCACACCCGCTCTAATTTAGTTTGGAATGGTTACGGCTTTTGCACCGGCCCGTCCCAGCCCATCATGCCGCGGTTCAGGTTCGCCACTTCTTTGAAGCCCATTTGCAGCATCACATTGCCACCATTGGTGGAGCGGGCGCCGGAGCGACAGTAAACCATGTATTTTTTGCCTTTATCGAGCTTTTGCAACTTGGTCTTGAACTCGGGGTCGTATACATCGAGGTTGATGGCACCGGGAATCATCCCAGATTTTACTTCTGCAGGCGTGCGCATATCGATGATTACCACGTTTTTGGCTTTCATTTCTGTGGTAAATGTGGCGTTGTCAATGTTACGCAATGTGGGTTGCTGGGCATGAACCAACTCTCCCGCCAAGGTGAGGCCAAGCAAGGCGCCCATAAACATACTCATGTACTTGTTCGCGCCAATGGCGCAGCTGCCATTTCGGCAACCAATGAGTTTCCAGTAAGCAAAGCCGCCACCTGCGCCGAGTAAACCGGCCAAAATTGAATTTATCATGTGATTTGGGGTAAATGTTGGTTAATGATTTGTTTGAGTTGATGCGCTGGTACTACACCTGACTGCCGCCAAAGCTGCTTGCCTCGGTGAAATAAAATAAGGGTAGGAACGCCTGTAATGCGAAAAGCCTGCGCAGGTTGTGGATTGCGATCCACATCAATTTTGATGATTTTTACTTTTTCACCTAAACTGCGACTGAGCTCCACTAAGATAGGGGCCAAGGTTTTGCAAGGACCACACCATTCGGCCGAAAAATCGACCAAAACAGGTACATCTCCTTGGATAATGTCGTTAAAACTAGGTTTGTTGCTCATTTTTGATTTAATAAGGTCAGCTCATGGTACCATTCCAACACAGGTGGTTGCGCCTGTCGAAACCTGGTATTCCCAGTGCACATTCGTTCTTTTCGCTCAATAAGGCCAGTTCATAATGCCGCCGCTGAGGTTATAAACCTGCAAGCCTTGCGCGGCCATTTGACTGCAAGCCATGCCTGAACGCGCACCCGAACGACAATAAACATAATAGGTTTTATTGCTATCGAGCGCAGCAATTTTTTTACCAAAATCAGCCGAACTCACGTTGATGTTTTTAGCGCCTTTGATTTTGTCGTTAGCAAATTCGCCTGAACTGCGCACGTCAATGAGTACGGCTTTGGCGTCGGCGGCTAAACCGGCTTTAAAATCGGCGGCCGACAAACTTTCGTAATTTTTTTTGAAGAGATTTTTAATGAAATCGAACATAACGGGTTACTGGCTTATTCCAGCGTATGTACAAAGGTGCACATTGGATGCTGCGCGCTCGGTCACCTAAGTTACATTTACTGCATCAATAAATTTAATTGCACAATTTCTATCTGGTTGCGGTGCAGTTTTACATGTCCTTTGTTTTCGAGGGCCTTCAACAAGCGCGAAATCACCACTCGTGAGCTGCCCAAATCGCGGGCAATTTCTTCGTGGGTGTGGTTGATGAGCTTGCTTTTGAGGCTGTTTTGCTGCTTTTTGAGGTAAAATACCAATCGCTCGTCCATGCTCTTAAATGCTACTTGGTCTAACGCTTCCAGCACCTCCTCAAAGCGCTGCCGATAAGACTGCAGCACAAATTGGTACCATGATCGGTGGTGTAGCATCAAATCGTCCATCACACTCAGCGACACAATTAACACCTCGGTTTCTTCATCTGCAATGGCCATTAAGCCGCTGGTTTCCTGCCTAATGGCACAAATCATCGACAGCGCACAGGCTTGTCCCGCTTCTAAAAAATATAAAAAATAATCCTGTCCTTCCTCATCTTGCCGATAAACCTTGACCCGACCTTTTAAAATGATCATGGTATTTTTAATGTATTGGCCACTGTCCATCAATATAGTTCCAGCTGCAAATGTCTTTCGCTGGCCGTTGCTGATTAGTTTATCTACCACAGCCTTTTCAAGCTGCGGGAAAATGCGGTGAAACTGTTCCATCATCCGAAAAATACGGAATTTTTATTTTAAAAGTTCAGCATTATCGAAGACATAAGCGAAGAGCAGGTAGTATTGAATGGTTATGTTTGCCTAAACCCGAACTTTATCCAATAACTCGGCATAGCTGGTGCGAAGCTGTGTATTTACGAGGGAAGCTGCCTTGTATTACAGATGGAATGCATGGAAACAAATAGAGGCAATAGCGCTTTTTGATAAACGTCTATACCTATTGAAAAGACGTCTTTAGGTAGGTTCAGCTTGCTGATTGTATGTTTAAATCAACCATTCTTTTCTCTACTTTTGCATTAAACCACTTCCCCCGTCGCCTGTCATGCTGTATAATTTAGTGTATGCCCTCGTACTGCTCACGCGCCACCTTTATTTTCGACATTTTAAGATCGATAAAAAGCGCGGGCAGTGGTCGCCTGAGCCAAAAGCACGTCTTTTTGCAGTAAATCACCACAATTCATTCCTCGACCCCATTCTTTTAGCAACCCAGTTGCCTTTTCCTACCTATTTTTTGGCGAGGGGAGATGCCTTAAAGGGTAAAATTGGTAACTTCTTGATGTCCTACTTTTACATACTCCCGGTTTGGAGAGAAAGGGAGGGGCGCAACAACCTCAAATCGAATTACGATACTTTTGGCCGCTGTCAGCAAATCTGGAAGGAACAAGGATCGGTGATGATATTTTCGGAAGGACTGTGCGAAAATGACTGGCACCTCAAGCCACTTCTTAAAGGCACAGCACGTATGGTATGGCAGGCACATGAACAAAACCAAATGCTGGAGATCATTCCTACAGGGGTTAATTATGAGCATTTCAGAGGGCCAGGTAAACAGTGCGAAATACGTGTTGGAGCCCCAATGCAGTATACCGACCTACTCGAAAACACCACGGAAGCCCGCTTTTACCACGAGTTTAATGCGCGCTTGTTTAGCCATTTGCAACCTCTTGTGATTGAAGCCAACAGCGCTGCCACCGCATTGGCGCAATTCAGCCTGCCACAAATTCGTTCCAACTTTAAATCCCTGTTGCGTGGTTTGGCTAAACTCCTGCATTGGCCTTATTATCCTTATTTGAAAAGCCTCGCTGCCCGCGCCACCGGCCAAACTGTGCACTACGATGCGGTACTTTTTGGCATGCTGATGTTGAGCTACCCCGTATTTTTATTGGTGATTGCGAGTATGCTGGCGATTGTTGGGCTACCGTACTTGTGGCTAGGAGCCCTGCTTTGGCCCTTGTTAGCCTATTTGGGGAGATAAAAGCACTTAGGCTTTGTCTTTGATTTTGTTCAGGCTTAATAAATTCAGCATCCAATCAGGCAGGGTTTTGTAAATGCCTCGTTTTTTAAGATTGAAATAAAGGCCGTATTTTTTAAGAACAGGTACTTTGTGCGTTTCTACTAGTTCAATCAATGTCCCATCAGGGTCTTCCATGTAGGCAAACCTACCGCCGGCTTCTCCCATTGCAAAGGTATCACCGCTATCAACGGTAAATTCAACGCCCAGTTTGGCAGCCTTGAGTTTCAAGGCATCCATGTCGAGGGTGTCAAAGCAAAGGTGAATAAAACCCCGATCGCCCCAACTGCGGCCTTCAAAAATCTTCTGACCGGTGCCGTCCATGCGCTGGATGAGCTCTATGCGTACATTGCCAAGCAATTTGCTAAAGGCCCCGTAACGCTCTGCCTGCTTGCGTAAAATCACGCGCCGTACTTCGGTTTGCTCGGGTAAATCGGCAAAAACGCCTGTTTTATCGAGCACTACCTCGCGCAACCCGAGTACATGCATGTAAAATTTCATGGCAGTATTCATGTCGCTCACGCCAATTACGGCGCCGCTCACGCCACCAGTCAAGCCGCCTTTGCCGGCCTTAAACCAGCTTTGACCCTCAATTACCTGAAATGTATTGCCCCAAGGATCTACCAGCCAAAAGCAGCGCTCGCCCAGTGAATTGGTGTGTAGCTGACTTACTCGAAAACCCTTGGCTTTGAGCTGTTCATGCTGTGCGGGTACATTGCGACTCTTCATCTTGGCAGCATAAATACCCAAATCGCCAATGCGTATATCGAAACCTACGGGCACAGGCTCCTTGCTGGTGTATTGCCAAATTTCGAAACCACCACCACCAGCCATGTTCAAAGCCAAAGCTGCCCTTCTTTTTTCAACAATGCCGTTGGTGTAACGGGTCATGAGCGGGGCTTCTGCCGCATCATCAAAAATTGCAACATTCATGTCGAAAGCAGAGCGATACCATTTCCAGGCAGTGTCTACATCGGGAATGCCAATACCAATTTGCTGGATGCCGGTGAGCAGGGGGAGGGTGTTCATAAAGGACTTACTTTGCTACTGATGTATCTATAAAGAGGTGGAATGTATTTGCTGAACCAATAAAGTAGTTTTTCGCCCTTGGCCACAAGTACGAGCGGCTTGCGGGCATGGTAGGCCGACCAAATTTTGCGGGCACATACATCGGCAGCTATGCCATTTGCTTGGCCTTGGTCCATTTGACCGTGTGCCTTGCCCTCGCCCGTTACCGCGCTGAAGGAGATGGGGGTATTGATGCGGCCCGGACAAGCTATGGTGATTTTTAAGCGCTCCCGTTCCTCAATCGCCATGGTGTTAAAATAGCCATGTAAAGCGTGCTTGGAGGCCGAATAGGTAGATCGAGTAGGGAAACCAAATAACCCCACTACACTGCTGGTTATGATGATGCCCGCCTGCGGTGCCAAAAGGGGGAAGAGGAGCTTGGTGAGGTACACAGGTCCAAAAAAATTAACCTGCATGATCTGTTTTTCACTTTCAAAACTGGCTTGGGAGGCACGGGCCCGCTGACTTATCCCAGCATTGTTTACCAAGACATCAATGTGTGGTGTCAATTGCCGAATGGTGGCGGCAGCCGTGGCCACGGAGGCTTCTTGCGATAAATCGAGTGCTACCACTTCGCACCAGTCGGTTTGCTGCAAGCAGACTTTTTTTACCCGCTCTAACGCTTCCAGCCGCCGGGCAGCTAAAATCAAACGAGCACCTTTGCTGGCGGCATCAAGCGCTAGGGCTTCCCCAATGCCCGAACTGGCACCGGTAATGACCACGTATTTTCCTAGAAGCGAAGACATCTATTTTACTGTTTTCAAAAAGTAAAGATACGCGCAAAGCCCCCCATCTGAAAAAGTAAAAGCAGTGATTTTATGAACAAATACTGTTTTTACAACCTAACTACCTGCTAATAGCTTGAGGGGCTGTATCTTTGTGAGATGAAATATGTGGGCTTGTTCGTTTTGTTGTTGCTGGGCTGTACCAAAAATACGGTTCGACAAGATGAGCAGTTATTGATAGATCGACAGTGGCAGGTTACGGCTTTTACCGTTGAGCCTGGCTGGCTGCATCCACAAGATTCAGTGCTTATTACCAATTTGCTGTTGGCTACTGAGGCTTGCGCCCGCGATGATTTTTACACTTTTGATGCCAATGGCATTTATACCCATCACCGGGGCGAATTGCGGTGCAACAGTAACGAGCCTGTGAGCACCAACAGCCGTTGGACGCTCAGTTATAACCAAGATAAACGCTGGCTATCGATCGCCGGTACGCCGTATTATGAAGTGGAAGTGCAGCGTTTGGAGGAAGGGCGCATGGACTGGTACATCGACTTTTTGCCGCTAGGAGATGGGGTGAGCCGCTCCGCAAAAATGACTTTAACCGCGCGTTAAGCTTAATTTGGCACCTGCAGCAAGGAGCCAGTGAGGTGTAACTGCCTCAATAAATTTACCTGCATACGGTTTTGCAGCTGTATGAACTTGAGCTTGCCGTTTACCAATTGGGCTTCTCGCTGGTTGATGATGAAAATGGAGCTTTCGCCTTGCTTAAACCTCATTTTTTCGGCTTCAAGCATCGATTTCAGGTTTTCTACTTGGGTAAATTGGGTGGCAATGAGGCTCACTAATTGATCGTATTCGAGTTGCAACGCAGCTAATTGATTGGTGAGCGATAGCTCGCGCTGTGACTGATCGAGTGCCAAAGTCTCTTGCTGCAGTTTTACCAAGCGCAAACTGCCACGAGCATCTCTGATAAATAACGGAAACTTAAAATCTAAACCTACCCGCTGCCCTTGAAATGGCAAATTTTGAACGTTCACAGGCTCGTTCAAGGCATACAGCTTCACTCGCACATCGGGTTTGAGGCGTTCAGCCTGCCAGCGTGCTTCGTATTTGAGTTGTTGGCGGCGGTAATCAATTAATCGGTAGGCGGGATTGTTCAAGGCTGCTGTTAAGGGCTGCACTGGTTGCGTAAAGGGTAAACCCGCGCCACCTACACTGGTGTCGGGCTGGGTGGCAGCACTCAATTCGAGCGGTCGGCCCTGTTGATCCCATAAAAAGGTCTCGAGTTCAAAGCCTGCGGTCTGAAATTTTAGATAGCTTTCTAACCGCATTTGCACCCAATTTTGACGCTGGATGTTGGCTTCTAGGGTGTCAATGGCCGCGCGGTCTCCGTATAAATACGCCATTTTTACAGCTTCAAAAACCTCTTCTGCAATGATTTCAGCCTCTAAAAAGGCGACATACTCGCGAAATTGTTGCTGCCAATTCCAATATACCCTGCCGGCTTGCAACAACAAGTCGTTCACAACTTGCTCTTGCTCTACAAAACTGGCATCGCGCATTACTTGTGCTTGTCGCAAAACAGTTCTACGTTTATCTACCCACAAACCCTGCCCCAAAGGTACACTCACACCCGCTTGCCACTGTCCGTCGGCAGGGGTGCGGTTTTCGGGATTAAAGTAGGTGCCACTGTTGCGGTTATAGCCCACAAAGCCTTCTACACCAAACCAAGTTGGTATTTTGAGACCGTAATCCTGCAAATCGTAATAATTGGTGCCGTCAAATACCTTTTCGCTCCAGCTGCCTTCTAAGCTGGGGTCAAAAGCACCACGGGCTTTGCGCAGTTGGGCTTTGCCGCGTTCTACAGCAATTTGGCTCTGCCGTACCTGCGGATGATTGCGCATTACCAAGTCTAAATAGGCCCGTGCATTGAGTACTTTGGCCGAATCTTGGGCGCCAACAGTTTGCAACACCAAAATAAAAACAAAAAGAAGGCTTACTTTTTTCATCATTTCTGGGTGTAATAATCAGGCGGGAAGCCGTTGAGTTGACGCCAGAGCTCGTACCAAAGCGGCACATTGCGCAACAAAGCGATGCCCTGTGCTCCCGAACCTACGCGCAAGGCCTCTGGCCAAGGTATGTCGTTGGGGTCGGGTACCACCAACATGCGGTACATGCCTTTGTCGTTTGCAAAATTGTCGATGACCACCACTTTACCTCCGAAGGTACCGAACGAAAGCTGGGGCCAGCCGCTGAATACTACCGCAGGCCAGCCATCGAATAAGAAGCGAACGGTGTTGCCTGGCCGAATTAGGGGCAGGTCAATCGGACGAATGTACATTTCTACAGCAATTTCAATATCACCAGGCATGATGGTTACTATCTCTTCGCCTTCCTTGATCATTTCGCCAATGCCGGTTTTGGTGGCCTTGGTAATGTAGCCATCCTGTGGCGCCAATATCCAATACAAACCACCCCGGAAGCGATAGTTGGAGAGCATGTTTTGGAGTTTGTTGAGGTCGCCTTCAGCTTCGTACTGCATGGTAAGGGAGCTGTAGAGGTCAGACCGCGATTTGGCTAACTTTTCTTGAAACTCGTTTTCTAAGGTCATCAACTCCATATCGGCGTTGAGTACTTTGTTGCGCGAGGTAAGGAGGTTGTTTTGGGCAGCGACCATGCGTGCTTGCGCTTCTTGAAAACGCATGTTGCGGGCCTCGAATTCGTTTAATGGCTGTAGTCCCTGCGCAAATAAACTTTTGGCACGTTCAAATTGGTCGGTAGCCACGGTCAAACGGGTACGGGCAGCATCAATTTCAATGCTGTCGGTTTGTACCTTGAATTTGGCCTGGAGCAGGTCGTTGGCCGCTTGCGCCAGTTTGTTTTCTCGGGTGCGGTCGAGTGATTGTATTTGATTCTCTAAAGCGGTGACCTTTTGCTTGTAAGAACTTAAGGCTTCTGTTTTGGCATTTACTTGGTTGAGCGTTCGACTTACTAAAAGAGTGTCGAAATAGGCCTCTTTGACTTCCGAAATGTGTAAAATGGTATCGCCGCGGTGTACAAAATCACCTTCTTTAACATACCAATTTTCAATCCTGCCTCCAATGATAGAGTGGAGCGATTGGGGGCGTTTTTCTGGACTCAAAGCCGTGAGAAAGCCATTGGCCCTGATGTTCTGGGTCCATGGCAAAAACAGTATGCCTACACTTACAATAAAAAATACAAGCAAAACACGCCCTGCGCGCTGCCCAGGGGCTTCTCCAATGATTTTGAAGGCTTTGTGGGCCTCTTGCTTGATGTTAGTACCTGTTTGATTCGGGGATGTGTTCAACATAATGGCACCTTAATTTAGTAATGAATCATTGTTTTCGAGCTTGATCACTCGGTCGCAAGCCTTTAATAGCTGCGGGTCATTGGTAACTGCAATTAAAGTCCAGCTGCCATTTACTAGCATCTGATTAATCTGTGCTTTTTCGTGTTCAGGCAAGGCCATGCTCATGTCTTCGTAAAGCAAGAGTCCAGGGGTTCTCACCATGGCGCGTGCAAGCAAAATGCGACTGACGATGTTTTGCGACACCCGTTTGCCTTCTGGTAAGAGTTCTGTTTGTAAACCTGCCGGTAAACGGTCAATGTAGTTGTTTAATCCAACCAACACCAAGGTTTCGAGTAGCTGTTTGTCGCTGATATCGCGGCCTAGGGTAATGTTGTCGCGGATGCTAGCGGTAAAAATGGTTTCTGTGCTGATGCTTTCACCTACCCAACGGTGCAAGGTGCTGCGGTCAATTTCCTGCATACGCAGCCCGTTTAGCTTGATGTTTCCTTGATAACTTGCATAAAAACCTGCCAGCAGTTTTAATAAGGTCGATTTGCCTCCGCCTGCTGAGCCTGTAATGCCAATTTTTTCGCCGGCATTTATTTTCAAATTGAGGTTGTCAACAATGGGGGTTTGATAGCCTTCATAGGTAAAGCTGAGTTGCTGCGTCTCGATGCTGATGCCATTGCTGCATTCTTCATCGATCAGGGCAAAGCCGCCGTTTTCCTCCAGGGGTAAATCAGTTACTTCGCCCACCTTGGTAAGGGCAGTGAGCAAATCATAAATAACGTCCATGCTCAAAATAAGCTTTTCTACGGCCCCGAGTACGAGCAAAATGATGATTTCGGCGGCTACAAACTGACCAAGATTTATCTGCCTGTCGATTACTAAAAATACACCCACACCTAATAAACTGGCGGCTACCAAAACTTTGAGTACAACCATGGCCATGTATTGCGACATGAGTACTTTGAAGTGCGCTTTGCGCGCCAAGAGATAGGCTGAAACTTCTTTGTCCACTTTTTTACTCGACAAGTCGGTCTCGTCAGAGATTTTAAAGGTGGTGATGGCACGCGCTATTTCTTGCAACCAAAAAGCCGTACGGTATTTGTACTTCGATTCTACGATGCTTGTTTCCATGCCTTTTTTGCCTGTAATTCTAAAAAGCAGATAGATAGCTAAAAGTAAAGACGCGCTCAAGGCAATAAACAAAGGATGGTAGATGGAAAGGAGCAACAATCCAAAAATCATCTGCAAGGAGGCAATGCTAAAGTCGATGAGCACTTTGGCTGTACCCTTTTGCACCTGTGGTACGTCAAAAAAACGATTTACTAGCTCCGGTGGGTAACGGTTTTGCAGTACCTCTAGCTTGATGCGTGGGATCCTGTGGCTGAACTCAAAGGCACCTCTCGTGAAAATTTGCTGTTGAATAAATTCTGCTACCCACAGCTGCATGATTTGCAAGTAACCCGATATGGCGATGCCTAAAACGACCATTACTACTAAGAGCACCAACGAAGTGCTCACTTGGCCTGCCATCACAAACTGAATAATGGCTTGCATACCCAAAGGCAGGGTAAGTGAGGCTATTCCAGCTAAAGCCGCATAAAAGTACAAGTAACTGATTTCCTTCTTATAGCTAGAAAGCAGTTCGAAAAAACGGTCTGTGGGTCTCATGCAGTAGGATTTTGTAAAGCGCCATTCACTAAGTTTTTGATAAAATCGGTGATGCGAATGTCGTTTTGAGTTAAATCAGTTAAACTCGGCAAATGATCGGCATAAAAACGCTGCACAAAAAGCATGTTCATGGCCGTGGATACCAAGGTGTTGGGATAAGGGTAGTGGGGATGAGATTGGGCAATGAGCTTACTGAGTCGCTTGCAAAAACGCTTGTAGTCGGCAAAAAGTCCAGCCTGCTCTTCTTTGTCGATTTGACTAGTGAAATAGATTTTGCCCCATTCTGTTACCACTAAATTGAGCAGGTGGTCGAACGACAAATCACTTAGCGCCCAGTTTAATTGATCGGGACGGGTAATCATGTCTAGCGCTTTATTCAATTTCGAGTCTTTCTCAGGCAAGTTGTGTAATCCAAATGTGAGATGATACTCGAGCCACAACCAATAAATCGACATATAATAGAGCAACAAATGGTGCTTGTTTTCAAAATAGCGATACACCGAGGCCTCCGTAGTTTGGAGCCTATCTGCCAATTTTTTGAAGGTAAAGGCTTCAAATCCGATTTCCTGCATGAATATTAGGCCTTCTGAAATGATGCGCCTACCTAATTCACTGCTCTCAGGTTGCTTTTTATAGAAGGCTGTACTTGGCTGTGGCCTCCAATTTCGCATCAATTCAAGCATTTGAATAGTTTAAAGTACAAAGTTAATAGTAATACTATTTAGTAGTGCTGGTAAAACTCTTAATATTTGTGATTTTTTTTAAGAGGTCTCTTGTCAATTTAATTCATGGGATTAGTGATGAATAAACAAGGTTTTGGCTGTTTGATTCGTATTTTCGTCCTGAAATTTGCTAAAAACGATTTATGAAGAACATTACAATTATTGGCTCTGGCACCATGGGAAATGGCATTGCACATGTATTTGCTATGAAGGGTTTCCAAGTAAATATGGTTGATATCTCTGAAAAGGCACTTGAAAAGGGCATGGCAACCATCACTAAAAACCTTGATCGCATGGTTGCCAAAGGCAGCATCAGTGAGGCAGAAAAGGCAGCAACCCTGAGTAACTTGAGCACGGCTACCGACATTGCACTGGTAGCGCCCAAAAGCGATTTGATTGTGGAAGCAGCGACTGAGAACATTGATTTGAAGCTGAAAATTTTTAAACAGCTCGATGAGCTGGCTCCGGCACATACCATTTTGGCGACTAATACCTCTTCTATTAGCATTACCAAAATTGGTGCGGCCACGAAGCGGGCCGACAAAGTGATTGGCATGCACTTCATGAACCCTGTTCCAGTAATGAAGCTCATCGAAGTCATTCGTGGCTACAACACCACCGATGAAGTAACCGCTCAAATCATGGATTTATCAAAGCAATTGGGTAAAATACCAGTTGAAGTAAACGACTATCCTGGTTTCGTAGCCAATCGCATCCTCATGCCGATGATCAACGAGGCCGTCATTACCCTCTTCGAAGGCGTTGCTGGGGTTGAAGAAATCGACCAAGTGATGAAATTGGGGATGGCGCATCCTATGGGACCGCTGCAATTGGCCGATTTTATTGGCTTAGATGTTTGTTTGGCAATTTTGCATGTGCTGCACGATGGTCTAGGCAATCCTAAATACGCGCCTTGTCCGCTGTTGGTTAACATGGTTACCGCTGGCCACTTGGGTGCTAAATCGGGTTCTGGTTTTTACACCTACACGGCAGGGAGTAAAGATTTAGTGGTTTCGCCATTTTTTAAGAAGTAGGCACAGGAGCCCGCTGCGGAGTTGCAGGGGTGTGCGCCTAAGGTGCTGACCGAAATTTTGAAAAAAAAATCCCCCAGCTTTAAAACTGGGGGATTTTTTTTGGATTAGTTTTTAAGCGGTTCACCAACTGGAATGTTGCAGTCGTGACCTGGCTGGCCATGCGCCGGGTTTAAGCGCGCAGTGTTGCTGGTTTTGGGCTTGATTTGTTGCTCGATGCTTGGACTAGCTGCAGGTTGTTGCATTGCAGGTTGACTTTGTGTTGCTTGTGCGGCAGCTGGCGAGTTGAGTGGGGCACCTACTGGAATTTCGCAACGGTGTCCTGGCATGCCATGCTCTGGATTGAGTGCTACGTTGGTAGCAGCTCCTGGAGTTGGTGCAATTACACGCGTTGTATCGGTAGCTGCATTGGCAGCAGGTGCCGCCATGGCTGGTGGCGGCGTTACTGAACGTGTTTGGCTTTCTAAACTACGCTCTGTACGATCAGTGCAGGCAGTTAGGAGCAGTACGCTGCCAAAAGCAAGCATTGTTAAATGTTTAGTAGGATGCATAAAATGTGTGTGTGCCTTTGTTGGCAAAAGTTAAAGGTACTAAAAAGCGATTATTTTGCCAATCGCAACATTTGAAAAGCAGCTGGAATCGCATTTATAACGGCTGAAGGCGTAAGACTTTCCTGGCTGCTCGTGTAGCAAACGCGCCATGGCTATCGCATCACCATCCTTATTGTCGCCCCTAGTCAGCAGGAGTGCCTTGCAATTGTACGGCACCGCTGTTCTGAAACAATGTGTTAAGGTAGCTGCAGCCAGGTTCATGAGGTCTAAACTGCTCGTTTATTGCTCTAGAAGTGTGTAATTATCTCACTGCATGGCTTCCGCGCTGTATATGAAAGCGTTCATACCACGCGTTTGAGCAAACGTAGTTGGTGCGAATAGCGGGCTTCTTCGTTGTTGTAAATGCCAAAATGATCGAGTTTATCAATCCTCACGCTGCCCGAAGCATGTAAAATGAGTCCGTTTCCTAGGTACAAGCCTACATGGATGATACGGCCTTCACTGTTGTCGAAAAAGGCTAGGTCGCCAGCCTGAGCTTCGCCAATTAGCAGCACATCGGTACCAACGGTGGCCTGTTGATAGGCGTCGCGCGGGAGGGCAATACCATATAACCGAAAGAGCTGCTGCATCAGGCCAGAGCAATCGATGCCCCAAAGGCTACGACCACCCCAGAGATACGGTGTATTGAGGTAGCCTTGGGCGGTTTCAAGGAGGGCTTGTGTTTGGAAGGCTTGAGCTGAACCAATATCTGCAGGTTCAGCCTGACGGCCATCAAAACTACGGCCTTGGGCATCTAAGAGGAGCACACAGCCATGTGGCACCCACAATACGTCGGTTTTGTTGGCGAGGGCGGTCTGCCGGCTAAGTACAAAATGGGTACTGAACTGTGCGTTGGGCAAGGCACGGTATTGTTTCTTGTCAATCCAACCCTCGTAACCGTCAAGTTGCGAGCGAACCAAACTCCACTTTTCACGGCGCTCCAGCAAGGCTATGCCTTCGCTGTATAAAAATTGGGTGATTTGCTCGGCACGGTCGGCGGGCTCCTGCCGAACAGGGGCCACTGCTACTTGAATAACGTAAGGTGGATTCATGGTACAAAGTAAAAAAAAGGTCTGTGTAATTGCTTACACAGACCTTCATAAATAATTTTATTTCGATTAACGAATAGCTACCTTGAAATAGTCTTGGTTCAAATGCTTGATGAACTCAGCATCTGTCTTCGCCATTTCACGGAATTTAGCGTCAGCGGCAACCGCGCGGGTTAAGCCTGTGGTCATCATATCGCGGTTATCTGTACGCGCCCCGATGATGGCACGGAGGTAATAAACAGCAGCATCCTTGTTTTCGATGTTGTCGGTTTCTTTCTCAGCAGCGCCGTAGTTTTTTACTAATAAGTAGGCCAACGCCTTGTTGTAATTGCCGCTTTCAGAAGCAAGCTTGCTGTTGGCTAAGCTCCAATTGCCCTGACGTACCGCAATTAAACCTAGGTTGTAGTCAACTTTTACACCTGCATTACCTGCCTGTGTGAAGAGCTCCTTCGCCTTTTTGTGATCACCATTCATGGCAGCTACAATGCCCATGTTGTTCATTACTTCGCCATTTTTGTCGTTGACTGCTTTGGCGTTCTCAAACTGTGAACCAGCTTCAGCTATTTGTCCAGCCTCTAAAGCCAATACGCCAAGGTTGTTGAAGCTGCGGTAATCGTTAGGATGGGTAGCCGACATTTGGTTATAAATGGCTTTCTTTTGGTCTGCTGTGATGCCAGCAATGCCAGCAGCCTTTACAAATTCGTTGGCCGATAGGGTGTCGGGCTTGTTGGCAGCGAACGCGAGCAATATAGAATCAGACTTTACAGGCTCAACCGCTTTCACGGTCATGGCGGCACGGCGTAAAGTAGGGAGGTATTTGTCTGCCAATACGCTATACGACTTTGTCAACTTACGCAATTCAGCTTGCTTATCAACACTGCTGCTGTTGCTGTTGATGATGGCCATTACTTGGTCCTTTTCAGGTAAATCTGTTGCATTAGCGATGGCTGATGAAAGACCGTTCCAGTCTTCTGTGCCGTTTTGCTCTTGGTAAAAGCTGTCATCGAACAATTGCTCTTTGTTCTTCTTCATGCCTTTTTTGCCATAGAGCGCATTGAATACGAAGTCATTTGCCGCTTTCGCACGCTGTTCGGCTAATTTGTCATTCAATTGCAACTCGCCATCTGGAGAAGCATAACCGTTTACAATAATTTGACGCAGTTCGTAACCCGCTTGCATGAAGTTTACCAAACTTTGGAGTTCACCTTTTTTCTTCTCCGAATCACGAACGTCAGAACGGTTGATTACAAAGTTGATGGTAGCTGTTTTTTCAACTGCTACTTCTTTCCAATTGCTAGCAGAAACTGCTGAGCGGTAATCTTGCTGGAGCAATTGCTGGGTAACGATGGTGCCGTTGGCTAATTTCACCTGTGGAAAATCAACAGATTTTTTCTTTACACCAACTTTTACTCGGGCATTTAACTCAGCTTTTTCCATGCCTTTGTTGAAAGCGATGGAAGCTGATTGACTGAATTTACCACCGTTTTCGTTGCTAACTGTTTTGCCAGTGCCTTCTACAATGCTTTCGCCTTTGAAGTTCGCAGCAGGTAAGTCAACATTGTTGCCGCTGTAGCTGAGTACTGGCGTGGCTTCTAAAACACCTTTTTTAGCGAAAAACTTGGGTGCAAATTCGAGGTTCATCGTGAAACGAACACTGTCACCTTGGAGCTCTAATACCTCCGGGGTTGTACTGTAAGTTACTTGATCTGGCGATTTGAGCATTTTGCTCGAGCAACCTGCCGCAAAGCTGGCAGCGATAAGTACGTAAGCAGCGGATTTGTAAAAATTCATAATGAAGTGTTTGATTACCTTAGTTGGTTTAAGACGATTAAGCAGGGCAAATATATTGATTCCTACTCGATTAAACAACGACAACACTTATACTTAATATGTTTGTAAAATTTCGTCTATTTGTAGTCTCAAAGCAAGAGGTATGGCCGATTTACAACAAACAGTAATTAGTATAAAGGGAGTAGACATCTACCAAAAGAAGACTTTAGTACTACAGGAGCTCAATTTCGACATTCGGTCGGGTGAGTTTGTGTACCTCATTGGTAAAACTGGGGCAGGAAAAAGCAGTCTGCTAAAAACCCTCTATGGCGAGTTGCCGCTCATGAAAGGTGAAATTACCATCGCCGAAACAGCGCTGTCGAAATTAAAACGCAGCGAAATCCCACACCTAAGAAGAAAGTTAGGTATTGTTTTTCAAGATTTTCAATTGTTAACGGATCGTTCTGTGCACGATAACTTGAAGTTTGTGCTCCGGGCTACAGGTTGGAAAGACAAGGCTGAAATGACCAAGCGCATCGAAGAGGTGCTCGAATTGGTGGGCTTGCCAACCAAAGATTTTAAAATGCCACACGAACTTTCAGGTGGTGAGCAGCAACGCGTGGTGATTGCTCGGGCGCTGCTAAATAAACCGGAGCTCATTTTGGCAGACGAGCCAACGGGTAACCTAGATCCAGATACCTCTCAAGAAATCATGAAGCTGCTCATCAGTATCAGCAAGGTCGAAAATACGGCGGTGCTCATGGCCACGCACGATTATATGATCATTGAACGCTTCCCGGCTCGCTTGCTGAAATGCGAAGGCGGTAAGGTGCTAGATTTGGGCGGAATATTGTTCTAAATGCTGCTTTCGGTACTCATTCCTGTTTACCGGCAGCATCCTCATGCACTGCTGGAGGCCCTGCAAACGCAAATTGCCGAAACAGGAGTGGATATAGAGGTGCTGGTGCTCGACGATAGTGCGGAGGCTGCGGCTTTTAGCTGGCATGGTGATTATGCTGGTCGCCAAGCACTCAGGATATTAAGTTTCAAAGAGAACTTAGGTCGCTCGGCTGCCCGGAACCGACTGATGGATGAGGCTAAAGGTGATTTTTTGCTCTTTTTGGATGGCGATATGCAATTGCCTGGAGCTTTTATGGCGACAATAGTCCCACTCTTGAAGGATGATGTGTTATTGTGTGGTGGAATAGCGAGTGTTGCTGAAGGCAACAGTAGTCTTAGGGCCAGATACAGTCGCAAAGTGGAGGAAAAGTTGGCCATTACCCGTAACCAACACCCATACCGCAGCTTTACCGCCGCCAATTTTTGCATGCCCGCTGCTTGGAAAGCGCAACACCGTTTTCCTGAGCCGCATGCTGGCTATGGCCACGAAGACACCCATTTTGGGTTGCAGTTGCTCGAGGCGAAACGTAAGGTTTTGCACGTCGATTGTGCCGCACTGCACACAGGTTTTGATGCTGATGAGGTGTTTGTTAGTAAAAGTAGAGAGGCGGTTAAAAACTTGGTGCGTTTGTATCACCATGACCCTCTTTTTCAGAAGCATGCTGGCGAAATCCGCCTCGTTCGCAGTTGGCAGTTGGCGCAAACAACAGGACTTGTTTTCTTTTTAACGCTGTTTTTGGCTTGGATGGAAGGCTATTTGAAAGCGGGTAAAGGCAGTTTGAAGCTTTTTAGCTTGTATAAACTGGCGCTTTTTGAGTTTTACTTCCGCAGAAAGACGTCCTTATAAAGCGCTAAAAGCTTAGGCGCTTCGTGTTCCCAAGTCCAATGCTTCGCAGCCACCAAGGCATTGCGGCTTAATTGCTCGTACCGCTCTGGGTCGCTGGCGAGTTGCTGTATTTGGATGGCCAAATGCTGTGGGTCGATACTGGCAGTGAGCACCGCCACTTCATGCGCTTCGTTTAATAAGCTGTATTCTGGGAAATCCATACACAGCTGCGGTACGCCTAGCTGCGCGTAATCAAAAAATTTGTTGGCCAATGAGTAGTAGTAGTTGAGCGACTGACTTTCGAGCAGGTTGACGCCCAACCAAGCCTTAGCGGTAAGTTCGCGCAGGGCTTCAGGATCGAGCTGGCCGGTAAAAAACACTTGTTTTTCGAGTCCCTCTGCCACCACACGCGCGCGCAATTGTGCCTCCACATCCCCTTTTCCAGCCAAATAAAGCGGCATGGACAGCTGTGGCATGGCGGCTATCAAAGCTTCGAGCCCCCGCCCTGCATTTAAGGCCCCTTGGTATAGAATAAAGCCCTCGTTTGACTGACGTGTGTGCATTTGTGCGGCAAAGGGCATGTTGCGAATAACATGCATGTGGATGCCGTGTTTTTGCGCGTACCACTGGGCAAGACTGTGGTTCACGGTGTAGCTGTAGCGCACACCTGGTAAAAAGAAATGTTCAACCCACTGCCAAAGTCGTTTTTTTGGACCATCATGCAGCAATTCGGGTACTTCCGTAAAAATTTCATGCGCATCGTACACCAAAGGTTTATTTCTGAGCCAAGCAGCTAAACGCATGGCAGGCAAGGTGTCGAGGTCTACCGCGCTCAAGCAGTCTGTTTTTTCGCCCAAAGCGTATAAAAACAAACGGATGTTAAATTCTAAGTAAAATAGGGGGCCTTTCCTGAACCAAAGCCGCATGCGTGTTTGCTCAAAATTACGCTGTGTCATGGTCCTACTTTCGGGCAGCACACGGCCGTGTAAATGCACTTGGTAGCCAGCCGCGGCCAAGGTGCTGCAAATGCGCAACATGCGTTGGTCGCTGTTGAGGTCGTTGGTAACTGCAAAAAAGACGCGCTTTAAGCTTTCCATTGGAGCAAGTTATCGTTTTTTAGCTGCATTTCTCCTTGGTCGATGTACCATTGGATGCAATTGATGAGCAGTTTTTTGTTTTCGAAAGGAATGCTGTCTACCAAGTCGGCAAAGGCAATGGGTATTTCAGTGGCATCGCGCAGCTGGGGTAGGAGCTCCTGGAGGAGGGCGGTGCTGGGACCAGTCTCCTGCAAGCCTAAACAGTAGTCGCACTGCCCGCAATGGACGCTTTCTCGTTCACCGAAGTAGGCAAGGAGCATTTGGCTACGGCATTTGCCCTCGCTTTCGACATACTGCAGCATCGCATCGAGTTTTATTTTTTTGCGTTCGAGCAGTAGTTCGTAATGTTCGGGCGCCAAAATCACGCTGTCCTCGGGCATGCGCTCTTTGAGCCAAGTAACAGTGGCTTTGTCGGTTTTGGGGATGTATTCGAGCAAATCGCGCTGCTGTAATTGCTGTAAGAGTATGCTTACGTCTTTCGATAGTATTTGCAGCTTTGCGGCCAGTCGGTATTCATCGATTTTGCAATATTGCTCCATAATGCCGCTGTAGGAGCGTAGCAGGAGGTTGATGAAGGGATCAAATTCTTTGTGCCGCAATCTGAAATCATAGACAGTAGTGGCGCTGGCAGTAAATTTGATCTTGGAAGGTAGCAGGGCATCTTCTCCCACAAATAAATAGCCAGCGCGGTGTAAAAATTGCAGGGCGTGGTGGGCTTCAAAGGGCTTAAGCTCGTATTGCCTGCAAAATTCGCTTAAATCGAAGGGTAAGGTTTGCCATTGGCCACTCCCAAGGGCGAGGTTGAAGTACATGCCGAGCGCGTTGTACACTTGCCGAATGGTTTCGATTGGCGGAAAACCCATCGCGAGGTTGCGCTCGGCTTCTGCGCGGTTGGAGGTGTGGTAGAGGAGGGTGCAGCGGGCTGGTTGCTCGTCTCTGCCGGCGCGGCCAGCCTCCTGAAAATACGCTTCGATGCAGTCGCTGGGCTCGAGGTGTACCACAAAGCGCACATCGGGTTTATCGATGCCCATACCAAAGGCATTCGTGCAGCAGATGACACGTATTTTATTGTCGATCCAGTCTTTTTGTTTACTATCGCGTTCCTGCGCCGTGAGTCCTGCATGGTAAAAATCGGCGCTCACACCATTACGCTGCAGCAGTTCAGCCAGCTGCTGGGTTTTGCGACGGGTGCCGGCATAGACCACGCCTGTGCCCGGCGTTTGCTGCACGAGCGCAATGAGCCTACCGAATTTATCTTCTTCATATTCCACCACATAGGCCAAATTGCTGCGGGAGAAGCTTTTTTGGAAGAGGTGTTGCTGTGGAAAGCCAAGTTTTTCTTGGATTTCTATAACGACCTCGGGGGTGGCGGTCGCCGTAAGGGCAATTACGGGCACGCCTTTGAGTTTGGGTCGAATGGCTGTAATGCGCAGGTATTCAGGTCTAAAGTCGTGGCCCCATTGCGAAATACAGTGTGCCTCGTCGATGGCCAACAAACGTACGTTGAGGCGCTCAAGGCGGGCGAGAAAAATTTCGGTGGTGAGCCGCTCTGGCGATACGTACAAAAACTGGTACTTGCCGGCGGCACATTGTTCGAGCACTTGGTCGATTTCGCCGCGACTCATACCCGTGAAAATAGCCGTGGCCTTTATGCCTCTTTTGGTGAGGTTGAGCACTTGGTCTTTCATGAGCGCTATGAGCGGTGAGACAACAAGGCAGAGGCCGCCGAGGGCTAGGGCAGGCACCTGAAAGCAAATGCTTTTGCCGCCGCCGGTGGGGAGTAGGGCAAGGGTGTCGTTGCCGGCAATGACCGAGCGAACAATGTCTTCTTGTAAAGGACGAAACTGATCGAAACCCCAGTATTGTTTTAGGATTTCAACTGGACCGGAGCTGCTCATGCGCTGAGTTTTCCGTCTACCAGGGTGATTTTGCGGTCGGCCATGTCGGCCAAGCCTGTATTGTGGGTTACAATCACGAATGTTTGGCCGTAACGCGCTCGTAGCTCGAAAAATAACTGGTGCAACTCCCGCGCATTGTGCGTATCGAGATTACCAGAGGGCTCGTCGGCAAGCACCACTTTGGGCCGGTTGATGAGCGCCCGTGCCACAGCAAAACGTTGCTGCTCACCACCAGATAAGGCGGCGGGCTTGTGCTCCATGCGGTCTTTTACACCAAGCAAGGTACACAGCTCCGTGGCATAGGGCAGCGCCTCTTTGGGCGAACGCCCAGCAATCATGGCGGGAATCAAAACATTTTCTATGGCCGTAAACTCAGGTAATAAATGGTGCTGCTGAAATACAAAGCCAATGGTCTTATTGCGGAAAGCCGATAAAGCCTGATCGTTGAGCTGAAAAACCGACTTTTGGTCGAAAATCAGTTCCCCACGATCAGGCTTGTCGAGCGTGCCGATGATTTGTAACAAGGTGCTTTTGCCAGCACCAGAAGGACCTACGATCGCTACAATTTCGCCCGCTGCAATGTCGATAGAAAGGCCCTTGAGCACTTCCAGCGATCCATACGATTTATGCAGCTCGCGAATGGCAATCATATTCGTCTTAAATTAGCTGTCTATCTTGGCGTAACGCGCATTTTGCTCAATGAACTCCCTGCGTGGAGGCACCTCGTCGCCCATCAACATGCTAAATATACGGTCGGCCTCAGCCGCGCTGTCAATGGTAACGCGTCGTAGGGTACGGGTCTCTGGATTCATGGTGGTGGTCCACAATTGCTCTGCGTTCATTTCACCCAAACCTTTGTAGCGCTGAATGCCTACAGTGCTTTCGTTGCCACCTTTTGCCAATTCTTTCACTGCTTCTAAACGCTCTTTGTCGTTCCAAGCATACACTTGGTTGTTGCCTTTTTTAACCAAATAGAGTGGCGGCGTGGCAATGTACACATAACCCGACTCAATCAAATCCTTCATGTATCTAAAAAAGAAGGTGAGGATCAAAGTAGTGATGTGCGAGCCGTCCACGTCAGCATCCGTCATGATGATGATTTTATGATAACGCAGCTTGCTGATGTTGAGCGCTTTTTGGTCTTCTTCGGTACCCACTGTCACGCCCAAAGCCGTGAAAATATTCCGAATTTCTTCGTTTTCGTAGATTTTGTGCTCCATGGCCTTTTCTACGTTGAGGATTTTACCTCGCAGCGGCAAAATGGCTTGGAAATTCCTACTCCGACCTTGCTTGGCAGTACCACCGGCCGAGTCTCCTTCGACCAAGTAAATTTCGCACAACTCAGGATTGTTTTCGGAACAGTCGGCCAGTTTACCCGGCATGCTGTTGCTCGACAATACGTTTTTGCGCTGCACCATTTCACGCGCTTTGCGGGCAGCGTGACGCGCAGTGGCAGCTAAAATCACCTTGTTAATGATTTGACGGGCCTCCCGTGGATGCTCTTCTAAATAGTTGTTCAAAGCTTCAGCCACGGCCATGTTTACCGCACCAATAACCTCGTTGTTACCCAATTTGGTTTTGGTTTGGCCCTCAAACTGAGGTTCCATCACCTTTACTGAAATCACCGCGGTGAGACCTTCTCTAAAGTCATCACCCGCAATGTCGAATTTCAGCTTGGTGGTCATGCCTTCTTTGTCGGCATAAGCCTTCAAAACCCGGGTCATGGCCTGGCGGAATCCCGCTACGTGCGTGCCACCTTCGTGGGTGTTGATGTTGTTTACGTAACTGTGTACGTTTTCGGTGTAAGATGTATTGTACTGCATGGCCACCTCTACCGGTACCGTGCCTTTGTTGTGCTCAATGTAAATGGGCTCGGGAATGAGCTTCTCGCGGTTGCTATCGAGGTATTCTACAAACTCTTTTAAGCCACCCTGCGAATAAAAACTGTCGCTCTTAAATCCGCCTTCTTCCAACGCCTCACGCTCGTCGGTGATGTTGAGCCGGATGCCTTTGTTGAGGTAAGCCAACTCTCGCAAACGGGCACATAAAGTGCTGTAGTTGTATTCTGAGACGATAAAGATGCTATCGTCGGGCATGAAGGTGATGTTGGTGCCGCGCGTTGTAGTCGTGCCTTTTTCACGTACCGAATATTGTGGCTTGCCACAGCTGTATTCTTGCTCGTACACAATGCCATTGCGGTGCACTTCGGCCCGTAAAAAGGTACTGAGGGCGTTTACGCAACTTACACCCACACCGTGCAAACCGCCCGATACTTTGTAAGTGTCTTTGTCGAATTTACCACCAGCGTGCAAAACCGTCATAACCACCTCGAGGGCCGAACGCTTCTCTTTTTGGTGCATGTCGGTGGGAATGCCACGACCGTTGTCTTTAACAGTAATGCTGTTGTTGGGGTGGATAAATACGTCGATGGTGTCGCAATGTCCTGCTAAAGCTTCGTCAATCGAGTTATCGACGACTTCGTATACCAGGTGGTGTAAACCTTTAACACCTACATCGCCAATGTACATGGCAGGCCGCTTGCGTACGGCTTCTAATCCTTCGAGGACCTGAATATTGTCTGCGGAATAACTGCCGGGCTTGTTTTCTTCAATCATTTTACGGAATTCTATAACCTAACAAAGATAGTAAAATCATATGCTTAAATGATGGATATTCTCCACAAAAGGCCGTGGATGTGGATAAAAGGCGCGAAAATCTTGTGTTTGTGGCACCCGGCACTGCAACTGCTTAAAAGTCTGCCGGCAAGGTGCTTTCAAAGCTGCACCAACGCCCTTCAAAGGGATGGGCAAAGCCGAGACTAGCGGCATGCAAACACAAGCGTGTGGGCACATGGTCGGTTTTAAGCTCGGGTTGGAGATAGCGTTGATCGCCAACAATGCCATGCCCGATGTGGTGCAGGTGTATGCGCAGCTGGTGGGTGCGTCCGGTTTGAGGGAACAGGGCCAACAGACTGGTTCCGTCTTGGCCTTCGAGCCATTGGTAGTGGGTAAGCGCCGGTTTACCGAAATGCCCTGTTGTGTCGACCCGTATCCGATTTGGCTGCTCCGGATCGCGACCGATAGGCAGGTTGATGCTGCCGTTTTTGGGTTCGGGACAACCCCAAACCCGGGCAATGTACTTGCGCTCGGTACTGCCAGCGGCAAATTGGCGTTGCAAATGCTGATTAGCGGTTTTGGTTTTGGCCAAAACAAGCAGTCCGGAAGTGGCCTTATCAAGTCGGTGCACCACCGCCTGCTGCAGCACGCCTGCTTCGGCGGGTTGGTTAGCAGCTACAGCCGAAGTGCCTGGCTCAGCATGCTCTAAATGCCAAGCAAGCCAGTTTAGTAAGGTGCCGCCATAGGTGCCCAAGCCTGGATGTACGGCCATGCCGGCAGGTTTGTTAGCTACCAGGCAGTGCGCATCTTCAAAAACCACTTCTACAGCTAATTTTTGCGGTAAAATACGGCTATCGCGCTTCATAACACGCACCATGTCGCCAGCTGCTGCTGCTGTATCGGCCGGCACTGCCTCCTCATTCAGCAGTACGCGCCCTTGGTAAAACAGGGTGTCGAGCTGCTGTTTTGTAACACCAGGTATTCGGCCTAACAGGTAATTACCCAAATGCAATTGAAAAGCAGGTATGCGTAAGTCGGTTTCCAACGATTTCACCATACAAAGGTAGGTAGTGCAGTCAAAATTGTGTTTTTTTGTGGCATGTTCACAGGAAGAACCTATTTACAAGTACTTGCTTTTATTCGACGCCACCTGCGACCAGGCAGTTTGATTGTGGTGCTGAGCGTACTTATTGGTTTGGCTGTGGGCATGGCGGCGGTAGGACTCAAAACGCTCCTTCATTTCTTTGAAGCCAATGTACTTGATGTTTTTCCGCGTTTTACCTTCTTTTTTCTACCGCTCATCGGGGTGTTTTTGGTGGCAGCGCTCAACCGCTTTTGGTTCCGTGAAAGTGCTCAGGAGCAGGGATTGGCTGGGGTGCTGTACGCCATCTCGCGTAAAAATGCCTTTATCCGGCACTCACTCATGTATTCACAGCTGTTCTTGTCGTCGTTAACCTTGGCATTCGGGGGATCGGTGGGGTTTGAAGCCCCGATTGTGGTTACTGGTTCGGCTTGGGGTAGCGGAGTGGCGCGCTTTTTTCGCCTCGATTTTAGGAGTCGCACCTTGCTCATTGGCTGCGGTACGGCGGCTGGCATCAGTGCCATCTTTAACGCACCCATCGCGGGTGTGATTTTTGCGATGGAAGTAATTTTGCCCGAAATCAGCACCGCGCGTTTTATTCCGATCCTCATCGCCGCTGCCATGGGTAATTTGCTGAGCAGCTTGTTTATCGACAATGAAGCCATCTTTAGGGTGGCAGAAGTGATGCCGATTAACTGGAGCGACCTGTTTTGGGTGTTGTTGCTGGGTATTTTGGGGGGATTGTACGCCGTTTGGTTCAGTCGCACCGTGCGTTTAACCGGCAAAGGTATGTTGAGGTTTCGCAAATGGTGGCAGAAGGCCTTGGCTGGGGGTCTCCTACTCGGTGCCTTGCTCTATTTTCTGCCGCCTTTGTACGGGGAAGGCTATATCGGCATTCGCTCTTTGATTAATAACGACGGGCTGGCGCTGATTACGAGCAGTCGCATTCCTGGTTTGGATGAAAGCACGTTTAATTTGTTGTTACTGCTGGTAGGACTGCTGCTGTTGAAACCCCTAGCCGCCGCCATCACGGTGGAAGCGGGTGGAGTTGGTGGTAAGTTTGCCCCTTCTGTCGTAAGCGGTGGGTATTTAGGCTTTGGATTTGCCTTTGCGCTCAATGCTTTGCTGCCGCAGCTCGATTTAAATGTGGTGAATTACACGCTTTTTGGCATGGGGGCCGTTTTGAGTGGGGTGATGCATGCGCCGCTTACTGCCATCTTTTTGATAGCCGAAATTACGGGTAGCTACAACATCATTGTGCCCTTGATGCTGGTGTCGGCGGTGGCTTATTTTATGAAGACCTACCTGCAACCGTTGTCGCTCGTGGCAGGCAAGCTGCTCAAGGCCGGCGATTTAATTCATAACAACAAAGACAAACTCGTGCTCCACGACCTCGAGCTGTCGAAATTTATCGAAAAAGACATAGAACCCATCGTTGAGGGCAGCAGTTTGGGTGATTTGGTAAAGCTCATTTCCCGTTGCAAGCGCAACATCTTTCCTGTTTTAAATGCTGAAGGGCAGCTATTGGGTATTATTTTGTTGGACGACATTCGTGAAGTGATGTTTGACCCAAGTCGTTATGAGGAGCTCAAAGTCGACGACCTGATGCAAAGTCCACCCGCCGAAGTAGAACTCGGCAGCAGCATGGAAGAGGTGATGCAGCTTTTTGACCAAACCTCCGCTTGGAACTTACCTGTGGTGAGAGAGGGTGTTTATCTCGGTTTTATAAGCAAATCAACCATTTTTGGGGCGTATAGAAGTCAGCTGAGGCAAGAAAACTAATTATCTGTGGTCGTGATGCTGCAATCGGCTCATGTGCTGGTTGCAATGTGCAGTCTACTTATTTGCCCGTTCGGCAGCGATCGCTGCAGTATTTTACTTCGTCCCACACCTTTTCCCATTTTTTACGCCAGCTAAAAGGGCGCCCGCAATGCGCGCACATTTTTTGTGGCAAATCGCCTTTGCGTATCATTTTTCCGGTCGCCATCAGGTGTCAATGTTTTCGTCGAACAAGCCGCGCTGTTGCTCGGTGAACTTGCGGAGGTTGTATTTGAACGAGTTGATTCTTATTGCCAACTTGTATCAACCGCCTGTACACTCAAAAGTTTAGGGAATAGGGCTATCCTTTTAAACAGCTGCAGCTTATTTGTCTACCAAAGTTCGGCGAGCATGCAGCGAACGCTGCCTCCGCCTACTGATTCGATGGTGGGAATGCGCAGCACGAGGGGCTCGGCTACTTCGGTAATCCACAGCTTTTGGTAGGCTTCAAAGGCGTTCCAAGCGGTTTCCGAGAGTATGGTGCGGGGCTGCCCGTCGGTGGTTTGTACTACGAGTGCATTGCAACAAAACGACTGCATTTGGTCCATACTTACCGGTACCACACGGCGACCGTTGCGTTGCAACAGGGCAGCGAGCAGCGCAGCTTGGTCGGGGTCGCGTAAGGCTTTGAAACAACAGATGGCGAGCCTTGGTGAAATGCTCATCACCACATTGGTGTGGTAAATTTCGCGGTTCTGGGCATCGGCAGCCTCAAGCAACAGCGCCTTGTAGCCGAGTAGGGCGGCTACCTCTTGAAGCAATTCGGGAGAGGTACGGACCGATTTTACAGCTACAGCGAGCTGATGGGCATGGTCGAAGACGATTGAGCCTGTGCCTTCGAGCACTTGGTTGCTAGCTGCTGTAAGGCGCAAATCGATGGTTTGGTGGTGTGCTGGGCGCGACTCGAGCCAGGCGATGTGTTCGGGCCTCACTTCCAACTGCCGGTTGGGCGCGAGCATGGGGTACAGCAGCAAATGGCCGTTGGCATGTGTGCTGAACCAGTTGTTGAGGAAGATGGCGTCGGGTTTGGGTGGCTCAGCCTGGTCGTGGAGCAGCTCCACCTGCACGCCAGCGGCTCTTATCTCAGCTACTGCTGCATCAAACTCTGCCAGCGCTTTAAGATGCACTGCATTTGTGTTATCTAGGACTTGTTGAAAACTATTGCTGCCGGCAGTTTGGCTATTGAACCCAAAAGCGGCTGGCCGCAACATCGCAATTTTAGAAGCCAAGGCATTTTGCATGCGCTAAAATAAGCTAATTGGGGTCGCGCCGGGCTTGGCATACCCAAAGCGTGCGGCAGCCTCAAAGCGATAATAGGTGTCTAATCCCCCAACGCCTGCGGCTTCCAACAGGTCAAATCGTATGTTTCCGTCCCGATCTAGCGCCGTTTCGCTTATCCATATTTCTTGTACCTCGCCTATGAGGAGCATGGTGCCGTTCAAGGCAATGTCGATTTTTTCTACCAATTTGAGTCCTACCCGCAAAGCAGCCTCCTCTACATAAGGCGCCGCAAGCTGCTCACTGTACCAAGGCGTAAAGCCATTTGCATCAAATTCTGATACTTCTTGCGGGTAACGCGCACTGCACTGGTGGGCGGAGGCGAGCCGGTCGACAGGCACGGTGTTGAGGGTGTATTGCTGGGTGGCTAGGATGTTTTGAAGACTGTGTTGTTGGCTGTCGAGCGGTCTAAAAATCAAGCCCAACAGCGGCGGGTGCGCCCCAATGTGCATGGCCGAGTTGAAGATGGCGAGGTTCGTTTGTCCTGCTGCATTTTGCGTGCCCAGCAGCTGCGCTGTGCGCACGCCACTTAGGCAGTTTATAAGGTTGGTGCGGTATTGCTTTTCGGCTGAAAGGATATCGGTGAGGGAGATGTGTTGCATGATTTTTATAGGGACAATCGGGGCGGGAGAATGTTTTCAATGACAAGCCATCCAAATCCAGTTCTATTTTGAGATTTTGCTGTACCTAATCCTGTTTTTTCGAGAGCTGCAACCAGAACTTCAGTTTCTTTCAAAAGTGTTTTGTCGAGTTTTAAGGAAAGGTTTCTCATGCGCTCGCTTTACAAAATTACAAAAGGTATATGCAAAAGGTGGATGCTTTGATGGACTTTAAAAGCAAAGGTCATTTTGCTTTCAACGCCTTTCCATACGTCTTGAAAGCCCAAAAAATTGAGCTAAACTGTTAAGGAATAAATGAATTTAACTCACTTTCTTGGCCTTCCTTGTGGATTTCGTTTGTGATAAAGCAAGCGCGTATTTCTACGGTATTGGATATTTGATTGATAGTGAAGAACAAGGCAAAAGGAAAATTTTGCAATGGAATGGATCTGATTTGTTTGTACTTGATGGCAAAGTATGGTGAGATAGCCAAGCTTTGAAAGGCTTTATCTAAGGCTATAATGAAAGCTGTTGGGGCTTCGGTACTGCGTTCAGCATAAAATGTAATGGCACCTTCTATTTCTACCTGAGCTCTTGGAGAGATGGTAACTTTAAACGGCATACTTCTTTCGAAGTAAAGTAATAGATTCCTCTGAAGAAAGATAAGTAGCTACATCCTCTTCGAGTCGATTATCCAATACAGATTTTAGGTCGTCAGAAAGCTCTTCATCTGGTTCGGCTATTTGTACCATTAAGGTAATGGCCTTAGACTTAAATGCTTTTTTTATAGCGTCTATGGTGTCGGAATTTATATCATCTGCCGAGGCAAACTGGTAAGTTAACTGCATGGCGTGAATGTTTTATGTTCTATAAAGCTACGAAAAAAACAGAAGATCGATCAACTTCCTACGCCTTCAACGCCTTCCCATACGTCGCCAAAGCCCTTTCACGTGCCATTTTGTGGTCAACCATGGGGCGGTAATCTAGATTTTGGTACTCTGGCACCCATTGCCTGATGTAGCTGGCCTTGGGGTCGAACTTGAGGGTTTGGGCATCTGGACTAAACACCCGGAAGTAAGGCGCGGCATCGCAGCCGGAACCTGCTGCCCACTGCCAGCCGCCGTTGTTGGAAGCTAAATCAAAATCGAGCAGTTTGCGGGCAAAATAGGCTTCTCCCCAACGCCAGTCGATGAGCAAATGTTTGGTGAGAAAACTGGCCACTATCATTCGCACCCTATTGTGCATAAAACCGGTGCTGTTGAGCTCACGCATGCCTGCATCTACAATGGGATAACCGGTTTGTCCAGCGCACCATTTTGCAAATTCAGCCTCGTTGTTGCGCCATTCAATTTGGTCGTAGGCTGGTCTAAACGACCCACTAGCGGCATGGGGGAAATGCCACAAAATCACCTGGTAAAAATCCCTCCAAATCAATTCATTTAAAAAAGTTTCGTTGAGTGCCTTAGCCCGGCGAGCCAATGCCCGAATACTGATGGTGCCAAAACGCAAGTGTACCCCAAGTCGCGAGGTACCGCGTATACCGGGGAAATTGCGTTGCTCGTCGTACACTTTGATGAGGGCATCGCTTACTGCTTCTTTAGGGAAGTCGATGGCCGTGGGTGCAAAGCCAAGCGCTTCTAAGGTGGGCAAGGGCAGAGGAGTAGTTTGGTGCAAGCGATCGGCGGTGAATAGGTCGGCACTGCCGCGGGGTTCCAAGTCTTGGACTTGCAACTTGGCTTTCCACTTGCGACTGTAGGGGGTGAAGACGGTGTACGGAAGTCCATCGTCTTTCAAAACCTCCTTGGCCTCCAATATTACATGGTCTTTATAATGGTTAAAAGCCACTCCTTTACTCTCAAAAAGCTTGTTTAACACACCGTCGCGCTGGCGGGCATAGGGCTCGTAGTCGCGGTTGGTGTACACCGCTGCCACGGGGTAATCGCTTAAAATCTGCGGCCAAAGCCCCACGGGATCGCCATGCAGCACCAGTAAACTTCCGCCTAAGGCTTCAAATTGGCTTTTAAGCCGCTGCACGTGCAGGTGGATGAAGCTCAACCGGGCATCGTCGCGGTCCTCGAGCTTGCTCAAGATGGTGCTGTCGAAGATGAATAGGCCGAGTACAGACTGGCCCGACTGCAGCGCGTGAAAAAGGGCGGTATTGTCCTCTACACGCATATCGCGTCGGAACCAGTGGATGGCAAGTGATTGTGACATGCGTAAAAAACAAATATATGACTAGGTAGTTTTGAAAGGTGTGATTTTTTCAGAAATAGCAGCCTTTGTCCTACCTTCGGTACCAAATGCTACCTCCTCTTTCCCTCGATAATTTTGAACAGCTGATTCCGGCTTCGGTGTTGCAGGCTGGCGAAAAGCTCTGGCAGCGGCAAACGCTGGCATTTAGTCAGCTGTCGGCCGACCAGTGGCTCGGTAGCATGAAACTCGGTCGCAAAGAGTTGCAATGTCAGGTGGTTTTTGAAGGAAGAACATTGGCTGATTTTGACTGCAGTTGTGGACTCGCGCCAGCACCTTGCGCCCATTTAGCGGCTGCAATGCTGCATTTTAGCTTGGGTGCGCCCGACGAAATACTGTCACTTCCTAAAAAAAGCCGTGCCGCGGTCCCCAAGGCCATCGATCCTGTGCTTCAGCTGCTGCAAGAAGCCAGTCGCGAGCAGCTCGAAGCCCTATTGCTCGAGCTCAGCAAGAAGGATGCAGCTGTAAAATCGCTCCTCCAACTCAAATTGAGTGCTGGGGTGGTGCGCAGCGCACAATATTATGTGGAGTTGGAAGAGGCGGTAACGGCCAAATTGCGGACCACCAAAACCGCTAAGCCGTTCAAGAACATGGCGGACGACTGGAAAAAACGGGTCAGCATCCTTCAAAAACAAAAAGATACGGCCGCGGCAGAGAGTATTTGGGAGATTGCTAAAGCCATTCAGCACTTGCTGCAGCAACATGTGGCCAAGGACTACTACAAGATTTATCCCTTTATTCGGGTGCTCAAATTGGCGTATACCGTGTTGCCTAAGCGCAGCGATTTCGACCAGCAGCTGCTGCAAGTGGAAAGAGATGCTTTTTTGCTGGCTATTTTAGACGATTACCCAATGAAATACGTCATTCACGACGATTTGCAGCAATTGTTGGAGCTGGCTTTGGAAGAAGAGGGCTTTGTGCGGGCCATTTACAGTCGTTTTAGCGAGCGCTTCACCCGTCTCAACGACCGCACTTGGAGTCGTTTATTGGCGCGATTGATTGCCTTGGAACCTCGTAAGGCCGATTTTTACGTGGCCAAGTTTATACAGTGTTGCTTCGAACGTAATTGGAGCTTTGCCCGGCAATTGGGAGCCTTGTCTTCGCCGGTGCGGGAACAGGCGCTGGGTACCTATTTTAATTTACTGGAGAGCACGCGGCACGAGTTGGTGCGCCGGCCTGATTATAGGGACGTGAAGGAGAAGTTGTTGGGGTAAAAACAAAGGGCACTGAATTCCACCAAGGAAAAATCCTCTGGTTCATATCTGTTCGATGAGTATAGCTGATTAATAGAAAAGTGACAACCTAAATCAGACAAGGGCAGCACATAAATCAGAAATCTAAAATCAGAAATCTTAAAGCTCCTCACTCTGTGTTTTTAAACCAACTTCACCCCGCTCATCCCGCCATCTACCGCAATCACCTGACCGGTAATCCAGCCAGCTTGATCGGAGAGAAGGAAGGTAGTGAGGGCAGCCAAATCTTCGGGCTGACCAACACGACCCAATGGATGACGTTTGTTGCCAGCTTCCACCTTTTCAGGCGTACCCAGCAAACCAGCGGCCAAGGGCGTATTGGTGAGCGAAGGCGCCAAGCAGTTTACGCGGATTTGCGCCCCTGCATATTCAGCTGCCAATGATTTTGATAAGCCTTCTACAGCACCTTTTGCAGCGGCTATAGAAGCATGGTAGGGCATGCCTACTCTGCTGGCCACGGTGCTGTAGAGCACAATGCTGGCACCAGCAGCTTTCTTCAATTTTGGGAGCACTTCGCGAATTACACGTACTGCGCCCAGCACATTGATTTGAAAATCGCGCTCAAAATCGGCATCTGTAAAGCGGTTGAAGGGCTTGAGGAGGATAGAGCCAGGACAATAGACCAGTCCGTGTACCTCCTCGGGCAAGGCCGCCACCGGTACCGGCTGTTCGCCCACGGCGTCCCAGCTTTCCCACTGAATGGCAGGTTGGGCGGGTTCGTTGCGACTAAAGCTGTACACCTGCGCACCGGCAATCAATAATTGCTCGGCAACGGCCGCACCAATACCACTGCTAGCACCTACTACCAGGACGTTTTTTCCGTTAAAATCCATTATTTACCGCTTAATTCGAGGTACTTCAAGAATTCAGTTCGCGTGGCTTCTTCCAAAAATTTACCACTGTAATCGGCGGTGATGGTGCTGCTGCTGTGGTCTTCAACCCCGCGCATACTCACACACATGTGGTGCGCATCGATCACTACCGCCACATCTTCGGTTTGCAATACCCGCTTGAGTTCGGCAGAAATTTGCTTAGTCAAACGCTCTTGCACCTGTGGGCGCTTGGCAAAGTATTCCACAATGCGGTTTATTTTACTCAGGCCAATTACATGTCCGTTGCTGATGTAAGCCACATGCGCCTTGCCAACAATCGGCACAAAGTGGTGCTCGCAATTGCTGTACAGGGTAATGTCGCGCTCCACGAGCATTTGGTTGTACTGGTATTTATTTTCAAAAAGCGCAATTTTTGGCTTGTTGTCGGGGTTCAGACCGCTGAAAATTTCTTCCACATACATTTTAGCCACGCGGTGCGGCGTGCCCTTGAGGCTATCGTCGGTGAGGTCGAGTCCCAGCACATTCATGATCTCCCGAAAGTGCTTTTCGATCAATTCTATCTTCAGCTCATTGTCCAATGCAAAAGCATCGAGCCGCAATGGTGTTTCCAGCGAGCTGCCTACGTGGGCATCACCCATATCTTCGGCATACTGCTTACTGTCCTGCGTATTCGACATAGTTCCGTTCAGTTTCATATAAAGTTACTTTTAATTCGTATTGGGTGGCGATTTTCGCACGCAAAAGTTGCCAAATCACCACACAAATATTTTCTGCAGAAGGAATGAGTTCCTTAAATTCGGTTGTATCAATGTTGAGGTTCATGTGATCAAATCGCTCGCAAACTTCTGCGTCGATCAAATCGGCCAACACCTTCATGTCCATGACATAGCCCGTTTGTGGGTCAATTTCGCCCGTAACATGCACAATCATTACGTAATTGTGGCCGTGGTAATTGGCGTTGTTGCACTTCCCAAAAACAGCTTTGTTGGTGGCATCATCCCAGCTGGGATTGTGAAGGCGATGTGCAGCATTAAAGTGCGCCTTCCGTGATACAGTTACTTTCATTGCTTATAGAAACAGCAGTCATATAGTTTTGTTCAACATTTGAATAAAATTGTTCAACAAAACAAGGCGTGACCAGGCACGCAAGGGTGGTGTTTTTCTTTTTAGAAGCGTAATAACTTTGAAAATGGTAAAGCAAGCGGGTTTTACGAACAAAAGGTGCTGTCCAAATCTATACCAGCGTGTTGTTACTTAGTTGATTGGATTTACGTGTCATATCACTACAAAGCTTCGCCCATCAAAGAATGGAATCATGCCTGTTATGATAATTATGAAACTGGGTAGTTTTGAACCGTTGAAGAGGTTCTGTTTTGCTTGTTAAGAAATAAATCAGCAAGGCAATGCTCCTTTGTATAATTCGTGAAACGCTCCATTACCCAGCTTTAATCAATACTAAAGCGTTGATAGCAATTATAATCTAGCTATCTGCTTCCTTAGAAAAACTACCGCCGTTGCATTTTGTTTATGCAATATGTCTACCGCCATTCTCTGGTTGCGCAACGATTTGCGTTTACACGATCACGAAGCCCTCAATCGTGCTTTGCAGAAAGCCGAGGCCATCGTGCCTTTTTATTGCTTCGACAGGCGGTTGTTTGAGGATACGCTTTACGGCTTTAAGCGCTGCGGTGCACAACGCCTGCAGTTTTTGATGCAGTCGGTGCAAGCCCTGCATCAAGCTTTCGCCGCCAAAGGGGTGGAGATGGAAATTGCAGTGGGCAATCCCGTGCAGGAACTACAAGCCTTGGCCGAGCGCACAGGGGCCAAATGGCTGTTTTACCACCGCGAGGCTACCACCGAGGAGCTGGCCGATGAGGCAGCGGTGGTGAAAAATTTGCAAGCGGCTGGACTCGAATGCCACGGTTTTTGGGGTAGCACGCTTTTTCATCCCGAGGATTTGCCTTTTCCCTTGGCCCGCCTGCCGGAGGTGTTTACCGACTTCCGCAAGCGCACCGAAAGGGAAGCCCAAGTGCGGGAGCTTTGGCCCACGCCAGTAAAAATGCAGGGAGTGGTAGGCTGTCGGCAGCAATGGCCCAGCTTAGTGCAAACAGGGGGAACGTTAGCGGCAGCCGATGCCCGTGCGGTTTTGGCCTTTGAAGGGGGAGAAGCGGCTGGTTTGGCCCGTTTGCAGCGCTATATTTGGGAGGAAGACCGGCTGAAGGAGTATAAGGAAACCCGCAACGGACTCGTTGGACAGGGCTACAGTTCCAAGTTTTCGCCTTGGTTGGCGGTGGGTGCCTTATCTCCCCGCTTTATCTACCATGAAATACAACGGTATGAACGCGAGCGCATCAGCAACCAAAGCACTTATTGGCTTATTTTTGAGTTGTTGTGGCGCGATTATTTTCGCTTTGTGGCGCATAAACATGGGGCTGCCCTCTTTCAAGCGGGCGGCATTAAACAAAATGGACAAGCACATCCCTTTAAAGCCAAAGCCTTGGAATTGTGGAAGGAAGGCCGCACCCAACAGGCTTTCATAGATGCCAATATGCGGGAATTGCGCGTCACAGGCTTTATGAGCAACCGTGGTCGGCAAAACGTGGCCAGTTACTTGGTGCACCACTTAAAATGTGATTGGCGGGCAGGCGCGGCTTGGTTCGAACATGCACTGCTCGATTACGACCCCTGCAGCAATTACGGCAACTGGAACTACTTGGCTGGGGTGGGCAACGACCCGCGCGAAAACCGTGTGTTTAATCCTGAAAAACAAGCCGCCAATTACGACCCGCAAGGCGAATACCAGCGGTTGTGGGGCGAGTCTTAATTATTTGGAGCAGCGCTACCGAGCTGCACTTAGCCTTGTCGACGCTGCCGCTCTTTGAGTAATAAGCTGAGCTCCCGCGACATTTGTCCCGCAATGCTGGTGTTTTCCTGCGCCCGGCGAATGAGGTAAGGCAGCACTGAAGGTACTGGTCCGTAGGGTACGTATTTTGCAACATTGTAGCCGGCATGCGACAAATTAAAGCTTAAATGATCGCTCATGCCCTTCAGCTGCGCAAACCAAATGTTTGGGTGCGTCATTGGCAGCCCTTTTGCTTGCATTAGTTGGGCCAGTAGCTGATTGCTGGCCTCGTTGTGACTGCCCGAGCAAACTGCCAGACCTTCGATATTTTCCACGCAAAAGCGCAAAGCCTCATCATAATCACGGTCACTGGCCGCTTTATTTGGTTGGATGGGTGAGGGATAGCCCATTTCCTCTGCCCGTGCCCGCTCTTTTTCCATGTAAGCGCCGCGCACCAGCTTCACCCCATACCAATAACCAGCCGCTTTGGCCGCTGCACAGGCCTCTTTAAGATAGGTCAGTCGGTCGTGGCGGTACAATTGAATGGTGTTGTAAACAATGGGTGCTTCCCGATTAAAGGCAAGCATCAGCTCCGTTACCAAACCGTCGATAGCATCCTGGATCCAGCTCTCTTCAGCATCTACAAAAAGCGGTTGCTGCGCGGCATGGGCGGCTGCAGCTATACCCCGAACCCGTGCTTGCGCCCGCTGCCACTCGGCTTGGTCAAGGCCAGTAAGTACAGTGCCCGCCTGCACTTTTTCCAGCAAGCCAAAACGCACAACACCGGTGATTTTAAAGACGGAAAAGGGAATCCGTGTATCGCCTTTGGCTTTTTCGATGGTGCGAATAATCTCAGCCTGACAGGCATCAAATTCCGCTTCGCTTTCCTTGCCCTCCACTGAATAATCGAGGATGGTACCAATTTGATAGGTGCCGAGTTCTTTGATGGTTTTTTCGCAGCCCGCAATCGACTCCCCACCGCAAAATTGATCGTATACGGTGGCTTTTACCGCCCAGTTAATGGGCAAGTGGAGTTTGATGGCCACAGGCGCTACGGCTGAGAGGATATCAACCAGCCATTTGGCATTCATCATTCTAAACATCCAGTACGACTTGCGTAAGTCGGCATTGCTCTTGCTGGCAAAAGCCACGGCGGTATTGGTAAAATCGAGTTGAGGATGTGGCTCCATGCGTGCTGTTTTCGGTTGCAAAGTTAAGCTTTCGGCGCTTCATATAAATTAAAAATCACACTCGTCAGCAAGGTAAAAAACAGGTAGGAAGACTGCTGGTTCTTGTGAAGCTGTTGGTGTTTTTGAGGGCTTGTGCTTTTTGAGCTTAACAACCAGGCTGCGCAATTTTTGTTTCACACGCCTAATCTTCGATTTTGCCAACCTTTCTGCTTTACTTTGCGTTAATATTAGCATGAATCCAGCGTTGAACATTCTACCCAAAAGTGCTTGGAAACCCGACGACCGTCCGTTGTTGATCAGTGGTCCCTGCAGTGCCGAAACCCCCGCTCAATTCCGGGCTACGCTCAGTCGCATGGCGCCTTTGCGTCCCGATATCGTTCGTGCTGGTATCTGGAAGCCACGTACGCGCCCAAATAACTTTGAAGGCGTAGGCAAAGAAGCCCTCAGCTGGGCAGTTGAAATTGCCCAAGAATTAGCCTTGCCTTTGATGGTAGAAGTAGCCAGCGCCAAACATGTAGAGGAAGCTTTAAAAGCTGGGGTAAACATGTTGTGGATTGGGGCCCGTACCACTGTAAATCCATTTATGGTGCAAGACATCGCCGACGCGGTGCAAGGTACGGAGGTGCCGATGCTGGTTAAGAACCCTGTTAATCCCGATTTAGAGCTCTGGATTGGGGCCATCGAGCGCCTCAACAAAGCTGGTATTCGGCAGTTGGGCGCCATCCACAGGGGGTTTTCAGGCTACGAAAAAAGTATCTTCCGCAACCATCCCAACTGGGAAATTCCCATTGAACTCAAGCGCCTTTTGCCCGATTTACTCTTGATTTGCGACCCGAGTCACATCAGCGGCAACAGTTTGCTGGTGCCTGATTTGGCGCAAATTGCGATCGACCTTGATTTCGACGGTTTGATGATTGAGACCCACAGCGATCCCGTAAATGCATGGAGCGACGCCAAGCAGCAGATAACGCCGGAGGAGCTGAAGGAGCTGATGGCAGGACTTATTTACCGCCGCGAGCAAACCGATGATGTGGTGTTTAACGCCCGCTTAGAAGAGCTTCGCAACCAAATCGACGAAGTAGATAATCGATTAATTGCTGTTTTACAGGAACGTTTGCAGCTTGCTTCGGAAGTGGGTCGCGTTAAAAACCAAAATGATATTACCATCCTACAGCCACGGCGCTGGAGCGAAATTTTTAATTCCCGCCTCAAAAAGGCCGCTCAAAGCGAAATTGATAGTCACTTTATGACCCGCCTGCTGCATCTCTTGCACCAAGAAAGCATCAATACCCAAGTAAAGATGTTTAAAGAGGCTCGCGAAACGGTAAAAAAAGACGCCTAATGGCTGCGCAGCTGGTCTTTACCCAATCGCTGCTCAGCGAGTTGCGAGCCCAATTGTTGGCGCTAGCACCGAGTTCAGTGTTGCTGCTGTGCGATACCAATACCCGGCAGCATGCCGCGCCTTTGGCCGCCGCCCTCGACGCCACTTTGTTGGAAGTAGCCGCAGGGGAGGAACACAAAAACATGGATACGGCTACTGCGCTTTGGCAGAAGTTGTTGGCAGCGGGCGCCGATCGCCATGCGGTTTTGGTGAACGTGGGAGGGGGCATGATCACCGATTTAGGGGGATTTGTAGCCGGAAATTACAAACGAGGCATCCGCTGTGTACACGTGCCCTGTTCGTTGTTGGCGCAGGTTGATGCAGCGATAGGTGGCAAAACGGGCATCAATGTGCAGGGATTTAAAAACGCAGTAGGACTTTTTTACGAACCTGAAGCCGTGTTATTCGATACCGCTTTGCTGCGCACCTTGCCGGAGCGCGAGCTCATCAGTGGCAAAGCAGAGATGTTTAAGCACGGTATTTTGGCAGATGAGTCACTGTTTACAGCCCTTTCGCAGCTCGCGCCCACCGAAATTCCTGCTTTGGAGTGGCTGCAGCGGGCGGTAGAGATTAAATCTAACATTGTGGCCATCGACCCCACCGAGCAAGCGGAGCGCAAGCTGCTGAATTTTGGACATACGCTGGGGCATGCCCTCGAAAGTTATTTTATGCATAGCCAGCAGCCTTTGCTGCATGGAGAGGCAGTTTTTATGGGGATGCTAGGCGAAACGCGGTTGGCGGTTGCTTTAGGCGTTTTGTCTGAAACAGTCGGCACCAACATCACCAAGGTCTTGTTGCCGTACCAACCCGGGTGTCATTGGCCGCATATTGAGGCACTAATGCCTTGGTTGCTACAGGATAAAAAGAACCGCGGAGCAAAAATCAGCTTTAGTTTGCCAACGGTGATTGGGGAGGCTATTTTCGACCAGCAATTATTGCCCGACGAATTGCGTGCCTTGGCGTCAAAAATTTATAACCATCCATGAGTGCTTTGCAGCTGAGTGCCAATAAGGCCACGGTTTTGCAAGGGTCTTTGTTGTTGCCCGGTTCTAAAAGCATCAGCAACCGCTTGTTGGTGATGCGGGCGCTGGCGGGGGGCAGCACGCTTTTGAACGGACTTTCTACCGCTGACGATACCCTTTTGATGCAAGCAGCTTTGGCCAGCCTTTCTTCTGATAAATTTGCTGGTCCGGCCGGAACTGTCATGCGGTTTCTGTTGCCCTATTTATGCATGCAAACCGGCGAATTCAGGCTCAGTGGCAGCGACCGCGCCCACGAACGCCCCATTGCGCCTCTGGTAAATGCCTTGCGCAGTTTAGGCGCGCAAATAGTTTATTTGGGGGAAGAAGGCCATCCGCCTTTACACATCCGCGGTGGCAAGCTTCAGGGCAAAGAATTGGCTATTGAAGCTAACGTGAGCTCGCAATACATCAGCGCCTTGCTGCTGGTAGCGCCTTATTTGTCAAACGGACTTCAATTAACACTGCAAGGCGAAGCCATCTCCAAACCTTATATCCAGCAAACACTGCAATTGATGCAGTCTTGGGGAGCGCAAGTGCAATGGCAAGGTGCTGTTTTGGAGGTTGCTCCGCGGCCTTACCAAGCTCCCACCAGCTTTTTGGTGGAGCCCGATTGGTCGGCAGCCGCTTATTGGTTGGCTTTTGCGGCTTTGGTGCCAAATACCGACTTGCTTTTAACCGATTTATCGCTGCAAACCGAGCAAGCCGACCAGCAGGCAGCCGACTGGTTTGCAGCTTTGGGCTGTGGGTTTGAACAAACAGCGGCAGGACTTCGCTTGCAGCATCAGCTAACAGACGAAACAGTTTTGCAGGTGTACAACGGGCAAGATTGTCCCGATTTAATGCCCACCCTACTTGTTTTGTGCGCCATCAAAGGGCATTTGGCTCGTTTTGAGGGATTGGCAAATCTTCGTCTCAAAGAAAGCGATCGCATTGAGGCCCTACGCCTTAATTTGGAGGCAGCTGGGGCGAAGGTGCGGGTAGAGGGCGATGTTTTGCAGCTCGAGAGGGGTGTGCCAGCAGGTCCAGCTACGGTATTGATTCAGTGTTTTGATGATCACCGGATGGCCATGGCTTTTAGTTTGCTCGCTGCTGCGCAAAAAACCGTAATTTTCGACCAGCCCGAGGTGGTGCAAAAGTCTTATCCCGATTTTTGGGCGCATTTAAAGTATTTTGGCTTCGATTTAAAGCAGTAACAATGGCAGGCAATAGTTTTGGAGAAGTTTTTCGGGTTACCACTTTTGGCGAGTCGCACGGTGAAGCCATTGGCGTGGTCATCGATGGTTGTCCCGCTGGCCTGGACTTCGACCTCGATTTTATTCAACAACAAATGGATCGGCGTAGGCCGGGACAAAGTGCCCTGACTACCGACCGCAATGAGGCAGATCAAATAGAGGTGCTTTCTGGGGTGTTTGATGGCAAAACCACGGGCACGCCTTTGGCCATGTTGTTGCGCAATGCCGACCAACGCTCGGCCGATTATGAGGCCATGAAGTCGGTGTACAGGCCTTCGCACGCCGATTTTACCTACGATGCGCGCTACGGTTTTCGCGATTATCGTGGTGGTGGCCGCAGTTCGGCCCGCGAAACAGCCGCCCGTGTGGCAGCTGGTGCCGTGGCGCAATTGCTTTTGCGACAAGCTGGAGTGCAAATTCAGGCTTTTGTGAGCGCAGTGGGACCAATCCAGCTCAACAAGCCTTATACAGAACTTGATTTAACAGGCATCGACGACAGTCTTGTACGTTGTCCCGATGCCGCTACCGCCACCCAAATGGAAGCCCTCATCACCCAACTCAAAGCCGAAGGTGATTCGGTGGGCGGGGTCATTACGGCGGTGGCTAGCAAGGTGCCTGCTGGTCTTGGCGACCCAGTTTTCGACAAGCTTGAAGCCGACTTGGCCAAGGCCATGCTCAGCATCAATGCCGTAAAAGGCTTCGAAATAGGCAGCGGCTTCGCAGCAGCAGCGGGTCGCGGCTCACAATTTAACGATGCTTTTGAGCAGCGTGAAGGGAGGGTGCGCACGCAGAGCAATCATTCGGGCGGTATCCAAGGCGGCATCAGCAATGGCGAAGACATTTACTTCCGTGTGGCCTTCAAACCCGTAGCCACCATCAGTAAAAACCAACAAACGGTTACCAACAGAGGTGAGGCCACCGAGCTACAAGCCAAAGGCCGCCACGACCCCTGTGTGGTACCGCGCGCGGTGCCCATCGTAGCAGCTATGACGGCCCTCGTGCTCGCCGACCATTGGTTGCGGTTGCGGCTGGCAAAGTTGTAGGAAGTTGTTGCTCGCGGTGAGTGGATACACTTTCAAAGGCCTTCTTTTCTATTTAATCTGTACATAATCTCCCCTTAATTTTCGGCTTTCGGTCGCGAAACCTTAAATTCGAGCCGAAATAATCGTTCCATGAAAAAGAAGAAGCTCGCACTCCACTGGAAAATCATCATTGGCCTGGTATTGGGCGTGCTTTTTGGCTTGCTATCGAGCAGCATGGGCTGGAACGATTTTGTGATTGACTGGATTAAACCGGTGGGCACGGTGTTCGTTAACCTCCTCAAGCTTATCGCGATGCCGCTGGTTGTCGCCTCGCTGATCGTGGGCGTGTCGAGTTTGAGTGATGTGAGCAAATTGTCGCGACTCGGCGGTAAAACCATTGGCATTTACCTAGCTACTACCGTCATTGCCATCACCATTGGCTTGGTAACTGTAAATGTATTGCAACCCGGCAGCTATCTATCTACCCAAAAACGCGACGAGCTTAAGTCGCGCTACGCCACCGAAGCGGCCTCAAAAACAGAAAAAGCCGATATGGTAAGCGAGCAAGGACCGCTGCAGCCGCTGGTTGACATGGTGCCCGACAACCTCTTCAAAGCCCTTGGTGACAATACCAATATGCTGCAAGTGGTATTTTTTGCTGTTTTTTTTGGCATTGCCCTCATTTTGCTGCCCCGCGAAAAGACCACCTATGTGCGTGGTTTTTTTGAAGGTGTAAATGAAATCATCCTCAAACTGGTTGATTTAATCATGGGCATGGCGCCTTATGGCGTGTTTGCCTTGCTGGCCTCGCTCATTGCCGAGTTTGCTGGCAACAATCCCGCAGATGCCATTGAACTGCTGCAAGCGCTTAGTGTATATAGTCTCACTGTAATTATTGGCTTGTGCTGCATGATTTTTATCATCTACCCAATCATGTTCAAGCTTTTCACCAAGTTCAGCTACGTTCGTTTTTTCAAAGGAATTGCCCCGGCTCAGATGCTTGGATTTTCTACCAGCTCCAGCTCTGCTACCTTGCCAGTTACGATGGAGCGGGTAGAAGAACACCTCGGGGTGTCGGATGAGGTGTCGAGCTTTGTGCTGCCGCTAGGGGCTACCATTAACATGGATGGCACCAGTTTGTATCAGGCAGTGGCTACGGTGTTTATTGCTCAGGCTTTTGGTACTGACCTCTCGCTTGCACAGCAACTCACCATTGTACTCACCGCCACCTTGGCATCGATTGGTTCGGCGGGTGTACCTGGCGCGGGTATGGTCATGTTGGTGATTGTGTTAGAGTCGGTAGGGCTCGATACCGCCGGCATTGCACTTATTGTGGCGGTTGATCGCATCCTCGATATGTTGCGCACTGTGGTTAACATAACCGGCGACGCTGCAGTGGCTGTGGTTGTGGCTAGTTCCGAAGGCCAGCTCCGCGATGTTACTGAGGAGGAATAAAGTCATCTAAGTGCTTTAAGGCTGCTTCCAATCTAGAAACCTTATAGCCCTTTTGACGAGAAATAGCCATTTGAACCATGAAACGAAGCCCTAAGAAATAAGTCTCTGAGTTTAATAAAATTAGCGCTTCCTTATGGAATATGGTTCTAACTCTTCACAAATCATGTTTCTACGTGGCTGTTTAATAGCCATCTGTGTTTCTTCGAGCCAAGCCTCCACCGAGGAAAGGCCCCTTCTCCCTACTTTAGCTGCGTCTAGCACCTCATCAGCTTTTTTAACGAGAAATAGCCATTTGAACCAAGAAACGAAGCTGAAAAACAAGGCTCTGTGTTAAAAAAAAAAGCCCCAACCGTTAAGTTGAGGCTTTACTTGAGGGTCGAATTGTTTATTTCGCTTCAGAAACGTTGTTCAAACCATTGGTTTTGCCGAACAGCTCCATAGACTTCTTATTATAAGCAACGGCAGCTTCCTCGGGCGTGCCAAACAAGCCCAAATCCATGCGCTCTTTGTTGAAGAAGATGATGGCGCGGTATTTTTTGCCGCTCTTTACCACACCACGGAAACCAAATTGGTTTTCAGTTTTGGTTGTGTTGCGAACCACTTTGGCGCGGATGGCCCATTCGAGATTGGCTAAACGACAATCTAACGGATTTCCGTTCAACAAATTCACCAACAATCGTTCTGGTGACTCATGCTTGGGGATGAATTTTTCGGCAATGAGTTTATGAAGGTAGATGGTTTCATTTTTGTACGCACCATCGCCCAAAGGCCAGTTTTTTTGGAAGAAAGCATAGCCACGTGAATGTTTACGCAAATTTGCAACAAAGCCTATTTTTTTGAGATAAGGATTTTCCGTCAGGAATTCATACACATGGTCATCAACGATGGCAGACTCTTCTGTGTTTTTGAGGGGGATTTTTACTAACATCTTTCGACTTTTTTTTGTGTTTTTTCGTCAGCTAAAATGAAATATTGGTGCAAGGTAGAGCATTTAATAATCAATGTCAAGCCCAAATACATTTACAAATGTCAGTAAATGAGGGTTTTTCTCTACCATGCGCCCAAATTTATCGGTAGATGTTACAGGTTTTACACCTTCTGAATCTTTTTCTAAAACAATGTACATAAAATCGATGGAAAAATTACCCGTTAATCGGCGTATTTTTTCTAATATATCTTGTTTTTCGGGGTCAAAAATTTGTTGTTGGGCCTCACTGTGTATCGTAATCTGAAAACGTTGGTCGTCATCGAGCACTGGAGCTGCCTCGTTTAAAATCGAAAACAGATAGTCTTTGCGTGAAACTTTGATATCGGCTAGCACCAGTTGCCATGCTTCAGCAAACGACATACTGCCTTGTTCTAGCACATCTGCTGTCACCAGCTCGTCGCCATCGGTTGTTTGCAGGGTTGCTGTTTTGATACCCGCCAAGTTTTTGCCCACTTTAATCATGCCGCCTGCCATGGTTTTGGTGGCTTTGCCAGTTGAAGTTGCCGAAGCTGGCGCCTCTTGTAAGGTTACTTCTGTGGCAGCCGGCAAGGGCTCGCTTGTTTGAGTGTGAATTTCTACAGAAAAAGCAGCTGTGTTTGGCACATCCGCTTCCGATGGTGTTGCCTTTAAAGTGGTTGGTGAATGAGCTTGGGGTGCAGGAACGACAGCTGGTTCAGCCACTGTTTCAGCCGCAGCGGTGGCAAGAGGAGCAACGCTAGGCGGGGCAGTGGCTCTGGCAGTTGTAGTTTCAGTACCCGCTGCCGTCGTTACGCCACCCTGTATTTTAATGGCTGCTGGTGCAGGTATTTTAAAATCTACAACGGCGGGAGCGTCGGAATTAAGTTTTTTTTTTACTTCCTGGGCCAGTTGCTCGGGATACAACATCTGATTCAGAAAACACATCTTCATCAAAGCCAACTCCACCAAAAGCCGCGGCTGCTTGCTTTGCTTGTAATTAACCTCGGCATAGGAGGCAAAATTGAGGGCTGTAAGTAAAAAACCTGCCGGTGCCTGCTGGGTTTGCTGCTGGTAGCGCACCTTTATATCGTCGCTCACTTCAAGCAACTTGACGGTACGCGGGTCTTTGGTCATGAGCAAATTCCTAAAATGCCCCGCCAAACCGGTGATAAAGTTGATGCCTTCGAAACCCTTGCTGATTACTTCCTCGAGCAACAAGCTTACCCCCGCCAAATCCTGCGTGAGCAGTGCTTCGGTTACTTTGAAGTAATAGTCGTGGTCGATAATGTTCAGATTTTCGATCACCGCCGCGTAGCTGAGTTGTCCTCCCGAAAAGCTCACCACTTGGTCCATAATCGACAAAGCATCTCGCAAAGCGCCATCTGCCTTCTGCGCAATCACGTGCAGGGCATTGTATTCATAGGTGATGCCTTCTTGCTTGCAAATGCTTTCGAGCTGCAAGGCAATGTCTTCCACCTTGATGCGGTTGAAGTCGAAAATCTGGCAACGCGATAAAATGGTGGGCAGAATTTTGTGCTTCTCGGTGGTTGCCAAAATAAAGATGGCATACGAAGGCGGCTCCTCCAGCGTCTTCAAAAAAGCATTGAAGGCCGCCGTGCTGAGCATGTGCACCTCATCTATAATGTAAATCTTGTATTTGCTGCCTTGGGGAGCGTAGCGCACTTGCTCTACCAAGCTGCGAATGTCGTCGACCGAGTTGTTCGACGCCGCATCGAGCTCGTGAATGGCCATGGAGCCGCCGCGGTTAAACGATACGCAGGAGTCGCAACTGTTACACGCCTCCCCATCTTCACGCAGCTGGGTGCAGTTGATGGTTTTGGCAAAGATGCGCGCACAGGTAGTTTTGCCGACACCGCGTGGACCGCAAAACAAAAAAGCTTGGGCCAACTGCTGCGTCTTTATCGCATTTTTTAAAGTGCCGGTAATGTGATGCTGCCCCACTACCATGTCGAAACTGGCGGGACGGTATTTCCGGAACGATACGATATAGTTCTCCATCTCACAAAAGTAAACATTTCAACACCCAGCGCATCCCCATTTTTCAAAGCTTTTCCACAACTCACGGCCTCATTTTTTCAATTTGCTGAGAACAACGCTGTTTAATGGAATTATTTTCTTACTTTTGCATTCCATTTTTTAACCTAAACTGAAAATTAATGAATCAGTACGAAACCGTATTTATCATGACGCCGGTGTTGACCGACGAGATGGTAAAAGACGCGGTCGCGAAGTTTGAGAAGGTGCTGAAGGAAAACGGCGCCGAAATCGTTCACCAAGCCAGCTGGGGCTTGCGTAAGTTAGCGTATCCTATCCAGAAAAAATCTACCGGATTCTATCACCTGATGGAGTTCAAAGCAGATGGCATTATCGTTGACAAGCTCGAACTCGAGTTCCGTCGCGATGAGCGCATTTTGCGTTTCCTCACCGTGGCACTTGATAAGTATGCCATCACCTACAACGAATCACGTCGCAGCAATGCTTCGAAAAATGTAACCCAGGAGGCTTGATATGATTAGTAATAGCTTTGCAGCCATTCCCGTTAAGGACGAGAACCGCAAGAAATACTGCCGTTTCAAGAAAAACGGAATTAAGTACATTGATTATAAGGATGCAGATTTTCTTTTGAAGTTTGTAAACGAACAAGGAAAAGTGTTGCCACGTCGTTTGACTGGTACCTCTTTGAAGTTCCAGCGCAAAGTTGGTCAGGCCGTTAAGCGCGCCCGTCACCTTGCCCTGATGCCTTATGTAGCCGACGGAATGAAGTAAAAGGAGGAGAGAATCATGGACATTATTTTAAAGCAAGATATCAAAGGACTCGGCTACAAGTATGATGTAGTAAAGGTGAAGAACGGTTACGGTCGTAACTACCTCATCCCCGAAGGCCTCGCCGCTGTAGCGAACAAGTCGACCCTCAAAGAGCGTGACGAAAACGTAAAGCAAGCTACCTTTAAGCAAGAAAAACTGAAGAACGATGCAGCTGCATTGGCCAACGGTTTAAACGAACTTACCCTCAGCCTCGGTGCTAAGGTGGGTGAAAAAGGTCGCATCTTCGGTGCCATCACTACCCTCCAGGTAGCCGATGCGTTGAAAGTAAAGGGTTTTGATGTAGACCGTCGTCGCATCGAAATCAAAGCCGATATCAAAGAGGTTGGTACGTATACCGTAGAGGTAGACCTCCATCGCGAAGTGAAGGCAGAATTTAAAATTGAAGTGGTTGCTGAATAAGCTCCCAACAACAATACAAGCGAAAGCCGCATATCGAAAGGTATGCGGCTTTTTTCTTTTTGTGAAAAACCGTAGGGCATTTCTATTGCAGGTATTGCGGTTAGCAAAAAGCTGGCATTCAAGAGCAGTTAGTTAAAGGACTATCAGGCATCCGCCATTTAATGATTATAGCCGATAACAAGGTGATGGCCAGGCTAAAATTTGTTAAAGGAATTCCGAAGATAAAGCTACCCTTGTGGACAGAGAGGTGGTTTTGCTAATGGTTGTTTACAGAAAGAGAATGGCTTGCTTTACGATTTAACAGTGATTGTATTTTGGTAAAAAACGATTTCTTTCGCTAAAGGTGGCGAAGTAGCGCAGTCTTCTTTACCTAAACAACGCCAAAAGCGCCTCTGCTTTCAACAAACACTCCTGCAGTTCAGCGGCTGGCACCGAGTCGTGGGTGATGGCGCTGCCGGTCATGAGGCTGAGGTAGCCCGTAGCAGCATTGTACTGCAACGAACGGATCACCACATTGAAGTCGAAATCGCCAGCAGGGGTGAAGTAACCCACCGCGCCTGAGTATAAACCACGCTTGCTGCTCTCGAGGGCTTCAATGATTTCCATGGCCTTGATTTTGGGCGCGCCGGTCATGGAGCCCATCGGGAAAGCATGGCGGATGGCCTGCACTGCCGATTGGTCCGGCAGCAGCTGACCTTTTACGGTGCTGATCATTTGGTGCACGGTTCTAAAAGTGTACACCTGCATGAGGTTGGGTACCTCCACACTGCCAGCCACACAACTGCGCGAAAGGTCGTTGCGCACCAAATCAACAATCATCACGTTTTCGGCCCGCTCTTTTTCGTCGCTGGCGAGTTGCTGCATGCGCTTTTTATCGTCGGCGGGCAGCTCGGCACGTCCAATGGTGCCTTTGATGGGCTGGCTGAGGAGCTCTTGGCCAGTTTTGCGCAAAAAACGCTCAGGACTAGCACTCAACAGGTAGCGGTCTTGCGCCTTTAAATACACCGAAAAAGGCGCCTTGGTGTTTTTATTCAAACGTCGGTAGGTGCTCAACAAGTCGAGCTCCGGCGCCTTGGCATGCCACTCCATGCAATAATTGAGTTCGTACACAGTGCCTTCGGTAATGTGCTGCCGAATGGCATCTACGGTACGTAAATATTTGGCATCGCTTACCTGTCGCCTAAATTGCAGCAGGGGCAAAACGCTGGCTTCGGTTAAGGGGGCGGCTAAAATGCTGGGTAAAATGGCTGCAAACGATAATTCGTCGCGCTCCAACACCAATTCGCCTTGGTGACAACTGATGAGCAACTGCGGCCTAAAAAACAGCATGGGCGCAAAGCCAATGCCGTCGGCATGGGTAGAGTGCAGCGCCTCGAGCTCGTTTTTTAAATCGTAGGTCAGAAACCCTACGTAATGGTCGGGTGAGCTGTTGACCAAAGCCTCCAGCGCGTCAAAACAGCCGCTTTCGGGCGCAAAGGCCTCGCCATAACTCACTGCCAGCTGCCAGCCAATTTGCTGGTACGCCTCCGGCAGTTGTTGGTCGGGTAAAATATTGCTATTAAAAGCCACCACATAGGGTGCCTCCCTAAAGTGATACAGCAGTTGGTGGAGCGCAAACTGTTCGCGCTGGGCAGCTATCCGAAGGCGGAAGCTACTCAACGGTATAGGGTCTGGGTGCGATCGGGACCAACCGAAACCACTTTTATGGGTACTTCTAAATGCTTTTCTAGGAAGTCGATGTAGTTGTGCAACTCTACCGGCAATTGGTCGATGGAGGTCATGCCGGTTAAATCCTGTTTCCAGCCCGGCACCATTTGTATAATAGGCTTGGCTTCCGCCAAATCAAAAGGCAAAACGTCGGTACGGCCTTCGGCAGTTTCGTAGTGGGTGCACACGCCAATCTCGCCAAACCCGCTGAGCACATCACTCTTCATCATGATGAGCTGCGTAGCGCCGTTGAGCATGATGGCGTATTTTAAAGCTGGTAAATCAATCCAGCCGCAACGCCGCGGTCGGCCAGTAGTGGCACCAAATTCATGGCCGAGCTTGCGTAACTCTTCGCCAGCAGGTCCGTGGAGCTCGGTAGGAAAAGGACCGCTGCCCACCCGGGTGCAGTAGGCTTTAAAAATGCCAAATACCTCGCCAATGGTTTGCGGGGCAAGACCTAAGCCGGTACAAGCGCCCGCTGTAATGGTGTTCGAAGAGGTTACAAAAGGGTAGGAGCCAAAGTCAATGTCTAACAAAGTGCCCTGGGCACCCTCGGCTAATACTTTTTTGCCCGCCTTGAGCGCTTGATTAATCACCAATTCGCTGTCGCAAGTATGGTAGTCGCTTAAAAAAGCCACGGCATCGAGCCAGCGTTGCTCTTTTTCGGCGAGCTCTGGGTCGGTATAATCGAGCAAACGCAAGGTTTGCAGGTGTTTTTCACGGATGTTGTTGTAGGCGGCTTGGAAAGTGCTGCCCCCGAGGTTGCCAACGCGTAGACCAGAACGGCCAATTTTGTCGGCATAAGTAGGACCAATGCCCTTCAAGGTAGAGCCGATTTTAGAATCACCCTTGGCCTTTTCATAGGCGGCATCTAAAATGGGATGGGTGGGCATGATCAAGTGCGCCTTGCGCGAAATGTAGAGGCGGTCTTTTACAGGCACACCCAATTTCAGCAAATTGGTGATCTCCCGCTGAAGGGTTACCGGGTCAATCACCACGCCGTTACCAATGATGTTGATGGCATGCGGACGGAAAATGCCGGAAGGTATGGTGTTCAACACCACCTTGGTACCATCAAATTCTAAGGTGTGACCGGCGTTAGGACCGCCCTGAAAACGGGCAATAATGTCGTATTTGGGCGTAATTACGTCAACAATCTTACCCTTGCCTTCGTCGCCCCACTGGAGGCCCAACAGCACATCTACTTTCATTTACAGCTATTAAAACCCAAAAATAAGGGGTTTTTAGATGTTTTTTAGTTTTTGTTGAAATGTGGACAACTGCCGTCCTCTTTTTGGAGGTCGCAACTGGCGTAGAGATGCAAAGAATGGTGTTTTACGGTGTGGTGAAAAAAAACACCCATGTCGCTGCGGATCTCCTGAATACGTGGGTCGCAAAACTCTTCCACCCGCCCACATTCGATGCAAATGAGGTGGTCGTGTTGCTTATAACCGTACGCCCGCTCAAACTGGGCCATGTTTTTGCCAAACTGATGTTTGGTTACGAGGTCGCAAGCCAGCAGCAGGTCGAGGGTATTGTACACCGTAGCCCTGCTCACCCGGTAGTTGCGGTTTTTCATTTGGATGTAAAGCGATTCCACATCAAAATGGTCGTTACGCGAATAAATCTCCTCCAAAATAGCGAAGCGCTCAGGGGTTTTGCGGTGTCCATGTTCTTCGAGGTAGGCCGAAAAAATGAGCTTTACTTCTTCTACGAGTTTATTAACGGATTGCATAGTAGCGTTTAAACGAATATCAACATTATTTCTGAAATGGGGTTCCTTTTTTAGTCGGGATGGGAATCGAAGCGGGTTACCTTGAGCACTCCCTTTACCTGCAGCAGCTTGCGCATGAGGGTATCGAGGTGCTTGGTGTCGTTTACAAATACCATGATGGTGCCTTCAAACATGCCGTCGTTCGACAATACACTGATCGACCGCATGTTAACCTTGAGGTCGGTACTGATTACCTGCGAGATGCCGCTGATGATGCCAATGTCGTCGAGTCCTGTGATGCGGATGCCTGCCAAAAAGCTCACTTCGGAGGCTTGGGTCCATTTCGATTTCACCACACGGTAGCTGTATTTGCTGAGCAGGTGCACGGCGTTCGGGCAATTTACGCGGTGTATTTTAATGCCCTCGTTGATGGTTACAAAGCCAAAAATCTCATCCCCCGGAATGGGGTTGCAGCAGCTGGAGAGGGTATAGTCGATTTTGCTGATTTTATCGTCGATAATGAGCAGGTCGTCGGCGGCACTGCTGTTGCTGCGTACCAAATTGCCAAAGTTCTTTTCGTCGATGCGTGTATTGGCGCGGGCCTCCACTTTGTTGGGCTCGAGTACAAAGGCTTTGAGCTGGGCGAGGTCGAGGCGCTCAGTAGCAATGAGGTAATGGAGGTCGACGGGTGACTGCAATTTAAAATGGCTGAGGATTTTATGCATGAGCTCCTCAGTAATTTGTGTTTTCCACTGTTTCATCTTCTTTTCAAAGATGTCGTGGCCGCTGTCAGCCATCTCGCGGCGGTAATCTTTGATGGCCTGCTTGATTTTACTTTTGGCCTTAGCGGTGGTTACAAATTTAAGCCAGTCGCTTTTAGGTTGTTGGATGCTGGAGGTGAGGATTTCAACCTGGTCGCCGTTTTGTAGCGGGTAGCTGAGCGGCACAATTTTGTGGTTTACCTTGGCGCCTATGCATTTCATGCCAAGGTCGGTATGTATTTCGAAGGCGAAGTCGAGGGCGGTGGCCCCAGATGCCAGTTTAATCAGATCTCCTTTGGGGGTAAAGGCAAAAACGTCTTTGGCATACAACTGCAGCTTAAAGTTGTCGATGAATTCGAGGGCGTTGGGCTCCGGGTTTTCGAGGACCTCACGGATGCGGCTGAGCCAGGCGTCGAAGGCATTGTCGTTGCCACTTTCTTTGTATTTCCAATGCGCAGCGAGACCTTTTTCGGCGATTTCGTCCATGCGCTTGGTGCGTATTTGTACTTCCACCCAACGACCGCCAGCCCCCATTACGGTGGTGTGGAGCGATTCGTAGCCGTTGGCTTTGGGCGTACTCACCCAGTCGCGCAGGCGGTTGGGATTGGGCTGGTACATATCGGTGACGATGGAATAGGCCCGCCAGCAATCCGATTTTTCGGTTTCTGGGGGACTCTCCAAAATAATTCGAATGGCAAAAAGATCGTATACCTCGTCGAATTCCACCCCTTGCTTGCGCATTTTGTTGAAGATGGAGTTGATGGATTTGGGGCGGCCTTTGATTTCGAAAGGCAAGCCTAAAGCTTCCATTTCTTTTCGGATGGGGATGATGAAGTCGCGTATAAAACGGTCTCGCTTAAGCTTGGTTTCCTGCAAGCGGCGGGCAATGTCTTTGTAGATTTCGGGGTCGGTGTACTTCAGCGACAAGTCTTCAAGTTCCGATTTTACCGCGTAAAGGCCCAAACGGTGGGCGAGGGGAGCAAACAAAAAGCTGGTTTCCGACGCAATTTTGAGTTGTTTGTCCTTCTGCATGCTGTCGAGCGTACGCATATTGTGCAGCCGGTCAGCGAGTTTGATTAAAATCACCCGCACATCATCAGCCAAGGTGAGCAGCATCTTGCGGAAATTCTCTGCTTGGTCTGAGGTGTTGTTGCTTTTATTGTAAAGGCCAGATATTTTGGTCAAGCCATCAATAATACGCGCCACTACATTGCCAAATTCCTTTTCGATTTGCTCGAGGGTAATTTCGGTGTCTTCCACCACGTCGTGTAACAAGGCACAAACCACAGAGGTGGTGCCCAAACCAATTTCTTCTACCGCAATGCGTGCTACTTCGAGGGGGTGGTAGATGTAGGGCTCGCCCGACTTACGGCGCATGTCTTTGTGCGCCTCTAATGCCATGTCAAAGGCCAATCGCAGTTGTTTTTTGTCGCCCTTTTTCATGAAAGGCTTTACCGCCCGCAACAAGGCCCGGTAACGTCTTAAAATTTCTCCACGTTCAATTTCTTCCCGGCTAGGTGCTGCTGTTTCCATAAAAATGACTGAATTCGAGCCTAAAACTAAGCAAAATGTACTTTGATATGAGGGCTTTGCGTGTAAATGGACAAGATTTTTGAAGAAACGTTAAAGACTTGTCTATTTGTACAAAAAACAGTATTTTTGCAGTCCTTTAAAGCCTACGGTTTTATTCCTGGCAAAAGGCATTACGGCAAGGCGTGTCGTTTAGCGGATGTGGCGAAATTGGTAGACGTGCCAGACTTAGGATCTGGTGCCGCAAGGCGTGTGGGTTCGAGTCCCTCCATCCGCACAAAATGATTTAGGATTTGAGATTTCAGATTGATGATTGGATTGGCGAATTGGGAATTGGATTAGCGAATTGCGATTTGGATTAGCGAATTGCGAATTAGATTTAGGAGATATGGCTGCTTTTTTTTGGCGCCCAGTGTAAATCGATAGCCTGTAAGCATTCAACCATCATAAATCCTAAATCAGAAATCTTCAATCATAAATCAAAATTCTCCGTGTCCTCCGTGCACTCCGTGTTTAAATCCTAAATCGGAAATCCCAAACCCTAAATCATAAATCATAAATCGGAAATCCCAAATCATAAATCTCCGTGACCTCCGTGTTTTAAATAATTAAATCTATCATACCGTGAACATCACCGCAGAAGCAGTAAATTCCCTTGAAAACAAAGTCATCATCAACATCGACCAAGCTGATTATGCTGGTCGCTTAGATGAGGCCATCAAACAATACCGTCGCAAAGTAAACATGCCCGGCTTTCGCCAAGGCATGGTGCCTGTGGGCATGGTTAAAAAGATGTATGGAAAAGCCCTTTTGTACGAGGAGCTTAACAAAATGGTGCAAGAAGGCATCAATGGTTACCTCGAAGAAAACAAAATCGATATTTTCGCTCAGCCCATGCCCGAAACCGATAGCGATCCGTTTGGCGACAGCGATGCGCTAGATAAAAGTTTCACTTTTGAATTCAGCATTGGTCTTAAGCCCGAAGTAAACATTGCGGCTCCTGCCCAAACCTTCACCAAGTATCAGGTGGAGCCGGCGCAGGACATGCTTGATAACTACATCAAAGACCTCCGCTCGCGTCATTTTGACAACGCGTATCCGGCCATTTCAGAGCCCGGCGACATGGTGTTTTTGCGTATCCGCGAATTAGACGAAGCCGGCGAAATCAAAGTTGGCGGTCTGGTTACTGTGAGCATGGTAAAATTAGCCGACCTCGCCGATGACGCCCTCCGCGCTGAGCTCACAGGCATTGGTAAAGATTATGCTACCCGTACCCAGCTCGAACTCATTTACGGCAACGACACCGCTGCCATTGCCGCAGGCGTAAAAAAATCAGAAGAAGAACTAGCGCTCATCAACCGCGCGGTTGAAATTACCGTTAGCAATGTGATGCGCGAAGGTTTGGCCGAACTCGACACCATTTTCTTCAATAAAGTATTTGGCAACGAAGACATTAAAACCGAAGTCGACTTCACCGACCGTGTGAAATTGGAACTGGGTCGTTCGCTCCAAGTAGAAGCTGAGCGTTATATGCGCAACCAGGTGATGGAAGCCTTCTTTCAAACCGACGGCATTGAATTGCCCGATGGCTTTTTGAAGCGTTGGTTGCTATCGAACGCCAAAAATCCAGTGGATGCTCAGACCCTCGAGCAGCAGTATCCCGAATACGCCAAGCAATTGCGTCGCGATTTGCTGATCGACAAAGTGTTGGAAGTCAATAGTATCGAAATCAAAGGCGAGGACATCGTAGAGGAAGCGAAAGGCTTGTTATACCGCCAGTTTTCGAGCTATGGCATTCCAATGGACGACCAAACGCTGCAGAAATACGCACTCGACTATCTCCAAAAAGAAGACAATTATTCGAACGTTTATTACTCTATGAAGTACCGCAAAGTGGAAGATTTTATCCGCGAGCAAGTGCAAGTAAAAGAGGCGCCGATGTCTTTTCAAGAATTTGAGAAACTTACCAAAGAAAATGCTGTTTAATAAGTAAATTTCGCCAATGAACTTTGAAACAGAATTTAGGAAATACGCCGTGGGCCATTTGGGCAAAAGCGGTACAGCCATTGATGGCTATGTAAAGCACCAGATCAACAACTTAACACCTTATATCATCGAGGAACGCCCGATGAATGTGGCCAGCATGGACGTTTTTTCGCGTTTGATGATGGACCGCATCATTTTTATGGGTGTGCCGGTAACCGATGAGGTGGCCAACATCATCCAGGCGCAGTTGTTGTTTCTTGACTCGGTTGACAGTACTCGCGACATTCAGATTTATTTGAACAGTCCCGGAGGCTCCGTTTACGCCGGTTTAGGCATCTACGACACCATGCAATTTATTGGTGCCGATGTAGCCACCATTTGCACAGGTATGGCGGCCTCAATGGCAGCTGTGTTGTTGTGTGCTGGTGCTGCAGGCAAGCGTACAGCCCTTAAACACTCGCGAGTGATGATTCACCAGCCGATGAGTGGCATGCAGGGGCAAGTTTCTGAAATGGAAATTGCCTTCAAAGAGACCATGAAAGTGCGCGATGAATTATATTTGATACTCGCCGAACACAGTGGTCAAACTTTCGAGAAGATTGAAAAAGACAGTGACCGCGATTATTGGATGAGCGCTACGGAGGCCAAAGCTTACGGCATGATCGACGATGTGTTGGTGCGCAGTACGAAAAAGTAAATAATGGCAACCAAAACCAAGGTGCATTGCTCGTTTTGTGGCAAGGACAAGGAAAATTCGAAGATCCTCGTTGCGGGACTTGAATCACATATTTGTGACAGTTGTATTGTGCAGGCGCACGAAATAATGTTGGAGCAAGTAAGTGCTGATAAAGGTCACAGCAGCGCGAACTATCGCAAGTACACCAACCTCAAGCCACAGCTGATTAAGAACTACTTAGACGAGTATGTGATTGGTCAGGATGAAGGCAAGCGTACCTTGGCCGTATCGGTTTACAACCATTACAAGCGAATCAATCAGCAGCAAGAAAAGGCTGATGTTGAAATTGAAAAGTCAAATATCATCATGGTGGGGGAAACTGGCACGGGTAAAACCTTGTTGGCGAGAACCATTGCCAAAATGCTCAACGTTCCCTTCTGCATTGCTGATGCTACGGTGTTTACCGAGGCAGGTTATGTAGGAGAGGACGTGGAGAGTATTTTGAGCCGTTTATTGCAAGCCGCCGATTACGACGTGGCTGCAGCGGAGCGTGGCATTGTCTACCTCGATGAAATCGATAAAATCGCCCGTAAATCCGACAATCCCTCCATCACCCGGGATGTATCGGGAGAGGGCGTGCAGCAGGCCTTGCTCAAAATGCTGGAAGGCACTGTGGTAAATGTGCCACCGCAAGGAGGTCGCAAGCATCCGGAGCAAAAATTCATACAAGTCGATACCAAAAACATCCTCTTCATTTGTGGAGGCGCGTTTGATGGCATCGACCGCATCATTGCCCGCAGGGTAAAACTGAATGCCATTGGTTTTGGGAACGCGAAAGAGCAGAGCATCGACAAGCAAAATTTATTGCAGTATGTAATGCCTAACGACCTAAAGTCTTTTGGCCTGATTCCAGAATTATTGGGTCGCTTGCCTGTGGTGGCGTTTTTGAATCCGCTTGACAAGTCAACCCTCCGTGCCATCCTCACAGAGCCCAAAAACTCACTTTTCAAACAGTATCAGCGTTTGTTTGAGCTCGAAGAAATTGAGCTGGTGATTACGGAAGAGGTGATGGACTTTATTGTAGACAAAGCAATGGAGTATAAATTAGGCGCACGTGGTTTGCGTTCGATTGTGGAAGCTATTTTGATGGATGCCATGTTTCATTTGCCAACAGCCGAGCCAAGGGTGAAGCGCTTTGAAGTAGATTTGAATTATGCGCAAAATCAATTCAGCAAATCGAACATTAGCAGGTTGAAAGCTGTTAGTTAATTTATGAATTATACCATTGTTGCGAGCACGAGTCGCGACCAGTCGGTGAGCAGTCAAGTTGCCGCTCATTACCAAGCCATTTTAGCTGAAATCGGCGTTCAAGCCAATATCCTAGATTTGCAGGACATGCCGGTTGACATTCTCGAGACTACCCTCTACAAAAAAGTAAAGCAGCCGAATGCTGCTTGGGAGCGCATGCAACAGCTGGTGAGCGCTACCGATAAGTTCATCTTTATAATTCCTGAGTACAACGGCTCGTTTCCAGGTATTTTGAAAATATGGGTTGATGCTTGCAAGTTCCCAGACAGCTTCAAGCACAAAAAAGCGGCACTTTTGGGCATTTCCGACGGCACGCAGGGCAGCGCATTGGCCATGGGTCATTTTGCTGACGTACTCAATTATGTGGGCACGCATACCTTGGCGTTGCGACCTCGGTTGATACAGATCGGTAAAAACATGCAAGATGGCCGCGTTGCCAATGCTGAATATGCGATGATTATGCGTTTACAAGCCGAACAGCTGCTGGCATTCTAGGGGATAACCTGACCAACCCGGCAAACCGCCGCTGTGTACCCACAAACAGCGGTCTTCTGGCTTTATTTTTCCTGATTGTAAGGCTTCATGTACATAAAGCAACAACGCCGCATCATAAATGGGGTCGGGTGCTAGTCCAGTTTGTTCAAAGCAGGCCTTGCTGATGGCTAACATGGCGGGACTGAGCTTGCCAAGCCTCAGTTTTTCCGGGTGTGGTGACACTTGGCTGTGCGGGTAAATAGACTGCAGTTGCCTTTGGAGCTCTGCAATGAAGTTAACTTGATTGATCACGCTTAGCCCATGCAATTGTAGTTGCTCCTTGCGAGCGGCTAGTCCTGCTGCCAGCGCCAAAATTGTGGCACCGGTGCCGCAACTCACCAGCAGATGCTCGTAATGTAGCGGTTGTTCGTCGAGCAGATTGGCTAAGCGGTTGGTGGTAGGCAGTGGATGGCCTCCTTCCGGAATAAGCAAAGCACTGGGGTGTTGTGATTTGAGAAATGGGTAAAGCAATGATTTGTCATTATACTCAGCTCGCGGGAGTTTAATGAGCTGCATCCCCAATTGCTGCAGCCAGCGTTCATAGGTGTTTTCTGCTCTATTTTCATCACCTCGTAAGTAGCCATAGGAGGGTAAACGTAGCGCTTTGGCCAAACTGGCTACTGCCAATAAGTGGTTCGAATAGGCGCCACCTAAGCTCACTAGCGCATTGGTAGCTCCAATGTCTTCAACAAATGCAGCTAGTTTCCGCCATTTATTGCCATTTACGAGTGGATGGATGAGGTCATCTCGTTTCACAGACAGCCGTATCTCACTGCCGAGATAGTTGAAAGCAAGCTCATCAATCCTACTCGGGAGTTGAAGCCCAAGGGACTGAGCCAAGCGGCTATTCACCAAATTACTGGATTACGATGCGCTCAAACAACGGGCCTCTGTTGCTTTGCAGCTTAACATGGTAGGTGCCAGCAGGTAAAACAGGCATCTGTATCTGATGAACAATGCTACCAGACTCTAGAGGTGCTTGCATCACGGTGCGGCCTTGTATGTCAACCAAACTGAAACTTTGTAATTGTGCCTCACCGCTACGAATATTTAACAATTGACCAGCTTCTAGCAAGCTTGGATAAATCACCACCTCTTGGCTTTTTGGATCGAATACCGAAACGCCATAGCCTTGGGTTGTGGTAAAAGTACCTGTTTGACTTGGCCCTACGCAGGTCCAGCCGTGGTTATATGGCCTGATCGTATAGGTATACGTGAGGCCCGGCTGTAACAAATTGATGGTAAATAAGCGCGTTGTATCGGTCGTAGTAAACTCCGTTACAGGTAAATTATTTCTGCGGATACGGACAAAATAATGCGTGGCACCAGGTGCTTTGCTCCATCTAAAAAATATAAAGTTAGACGGGGATGGAGTGCTACTGGCGAGGGGCTCTAACAGCGTTACATTGCTGGTAACTGTATCCCAAGCTGGCATTGGAAACACCGTTAGATAGTTCCTTGGCGCTGGAGTAGTGCTGCTTGAGCGCACAGTTTGGCGCATGGTGTTCATTTGCTGCTGCGAAAACTTATTCATGCAGAAGTCAGACGAATAGGACATAAAATAGCCAGCATCAGGCAAAAAAGTATCTCCGTTTAAATCGGTATCGTTGAGTGCCATGCCGTTACAATTCCAGCGAAATCCGTAAATATCGGCTGGTGTATCACAATATCTATCACCAAAGGTATTGCAGTTTGCCGAAAAACGCGGTGCCACTTCGTTGGGATTGCGGGTTACACGTTCTGCAAACGGACTAATTGGATCTGTACTTGAACCATCAAAGGTATGAGGAAGCGCCAAATAATGTCCCATCTCATGGGCTAGCGTGGTATTTCCAACTTGCGAGCAACCAATACTCATCATTAATCCACCTTCTCTTAAAGGGCCTCCGGGTCCTGAGCCAGGGAAATAGGCATAACCACACAAGCCGATGGCTGACAGATCTACAAAATAGGTGTTTATTGACCGAATTACGTTGTGCTCATTCATCAGGGCTGATCCTACGGCATTGGAGGTATGTCTGTAGTAGAGTGAGTTATTAATTACGTTTACATCACCGCGCATGTAAAACTGAATGCCACTGCCCTGAAATTTCTGATTGAGTTCGCAAAAAACGGTAAGCAAGGTGTTTTGGTCGTATCTGCTGCCGTTGATATCGGTTACAACGTGAAATTTAATAGGCAAATAGATGGTGCCATTAGAGTCTGCTTCTATATCTAAAGCATTATACTGTTGATTCAGACTTTCAATGTATTTATAATGCGCATCAGAAGGTTCAGCAGTGCCACAAAGGGCCTCAGGAGCAAATTGCGCTTGTGCGGTAAATGCTTGAATGCACAACAAAATGAGTACAAGTAGGTAGTTGTAAATCTTCTTCATGAGACCAAATTAATATATTGTTGCCAGTTTTTTGTAGTTAATGTTGATTTGTTGTCATTACTAGATGTACTCTTGTTATCTGCTCAAGGAATGAATCAACAATTGTTAATGGATTACATTTTTTCTTAAGCAAAATTTACTGTAATGCAGCAAAAGTACTCACTAGTTCGTAATCATGATTTTGTGAAAACTTTGACGTCCGGCTTGCTCTATTTGCAAGAGATAAAGACCAGCAGGTATTGAAGGCATTGTAAATAGTTGCTTTTCGGCGGTCACTTCCTGCTGCGATGCTAACAGCATACGTCCTTGCAAATCAAGCAACCGCAGCATCAAGGGTGCCTCCAGCAGCAGTTTGTCTAAATAAATCGATTCGCCACCTCTCAGCTGGTTAGGATAAACTTCGATGGCGTTATGGGCGATCAATTGACTATTGCTTAAGGCTAAGTTGGTACTTCTGAAATTGATTCGCGGCCCAAAAGGCGTACACAATTGCGCGCCTGTGATCGCCCGCACATCCCAACTGTGGTCGCGGTTAGGCCTTATGTCACGCGTTCGATTCACGTAAAAAGTATCGGTGGTAAAGGTGTCTACAACCGCAAAGTTGAATAGGTAAATTTTGATTTGGTACAGCGTAACACCTGGTATGCGCTGCCAGCTAAATACTGCTTGGTTGGGCACTACGGTATCGCCAGCTAGCGGCTGTAACTGGGTTAGCGCAGTGCTGATAACAGGATAATTAGGCATGGGGTTGATTCGCAAATAGCCACGCGATGCGTTTACATTGATGAGGGTATTGCGCATGGCCGTAATTTGTTGAGCTGAAAACCTGCTCATGCATAGATCATTAGAATAGCTCATGTAATAGCTCGAATCAGGTCTAAATCGGTCACCGTTTAGATCTAGTTGAACCCTGCCATTCGGACAGCTCCAGCGTGTATCGATGAAGTCGGCCGGAGTGTCGCAAAAGCCATCTCCTTCCATATTACAATTGGCATTGAGCCGTGGAAAAACTTCGGTGAAATTTCTTGTAACACGCTCGGCAGATGTACTTATTGGATCGCTTGAGGTGAAGTCAAAAGTATGCGGCAGGTTAAAAAAGTGACCAATTTCGTGTGTAAGCGTTGTGCCAGTGGGTTGTGAACAAGCAAAACTCATGACTACGGCACCATCATTTTGAAAGCCGCCAGGGCCTGAATTTGGGTAAAAAGCAAATCCACATAAGCCTAAAGTAGCCAAGTTGGTGTAATAGATGTTCACGGTCCTTGGCACATTGTTTTGGTCAATCATAGTAAACAAAGGACTGTAATCCGTTGCAGCGTAATAGTCATCATTGTTGATGTAGTTCACAGGCTCAGGCACGTAAAAAAACATGCCTGCACTGGCCATGCGGTTGTTAAGATCGCAGATGGTGAGGTAGGCCTGCGTTTCGTTGAACCCCCCACCGCCGTTGCTGCTTCGGATTACATGGATGGTGACGGGTATGTTGTAAATGACCGTGTCTTCGGTTTGTGAAACACCATAATCTAAACTCCGGATGTAATCCATTGTTGCTTTGGGTGGCAAACCAGTGCCACAAGGCTCAGAAAATGATTGCCCTTGCACAAAAAAAGGACTTAACATAATGGCCAGCCCTAATAATATAATTTGTTTCATATGTGTAGCATTTGATTCTTAAGGCATTAACAGTATTTTCTGTGTTTTGTTTCGGCCTTGACTATCTTGAAGGCGTATCAAATAAGTGCCAGCGGTAAGGTTAGCAGGTAGTGTCACCATTTTTTCTGCCGCTGTAATGACTTGCCTAAAAACTTGTTTGCCCTGTAAATCGTAAATAAATACGGTTAAGGCCACCTCTACATCACGCAGAATTGTTAATGTTGAACCTGCTTGTGCCGGATTGGGGTAGATAATAAAATCGTTGTTTTGATTTTCGAATACACTGGTTGCAGTCCGCGAACCGGTCCTGAAATTGTGCCAAACAATGGGTTTTACGATAAAAAAGTCGTTTTCATTGTGCGGAGTTACAGACCACTGAAAATCGGTATTGATATTCATTTTATTGTCGTACACCGACAAAAACGTACCAGCAACAATCGTGTCTTTTACCAGAGTAGGAAGGATGGCTCTTTTGATACGCACATGGTAAAAGGTGGCGCCAGGTACAGCCGTCCAATTAAAATGAGCAAAATTTGGTTGCACATCAGTGGCTCCAATGGCAGGTGTAATTGGTGCCGCTTCACTGCTGATTTCATTTGTAATAGGCCGTTGGCGTAACAATAAATAACCCCGAGGGGCACTGCCACTGGCTACAGTAGCTTGCATTGCGGTCATTTGTTGCTCGCTGAATATATCCCGGCAGGTATTGGCTGCATACGACATGATGAGGCTGGAATCTGCAAAAAAGCGATCACCATTGATGTCAAAGGTGGCAGGGTTGGAAAGGCATTGCCAGCGCGCACTGTATGGATCAGCTTTGGTGTCACAAAAGAAATCACCCGTAGTTTGACAATTAGCCGATAAGCGAGGTGCAGTTTCATTCGCATTTCGTGTAACTCGTTCTGCCGTTGGGCCTGCTGGATTGCCAGAAGTACCTTGAAATGGATGCGGTAAAGAGAAGAAATGACCTAACTCGTGTGCCAAAGTGCCCGATTCTGGACCAGAACACGAATAGCTCATCATGGCAGCACCACGTGAAATAGGTCCGCCAGGACCACTATTTGGATAATAAGCATACCCACACAAGCCTTGGCTGCCCAAATTGGTGAAATAGATATTCACCACACGGGTAAGATTAAAAGAGTCGATCATCAAGGTCGCAATTTGCTTGTCAGGCGGATTCGACCAAATCTGATTCACAATGTAACGCGGCATTCCTGCTTGGTAAAATTGGATTTTTGCCGGTGCAAACCTGCGGTTTAGGACTGCAAAGGTGCGTTTTAAGCTATCAAGCGTGATGGCCGGAGCTCCTGTGGGGGCATGCACTAAAAATATTTGAGCAGCTAACCAGGTAGTATCGTTGGAGGTGTTGTCAGCACTCCATTTGGCGTGGTCGAGCTTTTGCAACCACTCGCTTACAAGTGGAGGCGTATCGCCTGTGCCACAATCAGCAAGGAGCTGGGCTTGCGCTGGCGCGCAAAGGATGCACAAGGCAGCAAAGCAGCTACTAAGAAATGCTGTTTTCATTGATCAACGGCCTTAACGGGTGATCACGATTTTTTGGTTGTGTGTTTTTTGCCCTTGCTGCAATTTCAAGAAGTAAGTGCCATTGGCTGCAACTTGCACAGGTATCTCAAAGGCACCGCCACCTAAAGCCTCGGCAGTGCCACTCATTACTAAGCGGCCTTGCAAATCTGTTAGTTGATAAGCCAAACGCTCAGCACTTTCTTCTGTAGTTTGAATCTTGATAGGGGCGTAGCTTTGAAGTAGGCTAGGATACACCTTAAAAGTGTTTGCCGCTACGTCTGCAACATTTACACCAAATCCTGTTGTAACAGTAAAGTTGGTTTCGGCGCTGTAGGTACGACAAGTAACTTTGTGATTCAACGGCATCACAGAAATGCGGTATTGAACGCCAGGAGTCATGGTATTTTTGGTGTATAAATAGGCAGTATCTGCTGAGTTTACCAACAATTCATCGATGGTTGTAAAGTTCCTACGAATGCGTAATAAATACATATTGGCTCCAGCTACTTGTCTCCACTTGAAATAAACCCAATTGGCAGGATGGCCAGTACTGTTGTTAGCAGGTTCAACCACGCTCGTATTGCCAGTAATGGTATCATAGGCAGGCATGGGTGGAACGAGCAAATACATACGCGGACCGTTTATGTTTTGGCCTGTTTGTGTCTGCGTTACTGAAATGGTAGAACGCATGGAAGCCACTTGCTGAGGAGAAAATTTATTTTGACAGGCATCGTTAGCATAACTCATATACAAGGTGCCATCTGGCTGAAAGAGATCGCCATTTAAATCAACTACCGTGCTATTAACACCAGGGCAGTTCCAACGATCGGGACGAAAATCGGCTGGTGTATCACAAAAACGGTCGCCAGCACTGGTGCAATTGGCTGAAAAGCGAGGTGCCGTTTCATTTGTATTGCGTGTTACGCGTTCACTGGTAGCTGCCGCTGGGGCATCCGAAGTTTCGTCGAATGGGTGGGGTAAGCTTAAGAAATGACCCATTTCGTGCGCAAAAGTACTATTCCCTGGTCCTGAGCAACCTGGTGCCAACCAAATAGCACCTTGTCGGATGGTTGTGCTAGGCTCACCAGAATTTGGGTAGTTTGCAAATCCGCAAGCACCAACCGCAGCTAAATTGGCGAAATACACGTTCACTACTCGACTCACGTTGTATTGTGTGTTGGCGGCGCCAGCAGCAGCAAAAGACGGTAAATTGTAAATACTGGTGTTGTTGATGTAATTGATTTCGCCTCGCAGAAAGAATTGTATACCTAAGGCATTGAACTTTTGGTTCATTTCGCAAATGTTGGTCATCAAATTGGCCAAACTGTAATAGCCTTGCCCTGTATTGGTGCCCACAATGTGAATTTTCAAAGGTATGAAAATGGTGTTTTGAATATTTTCAACTGCAATTTGGTCGAAAATGCCATTTTCATGCAGCATGCTGATGTAGTCTAAACTAGCTTTTGGAGCAGGCCCTGTACCACAAGGCGCATTGGCCTCTTGGGCAATTGAGGTACTGCTTGCGAAGAGTAGGCTAAAGGCGAGAATTAACTTTTTCATATATTATAGGCTGTGATTAGATGTAGGTTGAAGTTTTTTGCTTTTAAATCAACCCACAAGATAAGTAAAAGCGGTTTGAAATCCGTAATTTTGACCGTCAAAAAAACATTCGAATATGAAAATCACAGTTGTTGGTGCAGGTAATGTGGGAGCTACCTGTGCAGATGTAATTGCTCACAAAGAGCTTGCAAACGAGGTTATCCTGGTGGATATTAAGGAGAATTTTGCCGAAGGCAAAGCCTTGGATATTTGGCAGACGGCCCCCGTAAATATGTACGATACCCGCGTCAAGGGTTCAACCAATGACTACACTAAAACTGCTGGCAGTGAGGTGGTTGTGATTACAAGCGGTTTGCCGCGTAAGCCGGGCATGAGTCGCGATGACTTGATTTCGACCAACGCAGGTATTGTAAAATCAGTGACCGAGAACATCCTTAAGTACTCGCCAGATGCGATCATCATTGTGGTATCGAATCCACTAGATGTAATGACCTATTGTGCTTATTTGGCTGCTAAAAAAGATTCTCGCAAGGTATTTGGTATGGCCGGTGTACTTGACACTGCTCGTTATCGTGCCTTTTTAGCGGAGGCTTTGGATTGTTCACCAAAAGACATCCAGGCAGTTTTGATGGGTGGTCACGGTGATACCATGGTGCCCCTGCCACGTTACACAACTGTTGGCGGCATCCCCGTAACAGAGCTCATTTCTGAAGAGAAATTAAACGCCATCATCGACCGCACCAAAAAGGGCGGTGGAGAGATTGTAAATTTGTTAGGTACCTCCGCTTGGTATGCACCAGGTGCTGCTGCTGCACAAATGGTAGAAGCCATTGTACGCGATCAAAAACGTATTTTCCCAGTTTGCGCCTTGTTGAATGGCGAATATGGCTTGAAAGATATTTATCTCGGTGTGCCTGTTAAACTTGGTAAAAATGGCATCGAAGAAATCATCGAACTTCAATTGAACGATGCTGAAAAGCAATTGCTCAAGGAATCCGCCGCTGCTGTAAAAGAAGTGATGGACGTGATGGACAACATGAATATGTTTTAAGTAAACCAACCTTTTTTAAGAAAGACGATGTTCACCGCATCGTCTTTCTTTATTTATAGATGAAGTATAAAATCCCCCTACAACTCGTCGAACTGGAAGCCGACGGCTGCCATTTGTTGCTCAAAGCGCGCTGGCACGACCGTAAGCTGAACTTGGTGCTTGATACAGGTGCCAGCAAAACTGTTTTCGATGTAGGGCAGCTGCAGGAGTGGTTTCCGGATTTAGCCTTAGAGGCATCCGCACAAACCTCCGCTGGCTTGGGCACCACCGAAATGCAAAGTCATACCTTTGCGCTAGAAGCCTTTAAAATTGGCCGTTGTCGCATCCAAAAAGTCACGGCCGCCGCCCTCGACCTCCAGCACATCCAAGCCACCTATGCCCAATTGGGTCATGGCAAGTTAGATGGTATTTTGGGCGGTGATGTATTGCGCAAATACCACGCCCGCATAGATTATAACAAAATGATCTTGATTTTGAAAGATGACAAATGAGCTCGTTTTGCGCTTCCAAAAGGTGCTTCGGGAGCAGCTGAGGCTGTTACCGGAGCAAAAGGTGCTGGCCGCAGTTAGCGGTGGTAGAGATAGCGTTGTACTTGCACATCTCCTCAAAACCAGCCAGCAAAATTTTGCCATAGCCCATGTAAATTATGGTTTAAGAGGCACCGCCTCCCAGCAAGACGCCGTCTTTGTAAAAAAAATGGCAGCCGATTTACAGGTGGAATACTTCGAAAAACGCTGTGATCCCGCCGACTTCCAACAAAATCTACAAGAAAAAGCCAGAGAGGTGCGCTACAGCTGGTTTGCCGAGCTTTGTGAGGTGCAGCAGTTTGCTGGCGTAATGTTGGGGCACCACCAGCAAGACCAAGCCGAAACCGTGCTCATGGCACTCTTGAGGGGCAGAGGCAGCAAGGCTGTGCAAGGAATGCAGGTACAGAACGGACTTCGGCTGCGGCCACTGCTTGACTTTACAGTTTCAGAAATAGCGACCTATGCTCAAGAAGCTGGCTTGCAGTGGGTAGAAGACCTGAGCAACCAGCAGGATGCCTATGAGCGCAATTATTTGCGGCTAAATGTGAAGCCGCTTCTTGACGCGCGCTTTAATCAATGGGAAGGTTTGGTAGCGCGACAAGCCCAACAATTGCAAGGCTACCAGCAATTACTGCAGGCACAAACCGAGCTTTGGGCTCCAAAAGTGGTGCATCAAATGAAGCCACATTGGCACCAATGGCATTTAAGCCCTTTGGCCGATTTGCCGTATGCCGACTTGCTGATTAGCGAACTGGCACGACCTTACCAGCTTGGTCAACAACTCACCGAAGCCCTTTTGGCCCTGCGACATTTGTCTGTAGGCAAGCAATTAGACGCTGGCAAGTGGCTCGTTACCCGCACCATCACAGGCTTCGACTGGCACCAACCTGCCGCTGTTCAGGATTTTTTGTTGCAAATTGACGGTCCAGGCACCTATAAGCTACCCGCTGCCCATTTAGTAGTAGCGCAAGGCACCGGTTTTGATGCTTCTTGGGAGCAATTTGATGCCGATGAATTAAAATTCCCCCTCCAAATACGTAGTTATAAGGCCGGCGACCGCCTTTCTCCGTTAGGTATGCACGGCAGCAAAAAACTTAGCGATTTGTTTAACGAGGCTAAGTGGAGCACCTACCAAAAGGCCACGGCACTGGTATTAGCTGACCAAAACCGCATTTATTGGGTGATTGGCCTAAGAAGAAGTACTTTTGCACTGCGAAGCGCCAGCACAAACGCCCTCGTAGCCTTTAAAATAAAACATGATTGATTACAACGACGCTCCTGAAGAACTTTTTGATGCAGATGCAGCCAACGAACAGGACGATTTATTTGAACACCACCGCCTTACGGTTGATAAAGGCCAGCAAATGGTGCGCATCGACAAATTTTTGTTCGATCGCCTGCCTGCTACTTCCCGCAACCGCATCCAAAATGCGGTAAAAGCAGGTTCGGTACTGGTAGATACGCGTCCCGTAAAAGCCAGCTACAAAGTCAAGCCCGGTGAAGTGATCCAGGTAATTTTGGCCTATCCGCCACGCGATACCACCATTTATCCTGAAAATATTCCGCTAAACATCCTCTTCGAAGACGAAGAACTGCTCATCTTAAACAAACCTTCAGGCTTGGTGGTGCATCCTGGCCATGGCAATCCAAATGGCACCTTGGTAAACGGTCTCGTTTACCACCTGAGCAACCTGCCGACGTATCGCAATGGTGAAATCAGACCTGGACTGGTGCATCGCATCGATAAAGACACCTCGGGCTTGCTGGTCATTGCCAAATCGGACTATGCCATGAGCCATTTAGCAAAGCAGTTTTTTGATCACAGCATAGAGCGTACTTATTGCGCTTTGGTTTGGGGGGATTTTGAGGAAGAGGAAGGTACGGTAAATGCGCACATCGACCGTCACCCGCAAGACCGCATTAAAATGGCCGCTTTTCCAGAGGGAAATAAAGGCAAGCATGCCATTACCCATTATAAGGTTTTAGAGCGCCTGGGCTATGTGAGTTTACTTGAATACAAGCTCGAAACGGGCCGTACACACCAAATTCGGGTGCACAGTGCGCACATTGGCCACCCTATCTTTAACGACTCCACATACGGCGGCAACCGGGTGGTGAAGGGTACCACCTTTAATAAGTACAAGCAATTTGTAGAAAACTGCTTTCAAATCATGCCGCGGATGGCCTTGCATGCCAAGTCACTAGGCTTCACCCATCCTACCACGGGTGAAAGGCTGCTTTTTGATTCGCCGTTACCCGACGACATCCAACAAGTAATTGAAAAATGGAGGCACTACATCAAGTTTAAGCCTACCGAAGAAGAAGCATGAGCGCGGTTAAAGAATTGTACATCATTCGTCACGGTGAAACCGAGTTCAACCGGCAGCGTAAGGTGCAGGGGCAGGGCATGGATACCGATTTGAACGAACTCGGACAGGCGCAGGCGGCTGCTTTTTTTAAGAAATACCGGACTGCTGGTTTTGATTTTGTGTACACTTCGCGCTTAAAACGCTCGCAGCAAACGGTAGCTGCCTTTATCAACGAGCTGCAATTGCCCACCAAGGCCATGTACGAGCTCGATGAGTTTCGCTGGGGCATTTTTGAAGGCAGCAAGTTTGACGATTTTAATCATGATTATGAAAAAATGGTGCAGGCTTGGCGGGATGGTGACTACGATGCCGCACCGCTTTTGGGCGATGCACCGGCACAGGTAGCCATTAGGCAGCGCAGGGCTATTGAACATATCCGGGCCAATGCAGCTTCCAAGATTTTGATTTGTATGCACGGGCGTGCCATACGTTTATTTCTGTGCTTGCTGTTAGATAGGCCTTTTTCTGAGATGGAAGTCTTTGAGCATGCCAATTTGAGTCTTTATAAAGTGCGTTTAACTACCGATAAGGCCATTTTGGAGGTTGCTAACGATCGCTCACACCTCGACTAAGCCAGTATCTTTTGTAAAACCGTGCTGATGAGCCGATCGATTGTTTGCTGCGGATCGCTGCTGAAAGTGCCGTGTACGCGATTGGCAATGATGGCGTTTACCGACAAGGCTTGGTGGCCAAGCAAGCGCGCGAGGCCATAAATGCCTGCTGTTTCCATTTCAAAATTGGTCATTCGGTAACCTGCATGCGCAAAGCCAATACAGCGCAAGGGCAGGGCTTCGAGGGTAGGTTGGAAGCGCAACTTGCGGCCTTGCGGCGCGTAAAAGCCTGAGCAAGTGAGGGTAATGCCTCTTTTGTAGTTTTCTTCTTCAAAAAGCGACAGCAAAGCGGCATCGGCTTCGAATAAATAGGGAATGGCGCAGGTTTTGATTTCGGGCAAAAATGCCTCAAAGGCTGCCGTTAAGTTTCGCTCAGCTGTATTTTGTTCAGCCTGATAAAAGGGCATGAGGCCATCTATTCCCAATCCATGCGAGGAACAAAGGAGCGAATCGACCTCAATGTCGGCTTGCAAGGCCCCTGAAGTGCCCAAGCGAATGAGGCGCAGGGAAGTGAGTTCGGTTTTGGGTTCAAGCGTGATTAAGTCGATGTTAAAAAGCGCGTCGAGCTCGTTGATCACAATGTCGATGTTGTCTGTACCAATACCCGTGCTCACCACCGAAACGGGTTGGCCATGCAGCATGCCCGTATGTGTAATAAATTCGCGGTGTTGCACCCGGTACCACACGGCGTCGAAATGGCGGCTCACTTGCGCTACCCTATCGGGATCGCCTACCAAAAAAATGGTAGGAGCAATTTGTTCTGGCAGTAGGTTGAGGTGATAAACCGCGCCTGCTTTTGATAATATGAGCTCTGAGGGCGCAAACGGCATTAGAGATATTTCGATTTGATTACGTCCATGTGGTGGATCTCGTGGCCAACGATTACCCGGCCTATGGATTCTACTGTGGCTTCGGTTTTGTTAGCAGTACCAATGCGCTCTAACATCTCGGTATCAAAACTTTCGAACAAAACAATGCTGGCGTCGCGTACACAGGCAAATTCACGCATGAGTGCTTGCATGCTGCGTTTGTTTGCGTAGGCCATGGCAACATAATCGTCTTGCTCAAAGCCCATAAGCGGCGTCTCGTCGGCCCGCGCAAAACGCAAAGCCCGGTAGGCAAAAATCCGCTCTGAATCGATGAGGTGCTGAATGATTTCTTTGATGGTCCATTTACCAGGCGCATAGCCTTTTTCGGCATCAGCATCTGAAATACGGCTCAAAATAATCTGCGTGGTGTCATGGGCTTTGCGCAGATTAGCAGCAAGGTCGCCTTCCGATAAACTGATGTAATAATTGTAGTAAGCCGGGAAGGCTTTGGGGGATTGGGCTTGTGGCATGACGAAGGTGATTGAACGTAAATCTAAAAAACCTGAGTTTAATACCGGCTATTTAAATTGCTTTTTCTCGCAATTATTTTACCCATTTATTGGCTTGGCTTGCAATGCCCTCCAGATTTTGTTGCTGCATGCAGTTGAAATGACCTTTGGGACAGCTGCTAAAGCCGATTTTGGAGCATGGACGGCAGCTTAAGCCCTTTACCTCGAAGCTAGCTGCGTTTTCGCGATGCTGCGGTAGATAGGGGTACATGCCCAATTCGGGAATGGTATTGCCCCAAACTGCGATGATTTTTTTGCCAAAAGCCGCGGCTATGTGCATGAGGGCGGTGTCGTGCGTGATTACTACCTCGGCTTGTTGTAGCAGACTGGCAGACTGGTTGATGTTGACGGCGCCGCAACTTGAAACAATGGATTGGCCAGGACATAATGCCATCACCACTTCGGCCACGGCGGCGTCTTCCTTGCCTCCCAGGAGCAGGATGGGGTGAGGTATTTGTTTACAAATAGCCGCTATTTTATCTTGTGGTATTTTTTTAGTTTGGTGCTGGCCACCAATCGAGAAGGCCACAAAAGGGGCTGCCAAAATAGGGTTAAAGGTGGTTGCGGCAAGCTGGGCGTTGTCGGGAATAAAATAGTCGAGGCCCAGCCCATCATTTTTTACTCCAAGTGCCTTGGCAGTTGCCAAATAGCGCTCCACAATGTGCACCCGAGTTAGCAGGTCGATTTTAAGGTGCACCCGCAGCCATTTGGCCCAGTTGAGCTTGTTGAAGCTGTATTTTTTGCCGCTCAACGCGCTTTTGAACTTCCAGCTTCGCAGGTTGTGGTGCAAGTCGAGCACATAGTCGAACTTTTCCTTTTGCAGCTGGTTGATCACTTTTTCTGCTTCTACATCCAGCAAATGAATTTTGTGGAGGTAGGGATTGGCCCGCAGCAGCTCGTAATTAGCACTTTTGGTGAGGTAATGCACTTCGGCATCAGGAAGCTGGCGTTTAAGGCAGCGGATCACTGGACTGGTGAGAATGACATCTCCCATAGAACTGAAGCGGATAATGAGTATTTTCATGCGGGGGTGTTAAACAAAAAGCGCCAGCGGCAAAAATAGCTGCTGGCGCTCAAAGTAGCGAATGCGTTTAGCGGATGTACTGGTGGTCGAATTCGAGACGCGCTTGTATGCGGTCACCTTCGAGCAAGTTTTTGGCCAGTTTATAATGCTGATACAAAGGTCCTAGCTCCTGTTCCACGGCACTCACGCGCGCGGCTCCAAAACTTTCTAGGAGCATTTCAAGCTGGTCTTTTTGCTCGGGCAGGTTTTTAAGGCGGTAGTCTTTGAGTTTGGCCATGCGGGCTGCACAAGCAATGGCATCTTCTAGGTCGCCGAGCTTGTCAACCAAGCCAATTTCGAGGGCCTGGGCGCCGGTATACACCCTTCCTTGGGCCATGGCATGCACACTGTCGGTGCTTAAACCGCGACCGTCGGCTACCACTTTTATAAAATCTTCGTAAATGCGGTTGATCATTTGCTGCACAATGGCTTCCTCGTCGGCAGTCATGGGGCGGTTGGTATTAAGCAAATCAGCATATTTACCAGTGGTTACCCGGTCAAAGGTGATGCCGGTTTTGTTTTTGAAGAAGCCTTCAAAGTTGGGAATCATGCCAAATACACCAATCGAACCGGTGAGGGTATTGGGTGCCGCAAAAATGCTGTCGGCAGCAGCCGCAATGTAATAACCACCCGAAGCAGCCAAATTACCCATGCTTACTACTACCGGCTTTTCGCCTTTGGCGAGTAAGACTTCCCTCCAAATAATATCAGAGGCTAAGGCGCTGCCGCCTGGCGAATTTACCCGAAGTACAATGGCTTTTACTTCTTTGTCTAACCGAGCAGTACGAATAGCCGCCGCAATGCGATCGCTGCCAATGGTTTGGTCGTCGCCCTCCCCCGAGGTAATGTCGCCAATGGCATATACCACGGCGATGCGGTTTTTTTCTTTGAAGTTGAGGTCGCGGGGCAAGCTGCTCACATAGTCCTCCAAGCTAACAAAACTGATTTTTTCGATGTCTTTTTGCTCTGTTTTGGCAGCCAGCAAGTTCAACACTTCATCGCGAAAAGCCAAACGGTGTACCATGCCTAAGGCTACGGCATCGGCAGCGGAGCGGATTTTTAATTCGTTGGCCATGGCCCGCAGTTCGTCGGTGCTTTTGCCGGTGCTGGCGCTTAGATCGGCCAACATTTGGTTGTTTAAACTTCCTAAGAAGCTTTCAATTTGATAGCGGTTTTCTTCGCTCAAATTCTCCCGAATAAAGGGCTCGCCGGCGCCTTTGTATTTACCTACGCGAATGAGCTTTACGTCTATATCGAGTTTGTTCAACATTCCCTTAAAAAACATGGGGGTACTGGCCAATCCGTTGAAAAGCATATCACCGGTGGGTACCATAAAAACACTGTCGGCCACGCTGGCCATTAAATAAGTGCCCTGGGTGTAACCTTCAGAGAAGGCATAGATGAATTTACCGCTGGTTTTGAAGTCTAACAAGGCATTGCGGATGGTAGACCATAGCACGCCATCGGTTTCGATGCTCGACAAATCAAGGAAGATGCCTTTGATGTTGTCGTCAGTGGCGGCCGCACGGATGGCTTTGAGGTAGTCGCCAACCGACTGTGCATTGTTGGTTTCGAAAGTGAGAAAATCGATGTTTTCGAAGGGATTGTTCGAAGTGCGGTCAACAATGGCCTGCGAAAAGTCGAGGTGCAAAATACTGTTGGCCTCTACGGTAATTTCTTTTTCGGTGGAGGAGGAGATGCCTGCTATTAAAGCGGTGAACAACAGTACGATGACTATGCCTGCCAACAAAAAGCCGAGCATGGAGGCAAAAGTGAATTTAAAAAACTGACGCATAAGAGTTAGGTTTGTGCTGCTAAATTAGGTGCAATTTTGGATTTACAGGAAGTTGGTGTCCTTTTAGGGACGAATATGGGCAATCGTTACCAAAACTTAACAAAAGCGCGTGCTTTTTTGGAGGAGGAATGGGGCGCGCCGCTGCGGGTTTCAGCCATTTATGAAACCGCGGCATGGGGCGGGGTGAGTGTTGCGTCTTATTTAAATCAATTGCTTGTTTTTGGGTCTGATGGGGCTGCCCACAACCTGCTTGCCTTTTGTTTGGAAGTAGAAGCGCGCCTGGGTCGCAGTCGCGAACTGCGCTGGGGCGATCGGGTGATGGACATCGATATTTTGTTTTACGGACAACAGCAAGTGCAGCAGCCTGAGCTGGTGATACCGCATCCGCGTATGGCTGAAAGGGCTTTTGTGCTGCAGCCTTTGGTGGAGGTAGCCGCAGCCTGGCAACATCCCGTCTTGAAACTAAGTGCGGCTGCCTTACTAGCGCAGTGCAGCGACACCCTCGAGGTAAAAATTTGGGAAGGAGAGGAGGCCGTATGAACCGTTACCTAGTAGTAGAAGGGAACATTGGCGTTGGCAAAACTACCCTCACTCAAATGCTGTCGAAGGCCTGGGAAGTGCCCACCTTGTACGAGCGTTTTTTGGAGAATCCTTTTTTGCCACGTTTTTATGAGGACCCAAAGCGCTATGCTTTTTCGGTAGAGACTGCCTTTTTGGCCGAGCGCTACCGACAGATGCACGATGAATTTCAGGGTTTTGATCTTAAAAAGACCGGTCTGCTGGCCGATTATAGCTTTTACAAATCGCTGATTTTTGCGCAGCGCAATTTGGAGGCCGACGAGTTTAGACTGTTTAGCGAGTTGTTTGGCATCGTAAATAGCAAATTGCCGCAGCCTTATTTGTTTGTGTACCTCAAAACCGATACCGATAAGCTGCTGCGCAACATTGTGAAGCGGGGTCGCGACTTTGAGCAGCAAATCACCGCCGAATACCTTCAAAAGATCGATGAAGGCTACATCGACTTTATGCAAAACGCCAGCGGACTGCGTTGTTTGCTGGTGCATACCCACGAAATCGACTTTGTACAAGAGCCCGAGCACCTGCATTTGTTGCAAAAGTTGCTGGAGGCCGATTATAAGTACGGTATGACGGAGATTTCGATAAGATGAATAATTCAATTTCTTCAAATAAACTTAAGGCTAAAACGATGGCAATTTGGTTTAGGATACTTAGTTTTACCACCCGATAACGGCGATTGTATTGAGACGACTTTACCTCCTCCTGATTTTACTTCTGACCAGCCAAGTAGCGCTCGCCCAAAAAACGGGCATAGCGGGTACGGTAACCGATGCTAGCGATAAATTACCCCTCATTGGCGTAAACGTAATCATCAAAGGCACTAGCTTTGGCGCCTCTACCGATTTTGATGGTAAATACCGCATTGTAGATGTGCCGGCAGGTACTTACAACATTGAAGTGAGTTATCTGGGTTACGAAAAAAAGGTGTTTACAGGCATCAAAGTAGAAAAAGGGCAAATGCGCACCCTCAATATTCCCCTCGGTCGCAGCTCCCTCACTTTTGACCAAGAAGTGGTGATTATCGGGGATAAACCCTTGGTAGACATTGAACAAACCCGCACCGAACAACGTGTTTCGCAAGATGCCATCGAAGCGGCACCCGTGCGGCAGTTGCAAGGCGTGCTCAACACCCAAGCAGGGGTGGTGCTCAATCCAGAAGGCGTGAGCATCCGCGGAGGCCGCACCTACGAAACGGCCTTTATCATTGATGGGGTATCGGCTACCGACCCTTTAGCAGGCACGGGCTTCGGCATCGACCTGGGCACCAACTCCATCGAGAGTATTGACATTACAACTGGTGGGGGCGATGTGGCCTTTGGCGATGGCACCTCGGGTATTGTAAAAACCAAAACCCGATCAGGAGGCGATAGGTGGGAGTACAGCTTTAACCACCGCCGCGACAATCTGGGCTTTAACAGCGGCTGGGGTTCGGTGTGGAACAACTCTAACTATGAAGGCACTGTGGGTGGTTCGATCAAAGGTCTCGCGCCCAAGCCTATCCGTATTTTTAGCTCGTTTAAGGCGGGATTCGATGATCAGTACTTCCGTACACCAGCGAACCAAGTAACTTCTTCGCTTTACAAAAACCCGCGTTTCTCGCCTTTCCAAGACAACCGCTGGGCTGGCATGCTGAAGCTCGATTATGAGTTTAAGCCGGGCATGCGCTTGAGCTTTACCTATTTGCGCTCGCTCACCATCAACCAAGACGTAAACATGTTGCGGATTATTGGCAACGACGTGCCGTTTTTGCCGGGTTTCCAGTTTGAGCACATGTTGCAGCCCGATAATGCCAATACGTACACCCACGATACCAATTTGGGGACCTTAAATTTTACGCATACGCCTTCCAATAAGTTTTCATACACCGTAAATGCGTCGCGTTTGTTTGTGCGGCTGCGGGCCGATGCCAATGGCAGAGACTGGCGGCCTGAGAATGTAGACAGCGAGTTTGACCCGACCAGCATCGTGAACTTTCCGGTGACCTATTTTAATCCGCAAGACAGCCAAGTGTTTGTGCAGCCTGGTCCGGGCCTTTTTAACAATGGCGGTATTGGTACCCTCTGGCACGACCACTATGTAACCGAATACAGCACGCGATTTACCGGTAATTATTACTACAATTCGCGCGGCGACCGCTTGGTGTTTGGTGCCGAGGTAAAGGCGCAAGACATGCTGTGGATTGATATTTTACGCCCTTGGGTAGGTGCGCCGATTCCTTTGCCGGATGGCAGTGTGAGTCAGAGCTTCCGCTTGGGCGATTACAGTGACGTGTGGCAGGTGAGCCCTACTCGGGGTGCCTTTTACGCTTCGAATAAAATCAAATACCGCGGTTTGATTGCCGAGTTCGGCGGTCGCCTCGAATATTGGTTCCCCGGTTCCTTCGTGGATCAAGCCATTGCTGATCCGCGCTCGCCCATCCGCGATGAAATCCGAGAAAATTACAAGAAAAACACCCTCAATGTTTTTGGCAACAGCATGAAGATGCGTTTGCTGCCTAAAATTTCGGCTTCCTTCCCCATCAAGGAAAACCAGGTGATGTTTTTTAACTACAACCACTCCATGATTTTACCGCACCCAAGTTGGGTGTATCAGGGTTTGAATCCGTTGTACCAAGACCGCTCCGTGCTGTCGCGGGTGGGAAATCCCGATTTGAACCCCGAGGTTGACATCTCCTACGAATTAGGTGTGCGCTCGCAAATCGGTAGCAACGATGCCTTAACGGTGTCGGCTTATTGGAAAGACAAATACGACTTTATTACGGCCGCTTCGGTGCAAATACGCGATTTTACCGGTCGTGAAGTCACCCGTACCATCCGCATCAATGCCGATTATGCGCGGGTTCGGGGCTTAGAGGTAACGTATTTGAAGCGTATCGGCAAGTGGTTTTCGGGACAAGCATCGGCCTCGTACATGGTGGCCACGGGGCAGAGTTCATCAGCCAATGAAGCCCTCAGTCAGATTTTAAACACAGGTAACCGCGAGGATACGCGCGAAACTTATTTGGCATGGGACAGTCCATTTGATATCAAAGGCAACGCCACATTCACGGTCAATAATAAAAGTGGTTTGTTTGGGGTGAAGGCTTTGAACCGCATTTCGTTTTACGTGGAAGGCGTTTACCGAACAGGCCGCCGCTACACGCCTTTTATTTACCAAGGCGACGAGCCGATTACGGGTCGGCCGATTTATGAGCGCGATCCCAATCCGCAGGCGTTGTGGTCGAGTTTAGGTGCGAGCCAAAACTGGGTCGACATCAACCTGCGCAAATGGTGGCAGATAAACAAGCGCGTGCGGGTGGAAGCGTCATTTCAGATGACCAACGTATTTAATGTATTTAACGCCATCATCCCTAATCCGGTTACAGGCGATGCTTGGCAGCCCGGCGATCCGGTGCCGTCGAACTGGCGCGACCCGCGTTTTTTAGACCCACGCGATTTTAGGTCTAGGGGTACCCCGCCCGACAATCCCGCCCGCTTTTTGGCTGGTCGACACGTCATGTTTGGTCTAGGCTTGAAATTTTAAAACAAAGGCAGGTGCATTACCTGCCTTTGTTTATTTACCAAGCTGCTGGTAGCACTCCCACATCAAAATGCCTGCACAAATACTCACATTAAGCGAATGTTTGGTGCCAGCTTGTGGAATCTCGATGGCCTCATGGCACAGGGCGAGGGCTGCTTCCGAAACTCCCTCAACCTCGTTGCCAAATACCAGAGCATATTTTTTATGCACATCAAAAGTGTATTGGTGGAGGGGGATGCTGCCGGTGGTTTGTTCGATGGCCACCATTTGATAACCTGCAGCGGCCAGCTCTTCCAAGGCCATTTCTGTGTTGCTAAAATGCTGCCAATCAACACTTTCTTCAGCGCCTAGGGCCGATTTGTGGATGTCGCGGTGCGGCGGCGTACCAGTGTAGCCGCACAAAAGCAATTTATCGAGCCTAAAGGCATCTGCAGTTCTAAAAAAAGAACCCACATTGTTGAGGCTGCGGATGTTATCGAGCAGGACGACAACGGGTAATTTTTCGCTATTTTTGAAGTCTACCGCGTCGAGGCGGTTGAGCTCATCCATGGATAATTTTCTCATAAAGTAAAAAGCATTGGCACAAGCAAGCACCGCAAAGGAAACGCCTTTGATGCAACAATACAACAGTATCAAGGCCAAACATCCGGGAGCCATCCTTTTATTTAGGGTAGGTGACTTTTACGAGACTTTTGGGCAGGATGCCGTTAAAACCGCGGGTATTTTAGGGATTGTGCTTACCAAGCGCTCCAATGGGGCCGCGGCCGACATGGAATTAGCTGGTTTTCCGCACCATTCGCTCGATACCTACCTGCCCAAGCTGGTGCGTGCAGGTCAGCGGGTGGCCATTTGCGAACAGATGGAAGATCCCAAAACGGTTAAAACCATCGTTAAACGCGACGTAACCGAAATGGTTACGCCAGGGGTGGCATTCAGCGATAAACTGCTCGATCACCGCTCCAATAATTATTTGGCGGCAGTATTTTTTAGAGAAGACAGGGCCGGCGTATCGTTTTTAGATGTCAGTACCGGCGAATACATGGTAGGAGAAGGGCCGTTGGCCGAGATTGAAAAGCTGATGCAGAGTTTCAGGCCAGCGGAAGTCCTCTACCAAAAAAGCATGGGCAAGCAGTTTTTAGCCACTTTTGGCGAAAAATGGTATGCACATCCCATCGACGATTGGGCTTTTACGGCCGATTATGCGCGAGAAACGCTTTTGAAGCGTTTCGAAACCAGTTCGTTAAAAGGATTTGGCATCGAAAGCTTGAACATGGGCGTGATTGCCGCAGGCATCGTGCTCCACTATTTAAATGAAACACAGCATCCGCAAACCGACCACATTGCAGGCATTTCGCGGATTGATACGGCAGATTACGTGTGGATGGATCGTTTTACCATCCGCAATTTGGAGTTACTCGACCCGGCGCATGAGGGCGGCGTGCCGCTTATTCAGGTCATCGACCACACTCGTTCGCCCATGGGCGCGCGCATGCTCAAACGCTGGTTGGTTTTTCCGCTAAAGCAAATCGACCGCATCAAAGACCGCCAGGAAGTGGTGCAGCACTTTTTTGCGGAGCCAGCTTTTGCGCGCCAGCTGGAGGGTGTGCTGTCGCAGGTTGGGGACCTCGAGCGCCTCATTTCGAAGGTGGCGGTGGGGCGCATCAATCCACGTGAAGTGGTACAACTGCGCCGCTCGATGCATCTGTTTGAGCCTTTACGCGTTTTGTGTGCCGCGAGTGGCTTGCCGCAGCTGCTCACCATTGCTGAGCAGCTCAACCCTTGTCAGCTCATACGTGAGCGCCTCGATCGTGAATTGCAGGAGGAAGCGCCTATGCTGCTACACAAAGGTGGGGTAATGGCCGCTGGTGTGGATGCTGAGCTCGATAAATTGCGCTCGATTGCCTATTCAGCCAAAGATTACATGGCCCAGATGCAGCAGCGCGAAATAGAGCGAACAGGTATTACTTCCCTCAAAATTAGCTTTAACAATGTGTTTGGCTTTTATTTAGAGGTTACCAATTCGCACAAAGACAAGGTGCCAGCCGAGTGGATTCGCAAACAGACCTTGGTGAATGCCGAGCGTTACATCACAGAGGAACTCAAAGAATTTGAGGCGCAGTACCTCACGGCTGAGGAAAAAATTGCCGTTTTGGAGGAGAAGCTTTTTACCAGTTTGGTGTTGGCTTTGCACGAATACATCCAGCCCATTCAACTCAATGCCCAATTGATGGCGCGTTTAGATTGCCTTTGGTCGTTTTATACCCTGGCCGAGCTACGCGGCTACAGTCGCCCTGAGGTTGACGAAACCGAAATACTGCACATTGAAGGCGGGCGGCACCCAGTGATTGAAACCCGCTTGGCTGCTGGCGAAGGGTATGTGCCGAATGATATTTATTTAGATGCGCACAGTCAACAGATTTTGATGATTACGGGTCCCAACATGGCTGGAAAATCAGCCTTGCTGCGCCAAACAGCCCTCATTACATTGCTGGCGCAGATCGGTTGTTACGTGCCAGCCAAGCGGGCGCAGGTGGGACTGGTCGATAAAATTTTCACTCGGGTGGGTGCTACCGACAATATTTCCTCGGGCGAATCTACTTTTATGGTGGAGATGAATGAAACAGCCAGTATTCTCAATAACATTTCGGCACGATCGCTCATTCTACTCGACGAAATTGGACGTGGCACCAGCACCTACGACGGTATCAGCATTGCTTGGGCCATTGCCGAATACCTGCACGAGCATCCGGTGTACCGCCCGCGCACGCTGTTTGCTACGCACTACCACGAACTCAACGAAATGGAAGTGCAGTACGACCGCATTCACAATTTTAATGTAAGTATCAAGGAACATGGTAATAAAATCATCTTCCTGCGCAAATTGGTGAAGGGTGGTAGCGAACACAGTTTTGGTATCCATGTCGCACGCATGGCCGGAGTGCCGCAAACCGTGGTGCGCAAGGCCGATCAGCTGCTGATGCAACTCGAGCGCGAAAAAGCCAAGGGTAGCAAAAAGCTGCAGCGCTCGCGCAAGGAAGAGTTCCAGCTGTCGCTTTTCGAAATTAATGATCCGCAATTGGCCCAGGCACGCGAGCTGTTAGAAAAAACCGACATCAATCGCATTACACCGGTTGAAGCATTGTTTTTACTCAATGAGTTAAAGCAAGTGATTGGAGATGCCTGAATAGGCAAAAAGCCGTTTTTGGTGACCCAAGGCCAGAACAACGCTGCATTTTTTGGCTGAACGTAACTTAACCCTCAAAACCAACGAATTACCAGTTTTTTCCCATAGCCGAGCCTAGTAAAGAAGTCAAACACTTCTCTCTATTTATTATATTCGCCCCATGATTCAAACTGCAGAACGCTCTTCGGCGCAAAGTGCCTCCGAAAACCCGATTTACCAGCGCCACATCATTGCCTACCAAGAAGCTGCCAAGCGTATCAACGGTGCTTTGTTAGAGGTTGGTTGTGGAGAGGGTTACGGCATCAGCATTTTAGGTCCGCATTGCAGCAGTTATTTGGGTATCGATAAATTCCCAACCAGCGCCACCGTGCCAGCCCACGGCCGCATCCTGCAAATGGAAGTACCACCATTTACGGGTGTAGCAGATAACAGCTTTGATTTTGTAGTGACTTTTCAAGTGATTGAGCACATTCAAAACGATGTTCTGTTTTTGCAAGAAATTAAACGTGTGCTCAAGCCAGGCGGTAAGCTCATTTTAACCACGCCCAATCGCTTAATGTCGCTCAGTCGCAATCCGTGGCACATTCGCGAATATGTACCTGGAGAAATGAAGGGCATTTTGTCGGAGGTTTTTGGGGCTGATCAAGTGGATTTGCAAGGTATTTTTGGCAACGAAAAAGTGATGTCCTATTACGAGAAGAACAAAGCTTCCGTGCGTCGCTTTACCCGTTTCGATATTTTTGATTTACAATACCGATTGCCCCGCCGCGTTTTGCAAGTGCCATATGATTTGGCCAATCGGCTCAATCGCATCCTCCTTAAAAAAGAAAATAGCGGGTTGGTGAGCGATATCGTGGCTTCAGATTATTTTGTTGCGCCAGTTGATGAGCAAGCACTCGATTATTTTGCCATCGCCACCAAAAAATAAGGCCTCTTTGCGGCGTTTTAGTCACAAAAATCAGTAAATCGCTCCTGCAATGTTGGTTTTGGGCAAATAAGCGATTTTCATAAAGCAAGCGAGAATGCACAGCGGTGGTAGTGCCAGCCTATTTAGAACCGCCTTCGAAAGCGCCATGGAGCGCCTATTCAAACGAGTGCATAGCTGCCCTGTTTATGGGAGCGGTTCGTTTGTTACTTCCACAAAAGCACGATAGAGTTCGCCTCCTACGGGTGGACTAAATTTGCTGATCCGCACCCGGATCGGCGTAGCTGGAAAGTGCTTTCCGAGATCTGCTAAAATTAATTCTGCCAAATGCTCAATTAATTTTACCGGGGTTTGCATTCTTTTTGCCACCGTGGCATAAATAATTTCGTAGTTGGCCGTCTTTTCCAACAGGTCTTCGTTCTTCTCAAAGGCATAATCTAGGTACACATCAGCCATAAAATCACCTCCAATAATGCCTTCTTCGCGGTGTACGCCGTGAAAAGCATTAAATTTCATTCCCTCCAACACAATTAGCCCCATAATGGTTATTTATTAATTCGGTTTAAACACCCGGCTAAAGTCTTAAATTTGTAGCACTTTCAAAACTTAAACATGAGAACTGATCGATTTCAACATCCTGACCACTACTTAATGGACGAATTGCTCACCGAAGAGCACAAGTTAATTCGCGACACCGTGCGTGCATGGGTCAAAAAGGAGTTGAGCCCCATTATTGAAGATTATGCCCAGCGTGCGGAGTTTCCAAAGCACATCATCAGGGGTTTAGGTGAAATTGGGGCGTTTGGACCTTCTTTGCCCGCCGAATATGGTTGTGGTGGTATGGACCAAATTAGTTATGGCATTATCATGCAAGAATTGGAGCGATGCGACTCTGGCATTCGTTCTACCGCGTCGGTTCAGGGCTCTTTGGTGATGTATCCTATTTATAAATATGGTAGCGAAGCCCAGCGCCATAAATATTTACCCAAGTTGGCAAGTGGTGAAATGATGGGTTGTTTCGGTTTAACCGAGCCTGACCATGGATCTAATCCGGGCGGCATGACCACCAATTTTAAAGATATGGGTGATCATTACCTGCTAAATGGTGCCAAAATGTGGATTTCGAATGCTCCATTTGCAGACATCGCAGTGGTTTGGGCTAAAAATGAAGCTGGCAAAATCCACGGTCTCATCGTAGAGCGTGGCATGGAAGGCTTTACTACCCCCGAAACCCACAACAAATGGAGTCTCCGTGCTTCAGCTACTGGTGAGTTGGTGTTTGATAATGTAAAAGTGCCTAAAGAGAACCTATTACCGAATATTTCGGGTTTAAAAGGTCCTATGGGATGCTTAGACTCAGCCCGCTATGGCATTGCTTGGGGCGCCATTGGCGCTGCGATGGATTGCTACGATTCGGCACTGAACTACGCGAAGGAGCGCATTCAGTTCGACAAACCCATTGCAGCCTTTCAGCTGACGCAGAAGAAGTTGGCAGAAATGCTAACCGAAATCACCAAGGCGCAGTTATTGACTTGGCGTTTGGGCGTACTCAAAAACGAAGACCGCGCTACTACGCCTCAAATTTCGATGGCCAAGCGTAACAATGTGGAGATGGCCTTGCACGTGGCCCGTGAAGCACGTCAAATTCATGGCGGCATGGGCATCACCGGCGAATACCCGATCATGCGTCACATGATGAATTTGGAGTCGGTGGTGACCTATGAAGGCACCCACGATATCCACTTATTAATCACTGGAATGGACATTACCGGCATGCCAGCCTTTAGATAACTTATTGTGATTTTAGCTCCTTCTATTTTAGCCGCCGATTTTGGCAATCTACAAAGAGACGTGGAGATGGTGAACCGCTCGCAGGCCGATTGGTTTCACATCGATATCATGGACGGCGTATTTGTGCCTAACATCTCTTTTGGGTTTCCGGTCCTGGAAGCCATCCGTAAAAAAGCCGAAAAGCCGCTCGATGTGCACCTCATGATTGTGCAGCCTGAACGTTATGTACAAGCTTTTGCCGATGCTGGTGCCGCTGTTCTCACCGTGCATCTCGAGGCAAGTACCCATTTGCACCGTACCTTCCAAGAAATCAAAAAGGCAGGCATGCAGGCAGGAGTGGCCCTCAATCCACATACCTCAGTACATTTGCTCGAAGACGTTTTAGTAGATACCGATTTGGTTTGCTTGATGTCGGTGAATCCTGGTTTTGGTGGCCAAAAGTTTATAGAACGCACCTACGACAAAATCAAAGCGCTAGATGCCCTGAGGAAAACACACGGTTACAATTTTAAAATTGAGATCGATGGTGGCGTAAATCAGCAAAATGCGCCTTTGTTGCTGGCGGCTGGAGCTGATGTGCTGGTAGCTGGCAATTTTGTATTCTCAGCAGCTGATCCTTTGGCTACCATCGCTGGCTTAAAAGCGCTCTAAAATACTACGGTTGGGGCTCCTGCGTTTTGGCATAGTGTTACGATGGATTAGCTTTGTGCTTTTGCTAGGAATGCTGTGCATTCAAAATGCTGGAGCCCAAGCTACCAATGTATTGCTGCGCGGCAAGGTGGTAGATGAACGGGGACAGCCGCTCGAATTGGTGAGCGTTTTTGTGTTGGAGCTGAACGCTGGCACAACTACCAATGAGAAAGGTCATTTTGAAATGAGCCTGCCTGCATCTAAAGTTTACAATTTTCGTTTTCAGTCGTTGGGCTACGAGCCAGCGCAAAAAAGTATTCGAATAAAACCAGGAGAAACCCCTATTCCAATAGAAGTGGCATTAAAAACCACCGTTTTTAGCATTCAAGGAGTTTCGGTGGAAGATCGCATGGAGCGCAATTCCAACATGGTCAAAATAGACCCTAAAATCAGCTCCTCCTTGGCCAACCCTTCTGGCAATTTCGAGATGATTTTGCAAGGCATGGGCGCCAGGTCGTCGCAAGAACTCAGCTCACAATATTCGGTGCGCGGCGGTAATTTCGACGAGAACCTCATATATGTCAATGATATTGAGATTTATCGCCCCGTTTTAATGCGCTCTGGCCAGCAAGAAGGCATGAGTTTTATCAATCCCGACCTCATTGGCAGCATACAATTTTCGGCAGGAGGCTTTGAGGCTCGTTATGGCGATAAAATGAGCTCCGTATTGGATGTGCGTTACCGTCGACCTGAATCCTTTCGGGTGGGGGTGCAAGCCAGCTTCCTCGGTGGATCTTTATCGGTGGAGGGCGTCGATAGCAGTAAAAAATTCACCTATCTAATTGGTACCCGCTACCGTACCCTCAGTTACCTCTTTGGCTCGCTCGATACCCGGGGTGAATATGACCCTGCAGCTGGGGATTTTCAAGGCTTGTTCACCTTCACACCCTCCAAAAAGTGGGAATTTAGCTTTTTGGCCAATTACAACCAAAACGATTACCGAGTTACGCCTGCCAACCGAGAAACGGTTTTTGGCACCGTCAAAGAAGCCCTACAGCTGCGTGTGTTCTTTAATGGACGCGAGCAAACTTCCTTTAAAACCTTTACATCAGGCATTACAGTCACCTACCGGCCGCATTCACTGTTGCAGCTGAAATTTATCGGTAGCATGTATACCAGCGATGAACGCGAGTATTTCGACATAGAAGGAGCATGGTTACTCAACCAACTCGATACGGAATTGGGCTCAGAGAATTTTGGTAAAGTGGCATTTACAAGAGGCGTGGGAGCCTTTCAGGATTTTGCGCGTAATCAACTCACCACGCAAGTGTATGCCTTCGACCACAAGGGCTATTGGCAGTCTCCTGTTTTGGGGTATGTGCAATGGGGACTCCGGTTGCAGACGGAGCGCATCGAGGACCGACTTTTTGAATGGAGCACCAGCGATTCTGCCGGTTTTACGGTACCAAGTTGGAGTCCCGGCGATTCGGTTGTGCGCCTGCGCGAAAACATCTATACGAATAACCAGGTGATAGGTCAGCGTATTTCGGGCTATGTGCAAGACAGCTGGTTGCTCAACGATGCTTTAAATATGAATTTAACGGCGGGAGTGCGGTTCAACTACTGGACCTGGAACCAAGAAACCTTGGTGAGTCCGCGTGCCGAGCTTTCATTTAGTCCGCGTTGGCAGCGCGACTGGGTGTTTCGAGCCTCAGCTGGTATGTACGGGCAGCCGGCTTTCTACCGCGAGCTGCGTAACCAGTTTGGACAACTTAACCGCGGCATCGTGGCGCAACGTGCCATACATTATGTAGCAGCGGCGGATTATACATTCAAGGCCTACGATCGCCCGTTTCGTTTTGTGTCAGAAGTATATTATAAAGACCTTCGCGATTTGGTGCCTTACGAACTCGATAATGTGCGGGTGCGGTACCTAGGTGAAAACAATGCAAGGGGATACGCCACAGGAATAGATTTGCGTATCAATGGCGAGTTTGTGAATACGCTGCAGTCATGGGCCAGTCTCTCGCTCATGCGAACCCGTGAAATTGTAGAAGGTACCTTTTATACAGATGCCAATGGAAACCAAACACCGGCTGGCTACATTCCGCGCCCAACCGATCAGGTGGCTATGTTTAACATCATGTTCCAAGACCTCCTACCAAGCAGCCCTACTTATAAGGTACACCTGAACATTGTTTATGGTACGCCCTTGCCGTATGGCCCACCAGATTACGACCGTGGCCGGGATACCTTACGTATGCCAGCTTACCGCCGTGTCGACATTGGGTTTAGTAAGCTATTAATAGGTGAAGGGGCGAATTGGGGTAAAAAAGGCTTCGGCAAACACTTCAAATCGCTCTGGGTCAATGCCGAGGTTTTCAACTTGCTGCAGGTCAACAATACCATCTCCTATTTGTGGGTGCTCGATACGGAGGGTTTTTTGCAAAACATCCCCAATTATCTAACTGGAAGATTGCTCAATATTCGCTTGGTAGCGGCTTTTTAGGATGAAAACGCTACGCGTGCCACAGCCGATTACGTGCCTTTAGGGGCTTATAAAGGTATTTTTAGATTGCTTTTTAAAAAAAAATTGACCTAAGGCTTTTGATAATGAACGACTTCCAGATTTCTGTTCATTTTTTTTAAGACAGCCCTTGCTACATTTAAAAAAGTAGCTACCTTTGCTGTCCCGTCACAAACGGGTGTTCATTGAGAAAAACATTTTTGCGGGAATAGCTCAGTTGGTAGAGCACAACCTTGCCAAGGTTGGGGTCGCGAGTTCGAGTCTCGTTTCCCGCTCACGGGCCCAGGTGGTGAAATCGGTAGACACGCAGGACTTAAAATCCTGTGTCCGTTGAGGACGTGCGGGTTCAAGTCCCGCCCTGGGTACGAGCTTCAAAAATTAATTTTTTTGTTTGCAAAAGTGAAATTAAAAATTGTACCTTTGCAGCCGCTTCGAACGACAGATGGTCGGGAGTTGGGATTGGAGAGGGGGATTTTGGAGATTGAAGAGATCTTGAAGAGAGATAAGTTCATTGACATACTGGATACCATTTATAAACAAGGAAAGCAGC